>CP155565.1 GCA_039696685.1 Vibrio sp. CDRSL-10 TSBA | reverse complement strand
GTCATTTTCTCCTGTACGCTTATTCTGCTTTCCTGCCCAAGCTAAGAACTTGCCGATTGTCCGCTCGCTTACGCTTGCTGAGACAGAAACGCTTCAACTTCTTCGCGGCGCGGAATCGAGGTCTGGGCACCAAATCGGGTCACCGAAATCGCCGCCGCGGCATGGGCAAAACGAATCGCCGATTCTAGCGGCATATCTTCCAGCAAGCCAGTCACCAAGGCGCCGTTGAAGGTATCACCGGCAGCTGTGGTATCGGTCGCCTGAACACGAAAGCCAGGGATAATTTCGCCGCGGCCGTTTCTGGCTCAGCCAGACACCTTTAGCGCCCAGGGTAATCATCACGATTTCAATCCCTTTAGCGTGCAGAGCATTGGCGGCCTGCTGCGCTGACTCATCATCATTGACGGTGATTCCGGTCAGCACTTCAGCTTCGGTTTCGTTTGGCGTAATCACATCCACACAGCTTAGCAGTTCATCCGGCAGTGCCTGCGCAGGTGCCGGGTTGAGAATCACGTTCGTACGCGCCTGCTTGGCGGCCTGAGCCGCAGCAACGATTCCATCCATCGGGGTTTCCAGTTGCATCAGCAGATAATTGGCGGCGCGAATACGTTCTAAATCGCCTTCAATAACCTGTGCAGTCAGCTTGGCGTTGGCTTCCGCCGACAGACAGATGGTGTTTTCGCCGCTGTCTGACACCTGAATCATCGCAATGCCAGTCGGACAGTTTGGCTGCATCTTGATGGCGCTGATGTCCATGCCGTCGAGCTTAAAGCTTTCACGAATATTGATCCCGAACGGATCGTCACCCACACAGGCAATAAAACCGATGTCGGCATTCAAACGGGCAGCCGCTACGGCCTGATTGGCCCCTTTGCCACCTGGGATAACTTGATAGTTGCGACCGTGCAGCGTCTCGCCTGGGCGAGGAAATGAAGGCACTTGAAGAACATGGTCAGCATTGACACTACCTAATACCACCAACTTGTTCATAAAGGTTATCCTCAGTCTGATAGGAAGTAAGAAAATGGATAAATGATTGAGAAACAGAGAGATTTAATGCTTGAGTCTGTTGCAGAAAAGACCGACAACCCACAGAGACGAAACGCCAGCATAAAGGGGGATGTTACCCGCTCAGAAGCATTAAAGCTGTCTGCACTGCTCTCCCGCACAGGGAGAGCAGTAACAACAATCAAATCAACGCCGCTTATTCAGCGATGATTTTCAGCGGAACCGGGATGTACTCATCCACTTGTTCACCTTTCAGAACTTGATCGGCAGTCTCTACGCCAAGCGCACCAATCAGATCCGGTTGCTGAGCCACAGTGGCTGCCAGTTTGCCACGTTTAACCGCGGCGATGCCGTCGTCAGTACCGTCAAAGCCAACGATAACGACGTCTTTACCTGACGCCTGTACTGCGCGCAGTGCGCCCAGCGCCATCTCATCGTTCTGTGCGAACACAGCCTGGACATCCGGGTTGGCTGCCAGCAGGTTTTCCATTACGTTCAGGCCTTTAGTACGGTCGAAGTCAGCAGGCTGACTGGCCATCAGCTGCATTTCGCTGCCATTCACCGCGTTCATGAAACCTTCACCACGCTCACGCGCTGCAGACGTACCGGCAATACCTTCCAGTTGAATCACTTTTGCCTTCTCACCCACTTTTTCCATGATGTAGTGACCTGCCATTTCGCCGCCAACCACGTTGTCAGACGCAATGTGGCTGACTACTTTACCGCGGCTTGCACCACGATCCAGGGTCAGAACCGGAATGTTGGAATTGTTGGCAATGCGAATAGCATTGGAAACCGCGTCAGAATCCGTTGGGTTAATCAGGATCGCTTTCACACCACGAACAGTCAGGTCCTCCACGTTCGACAGCTCTTTGCTCGGGTCATTTTGTGAATCAAGCACAATCAGGTTGTAACCCAGTTCCTGTGCTTTGGCTTCTGCGCCATCTTTCATCGATACAAAAAACGGGTTGTTCAGCGTCGAAAGCACGATAGCGACAGTGTCCTGAGCCTGAGCTGAAACAGAAACGGTTGAAGAAAGAAGAGCAGCAGAAATCAAGGTTGCGAGTTTTTTCATTTTCATCGTCCTTATTGTAGGGGGCCGGTTCAGTAAGACTGAGCCCGGTGTTTCACATACATGTTAAAGTTTCACAGTTATTTTAAAGTTTTACTTATACATCAAGCTTAACTATTTATTTTCAAGCGGTTACTCCTCTAACCTCGATTGATAACCGCTTGCTTTGGAACGCTTGGAATTACTTGTTCTTGTTGTCGACCAGTACCGCCAGCAGAATAACCACCGCTTTAGCGATCATCTGGTAGTAAGACGAAACATCGAGCAGGTTAAGGGCGTTGTTAAGGAAGCCGATGATCAGCGCGCCGACCAGAGTCCCCATAATACGGCCTTTACCGCCCATCAGGCTGGTACCACCCAGCACTACCGCTGCAATCGCGTCCAGCTCGTAACCCATACCCGCCGTGGGCTGCGCTGACGACAGACGAGAGGTAACGATGATGCCAGCCAGTGCCGCCAGAGCGCCACAAATCGCGTACACACCCATTTTTACCCGGTCAACGTTGATACCAGACAAGCGGGTTGCTGACTCATTACCACCCAGAGCATACACGTAGCGACCAAAACGGGTGTGATTCAGCAGATACCAGACCGCAGCAAACACAACCACCATCAACCATACCGGTACCGGAATACCGAGCGCATAACCGGTACCAAACCAGGCAAACGCATCCGCGGTATCAGTAAAACCGGTCGAAATAGGACGCCCGTCGGTGTACACCATGGTCACACCACGCAGCAAAGTCATGGTCACCAGAGTAGCAATAAACGCCTGTACTTTACCCTTGGCGATAATAATACCGCTGATGCCACCCAGTACCGCACCCGCCAACAAGGCAGTCGGCACCGCGACAAACACCGGGACCTCCATCGCAATCAGGCTGGCTGCAAACGCGCCACACAGCGCCAGCACCGAACCGACACTCAGATCAATACCGGCCGTCAGAATAACCAGGGTCATACCGACCGCAATAATCGCATTGACTGACGTCTGACGCAGAATGTTAAGCAGGTTATCAACCGTAAAAAAGTTGGGATTTAAAAAGGAGACCACCACTACCAGAAACAGTAGTGCAATCAGTGATTTTTGCTCAATCAGCCACTCTTTACTCAGCAGCTTCTTACCGCTGTTTGGGGATGAATCGGTCATGGTTTTGCTACTCATGCTGCGTCCTCGTTTAACGTCTTGCCAACGGCACACGCCAGTAAATTTTCTTGGTTGGCCTGGGCGGCATCGAATTCCCCGCTGATGCGACCCTCGTGCATCACCAGAATCCGATCGCTCATCCCCAGCACTTCCGGCATTTCAGACGACACCAAAATGATGCTCATGCCTTCTGCTTTGAATTTATTAATCAGTTGGTAGATTTCTTTTTTCGCGCCGACATCCACACCGCGGGTCGGCTCATCCAGGATCAGCACTTTTGGCCGGGTCATCAGCCCTTTGGCAATCGCGACTTTCTGCTGGTTACCACCAGACAGGTTGCCGATGATCTGATCCCGTGACGGTGTTTTGATATTGAACAGCTGGATGAAATCCTGCACCGCAATCACTTCTTCGCTATGCTGGATTTGTACGCCTTTACTGAGCTTATCCAGTGCGCACAACGACATGTTCTCTTTCACTGACAGCCCCAGCACCAGGCCATCACCTTTGCGGTCTTCGGATATATACGCGATTCCGTTTGCCAGACCATCTTGCGGGCTGACCGGATTGACCGTTTTGCCGTTAAGATTGATCACACCGCGTTCAGACGGCAGCGCACCGTAAATCACTTTCATCAGTTCAGTACGGCCTGCACCCATCAGACCAGAAACGCCCAAGATCTCACCGCGTTTGAGGTTGAAACTGACGTCATGCACGCCCGAACCAGTCAGGCCAATCACTTCCAGACAGATATCATTACTCGGATGGACATCGATACGCGGGTATTGCTCTTCCAGCTTACGGCCAACCATCATTTCGATCAGTCCGTCTTCGTTAGTATCCTCAACCCGGCATTCTCCGATGAATTTGCCATCGCGCAGCACGGTGATGTCATCGCAGATTTCAAAAATTTCTTTCAGGCGGTGTGAGATATACACGATGCCACAGCCCTGCTCACGCAGCTCGCGGATCACACTGAACAGCGATTCAGTTTCAGTATCGGTCAGCGCATCGGTCGGCTCATCCATGATGATCACCTTGGACTCAAACGACAGCGCTTTGGCGATTTCCACCATCTGTTGTTCACCCAGGCTTAAATCGCCCAGCAAGGTTTTCGAACTGTGTTTGACGTTCAGGCGAGCCAGCAATTTGTCGGCATCAGCATACATTTTCGCCCACAGAATCCGCCCCATCGCACCGGTCTTTTCACGGCCCAGATAGATGTTTTCAGCAATGGTCAGCTCAGGAATCAGGTTAAGTTTCCTGGTGAATGATGCTGATACCGGCGTGCTGTGAATCGCGTGGTCCTTTGAAGCTGGCAGTTTGTGCCTGATATTCTATCGTGCCGGCATCTTTGGAATAGATACCAGTCAGTACTTTCATCAGCGTCGATTTACCTGCACCGTTTTCTCCCATCAGCGCCATCACGCGCCCCGGATAAACATTCAGGCTCGCTTTATCCAACGCTTTGACACCAGGAAAGGCTTTTTCAATCTTGCTGAGAGCCAGAATTGGTTGAGTCATAATGAGTCCTCAATCGAGTTTGGCGGATTAAAAAACAACACCAGCCTGGAAAATAACGTTGGCGTACGGTGTGCATTCTCCGGTTCTGACTACGGCGCGGCTGTAGTGGGTGCGCGCCTTAAACTCTTCGTGAGAAACGTAGCTGATGGCAATGCTCTTGCCACAACGCGCTTCCTCGTTTTTAAGTTCATCGAGAAGCGCCGCGTGCAGCTCCGGGCTCACATCGGCAAATTCTTGCGCCATGACCACGCCTTCAATCTGTGATTCAGACAGAATGGCCTGCACCGTTTGCAGGAAACCCGGAACACCATGAGTCAGTGCAAGATCAATACGTTGTGATTCTTCTGCGATCGGTAAACCTGCATCACAAATGGTGATTTCATCGGTATGACCCAGTGTTGAAACCAGGTAGGACAGATCGGAATTGAGTAGGGTACTTTTTTTCATCGTTTTACCTTTTTATGCGCTTACGTTGGGCTGTTTCTGCGTTGGCAGCTCGCTCAGGAAACAGTCATCGAAACGTTTCGATGGCATCCTATTCTTTCGGTTTTTGAATTGCACCCGGCAGCAAAACAGACTGTGAGTTAGATCGTCCAATTCAGCTGACAGAGTTAATAAACAGTGAGAATGATCACTGAGAGTTCTATCATCAACATCCGGTTTGGTGCACATATGTCATAATTTGGTGCAGAACACGCAACATCATAGCCAATCACCCTATCTGCATATGGGGCTAACACCGGCTAAAATGCATCGAATTGCGCTTAAACGCAGATATTTGGCGGAGATTTAACACAACTGAGGCCGGTTTCGGTATAGTGGCGCGCAGCAAGCTTAGATAGCGTAAAGGAAGATTTATAATGAAAAAATTCGCCGTGGTAATCTTGGCAGCATTGGCCCTGGCCGGCTGTGAAAACGAAGTCGGCAGCAGCGGCTGGTGTGAAGAGATGCGTGATAAACCAACCAATGAATGGAGCGCGCAAAACGCCGTCGATTTTGCCAAGCACTGTCTGTTCCAGCAAGAAGTCGGCACTCCGCAATGGTGTGAAGCAATGGACGCCAAACCTAAAGGCGACTGGAGTGCAAACGAAGCAACGTCCTACGCCAAGCACTGCATTTTCTAATAAGAAAGTGAGCTAAAGAGCGCAAAACGCCGCCGGATACCATGAGGATCGGGCGGCGTTGTTTTTAAAGCCATCGCTGATTAAAATAAATCAATCGAAGTTTCATAAAAATCGTATTCTTTCATCTAGATGTCCCATTTCATTTTTTATCATTATTGAGTTTTAGTAAACTGGTTTTAATACTTTTACGTTCGATATAGAAATAAATGGGTATTTTTCAATAAAGCTATAAATCTAAAACTTACATCAACAAAAATCTGGACAAAGATCACATTACATGTTTTTTTCAAACCTACTACACAGTTCAATAAAGTCTTAGAATATAAGTTCAAAAAGAGGGACTATTAATGCAACATAAATGGCTAGGCATAGTTGGTTCAGTGATAATTTTAACTGCATGCAACAGTAATATCGAAGCTAAAAGTGATGTCGTATCTCAGAATAAAATCGATGAAATTATTCATACTGTAAACAACCTGTATCCGGATACTGAGCAGTCACTAAAACAAAAGATTGTTAACGTGGCGGTAAAGTCTATAGAGAATATGGTCTTTATCGAAGGCGGCAGTTTTATGATGGGTGATTTTCTAATGCCATGCGAGAATGAGGATCTTAACCGACCGGTGTGGACTCCAGACTCAACTTGCCTTTCTGATTTTTTTAGCGTTAAAAATGGTTCCAGTCATCTACACAAAGTAACATTGGATTCGTATTCACTATCAAAATTTGAAACTGAAATGCTTGATTTGGATGTTTACTTTCAAACTCTAGACATGCCTTTTGTACAGCGAAAAATTGATGGTAAACCGATGTTAAGGTCAGAATCAAAATTAAAAAATTTTGTTAATTGGCCGGCAAAAACAAGAAAATGGCAAGAGGCTAAAGACTACTGCCAGTGGGTCGGAAAAATAACCTCACTCCCATTTGATCTACCGACTGAAGCTCAGTGGGAGTATGCAGCAAGAAGCAGAGGAAAAAACCTCTATTACGCAACTAACAACGGGTTTCTTCAACATGAAAATGGCAAATTTTATGATAAAGAGATCGGTTTTTATCGTAATTTTAATAAAGATGAAGTGAATGTCGGAAATTCAATGGGTATAGACAAAGTAGGTTCTTTCCCACCGAAACCCCTTAGGTTTATATGATATGACAGGAGGTGCCGGTGAATGGGTTAATGACTGGTTTTCAGTAGACTACTATAAAAATTCTCCTGAATATAATCCTCAAGGCCCAGATACTGGAACAAAGAAAGTAATGAGAAGAAGTAAAACAATGAAGCGGGTAGGCGACGCCCCTGTTCAGAAAAATTATTCTTATCGTCATGGATTCCGTTGTGCAATACAAACTCCAATAGAAGTCGAATAGAAATACGACTTCTATTGAAAAAGAGCAAGTTATACGTAATAACTCCCATTGTTATTATTTAAATTATTAATTTTCTCTTCAATAATAATACGCTTAGCACGAAACATAGCGCCAGTCTTGGGTGTAAATGGCTTCATGTTCTTATAATTATAAATATTCATTTTATCTAACTCAGCTAATTTAATAACCCAGTTATTGAAATTTAATTGTTGCTCACCGTCTAAAATCGCATTGATACGCCGTAAATTATCAAAAATAACTTTTTCTCCATTTTGTTTCGTACCTTCTGAGTTCAATCTAACTAAAACTTCCTCAAGACGACGCCAGGTTTTGACCATAGAGACGAACAATATATATATAGCCGTTTCTTGTTTTTCTTCAAATGAAAAATAGAATGTGGAAACAAGTGTATTTAGCATAATTCCAACAGTTTCAGGGGGCAACTCCTGCATAGAAACTTCCTCACTATTAAAGCTACCATCAATAGTCACACTCTTTATTATGTTTTCAGCCAGTGTTTCTGCTTCGATTTGTAAACCTACTTTATCATTCCAATTTTCTAATCGATCTTTCCACCATATACTAACTTTATTCTGAGAATCACTAATTACTTCTTTTAATGCATTTTTAGGGTCGCTTACAAAATCGGCAACAAAAGCAGCATAGCTAGATTGAACTAGATAGTTATACATTGGCTCGCCGATATTATCCATAATCCTATAATCTATGGCTTGTAATCCTTTAAAGATAATTACACATAATTGCCATAGTTGATCAAATTGAATAACCGTACCAAAACCTCCGCTAGCTCCAGGCCCAAAAACCAATCGCCCTGAACAGCTAAAAATAAATATGTGTTCGTCTTTATCGTAATTGAGTTGAAAATCCAAGCCAGCACCTGCACCGAATGCAACGTTTCCCGTTTGCACTAACCTTTGCCAGTGTTTCAAAATCAAATACCTTGTCTAACGCTATGTCAGGAGGAGCTTTCCATTCCATCGCCCCCTCCAACTGACCTCCAGCTTGAGCGCCGCCGAATATTTCTGCTTTAACGCCTACCCCGCCAGATGGCATCTTATCCATACTTATTGTAGGAGAGAATAGAATCTCGTGTCCGGGATTTGGATTTGGTTTGGCTTGGTTACTGATACTAACTCTGCCGTTAGTCATCCCTCCCACAAAACAACTTAACATCAAACTGGCATTAGCTCTAAAACTACCAAATGGATATACCGCTGGTTTTTTATTCGCATCGGTGTAGCTTAGTTCAACCGAATAGCCATTCTCAGACGGATAATAACGCTTCACCCCAACGGCCCCTTCAGCAAGTGCGAAACTAGCCTCAGCGCCTACCCCTATATCAAGTTTGCCTTTCGTAAGTTCGAGCTCACTTTTCACGCTAGCTTGTGCTGCAAAACGAAATAATTGTGCTTCCTGTGTTGCTGCAAATACGACTTCCCCTTCGTCATTGTGGAACTCTTGCGAAGCCTTCCACTCATGATATTTCCAATCACCTTTCCATTCAGCAAATACAGCGTCTATTTTTCCTGCCGTAACTGAATCATCAAATCCTTTCTTAATATCAGTAACTACGGCCTGTTTAAATTTTTGCCAATCACGAGCCGATAAAGCCTTTAATAATTCTGTTTTTACAGGGTTGTTCTTCCATCTCAATTTTGCCTTCTCAAAAAAGTCAGATCGGACGTAAACCAATCTGTTTCTCGCTAACCAACCACACTTCTACGACATGTCTGCGAGGCGGTTTAGTTTGCAATGTTTTTGTATTAAAGTTATTTAGATCAATACTTTGTTTATTTGAAGTCGCCGTGGATGATGGCTTATTAAATTGCCTTTCCCAATGTGATATTTCACTATCAATACTTTTAATGACTCTATTTCTTAAAATGACTGCCGAAATCTCATCTGAGTCTTTCACGTAATTACTGACTATTGCCTTGCGTTGCTTCAACTCCGTGATCTTGCTGCTAATATAATGCTGGGTCGGAGGTGACTCTTTTGAGCGCTCTTGTGCTACACCTGCATTTTGTTTTTGGCTATCGACTTTGATCGCGCCAGCATAAACTGCATCCTCCAACCATGCTTTTTTTCTAAGTGCATGTTCTTCAATCTTTTTCGGATCTAGATCAGCATCAGTTGGTGCATCATCCAACAGTTGTTTGTAACCTTGTATAAGTTGGTCAGTACATTTTACTTCTTTTTTTATCTTTTCTTGATGATCTGCACTAAGACAATAATATTCTGTCGGTGAATCTCCGGTTACGAAAACAACATCATGAACTTCAATTGCTTTACATTCCGGCTGAGAAATTATTTCCCCTTCAGATTCACATTCAGGACCGTATACAGGTGGTTCAACGGAATAAGTTGGTTCAATACTCTCTACTATTTCAGACTCAGGTAAAATAAGAATGTCACCAGCTCGTATATAGTCCGGGTTTGCCTGATATTTATCATTAGCAGCTAAAAGGGCCGTGTAGTCGACCTGCTGATCAATCGCGATCTGCAGTAAGGTATCGCCTGGTTGAATGGTGTATGACTGACTCACTGTTTGAAACTCCGTGACCACTGTTGCAGGATTGATTGCATGTGTTGAATATGAGTTGAAGTAATTTCCCAAGGCTGACTTGGCTTGAACTCCGCTGTATGTGCAATATCAGCACTTAACCAAACTTTGTGATGCCAAATAAACTGACGAACTGGGGCAAACATTTGGGCACGTTCGTCATCTGTCATAGCAGCCAGCATCGGTAGCATGGTTCTGGGATCATAAAAGCGAAATATCGCTTCATTGTTATTGCTGAGCACAATCAAACTGTTGCGTAGTGATTGCAATAACTCTTGCAGCCCGACTTCTGAAGATGTCACCATCACGCTCCCACCCGGAGTTGCTGTAAGCACCTCACTGCAGCGTTGTAACATCTCCGCAGATTCAGATATATCAATCAGCGCCGGACCGTTGCTAATTGAGCTGAAGCGGGTCCCGTCAAATAGCATCGCGTACTGAGGTTCCTTGGTCGTTTTGTATAACTCTATTCGCCACTCAGGCCACAATTCTGTTTCTAATAACGCGTAAATTTTGTGCGTCTCGGACAACTCCGGTGGCGATGTGGCGATAACCCGCCATTCTGGTTTTATTGGTGAATCGGACATGTGCCCCCCGCACCGCAGTTACACAATTCTTTAAGCAATGAACCGCTATCTATCATCTGTAAATAGGCCGTCGGTGTGATCGTTGGTAAAGCGATATCAGCAGGCGCCGCTACAGCCTCAACTCCCCCCGGTAACAAGGCTGCCTGTCCGGCGTAGCCGGAGGCACTGCCTGCGCTGCCGCCGGCATTGAGGTTGATTGCTGCGCCGGAGAGATGCACGCCGCCACCGTCGACTTTGACGAAGCTGCCGCCAGCTTTGAGGGTGACTTCGGCACCGGCTTCGACCACTAATTTAGCGCCGGCTTTGAGGGAGATTTCACGCCCGGCTTGCACCGCGATGAGATTGCCGACTTGGTGCTGGGCTGAGCCATCGACTTTCAGGCTGCTGTCCGCGCCGATTCTACTGCGACTCTCACCACCGATAGTTTGGTGCTGATTGGCCACGACTTGGCTGAAGCGGTCATTTTCTACCGTAACATGGCGGTCGTGGCGGATTTCACTGCGGTGGTCATTCTCGACTAAGCCATCGAAATCTTTCTGAGCATGCAGGTAGACCTGTTCGCTGCCGGCCTGATCTTCAAAACTCAGTTCATTAAATCCTTCACCCTGATGGGTTTCGCTGCGGATCACCGTTTTGGTTTTGTTTTCCGGGAGCGGGTATGGCGTGGTATTGGTCGCATGGTAAGTACGGCCGGTCACGATCGGCTGATCCGGATCGCCGTTAAGGAATGAAACTATCACCTCGTGGCCAATGCGTGGCAGCGCCAGCATTCCGTATTGACTGCCGGCCCAGCCTTGCGATACCCGAACCCAGCATGAGCTGAGTTCATCAGCATTGGAGTAGCGGTCCCAGGGGAAATGCAGTTTGACCCGGCCATGCTCATCACAAAAGATCTCTTCGCCCTGTGGGCCGACCACGGTCGCAATCATCGGGCCATCAACCTGAGGTTTTGCCTCCGGTGTTGCCCGCCAACTGATATGTGCCGGGATCAGTTTGAACTGGTTCGCGTAAGTGGTGGCACCGCTGCCGCCTTCTTCCTCCAGCGCCTGGGGCTGAGTGCCCTGGTGGTGAACACTCACCACCAGCCAGTCGCGGTTCAGGTTGTCATTTAAGTGCTCTTGCAAATCGAATTTCATTCCGGCGCGCAGCAAAGGTTGGTTACTCTGACCACTCGCAGTGCGCGCATCGCGGCGCAGGAACTCAAGCCGAATCTGGCTAAGCGCTTTACCATTGACGTCTTCTTTGAAGCGGCCCGGCGCGTCATAATGCTCGTAAGTCGTGTGCTGGTAATCCATTTCGGTACCCAGCGCACTTTGCGCAAAAGAATAGGCCGGCTTTTTAAAGCTGTAATCCTGCATCGCGGTGTGACTGACTTCAGCACGTGTACGAACCTGCAATGCGGAGATGTATGGCGTATCCATCACACCGCCCGCCAAGGTGTTATAAGGTACCGGCTCGCCCAGTTTAGGCAGGCTGTCAGACGCATCACTGAAGAGCAGTGTATGCTGGCCTTCCTGATGAATGAAGCTGTACACCAGCCCCTCTTCCGCAGCCAGACGGTGTAAGAATTCGAGGTCGGTTTCTCGATACTGCACGCACAGTTTCGCGCTGCGGATAATCGCGGGTCAGCGCAAAGGCGTAATCATTGATGTCCATTTCCTGCAGCAGGACAGACAGAATTTCAGGAACGGTTTTGAGCTGAAAAATGCGGCTGTTGTGACGCAGTGATAAACGCTCCAGCGCCGGAACCAGAGTGAGGGAATAGAATGTATGATGATGGCCGGTGTCGCCACGACTGAAAGCCCGCACCACGCCATGCACGCGCTGCACCAGAACCTCGTCTCGATACAGGGTCAGTTCTGCGCTTTTATCCACCACCATTTCGGCGCTGATGCTAGGCTGGCGGCTGGCCAGCGCCAGTTCATAGCGAAACCCGTAGCACGGACGACCATCTATGATCTCACAGGACAGGGTCTCCTGCCCGTCAAAGGCATGCACCACTAGGGTATCGGGTTCCAGACCATCTACCCGGAACTTGTAACTTAACGTCGCCATCCTGCCATTCCTATCTCTGACCGTTGATAATGTGCAAATCTGGGTTTGCAGCAAGGGTAATGCCAAACCTATTTATATTAATAATCAGTTAGTTATATTTAAAAATTCATCATCAGGGCAATCTGCCGCCACGACGGAGCAAGAAGCTGCCCAATACGCAACTTTTTGCCCGCCGTGTGATGAAGGTGACGCTCTCAGCGCGCCACGTCTGCGGATAGATTTTCTTCCAGCTGGGCCATGGTCCAGCTCAGGTTATTGAGGCGCAGTTTCAGGATGTCCAACTCCTTACGGGCGTCGTCGACCTCGCCCTGCTTAATCAGGCTCTGCACGTAATCCACCCGGCCATAAATCGGTGACAGACTCACGGCAAAATCTTCCAGCGATTTGGTTTGACGCTGTAATTCGCTCCATCGGCCACGTTTTGCCAGCAGTGCAATGTTGGCCATACGGGTACGCATTTCACCGAAACGCTGCACAAAAGTATCGGTTTGCTCCAGCGCCTCCTGCTGCGCGGCTGAAAATGCCTGTTGCGATTCAGCCACCTTAGGATCCTGCTGATAGAGCGCCATCAGCGCTGACATCTCATGCATCGCTTCGCGCTTACTCTGTTCAACTGAAGCGGCACTTTTTCGCTCAATCGAGTGCTGATACAGCCCGACCAGATCCTCTTTCCAGCGCGCTACCTGGCCCGGGGAAACATCAAGCTGGAACTGACGCAGAGCCTGGTCGCTGTTTAGCGTCGCCACTTTCACCTCAGCCGAATAATCACTGTGGCTGAACCATGGCAACACCTGATAAGCCCAGACTCCGGCACCAAACAGCAGACCGCCGAGGACAAATGCGGCGCCAACCCATTTACGATGCAAGCTGCGCAACACTTTCGGCGGCTCCTGAGCCTGCTGCTGCATCTGACGTTTCACCAGGCTGTGGTACTGGGTTTCAATCCGGTCAATGTGTTCAAATAGCACAAATCCGACACTTTCAAAATCAACCGGGTAATCCGGCTGCTGCTTCTCCAACTGGTGATGAATCCGTTCGCACAAGCGCTCACAACGATAGAGATCACGCAGTGATTCATAGTTGGGCTTAATGGCTTTCAGTTCCGGCACCACTTTGCCATTCACCCAGTCCAGCACCTCTTTGTGCATCTTGGCATACTTGGCGTCCGGCTTGTTCTGACTGTTGAGACAGGCACTGAGTAATTCCAGTCCGTTGGCATATCCGGCCAGCCCCTGAGTTTTCAGACTCGCCACCGCAAAGTAGCCGCTCATCATCAGATCCACCCCCGCCTTTCTGGCCAGAGTGTCACAACAATCGCGCACCAGTTCCCAGTCTGTCGCCCCGGCCAATGGGTTAAAACGACGATTGATCTCATCTCTTACTTTTTGGTACTCATCGAGATGACGAATCTCATCCACCTGTTCACAAACCCGGTAGTAGGCGTTATCAATAAACAAAATATTGGACATGTACGGCTCAGTCCCAGAATAAAGGAGCGGGTTACCCCGCTCACTTAATTAGGTTAGTAATATCGAAAATAAACTTTTTAATACAAGGTATTGGATAGCTTAAACGAGTTAAACAAGCGCTCGGTGAACGGGTTGGCGTTCGCCTCTGAATTGATGCGGTAGATCATGTCACCGCCATCGACATCAAACTTATAGTCCACCGAAGTTGCACTGGCAGCCACCACATCACCCTGGTCCAGCAGACGGAAGAAACGCCCACGGTCCCTGAATATCAATACTACGTGGTGACATATTGGACTGAGTCGGAACCAGCGTCACTTTAGACACCGCAGAATCACGCAGGGTGTTTGGCCAAATCAGTTCCACACTGTCACGCGGACCATGGCTGTACGCCAGATACTGACCGTCGACATTGAGCACACTGCGGCGCTTGTTGCCGCTCAGACGCAGCGGTTCAACCGAGAAGCTGACATCAAGAATGCCTTTGCGGTTAAAGAAAGCATCGCGGATCTTCTGTGCCTGTTTGATCTGGCCAAGCACATCTTTCCGAATCAAAGACTGAGCATTTTCGCCGTCATTCACAGTGATGTTCTCTTCAATAAACATCCGCAACTGATTATTGTAGAAGTTATCCAGTGTACCGTTCGGCGCAAAGAAGGCTTCAAAGTCCTGCAGCGATGCGTCTTTTTTCGCCTTCGGATTAAACGGATAGCGGCCCGCCAGTTTACGCTGGAACGTGTTGTAGACATCATCATGCCAGCGCACTTCCAGATGGCGGATCGCCTCTTGTTTGATCACATACCAGCTTTCGTCAGCAATTTTGGCAATCATGCTGTCGAGCGGTTTTGGCAGCCCGGACGCGATACGTTTCAGGGTATAAATCGGATCCGCATTAACCAGTTTCACCCGTGCCTTGGTCGCATCGAGTGCCGCAGTGCCGACATCCGGAGCAGTCTGAATCGCTTTCAGGTAATTCTGTAGTTCTTCCACCGAGGCCAGCACTTCATTCATGTAAGCCGGTTTATCGCCCACCGGTTTAAGCATGTCATTCAGCTCAGCAAACGGTGACTCGATCATCGATGCCACTTTGTATTTCGGGCTTTGCAACAGCGCTTGCTGCGCCGCATCATCATCCGGCAGAGAGGCATACAACTCAGTATTGGTGTCCAGCGTGCGCAGCAGACGCTGCATCGGCTCGATGTTCCCGGTCAGGTTATCCAGTACCGCCACGGCATCATTGATGTCACTGAAATACTTCACATCAATTTCGTTCAATGCTGCGCGCCAGGTGTTGGTGTAGTCGGCGACATATTGATCGCGAATCTTATTGCGCAGTGCCTGTTTGTCCGCCTCACTGAACTGAGCGGACTTAGACTGCCCCAGAACCCAGCTGTCGATCAGTGCCAGCTCAGACACCGACTCAGAACGCGGCATAAAGTACTCTTCAAAGCCACGCTTAGTCAGCATCTGCGGAATGTACAGGCTGCTGCTGTTCATCACGCGCTCTTCAAATACCACATCGAAGACCGGTCCCACCAGATTACGCAGGTTAATCGCAGGGCCTAATACCGTCTGTGCATTCAGTTTGAGGTTACGGTACACACGCTGATCATTCGGCATGCTGCCCAGTTCAGCCTGAACCTTGGCAATGGTCGGCTCATAAGGTTTCATCACCTTAGTCGCCGCCTTGTTGCCATGCAGGCTTTCACCAGCCAGATCGGTATGGCGCATCGCATAGTCGAGGTGGCCCAGCAACTCTTCCTGAATTTCACGACGACCCGAGAAACTCCTGCTGCCAGTAACGTGAGAAATAATCCATCACGTAATCCTGATAACGGCCGCTCTTGTCCACCATCATGCGATACACACGCAGCACCGCCAGTTTTTCTTCGTCGGTCTGAGCCTGATTGAGATCCATCACTACGTCAGCCATCAATAGCGGCAGGAAGCGGGTTTCCAACAGGTTGAGATAGGTTGCTTCGACCATAGGGCCGATAGTATGTCCCTGATACAGTCCGAAATCTGAAACGTATTTTGGCTTTTCACGGAAGAAGCCAAATTCCAGCGTCGCTTCGCGAATTTTGTTGAGCGGTTCCAGCACATCTTTCTGCGATGCCAAGCTCGCTTTAGACGGGAACTCATCCCGGTATTGGTTTACCTTGGCCAGCACGGCATTGGCATGTTCTACGTTGGCAAGGTAATTACGGTGCCAGTTGCCCACCAAGAGTAAGGTTGCGATAGTACCGGTAATCACAGACAACGCCATCAGACGGCGTTTCTGACGCGCAATACGGAAGTTATCCGACGCTAAACCGGCCTCAGGATAGATAATGTTGGTGAACAGCTTCTGCGTGAAATAAATGGTTGAGTTTTTCGCCCGCTGCGCAGTATTGACCGCATGTGACAAACCGTAGCGACGCGATGCCGCATCATCAAACGCGTTGGTCGGCACGCCTTGCTGATACACAGAGGTAAAGTAAGCGCCGCGCACCAGAGCAGAGGTAGAAAACTGATCACTGGCCAGTGCATCCTGAAAAAACTGACCCAGAATCTCTTTCAGGCCCGAAACCTGACGGGTAAAGCTGTAAATCGCATTACGCTCTTCCAGTGACATCGGCGCAGATACCGCATGTGGCAGCGCATTATTGATGCGTTCCACAAACTCGGCGTAGTCTTTGCCAAACTCTTCCAGCCAGTTATCGAGGTTGTCGATTGAATCGAGCGAGAAAGTAAAGCCCAGCACTTCCTCACGTTGGCTTTTGGTATAGTGCTTGAAGAAAGGTTCAAAGCCATACAACAAGTCCAGCTTGGTCAGAGCAATGTAGACCGGCAGACGCGTTGACAACGTCTCCATCAGCTCACGCAGACGCGCGCGCAGCAGGCTGGCGTAAGCTTTACGCTCAGACGCCGTCGCAGTTGCCAGATGAGACACATCCAGCGCCAGCACAATACCGTTGAGCGGTCGACGACTGCGGGTACGGTCCAGCCACTTAACAAAATGCAGCCACAGACGGCGCTCCATCGCACCATCGTTATCTTCACTGCGGTTACCCTGCGTCAGCAGTTCACCATCCGGGTCGATCAGAACCGATTCATCACCAATCCACCAGTCAAATGAATACGGGTTTTCGCTCTTCTGTCCGGAGGCGCGCATGACGGAAGAGAAGACAAACTTCTGCCCCGAGCGGTTGATCAAACTGGTTTTACCGGCATTTTCCAGCCCGAGTACCAGATACCAAGGCAAGGAATACAGGTAGTTACGCTTGTTCAGGTTCTGGCGCATATTGACCATGACCTGGTTCAGTTCCACTTCCTGGCGCTCTTCATAAACCCGGATCGGGTCCTGACGCAGTTGTTCATCACGCTTTTGCTGTGCCTGATAGTTTTGCAGTTTACGCCACTGCAGCAAACCCCATAACGCCAGAGCGCCCAGAGTGAACAAGCCACTGGCGACCACGCGCGACAATACAGACTGGAGTGGCTTGGTTTCAAAAACCTCTAACCACGGTCCCGCCCACCAAATCGCGACGTTCAGTAATATGAACAGGGTGACGAGCAAAATAGGTAATGCGGCCAGCATGCCTGGCTTAAGCCTTCTCACTAACCCAACAATAAATCTCCACATGGATGGTGTCCTTCGTTTACTCTGACGTTGTATATCGTTCTAATTGTTCCACCAGCGAGGGTTTCCCAGTCGGTCACCTGCATAGCAGATACTTGTGTATGTAATGTTTGGTACTGCTGCTGAGCCATGGCATCAAGATGGTTGGCCTGCATCAGGTCGGCAGACAGCAGGCGCCAGTAGAACTGGTCTCTCGGCTCAGTCGCCGCTACCAGTCCGTCGTTGAGCATCGACAAAGCCACCGCGATACCACCTTCTTTCGCCAGCGTCAGTGCTTCCTGACGTTTATCCTGCCAGTCACCGACACTTTGCGTCTCTGTCGTCTGCTGAGTTTGCGCCAGCCAGGCTTCCACCTCTTCAGACACAAATGGCTCACCGCCCTTGAACTTAAGTTCATACAGTGACGGCATGCGCTGCAAAAACTGCTCGGTCTCTTCTAAAATCGCGCTGCACCAGGTCTCTTTGCCCAGGCTACGCGCGATATTGAAGCTCATCAGCTGTCCGTCGAACCAGTACGGTGACAAGGTCAGGCTCTGTTCAACCTTGCGCCATAGCGTCAGGTCAGGATTACGCATCTGATCCTGATAATCTTTGATTCGATCCTGCTGCATGCCACGCAGCATGGTTTCTCCGTCTGCCTTATGGTCAGGCAGCGAAGTGATCGCTCCCCATACAGCGTAGCGACGTAAACGTACCGACAGCGCAACCCCGAACTCCTGCTCAGCAAGAAAGTCCGCCACTTTTAACAAGGTCTGTTTGGCTGCTTTATCGCTTGAGTTGTCAATCGCCAGTGACGGGCTGCTGGTGGTCGGTGTTGTCGTTGTCGCGGCAGCCGCAACCGGCTGTGCAGACGCCGGCTGTGTTTGCTGGCGCTGTTCGGCCTGACGTAACTGACTGGTGATACTGCGCACCACCAAATCGACCGCCTCAGAGCTGAGTCCCTGACTTTCAATCACTTTTTGCCAGCCATCGACGGCTGTCGCGAGCGCTTCGCGGTCAGCGGCATCAAAACGGTTGAAGTCGACTTTTTCGACGACCATGGCAAAGCGCTGCGCTATCTGGCTGAAAAACTTACGGCGCGGCAAATTGCCACGTTTACCCGGCGCCGGATAACTCTCTTCCCAGAACTCCGCCATGAAATCGGTCATGACGTTAAACGAGAGAATGAAACGCGCGGCAGTGAACTGGTTGTGCAGGCACTGCAGCAAGTAAACCAGCAATTTGATATCTTTGGTTTTTTCACTCAACAGCTTGACCACGCTGTGCTCAACTTCATCCCACTGCACACTACCGTGGGAAAGTGAGCCGACCTTCATCATTTGGTCTTCAACAAAATCAAACAGCGGGTCATCGATAAGACGCTCACCGACCCGGCTTTCCCCTTGGATCGGCTGCGCGACAGACTGGCGGTATTCGGTCAATTCCATCTTTTTCTCCTACCAGCCACAACGTTCACGCAATGCACTAAGTGCATTGGTCAACGGCTCGGTATCAAACTGCAGCCCGTCAGCAAACGGCGCATTGGAACGCAGTAACAAGCGCGATTGTCCGGCCATTGATTTCATCATGCTGATCGCCGGCATGCCCCGCGCCGATGACATCAACACACCGCTGTCGTCACTGCGCATATATTGCGGGTCCAGGCCAGCCGCAGAGATTTCGATTCGCGCATCAGAAACACCGCTCGGCAACGCCAGCTCAACCCGGCTCAGGTTATCGATACAGCTCATCATCAATACCGGTTTCGCATTGTCGGCAAAACGGGTCTTCTGGTTGAGCGCGGTCAGCGTGACCCAGGCATTGCTGCCTTTGCCCTCGCCTTCCGTAGTCAGTGTCCAGTTTTCATCACTATTTTGCACAGCCTGCATCGCACGCTGCCAGGATGGCGGCAGATGACTTTGTGCGGTTGGCATTGCCACCTCTACCGGCGTTTCAAATACGCGATCAAAACAGGCCAGGCGCTCAAGACGAGCGTTGACCTGCACACACTGCGAGGCTGCTTCGAGAGTCTGCTGCGCCGTTTCTGCCCGGGCCATCCCTGACAAGCCAAGCAGAGACGAGCCTGCCAGCATTAACAACATTGCTCGGCTCATAGCGCTTTGATCTCCAGCTTTTGGCACTTATAAGCCAGGGTACGTTTAGGAATACCAAGGCTTTCCGCTGCTTTGGCGCGGTCACCGGAAAAATGACTCAGACGCTCGCGAATGATTTTTTCTTCAAAATCGTTCAGCGCCTGCTTGAGATCGTTAATCACATTAAAATTCTGCTCGGATGCCGGTACGTCGTCTGACGCGATATCGGCCGGGGCACTTGGTGCGATTGACGAAGCGGTAGCCGGACTGGCCGCAGGCACAATACGCGCGGTGAAACAGTGTTCTTCAACCTGGGTACCTTCTGCCGTCTGGGCACAACCAAATTCAATCAAGTGCTTGAGTTCACGTACATTACCCGGGAAATCGTGCAGCTTGAGACAATCAAGCGCACGATAATGAAGGCCACGGATGTTCTTACCATGCTGCTGATTAAACTGATGGACAAAGTGCTGACTGAGCAGATCGATATCATCAAGTCGAGCAGACAGACGTGGCAGCGTCAGCGGATATTGGAACAGTCGGTAATAAAGATCCTGACGAAACGCTTTACGACGCACCTGATCCAGCAGATTAACGTGGGTTGCCGACACCAGGCGAAAATCGGAAGTCATCTCCTGCTTCCCACCCACCGGACGAAAGGTTTTTGACTCCAGTACGCGCAGCAGCTTAGCCTGCAGCGCCAGCGGCATATCACCGATTTCATCCAGAAACAGGGTGCCGCCGTTGGCCTGAGCGATCAGACCCTGCTTATCACTGTCGGCACCGGAGAAAGCGCCTTTGGTGTAACCAAACAGCTCGCTCTCAAGCAGGTTTTCCGGAATCGCCGCACAGTTAATCGCGACAAACGGAGCGCGCTGGCGCGACGACAAATCGTGTACCGCTTCGGCCACCAGCTCCTTACCTGTACCAGTCTCACCCTGGATCATTACCGACAGATTTGAACTTGCAGCGTTGACGATCTGCTCGCGCAGTTTTTGCATCACGGCACTGTCGCCGATCAGTTTGCGCGACAGATCTTTAACCAGCACGCGCTGGGCAGAATCACGTTCAAAATCGCACAGTGATTCTTTCAGCGCCAGGCGCGTCTGCTCCTCGCGTTCCATATCATGCAGCAAAGACCATTGCTGCGAGAACACATCGATAAATTTCAGAAACGCTTCATCGGTAAAGATCTTACCCACCACGCTGCTGTCACCCATCAGTACCAGAATGGATTGCACGTGACGGTGCCCCATCGGCAACGGCTGAATCCAGACTGAATCAAACATCCCGACCTTAGCCACTAACTGGCTGAAGGTCCGGTTCGATTGCCAGAAGACCAACTCTTCCGCAGTCAGATGCATGGCTTTAGAAGACTGCAGTACATGCGAGAACGGATTTTCAAAATCCGTCACTGACCAGGAATAGCTGAGGCGTTCATCATGAGGGACCAGCAGACGTCCATTGGCATTTGGCAACAACAGCAGTGCATTGGATAAGCCCAGCTCCCGGCTGATAATGCTGACAAACTGAGTAGCCAGCTGCTGCGGTTTTCTCAGCCCGACTAAGTCTGCAGTGAAAGTAAGCCAGTTACTCATGCTCAATCCACCTCACCGATAAATTCACCCTCCACCGCATCCAGGTGAATGCGATGTACCGGTTGCTGCTCAGCCAGTTTGCTCAGCAATGCCAGAGATACCGGCGGCAGCAGCTGGCCTTCGATGATGGCTTCGAGCATACGCGCGCCGTTTTCACTGCGTGTCGCACGAGTAAGGATTTCGTCAATCAGGCGTTCTTCAATTACCACTTCAGCGTTGTAACGGTCACGGAACAAGTTTTCCAGACGGTTTAGTTTGCCCTTAACAATTTCTGCCAGCACCTCTTTGCTGAGCGGTTTGTAAGGAATCACTTCCATGCGGGCCAGCAAAGCCGGTTTAAAGAAGGCCGCCAGTTCCGGATACAAAGCTTCATCAAGTTGTTTAGGCTGCTCGGCATAATCGACAATGGTTTGATAGCCGAGGTTTGAGGTCAGGAAGAACACGATATTCTGACAATCGATCAGACGACCTTCGCCGTCGGCCAACTCACCTTTATCAAACGCCTGATAGAAAATATTCAGTACTTCCGGGTGCGCTTTTTCCACTTCATCCAGTAGTACGACAGAATATGGCATCTTACGAATCGCTTCGGTCAGCACGCCGCCCTCACCGTAACCGACATAACCTGGAGGTGAGCCGATCAGGCGCGATACGGTATGCTTCTCCTGATACTCTGACATGTTGATGGTGGTCAGGAACTGTTTGCCGCCATACAGCTGCTCTGCAAGCTGAACCACGGTCTCCGTTTTACCAACCCCGCTCGGGCCAACCAGCAGGAAACGCCCCTTTCGGACGACCAGGGCGGCGCAAATCAGCGCGCGCGGTCAACAGATTGCGATGCACACGTTCAATGGCGATATCCTGGCCTTTAATCGAACGGCCCAGGATCTCAGTTAAATGGGTGATTTTGTGCAGTTCATCGCTGTTCATCTGATCAACCGGCACACCGGTCCAGTCCGCGATCACTTCGGCAATCTGCTCCGCGTCAACTTGCGCATGCATCAGTACTTCCTGATGCGGAATCGCTTGCAGAGCCAGATAATGAGACTCCAGATCGGCTTGCAGAGCGTCACGGGTTTCTGGATCCACATCATCCTGTTTAGCCAGATCCAGCAACTGCGCGCGCAGATCAATAATGGTCTCAACCCGCTGTTTTTGCTGTTGCCAGCTCTCGGTCAGGGTCTGCTTCTCTGCTTCATCCGCCAACTCCTGCGAGCGCAGTTCATCCAGGCGACCTAAGTCGGCCGTCTGGCCGAGGTAATGGGCACGTTGCAGCATGTCGATTTCCAGCTGACGCTGATGACACGCAGTTTCTAACTGCGCCAGACGTTTTGGCGGCGTCGTCATATTAATCGCGATCCGCGCGCACGCGGTATCCAGCACATCAATCGCTTTATCCGGCAGTTGACGACCCGAAATGTAGCGCGCCGACAGCTCAGCAGCGGCTTTGAGCGCTTCATCAGTGATCAACACGTTGTGTGCTTTCTCATACACACTATTCAGACCACGTAAAATGTCGACCGCTTGATTAATGCTTGGCTCTTCCAGCTTAACCAGCTGAAAACGACGGGTCAGAGCCGGATCTTTTTCAAAGTACTTCTTGTATTCTTTCCAGGTCGTCGCCGCGATGGTGCTCAGTTCACCACGTGCCAGCGCCGGCTTGAGGAGGTTAGCTGCATCACTGCCGCCTTCCTGATTGCCAGAGCCAATCAGGGTATGCGCTTCATCGATAAACAGAATCACCGGGTTTGGCGCATTCTTGATCGCGTCAATCACGCCTTTCAGGCGTTTCTCAAACTCACCTTTGACGGAAGCGCCCGCTTGCAGCAGACCAAGATCAAGAGAGAGCAGCTCAACCTTCTGTAATTGGGTCGGAACCGTGCCAGCCACAACGCGCAGTGCCAGGCCCTCTATCATCGCGCTTTTACCCACACCGGCATCACCAACGACGATCGGGTTGTTTTTGCGACGACGACACAGGATATCGATCATCAGATTCAGCTCGTTTTCACGGCACAGTACCGGATCGAGTTCTTGCTTACGCGCCTGTTCGGTCACATTGGTGCAGTATTTATCCAGCGGTGACGTGGCACCAGACAGTGCCTGCGCTGCTGTGCCTTGAGCCGGTTTATCCACTGCGGTTTCGGCTGAATCTGCCACAATGGCATCAAAATGTTTCTTCAGACTTTCGCGGTTAACATCTGCCAACAGAGACGCCAGTTGTGGCGACAGATAACGATCGGCCTGAGTCAGCGCCGCGACCAGCATAGCGCCGGAAACGCAGTTCAGTCTGATTCAGCTCAGTGGTCGACAGCAGCCACGCTTCTTGCAGCAGTTCCACCAGCAACGGAGAAAACGCCGGATAAGTATCCAGCGCCTGTTCACGAGCATAACCGGAGGCTACCGCCTGTTTGACCGCTTCGACATCAAGAGCGGCCTGTTTGATGACCAGTCGAACGTCAGAAAGAGGATTATCTGTCACTACATCTAAAAAATGGGCGAACGTCACTTCCAGATGCTGACGTTCAATACACAAAGACGCCGCTTGTTCTAATGCCAGTTTACTTTGGGCATTTAATTTCGAAATCAACGTTGGGAGTTCAATACGGATCACGGCGATCACCTAGCCTTATAATTTTTAAAGTATTTGATTTAATTGAGTTATTACGTCGCTTGATTTGCTATGCAGAAGATAGCTGTAACCAAGGAAGATGCCGACCCACAGCACCAGGAATCCGGCAAACACGGACCACAGGGGTACTTCACGGCTTAGTTTGTATTTCGCTTTCACCACATGATCCGTCGCACGAGTCAGATCCTGCGGCTCTTCATCATCGAGAGTGGCCAGTACATCATGCAAACGGCTAATCACACGCTCACGCTCGACCTGTCCACCGTCCATCACGCGGTATTTGCCTTCAAACCCGAGCACCAGACACTGATAGATAAATTCCAGCAACGCTTGATAACGCTTGGGTTCACCTTCCAGACGACCCAGAATGGTAAACACCTTTTCACCGCCCCAGGTTTCGTTATGAAAACGCGACAACATCGAATGTTCAGCCCAGACGCTGGAGGCGCCCCATTCAGTGCCCATGACAGCCTCATCGAGAAATGCGCACAAAATGTAGCGGTAAGCCATCAGAATCGCGTGCTCGAATCCCTGCTCCGAGAGCTCAATCTCAATCGCTTTGATCTCTTCCACGGTCTGGTTGTAGATCTGCTCAATGTTGTGACATTCCGACAATGAACGAACGCGCAGAGACAAACCAAACAGCGGGGTGGCTGCGTCAATCAGTACATTCGGGTTATCACCACGCAGCTGAAACCAGTAATCCTGGTCATGGTTGATCTGCTCGACATCGTCAAACAGCAGACTGGCGTATTGGCCCTCTTTTTTATTCTGTGCCATGGTTAGCTCCTTATCGCCCAGAACTGCAAATCAAGATCATCAAATGCCGCGGCAACGTGGAACGCAAAGCCACTGGAGTGATCCAGCATCGACCAGGCCGGGCTGCTCTTATCCAGTTGGTAGTAGGTGTAACCTGCGTGGTAAGGCAACTGACGCGGCGCCACTGGCAGCGAAATCAGCGGAATACCCGGCAGCTGCAGTGAAATCAGTTCGCGAATCTTCTCAACCGATGACACTTTAGTTTGCTGAGTAAACAGGCGACGTAAATCGTCGAGAGGCATACGGGCTTTAACTGCGATAATAAATTCAGCGCTGTCCATCAGCTGAGGATCGTGCACTGGCGCGACCATCAGACCGTACTTACGCTTATCAAGCTGGATTGAGACCGCTCGAGGTTCGAGAACCACACTCAGGCTCTGACGCAGGCTGCGGATCAGCGGACCAAACGACAAGCTTGGCATATCGTGGTTGTAACTCGGTAATGAAGGCGGAAGACGGCCTTCGTCAGTGAAAGTGGCCAGCTCACCGCAAACCGACGCCAGGCACTCGAACAAACGCTCCGGATGCAGGCTGCGCAGTTCCGCCAGGTGCTGCATCTGAGGCTGCAGACGGTTCAATGCCTGCAATAACATAAAGTCCGATACATCAGCCACACCGCCCTGGGATGGCGCGCTGATACGTTGGGCGATATTTTTCGCACGCTCACGCATCAGACCGGACATCTCATTAATAAAACGGTGCAGCGCAGCATTGCCAACGACGTTGAGATGACAAGGAATAAAGTCAGGATCCATCACCACACTGCCGTCCGGGCGCTTTTCCAGAATGCGCGCAATCGCAATCGAAGCAAACGAAACTGCGGTCTTCTTTTTCCAGCATTAACTGCATGCGGATTGGCGAGACATCAATTGTGGTGTTGTCACCCTGAACGGTATGCACATCGCGTACTTCAAGGCGGCGACTGACATAACGTCCCGTGCCCTGCTCTTCCGGCCAGTTAATTTCCATCAGTGATTCACTGCGCAGCGGCACAGCCAGGTAGACCAATTGGTTTGCCAGGGATGCGTTGTCAATTTCCAGCGCATCCGGCATCGCATCTTCCTGCGGAATACGAAACGCGGTGCCATCAGGCATGATGCCCACCGCACGTTCAATCGCAATACGACCAAAAGACAAATATTCAGGATTCAGTGACAACTCTGAAACACCATACAGGTAACGGCTGACCGCACTCATGCGCTCATCGATGTGGTATTCCGTATAACGTTGCTGCTGCTGGAAATGCTGGGGTTTAATGAACAGCCCTTCATTCCAGATCACACGGTTTCGAGCAAACATCTTGTGTTATTCCACCCTATCCAGTTTGACGTTGTAATCTTTAAAAAACATCAGCAGGTGGTATTCCCTGCCTGTATTGAGCACTTTGACCGCTTTTTTCCATTCACTGATTTCCGGATCCGAAAAATGCGCCATCACGCCGATGTAATGGGTGTTTTCATCCAGTTCAAATGGGTTGACGAATTTGAACTGTCCCGGCATCAGCACGTAGTCGTAGTTTTTAACAAAGTTACTGCGCAGTGCTTTTTTATAATCGTCTTTGAGTTGGTCATAGTCGGCCGACATAAACATCGAGTCGTCCTGCAATTCAAAAACTTGGATTTCAACCGGCGACGCTTCTCCCCAGATGCTCGGGTTCACCCCTTCATCGGTCAGCAGACTGAATGTCACCTTAGTCGGCTCTTTCGCGGGCTCGTAGGGCTCTGTCGAACTACAGGCCGACAACAGCAGCAGCGAAAGCAGCATAAACAGCAGCTTGTTCACGATTACAGCTCCAGTTGCTTCTCACGGATTTTCTTGTCGTAAGCCTGCTCGAAAATTTCCCAGAACAGCTTGTCAAAACCACGCTGACGGTTCGAAGTCAGTTCCTGGTAGTAGTTGCAGTACATGTTCCATGCCCAGGCTTCATCAGAACCGGTCTGGTTATCACTGTTACGCTTGTAGTGATTAAAACGACGCAGCAGGACCTGAGGCGAAAATGCATTCAGGATCTGGCTCAGTGCTTCAGTCGTTGCGTGTTGCATTGCTTCGTTATGGTCGCGCACATTTTTCAGGCTTTCAGAAATGGCGGCCGGTGCAGACAGGTGAACCAGGCTTTTATCCGCGTCATACATGGTGCGGATGGTGTCAGGGTAATTAAGGCCAAGACGCAGCGGGTTATCTTCAATCGGCTGCAGGTTACGGTTCATGGTGCCAAAACGGCCTTCACTAACCTGTTCGTGCAGTTGCAGTAAGCCTTTGACACACGCCTGCAGCGATTCACCGAGTTCATGGGACAGCATGTGCATGCGTTCCATATCATTGTTCTCGCTCAGATCAATACCCAGGCCCTGCAGCATAGGTCCGGTCAGCAGATGCTGGCCGCCGGCGGCAGATGTGGTGGTGTGATCGGTCGCAGGTTGCATACTTTTGGCGACTTCTTCTTCGAGAAGATCCAGTACGTTTTCATCCATGGTTAAGCCCTCTGATTCGTTGTTTGTGTTTATATCTGTTGGTGCTGTATTATTTTTAAATTGCTGGTTATTTATTAACCGATCGTAATTGCTGACCTGATCGTTATTTCCAGACTGATCGTTTTGCTGATACTGATGCTGCTGGGCGTCCTGCTGATGCATGGTCGGCTGAGCAGCCGCAGGCTGTTGTGACGACTCATTTGCCGAAGCAGAACGTCCGAAGCCAAGAATTTTTTTCAGGCGGATAGAAGAAGTCATCTCGTACTCACTGTCGGCCTGCGGAGTGAAAGAAGGATCATTAAGCACCAGGTTATCCTGCGGAACGAGACTGGCTGGTTGCTCACTGTCCGGTGCTTTTTCGACTTCCTTGAGTAAAGATTCGCCGTCATCTTCACTGCTGACCAACGCATCCAGCGCGGCCAGAGGATCGTGGTTGGCTTGTTCTTCATCCGCAGCGATAAGCTCACTGTCATCGAAAACTTCGTCTGCGAGTAAATCAACTTGCTGCGACTTAAACATCGCATCCAGCGGACCATCGCTGTCTTCACTATCGCGTGATTTATCCAGCAACACGCGCAGTTGATAAGGGCCGACGGTGACTTCGTCTTTATCTTCCAGACGCGCCAGCTGATTACGGCCCAGTGGCATATGCGAACCGTTGACATAAGTGTCACCGCACAGATCTTTAACGCAAAAAGCGCCATCGACCGACATCACTTCACAATGCAGAGGTTTCACCTTGCCCTGGGTATCTTTCAGACGCCAGGTGGCGTAGGCGTCGCTGCCGATAGTACCGCCATCGACCGTAAGTGTGGATTGAGCAGCCAGTCCGGATTCGAGGATCTGGACATTGGTTACCAGAAGAGTCACCGAGGGCTGTGTCATGGCATTCATGTTATTGTCTCACTTGAATCAAAACGTATTTGTCCTCGGTATGCTTACCGAGGAATGAAGTCCAGCCTAATGCCACACCGCTGTCTGCCCGCAGACTAAGCGGCGGCGCTTCATCAGCGTCCATCGACAACTCAAGGTCATAGGCCATCTGCTCACGCAAAATGAATTCGACCAGTTTGCACAGCGGCTGATATTCTTTGCCTGACGGCAGAAAATCCGCAAAACGCTCACGTGACAATTTGCCGATACAAATCGCGAATTTGCCGTTACAGTCCATGACCGACTCACCCAGCATGGTGTTCATCCCGAGTTCGCCATTCTGGCGCCCCAGTGATAATTGCTGAGACGGGTCAATGCTGACTTTGCGACGGACCCACTGCCGAATCTGCACATCCTCAAGATCAAAACAGTGAGCGATAATACCCGCCACCACCTGCGGGGAAACGGCTGCGGCCAGCCAGCGTGCCGGCATAGGCCAGCATCTTGCACCAGTTAATCGGTGTTTCGCCGCGCAAATCCGGGTCGCCCAATCCGACCAAAGCAAACAGCTGTGCCGAGAAGGTATCCTGTGCATCCGGTTGAAAACGCACGTAATAACGGTATTTGCGCCAGATGCGATAAACCAGGTTAATCAGACGGTTATTAAAGAAGTCCATAAACGGCTGCTTAATACCGCCGGGTTCTTCATTCACCAGCTGTTCGATAATGAAACCGGGCAATGGTGACTGCGCACCGGACAGACCAAAAAAATTAGTCAGCATCACCAGTCTGTCATCCGGCCTTTCCTGCAACGCATTCACATCGCTGGGTGAAAAACCGAGACTCGGATTCGCACTGAATACCAGCTGACACTGGCGTTCCCACTCTTCCGACTCCGGATTCAGTTGATGAAGTTTTTGCAGCAACTCCACCAACTGGTAAAAATTGTAAGAGCGTACATCTCCGGGTAAATGCGGCTGAGGCACAACCGGACTATCGGCCGTTATATCAACGGCTGCATTCCTGTCTGTGTTCCCCATGTGTACTTCTCTTGATTGGTTAAATTGACCACAACCAACTCATGAAACGAGTTGATACTGGCGTAAAGTGCGAAGAAATGGCTGAGAACTGTACCGAACAAGTAAAGATCGCCTTCAGAGCCGAAACCCGCTTGATCGATGTACAGTGTCGATTGCAGGCCGCGCACCGGTAAACCACGCAAAATTTTATCGACCGGTTTCGACTCGATTTTGCTGATCCCATCGAGACGCAGACGCGCCACGCGCTCAGCCTGGCGATCCACCAGAGCGCGGAAATCATAAGCACGTAACACGCTGCTTAACGCATCTTTGGAAAGCAGAGACAGGTAATTGAGTGACAGGTTAGAAATCAGGGTCCACAGCAGGCTGCCGTCCAGCACCGGACGCAGTGACTGCGACGGGATGGTAATATTGTGGAAGTCCGCATAAGGTGGTGAGGTATCCGTCGGCTCACAGATGTCACCAATCCCCAGTTCAAGCGGTAATAGGCGATTGGTACAGGTCAGTTTGAGGGAGACCGCTTCGTCCACGTCGACGGACAAGGTTTCATCACCGCGCACAAACGACATAAACGAATCAAAACCATCACCACGGATACTTTCTTTGACACGGGTGCGGTAATACAGAGCCTGCCTATCACGTGCTCGCTCAACTTCATGCTGAAAGGTTTCAAACGCTGAGTAATGCCGCTTTTCACCGCGCATACGCTGGCCGTTTCTGGCTGCTGTCCTGCCAACCGGTCACACTGTCCACGCTGAACACTTCGTAGTGCGCCGGATAACGGCTCGATGGCACGATGCGGTACTCGGCTTTACGGCCATTGAGATCGATAGGATCGGCATCGTGCTCAAACAGATTGATGACCGGCGTACAGTAAAGCTGGAAATTATCCTTACGCACCCGCACATCTGCCGGCAAAGTTTTCGAGAAATGAATATTCAGAGTGAAGTCACCCTGCACCGATTTTGGCACAGTGCGGCCGAGCGCTTTAATGTCGAAAAAGTGGAAGGCTTCAGGAAAAGAGAGGTATTCCTGCAGAATGCGATAACCTTCATAAACATTGCTCGGATAAGGCAGCAGCGATTCGTCGCTGCCAAAGCCTACCGTGGAAAACGCACTGGCCGGAAGAATAAATTCGGTCCCGTTGACTTCAACGCTGATTTTTTGCAAATAGTGGTTGAGCCACAAATAGAGCATTTGTGAACTGTATTTATCGCCCCCCAGATAAAAGCGCAGATCCTCAATCCCGGCGTCACCAAAGGCGATGTCGCCGTTCATTTTCATATCCAGCTTAATAGTGGTTGCTTCGCGGGTATGTTGCGCATGCGCATCCAGACATTGCAGCGGATAGAGCTCGATATCACGGCAGGTACGAAAATGACACTTAGTGCCAAATACCGGTTTACTGTCGAGCTGGGTCCCGCGCGAGACGGTCTGCTTTTCACTGACACTCTTATCCGGAGTGAAAGTGACAATACTCATGCTGGGGACCGGACGCAGATAGTTCGGCCACAGCATGTTAATGATCGAGTGAGTAAGTTCAGGGAATTCATCTTCCACTTTCTCACGCAGACGCGCGGTCAGAAACGCAAACCCCTCCAACAAACGTTCAACGTCCGGATCGGTCGTTTTCGCCTGCAGAAATCGGGATAGCTGGGGATGAATTTCGGTAAACGCTTGTCCCTGCTCTTTAAGAAAAGCAAGTTCTTCCCTGAAATACTTATCTTGGGTCATACAATTAATACACTCGATACTTTCTATTTTGATCCAGTGACAGACTGAACTGAACTTTCTTGTGTAATGCATCGCTGTTGATGCTGGCAGCAATATGAAAACGCAACGTAAGCGGATTGTGGTGATCGTTATCTGAACGAACCAACACATTCTTTAAACGCGGTTCATAACGCTCCAGGCATTGCTGGATCGCCAGCTTGATACGTAACGATAAGTCCATGGTTTCCAACGTGGCGTCATTGAAATCGACCAAGCCCAAATGAGGTGCGCTTTGCGCACCACCAATTCGGGTGTTAAGAATGTTGGATACGTTACGTTTAACGGAGTCGAGTACATCCCATGCGTCCGGACCTTGGGTCAGAGACACAGGTTTAGCGTTGGCTTCTAAACGCTCGAAGAAGCCAACCCCAAAAACACTCTCTTCAGGTGCTATATATGTCATGATTAAGCTTGATCCAGACGGCCTACCAATGACAACTCAAAGTTTGCACCCATGTACTTGAAGTGCGGACGTACCGCCAGAGACACCTGGTACCAACCCGGGTTACCCTCGACATCCATGACCTCAATCTTCGCTGCGCGCAGAGGACGGCGGCTGCGAACGTCTGCTGGTGGATTTTCCTGATCAGCTACGAACTGTTTGATCCACGCGTTCAGTTCACGCTCAAGATCCTGACGCTCTTTCCATGAACCAATTTGCTCACGTTGCAGGACTTTCACGTAATGAGCCAGACGGTTGATGATCATCATATAAGGCAACTGAGTACCCAGCTTGTAGTTGGTCTCAGCTTGTTTGCCTTCTTTGGTATTCGGGAAGACTTTTGGCTTCTGAATCGAGTTTGCGGAGAAGAAACGCCGCGTTGTCGCTGCCTTTACGCATCGTCAGAGCAATAAAGCCCTCTTCAGCCAGTTCGAATTCTTTGCGATCAGTGATCAGCACTTCGGTCGGGATCTTGCTCTGCAGTGCACCCATAGACTCAAAGACGTGCACAGGAAGATCTTCAACAGCACCGCCGCTTTGCGGGCCGATGATGTTCGGACACCAACGGTACTTAGCAAAGCTGTCAGTCAGGCGGGTTGCAAAAGCAAACGCGGTGTTACCCCACAGGTAATGTTCGTGCGACTGGCTAACATTCTCTGAGTAGTTAAATGATTTAACTGGATTTTCGGTTGGATCGTAAGGAACACGCAGCAGGAAACGTGGCGCCGTCAGACCGATATAACGAGCATCTTCTGAATCACGCAGAGCACGCCACTTGGTGTACTTCGGACTTTCAAAGATAGACTTCACGTCTTTGACGTTTGGCAGCTCTTCAAATGAATCAATGCCAAAGAACTGAGGTCCTACACTGGAAATAAACGGTGCATGAGCCATAGCGCCCAAAGAGCCCATGTACTGCAGCAGCTTCATGTCTGGTGTTGAAGGTGTGAATGCAAAGTTACCGATGATGGCACCGGTTGGTTCACCACCAAACTGGCCATAACCTGATGAGTAAACGTGTTTATACAGGCCAGACTGGCTTGTTTCAGGAGCAAACTCAAAGTCTTCCAGCAGCTCTTCTTTAGTGACATGAAGCAGCTCGACTTTGTTGTTTTCGCGGAAATCAGTACGGTCGACAAAGAGTTTCAGACCACGCCAGGCCGATTCCATCTGCTGATACTGCTCGTCATGCAGAATTTCGTCCATCTGGGCACTGATTTTTTTATCCAGTTCAACCAGCATTTGATCAACCAGAGATTTGTTGACCATTTCTGAATGGTCACTACCAATCAGGTTTTCGATAAAGGCAGCCACGCCTTTCTTCGCTACATCGTACCCTTCTTCGCTCGGCGCGATACGGGTTTGAGCCATGATTTCATCCAGCAGGCTGCCTTCAGCCAGCTGCGATCTTTCCAATACTGATTCAGTAGTAGACATCTGTTAGTTCCTAATTCCGAATTAATGACAAAAGTATCAAGTCAAGTTATGCCTGAGTCTGCTCTTCTGCGTCGCTGACCAGGTTAAGTTCCGCCAGCAATTTCTCGCGCGACTCTTCTGAGTTCAGCAGCTCTTGCAAACGATCGCGGAAACGCTGGAATGTTGCCCAGTGGGCCTTTCAACGCCACTAACGCTTCACGTAGCTCGATTAACTTTTTCAATTCAGGAACCTGAGATGCGACAGCATCTGGTGAAAAGTCCGCCAGAGACTTAAAGCTCAGCTCGACAGGCAGTTCTGCACTTTCGTCTTCACCCAGTTTGTTTTGCACTGTTGTGCTCAACTTAAGGTCACTTTCACGCATTACGGCTTCGAAGTTGTTTTTGTCGACTGAAACGGTCGAGCGCTCTTCGACAGGCGTCTCTTCAGCGTGACCTTTGAAGTCACCGACGACCAAGGTCTTCAGCGGTAACTCAACTTCTCCCTGAGGATCCCCAGTTGCAGGAATATATTTGATATTAATGCGCTCTTTAGGAGCGACACTTCCTTCTTTAGACATATAACGTCTCCAAATACCTATGCCAATCGTTGTGATAAATTAACCATGCAGATGCCTTGCGGACTCTGCACAATTAACAATAATAAAAATGTTGTTATTTATAATAAACTAGATACTACAGACTGATACGTAACTAATCGTTGTCCTAAATATCTATAGTTTCAGTCGCAACTTGTAGATATTCAAAACAATTCATAGCAATCTTTTAATTATGTTTATGAAAAATTAACTCTGTCCTAATAGCGAATCAGCACGCACTAGCTTACTTATAATTCCCTTAATAGGGATTTGAAAATCTGACGATGTTGTAATACTAATTTTTTTGGAACATTCTATTCATTTTGAATGTATTTGTTGTAAAGAAAAACGCTAAAATTTGACCTTGGTCCAGAAATACATTAAAGCCAAACTCTCATAACTAATTCCTAATATAAAGGATAATTAAATGTCCCAAAAAATATCATGGTTATAATAAACCACATTATCATTAAGTTTATATTCGATATTTTCAGCACGTTTTTTCTGGGTCACATTCATGCGCTGAGTAATGTTTTTATTACTCTCTTCAACAGAAAGATAGAGATTTTTCAGACGGTTGGTACCCGCTGTCTCAATATAAGTATCCATATAAGCCCGGGCTTTCGCCAGGTCCGTTTGCACAAACTGATAGTTTTCGCTTTGGCCAGCATACACAAAACCGAGCGCAGCCAGAGAAGTCAGATCACCGGCATGCAGCGCTTTTTCACGCCATTGCAGTGCCTCCTTATAGCGGCCCTTATCTTCAAGTAGACTAATATAAGCTCGCATTGCCGGGATATAACCGGTTTGCGCAGCTTCGAGATACATTTTTCTCACTTGCGTATCACGAGCACCCGGTAAGACAAAATAACCGTCACCATTCTGATAACGTCTTGCCTTTTCCATCAAGGCCTGTGGCTGCTTAAAATCGACGGCCATCTCTAGGTACTGTTCTGACAGAGTCGGGTCAATCGGTTGATAATACTGAGCCAGTTCATACAAGGCTTGCGGCGCATCCTTTTGCCCCAAAGTCACCAAAGCATCATGATATTGCTGTTGCCAATATGTCTGCTCATGCTCTGTCAACCAATCGCCATGAGTATAGAGATGGTGCATTGCATGGCGGTTACCGCCATTAGCAGACTGCAATAAGTAATCTCTCGCTCTCGGTGGGGTACGTATCGTGGTATTGTAGTTCGACAGCTCCATCGCATACAGATACGCAGCGTCGGCATTGCCCTTATCGGCCGCATGCTTGAGGTAATTACGCGCTTCAATGTTCTTAAACTGCGCCCTTAATAAACGTCCGCTTTCCAGCGCCTGCTGAGCGGAGAGCGTCTCGACATCGTAACTGTCTGCACTGGCTCCGGCACTCAATACAGACAGCCCAAAGACAATGGAAAGAAGTAATTTTTTAGCCGATGTTAACACTGCTGCCACCTTGTAATACGCCGCCACAATCAATCGCATCCCCTGCTCGGGCTGCTGGTTTACCGTCAATCATGACGGTTGCTGAACCTGCCGCAATGGTTTCGGGGATGTGGTGGATGCATAGGTTTACTGTGCATTTCTAATGGGTCCCCCATCCTTGCCGCAGGTTTGCCGTCAATTTTGACCGAACCCGACCCCGCAATAACGGGGGTAGGCGGAAATCCTTCGTGATCGGTACCCTGAGCACCGACAACTATACCTTTTCCCATATTAAGCCTTCTCTGATTGATAGATAAATAATAGCTGAGAAGCCTAAAAGCAATTTATATACCCGAACCTGATATAGGCAGTAGCAGAATTTACTATTAAACAAGGCAAATTCTTACCTGATCCAGGCAACAATATGTTCTGACCTATACGATAACTTGCTCAGGTCGAATTAAATGTCAGAGAAAAGAAAAAATTTAAAGTAATCACTCTAAAAACAACAACTAATAACAAAATGGTCATTTAATTATTAATTTTAATGACTCGATGTCACTAAAACCAATTGCTATTATTTTAATAGATTTAACGTTAACTAAAATAATCTATTTATTATTATATCCTAATTAAATTAATCCTTATTTTAATATTCTCTGATAGAAAATTTATCTTTACTCTCGCTCATCTTTGGGAGAATCCATGACTACCATAGTTGTAATCGATTGCACTTGTAAACACTCTCCTAATACATCTGCATGAAAACGTTTATAAGCACTCAGGTCTTTAGTTTCGACCCGCAGTAAATATTCGTTCATGCCGGTAATGTTATGACATTCCACCACTTCTCTGGCATCGCTGACATGTTCTTCAAAACTGAACTGTGATTGTTTGGTATGGCTGTTCAAGCCAATCGAGACATAAGCGACAAAACCGACTTCAAGCTGGGTTTTATCCAGCACCGCGCGATACCCTTTAATGATTTTCTTGCGCTCCAGCTCCTGCACCCGTCTCAGCGTCGCTGAGGGTGACAAACCGACCCGCTCGGAGAGCTCAACGTTGGAGATTCTGCCGTCCCTCTGAAGCTCACGCAATATTCTGTCATCAAACCTATCCATAACACACCTTTGTTGCTTACATTTATCATTCAACACAAATATAAGCACAAAATTGCGCTCATTCGCCATTACTATTTATCCCATGTTCAATCGCTGAGAAGTAGCACAATGGATTACAGTCAATGGGGCCCTTTAGTGGCATTTGCATTTGTTTCAACTTTTACCCCGGGTCCGAACAACATTATGTTGATGACCTCCGGAGCCAACGTCGGCTTTCTGCGCACCGTTTCCGCACATGTTAGGAATCACGGTCGGATTTAGCGTGATGGTACTGCTGGTTGGGGTCGGATTAACCGGTCTGTTTCAGGCGTATCCGCTGCTGCAACAGATTCTTAATGTGGTGTGTCTGGCCTATCTGGTCTATCTGGCAATTAAGATTGCTCGCAGTCGCCCTGTGAGCAGTGTGCAGGAGTACCGTCCGATGTCGTTTATCTCGGCGGTATTATTTCAATGGGTCAATCCGAAAGGCTGGTCAATGGCACTGACCGCAGTGAGTGTTTACAACGAGAGTGCCAGCTGGCTGCAACTGCTGTTGATCTCTCTGGTGTTTGCTCTGGTCAATATTCCAAGCGTCAGTGTGTGGACAGCGGCCGGTAAACAGCTCAGCAGCTGGATGACACATCCGAAATATGTGGGCTGGTTTAATGGTGCAATGGGAGGGTTACTGCTGGCATCGACCCTTCCGATGTTGTAATCAGATAGCCGAAGGTGATGGCTGGTTGGTAGGACAACACATCCAAATCCTCAAAATTCGCGGTTCATACTGGCCAACATGCTGGCCAGTTGCTGCTGCTGCTCTTGAGTAAAATGACGGGTCAGATCCTGGGTCAGCGTTAAGTGCAACGCATTATGCTGACGGAACACGCCCTGCCCCTGTTCAGTCAGGTCAACCAACACTGAGCGTCGGTCCCCTTCAATCGCACGACGCTCAATTAACCCGGCCTGAACCAGCTTTTCTACCTGCACCGTCAGAGTACCGGTGGTGATCCCCAGACGGTTAGCCAGCTCTTTCATACGCATGGCACCATGGCTGCCCAGCACTTCCAGAGTGTGGATCTGCGCCAGAGAATAGCCGGTCTCTTTCACCACCGACATCTCCCAGGAGGACATTTTGTCGTAAAACTCGGTGATCAGATTATTCAGTTCAGTCAGGTGTGGCATATCAGGGCCTTGTCTCTTTACTTGGCATTAACCTCTAAGGTGAGGTGGTGCAGTTTATCAAAGTCTTTCAGTTGCTGTCTAAAGTAGTCAGCATCTTTATCGCTGTCTGTTGTCAGGCGAATCGTGGCGGCATAGTGGTTGGCGCTCACTTTCCACATGTGCATATCGACAACCTTCACTTCATCATCATCGAGGCGATCCAAAATCCGCTGCTCATAATCCTCACCAATGTGCGCATCGAGCAGAATCGGTGCCGTCTGTTTCATCAGCCCCAGCGCCCATTTGGTGATCACCAATGCGCCGACCATGCCCATAATCGGGTCAAGCCATACCCAGCCGAGGTACTTACCGACAATCAAGGCTGCAATCGCCAGCAGTGAGGTCAGCGCATCCGCCAGGACATGCATATAAGCTGCGGTCAGGTTGTGATCATGCTGATGCTCATGAGAATGAGCATGGTCGTGGTCGTGGTCGTGGTCGTGGTCGTGGTCGTGGTCGTGGTCGTGGTCGTGAGCATGATGGTGGCCATGATGATCATGCAACAAAAACATACTGGCGACGTTCACCACCAAACCAACCACCGCCACCAGAATCGCTTCATTAAACTGAATCGAAAGCGGATCAAACAAGCGATGAATCGACTCGCCAAGCATGATAATCGCCACCAGCCCCAAACCAATCGCACTGGTATAGCCGCCCAGCACGCCCACTTTACCGGTACCAAAGGTAAACTGACGTGAATCCTGATGTTTACGCGCATAACGTAACGTAAACAGCGTAATACAGAAAGCAGCGGCATGAGTCCCCATGTGCCAGCCATCAGCCAGCAGCGCCATCGAGCCATAGACAGTCCCGGCGACGATTTCGACCACCATGGTCACCAGAGTGAGCAGCAGCACATAAATCGTGTTCTTCTCCCCTTGCCGGTTGGAGTAAGAGAAAGTGTGTACCTGAGGGCAGTTCGGTGATTGCATAATAAATACTTTGATTATCAAATTTTCTAAATCATAGTTTGTTTGATAATCAAAGTAAAATAAATTGGTCTCGTTATGCATTTTCGCATTAAATGTTAAACACTTAATAATCCAACGACATAAGGAATCTGTCCGTGCCAGCGAGCCTTGTTACCGCCATCACTATGCTGGCATTTGCTGCCAATTCCATCTTATGCCGCCTGGCCCTGCAGGAGGGTGCGATTGATGCCGGATCATTTACCGCATTGCGACTGATCTCCGGCGGCCTGACTCTGATTGCGCTGCATGCTTTAGTGGTACCCAAGACGCAGCGGGTCTATCAATGGCGTTTTGCCCTCAAAGCCGGGCTGGCTCTGTTCGGCTACGCACTCAGCTTCTCGGTTGCTTACCTGCATCTGTCGGCTGGTACCGGCGCCTTGCTGCTGTTTGGCACCGTACAATTGGCCTTACTCATCGCGCACTGCTGGCAGGGAAACACCGTCAACCGTCTCGAATGGCTGGGCCTGGCGATTTCCGTCGCCGGCTTTATTTATCTGATGCTGCCCAGCGCACAGCAACCCGATCCTTGGTCGGCAGTGCTCATGATTATATCCGGACTCTGCTGGGCAGGATTTACCCTGCTTGGCCGGCAAAGTGACAACCCGACCAGCGCGATCGCGCAGGGATTCTGGTGTGCCAGCCTGCTGTGTGTGCTGCTCGCACCGTGGCTGATCCATCCGGATGACCTGACCACACAAGGCGTTGTGCTGGCGCTGGCCTCCGGCTGTATCGCGTCCGCCGCCGGTTATATTTTGTGGTATCAGGTAGTACGCCGCCTGACCATTTTGCAGGCTTCCGTGGCGCAATTATCGGTCCCGGCAATCGCTTTAATTGCCGGCAGTCTGCTTTTGGAAGAGATGCTGACCTTACGCCTGAGCCTGATCAGTTTGCTGATCCTGGGCGGAATTGGCCTGGTGTTTATCGCCCGCCAGCGTGCTAATGGCTGACAGTTTATCCCTGCACATCTGAGCAGGTCAGACGCAGGAGCACGGCAGCAATCCGGGCTGGATTTTCCCTCGCAGCCAAGTACAATTCGCAGCGTCGATCACCAGCATGAACCTCATTATGTCATCTACTGCGCCCAAGACCGCTGCCTGCTTTACTCCGTTCCAGCGCGATATTTCCGCCCTTGCCCTGCCAGAGCGGTTTACTTATCCCTTCTGCTATGAACCGCATCCGCTCAGCGTCATTGCCGCCGAAGAGCTGCAGCAGCATATTATGACGCAGCAGGACTGGTCACATCCGTTTGGTCTTGAAGGTGAGCCGCAGCTTGGTGCGAGCGGTAAAATGTTTGGCGTATTGGTGGTCAGAACGCACGATGGAGAGCTGGGCTATCTGAGCGCCTTTTCCGGACAACTGGCCGAACAGAGTCACTGGCCTGCTTTCGTCCCGCCGGTCTTTGACCGCTTTGCCGATCCGGACTTTTTCCGCGCTGAAGCCGACCAAATCAACGTGATGAATCAGCAAGTCAAAGCGCTCAGGCAGGATCCGCGTCGCGCAACATTAGACGCCGCCATCCAACAGTGCCAGCAGGATGCTGAGCAGGCGATCGAAACCTTTCGCCAGCAGATGATCATCACCCGCGCAGAGCGTAAAACGCAGCGCGCTGCAGGGGAACAGTCGTTGGATCCGGCCGCCTTGCAAACCTTGCTTGATCAACTGGGCAGGCAGAGTGTGGCGGAAAAAAATCAGTTAAAGCAGCTCAAGCAGCAGTGGGACATTCAGCTCAGCGAACTGCGCCGCCAGTCCGAGAGCCTCAATCAGCAACTGGAGCAACTCAAAGAAGAGCGCAAACAGCTCTCCGCCGCTTTGCAGGGTAAGCTGTTTGGTCAGTATCGCTTTCTCAACCGCGCGGGTGACGAACAGTCATTGAATGCCATTTTTGCGGCCGGCAGTAACCCAATCCCGCCAGCGGGTTCAGGTGAATGTGCTGCGCCCAAATTGCTGCAATATGCTTTCTCGCATCAGTTGCAACCACTCGCACTGGCTGAATTCTGGTGGGGCAGCTCACCGAAATCGGAAATCCGTCAGCACAAGAAATTCTATCCGGCGTGCCAGAACAAGTGTCATCCGATCCTCGGCCATATGCTGGCGGGCATGGAACTCGATCCCAATCCGCTGCTCGACAATCCGGCACAAGGTAAAGAGATCGACATTATTTATCAGGATGAGGCGATCGTGGTGGTCAACAAACCGGCTGAGTTTTTATCGGTGCCCGGGGTGAACGTCAAAGATTCGGTCCTGACCCGGCTTGAGCAACGTTTTCCTGATGTGGAAGGCCCGTTTGTCCTGCACCGGCTGGACATGTCGACCTCCGGCCTGCTGGTGTTTGCCCTCACCCGCCGCGCCAATAAAAGCCTGCAAAAGCAGTTCATTACCCGTGAGGTTGAAAAGCGTTATGTCGCGCTGCTGAGCGGGGAAATTGCCCACGGAGAAGGCTACATTCACCTGCCGCTGCGGCCTGACCTGGATGACCGTCCGCGCCAGATGGTGTGTGAACAACACGGCAAACCGGCAGAAACCTTCTGGCAGACCATCGGCACCGAGCAAGGCCAGACCCGGGTCTATCTGTATCCGAAAACCGGCCGCACCCATCAGCTCAGAGTGCACTGTGCCCACGCCGAGGGTTTCAATACCCCGATAGCCGGTGACGACCTGTACGGCGAAAAGGCCGATCGCCTGCATCTGCACGCCGAAACCCTGAGTTTCGACCATCCCTACACCAAACAGCGGATGACATTTCAGATTGACGCCGATTTTTAAGCTCCGCGACCAACGAAACAGGCTTCAAAATCCGCTGAGAAACAAGATCGCCACGTGCGATCTTGTTTTTTACTATTGATCACTCCTTTCTGTTGATCATCGAGTGACCTGAACAGGAACACTCAGTTCCTAAAGGCAAACTAGACGACCGGTCTAATTCCATTTACACTGCCTGTCATGAACACAAAAACCCAAGATACCCGTCAGCATATTCTCGATGTCGGTTACGAAACTGGTAGTCAATAAAGGCTTTACCGGGGTCGGGCTGTCAGAATTGCTGCGCAGTGCAGATGTGCCTAAAGGCTCGTTTTATCACTACTTCAAATCCAAAGAGCAGTTTGGTGAAGCCCTGCTCGTTGCCTATTTTGACCATTATCAGTCCCGGCTTGATACCTTGTTTATCGACAACGAGGAATCACGCTATGAGCAATTAATGCGTTACTGGCACTACTGGACCGAATACAACAGCCAGCGTTGCAACGCATCTCGTTGTCTGGTGGTAAAACTGGCCGGTGAAGTGTCCGACCTCTCCGAGCCGATGCGCCGGGCACTGCTCAAAGGGACACGCCAACTGATCGATCGGCTGGCGCGCTGCATTGAGCAGGGCATCGCGCGTGGTGAAGTACAGGTTAAAGACAGCCTGAGCACTGCCGAGCTGCTGTACAATTTGTGGATTGGTGCCAGCTTACTCAACAAAATTCGCCAGGATGATGTCAGCCTGCAGCAGGCACTGCGCAGCACAGAGCAGATCCTGCAAGGCAATACGCCTGACTGATATATCAATTCGACCCGCTATCTCGATGGCGGTTTTTTTGCAACCCACACTAGACGACTGGTCTAATTGAAAAAGGAAACCAGAGATGACTCAAGCAACAAACCAACGCATCGTACTCGCTTCACGCCCGGTCGGCGCGCCAACGGCCGACAATTTCCGTACTGAAAGCCTGCCGGTCGATATGCCGGGCGAAGGTGAAGTGCTGCTGCGCACCATTTACCTGTCTCTTGACCCTTATATGCGTGGCCGCATGAGCGACGCCAAATCCTACGCCGATCCGGTTGCAGTAGATGAGGTGATGGTCGGTGGTACCGTGTGTCAGGTCGAAGTGTCCAACCACGCCGATTTCGAGGTGGGTGAATGGGTACTGGCTTATACCGGCTGGCAGAAATACGCGATTTCTAACGGTGAAGGCCTGCTCAAACTGGGTAAGCAACCAGCCAACCCGTCTTACGCGCTGGGCATCATGGGTATGCCAGGCTTTACCGCGTACATGGGCCTGCTCGACATCGGCCAGCCAAAAGCCGGCGAAACCATTGTGGTCGCAGCGGCCACCGGCCCGGTCGGTGCAACCGTGGGCCAGATTGGTAAACTAAAAGGTTGCCGTGTGGTGGGTGTCGCCGGCGGCGCAGATAAATGTCGTCATGCGGTGGAAGTACTGGGTTTTGATGCCTGTATCGACCACAAAGCCGACGATTTTGCCGAGCAGCTGGCTGCTGCAGTACCGCAAGGTATTGATGTCTACTTTGAAAACGTGGGTGGAAAAGTGTTCGATGCGGTCCTGCCATTGCTCAACACCGCTGCCCGAGTACCACTGTGCGGAATGGTGTCGATGTACAACGCTACCGCCCTGCCAGAAGGCCCGGATCGCATGTCGAGCCTGATGGTGCAACTACTGGTGAAACGCATCAAGATGCAAGGCTTTATTATCTTTGATGATTATGCCCATCGCTATAACGAGTTTGCCGCCGATATGACACAGTGGCTGGCAGAAGGCAAAATGCACTATCGTGAGCAAGTCGTCGCTGGTCTGGACAACGCGCCGCAGGCGTTCATCGGCCTGCTGGAAGGAAAAAACTTTGGTAAGCTGGTGATTGAAGTTAACTCGCCGTTATAAGCACCAACCGTTATCAGCCTAAACCGTTAAAAATCCAACCCCTTATATACCCAAACAACTTGGAGTTGCAGGTAGGCGGCAAATGAGTGAATCCCCATTAGCATAGAGACACTATGTGATTGGGGTGAACGAATGCAGCCAACACCGCTGCAGCTTCAAGTAGGAAGGGGATAAGTCCAAACCGTCATTCGCTGCGTACAACGCAGCGAATGCCAAGCACATCAGCACATACATTCACAGAAACAAGGACATATCATGATAACCCTGCACCACCTCAATCAGTCACGCTCCAAGCGTATTATCTGGCTACTGGAAGAACTCGGCGTCGAGTACCGCGTCGTCCCTTATCTGCGTGACAAAGCGACTTTCCTCGCCCCGCCGGAACTGAAAAACATTCATCCGCTGGGTAAATCACCGGTGATTGAAATCGACGGACGGGTGATTGCAGAGTCGGGTGCCATCACCGAGTATCTGATCGAACGTTATGCACCGCAGCAACTGGCTCCGGCTAAAGACAGTGACGAATACATCGATTATCTGCAGTGGCTGCACTTTGCCGAAAGCTCGGGCATGCTGCCCCTACTGCTCAAACTGTTCATCGGTATGGAGAGTGCACAAACCCAATTTCTGGAACAATACGCCAATGGCGAAGCGGCCAAAGTTTCTGGGCTATGTGGACGCCCAACTGGCAGGCAAACAGTATCTGGTGGCGGGCAAACTGACCGGTGCTGATATCATGATGTCATTTATCGCGGAAGCGGTATACATCAGCGGCATGCTGGAGCATTTCCCGAACATAAAAGCTTATCTAGGTCATCTGTCGACCCTGCCGGGTTACCAGAAAGCCAATCAGACTGAAGCCGAGCTGAGCGCCTGATTTCTGCCTTCAGACCAGACGTTAAAAAGCCTGCCACACGGCAGGCTTTGTTGTATATCACGCAGCAGCGTTTTCTTGCCACGGCGTATCACGCCACTTCCGGCACCGCCTTAGGCGGCGCGTCGACCGGCGCTTCTTTTTGCACTTCCGGGATCTGGCCTTCTTCGACTGCCTGGATATAACAGCCGCTCAGTTTGATGGCCAGATACATATCGGCGCGCAGTACCAAACCACCGTCCCCGACCGGTACGCCGCTCAGTTCACACCATTGGCGCATGCTGCGCTTGCGTCCGGCCAGAATCAGCCGGATACCACGTTTTTTCAGCATGGTCTGCACATCACTGATCATCGCCATCACGCTCAAATCCAGGTGAGTGAAACTGGCCACCGCATCAATGATCACGCAGTTCACTTCACTGTCATTGCCTTCCACCACTTCCAGTATCCGGCGTTTAAAATAGGGGGCGTTAAAATAGGTCAGCGGTGAATTAAAACGATACAGCACCAGTCCCGGGATCGCGGTCGCCTTACCGCTGCCGTCAATGGTGCGGATGGTACCGTCTTTATCCAGGCCAAGACGCTGGTCACTCGGGCGCATCACCACACGCAAAAACTGGAACAGACCGAGCAGCACCGCCAGAGTTATCCCCGGGATCACGCCAACCACCAGCACAGCAATAAAAGTCACAGTGGCAAGATAAAACGCATCTTTATCACGTTTGCGTAATTTCCATAATCCTTTCAGATCGAGCAGCGAAGTCGAGGCAATGATCAGCACCACACCCAGTGCCGCAGTAGGAATATATTGCAGCGGCCGGTAGACAAACAGCGCAATGATGCCGATCAGCACTGCCGCGATCACCGACACCAGCTGCGATTTACCGCCGTTGGCATCGTTGACTGCAGTGCGCGAATCCGCGCCGCTGATGGCAAAGCCCTGCGAAAAAGCACATGCAATATTGGCAATACCCAGTGCGCGGAATTCTTTATCGGCATCAATATCGTAGCCGTTTTTGGCAGCGAAACTGCGCGCCGTCAGCATCATGCTGACGAAGCTGACCATTGCCAGGTTGAGCGCCGGCACCACCAGTTCACGGCTGATCCCGATATCAAACGCCGGAGCCTGAAATACTGGTAAGCCACCTTCAATCGCGCCGACCACGCTGACGCCGCTGGCATCAAGCTGGGTCACCCACACCAGCCCCCCGGCCGCGATGATCGCCAGCATTGCTGCCGGCCAGGCCGGACGCAGCCGTTTCGAAACAAAATAGACCACTACCGTTAACACGCTGACCAGCACGGTCTGCCAATGTACATCGAGCGCCCGTTGCGGCGCTTCCAGTAACCGCTCCAGCAGATAGCGCGCCTGGTAATTGACCCCGGCCACTTTACTCAGCTGACCGACAATAATCGTCAGGGCGACACCGTTAATCAGGCCGAGCAAAATCGGCCGCGACAGGAAGTCCGCCAGAATGCCGAGCCGGAATTTACTCGCCACGATGCACCAGATACCAGTCATGGCGGTCATGGTCATCACCAGTTGCCAGTGCTTGGTCGCATCGCCGCCTGCCAGCGGAGTCACCACAGCGGCAATCACCGCACAGGTGGCGGCATCCGGCCCGACAATCAACTGGCGCGAAGTGCCAAACAAAGCATACACCAGCATAGGCACCACGCAGGAATAGAGCCCTACAATCGCCGATACCCCGGTCAGCTGGGCATAAGCGATCGCTACCGGCAAGGCGACAGCAACAACCGACAGAGCGGCACGCACATCATCCTTTAACCAGGCACGTTCATACTGTTTTAACTGATAAAAACCCGGCATCGTCTGCCGCAACCACGCTGTTTCTCAAGGCTTGGTTACCTCTTTGTTATGGGTCGCCCATGCGACACTTATATCATTAAGCATAAACCAAGATTGGATAATCACGCATCTAATTTGCTGATTTGTATAACAATGATCAAAAGTATTTCTGGCGCGTAACTCAACAGATAATCGCCAACCAGCCGATAAAAGACGAGAAAATGGTCGATTTCGCCGACGAGCTTGTGTGACAATGATCGCATTCTGTTTTTACCCTGATGGCCGTTATGCACTTTAAAGCCGCTATTTTTGATATGGACGGACTGCTGCTCGATACCGAGCGGGTCTGTATAGAGATTTTTGAACAAGCCTGTCACGCTGTAGGCGTACCCTTTCTGCGCGATCTGTACCTGACTGTTATTGGCCGGAATGCGGCCGGAATTGAGCAGGCATTACGCGCCGGCTACGGACCGGACCTCGATTATCCGGCCCTGCATGAAGCGTGGCGCCAGCGATACAACGCAGTGGTCAAACACCAGCCGATCCCGGTCAAACAAGGTGTGATTGAACTGCTCGAATGGCTGAAAGCCAATAAGATTCCGACCGCCGTCGCCACCTCAACCCAACGGGAAGTGGCACAGATTAAGCTGCAACTGGCCGGGATTGACCACTATTTCGATTCGTACTCGACCGGTTGTGAAGTGAACAACGGCAAACCGGATCCGGAAATATACCTGCTGGCGGCGGATCGCCTGCAAGTTGCACCAGAGCGCTGTCTGGCCTTTGAAGATTCCAATAACGGGGTTAAATCGGCGGTCGCAGCCAGGATGATCACCTACCAGATCCCCGATCTGGTCGAACCCAGTGAAGAGGTGCTGGCACTCGGACACCATGTCCGGCCGTCCCTTGACGATGTGCTGGATGAACTGAAACAGCGCCGCGGCTAAGCCTCAGTCGCTGCAACTGTCGATGGTGATGACCACCGAATCCGGCCGCCAGTATTCAAACTCACAATCCATGATCTGACCATGCTGATTGTAATTCACCCGGCAGATCTTCAGCACCGGCTGACCGGCGGCCAGATTGAGCGCCTTGGCAACGTGCACAGGCGCGGCGGTCGGCACCACATCAAAGCGCGAGCGCTGGGTGCGGTAACCATATTTGCGAGCGTACAGCCCGGTCAGTGAACCAGCCAGATCCTCACGCAAAATATCCGCGAACAAAGCAGCGATCAGGCAGTTTCTCGACAAATAACACAGCGCGTCCGTCAATAAAGCGCAGCCGTTCAATGATATGTACCGGAGTCATCCGGGTGATCTGCATCGCGCGCGCATAGTCCTGAGTTGCCAGCACACTGCGTACCTGCACCACCTTAGTTTCAGCGATACGGTTCTGCTCTGCAATCATCTGATGAAAATGGCAGCGTGACAACGGGTTGTACCGTACCCGCTCCGGTGACACAAACCAGCCGCGCCGCTCTTCACGGTAAATCAGCCCTTCTGTTTCCAGTGATACCAGCGCATCTTTAATCGTGATGCGGGTGGTTTCAAACAGCTCACTCAACTCACGCTCTGACGGCAGCTTCTGACGCTGGTTCATCACTCCCGAGCAAATCTGATCACGCAGCGTCGATTTTATCGAGCCCAATTGCGTGGTCGCTTGTAGCTTCATCCTGATCTAGTCCAAGTCCTTATTCCTCCGCCCAGCATAGTCAGCGCAGATAACAGATTTATGACAGGCTATTGCTGCACATTCACTGCACAATTACCGCACATTAGAGCTTTATCGCAACATAACTGCCATAAAAGCGCCGTAAAAGCGTCATCTGACTGGCGCCAAATCGTCATATTCGCTGCCTAGGATAAAAAACGTACTTACTGACCTAGTCCAACAAGGATAGAGACAATGAAAACGTTACTGAACCGCTCGGCCATGTTCACCGGCGCCACTTTACTAGCCACCACACTTGCCATGCCTGCTTTCGCTGAGCAGGGCAACATCCAGTCGTTAATCGACGCCGCCAAGCAAGAAGGCGCGGTGTACAGTGTGGGTATGCCGGACAGCTGGGCCAATTGGAAAGGCACCTGGCAGGATCTGAATCAGCACTACGGCCTCAAGCATCAGGATACCGACATGAGCTCGGCGCAGGAAATCGCCAAGTTTGCCGCTGAGAAAAATAACGCCACGGCGGATATCGGTGATGTCGGCTTCGCGTTTGCCCGTGTTGCGGTGCAAAAAGGTGTGACTCAGGCGTACAAACCGACCACCTGGAGTGACATTCCGAACTGGGCCAAAGATAAAGACGGCCACTGGGCTCTGGCCTATACCGGCACCATCGCGTTTATCAGTAACAATAACCTGGTTGAGAATGCGCCAAAATCGTGGAGCGAACTGCTAAGCGGCAAGTACAAAGTCACCGTCGGTGACGTGGGTGTTGCGGCGCAGGCCAATAACGCCGTGCTGGCCGCTGCGTTTGCCAATGGCGGTAATGAAAGCAACCTCCAGCCTGCCCTGGACTTCTTCTCCAAGCTTGCCAAACAAGGCCGCCTGTCGTTTACCGACCCGAGTCTGGCTAACCTGGAAAAAGGCGAAGTGGAAGTGGCCATCATGTGGGATTTCAACGCCCTCAACTATCGTGACCAGATTGACCGCAGCCGCTTTACCGTCACCATTCCGCAGGACGGTTCCGTTATTTCCGGTTACACCACCATCATCAACAAATACGCAGCCAATCCAAACGCCGCGAAACTGGCACGCGAATACATCTTCAGCGACCAGGGCCAAATCAATCTGGCCGAAGGCTACGCCCGTCCGATTCGCACCAACATCAGCCTGCCGCAATCGGTTCAGGACAAGCTGCTGCCTAACTCCGCTTATCAGAACGTGCATCCGGTCACCGATTTCAGCGCATGGGAAAAATCCGCACGTAAACTGCCGCGTCAATGGCAGGAAAATGTTCTTATCCACCAGCAGTAAGAGGTCATGATGAGCAATAAGGTTATCCTTGTTGTTCTCGATGGACTCAATCTTCAGGTAGCCCGTCAGTGCATGGGCTACCTGCACGGTTTGATTGAGCAGCAAAGAGCAACACTCTACTCCCTGCAGTGCGAACTGCCTTCTCTGTCCCGTCCGCTGTACGAGTGCCTGCTGACCGGCGTCACGCCGGTTGAAAGCGGCATTGTCAGTAACCAGACAGTGCGCCGCTCTCAGTTTGAATCTGTGTTCAGCCTCGCCACGCAGCAGGGCAAAACCACGGCTGCCGCGGCTTATCACTGGGTCAGCGAACTGTACAACCGCGCGCCTTATGATGCGGTGCGCGATCGCTTTACCCACGATGCAGAACTCAACATTCAGCACGGCTGCTTTTATCACTGGGATCACTACCCGGATGAAGCCCTGTTTCTTGATGGCGAAACGCTGCGCCGGACGCATCATCCGGACTTTCTGCTGATTCATCCGATGAACATTGATGACTGCGGCCACCGCTACGGACTCAACTCGCCCCAATACCGCAACAGCGCCCGTCATGCCGATGTACTGCTGTCGCATTTTGTGCCGGCCTGGCTGGCCGACGGTTACCAGGTAATGGTCACCAGTGACCACGGCATGAACGACGATTGCACGCACGGCGGCACGCTGGAAGAAGAACGCGCGGTACCCCTGTTTGTGATTGGCGAGCGTTTCTCCCATCAGTCACAGGTTGCGCTGCATCAGACTGACATCTGCGGCACCGTGTGCGAGCTGCTGCGTCTTAACCACGACAAGCCTTACGCGCCTGAGGTATTAGCGCTATGAGCAGTTCCACTCTGAGCCAAACAACCACTAACGCTGCCAAACGCAGCCAACCCCGCGCCTGGCAACGCTTTGTGCCACTCGCCTGGCTGTCGCCGTTTGCACTGTTTTTCTATCTGTTCCAGCTGGCCCCGATGCTGTGGGTGACCGTCAACAGCTTTCAGGTCGACGATCAGTGGTCGCTCGGCAACTACCGGGAAATATTCGAATCCGGTTTTATCCTGCAGGGCTTTAGCAACAGCTTATGGCTGGCGCTGTGGTCGAGCCTGGCCGGGCTTGCCATCGCCGCTGTACTGGTCAGTTCGCTGCGCCGGGTACCGGGACGTTTGCGCGATGCAGTGATTGCGTTTACCAATATGAGCAGTAACTTTGCCGGTGTGCCGCTCGCCTTTGCCTTCATCATCATCCTCGGCACCAATGGCGCGCTGACCCTGCTGCTCAAACAATATGGCCTGATTGATGACTTTAATCTGTATGGTCAGTGGGGCCTGATGGCGATCTACATTTACTTTCAGATCCCGCTCGCGGTGCTGCTGCTCTATCCGGCTTTTGACGCCCTGAGCGATGATTGGCAGGCTGCGGCGGCGCTACTTGGCGCGCGGACCTGGCGCTACTGGGCGCACATTGCCCTGCCGGTATTGTCTCCGGCGCTGCTCGGCACCCTGATCATTCTGATTGCCAACGCCATGGGCGCGTATGCCAGTGTGTATGCCCTCACCTCCGGTAACTACAACCTGATCACCGTCCGTATCGCCAGCCTGGTGTCCGGCGATCTGTTTCTCGAACCGAATCTGGCGGCGGCCATTTCGGTGCTGCTGATGGCGCTGCTGGCTGCGATTACCCTGATTAACCAATGGCTGATTGCCCGGAGCTATCATGCAACACGCTAATTCTGTTTATCACAAAAGCGTGGTGTACGGCATTGTCGCCCTGATGCTGGTGCCGATCCTTGCCACGCTGGCTTACTCACTCTCTTCACGCTGGGGGGCGACCATTCTGCCCGATGGCTTTACCTTTAACTGGTACCTGCAGTTACTCAGCGACAGCCGGTTTCTCGCCGCTTTTGGTCGCTCACTGCTGGTGTGCGTCGCGGCGCTGGCGCTGAGCACTTTGTTGGTGCTGCCGGCGATTTTTGTGGTGTTTTACTATTTCCCTAAACTCGACAACGTGATGAACCTGCTGATCCTGCTGCCGTTTGCCGTGCCGCCGGTCGTCTCTTCAGTCGGTCTGCTGCAACTGTACGCCGACAGCAGCGTGCAGATTGTCGGCACGCCGTGGATTTTGATCGGCACCTATTTCACCATCGCGCTGCCGTTTATGTATCGCGCGATTGCCAACAGCTTCACGGCCATCAATCTGCGCGATCTGATGGACGCCGCGCATCTGCTCGGCGCGAGCACGTTGCAGGCGTTCTGGCATATCGTATTGCCCAACGTGCGCAAAGGGCTGATGGCGTCACTGTTTTTGTCGTTTTCATTCCTGCTCGGTGAGTTTGTGTTTGCCAATATTCTGGTCGGCACCCGCTATGAAACCTTGCAGATTTATCTCTACAACATGCGCCAGACCAGCGGCCATTTCACCTCAGCGTTAGTAATGACTTACTTCCTGTTTATCTTTATCTGTACCTGGCTGGCAAGCCGGATTGGAGCAAAATAATGAGTGACGTTTCTGTCTCCCGACTCACCAAACGCTTTGGCGATCACAGCGTGTTCGAAGCGATCGATTTCGATATCCGCCAGGGCGAATTCATTACCCTGCTCGGTCCGAGCGGTTGCGGAAAATCCACTCTGCTGCGCAGCCTGGCCGGACTCAACCCGGTCGACAGCGGCCGGATTTTAGTCGGCGGTGAGGATATCACCCATCGCGCGCCACAGCAGCGCGGTATCGGCATGGTGTTTCAGTCTTACGCCCTGTTCCCGAATATGACGGTGGCCGGCAATATCGGCTTTGGTCTTAAGATGCAAGGCGCCGACAAAAAGCAGATTGAGCGTAACGTCGCCGAGGTGATTGAGCTGGTCGCATTGCAGGGCAAGGAAAATTGTTATCCGCACCAACTGTCCGGCGGCCAGCGTCAGCGCGTCGCTCTGGCGCGCGCTCTGGTGGTCAAACCGCGCATTTTGCTGCTAGATGAACCGCTGTCGGCGCTGGATGCCAAAATCCGTAAACACCTGCGCCAGCAAATCCGCGACATTCAGCAGGCGCTTAACCTGACCACGATTTTTGTCACCCATGATCAGGAAGAAGCGATGACCATGTCGGATCGCATTTTTCTCATGCATCAGGGTAAAATAGTGCAGCAAGGCTCGCCGGAGACAATTTACACCCAGCCGGCCAATGAGTTTGTCGCCGGCTTTATGGGCCATTACAATCTGCTCAGTGCCGCGCAGGCCAAGCGATTGTTTGCCCTCGACGGCGAGCGCAAAGTGGCGGTACGCCCGGAGTCGATCTACGTAGCCGAAGCTGGTCGTCACGAATCGGGTCACCACTATGGCGGCGGCGCGCATATGTCAGCGCCGATGCGCGGCGTTTCTCAAAAGTCATCAACTGCTGGGTAACGTGATCCGTTATCAGGTCGCGCTGGATGACTGCGAACTGACCGTCGATCAGCTCAACCGCTCTTCCGAGCGCTTACTGCCAGCGGGCAGTGTGCTGGAGCTGCGTTTTAATCTTAATGAAATACAACCTGTGAGTGCCTGATATGTCTCAACCCCTGTACGTGTTCGATATGGACGACACCTTAATCGACGGCGACTGCGCGATGATCTGGAATGAGTTTCTGGTCGATAAAGGCATCGCCACCGATCCGGAATTTCTTAATCAGGACCGCTATCTGATGTCACTCTACGCGCGCGGTGAGATGGATATGGAAGACTATCTCGACTACGTGATGCAGCCGCTCGCCGCTCTGCCGGTTGAACAGGTCCACGCGCTGGTGGATGAGTGTGTCGACAGCCGCATTATGCCGCGCCTGTTTAACGAAGCACGTGACCTGATTGCCGACTTACACGCCGCACACACCACCATGCTAATCATCTCAGCTTCGGTCAGTTTTATAGTCGAGGCGGTCGCGCAACGGGTCGGAATTGCCCATGCACTTGGCATCGATATGGCAGTCAGCAACGGTCATTACAGCAGCGAGATTGTCGGCGTGCCGAGTTATCGTGAGGGAAAAGTGGCGCGGTTAGAGGAGTGGTTACTTACTCACCCGCAACACCTTGGTGAAGTGCATTTTTTCACCGATTCGATCAACGATTTACCGCTGTGCCAGCACGCCGATTTCGCTTATCTGGTCAATCCGTGCCAGCGTCTGGCTGCACACGCCGGGCAGCCGCACTGGCAGGTACTGAGCTGGGGTCAGGCTTAAGCTGAGGTTGTTTTCGTTATCACTGTTGCTGATATAGCGCGCCCGCTATGACAAGCAAAAGCCCCGGCCATCAATACAATGGCCGGGGCTTTTCGTCTTAATCAGCATCTTAATCAGCGTAGTTATCTTAACAACTCAGGGTCGCGGTCACGCGACCGGATCAGTCCCACTGGGGAGCAAAGCCCGGGTTAGCCAGGCGATGATTACGATCCAGAGTCGCAATGCGCGCCATATCCTGCTCACTCAGCGAGACATTGACGTAACCCAGGTTGCTATCGATATTGGCACGTTTGGTTGACGACGGAATGGTGACAAAGTCGTTCGCCGCCATCCAGGCCAGAACCACCTGAGCCGGTGTTGCCTGATGCTGCTGCGCAATCTCAACGATCACGTCATCTTTCAGTACATCGCCGTAAGCAAACGGCATATAACCCGTCACAATGATGTCGTGCGCGCGGCAGAACTCAACCACAGCCTTGTTTTGCAGGTAAGGGTGTACTTCCACCTGGTTGGTGTACAAAACGCCCTCGCCCAGAATTTCAATCGCCTGTTTCATCTGTGCTACAGTAAAGTTCGACACGCCGATGTGACGGGTCAGACCCTGATCCTGCGCCTGTTTCAGGCTGCGCAGGTAATCACCCATCGCTACGCTGTCATCTGCCAGCGGCCAGTGAATCAGCAACAGATCAACATAATCTGTGTTTAAGTCCTGCAGGCTCTGTTTCACGCTCGGCAAAAACTGCTCGTCCGAGAGTTTATCCATCCACACTTTAGTGGTGATGAACAGCTCTTCACGCGCGATACCACTCGCACTTACCGCCTGGCCAACTTCTTGTTCGTTGCCGTAAATCTGCGCGGTATCAATGTGGCGATAACCCGCCTCAAGTGCCATCGCAACCGACTGAACCGCTTCATCGCCTTTCAGACGGAATGTACCTGCGCCAAGCTGAGGAATTTGCATGGAGTTCGCTCCTTATCGTGGTTATTTAATATCATTAAGCCATTGATATAACATGGATTAACGAAGAGTAAGTCAATAAACTGTCATCAGTTAATAGTAAAGCGTGCCCCGTACATGACCGGGCACGCTGTATCTTCTCAATCAGTGACCGTGTTAAACCGCAGAACGTGTTAAACAGCAGAATAGGCCGGATAATCGGTCAGGCCCTGCTCTGCGCCGCCGAACAAAGTTTGCGGATTATGCGCCGCCCATGGCTGGCCGTGGCGGATACGCTGCGGCAAGTCCGGATTGGCGACAAACGGGCGGCCGAAAGCAATCAGATCGGCCACACCAGATTCAATGGCCTGACGCGCACGCTCCGCATCGTATTTACCCGCATAGATAATCGCGCCGGAGAACACCTCACGCAGCGCCTGTTTGAAATCGACCGGCATCAGCGGAGCATCTTCCCAGTCCGCTTCGGCGATGTGCAGATAGGCAATATCGTGCTGATTGAGCAGTTTGGCCGCCGCAACGTAGGTTTGCTCAGGATGGTCATCCACCGTACCGTTTAACGTGGTCAGCGGTGCCAGACGCACGCCAACCCGATCCGCGCCCATCACTTCACACAAAGCGCTGACCACTTCGTCAAGGAAACGCAGACGGTTTTCCAGGCTGCCGCCATATTCGTCATTGCGCTGGTTAGACTGAGAATCAATAAACTGGTTAATCAGATAGCCGTTGGCCGCATGCAGCTCAACGCCGTCAAATCCGGCCAGCAGCGCATTTTTTGCTGCCTGACGAAACTGCTCAATCACCTGTTCGATATCGGCATGGGTCATGGCGCGCGGTTCAACCACATCAACAAAACCCGGCGCATCACTGCCGTTATCGACAAACACTTTCACGTTTCTCGGCTTTGAGCGCCGAGGCGGAAATCGGCTGCTCGCCGCCAATGTTGTCGGGATGGGTCACCCGGCCAACGTGCCACAACTGGGCAAACATAATGCCGCCCTTGTCGTGCACGGCATCTGTCACGCCACGCCAGCCGGCGATCTGTTCTTGACTGTAAATACCCGGCGTCCAGGCGTAGCCTTTGCCCATGGCAGAAACCTGGGTACCTTCACCAATAATCAGGCCGGCACCGGCGCGCTGCGCGTAGTAAGTCGCCATGATGTCATTGGCCACATCACCCGGCTGCGAAGCGCGGGAGCGGGTCATCGGAGGCATAATAATTCGGTTAGCGAGACGAAAACGGCCCACCTGCAGTGGCTCAAACAGTACATCGGTCATAGTAATCCCCTTGGTAGCAGTTCAACTGGCCGCGCTGTCATCACAGTATGCATCGCGCAGGCAACAGTCACTAAACTTGATATGGCTGCATCATAACAAGCGCACTTGCGGGGATTAACCGACACAAAGACAAAACTTTTTTGTCAAATTTGCAAAAACCATGAGCCATCTGTGTTGTCGGGCAGCACGTCAGTTTTCACCAAACGCATGGTTTCACCAACAGCAAAGTTTCACAGGGTAAATTTGGGCTGGATAAAATCGATAAAGGCCGATATGCGCCGCGCCACGTTAGAGGATTTGTAATACACCGCGTTGACCAGTTCACGATCTGAATTCAGTTGGCGGTACGATGTCAGCAAAGTCACCAGACGGCCGGCGGCCAAGTCTTCATGAATCATAAAGCCGGACAGGCACCCGATACCATTGCCGGCCAGCACTAACTGGCGCACAGTTTCTCCACTGCTGCAGGCAATGGTCGGCTCAACGTAATCACTGCCCTGCAGCGGCCAGACATTCAGCGCACGCGGACTGGTGAAGCCGACAATTTCATGCTGTCGCAGCTCCGATGGCGTCGCCGGGAAACCGTGCCGGGCAAGGTAGTCCGGCGCAGCGACCACAAACAGCGGACTTTTTCCCAGCGGCCGGGCATGCAGCGTGGAATCATTGAGTTTACCAATCCGGATTGCCACATCGGTGCGCTTTTCCAGCAGGTCGACATAGCCTTCATTGGAGGTCAGTTCCAGCTCAATATCCGGATAGGCCTGATGAAATTCACGCACCAGCGGCACCAGTTGATGGAGCATAAACGGGCTGGCCGCATCGACGCGCAGCTTACCTTTCGGCAGTTCCCCGCGCGACACCACCTCTTCTTCCGCCTGACGCAATTGCTGCAATCCGGCACGAATGGTTTCACTAAAGCGCCGCCCCTCTTCGGTCAGATCCAGCCGCCTTGTAGTACGGTTTAAGATGGTCATGCCGAGCTGCTGCTCAATCCGGCTCACCGCGCGCGACACCTTGGCAACCTGCACATCCAGCACTTCGGCAGCCTGAGAAAAACTGCCGCTATCGATCACCGCCAGTAAGATTTCCAAATCATCAGAACGGGTCAGCATAGGCGCTCCACTTTTACATAAATGACAAAATTATTTTGCCAATACTAGCGTTTTTAGCAAACAAAAGCTCATGAATAATGCGCCTCTCTACTCAGTCAGCTTGTTGGCGCAAACGCCTGTCTTGCTCATGCATACGTTGTTAAACGGATACTTAGTTAAATAGATACCAGCTAAACACGTACTTTGCTCAGCACATCGCTTGGTTGCGCGCCAACAGCCATCAACAGGAAAAATGTTATGCCTATCGCTTTATTTGCGTTAACCCTCAGTGCGTTTGCCATCGGCACCACTGAATTTGTCATCGTCGGCCTGCTGCCGACCATGGCCACCGACCTCAACGTTTCTCTGCCCTCTGCCGGTTTACTGGTCAGCCTGTATGCGCTCGGCGTCGCCATCGGCGCGCCGGTCCTCACCGCTCTGACCGGCAACTGGAACCGCAAACGCGTGTTACTGGCGGTGATGACGCTGTTTGTCGCCGGTAATCTGCTTGCCTGGCAGTCACCCGGTTACAGCACCCTGATCATGGCGCGCATTCTGACCGGCCTGGCGCACGGCGTGTTCTTCTCTATCGGTTCCACCATAGCAACCGGACTGGTGGCGCGCGACAAAGCCGCCAGCGCGATTGCGATCATGTTTACCGGCCTGACCGTTGCCTTAGTGACCGGCGTGCCGCTCGGCACTTACATTGGTCAGCATTTTGGATGGCAGACCACTTTTTTAACAGTCGCTATGCTGGGCCTTATCGCCCTGATCGGCAGCGCCCTGCTGGTGCCGTCCACCCTGCCGCAAGCCGCTAAAACCTCATTGGCCGAACAAGCCAAAGTGCTGACCCAGCCCCGCCTGCTGCTGGTGTTTGCCATTACTGCACTCGGCTACGGCGGCACCTTCACTGCCTTTACCTTTATCGCGCCCATCCTGCATGAAGTGTCCGGTTTTGCCACCTCCACCATCAGTATTCTGATGCTGGTGTACGGCGTGTCGGTGGCGTTCGGCAATATCTGGGGTGGAAAACTGGCCGACAAACACGGACCAACCCGCGCGCTGAGCCTGATATTCGCTGGCCTGAGTCTGGTTTTGCTGCTGCTGACTTTTGCCGCGCCCAACCCGGTAACAGCGGTGATCATCATGCTTATCTGGGGCATGTTTGCCTTTGGTAATGTGCCCGGACTGCAGGTATACGTAGTGAAACTGGCTGAGCACTACACCCCCAACGCAGTAGATGTGGCATCGGGGCTCAATATCGCCGCCTTTAATATTGGTATCGCACTCGGTGCCTGGGGCGGCGGCCGGGTGGTCGAACAGTCCGGCCTGATGACCACGCCGTGGGTCGGTGCGATTGTGGTGGCATTGGCCCTGCTGCTGACCCGCATCAGCCAGCGCCTGGATAAGCGTCAGCCACAACTGGCCGACGCACTGTAAACCACTCGCAAAGCTCTGCTCTGGCCCGAGGCCATTCAGCCCTCACTTGACGAAATAAAGTCAATGAGGGCTGATTAATGACTTTGGCCGATGCTTATTAACTAGTTTGTTATTTACTGGCGTTGCAGGCATCAATTTCTCAATTTGATGAACAGATATCACTTTAACGCTCCCATCCGCTCAGATTGCCGTTATACTGAATATCATCAGTCACTAACATAACTATTCGCAATACATGCCAAGTGATATTGAACTTCTTTACCTGGGACAAACGGAAGCATTGCTGCGCAATGATTCGTTACGTATGCGCTGTCTGTTGACCGCTCAGGCGCTCAATTTACCGGACTGGTATCTGGGGGCGGGCTTTGTGCGCAACGCGATTTGGGATCACCTGCACCATAAAACCGAGATGACCCCGCTCAACGACGTCGATCTGGTCTTTTTTGATCCGACAGATGTCTCACCCGAGCGTGAACAGGCGCTGCAGGAACAACTCATCGCCAGCATGCCGGAAATCAACTGGGAAGTACGTAATCAGGCCCGTATGCATGAAAAGCACGGTCACGCACCTTATCGCAGCACCGCACACGGCATCGCCCAGTGGGTGGAAGTGCCAACTTGTGTCGGCGTGCGACTGGAACATGACGGCCGCCTGACCTTCTGCGCACCGTATGGCCTGCGCCAGAAACTGGTCACTGACTATTGCCATTAACCCGTGTAACCGCCAGCCGGAGATCGTCCAGCGCCGCATTCTGGAAAAGAAATGGCTCAAGCTGTGGCCGCACTTACACTTGATTTAATACACCTCATCGATACAAAAGGGCTGCTCAGAGAGCAGCCCTTAGTCATTAATAAGGCAGAGATTATTGCTTAGCCATTGATTGGATGATGCCAGCCAGGTTTTATTCCGCTTTCAGGCTGGGTTTAAGCTCAGAGCGGCGCCGTTTTAGCAACTGCTTGAGCCAGCCATGACCGCTGACCAGCACAATGCCGCCAATCACCATCGCCGAACCATACAAGAATCCGGCTTCAATCCGCTCGCCCAGAATCCAGGCCCCGAGCACTACACCATACAGCGGCGTCATGAACGACAATACGCCAAGGCGCGAAGCAATATAGGTATTGAGCATCCAGAACCAGAGCAGGAAACCGCCGAATGAGATAATCAGGGTCTGAAACGCAACACTGGCCAGCGCCAGCGGTGTCGGGTTAATGGTCAGCTGATCGCTCCACACCGCGGCACCCAGCAAAATCAGCGCACCCATCACCAGTTGGTACAACAAGGTTTGCTCGGACGAGACATTGGCCAGTTTCGAGCTGCGGATCAGGACCGTAGTCAGCCCCCAGGCCACACCACCGAGCAGAGCCAGAAAATCGCCCCACAGCATATTGGGCTGCATTTCTGTTGCCCCTTCGCCGTGCCACAAAAAAGCCACCGCAATGCCGGAAAACGCAAGCAGAATCCCGGCCCATTGCACCACTTTGAGCCGCTCGGTATCAACGAGAAAATGCAGAATCAGAGCGCTAAAAATAGGGGAAGTGTAGAGAAAGATCACCGAATGAGCGGCCGAGGTATAATGCAGCGCCGCGCCCAGAAACAGATATTCCAGCGCAAACAGAGTGCCGACCAGGATACCGGCTTTCCAGTTACCGTCCGCAAACCTCAGTTTTTTGCCGCGTATCATCACATAGGCCAGCACCAGTACCGCCGCGATGGCAGAGCGCAGGCCGATTTGTAGGATCGGCGCAATATCATCGCCGGTCGCTTTGAGTGCAATTTGTTGTAAGCCCATGGCAAAGCAAAACACCACCATGATGCCGAGCGCCGTGGCGTCGATTGGTTTGCGTGTCGTCATTCTCGTTATCCAACTGTTATTTTGTTATCGCTATGTTTACATTATGCGTTGTCGTCATTAAGACATATAGCTAAAATCTGACAACCCATAGCGATGATATGACAGAGTCAGCATGAGCATTCCAGGCAAACAGATTCATTTCCCGCCGTTCAGTACCGAACTGCCGGCTCCGCTGGTGTTTCGCTCCGCCTGTATGCCCGCCGACGCCGCCTATCCGCGCCACAGCCATCGCTGGGGCGAGTTCGTTTATTCGTTCAGTGGCGTGATGGAAGTGAAAGTCGGCAGCCGTCAGTACCTGACGCCGTCACAATACGGTTTATGGCTGCCGCCCAATGTCGAGCATCAGGGCCTTAACCGCTATGAAACCTGCCATGGTTCATTGTATGTCGACGAAAGCCTGTGCAGCGCGATGCCACAGCAAACCTGCGCGCTGGAGATCAGCCCTCTGGTGATTGCCCTGCTGGAGCACCTGCGCCAGAGTTTAATCACCCCGCCCTACAGCGAAGCCGAATATCGCCTGCTGCAGGTTTTGGCTGAACAGCTGACGCACGCCACTCCGATTGGCAGCTACCTACCGACCTCCGGCGACCCGCTGCTGAGTAAAGTGCTCGGCTGGCTGGAACAGGATCCGGCCAGTAATGAGCCCCTGCGCGTGCTGGCCCAGCGCGCCCACACCACCGAGCGCACCCTGATGCGCCGCGCCCAACGCGAACTGGGGATTTCAGTTTCAGAATGGCGCCAGCGCCTGCGGGTGGTTAACGCGATGCCGATGCTGCAATCTGGCGCCAAAGTGGAAAATATCGCTCACGATCTCGGCTACGCCAGTGCATCAGCGTTTATCGCGATGTTCCGGCGGTTAACAGGGGTGACGCCGGATGAGTATCGGAAGAGTTAATGTTGTTCTCTGTTGGTTCTCGACAGTTTCGTGGCTTTGTATGTCACGCTTTAAATTCAGTAATTTCTTTTAGCTTGGTGTAAGCGTGCCAGTCACTCTTTGCTTGCGCCAAAGAGTAACCAGAAAGGCGCTTGGGTTTCTTTGGTGTGGTCCGGGCCGGTTTTAGGCGTTCCCTACGCCAAAAACCTAAAATATCGTCCTGATTTTTTTCCCTGGTTTTCGAGTTTCTGAAGCACTCCACTTGCAATATTTGAAAAAACCTCAATTCGATTTGCCCCATTACACAATTTGTTACTACACATGTTCTAGAGCATTCGCACTTGTTCAACCATACTTATTTGAGTTTCGATTCTGAGGGATAGTTATGTTTGGAGTTAACTGGAAAGCGGCTGGTCTGGCGTTAGTGCTGGCTCTGCCTGTGGGTCAGGCTTTGGCGAGCGAGCGGTCTGAGCAGGCTTGGCGGATGATAGATAATGGCGCTTTGGTGATTGATGTGCGCACACCGCAAGAATACGCTGATGGTCACTTACCGGACGCACGAAATATTCCGCTCAGTGACGTTGGCACTGGCTTTCATGATATCGATAAACAGCAACCGATTGTGGTCTACTGTCGCAGCGGCAGCCGCTCAGCCATGGCGATGGACGCACTGAAAAAGCAGGGCTTTAGCAATGTGCACAACGGCGGCGGATTGAATGAGATGCAGGAAACACAGATGGAAATGGAGCCGTTGAATTAGGGTGGCTTCCACCTGCGTTTACGTGCGGAATTGTCCGCGCTGATACAAAGGGCTGAGCTCCTTCTACTAGCTCAGCTTTGGACAAAATGCGTTACGAAAAATCGAACATTAGCAATTAATTAATAGCTTTTTGTAAGTCAAATATTGCCAGTTAATACTCATTCGTACAGTACGCACTTTATTTGCTTGTTTTTAATACTGGCCAACTTATTCCATTCCAAGAACTATATACAGCGATCGAGCTATTATCAACTCATTCTAAAGAACTTCAACCAAGTTAATTAAATTAACTTGATCTCTAAGTAACATTTAAAAAAGGGGCAAAAGGGGCGTTAGCCCCTTCTATTTTACTGCTTCTCTAAGTTTTCTCACCACATTATGATCATGAAAAAACTTAACACAAGCAAATATAAATAGCCCCATTTGGGCTATTTGATAATTTACCGAAGGGAGTCTACCTTGAGGCAAACCAATTATTTGAGTGTAGACATAAAAGGAAGGCAACAATCCGACAAGTATCATTATTAACAAATACCAAAGAAGGAAGAAGCTATTTATTCCAACTCCTTTTTTTGCCACATCGAAAATAGGAGGTAGTAATATAAGAAATGATTGAAAATATATAACAACAGCAGCCATTGACCAATCTGGTACTGCGAAGACATCGCTATAACTACCGTGACTAACCTTTACCATTATCATTAAGATGAAAGGTGCAACAATCAATAAGAAACTGAGTTCTAGATTCTATCATCTGCTACTATCTCATTGTTATCTATATTGTCATCTATCAAGTACTTGCCCACAGAGTCAATGACAGCACCTTTAATGACATAGTTTCCACTGGCATATAAGTACTTAGTATACTTGATATTGATTTGCAATAGGTGCCTTGCATCTATTTGTTGCTTCTTACCAAGTTGATAATCTCTCAGCCACTCGATATTCTTGAATGATGCTTCATAGGTATCACCAGTAATTATACTCTTAAACTTCCACTTACTATTGCCGAATACTTTAATTACCAAAACTCTTACGGTATCTACACCATCAAACTTCAAAACTTTCGGTTTTTCTAAATCCTTTGGTTTAACGCTAGACCTAAAAGCAGGGTTAAATCTAATAACATTATCAGGTATAACTGAGTCATCAGTATCATCAACTACTTCATATAATTGAACAGTTTCATCTTTTTGAACACCTTCTCCCGCTTTGGATACCAATTCTAAAACTCTAGCTAGTACTTGATCATCTAACGTAATCCCATGAACATCAAATAGTTCACTTAGCTCTTTTTCTAGAGTGGATTTTTTCTCATAGAATGTAGGAATGTCATTTACATCCCCAGTATCTATTAATTTAGATAAAAACTGATCACCATTAAACAGCGTATTTACTGTGGTTAAAAAGCTTGAAATCCGTTCACAAAGATGGTCACGAATTGATCCTTCACTTAGACGCTTAAAAGCGAGTTTCGTAGTTTGCATCAGGGTCAATACGAGACAAGAGATGATGGTTAAACATTTCCAATGCCTCTGCGTAATAGGCTACTGAATGTAACACCTCTGTTTGTGCGCCAGTGCGACTAGATGAATTATTATATTTCAAAATCAAAGAACGAGTTTTTACTTGCTCATCCTTGTGAAGAGAGTCTTGGAACTGAGAACGAACAAAGTCGAGATCAATTTGAGCGTTGTTTTTGTTAGTAGCCATAGAAACCAATTGCCGTTGTGTTTTTTTTGAAAAATATCATAGATTTCATCTAGGTAGAACTCACGTTGTGTTTTTTATGATTTAAAACATGAAGACTTTAACCCTGCCTTGCCCAATCGGATGCGATACGCTCACAGCTTTGTAGTACCGACCTAACTCCTAATACTGAGTAATCAGTAAATTTCAGTTATCCGATTCAAATGAATCGCAAAGTAATTTCAGACCTGTGAACCAGAAACAGTAAGCCGAATATTGTGTTAGATCACAATCGAAAAACCTTTGCTTGCTTTAAGCTAACCGTCCGAAAAGGGAGGTTTTCTTTTATCTTAGCCCCGTCAATGCTATGAGGTTACATGGAATTTCTCCCCATGGTACCACACGGGGATTTACAACGAACACCACTAGGATAATAGATAAATTTTAGTAGGATAAAAACCCATGAACAGGATGTGATTGATTAAAAGGTCTACCAAATAATGAGGCAAAAGCGACTTATAACTCACCTGAAACCACCAAATCAGGGCAAAAAATCAGGACGATTTTTTAGGTTTTTGGCGTAGGGAACGCCTAAAACCGGCCCGACCGACACCAAAGAACCCAAGCGCCTTTCTGGTTACTCTTTGGCAAGACAAAGAGTGACTGGCACGCTTGCACCAAGCCTAAAAGAAATCACAAAAATCCAAGCGTGACATACAACGCCACGAAGCCATTAACCCTAACAAACAGCGCAAAACCACGACGATATTTTCGCTTTTTGGCGTAGGGAACGCCTAAAACCGCCCCGAACAGCGCCAAAAAACCTAAGCACCTTTCTGGTTACTCTTTAGTAAGGCAAAGACTGACAGCCAAAGCTTATGAATAATTACCAATTAATATAGAGCGAAAATCAAACACACCTCTATCTGAAAGAATGAACATAGATAGTTCCCCTCTTCAGGCAAATTATGGCCTGAGTGAGCAAGTTTTTGCCCCGGCAAAAATGCAGTTATGATGCACTTCTTAGTTAAAAGTAATGACTATTTTTAGAGAATTGTGCCATGAATAACCTGCGCTGGATCGAAGATGATCCCCGCCCTGTCGAAGAAGCAAAACCGCTAAGCATCAAAGAAAGACTAGCAAAACAACGGCAAGAAAATCATTTAGCTAGTGAGGAAAACTGGAAGCAAATTCAAGCACGCCAACAAAATGGCGAATATGATGTTTCTCCGGCGGGTCAACGCGTTAATGATCGTTTAAAATTATCGATGGACGAACAGTGTTCTCTTGAAGATGAAATGGAAAAAAATCATCAACATGTTGTAATTGCTGACTTAGACGATGCACATAAAATACTGCACAATCTTTGGGTTGAGGCTGGTCGTGATACAGCTGCCATATCAGCAAGCATTAACACGGCAAAGTCTTGGTTTAATCATACAGAGCCGATGTTTAACGCCCACTCCATTGCAAAGCAATTTGGTGATATGGGAGTTAAAGCAGATCTAGTTGAAAGTAAAGGACGTACATTCATCGCCTTTTCAGGAAGCAAGAATGGAACATCGCTAAAACATGCAATAGTCAACGGAAACTCGAATTAATCTAGACGGTAAAAAGTATCCATTGAATTCGTTCAAAGTAAGTCAAGCAGGCTTTAGCCCAAAAGCGAGAGCTTCTAATTTTCGAGGAGCTGCTGCTCTTACTTTTATCGTATCAGCAAGCATTGCAACAACAGACCTTATTTTCAAAGATGATTACCATCTAGTAGATTGGTTTGGTAATGTCGGGGCAGACATGTTTAAAGCACTTCTACAATATGGTGCAGGAGAAGCTATGTTACTTACCGTCATCGCAACAACTGGGTCAATTATAGCCGCAGGAGCAGCAGTTGCATTTACTTATCTGATTATTGAATGGACTTGGTCAGAAGTGCATGTAAACCAAAATGTCGTTAAGGCTCTAAAAGATGTTATCGAAAACTAAAATCCGAATACTATCCGTTTTAATGCTGACTTTTACCTTAGGTGGTTGGCTGTGGATGTCTACTGGCTTATACGCAGACTATATAGACATTCTAAACCGACGTCCGGAAGTCACACTGTCAATTTTATCTCTATGGGTTCCAGTAGGCTTTTTAGGCACACTGTTATCATTGATGTTTTTGGGAAGCGTAGCCATTTATACCGGCAAACAAGCGCGGTTGGTTATTGACGCTAAATGGATGAAATTGGCGAACAGAGTGTGTATTTATTTCGCATTAGCCGGAATTGCCTTTGCCGCAGGTTGGACCTATCACTCTCTGGACCTGCTCGATCGCTATGGCTACGTTTATAGCTCAGATCTAACTAAGTTCACCCCTACAGGCATTCATTTAGTCTATGTTCTAGCGAGATAACAAATCAAGCATAATGTGTAGCGCTTGGCTAATCTTTTGAAACCACCAAATCAGGGCAAAAAATCAGGACGATATTTTAGATTCTTGGCGTAGGGAACGCCTAAAACCGGCCTGGCCAGCGCCAAAGAAACCAAGCGCCTTTCTGGTTACTCTTTGGCAAGACAAAGAGTGACTGGCACGCTTGCACCAAGCTCAAAGAAGCCGAGAAAGCCAAAGCGTGACATACATATCCTACTAGTATAAATCCGCCCACCGTACCCCGCTGAGCTTAAAGGAACCAACAAATCACCAGCGAACACTATCAATAACCACCCTCAAAGCGCAGCTTCCTCCACACCATGAAGCCCCCTCACTATACTGGCAAAAATATCCCGCCCGACCGGGGTCAGGGCATCGGGGAAATCATAATCCGGATTGTGCAGTTGCGGGCTTTGCTGGCCGGATCCGAGGACGAACATTGCGCCCTCTTTCGCGACCGCGGTAAACTGACCGAAATCTTCTGACCAGCGCATTGGTTCTTCTAAAATCGTGCATGGAGTGCCGGTCTCCTGACAGGCTTGCACTACCCGTTTCGCAGCCCTGCTCAGAGTTCACGCTGGCCTGAAATACATCCTGCCATTCCAGTTGCCAGCCTAAACCGTATTTCTCCGCATTGGTTTGGGCCAGTTGGCTGGCGGCCTCCACCAGGCTGTGCATGGTTTCGTTACTTTCGCTGCGCAGGGTTACCATCACCACCGCTTCGCCGGGTGCGGTGCCGAAGGCCACTTCGCCCAGGTTTGCGTGAATCACCGTCACCCAGCAACGCTCGCTGAGGTACTGCGGCAGCGCGGTGAGCTTAGTGACAATCTCGCACATCGCCATTGCCGGGCTTACGCCGTTTTCCGGGTGCGCCGCATGGGAAGTTTTACCGTGCAGGCGGATGATCATGCCGCGCGAGGCGCAGTTAAACGATCCGGCTTTGACCGCTACATGGCCCAGTGCCAGGCCGGGATAGTTGTGCAGGGCAAAGGCGTAGTCGGGCATAAGGTCGGCAAACTTAGGGTCATTGACCATGTTGATCGCGCCTTCGCCGGTCTCTTCAGCGGGCTGAAAAGCCAGAATAACTCGCCCCTTGGCCGGGCGCTGCGAACTCAGTTGTTCACCCAGCGCGCTGACAATCGCCATATGGCCGTCATGACCGCACTTGTGCGATATGCCGTTGTGGGTTGAGCGATGGGCGAAGGTGTTGGTTTCTGCAATCGGCAGCGCATCAAGCTCACAGCGGATCAGTGTGGTTGGCCCGGGTTGCTTGCCCTGATAGACAAACGCCACGCCGCTGCCGCCCAGATCGGTGATGACTTTATCAGGATGAAAATGGGCAAACTGCGCCACAATGCGCTGCGCGGTGGCCTGCTCCTGATTGGATAACTCCGGAAACTGATGCAGGGTGTGACGAAACTCGGTCCAGCAAATCTCTTCCATAAATAATGTCCTCCGTGACCATGGCATAAGTGCATCCGGCCAGAGTGCCGTAAGTGTGTTGACAATAGGTTGATTGAGTTCACAATTTATTGCTGACAGCGCTGGAAATTGAAGCTCGATTTGCCCGCCGCCAGAGTGCATACTGCGCTAAAATCACAGCGTCAGTCACACGCAAGGGATACTCATGCAGGTCAGTTATCAGGAATATCACGCACTCGGTGAAGCGATCAGCGCGCTGCACAGCCCGCAGTTCAGCTCGCGTCTTATTGACGTGCTGCAAAGCGTGCTCAGCTTCGATTGCGCGGTGATTCTTGGTCATCGGCTGGATAAACATCCGATCTATCTGTATGACTCCCTGCCGGCCAGACGTGAGCTGCTGTTTCAGCATTACCTGACCCACGCTTATCAGCATGACCCGTTTTATCTCAAAGTGGCGCGCGAGCATAGCGAAGGGGTATTTCACTGGCGCGAGGTGGCGGGCAGTGAATCGGCGCAGCGCGAATATCAACATCAGTTTTATGCCGCCACCGGCTGGCAAGATGAAATCACTCTGGCGGTTAATCTTGAAGGCCAGCGCAGCATCGTGATTCATCTCGGGTTTCTGTCATCGCACAATGCCGTCACTAAAGAAGAGATGCACGCGTTAGAGCAACGTTTTGCCACGCTGGCGGCGTTATGCCGTCAGCACTGGAACCCGCAGCCGCTAATACTGGCCGAAAGCGGCCAGGCGCCGCAGGATTTGCGCCACTGGGTTGAAGCAGCGATTGCCAGTTTCGGACATGCCCGGCTCAGCCCGCGCGAGCAGCAGATCACGGCGCTGCTGATTCAGGGCCTCGACTCACAGGACATTTCCGAACAGCTCGGGATCAGCCACGGCACAGTGAAGAATCACCGCAAACGGATTTATGCGCAGCTCAATGTCGCTTCGCTGAGCGAGCTGTTTCAGCTGTTTTTAAATCACCTGATTGGCGCGGCTTCGCGCTGAGCGGCGGTTTTACTTCCCTGCTTTCCTTCCTTAACATCTGATCTCTAATCTCTGAACTGGCCCGATTGTCCCTTTAGGGACATCGCCCTGCGCCGGGCCTTTGCTTATCCTGCCAGATATCATTTGACGGAGGCAGTATGAATTCAGACACTTTATTTGACGACCTGATTGCGCGCGGACTGATTGCGCAGAGCACCGACCTGGAAGAGCTGCGCAGCGCCTTTGCCACGCCGCAAACCCTGTACTGCGGCTTTGACCCGACAGCGGGCAGTTTACACATCGGCCATCTGGTGCCGCTGCTGATGCTCAAGCGCTTTCAGGACGCCGGACACCGCGCGATTGCCCTGATTGGCGGCGCCACCGGGATGATCGGCGATCCGAGTTTTAAAGCCAGCGAGCGCAGCCTCAATGATGCCGGCACGGTGCAGCAATGGGTGCAGGATTTAAGCGGGCAAATTGCCGCGCTGATGAATCCGCAGCTCAGCCAGCCGCTGCAGTGCGTTAACAACGCCGACTGGATGAAAGATATGGATGTGATTCGCTTCTTTCGCGACATCGGCAAACATTTTTCCGTCAACAGCATGGTCAACCGCGAGTCTGTGAAACAGCGTCTGCAGCGTCCGGATCAGGGCATCTCGTTTACTGAATTCAGCTACTCTCTGCTGCAGGCGTATGACTTTGCTCATCTCAACCGCAGCCAGCAGTGCCAGCTGCAGATCGGCGGCAACGATCAGTGGGGCAATATTGTCAGCGGTATCGACCTGACGCGCCGCCTCAACCAAAACAAAGTACACGGTCTGACCCTGCCACTGATCACCAAATCCGACGGCACCAAGTTTGGTAAAACCGAGAGCGGCGCGGTGTGGCTGGATGCGAGCAAAACGTCGCCGTATTCGTTCTACCAGTTCTGGCTCAACAGTGATGACAGCGATGTGTACCGCTTCCTCGCCTACTACACCTTTTTGTCCGTCGAAGCGATTGCCGAGATTGAGCAGCAGGATAAACAGCGCCAGGGCAAACCGCAGGCGCAGCAGATTCTGGCCAGTGAAGTGACCCGTTTTGTGCATGGCGATGACGGACTGGCGAGTGCGCAGCGCATCAGCGAAGCCCTATTCAGCGGTGAATTGAATCAGCTCAGCGCAGCCGAGTTAGGTCAGTTAGAGCAAGACGGATTACCGTGTGTCAGCATAACACGCAGCGAGATGACACCCGGCGAGGAAGTGGTTGCCATGTTGCTTAGCAGCGGACTGGCGGGGTCGAAACGTCAGGCGCGAGAATGGCTGCAGCAAGGGGCGATTCGGCTCAACGGAGAGCGCTGCGCAAGCGCGCAAATTGCCGACCAATTCGCCCTGTTCGACCGTTACTATGTGCTGCAACGGGGTAAAAAGCAGTTTGCACTGGTGAAGCTGGGCTAAGTTTACACTGTAAACACCCGCTGCTTAACGCAACAAAAAGCCCCTCGCGGGGCTTTACACTTAGTGTCTTGTATAAGCTTTATTGCACAAGCTTGAGTTCTACCAAGCTTATTGCTGGCTGAGCACACGTTGCAGCGCATCGGCCACCAGTTGGTGGTCGGCTTCCTGCGGCAAACCGGACACCGTCAGCGCGCCGACCAGGCCGGAGCCTTTGATGCGGATCGGGAATGAGCCGCCATGGCCGCAATACTCGTTAGCATCAACGTGCAGCTGCGCTTCAAACTCACGCTGCTTTTGCGCGTTGTACAGCGACAGATAATAGGTACTGTGATTGTACTTCAGCACCGAGTTACGCTTGCGGCGCACCCAGTCAAACTTGTCAGCCGCGGTGCCCGGCATCGAATACTGGAACAGCACCTGACCGAAACCGTACACCTCAATCGCAACCGCCGCACCGAGCTGCTCTGCTGCCTGCTTAAGCTCGCAACCAAGCTGCCACGCGGTCTCATTGTTAAAGTGCTTCAGTTCAATGCTCGCTTCCTGCGCCAGCACATCCTCCAGAGTCAGACTCATAGATTCACCTGAATGGTCTGGCCGGTTTTGCTGCTTTCCAGTGCCATCTCAATCAGCGCAATATTGTGCAGCGCCTCTTGTGGCGGAACCGGGTTGGCTGTGCCAAGGCGAATCGCATCCGCCACCGCTTTGAAGTACAACTGGTAACCGCCCAGCTCGGTTTTCACCGGCTCAGAACCCTCTTCGCTGTACATCACGCCGCACAGAGCCGCATCTTCAGCCGCCCACTCCGGCGCTTCCGGCAGGTGACCTTCTTTGAGGTAGCCTTCCTGCGGATCCAGGCCGTATTTTTCAAATTTCGCTTTTGAACCCAAGACTTTATAGCGCAGGTTCGGCTCCGGGCTGTACAGGTTAGAGTGCAGGTGCACAATGTGCTCCGGATAGTGCAGGATCAGGTTGTAGTAGTCGATCGTGGTCGAACCCGGGCGCATCATACGGCACTGGGCATTGATCGCCTGTGGCAGACCAAACAGCATCAGCGCCTGATCCAGCAGGTGCGGAGCCAGGTCAAACAGGATGCCGCCGCCGTCCTGCGACTGCTCGCGCCAGCGCTGACGGATTTCCGGACGGTAACGGTCAAAGTGAGATTCAAACAGTTTCACTTCGCCCAGTGCGCCGTCTTCGATCAGCTTCTTCACAGTCAGGAAGTCACCGTCCCAGCGGCGGTTGTGGAACACACTCAGGGTCAGGCCTTTTTCATTCGCCAGCGCAATCAGCTTTTCGCCGTCTTCAATGCGGGTTACAAACGGCTTTTCAACAATCACGTTTTTGCCGTTTTCCAGCGCACGTTTGGCCAGAGAGAAATGCACATCGTTCGGCGCCGTGATGATGACCAGCTCTGCGTCGCTGTTGTCGAGCAGTGAGTTGGCATCGGCAAACCACTCCACTTCCGGCCAGTCGGCTTTCACCGCGTCCTGCTGGCTTGAGCTGATGGCGGTCAGTTCCAGCTCTGGCAGAGTCTTAATAAATGGCAGATGGAAGGTTTTCGCTGAGAAGCCGTAACCAATCACGGCTGTTTTTACCGGGGCGTAAGTCATATTAAAGCTATCCTTCTTGTGGGGTTGCCACGATGCATTGAATATCGTGACGTTCAAACAGTTGTTGTAGTGCGGCCGTTGGCTCGGCATCGGTGATCACCATATCGATCGCGGCGATATCACACACGTGATGGAAATTTTCGACGCCCATTTTCTGATGCTCGCACACCAGGATCACCTGCTCTGCCTGAGCCATCATGGCTTTTTTCATCGCCGCTTCCTGCTCATAGTTAGTAGTCAGGCCGCGTTTCCGATAAGGCGCACACACCAATAAAGGCTTTATTGACATGATAGCCGGCCATCTGTTGCTGCGCCTGCGCGCCAAGGACCGCGCGGCTGTAGGGATCAAAATGACCACCCAGCAGATGCACGTTCAGAGTGCTACTCTGTTCAGTATTGACGACGATGTTGACTGAGTTGGTCACTACGGTGACCGGCACGGTCAGGTAACCCGCCATCAGCGACAACGTGGTGCTGGTGTCGAGCACCAGATAATCCTGCTCATCCACCAGCTCAGCGGCGCACAACGCCATGGCATGTTTGGCTGCGCTGATGGTTTTACCTGAGTAAGGTTTACTTTGGGCCGAAACCGGCGCCGTCATCGCACCACCGCGGATGCGCTGAATACCCGGCAGTTGGGTGAGCTTAACCAGATCGCGCCGCGCTGAATCGCGTGATACACCAAACTGCTCGCAGATTTCGTTCAGGGTAATTTTGCCCTGCTGCTCAAGCAGCGTCGTTAAGTGAATCAGGCGTTCTTCTTGGGTCATTTACTTATAATCACGTAAGTGGTTTTAATGCATTATGCCCAGTTTAGCGATTTGGTGCACGCAAAATATACCGTACATCGTTTATGTGTTGTGAGGAGACAAGTTGAACGGCATATTTCGAGCATAAAAAAAGCGGCGTTAAACGCCGCTTTTTGCTGAATTAGTTGCTGATGTTATTGCTGGATCTTTTTCTGGTTTGGTCGCTGAATTAATAGCCGTGACTCACTTTCTGTGTCGCTCTGTTAGCACTCAGCCACCGTATATTCTGCCTAATACCTTGATAGTATTGCTATTCATAACCTAAGCCCTGACCAAAGTCAGATCACGCGGCTGCAATGTACTGCCGCTTAACCTGCTTTTGCCGGCGCAGCTCCTCAACCAGTGCATCGACATCCAAATCAATATTGAAGCGACGTTTGAGGTTAGCGAGGAAAATAGGGTCTTCACACATGGCTTTTTCCGGCTCATCACTGATTTTAGCCACCGGACGACCATTACACTCGGTCAGCTTAATCACAATCGACAGGGGCTGATACGCTTTACCGGCGGCATTTTTCCAGCCTGCCAGATCGTTGGTCAGGAAGGTGCCGATACCAAATGAAATCCGCACCCGGCCGGCGAAGTATTCGCACAGCTCCAGCGCTTCATCAAAGTTCAGGCCGTTGGAGAAGATAAACACTTTCGAGCTTGGATCGATGCCCATGCTGGCGTAGTGCTCAAGCATGCGATCGCCCCATTTAAACGGACAACCGGAATCATGGCGGATACCGTCAAATGCTTTCGCCAGATGCATGTTGAAATCCTGCTGGAATGCATCAATGGTCAGGGTATCGGTCGGGGCAATCGACAACTGGCCGTCAAAGGCCGTCAGCCACTGCTCCAGTGCGACACGCTGAGAGTCGCGTACATTGACCAGCGCCTGATGACCCATAAACCACTCATGGGCGATGGTGCCAATCGGCTTGAGGTTAAACTCACGCGCAAAGTGGTAGTTACTGGTACCCAGCAGCAGCTCCGGGATCTCCTGCTGCAGATAGGCCATCACGTCACGCTGCACCTGACCGGAAAAACGACGTCGGGTGCCCATTTCTGTCAGTGAAAAATTGGTGATGCCGCGTTTGGCGATTTCCGCTTTGAGTTTCTGTACTTTGTCTGCCAGCACTTCGATTGGCAGCTCAGCCGGAACCTCTGCCCAGCGGCGACGGTTACGCACTTCAGACACAATCGACATGATGATGGTTTCGTACAGAATGGTATCGCGCCAGCTGCCCTGAATCGCAATCCGCAGCTGATGTTTGCCCTCTTGCTTAACCACCCCCATTTCGACCTGGCGTTCAGGCTGGAAATGGAAATAACGCAGCGACTGCAGGAAAGACGTTTTCAGATGCGGTGAACTCTGTTTGAGATAGACAATATCCGCATCAGAAAAGCGCAGCGACGCCAGATGCGCAATCTCATCCCGCACTTCTTCCAGCAGTTTCACTGACGTCTTCATCACTACGCACAATCAGCTCGTAGCGCACCTGAGCATCAGGATAAAGCGAATGAATTGCCTGCATCATATTGATTTTGTAGGCATCGAGATCCAACAAACTGCGGATAATGTGGGGAGAAAACAGGCCAGCGTTCATAATGCTTTCCTTTGGTTCACGGCAAGAGTAAGTCATGTTAGTAACATTGTGTGCTTAACTAATCCCGGAACAATAAATGAGCACACCCTGTTTGTCAACTTTTGTGACAAACCTAACACCTCACATTTATCCATTCACTTTGTGCGGGAATAACAGGTAATCAATGTGTTTACAGCGCTCTATGCATCGAATGCCGGAACGTAACCTTGCGCAATATCAGTTTGTCACAATCCGTTATTTACATTTGACCATATCGCCCGCCTTGCCTAGAATGTGGCTCATTGTTTGCCAGGAAAGCTAATATGATCGTCACCATAGATATGATTTGTCTCCGTCTTGCACCACACGGGATCCAAACCCTGCTGGTCAAACGCCGTAACCCCAATCGCCCGGACTGCGGCAAATGGGCGGTACCGGGCGGTCTGGTGTACGATGAAGATATGACCACCAGCGGCGGCGAACCGGCTGACGAAGATTTTGAATCGGCGCGGCGCCGTATCTGTCGTCAGAAAGTGCATACCTTTCCCAACTTCATCAGTGACCCGCTGGTAGACGGTAACCCGAAACGCGATCCGGATGGCTGGAGTGTCAGCATCTCCCACTACGCGCTGCTTAATCCGTCCAACGTACGCCAGATTGAAGACTTTGGCATGGACAGCGAAACGCGCCGGCTGGTTCGATTTAGCCCCGCTGCTGCGCGGTGAAAAAGATCTCGCCTTTGACCATGTGGCGCAGATTCAGCACGCCTGGAAGAAGCTGCGCGCGGCGGTGGAATATACATCTGTGGTACTGTTTTCTCTGGAAAAAGAATTTCTGGTCGCCGACATTATCGAGGCCTACGCCAAGTTCGGGGTTGAAATGAACCGCATGACGGTCAAACGCCGCCTGATCGATACCGGCGTGATTGTCAGCGCCAACAAAATCGCCGCGTCCTGCAAAGGTAAAGGCGGCAAACCGGCGACGATTTATCGTTTGGCCAGCAATGAAGTGACCTACTTCCAGACCTGTCTGCGCGGCTGACACTATCTCACCTGCCACAGACAATCTCGCCTGGCTGTACTTTGGCCACTAAACTTTTGCGCAATAGCTTGCTTAAAATTCAGCCCTTGGCTATTGCGCAACTCGAAAAGCTTTGATAATGATCACATTCGTTGTTGAAGTTTTGATCGCCATCCGAATTTAAACTTCAACGGCTGCAAACACGAAGCCGGATTCAGACAGCAAGTCTCTTATTCTCCCGACTTTCCGCACTCACTCACATTAAGAACGCTATGACGCCTTTTATCGCCGCATCCGGCGGCTGGCTGCTGATGATCAGCCTGGTAATGTCCCTTTGTGCCCAGATGACCGGGCTTATCAGCGGTTATTGGGCCGGTGTGCCGATCTGGATCGCCGCCGCTCTATTTCTCCCCTACATCAAACCGGCACAGAAAAAACAGATTGTCCTGCTGCTGGTGATTGGTCTGGCCGGACTGATTTACGGCATGACGCACGGCGCCGATATGCTGTATGTGCGAAAAGCGCTGGAAGCGAACCAGAACGTGGTCACCATGCTGATCGGGGTAGGCTTTCTGCGTATTTTTGCGGTGGAGAGTGTACGCAGCGGCGAGACGCTGCCCAAAGGTAAATCCGCCCTGATACGTACCCTGTTTGGTACCCACCTGTTTGGCTCAGTGCTGAATATGTCGTCGGTGATCATTGTCGGCGATAAGATTTCCGGCCAGGGTAAACTTTCCACCACACAGGGTTTGGTATTGCTGCGTGCTTTTGCTGCCTGCGCCTTCTGGTCGCCGTTTTTCGCTTCTATGGGTCTGGCACTGATCAGTGCACCAGGCGCTCAGCTGGGGACGCTGGTCGCCTATGGCATTCCGGTGGCTCTGGTCGCGCTGGGACTGAGTGCCTGGCAGATCTTGCGCCAGCCTGACAGCCATTCGCTGGCCGGTTATCCGGTCACGCTGTATTCATTGTGGATGCCGGCCCTGCTGGCGGTAATCGTGATTTGTGCCCATGAGCTGTTTCCGGACGTCAGCGTACTGTCGCTGGTGACACTGACGGCGATTACCTTTACCGCCGGCTGGTTACTGCTGAAAAAAGGTAAGCCGGGCATACGCATTGCCCGCAATCACATCAACCTCGGCATCGCCAGTTCGTGTGGCGAAGTGGTGCTGTTTGCCGCGGCGGCCATGCTCGCCTCTGGTGTTGCCGCGACGTTGATGGCGCTGGATATTCAGCTCGCGCCGGCCCATTTCGGTGCGCTTGAAGCCTGTATAACTGTGCTGGTGCTGATTGTTCTCGCCATGACCGGCATGCACCCGGTGACCAGTGTGGTGCTGGCTGGCAGCATTCTGGCGCCGTCAGTCACTGATGCCAACCTGCTGGGCATGACACTGCTGATGGGCTGGTCACTGGGGATCACACTGTCGCCGTTTTCCGGCATTCAGCTCAGTATCCAATCACGCTATGAAGTGGGCACCAAAGCGCTGCTGAGCGCAAACTGGCGCTATATCGGCGTGATGTATCTGATTTGCTGCGCAATGATCGGCTGGTACAGCCTGTGAGTCAGAATTAGATAGAAAACTGCAAGCTCAGGTGAGGATCTGGGTTTGCTGTTGCCACTGCGCCAGGGCCTGCGGCGTATCAATGTCACAGGCCGCATTGGCCAACGGGATTTCCTCCACCGCCAACACCCCGCCGCGCAATAAATGCCGCGCCCCATGCTCACCATGCAGCAACATCAGATCCGCAAAACACGCCGCCGGAAACAGCGCCGGAACACCAGGTTTACCATTATATCGGGCCGCAATGATCCGCTGCGGATGAGCTTGCGCCGCCAACTGTCTGAAGTCGCTGGCTTGCAATGCGACCTGATCCGCCAGAGTGATCAGAATCGCTTCATGCTCCGCCGCCAGCATACGGGTACCGTAGGCAATGGAGTTACCGAGGCCTTGTGCCCATTGCGAACAGCAGAGCAGAGGCACGCTCGCCAGCTGACCGCGGTGCTGTGCCTGCTCAATTTCCTCATGCCAGCGTCCGGTGATAACAAACACCGGGCCGACTTCACTTTTAAGCGCCTCTTCGACTGCGTGTGATAACAAACTGTGCTGCGAATCGAGCTCACTCAGCTGCTTACAACTGCCAAAGCGGCTGCTTTCGCCCGCCGCCATGATCATAATTGCCGTGCTCATGCCGCCGATTCTCTCCCGGAGTTATCGACCAGCAACACATCACTCAGCGAAACGCGCCGTAGTGCGGCTGGCAGCCGCCTGGCATTCCGCCAGAATCGACAAGGCGATGGTTTCCGGCAGCTCGGCACCAATATCCAGACCGGCCGGGCCGGAAAGCGGGACAGCAAGTTGCTCCAGCGTAATCCCCGACTGGGCAATCACCCGTTCACGGCGGTTGGTCGGCCCGAGCAGGGCCAGATAATTGAGCGGTACACCCACCATAGCAGCCAGCGCGGCGGCGTCCATGGTCACGTTGTGACTCATCAGCACTGCCGCCTGCACTGAATGCTGCTGGCAGTAGGCGGTTAACTCACTCGCGTTACCATTGAGACGACAGGCAAGATTCGGGAAATATTCCATGCGGCCATTGGCCGGGCGCGAGTCCCACAAAGTGACCGTCCAGCCGAGCTGATGCGCCAGTTGTGCCACAGGACGGGCATCAATCCCGCCGCCGACCACCAGCAGATGCAGCGGCGCTTCAATCGGCGTACACAGCCACAACCCATCCTGCTGCTCAATCAGTTCGGCACGCGAGCGCTGAGACGGCAGGTTTTCGGTCATAAATCGGGCAACCACTTCCTGGTTGGAGACTTTCTGGAAATAGTGGCCTTTACGGTGCTGGCGCAGAGCGTCGAGCACGTCAGGCAATCCCAGATAAGCATTGTCGGCGTTAAGTGGTTGCAACAGAATATGCACCGTGCCGCCACAGCCAATCCCGAGCTGAAACGCCAGATCGTCTTCGTCGCTGCCGTCATAGGTCAGGGTAACCGGCGACTGGCTGAGCATCACCTTGCGCGCATGCAGGTGGATGTCAGATTCCAGGCAACCGCCGCTGAGCATTCCCAGCTGATGACCGACATCGCTGAATAACATCATGGCACCGGATTTACGATAGGCCGGACCTTCGGTTTTATACACCGTGCCCAGCACCCAGTTCGCTTCCTCTTTCAGATCAAACCATTGCGTCAGCAAATACAACAAATGATTGGACATTGCTCTCACCTGTAGTTGTGAATAACAATGAGCCCGAATCCGGGCTCATTCCAAGCCAGCGGCTTATGCCGTTGCGAGTTTCAGTGGCAGCGCATGTAAACGCTGACCGGTGGCCGCAGCGACCGCATTGGCGACTGCCGGCGCAATCGGCGGCACACCCGGCTCACCTACGCCGGTTGGCGCTTCCGCTGACGGTACAATATGGACTTCCACTTCCGGCATCTGGTTCATACGCAGTACCTGGTAGTTATGGAAGTTAGACTGTTCAACCATACCACCTTCACCCAGGGTAATGGCACTGACCAGAGTCGGAGATAAGCCAAAACCAATCCCGCCTTCCATCTGCGCGGCAATCACATCCGGGTTCACAGCGACACCACAGTCTACCGCACACACCACTTTATCAACCGAAATCTGACCGTTCTTTACTGTGACCTGAGCAACCTGAGCAACAAACGTCGCGAAAGACTCGTGCACGGCCACACCAAGACCCGTGCCTGGCGGCAGCTCTTTACCCCAACCGGCTTTTTCTGCTGCCAGTTTCAGCACGCCCTGCCAGCGCGGATGTTTGGCCAGTAACTGCATGCGCATTTCCACCGGATCTTTTCCGGCTTTGACCGCCAGTTCATCGATCATGGTTTCCACTGCGAAAGCGGTATGAGTGCTGCCTACCGAGCGCCACCACTGAACGGTCGGCCCTTCTTTGACTGTGGTCAGTTCTACCGACAGGTTCGGAATCGCGTAAGGGATGTTGGAAGCCCCTTCCACTGAGGTAGCATCAACGCCGTCTTTAACCATGAAAGGTTCAAACACAGTATTGGTCAGAATCGACTGGCCGACAATGTGCTGTTTCCAGCTCGAGATATTGCCGTCTGCATCCAGACCCGCCTGAATACGGTGTACGTATGCCGGACGATAGTAACCGACCTGGGTATCATCTTCGCGGCTCCACACCATCTTAACCGGAGTGCCTTTTTTCTGGCGCGCGATCTCGACCGCTTCCAGCAGGTAATCCGAATGCGGGTTTCGCACGGCGACCAAAGCTACCACCCGCCAGCAACATGTTGAGCTTAACCTGCTCTGGTTTGATGCCCAGCACCTGGGCAATGTTGTTCTGGTCGACGGTCTGGAACTGTTCGCCGTTCCAGATCTCACAGCCCTGATCGGTCACCTGGGCGACACAGTTCATCGGCTCCATCGGTGAGTGGGACAGGAACGGGAACTGGTAGGTGTTGTCGATCACGGTGTCAGCCTGTTGCAGGCTCGCGGCCGCATCACCTTCACTGCGCGCTTTGATGCCGTCTTTCTGGGCCAGTGCCGTGTACTCAGACATTACCTGCGCCGAGCTCTTAGTAAACGCGGCACTCTCATCCCAGGTCACGGCCAGCAGATCACGGCCTTTTTTCGCACTCCAGTAATCTTTCGCCAGCACAGCCACGCCAGTCGGAATGGTCACTACATCGACCACACCCGGCGATGCTTTGGCCTGTTTATCGTCCACGCTTTTCAGCTTGGCACCAAACTTAGGAGCGTGCAGCACCATGGCAGTCAGCATGCCAGGCAGTTTGATATCCTGAGTAAAAATCGCTGTACCGTCATTTTTACCGATATCTTTACGGCTCACTTTCTGTTTGCCGATAAAGACAAACTGCTCCGGCGTTTTCAACGTTACGCCGGCTTCATCCGGCACCGGCAGTTTGGCGGCAGCTTCGGCCAGCTCACCAAAGGTCGCCTGCTTATTGCCGTGGCTGATAACGCCCGCGTTAACCTTAATCTGGCTGGCATCCACACCCCAGCGCTGCGCTGCAGCTGCAACCAGCATGGCTTTGGCCGCCGCACCTGCGGTGCGCATCTGAATGTAAGAGTTAGCAATCGCAGTACTGCCGCCTGTGCCCTGCATCGGGCCCCACAAGGTATTGTTGTAAAGGTTGGCGTCAGCCGGTGCGCCGGCAGCCACCATCTGGCTCCAGTCAGCATCCAGCTCTTCAGCGACCAGAGTGGTCAAACCGGTGTAAGTACCCTGCCCCATTTCGATATGTTTGATCATCACCGTCACCTGATTATCGGTGCCGATACGAACAAACGCATTGGGTGCAAACGGCGCCGATGCAGATTCCGCGGCTGCCGCTTGCGCTTTTTGTGATGCCGGCAGCGAGAAACCCAGGGTTAACCCGGCACCGACACCACCCATCAGTTTGAGAAATTTACGACGGCCGGGTACCACTTCTTCAGCCGGTGAAGAAAAAGACATTTTACGCATGATGATTCACTCCTTGTCTCTGCCAGCTTACAGCTGAGCAGCCGCGTCTTTGATCGCTTTGCGAATACGCACATAAGTGGCACAACGACAGATATTGCCCGACATCGCGGCATCAATATCCTCATCGCTCGGCTTAGGATTACGCTCAAGCAGCGCCACCGCGGACATGATCTGACCCGACTGGCAGTAACCACACTGCGGCACCTGCAGTTCATCCCACGCAGCCTGAACTACTTTGGCCGCGCGGCTTTCGACACCTTCAATCGTGGTAATTTTCTGGCCGACAGCCGCCTGGATAGGAGTGACACAAGAACGAATCGGCTGGCCGTTCAGATGCACAGTACAGGCACCACATTGCGCCATACCGCATCCGAATTTAGTACCGGTCATTTCAAGATGATCACGCACCGCCCATAGAATCGGCATATCTGGAGTTGCATCGATTTCTTTATCGACACCGTTCACATTCAAAGTTACTGACATGGAGCTTCTCCTGCTCTCTTAATAAAATGAGAGGGCGCACACTCCCCGGATGGAGAATTTTTCGGCACCCTGTTTTGTAAATGGTCTTATTGAGCATCAGTAATTATAGAAGTACGGTAAATATGTGTTAGGACAATAATCCACGTTATTTGCCTGATCGTCCAAAACATTGATATTCAGGATAACGCCAGCACCTAAACATAGCTAAAGTGAATCATATCGGCATGCGTAAAACATAAGTTCAACCCACTGAAATTTAATCATTATTACCGTTAAAAAGTGAGCGGATTGATTAGCGTATAGTGTTCCCTTCCCATAGAAAACATTGCCCATTAATATGAATTAAGTAGAGTATAAACTATTCATCCGGCACACGAGTTTGTGCAAAGCTTGTTTATTCAAAACGTGAGTTATTTATTCAAGACGTAAGCTATTAATTCAGAGCGCGATTTGGCAGGAAAGAAGAAAGAAGAAAAACTTATCAGAGGCAGGAGGCGTGCACTGCCATGCAGAGCAGTACACACCTAAGCGACAAAACATTACAAACAAAAGCTGCAGAGCGGCAGAAACATAAGCTAACGCGCGCTTAGCGCACTACACACATAGGCGTGCCGGCGATCGGATCCAGATGAATTTCCGCGTCGAGCTCAAACACCCGGGCCAGCAAGTCCGGGGTCATCACTTGCGCCGGGCTGCCTTCACTGACTATGTGACCATCCTGCATCACGATCAGATGATCGCAGTAACGACAGGCCTGATTGATATCATGCAGTACAGTCACAATGGTTTTGCCCTGCAGATTTAAGCTGCGCATCAGCTTCATCAGTTCAACCTGATGGTTGATATCGAGATAAGTAGTCGGCTCATCAAGCAGAATAAAATCGGTATCCTGAGCCAGAGTCAGCGCCAGCCAGACTCGCTGACGCTGGCCACCGGACAGATCTGACACGGCTTTATCCGCAAAAGAAGCAACACCTGTTGCCTGCATCGCCTCATCAACGATCTGCTTGTCTTGTGCCGAGAGCTGGCCCCAGAAACCGGTGTAAGGGCTGCGCCCGTATGCGACGGCTTCGCGTACCGTCACGCCTTCCGGCGGCTCCTGTGACTGCGGCAACAGCGCGAGATGCTGCGCCAATGTGCGCGATGCCACCTGTTCAATCGGTTCACCCTGCCACAATACCTGCCCGCTCTGCGCTTTGAGAATGCGCGACAACGTCTTGAGCAAGGTCGATTTTCCGCAACCATTCGGGCCGAGCAGTGCGGTAATTTTTCCCGGCGGAATATCGACATCGACGCCTTTCACAATCGGGCCTTTGCCGTAGCCGACAGTCAGATTTTCAGTACTTAAACGCATCGGTTATCTCATTTTGGTTAACAGGTATAAAAAGTACGGCGCGCCGATAATCGCCGTCATGATTCCGGCCGGCAGCTCAAGGGGCGGATCAATAATGCGCGCCGCCAGGTCGGCGACCAGCAGCAGCAAAGCCCCCACCAGCATCGCGGTCGGCAGTAAGTTCTGATGACGTCCGCCGACCAGTTGCCGCGCCAGATGCGGGGCAACCAGACCAAGAAAACTGATCGGGCCGCACACCGCCACAGCCGCGGAGGTCCAGATGACCGCTACCAGCAGCGCCGCAGCGCGAACCCGGTTGACCGAAATACCGAGGCTGAGCGCACGTTTCATCGCCCAGAGTAAGCAGATTCAGAGCATGACTGAGCCACAGCACCACAGGCAATGCGGCCCACCATGGCCACAACAGAGTGAGCTGATCCCAGCCGCGTCCCCATAAACTGCCGGTCAGCCACAGCAGGGCATTATTGATTTCCAGTGGCTGGGTGAGGATAAGAAAGTCTATTCCGCTGCCGTACAAAGCAGCCAGTGCCACACCGGTGATGGCCAGTTTGACCGGAGCGGTCTTGCCGCCGCACACCAAAGCCAGCACCAGTGCCGAGGCAATACCGCCGGACAAAGCGGCCAGCGGCAGCCAGTACACCGAAACCGCCGGCCACAAGGTCATCAGAGCAACCGCTGCCAAACCGGCGCCATGACTGACACCGAGAATATCCGGCGATGCCAGCGGGTTACGAATCACACCCTGGATCAGCACCCCGGCACTGGCCAGCATAGCACCGACCAGAATCGCAATCACAATCCGTGGCAGGCGATAATCATGAATGGTGAAATAGTGCTCGCTGCCGGAAAACAGACCGTCCCACACCTGAGGCAGAGGCACATGCACTGCCCCTAGGCTGAGGCTGGCCACAGCCAGCACAGCAATCCCGCCCAGCAGCAGACATTGAGTTTTAAGTAACGAATTCATGCGCGATTTCTCACCAGATACAGAAAACAAGGCGCACCAATCAGTGCCAGCACAGCGCCAGCCGGTGTTTCAGTCGGAAAGACCACCGCCCGGCTGATGATATCGGCCAGCAGGGTCAGCATCGCGCCAATCAGCATCACCACCAGCAGCAGACGCCGGTGATCATACCCCACCAGTAAACGCGCCATATGCGGCACAATCAGGCCAACAAAAGCGATCGCTCCGACCGTGCTGACACACAAGCCAACCAGCACCAGCACTGCCAGGCCAATTAGCACTCGCAGCAGGGTCAGATTAACGCCCAAACTTTTGACCCGCTCATCGCCCATCGCCAGCACGTTAACCTTGGGGGCCAGCAACATACTGAGCACCAGGGCTGCACTCAGACCCGGCCAGCTCATCTGCCAGGTATCCCAGCTGACATGAGCAAACGAGCCCGCCAGCCAGGCCATCACGCTGGCGGCCTGATCTTCTTCCAGAATGACACTGGCTTTGGTCAGCGCACCGCACAAGGCGGAAATCGCGATCCCGGCTAACACCAACTGACCGCGCTCTGAGCCCATTTTCCAGGCACCACCAAGCAGCATCACCAGGCTCCAGGCACTCAAGCCGCCGATCATGGCAGCAACAGGCGTAGTCAGGGTCGAAGAAGCTGCAAACACTGTGCTGACCAAGGCCATGCCCAGCGCAGCGCCGGCATTAACACCAAACAGACTTGGTGAAGCCAGCGGGTTACGGGTCAGCCCCTGCATTAAAGTGCCGGCACATGACAGGCTGGCACCAACCAGCGCCGCTTCCAGAACCCTGGGCAGGCGGATTTCGCGCACAATCATGTGCGCCATCACCTGCTCATCCGGCGCCCACAATGCGGTCAGTGCTTCGGCGCCCGAGACCGGCACAGCCGAAAAGGCAAACAGCGCCCACCATGCCACCAGCAGTAAAAACACAACGAGCGTGGCAACCACGCTCGTCTGTTTCAGCTTGTCCACCCCGACCATCAGGCGTTAACCAGTTTAACCAGGTCGGCCGCCATATATTCCGCCGCCAGGATACCGCGGCAACGCGCCCACAAATTGCCGTCAACGTGCAGCAGATGTTTGGCACGCACTGCATACAGCAGTTTCCACAACGGTTGCTTCTCCCAGCGGGTAATAATGCTGTTCTGGGTATAATCGCCTACCACCAGATAACCGGGATTGAGCGCCAGCAGTTGTTCCAGACTTATCTGACGTGACGCATTTTCGTTTTTCAGTCCGGCCGGAGACGTCAGACCAAGTGCATGAATCACACCACCGGCGTAAGAGTCCGCCGAGTGAGCATAAAAGCCGTTTCTCACGTGCCACGCCAAATTGCACCACAGGTTGTTTCAGTTCAGACAACTGCTTGGCATACCCCTGCATGGTCTGTTTGTGTTCCGCCAGTCGTTGCTGCATTTGCGCATCTTTACCCAGCACTTTACCTATGATGGCTGCTGACTTGAGGTTGTCCTGGTAAGTTTCACGTCGCGAAGGCAACAGCAGAGTCGGCGCAATTTTTTGCAAATCACGATACACCGATGAGTGGCGATCGACATCGGCAATAATCAGATCTGGCTTGAGCGAAGCAATCACTTCCAGGCTCGGTTGAGAACGGGTACCGACCGATGTCCACTGCGCCAGTTTATCGCGTACCGCAGGCAACAGGCGATTTGGATCATTATCATCGGCAATCCCGACCGGACTGACATCAACCGCCGCCAGGGCATCAACAAAAGAGAACTCCAGCGTCACCACGCGCTGCGGTACATAATCTAAGGTGAATTTACCCTGACTGTCCGTTACGGTCACGGCAGAGGCCATAAAGCTAAACCAACATCCCATTAGCACCAGACTACGTGCTATCCAACAAGACCATTTCATATCTATTTCCTAATTTTCGTGATCATCAGCACCTCAATGCTGATCTCGATTGTACTGATTTCGGTTTCAGATGAAACGTAAATTGCAGTGAGAATTATTTTTAGTTAATGGCTTAACTTACTCTCAATCAGCCATAAAAAAGTCCGGCTAATGCCGGACTTAGGTTAAAAATCGTAGCTCGCGGTCAGGTAAACCCGACGCTGCTCGCCCGGGAAGTGGCCGGTACGGTCAATAAAGCCGCTGACCGCATACTTCTTATCAAACAGGTTTTTGACATTAAGCTGGAATAACCAGTCCTGCCAGCGCGTCTGCCAGGAAGCATCAAACACGGTATACGCTTTCACCGTCTGTCCGCTCTGGTTGTACTGCTCGCTGACATGGTCGGCGCCAAAGCCGACCGACGAATCAATCGCAGTCAGGTCGTAACGGGTCCACAGACCCAACTGATGGTGCGGCGCGTTAGCAAAGCGGGTTCCCACTGTGCCGCTGATACCATCGTAAGCTTCTTTAACCCGGGTATCGTTGTAGGCATAGCTCAGATTTGCGGTCCAGTTGTCCGTGACATCGGCCAGCATATCCACTTCAACACCTTGGCTGCGCACCTTACCAAACGCCACTGAGCGGGTGTCGTCATCCGGGTCTGCCTGCAGAATGTTCTCTTTGGTAATGTGGTACAACGCAAGATTCACGTTGAGGGCATTATCAAGCCAGTAACTGCGTACCCCGGTTTCAAACATCAGGCTCTCTTCCGGATCAAACGGACCACCGTTAGCCGATGCCTGATCTGCAGCATCCTGAGGTACAAATCCGGTCGCGACCACAGCATACGGATGCCATTGCGGATTGATTTTGTAAGTCGAGCCAAGACGGTAGGACATGCCAGAGCCGGTGTAGTGATCCTGGGTCGAGTTTCTTGATGTCGTTCACTTCATCTTTAAAGCCGTCAATACGCAGGCCGGCCAGAACATTCCACTGCTCGGTAATCTGCCATTGATCTTGCGCATAGGCGCCATAACGCTCAGAGCGTGAATCGGTCTGTTTAGCCAAACTTAAGGTATAGGCAGAAGTATCGGCACCATACACCGGATTGGTCAGGCTCAGGCCGCCAACACTTTTGGCGCGGTAATAGATATAGTCTTCATCGATGCGGTAGTAATCTGCGCCAAACAGCAGCGTGTGGTCACCCAGTAACGCAACGAGATTGGCCGATACCGACCCTGCTTTATTATCGCGAACCTGATCGCGGAACTGGCGTTTGCTCCAGTCAGCCACGCCGTCACCATCGGTATCTTCCAGCCCGTTCGGCTCATGGTACTTCTGATCTTCGCTGTTTTCGTAGTAACGTAATGTCACATCACCGCTCAGCCAGTCGTTGAAGCTGTGGTCAAGACGCAGCTGATACACCTGGGCTTCCAGATCCTGAAAATCGGATGCTTCGTTGGCGTTCCAGTCGATATCGGCCAGGAAGTTACCGGCATCATCGGTCGGGATACCACGCAAACGGGCACCGCCGTAATGTTGGATAATATCGGTAAACTGGGCCGTGATTGTACTGTCTTCACTCATGTCCCAGCTGTAGCCGAGATCAATGATACGGTTGCGCACATCGGTATTGTTGCGGGACGGATTTTCATGATCCTGGTAAATCGCCACGCGATAGCGCTGGCTGGCATCATCATTCACCGGGCCGGACAGCTCAACGCCGCCACTGACAAAATCCTGGTTGCCCGCGGTCACAGAGACACGGCGCTGGGTAGTATAAGTCGGTTTCTTGGTAACATAATTAATCACCCCACCCGGTTCACCGCTGCCCATCACAGCAGAGGATGGCCCTTTGAGCACTTCCACCCGCTCGATATTGAACAGTTGCGGAATGGCAAAGCCGTTAAACGGGTCGCCGCGCACACCATCATAGAGAATTTCATCCTGACGAAAACCGCGGAAACGTCACCCCGGAATAGGAATACTGGCTGACACCACTAATAGAGCGATACAGATCCGTTACCTGACGTGCGCCCTGATCTTCGATCAGTTGCTGCGGTAACACCTGAATAGATTGGGGCGTATCATCAATCACGGTCGGCGTTTTGGTCGCCAGACTGGTTTCATTAGCGCGATATAAAGAGAGCGCACGACCATAAACCGTAATGGTGTCTTGATCGGCAGAGCTGGTTTCAGCCGCTGCAGAAGGAGTCACAGACTCTGTGGCAAGCTCGGTTGAAGTCGCATTATCTGCAGCAAACGCTGCGGTGCTGAATCCTGGCGCACCTAACCCGGCAACAATAGCCAGGCAAAGAGGATGAAGTTTTGTTGGGGCTTTCATTAAATTTATTATGATGTGGTTCGCAAAAACAGGTGCAGAAATGTAACTAATTTTCATTTGCATTACAAATGGTACATACATTGATTGTGCTTATTATTTCGCCACGCAAAATAGAAAGGGTGATTATTTATTCGATAATTTTGAAGAAGTCGGACAAATTTATCCCATCGATAAAAGTGTGATATAGATCTAATATTTCTTCCAGGCACTACGGTGCACAACAAAATTAAATCAAGAGGAAATGAACTATGACTAAAGTCACTTCAATCATCACAGCTACTCTTCTTTCAACCACTTTTGCCGCTGGTGCAATGGCTGCAGATCTGAGCATGAATGTCGCTACTCAAGATAACCTGGCAACTGTGTCTCTGACTCAAAATGGTCAGGCTGTCGCAAACTACCCGGTCCAAATTCAAGGTCAAACTTACCTGACTTCTGAAGATGGTACCCTGACCTACAAAAACTACGCACCGACAGCACGTACTCTGAAAATCGTCGCTGAAGACAACTCAGGCGATCTGATCGTAAAACAGGGTTTCGTTGCTCGCGATAACGGATAATCACTAAATCCTGGAATAGAACTTCAATGGAACTGAATAAGATTTTGTAGCGCGGCAGCGAGTTGAAATTGACCACCGCTGCCGTTTTATTTACTTCAACACCAAGACTCAATTGGTGGGTTTTAAACACTTCTCAGCCACATTCATACTGCCTCAGCATTTTACCCAAAACAACATCTCGCATTTTTGCTAAAAAATAACGTCAAAATCCGACAAAAACAGCCATTTTCGGTAAATAGTAATACCTTCATTTTGCAGGACTAAACGCATCTGACGATCGGCTGAAAAAGTTATTAACAAATTTGAATATGCACTTTTGCACCTAATTTCACCCGTACAGATCACAAAGATAGTTGTGTTTAATTAGACATTTATCTCCGCCATTGATGAGTTTCCTTATTGTTCATTCAATTTATTTGAACATATTGAGCAAATCTATAACGTCGATTGTGATGTGACTTGGATCTATTATTTATCTCAAGCACCAAGATATGAAACAACTAGAACTCAAGAGGAAAATCATTATGACTAAGCTCACTTCTATCATCACTGCGACCCTGCTTTCTACCACATTTGCAGCAGGCGCAATGGCCGCCGATCTGACCATGGACATCTCAACCAAAGGTCACATTGCTAAAATTTCTGTGACTAAAGACGGCCAGGCAATGGCGCAATACCCAATCCAAATTCAGGGTGATACGTACCTGACCGCGACCGACGGCACAGTCACTTACAGCAACCACGAGACCACTGCACGTACGCTGAAAGTCACCGCTGAAGACCAGAACGGCAATATGATCGTGAAGCAAGGTTTCGTTGCTCGCGATGACGGCTAAGCCATTATTTATGAGAAAAACGGAAGTAATATTCAATAAATTTGAATAAGATTATTTACCTTCGGCAGCTAAGGACTTCCCGGTCCGGCTGCCGATTTTTCACCCCAAACAGTAATTTCACTCCGACTGCCATGTCATTATTTGGCATCCCAGCAATAATATCATTTCCCTTTCACACCAGACTTCAATCCGATTCAATGCGTTAATGCTGCCAGTTCACGGCAATCTGCTCTCGTTCACTCAACCCCGCTTGTGCTTTCCTTTTATGCTGGCAGTGGTTAAATTGGTCATCTGATCCTTGGCATTGAATTCGCGATGAAAATTATCATATTGCACGGTTTGTATATGCACGGCGTGGTTATGCAGCCACTGAGCCAGCGTCTCACCAAGCTCGGCTATCGCACCGAAGTCCTCAGTTATAACAGTGTGGCGATTGATGAAGGCAAAGTATTTCGCGCTATTGATGCTGCGCTCGACCACGAGCAGCCAAATATTCTGGTTGGCCATAGTCTGGGTGGCTTGATGATTAAACATTATCTCGCTTCACGTCAGCCTTCAGCGCAACAGATTAGCCATGTGCTGGCGATTGGCTCCCCGCTGCAAGGCGCCTCTATCGTCGGTAAAATTCAGCAACTCGGTTTGGGTGCTTTGCTTGGCAACTCTGCCCGTTATGGTCTGCTAGCTCATGAAGATAAGTGGCGATTTCCGCAGAAACTGGGCAGCATTGCGGGTACTGTGCCTATCGGGATGCGGCGTTTGCTGATGGGCAATGACCCGCTGTCGGATGGTACTGTCACGGTGGAAGAGACCAAAATTGATGGCATGACTGACCATATTGAAACCCGCACCACGCACACCAGTATGATCTATAACGACTATATTGCCCGCCAGATCGATCACTTTATCCGCAGCGATACATTCAACCCAGACCTCTAGCATTACCTAATCACCAAAAAAAAACCGGATAAGCGAGCATGGAGTGAATCGCTTATCCGGTAACCAGGTGATTGGCTTGCGCCTTATCGTCTAAAAAAGCTGTAAAGCGCCAACATCTTTTGGCGCAAAGGCCTGCAGGCTATCCGCGTTTAGCAATTAGCCAGTAAGCACTTGCCGGACTGGAACAGCGGCAGTTATGACCTCTGCTGCTGTTATCAATGGACGCAGCTACTATAACCGTCTTCAATCGGTCAAGCAGGCTGCTTTTGGCTATTACTCTGATAGAGAAAAACGATAACGCCCACGGGTTAATACGCGGGCGCTGATTGATGAGGTGCTACTTTGATAAGGTAATACGTTGATAAGATAGTATTTTGATAAGATAGTGCATTGATAGAAGGGCACAAACCGCCTCTGCGACGTAAGGCACGTTTAACTTAACGTCGCCTGATAACCTTCCACCAGCCAGTGCTGGAGCAAATCGAGCATAGGGTTATCACTCTGCTTAGGAAACAGAATCGAGTAGTTGTAGCCGGACGGCACTGCATCACTAAAAGGTGAGACCAAACGGTGCATCGCCAGATCCTGCGCCGCCAGTGTCACATCCCCCACTGCAATACCAAAGCCTTGCTGCGCGGCATTCATCGCCTGATCCAAGGTAGAAAAATGCTGGTTACTGCGGCTTGATAATCCGCGCTCACCATGATGGGCCAGCCACAACTTCCAGTCACTTTGCTCACTGTTAGCATGCAGCCAAGTCATTTTGGTAAGTTGTTCTAACGACATAGTCTCCTGCCCTGCGGCAAGCAGTTTCGGGCCGGCAAATCGGCGTCAGGCATTCTTCAAACAGTAAATGGCTGACCATGTTCGGCATCTTGGTTGCCTTACCATACAGGATAACGGCGTCATACAGGTCAAAGTCAGGCTCCGGATGATGCTTAATGGTCGAGGTCAGTGCTACATCAATTTCAGGATGCGCCTCCTGAAATGCCATCAGCCGCGGCAGTAACCACGAAGTCACACAGCTGGGCGCATTGAGTTTAATGCTCGACGGCGTGCTGGAGACATCATCAATGGCCATGCGTAAGCGGCGTAATACATCTTCAGCGTGAGGGACAAATTTCAACCCCTGCTGAGTCAGGCTTAACCCGCGAGCATGACGATAAAACAACTTCACTCCCAGCATCTCTTCCAGAGACTGAATCTGGCGGCTGATCGCTCCCTGCGTCAGATTCAGCGCATCCGCAGCACGGGTAAAATTAAGGTACTCAGCCGTGGCCAGAAAGGCCTGCAGGGTTTTGGTGGAAGGAAGGTGCATAGTTAGCCTCAAGCCATGAATTTTTATCATGACTAGTATGTGTTTATTTCGATTCTTTTTACAAATACTTTTTGTTTGAATGAATCATCTGTTGATTAATTTGCAAATAAACTCAGATTAAATGCAATTAACAGCATAAAAAATCATTTACTGCGACTAAATAATAGCAGCCAGAGGGCATTTATGTCATCCATCGCATCTACACTGGCACCAGAGGCCATAAAAAAATTAATACCTTACCAGTCTGCTCGCCGGATTGGTGGCGCAGGTCGGGTCTGGCTGAATGCCAACGAAACTGGAGCACGCAGTGCACTACGGTGAATCGTCACAGAATTTCAACCGTTACCCGGATTTTCTGCCGCACGACATTGCCAAGGCTTATCAGGATTACTGCCAGGTCACCTCACCTGTGGTTGCAGTGCGTGGTGCCGATGAAGCGATCGATCTGCTGATCCGTACTTTCTGTCAGCCAGGCAAAGACAAAATCGTCGTCTGCTCGCCGACCTATGCCATGTACGAATTCTGTGCCGATGCACTGGCGATTGAAACTCTGCACGTGCCACTGATCGGCAATGCTTTTGAGCTGGATACTCAGGGCGTTATCGCGGCGGCTAAGCAAGCCAACCTGGTTTTCCTGTGCTCACCAAACAACCCGACCGGTAATCCGCTGTCGCAACAGGCGATCATCGATATTCTGGAAGGCACTCAGCAAGATGCCCTGGTGGTGGTTGATGAAGCCTATATTGAGTTCGAAATCGACCAGAGTGTCGCAGCGCTGATTGCACGTTATCCGAATCTGGTTGTTATCCGTACACTGTCCAAAGCATTTGGCCTGGCGGCGGTACGCTGCGGTTTTATCATCGCCGATGAGAGCGTGATGGAATACGTCGCCAAACTGATTCCACCATATCCGATGCCGGATTCAAGTGCCACGATCGTACTGGAAGCCCTGTCCGAACAAGGTCTGAATAAAATGCGTACCGTGACCAACCAACTGATTGAAACCCGCGATTGGTTTATCAGCCAGCTGGGTCAGTACGATTTTATTGAAAAAATTTACCCGTCCGCGACCAACTTTGTCCTGTTGCGCACCCGCGCCGGAGAAAGTCTGTTTGCGTATCTGCTCAAGCAAGGTATCGTGACCCGTAATCAAGGTCATGACCCGGCGCTGAGAGACTGTGTGCGTATCACTATTGGTAGTCAGCACAGCATGCAAGAAGTTGTTGCCGCACTTAACGAATATTCGTCACAATCATAGATGTACAGAAAAGGAATTTACTCATGAAAAAATTTGCTGCTGGTCTGGCTTGTATTGCCACCCTGTTCTGCTCTGGTGCTTTTGCCAAAGAAGTGCGCCTGGCGTCCGACTTTACCTACCCGCCGTTTAACTACAAAAACAGCGAAGGTCAGCCGGTTGGTTTTGATATCGAAATCGCAGACGCGCTGTGTAAGCAAGCTCAACTGGAGTGTACCTGGGTATCGCAAGGCTGGGATTCACTGATCCCTAGCCTGCTGGCACGTAAGGTTGACGTCATCATGGCATCGATGCGTATTACCGAAGAGCGCAAAAAGAAAGTGCTGTTCACTAACAAGTATTACCAGACTCCGGCCCGCTTTGCCGCCAGCAAAGACGCGACCTTCACCATTGATAAAGAAGGTCTGAAAGGCAAGGTGATCGGTGTGCAACGTGGTACCACAGTAGACCGTTACGTCACAGACAAATTTGCCGATGTGGCAGAGATCAAACGTTACGGCGGCCAAGATGAAGTTTACATCGACCTGCAAAACGGTCGTCTGGATGTGACGATGGCAAACGCGGACCAACTGGGTCTGGCGTTCCTCGACAAACCAGAAGGTCAGGGATTTGAGTTCAAAGGCGAAGCTGTGACTGATCCGGCTTACATCGGCTTCGGTACCGCCCTGGCGCTGAGAAAGCAGGACAAAGCGCTGGCAGAGAAGTTTAACAAAGCGATCGCGGAGATCCGCGCCAACGGTACTTACGACAAGATTGCTGCTAAATACTTTAACTTCGATATCTATGGTGCAGACCTGTAATCGCCACGGCGCTACAGAACGGTTTATACCCAAACAACTTGGAGTTGCAGGTAGGCGGCAAATGAGTGAATCCCCAAGAGCATAGAGACACTATGTGATTGGGGTGAACGAATGCAGCCAACACCGCTGCAGCTTCAAGTAGGAAGGGTATATAAGAAGAAGTTATCAGCATAACTAAGATTATATTGACCTTATCGATGATGATGAAGCCACGCACTGCGTGGCTTTTTTATTTCCCTTCAGCAAGGCTTATCCATCACCCCGGCAAGATTTCAGCTCAATCTACGTATTCTGCAGTCAAATTGGTCTTACTTTTTATTGTGATTTTACTCACAAAATATTTACTTAGCAGGCTAACTAAATTATATTACTTAGCCTGCTAAGTATCTAAGGCTCATTATGATCCAAGACATCAACAATCTGTATGAATTGACCCTGGCCGAAAAGCTCGCCCGCGTATCCCGTCTGTGGAAGATGGTGGCGGATCGCGAACTGTCTCCTTTGGGGTTAACTCACCCGCGCTGGACGGCTTTATGGAAGCTACAGCGTCTGGGGGACAACATCAGTCAGAAACAACTGGCGGATGCGCTCGAGATTGAACTTGCTTCATTAATGCGCACTTTGAAACAGCTCGAAGAGCAATCACTGATCACCAGACATCACTGCGTAAGCGACAAACGGGCACGCATCATCTCGCTCACAGATGAAGGCCGTTTGATGATTCAGCAAATGGAGACGCGCATTCTTCAGGTCCGCCGCCAGCTGCTGAGCACGATCAATGACGATGAACTGATGAAGTTAAGTCAGATCCTGGAACAGATCTCTGAAAACGCTCTCGAAGCCCTTAGCACTCTGTCAGACCAACCTTCAATTTAAGAGACATTCAATTCTATGACACCCGATCAAAAATTCGCTCGCTGGATCAAATACTCCTGTATTGGGTTTGTTTTCGTCTTTGCGTATTTTCTCATCGCTGACCTTGCTATGCCATTGACACCGCAAGCGATGGCGACCCGAGTTGTAACTAAAGTGGCACCGCGTATCAGCGGCCAGATCACAGCGATCAACGTAAAAAACAACCAGGTGGTACAAAAAGGCGACATCCTGTTTGAAATCGATCCGAAACAGTATCAACTGGCTGTTAATCAGGCACAGCTCAATCTTGAGCGAGTAATGCAGGACAACGACCAACTAGATGCCTCTATTAATGCAGCTAAAGCGGATGTAGATGCAGCCAAAATCGTCCTTGAACAACGTGAACGTGAATACCACCGTCTGAACACTCTTTTCCTGCGCAATGGCACTTCACAACAGTTACGTGACGACGCCCAGAGTGATGCTACCGCGGCCAAAGCCAGCCTTGCTGCTTCCCGTGCTCGTCTGAAAGAGCTGGAAGTCAGCCGCGGTGACATTGACGACAACAAAAACGTCAACATTCGCGTTGCGCAGAACCAACTTGATCAGGCTGAGCTTAACCTGTCATACACCCGGGTGGTGGCCGAAAACGACGGCATCGTGACCAACCTGCAGTTAGATAGCGGCACGTACGCAGCCGCGGGCAACCCGCTGCTGGCGCTGGTTGACAATGAAGTGGATGTGATTGCGGACTTCCGTGAGAAGAGCCTGCGTCATTTCGGTCACAACAGCCAGGCTATGGTTGCATTCGACAGCAAACCTGGACAGGTTTTTACGGCTGAAGTCGGCACTATTGACGCTGGTGTAAGCTCAGGCCAGTTTGATGCTGACGGCCGTCTGGCAACCCCGACCTCATCCAACCGCTGGGTACGTGATGCGCAACGTATGCGCCTGCACCTTGTTATGCATGATGAAGAATTGCAAAAACTACCGGCCGGTGCACGTGCCACCGTACAATTGTTGCCGGAGTCTCCGGTTCTGAATTTCCTGGCTAAAGCGCAGATTCATTTCCTCAGCACCCTGCACTACATCTATTAACCGGGGGCTGGTATGAGACTTTGGGATCATCCATTATCCAACAATGATTTCCGCCAGTGCCTGCGTATTGCGACCGGCGCCACGCTCGGATTCACCTTTAACAAAGTGATGGGCTGGGACAACGGGGTGTTCTTTACCGTCACCCCGATTCTGCTGCTCGGCATGATACCTGTGATCAACGCGCATGCAGCACGACAGATCTTAGCGTCATCGGTAGTGATTGCACTGGAAGTGGGTATTTTAGGCGGTATTTTTGGTGACCATCCGGGCATGATGACCATCATCGCGTTCTTCCTGTTCCTGAGTAAATTTGCCTGCATGTCCAAGGGCCCGCTGTTCCTGTTTGGTGCAAACAGTGTGATTAACCTGAGTATCATGCTGCACTTTGCCAGTTACCCGACTACGAACCTCAATATCCTAATTGAGGATAACCTGGTGGCGACCTTCTTATCCGTGCTTGTAGCCTATCTGGTGACTTTCCTGATTCCGGATGTGGAACCGCGTCAGCCGCCACCGCGTCCGACCGTGCCGAAAAAGTCGCACCGTATGCGCCATGAAGCACTGATGGGTTCAGTGATTGCCACACTGTCATTTGTCGTATTTCAGGTCGCCGATCTGCAGGACTCACTGTCTGCTCAGGCGACCACTGTTCTGCTGCTGTTTCCGATGCACTGGAACGGCGCGATGGGTTACGCACGCAAGCGAGCTATGGGTACCATTATGGGCGTGACCTTTGGCCTGCTGACACAAATAATACTGTATGACTGGTCAGATACCCTGCTGTTCGTGATCCCGCTGTTGTGGATTGGTCTGATGATTTTTGGTTACATGCACTGTAAAGAGTCGAGTGGATCCGGCGCCGGTTTCGGCGGTATGACCACACTCGGTATTCTTTTCGGACAGTACCTGGCTCCGGATGGCGATTTGGTGTTCAGTGCCCTGTACCGGGTCAGCAGTATTTTCGGGGCGATCGTGATCACCCTGACGGTTGCCTATGCTGTCCACCGTATTCTGAACCGTTTTGAAGCGACCAGCTTCGGTCCGGTAGAAAGCTAGACCTAAGCAACGTTGCGCCAAACACCCCCATGATGCTCTGCAGCCTGTGCTCAGAGCATCATTTTTTTGCGCCCGTTCCGGCTTCTTAACCCGCCATTGGCATCTTAAAACCGCGCTCAGCTATACTAGGTCTTCTATTCCGATGACCAACAAGGATCCCGGTTCGTCATGATGCATCCGACCCAAAGCTTCGTGGAAGCTGGCGTGCGCTATACGCCTCACACCTTTTCTGTCCCTCTGGACTACCAGCAACCGAAAGCGGCGCAAATCCAAATCTTCGCCCGTGCGGTGACCGCCGCCAATGGCAGTGATGAGAAAAAACCCTGGCTGGTTTACTTTCAGGGCGGGCCCGGCTTTCCTTCGCCTCGCACCAGTGCCAGCAGCGGCTGGATGAAACGGGCCCTGCAGCAGTTTCGCGTCTTGCTGCTCGACCAACGTGGTACCGGGCAGAGTAGTGTGGTCAATCATCAGACTCTGGCTGGTCTCAAACCGCGCCAGCAGGCTGACTACCTAAGTCACTTCCGCGCTGACAATATCGTGCGTGATGCCGAATTTATTCGTCAGCAATGGAAAATTGAGCGCTGGGCAATCTTAGGCCAGAGCTTTGGTGGCTTCTGCTCCCTGACCTATCTCTCGCTGTTTCCGGACAGTCTGCTGCGCAGCTATATCACCGGTGGAGTCCCCTCATTATCACGCCATTCCGACTGCGTTTACCGCGCGACTTTTCAGCGCACTAAAGAAAAGAACGCTGCCTTCTTCGCCCAGTTTCCCCAGGCGCAGCAGTTATGTCAACGTATCGCCGATCACCTGCACAATCACGAAGTACTGCTGCCAAATGGCCAGCGTTTTACCGTCGAACAGTTCCAGCAAATCGGTATTCGTTTCGGGATGAGTGACGCGTTTATGCCCACTTACTTCAGTCTGGAAAATGCATTGATTGAGGTTGATGGTAAACCCGCCCTGCGCTACGAGTTTCTGCAACAGATGATGATGGAACAAGGATTTCAGACCAATCCTATCTACGCGCTTCTACATGAAGCGATTTACTGCCAGGGATTTGCATCAAGCTGGTCCGCCCATCGTATGCGCGATGCTTTTGCTGAATTTCACTATCAGCCGGGCAAACCTTTCCTGTTCACCGGAGAAATGGTGTTTCCGTGGATGTTTGAGCAATACACCAATCTTAAGCCACTGCGTAAAACCGCCAATCTGCTGGCAGAAAAAGTGGATTGGGGCCCTCTGTATAATGAAGAGGTACTGGCGCACAACGCGGTTTCCGGTCAGCTGCGCAGTTTATGCGGATGATATGTTTGTCGACATGGATATCAGCCGGGAAACGTTACGCCAAATCGCAAATTCGCGCGCCTGGATCACTAACCAATATGAACACAATGGGTTGCGCGCCGACGGTGAACATATTCTGGATCGGCTGATTGAAATGGGTGAACAGACGGCCGCGAATCTCAATATTGATCTGCTGTAATGGGTAAACAGAGCAACTATCGTCTGCCGGTCACGATACCCAAACAACTTGGCGTTGCAGCCAACGCCGATGTGGCTTCAAGTTGGAAGGGGATAATATGGGAATAAATATTTAGCGCTATCAACTTCGCGCCAGAGGATCACATAAATATTTTTCATCCTCACGAATTCTGGTTAACACTTATATAAGGCGGCTTCTATCCGGGAGCCGCACAGGGAACCAGAGGAGGAAGCCATGGAACAGGTATCACTGACCCAGCAGCTCTACTTATCGCTGATGCAACTGGATGATTTATTGGCGGTGATGGATATCAACAGCCCGCAATATCAACAACTTTGCCAGCAGCAGGCGGTGCTACGCAGCCAGTATTCGGAGTTGGTGGTGAGTGCCGTCAACGATACCAGCCGTATTGAGGGGCTGTTGCAGACCATGGAATGTCTGTGTGACGAAAGCCACCGCCTATGTGGTCAGCTGCATCACCGTCATACACAATACCGTACTGCGCAATGCCCGAACATCAATACTATTATCCAGTACGCCGATCAGGTCAGCGAAAGCCTCGATAGCATTACAGTATAGATAGTATTCCGGTATAGATAGTATCAAGGTATAGCCCGCCCACTTACGACTCGATTTCTCCCTGCCGTTCGCTCTGATTAAGTGCCTCAAATACATCGACCTCATCAATAGATGAGGTCTTTTTGTACGCCAAATAGCTAAAATCAGCCTTACCGAATGATTTCGAACGCAGATGGCTGTTTTTGTCAGCATTCCAATCCACTGATAAACCAGCTAAAAACCTATCAACTGCAGAAAAAATCTCCGCTTTACCAGATTGAAAACTGTTGCATTAATAGACTTATATGTTAACAGAACGGAATTAATTGCATTTTTTAACTACTTATTTGTTATATCCCAGTAAAAATCACTGCACAAAGAGTGACACAGATCACGCAAAGGGTGCGTTATTGTGAAATTGCTTTTTTATTTTCACTTCTGGCTGCTACTCTCCCGCTCGCTTTGAAATGATGTCGAAGTGGATAACTATAAGGAGTGTTCTTAATGAATACCAAGAAACCAATGTCGCTGACTGCCAGAGTCATTCTGGGTATGGTCGCGGGTATCTTGACCGGGTTTGCGATTCGCGCCCTATTTGCTGACAACGGATTTGTCGACGCATACATTGTTAACGGACTATTTGACGTTGGCGGTAAGATCTTTATTGCCAGCCTGAAAATGCTTGTCGTACCACTGGTGTTTGTTTCACTGGTTTGCGGTACAAGCTCACTAAAAGATCTGTCAACGCTGGGCCGCATGGGCGGCAAAACACTGGCGTTTTATATCACCACCACTGCTGTAGCAATCACGCTGGCTCTCACTATGGGTGCCATTTTCCAGCCTGGGGCCGGTGCAGACCTGACCGCAGCAAGCAGCTTTAAATCTGCCGATGCGCCGTCACTGGGTCAGGTGATCATCGATATGTTCCCGACTAACCCGATCAATGCGATGGCAGAAGGCAAAACTCTGCAGGTCATCGTGTTCGCGGTTTCTGTTCGGTATCGCTATCAGTGCTGCCGGTAAGCCAGGTGAGCGCATTGCGGCTCTGTTTGAAGACCTGAACGCGGTCATCATGAAGCTGGTTGCTCTGCTGATGAACATCGCACCTTACGGTGTGTTCTTCCTGATGGCAAAACTGTTCACAGGTTTAGGCCTGAGCGCGATCATGAACCTGGCGGAGTACTTCGTGGTTCTGACCGCGACACTGCTGATCCACGGTTTTGTGACTTACGGTGTGATGCTGAAGAGCTTCTCTGGCCTGAGCCCGATCACTTTCTTCCGTAAAATGGAAGATGCGATCATGTTCGCCTTCTCAACCGCATCGTCTAATGCCACCATTCCGGTGACCATGGAGACAGCGAAAAACCGTTTTGGTGTCGATAATAAAGTGGCTTCGTTCACTATCCCGCTGGGTGCAACCGTCAACATGGACGGCACCGCCATCATGCAGGGTGTGGCGACAGCATTTATCGCTCAGGCATTCAACATTGACCTGTCGATGGGTGACTACCTGACCGTTATTCTGACTGCGACGCTGGCTTCTATCGGTACAGCTGGTGTTCCGGGTGTGGGTCTGGTCATGCTGGCCATGGTTCTGAACCAGGTTGGCCTGCCGCTGGAAGGTATTGCGCTGATTATGGGTGTCGACCGCCTGCTGGATATGATCCGTACTGCAGTTAACATTACCGGTGACAGCTGTGTGACCTGTATTGTGGCGAAATCAGAAAACGCGCTGGACGAAGCCCGCTTCAACGATCCACAAGCTGGCGTAAAAGAGGAGCAGGTTCACCTTAAAGGTGCCTGATCAATCAACGTGAGTTCATCTCTCAAACCCCGCATACGCGGGGTTTTTTATTGCTTTACATCAGACAGATAGAGCTATCTCACACTCAAGCTGAAAATTTGCTTCTAAAATTTGGTTACTTTCTATTAGCCGGAGAGCTGCCATGTCCCTTTTCAGGCCGGTATTGATTCTGTTGACAGTCCTGTTCTCTGCCCAAAGCCTTGCCTTCACCGAACCCGGCACTCCACTCGCCCTCACTCAATCCGGGATTGGTTATACTGCTCTGGCGCTGTTTGCCGTCGCTTATATTCTGGTGATGCTGGAAGAGTACCTGCAGCTGCGCAAATCTAAACCCGTGCTGCTGGCAGCAGGGATTATCTGGGCCATGATTGGCTATGTTTACCAACAGCATGGCGCCACTGAAGTCGCCCAGAAAGCACTAGAATACAACCTGCTCGAATACGCCGAGTTGCTGCTGTTCCTGCTGGTCGCCATGACCTACATCAGTGCTATGGAAGAGCGGCGCCTGTTTGATGCCCTGCAAGCCTGGATGACCAGCAAAGGATTTAACTTTCGCTCCCTGTTCTGGCTCACTGGTTGGCTCGCTTTTTTCATTTCACCGATCGCCGATAACCTGACCACCGCCCTGCTGATGTGCGCAGTGGTGATGAAGGTGGGCGGACAAAACACTCAGTTTATCAATCTGGCCTGTATTAATATCGTGGTCGCGGCCAACGCCGGTGGCGCATTCAGCCCGTTTGGTGACATTACGACCCTGATGGTGTGGCAGGCTGGTCACGTGGCGTTTATGCAGTTTATGGATCTGTTTCTGCCTTCGGTCATCAACTATCTGCTGCCGGCGCTGGTGATGTCCTGGTTTCTGCCAACCGGCATGCCGGATGTTATCCATGAGCATGTCGAGCTAAAACGCGGCGCACGGCGTATTGTCGGCTTGTTTATTCTGACCATCATCACCGCGGTGAGTTTTCATGCCCTGTTCCACTTCCCGCCAGTGATGGGCATGATGATGGGCCTGGCCTATCTGCAATTTTTTGGTTACTTCCTGCGTCAAACACTGGCCGGTTCATTAGCTAAAAAAGCCAAACGGGCGATTGCCAACGGCGATGAAGCTGCATTGCGGAGGCTGGGCTCAGTGGTGCCGTTCGATGTGTTCCGGCGGATCTCCCATGCCGAATGGGACACCCTGCTGTTTTTCTATGGCGTGGTGATGTGTGTTGGCGGCCTGAGCCTGCTTGGTTATCTGGGGCTGATCTCAGAGCTGATGTACAGCCAGTGGGATCCGATGTGGGCCAATATCAGTGTCGGGGTACTTTCTTCGATTGTCGATAATATTCCGGTCATGTTTGCCGTCCTGACGATGGAACCGACCATGTCGCTCGGAAACTGGCTGCTGGTAACGCTCACAGCCGGTGTGGGCGGCAGCCTGCTCTCTATCGGCTCTGCGGCCGGAGTGGCCTTAATGGGCGCGTCACACGGAAAATACACCTTTATCAGCCATTTAAAATGGTCGCCGGTTATTGCGCTGGGCTATGTAGTGAGCATTATCGTGCATTTGTGGCTTAATCAGGCGCTGTTTATCTGAGCCCCCTCTAACTCAAGCAGATACGCTTTACGCTCCACGCCCCCGGCATAACCGGTCAGTTTGCCGTTTTTACCAATCACACGGTGACACGGTACAATAATCGAAAGCGGATTTTTTCCATTCGCCAGCCCGACCGCCCGTACCGCTTTCGGATTATTGATCGCATCAGCCAGTTGCTGATAACTCCAGGACTCGCCATAAGGTATCGTAACGAGCGCCCGCCAGACTGCGCGCTGGAACTCCGTTCCGGTCGCGGCCAGCGCTAAATCAAACTCACGGCGCTGGCCGGTAAAATATTCATCGAGCTGACGCATGGTTTCCACCAGAAGAGGAAATGCCGGATTATACTCGCCCAGTTCATCCGGCTGAGTGGTCTGGGTACTAAACCAGGCACCGAGCAGACCCTTATCACAGGCTTGCAATGTCATCGTCCCGAGCGGACTTTGATAATAGGTATATTGATGCATGTTACGGCTCCTGCCATCAGATAAAATAAGACAATCACTGGTTCCAGCATTGGAAAGTAGCGTAGCTGCCCCAGGGAGCAACCCGCTCCGCGGTCAGTCCGGGATGCAATGCCAGCGCTTTTTTGACAATCAGATCACCGCTCAGAAAGCAGTTACTGTCGGACTGACCACGCAAGCGCGCATAATCCACCGTCCAGGGGCCAATGCCTTTCAGCGTCAGCCATTCATCGATGGCTGCGTGCGGATTTTGCTGCACAAAGTGAGCTAAACGGAAGAGCGTCTCTTTGCGACTTTGTGGCATACGCAGAAAACTTAAATCCGCACTCGCCACTTGCTGTGCATCCGGAAAATACCACGGACGCGGCTGATGCTGATTGAGCGTACTCACCAGCAGATTGAGCTGCCCGATCGCTGCTTTGATCGATACCTGCTGCCCCAGAAACGGCACGTACACCAGCTTCCCAGGGACTCCACACGCCGGGTATTCGCAGTCCGGGGTGAATCACTAACTCCGGTGCTGCCTCGGCAAGCTGAGCTTCTATCGCCACCATATCCGCATTGAGGTCAAACACCCGCCGCCAGATACTGACTAGATAACGCAGACTCCGCAGCGATTCGAGTTCAAATTCAATCTCCATATGGGTCTCGGATGCACAACGGGCAGAAAACCAGGCGCGGCTGTCATTGAGCATAACATGGCGCTGATAACGATCTGCCTGCACTTGCTCGATGCCGTCTATCGCCCGAAGCTGATAAAATGCCAGCATATGCTGCCAGTCAAACGGACCACGGTAAGCAAGCGACACCGTATTAGTGGCACTGACGCTGCCCGGTTCACGCCGCACCTGACTCGGAGTCAGGCGCAGAAACTTTTGAAACGCATCATTAAAGCGCCGGGTGCTGTTAAAACCACAGGCAAACCCGATATCCGTCACTGACAAATGGCTGTGATGGAGCAACTGCTTGGCAAACATCAGTTGCTGATACTGGGCATACTGTTTCGGCGACATCCCCAAATAGGTTTTAAACAACTGACGCAAATAGCGTTCGCTGATCCCGAGCCGCTCGGCTAGATCCCCCAGCGATTTGCCCTGCAAAGCGCCATTATCAATCAGGCTGACCGCTCGCTGGAAAGTCGTTTCGGTTCCCTTCCACGCCCATGACGCGGGCGCGCTATCCGGGCGACAACGCAAACAGGGCCGGTAACCGGCCTGCAGAGCCTGTGCCTGATGGGCAAAATATTCCACATTCTCTTCTTTCGGCAACGTTGCCGGGCAAATCGGCCGGCAGAAGATACCAGTAGATTTCACCGCGATATAAAAACGGCCGTCAAAACGCGCATCGCGGCTCATTCGTGCCCGTTGGCATTGCTGAGGAGTCAGTTCAGTTTGGCTGTGCAGTGTCATGATTCGGCTTCCTGATACGATATGTCCAGTGTACGACGCACCACGCGGAAAACTAGCCATTTTCGGTACTGAATGATCAAAGCGGAAAATTACCTATCTCAGCTGCAATTTATTTGCCACTGGAAGTCATTCGATTTTTTTGAACAAGTATGTCGAGCTAAAGTCATTATCAAAATTTTCTGACTCACCTACAATTACTCCATCGACACGAAGACAGACTTTAGCGCTGTACCCACTTATTTCAGATTATCGAATGTTAAGGAACACGACAATGAACGCACTATTAAAAAAACTGATGAGCACTACTGCAGGTTTTGCCCCACTGGCACTGCGTATTCCAATCGGTATCATTTACATGGCTCACGGCTCACAGAAACTGTTTGGCTGGTTTGGTGGTTACGGCCTGGAAGGTACAGGTCAGTGGATGGCTTCAATCGGTATTGAACCTGGCGTTCTGATGGCGTTCCTGGCCGGTAGCGGTGAGTTTCTTTGGTGGTCTGTTGCTGCTGATCGGTCTGCTGACCCGCCCTGCAGCGTTTGTTACTGCCTTTGCGATGATTGTTGCTATCCTGAGCGTTCACATTGGTAACGGTCTGTTCATTGCTAACAACGGCTATGAATTTGGTCTGGCTCTGCTGGCGGCAAGTGTATCACTGCTGATTTCAGGCGCTGGTAAAGCGAGCCTAGACTCAAGCATCAGCCAAAAATAAGGCTGGACAACTGGTTTTTGGCTGAACAATAACAAAAGGGGCGAGTTGTTAACTCGCCCCTTTTCTGTTTACACGTTTTCTTTCTGTCAATCCGACCGGCTAATTCACTTCACCCGCTTTCTGCAAGCTGAATGCGGTGAGCGGATCAATGTTTTTCACCAAACCTTCGACCTGAGTAATCGCCTCAACCGATGAGCTGTTTTTACGATAGCTCAGGTAGATCGGACGATACCAGTCTTCCACCCCGGCGACACGATGCAATTGGCCTGAATTAAGGAACGGCTCCACCACCGAAGCGGGCATGTAAGCGCTGCCGCCTTTTTCCAGAATAAAATCCAGTGCAATACGCGCCGTTGAGGTGCGCAGAAACGGCGCAGGCGCTTTAGGGTGCCTGTCAGCGTGTTCTGACGCAAAACGCGAACCCCAGTCGACATAGACGTATTTGTTGTTAAACACGCTGTCTGCGGTGTCCGGACGGGTCGAAACCATCACCAGCACCAAATCGGCCACTTTCTTGCACTGCAGTTTCTTCTGCTTTGATCTGGTCAAACGCAAAGCCCATATCCAGGGTACGTTCGAGCAAATTACGGCTCAGCTGCTCGCGCCCCATGACTTCAGCCATAAAGCCATAACCGCTGAAAGCGTCAGTGATCACGCTCAGACAGTTTTGCAGATAAGCATCCCAGATGTTGGGCGTGCCGCCAATCGTCAGTTGCAGCGCTTTACCGTTATCAAGCGACAACTCAAATTTAGCCTGTTGCAAGGTCGCGACCATGACTTCAGCGTAGCTGACCAATCGTTCACCTGCTGAGGTCAGTTTGATGTTGTTCCGGTCACGGGTAAACAGTTGGGTATCGAAATAATTTTCGAGTTGTTTAATTCGTGCACTCACCGCCGCCTGAGTCAGATAAAGATTCTCTGCGGCCCGGCCAAAATGGCGTACTTTGGCCAATTCAAGAAAGGTGCGAAAGACTTTTACGTCCATATTGAATCCTCTGATATTCCTCGTGAAGATTAACAAGGAAGTACAATAATGACGATAAAAAATTTTTGTTTTTCTTTTCTGGATTTTACGCCTAACTTTCGCCGTGAACCACGGCAACGTAATGGTAGCCAATAGACACACGAGGTTGACATGTCTGAGACAGTATTTCGTCTAGGAAAAAAACATTTTTTCGATACTAAGAAATTCCCACGAGGCTTCGCGAAATCTGGTGATTTCACTCTGGGTGAAGAAACCCTTCTGACCCAATATGGTGACACCATGCTTGGTCTGGAATCTGGCGTATTACAACCAGAAAACGCCGAAGAGCAGCGTTTCCTTCAGGTACTGGATAATCCGGATCTGGCCGAAAGCAAAATTGAAAAGGTATGGATGAAGTATGTCCGTCTGTCACGCGGTCGTAAGCGTTTCCACACGCTGAACGGTCGTAACAAGCCAGATGCGGCAGACGACTATACCGATGATGAGCCAAGCCTGACCGAAGAAGACTAATTTAGCGGGGCTTTGTCCAGTTACAGCAGCCCCTGTTTCTCACCGACGTTGACGTCTTCTTTAAGGGTCACCCATGGCCAACCCGGTTTCTAAAGTTTACACTTTGGAAGAGATGCTCTCGCTGATTCAGCGAGGGCAGCCTTTTTCCGGCGAGCTCGACTCCGCCGGCTGTTTTATCAAGATAGAACAATATCTGCCTGTGGTGTGCACCGCCATTCATGCAGGTAACCGCCTTCGTGCCGAATTGCAGCCCCTGTGCCAGCTTCCCGCTGCGCAGCGTCGTCTGGAAGAGGCGCCGTTTTCCGACCAGCTTATCGCCTCTCAGCCGATCACGCTCTGGAGTCTCGACTCGCGTTTTGAGTACGACCTCAATCGTGCCCGCACGCTGAGTACACGCTATAAGTCGGCCTGGAAGCGCCCGCTCAATGATCGTCAGCGTGCCATCAGTCACGAAAAGCACGCCCAGTTTTACCGCCTGTATGAAGCTCTGATTGCCAAGCTGGAATCCATGTTTGGTATGGTGATTGTGTTTGACCTTTACACTTACCAGCCGACGTCGACCGAGCCGTCTGCACCGGTATTTAATATCGGCAGCGCGCAAATCGATATGCAGCGCTGGGGTAATGTGGTCAAACGCTTTACCGCTGAACTCGGTAAAATCCAGTTGCCGCACATCGAGAGCGATGCGGCAGTCGACGCGGTGTTTGAAGGGCGCGGCTATTTGATCGCGCATACCAATGCCCATTTTGACCGCACTCTGGTTTTGCCGACCGAAGTGAAAAAAGTCTTTCTTGATCCCGACAGCGGCACCGTGTATCCCCTGGTACTCGATGCAATGAAAAGCGGCCTCAAGCAGGCATTCAGCGAAACCAGCGCCTATTTCCAGCGCCGCCATAACCGGCGCCGTACCACCAAAGCGAAAATGCTCAGCTCGTCGATTGAACCGGCGGTACTGGCTATCGACAAAGCGCTGTCCAAGCTGACGCGTAAAGTGGAGACGCTCAAGTACATCAACCCGACCAATATGACCGGAGAGCGCAAACGCTTTGACGCTGCGCCAAGCCGTTATCAGCCGGACTTTCGCTACAAGCAGTTACCGATTCACGCCAATGAGTTTAAACACAAGCTCTATCAGTTACCGATCGATACCATTTCCGATCCCGATCTGAAACAGCTGTACAGCTCAGTGGTGAATAAACTCAGTGAAAAAATAGACCTGCTGACCAGTATCGGTCAGGACAGTTTTCTGTATAACTCGCTGCGTTTCTATGGCCGGCCGGATGCCAATGCCATCAGTAATGCCCAGTTTCCTGCTCTATGCCAAAACGTTGCCGGAAGAAAAAGGCCCAATGTATAACGCAGAGCAAGCTGCTGAGATTATGCTGCAGGCAGCAAAAGCGTGGGGCATGAAATGCAATGTCACGCCGACCGCTTCGCTCGCCGCGCGTGCTATGGTGAGCGGTCAGAAGCCGCCGACCCTGTATCTCAACAGTAAGGTGACCTTCTCGCATGCGGAAGTGCAGCGTCTGATCCAGCACGAATTGGGCGTACATATGGCGACCACGTTCAATGCACGCAGCCAGCCTTTGCGTATTTTTTCGATTGGTCTGCCGGGCGCAACGGAGTCACAGGAAGGCCTGGCGATTTTAGCGGAGTACAAAGCGGGCTACATGTCACATGATCGACTGCAAACACTTGCTACCCGCGTGCTGGCAGTGGATTCTATGCTCAAGGAACAGAATTTCTATCAGACCTTTGATTATCTGGTCGATGAACTGGGCCAGGATCGTGACAGTGCATTTGTCACCACGACACGAGTGTATCGCGGAGGTGGCTTTACCAAAGACCACCTGTATCTGGAAGGATTTCTGCATACCCTGTCTCAGTCACAAAAACGCAGTATAGATAACTTGCTGGTGGGTAAATGCAGCCACGAATATCTGGATCTGATTGATGAATTGGTTGAGCGTGGCTGGTTACTGAAGCCCAAACATCGCTACGACGATAAAGGCGTCGAGCCGGAACCGATTCTCAAGTATCTGATTGACTCGTTGCGCCACCGTTAATCCCTGTGGCTGCTAAACGCAGTTCAGCAGGATGCCGTCAGGCATAATCACCGTGTACCGAATCTTTCTCCCAAAGCCCCAGAGCGCAATGTGCCCGGGGCTTTGTTTTACTGCCCAAAACTCATTTTTGCTTATCAGCACTTTTCTTCTGAGAATAAGCATTGCCCCGTTTTACGGCTCCGACATCACTTACCCAGCATCGCAACTTTCTTGAGGAAAGAGTCACGTAAATGCTCCTGATCGTACTCAAGATGATAGGTATTGTGGAAGCCGACTTTCAGCTCTACCCCGTTACCGCGCATGTAGACGTTGTAGCCGTCATAATCCGAGAACGCTTCAATTCCCTCATAGATTTTGCCATATTCGGTCGGGGTTCCGTTCGCCATAACCTTTTCATAAGCGTGCAAAATTTTGGTCGGGTCTAGTTCATTTTTCATCGCTACCGCTCCGTTATCCTGGTTCATATCAAGTATGGATAACGATTGTGCGCTTCGCCAATCCAAGCCAGCAAAACAGTCACAACACGCACATTTAATCTTACTTATTTTTACCTGTAAAATTTTACACATTAAAAACAAAAATCAATGCAAAAAATCCGATAATCAGGTTCAAAAATAACGCTGTTCGCGAGATGAAAGGTAGAAAACAAAACATCAATGACAAAAATTACTTAAAAGGATAGCGAAAACCCGATACTTTTTTTATACTGTGAATTAACCAAGTTCATCACAGCTAAATTTTTGCAGTAAGGGTTACAACATGAGACTGATTCCATTAAACAACGCAGCCCAGGTCGGTAAATGGGCAGCCGCACACATTGCGAAACGCATTAATGATTTCCAGCCGACAGCGGAGCGTCCTTTTGTTCTCGGTCTGCCAACCGGCGGCACACCACTACTGACTTACCAGGCACTGATTGAGCTGTATAAAGCCGGCGATGTCAGCTTCAAACATGTGGTGACTTTCAATATGGATGAGTATGTGGGTCTGCCAAAAGATCATCCTGAGTCATATCACTCATTCATGTATAACAACTTCTTCAATCATGTTGATATCCAGCCACAAAACATCAACCTGCTTAACGGCAATACCGATGACCACGATCTGGAATGTCAGCGTTACGAAGAGAAGATCAAATCTTACGGCAAGATTGATCTGTTTATGGGCGGCGTGGGTAATGATGGTCACATCGCATTTAACGAACCAGCTTCATCGCTCTCTTCACGTACCCGGATCAAAACCCTGACCCATGATACCCGAATCGCCAATTCACGTTTTTTTGACGGGGATGTCTCACAGGTACCTAAGTATGCGCTGACTATCGGTGTCGGCACGCTGCTTGATGCCAAAGAGGTGATGATTCTGGTGACCGGCCACAACAAAGCACTGGCACTACAGGCCGCCGTTGAAGGCTGCGTCAACCACTTGTGGACCGTATCCGCGCTGCAACTGCACGCCAAAGCCATCATGGTCTGTGACGAGCCGGCGACTCAGGAGCTGAAGGTGAAAACGGTCAAATACTTCTCTGAACTGGAAGCGGAAAACATTAAAGGTTTTTAAGCCGGACAGATGACAGTTGCAGATACAACAAGCCCCGCCAAAGCCTGTCTCTTGATCACATCTCATAGGTCAAGAGACTTGGCTAACAGATAACCTTCAAGGATGGTTTGTAATTAGAACCATCCTTCCCATAACCGCTCCCAACCCACACGACCATTACGTTTCGAGTCATACCATCCCGCGAGCTTGCCGAGATTGATGTATGCCCAGTACACACTTGGTGCTCTTTTAGGGGGGCGCGTCTTTTCCTGTTTTGACCAAAGTAGCTTCCAAGCAACCGGACTCAAGAGCGTTTCACAACTCTGTTTTTCCGCTTCTTTTTTGTTCAGACCAAGATAACGCAGTTGATGAACACGAAACGGCTATGAACGCTAGGATGACGACCATCTTTTCTAAATTCTCTTTATTTTGCATACGGAGCTCCTCAACCTGTGTTCCTCCACTTTTCCAGGCTTTGTGGAACTCCTCAATCAACCAGCGTTTTTCATAGTAATCCAAGATACGCTTAGCATCCTCTTTACTCAACACTGGCTCTGACGTGAGAATATGCCAGCAAAGGGCCTGCTCGTGATTCGTTTCCTGACAGCCCACATAGTACAATGAGACGGGTTCACCTCGTTTGTTTGCTGGCATTTTGATGGTGATTGGGGCATATCGAACTTCGCAGATAGCCTCTCGAGCTTTACGTCCTCCTCGTTGCTTAACCTGAACTTTTCTTTCATCTGCGGGCTGTAAGGCATCACTAAATGAGTACAGCTTGTCTGTACTCTCTTCGATGCACCGGCTTTGCATCGATCGGACGACAAAGCGTTGTCGGTTGGTCATTTTATAGGTCAGGTATTCAATGATGTCGGCTTCTCTGTCACAGACGGAGATAACCTTGTCTATCACTGAGCCGAGACGTTTTTCCATGGCTCTCGACGCACGTTCCCATTTAAAGCTTTCCTTCTCTTCATAGGCTCGGTTACCTCGCTGAGCTTTCTTTCCATATAAGCTCATGTCCCTTATCCAGCGCTCCTGCTCAATCAACCCCACAACCTGCTTCTCCTCGGGAGCAAACAGCAACACGGAGTGAGCATGCATGCCTTTGGCGCTTTTCCTAGAGGTGGTATATCCCATTTCATCCCTGACGGTTCGATGGGTAAAGTCCAGTGAGGTTGTATCTTCCAAAGCCAGTAGACAGTCATAAGATTGAGCCAGTTCGGCCGTTGCGGCAAAGCCTGCTTCTGCAATCGATTGAGAGTCAATAGCGTGATTGCGGGTAAAACGGTAAGCGGCTTCAATGTCAGAAGGAGATTTTAAAGATTGCACAATAGACTGCCCTACGTGATTAGCAAGAGATGCGGTGAGTTTAACTAAACGTTTGGTTCGTCTAAGATCTCCGAGATTAGCTTGTGAAAAAGTCTCAGTCGCCCATTGCTCTGCATCTGTTAAAAACACCATACTTTACCTCAACACTTTGTTTTTTGTTGAGATCATAAAAATCGACAAAAATTCAAAAAAAAATCCCTCAACTTTCATCGAGGGATTTGTGTAGGAAAGACAGGCCAAAGCGGGGCTTGTTTTTATCAACCCTCTGCAGCAACTTTGACTTCGCTGATATCGACCAGCTCAGCCACTCTCGGCTGGGAAGCCGAATGGGTAACACCATTAAAACGGCCGCCCTGTTCAATACTGAGATCATCGCTGTAAATATGGCCGTTGACACGTCCTTTGCTCAGGATCTCGATTTTGTCAGCATGGCAGGTTCCCTCAAACTCACCATTAATGATGACATGTTCGGCCATGATATCGCCGCTGACGTAGCCACACTCACTGATGACCAGGGATTTCTCAACCTGGATCTGACCTTCGATTGAACCATCAACCTGAATATTACTTTCTAACCGGAGTTGTCCGCTAATTGAGCAACCCTTTGCGATGAGAGTTGTAGCTGAGTGCTGACTCTTAGCTCGACTTTGTTTACTAAAGATTCCCATCGGATACCTCTTACTTTGCTGAAGACCGACTCGAACTCATTGACGCCCCAATCCACAAAAGGTCTCGGGTCTAATGAGCGGCCGACAAATCGAATTTCATAATGTAAATGCGGGCCCGACGAGAGGCCGCTATTACCGGAATAACCTATCAGGTCACCTTTCTGGATAAACTCACCACTTTTGACTGCGAACTTACTCAGATGTGAATAGGAACTGGTAAAGCCATAGGAGTGTTGCAGACGCAGAAAGTTACCCGAACCTTTATTGCTGGGCCGGGTGACCAACACGACGCCATCCGCAGGTGCATACACCGGAGTGCCGATGTTGACAGCAAAATCCTGGCCACGATGAAACTTCACTTTACCCGTTACCGGATGGACCCGTTTACCGTATCCTGACGAAATTCTTGCTTCGTTAACAGGCGCACCACTTGGGATTTGGGTTAACATCACCATTCTGACCGAAGAAGTGATAGCGGCGGCGTCGAGACGTGATTCAAGCTCAGCACCACTGTCATCAACGCCGAGGACTTTTTCCAGTTTCGCCCAGACGGTCAGAAACCAGCTGCATTTTCTCTTCACGTTCCAGCAGGTCGCTTTCCAGATTATGTTTGAGCGATTTCAGCGAGACGACTTCTTCATTGAGAGACATCGACTGGCTTTCCAGCTCCTGTTGTTTCAATTTGGCAAAATCGACTTCGCCGACCAGATAGTAAATCGCACCGCCGGTCGCCAACGCGCCACAGAGTAGAGCGTAACCTGCCCCTTTGAGGCAGTGTCGATACCATTTGCCAAGATGAAAGTGTCGTGTTCCGTGAATAGACGAAACCGAAACAATGACGTTTTCTTTCATGTGCAAATTCTAATTGTCATTATTGAAAGTGGCAGAATACTAGCAAGGAACGGTCATTGACTGAACTCTTTACCCCTGCCGTACTAGGCCACTTCCGCTGTTATTGTTCAGTTTGAGAAGCAGCGCAAAAACCGATCACACCGTCAACCAAACCCTTTAAATTCAGATTAATAACTGATTAACACTCTTACTGATATTACGACCCGCTTCCTGCCCGCCCAACCGGCATTGGCTGGGTTAGGGTTCATGGTGATCTGATATGCATCGACTAAGCAGAGCTTGCGGCCACTCTTTTAAAGGCGACCAGTTTCGGGCGTAGATTTAATCGCCTGCCGATACTGGCAAGCTATCGGAAAATGAGCCGAAACCATTCCATGCGGTCAAACAGCCTCTGGCTTTTTGCTCGCTGTGCTCATGCTGGCTCAGAGAGCCTGCCATAGGCCAATAATGGACTATTGAGCACCTAAGCATGGTGGTTGCGATCACTGTAACTTGCCTGTCGTAATTTCGTATCTAAATTACACTTTCATCAACAGGATTATTGCCTATTTATTTCGACTTTTGAAATAAATAGTAATGAGTGATGTAGATCACTTAGCGTTTTTAACCAGACTAAGAATCAAATCATTTCGTGATCTTTGTCACTTTATTTTTATTTTATAGATTCATAAAAATGTGACATCAAGCATTAAAAATATGTTGAAAAACATAATTACAGCATTTTGTAGCAAAATTACATCATAATTAAATGATCGCGATCACTAAAAAATAATTTGGACAACCCAAAGTTGGTGATCAGGATCACTAAAAACCCGTTCTGCATTCCGACTGAAATTTGTGTGTTAGATTAATTGTGTACTCATTAATCAACGGTTTTTGGCGAAACCGTTACAACAACAAAATTTAATCAGAACATCGAACGGGGAAAACATATGTTATCACCAGAAGCGAAGGTCAAGGTACAGAATTTTGGCCGGTTCCTTTCCAACATGGTAATGCCGAACATTGGTGCGTTTATCGCCTGGGGTTTCATTACTGCATTATTTATTCCAACGGGTTGGTGGCCAAACGAAACACTGGCATCCATGGTGGGTCCTATGATCACTTACCTGCTGCCACTGCTGATCGGTTATACCGGCGGTAAGATGGTCGGCGGAGATCGCGGTGCGGTCGTGGGTGCCATCACCACTATGGGTGTCATTGTCGGTACCGATATCCCTATGTTTATGGGTGCAATGATTGCAGGCCCTCTGGGCGGTCTGGCGATCAAAAAATTCGATGCGGCTATCCACGGTAAAGTGAAAAGCGGCTTCGAAATGCTGGTGAACAACTTCTCAGCAGGCATCATCGGTATGCTGTGTGCGATCATCGCCTACCTGGTTATCGGTCCTGCGGTGAAAACGCTGTCAACAGCACTGGCTGCGGGCGTAAACGTTCTGGTTGATACTGGTGTCCTTCCTCTGACTTCCATTTTTGTTGAGCCAGCGAAGATTCTGTTCCTGAATAACGCGATCAACCACGGTATTTTCTCACCACTGGGCATCCAGCAGTCTGAAGAAATGGGTAAATCTATCTTCTTCCTGATTGAAGCGAACCCGGGTCCTGGCTTAGGTCTGCTGCTGGCTTACATGATGTTTGGTAAAGGCAGTGCGAAACAATCAGCAGCCGGTGCTTCTATCATCCACTTCCTGGGCGGTATCCACGAAATTTACTTCCCATACGTGCTGATGAACCCGCGTCTGATTCTGGCCATGATTGGCGGCGGTATGACCGGTGTATTCGTCAACGTGATGTTCAACTCTGGTCTGGTTTCACCTGCATCACCGGGCTCTATTTTCGCCGTTTCTGCTCATGACGCCTAAGTCAGCCTTCGTTGGTGTGATTCTGTCGGTTATCTGCTCTGCAGCCGTATCGTGTGTGATTGCCTCTCTGCTGCTGAAAACTCAGAAACAGACAGCGGACGATGATGACTCGCTGGAAAAAGCGACCAACCAGATGCAGGACATGAAAGCAACGTCGAAAGGTCAGAACGCTCCGGCAGCAGACATCGACATGGCAAACGTACGCAAAATCATCGTCGCGTGTGACGCAGGTATGGGGTCAAGTGCAATGGGTGCCAGCTTGCTGCGCAAGAAGGTACAGGCCGCTAACCTCAACATTGATGTCACTAATCTGGCGATCAACAGCCTGCCTGGCGATGTGGACATCGTTGTCACCCACCGCGATCTGACGGACCGTGCCCGCCAGCATGCCGCCAACGCGTACCATATTTCGCTGACCAACTTCCTCGACAACTCACTGTACGACAACCTGGTTGCCAAACTGATGACAGCCATGGACAGCGGTAACAAGCAGGAAGAGGTAGTGCAAGAAAACGCAGCCGAGCAAGGCGCAACACTGAAACTGTCCAACGACAACATCTTCCTTGGCCTGCAACCAAAGAGCAAAGAAGAAGTGATCAAGTTTGCGGGTGAGCAACTGGTGAAACTGGGCAACGTCGAGCCTCAATATGTACAAGGTATGCTGGAGCGCGAAAAACTCGTGTCGACCTACCTGGGTGAATCTATTGCGGTCCCTCACGGCACTATCGAAGCCAAACAGTATGTGAAGAAAACCGGCATTGTTTTCTGCCAGTTCCCGGATGGTATCCAGTGGGGTGAAGACGAAGACGATATCGCCAAAATGGTGATTGGTATCGCCGCTCAGGGTGATGAACATATTCAGGTTATCACTGCCATCACCAACGCACTGGATGATGAAGAAGCCGTCGAGTTACTCAAGAAACACAACCAATCCGGACGATGTGCTGCGGATTCTGAATGGCTAACCCCTAACCACAGCCATGCTCCTTTAAGACGAAGGCCGGTCTCCCCCGACTGGCCTTATTTATTAGATTGCTAATTTTATTGGGTGGAAGAACAGTTATGAAAGCGTTACATTTTGGCGCCGGCAACATTGGCCGGGGATTTATTGGTAAGCTACTGGCAGACGCAAATATTCACGTCACCTTTGCCGATGTCAACGACGTGGTGGTTCAGGCACTGAGCGAGCGTCACGAATATCCGGTCAAAGTAGTGGGTGAAACTTGCGTAGTGGAAACCGTGACCGGTGTGGATGCGATTAACTCAACTGACGCAAAGATTGTCGACTCCATTGCAGAAGTTGATATCATTACCACCGCTGTCGGGCCGACCGTGCTGAAAATCATTGCTGGCACCTTGGCTCAGGGGCTGGAAAAACGCCTCAGTCAGGGGGTGACTACGCCGCTGAATATCATCGCCTGTGAAAACATGGTACGTGGTACCAGCCAGCTGAAAGAGGCGGTGTTTGAAAAACTCTCCGCACAAGCACAAGCCGACGTGGAAAAACTGGTTGGCTTTGTCGATTCGGCCGTAGACCGCATCGTACCTCCGGCAGAAGCCGGTGAGACCGATCCGCTGGCCGTGACCGTTGAAACCTTCAGTGAATGGATTGTCGACGAAACCCAGTTTAAAGGTGAGATTCCGGCTATCGCAGGCATGGAACGCACTGATAACCTGATGGCCTTTGTTGAACGTAAGTTGTTTACGCTCAATACCGGCCACTGCGTTACCGCCTATCTTGGATGTCTGAATGGTCATAAAACCATTCGTGAAGCGATTGAAAACCAGCAGATTCGTGCCGAGGTTAAACAGGCAATGCAGGAAAGCGGCGAAGTGCTGATTCGTCGTTACGGCTTTGATAAAGACAAACACGCTGCATACATCGAGAAGATTCTCGGTCGCTTTGCCAACCCTTATCTGGTGGACGAAGTTGATCGTGTAGGCCGCCAGCCAATCCGTAAACTGGGCGCCAACGATCGCCTGGTCAAGCCGCTGCTTGGCACCATCGAGTATGGCGTGGATAACCAAACATTATTAAAAGGCATTGCGGCCGCGCTGAAATACACCAATGACAGCGACCCGCAAGCTGTAGAGTTGCAGCAATCTATCCGTGATCAGGGTGTGCGTAAAACAGTGGCACATTACACTGGTCTGGATGAACACAGCGTGGAAGTAGAGACCGTTGAGTCGTTATACAACCAGCTTTGATGATGCAGCTAGATTGGAGGGCAGTTTGCCCTCCTTCCTGAGACGTAGCTTAGAATCATATATGGTAGATAAAATTAACGAAACTGAGATCCTGGAACGACTGAACGATGCACCGTCAGTGCGGGGTTTTTTCATCCAGACCGTCGAAGTATTCAGTGAAGCCATCGACGCCCTGATGCAACGCATCTTTCGCAAAGATAATTTTGCGGTGCAGTCAGTCGTCGGGCCTTTACTGCAGGACACCGGCCCGCTGGGCAACCTGTCGGTACGTCTCAAATTATTGTACGGCCTGGGCGTAATTCCGGACGACGTCTACCATGATATTGAAAGTGTTATCAAACTGCGCAACCAGCTCAACAGCGACGGTGCCGAGTACAGCTTTACGGATCCCAACATAGTGGCTGCCATTCAGGCTCTCAATCTGGTTAAAAAGATGGGCATGGTCCAACTCAGCCCGCTTGACGAACCGGAAGATGATATTGATCTGGCTTTCTATAACCTGCATCTGCAACGTCAGCAGCAAATCATCAAGTCAGGAATGTCACTGGCGATCATTGAAATCTGTAACACGCTTAATCGTGACAGCCCATTCTGAATCGCGGTCAGCTTGTCAGCCGGCCGTTTCTCGCGGTCACCATTCCGGATTGCATCCGTACCTTACCGTAGGTCATTAACTTAATCTCTTTGCATTGACCTAAGCTGTCGGTGTTGACCTCACACCTTCCGGCCTGCTGAGCACTACATTTTTTCATCTTGTATCGAGCTCTCTCAAGCGTTAGCCTTGATTTTGTTATCAATTCTCAGAGAGCTCATCATGAAAATCGGCCTGATCGGTCTGGGGGATATCGCCCAGAAAGCTTACTTACCCGTTATCGCCCAGTGGCCTGGCGTCGAAGTCATTTTTTGTACCCGCAACACTCAGATCCTGGCCGAGCTGGCCAGTCGCTATCATGTGGCACAAAGCTGCACTGACTACCGTCAGCTACCAGACATGCAGGTCGATGCGGTCATGATTCATGCCGCGACAGCGGTCCATCCCGAAATCGCGGCATTTTTCCTCGCCCAAGGCATCCCAACCTTTGTGGATAAACCGCTGGCAGACAGCGCTCACGCCTGTGAAACCTTGTATGAAGTCGCCGCGCAGCACCGCCAGCCTCTGTATGTCGGCTTTAACCGCCGTCATATCCCGTTATTCAATCAGCACCTTGCCGGCGTGCAGAGCGCCGCCCGAGAGGATCTGCGGGCACTGCGCTGGGAAAAGCATCGCTACAATCATAGCGGTGATGTCCGTACGTTTCTGTTTGATGACTTTATCCACCCGCTCGACAGCGTCAACCTGTATGCCAAAGCGGACATTGAGGATGTGTACGTCACCCACCAGCTCGATGCGACGAAACTGGCCCGGGTAGATGTCCAGTGGCAACACGGCGAAACCCTGTTGCATGCTTCAATGAACCGCCAGTTTGGTCAAACCAGCGAACGGGTCAGTGCGCAGTTTGTCAATCAAGGCTATGAGTTTGACTCTTTTGTCGCCGGTAAGCACTGGCAGGCCAACCAGCAGACCACACTGGCTTTAAAGGACTGGACGCCGATGCTGACCGCAAAAGGCTTCGCGACTATGATTGAGGATTGGCTGAATGTGGTACAAAGCGGCAAGCTCGACAGCGCTGTCGTTAATCGCAACATTGCCAGCCATCAACTGGCCGAAGCGGTATGCCAGAAAATACTCAACCAGATGCGCTGATCTCGATTGTGATGTTTTAAGCCTGTTCAGAGAGACGGCTCTGCTGATATGTGCAGCCCCAACAGACAGGTATCGCCTATACTTAGGTTGCTGTTGATGTCCAACACTCACTCAAGGAGACGGTATGGAGCTACGTAATAAAGCCGGTCAGGTCACTCATCTGGCTGACAACCTTACCCTGAAAGAGGTGCGTGATATGGGGTTTACCATCGACCTGTGCGATGAAACATATGATCGCGAGGAGCATTGGCGCACTCAATCTACCCCGCAAGGTCGTCAGAGAGACTATCCAGACGAATCCTGACCACCTGCCAACCGTAACACGGGGCTCACCAAGCCGGGTATCACAACCCGGCTTGTTATTGCACCCAGTATGACGGTTTGGTTTGATGGCGATTTTGCTTTGCTGAATCACTATTAGCAACGCTAATAGTTTGAGTAGTAATCCGGTTTGTTTGCAATGTTTCAATAGTGTTAAATCCTTCTTAACGAAAGGGGAGAAGCATGAACATTATTGAGGTTTTACAGCCTTGGATCGCTGAGACTATTAGTATTCGCCATACTATCCACCAGCATCCTGAGCTGGGGTTTGAAGAAAACCACACCCAGGCTCTGGTGGTGTCTGAACTGCAAAAATATGGCGTGGATGAAATCTGTACCGATTTTGCCAAAACCGGCGTTGTCGGCGTGATTTATGGCCAACTGGGCGACGGCAGCACTATCGGCCTGCGTGCCGACATGGATGCGCTGCCAATTCATGAAGAGAATACCTTCGCACACCGTTCCAGCCATCACGGTAAAATGCACGCCTGTGGTCACGACGGTCATACCAGCATGCTGCTACTGGCCGCACGCTATCTGGCTTCCACCCGCCAGTTCCGCGGTAAAGTGGTGCTGATTTTCCAACCGGCGGAAGAAGGACGTGGCGGTGCGGAAACCATGATTGCAGACGGTTTGCTGCAACGCTTCCCGCTCGATGCCTGTTACGCCCTGCACAATATGCCGGGCCTGCCGGAAGGACATTTCGCCTTTAAAACCGGGCCGATCATGGCCAGTTCCGATCGTCTGTTTGTCACCATTAACGGTCAAAGCGGGCACGCCGGACTGCCGCATACCACCCAGGATCCGTTGCTGGTTGCCACCCATATTTATCAGGGCATCCAGGGCATGGTCAGCCGCCGTTATGACCCGTTCGATCCGATTGTCGTTTCTGTCACCCAGCTGCATTGCGGTGAAACCACCAACGCGATTGCCGATCAGGCGCATATGAATGGCACCTTTCGTACCTTGCGTCAGGAGACGCGTGATAGTCTGGTCGACAACCTGACACAGCTGGTCGAATACAGCGCCAAGGCACAGGGAATGAGCGCCGAGTTTAAACTGGGCCCGATCTCTCATCCGCCGACGGTCAATACGCCAGACGAAACCGCACTGGCAATTAAGGCCGCTCAGGCCGTGGTCGGCGCCGATAAAGTCAATCCTGGCTGCGAAGCCAAGCTCACCAGCGAGGATTTTGCCTTTTTCCTCGAGAAAGTTCCGGGCTGTTATGGCTTCCTTGGCAATGGTAGCGGCGAACACGGCGCCAGTTTCGTTGGCCTGCACAACAAAGGCTACGATTTTAACGATAACTTATTGCCGATTGGCGCTGCCTATTTTATTCAATTAGTCGAACAGCAATAGAAGGCTTCAATCATAGTCAATTATCGAAATATCAATCAATTATACAAAAAGCAGTCAAATGGACCATGGGGGAATGATTCCCCCATTTTCACACAGGAGTGTACTGACAATGTCGACCGCAATTTCTCAAAAAACGGCGTCGCGGACGTCGATGATTGATCGCATCGAGCGATTCGGGGATAAGGTTCCCCACCCGTTCTATCTGTTTATTTTCCTCTGTCTCGGCGTAATGGTGCTGTCCTGGCTGCTCTCGCTCAGCGGTGGCAGCGTAATTCACCCGTCCAGTGGTGAAGTAGTGCAGGTCAAAAATCTGCTCAGCGGCGACGGACTGGTGTATATCCTTCAGTCCACGGTGAATAACTTTGTCTCATTCAAACCTCTCGGCTTGGTGCTGTGCATGATGCTGGCCGTCGGACTACTGCAGGAAGTAGGACTGGCGGACAGTGCCATTAAGCACTCCCTGCTCAACGCGCCGCGTCAGTTTGTTACCGCCTCCATTTTTATTACCGGCATTATCGGTAACCTGGCGTCCGATGCCGCTTTTATTCTTATCCCGCCGTTGGCCGGGCTGATTTTTGCGGCAACTAACCGCAACCCGATTGTCGGGATTGCGGCTGGCTTTGTTGCGGTCGCAGCAGGCTTTACCGCCAATCTGTTCATCGCCGGCACCGATGTGCTGCTATCCGGTATTTCAACCGAGGCGTCAAAAATTGTTGAAGCGGTAGAAGTCAGCCCGGCGGCCAACTGGTACTTCATGCTGATTTCAGTGCCTATTCTGGTGGTGACCGGTACCCTGCTAACCGACAAATATATCGAACCACGTTTTGCCCACAAAATGCCGGCCAAAGCCGACAATGATGAGCTCTCCTTTACCGTCACCGAGCAGCAGAAAACCGCTCTGCGCTGGTCCGGTATCGCTTCGCTGATCTTTATCGCTGTTTTAGTGGCACTGATTTGGCCGGCAGACTCTGCGCTGCGTAATGCTGAAGGCGGGCTGGTGCCTTCACCATTTCTGAAAGGAATTATTCCGGTCATTATGGCCTTCTTCATAATGAATGCGGTGGTGTACGGCTACAAAGCAGGCACAATTAAAAGCGCCAGTGATGTGCCGGATTTGATGAGCAAAGCGCTGAAAGGAGTCGGTGGCTATATTGTGCTGGTATTCGTGATTGCTCAGTTCATCGCCTGGTTCAAATGGTCGAATCTGGCGATTTACATCGCGGTCAATGGCGCAGAATGGATCTCGTCGGTGGATATGCCTAAGCTGCTGATGATGGCCGTCTTTATGATTCTGGCCGGGCTGATGAACCTGATCGTATTCAGTGGTTCAGCCCAATGGGCCATTATGGCACCGGTGTTTATCCCGCTGTTTATGCTGTTGGGCGTTGAGCCACAAGTGACGCAGATGGGCTACCGGATTGCCGACTCCACCACCAATATTATCTCGCCGACCAATCCGTATATTCCTATGGTGCTGGCGCTGATCGCCAAATACAACCCCGAGGTCAAGTTTGGCACCTTCCTGGCCATGATGGTGCCGTATGCTCTGGTTTCTGTTCTCCGTCTGGGGAGCGTGTTTCCTGCTCTACATGGTTTCAGGTCTGCCGGTCGGTCCGATGTAAGCGACCGGATGAGATTAACGCAACTAGCATAAAATGGGTGCATCTTCGGATGTACCCATTTGCGGATCTGCTGCCAGTAAATTGGAATCGCCGACGTGCTGTTTAAGGATCAGGGTGAATTCATCCACCAGCGCACGTTGCATCTCTTTACGGGTAATCAGCCCCACCAGTCGATACTGAACCGGTTTAACAATCGGAATAAAGCGAATATCAGCACTGTGATTTAAGCTGCCGATGGTCGATGACAAAATCGCACACCCCAGCCCGCTGGCGATCATGCCCAGCAGCGTAGACGTATGCGACGCACTGAATTCCGGATCATAAGTCAGACCAATGCGTGAAAACGCTTCATCCGCCAGGGTGCGCAGGCTGTTGCCCGGACTGACGCCAATCGAGGCAAACTGATGCGCCTGCTCCCAACTGATGGTATTGAGCTCAGCCAGCGGATGGTCCTGACGACACACCAGGCACAGATAATCACGAAACAGGAGATCAAAATTGAGATCAGGGTGATTGGGATTGGTATTAATGCCGATATCGGCCCGCCCTTCCAGCACCGAGTGGGTGATATCGTCGACCCGCTCTTCGATAAGACGAAAAGTAAAATCCGGATAACGACGCTTGAGGTCATTGAGTGTTTTCGGCGCCAGTGAGGCACACAAAGTATAGAGTGATGACACCACCAGAGACTTGTTGTAGCCATGCTGACGATCGTGATTCTCCTGCACCAGTTTATCGAGACGATTAACAATAAAACGCGCCTCCTGATAAAGGTGGTTTCCCGCTTCCGTCAGCTCGATTTTACGCCCCTTACGCTGATAAAGTTCGCTCGCCAACTGCTGGCTCAGTTTCTTCATCATCTGGCTCAACGCCGACTGGGTAATATGCACCTTTTCAGCGGCATAGGTAAAATTCTGCTCTTCAGCAAGTGCGATAAACGCTTTGAGCTGACGATAACTGATGTCCATATTCGGTCGCTGTCCCTTCCTCTGTGCAAGCCCGCGATTATACCCGATTTTTACCGTACACACGGGCACCATAATTGAGAACAGCGCCAAATCAGTCGCACACTTCAACCGCACCTAAGAACAAACCGAACCTAAGAAGGACACACACCTTTTTTCGAACACGCATAAGCCAGAAATCTGAGTGAAACTGAAGAGAGTGAGACTAAACAAGACACACCGTCCACTGCGATGCCGTCACAACGGATCAGACTGAGCGATAAAGAAAAACCGGGTCCAGGACCCGGTTTGATTTTGACTAGCCGTTAGTGGAAAAGCTCGGTACCAAAACGCAGTTTTCGGCTGTGACTAAACTCCATCAGTTGATTGAAAGCGTCTCTGTCGAGGCGAATTAAGGTCTCATGGTCTCCGGACTCCAGATAGACATGATCCAGTTCCATCAGTGAGGAATCACACACCATATTCATGTGATATGCGCTCCCCAGCGGTGGTACTGCGCCGCGATCGCAGTCGTCAAACATCTGATAGATATCGCGTTCCTTGACCAAATGGTACTTGGCCCGGAACTCGTCGTTCAGCACCGACAAACTGACTTTAGCATTCGCCGGTAATATCGCCATTAAGTGTTTGCCATCATGATCTTCCAGTACCACACCTTTCGCCAGATGCATCGGTTGAACCGCAGCAGCATGAGCGCTGTGCAGAGAAACTGTTGCTGTGGCGATGCACAATCCTGCGGTACGGAATGTGATGATCTTTTAAATAATGGTCCAGTCGGGTATGTACAGTCATACTCACCTCCGCATGTCCTGTCCCCGTATTGAGTATAGAAAAAGACCTTGCTTTTGACAGGTCAAAATATTGACACTTCATCAGCCAGCCAGAGACAGATCAATAAGATATGAACACCACCGCATACAAAAAAGGTTCATCGCGGCTTTCCGGGGAAAGCCGCTTTTATCTTTAAAAAAAAGTAATCGATATCTCGGTAGCCGTAGCCCATTCGTTTGATTAACTTTATCTTGTTGTTTATCCCTTCGAGCGTACAGGTATTGAGTGGGTAGCTTGCAGAAGCAACGATGCCATGAAGATACGGTTTGAGCTTTCTCGCGAAGTCCATAAGCGGCTTGATCCCGCTTTCTTGAACTTGCTCCCACCATACGTCCCATAAGTCTTCCGCTTCGCTTTCTGACTCGCACCTCCATAACTCTTTTAGCTGAGAGCCAAGTAAATACGTCACCATTAAGTCTTTGTTCATACTCAGTATCTCACTCAGATAGCTCTCCTGTTTACTGTCTAAATTACCTCTGTTTTTGAGGAGAACCCAGCGTGAACGTTTCACCCATTGGCGCGCTTTCTTGTCCTGTTTGAGTTGATTAGCTTGGTCAACTCTGACTCTATCCATCACTTCCCGACCAAATTTTGCGACCACATGGAATAAATCGTACACAATGCGGGCGTTAGGACAATGTCGCTGCACTTCGAGGTCGAAAGCCGTATTCATATCCATTGCAACCGCTTCTATGTTCTGGCCATGCTCACCGAGTAATTCAAAGAAGGGACGGATATCTTTTCGGCTGCGTCCAACGCCTATCCAAAGCACTTGATGCGTCTTAGCATCCGCGATAACAGTGGCATAACGATGTCCCTTGAAGAGAGCAAACTCATCCATGACCAGCTGTCTCAGCTCTGCCCAGTTAACCTCTGGCACCGCATGTTGTAGCCGACGTTTATCTATCGCCTTAATCGTATGCCAATGAACCCCCGTCATCTGGGCGATATGTTTGATAGGAAGAAGAGGCAGCAACTGCTCAATGTAACGTCTTAAGCGGTTAGTCAGGCGAGCAAAAGGTTCAAGCCAAGAAATAGATTCGGTTTTGATACCGCAGTCAGGGCACTTTATACGCCTTGTTTGTAGGGATAGCTCGACGGGTACGCCGAGAATCGTCGCTTCCTTAATCGTGCGCCACTGATAATCATGTATGGCTTGAACATGTTGCCCACATGAACATCGAGCAGTCGTGCTGGGTTGGAGAGTAATCGTGATGAGAGAAGACGTTTGTACAGACTTTACGACATGAAAGCCTTCCCAGAACGAGGATAGGAAAGTATGATTCGGCATGAAAACGGTAGTTTGTGTAAGGTTGTGTTTGGCGATGTAACCTTATCACTTACTACCGTTTTTGTTTTAAGTTCCCGCCAATCCGCGATGAACCACAAAAAAGCCTTCCGAAGAAGGCTTAATATGGACACGGTTTCTTTACGGTCAGGCAAAACATACCTGCGCCCAGCGCGCTAAACCTGCGGTTACCGAACCAAAGTAGTTACCACTTACCACAGGCACATTAGGTAATACTTGCTCAACCCCGGCTCGCAGAATTGGTGAACGCGCAGAACCCCCGGTCATAAAGATGGCATCCGGCGTGACACCGCCTTGCTGTACCGCCTCGCTAACCAGTTCAATCATCTTGCTTTTCGGCGCTTCAATCGCTTCGATCATCGCATCGCGCTGCACCTCGATGTCGAGTTGCTCAGCAAGAAACCTTGAGCTGTGCTGTCACACTCGCCTGCTCCGACAAGGCAATTTTGACCTCTTCACCTTTTTTCACCAGGCTGTAACCCAGAGTGTCATGATACACCGCCAGCAGACGGGCCAGTTTCTCCGGCTCGCGTGCTTCTTTATGCAGGCGCTTCAGGTCCGCCAGGTTTTCACGTGCGAAGAATTTGCTCTGCGCGCTGACATCATTAATCGCAATCGGATTCCAGAACTGAGTAATCGGCATTTCCAGTCCGGATTGGGTCTGGCTGCCGTAGCCAAACGGCGCCATCAGTTGCTTGAAGGTCAGGTGGATATCCAGATCGTTACCGCCAACCCGCTGCCCGCTGTGGGCAATCAGGCTCTGGGTGCGATCGGCTTTACCGCGCCAGGTTGGTCCCATCTGAATCAATGAACAGTCGGTGGTACCACCGCCAATATCGACCACCAGGACCGTCTTGTCTTCATTGAGAGTCGCTTCATATTCCAGCCCTGCCGCCACCGGTTCAAACTGGAATTCAACACTGCCGAAACCTGCCCGTTTGGCAGCACGGCGCAGGATCTCTTCCGCCTGACGGTTAGAGTCTTCTCCACCGCGGCCATGGAAGTTAACCGGGCGGCCAATCACCGCATCACGGATTTCCGCCTCACTGCGCGCTTCAGCCTGGCGCTTGATGTTATCCATCATAGCGCACACCAGATCTTCGAAAAAGCGCAGCTGGATATCATGCAGGCCCATCGCCCCCAGAAAAGATTTCGGCGATTTAACGTAGTAAACCTCGTGCGGATCAGACAGATAAAGGTCCAACGCAGCCTGACCAAATACCAGGTCATCCGGCTGCAGGTCGATATCTTCATCGCGGTTAGCCGCTACCGAGCGACGCAGCAACTGCTCACCCAGCGTATCCAGTGGTTTAATCTGGCGATGGCGAAACAGATGTTCCGAGACACTATCCCGGGTCGGTGCCGCCAGAGTTGAGGGGATATAGAGACTGTCACCTTCCACAGCAATCAGCTCCGGCTCTGTCCCCTGCATTCTGGCGACCGAACAGTTGGCCGTACCGTAGTCAAACCCTATGAACATCTGCTAACTCCTACTCTTGTACCAAAAAGGCCGGCGATACTACCGCATGCGCAAGACGAACTCCAGTGACGCTTTAACCAGCAAATTACTTTCCCTGCGCAGGCAAACAGAGTTTACGCCTTAGGCCAGAGAAGCATGGCGTTTTCTCCGGCGCCCATCCGGCAACTTACGCCTGTGCGTTAAGCGCAAGCTCTCATTCAACGCAGACCAAAACGCTTATTCATACCAAAGCGTTCGGCTTTCTGATATTTTGCCATCAATTGCAGGGGTAGAAATGAAAAAAAGAATTACGATTCAGGACATCGCCAATTATCTGGGCATTGATAAATCGACCGTTTCCAGAGCGCTGGCCGGTTCGCCACGAGTCAAACCGGAAACGCTGAAAAAAGTGCGTCTGGCCTGCGAGCAATTAAATTATATCCCCAACCAGACGGCTAAAACCCTGGCTTCCAGCCGTTCCAACAGTCTGGTTTTGCTTATTCCCAGCCTGTCTAACGAGATTTTTGCCGATATCGTACTCGGCGCCAAACAGCAATGCGCCGCCGCGGGTTATACCCTGCTGATCGGTGATACCGCCTACTCTCCGCTCGAGGAAGAATCTCTGGTCCGCCAGTATCTGCAGCAAAATGTGGCCGGCTTTGTGCTGACTGAAACCACCCACAGCGACAATACGCTGCGCTTGCTTCGGGAAGCGGAAACTGCCGGTGATTGAAATCATGGATTGCAGCCAACCGGCTAACTTCAACCAGACCATTGGCATCGATAATGCTCAGGCCGCGCGTCAGGTAACCGAATATCTGATTCAAAAAGGCCGGACTAAGATTGCCTTCTGCTCCTGCTTTTTGGACAACCGCGCGGCGATTCGCAGGCATGCCTGGTCTGAAACCCTGCAGCAGCATGATCTGCCCTCGGACCGCACTCTGACGTTGACCGGCCTGACCTCATTCAGCAACGGCGCAGAAAGCATCATCGAGATTATCCGCCGCTGGCCGGATACGGATGCTGTGGTCTACATCAATGATGATCTGGCCGCCGGAGCAGCGCTGGAAGCTACCCGGCGCGGTTTAGTGGTGGGCAAAGATATCGATCTGTTCGGTTTCAATGATCTGGAATATGCACGTCATTTAATCCCGGATATCAGTTCGGTAAGAACACCGCGCGCCGAAATGGGTGCACTGGCGTTTAGCAATCTGATCCAAATCTTGCACGGCGCGCCACTGCAAGCACAGCGAATTAAACTCGATTATGAACTGATCCTGCGCAGCAGTGCTTAAACGGCGGATCCTCACGATCCGCCCTCCGATCAACCTAAGTTTCTCCTGGATCAGATCACCTTATTATGCAACTAAGCGCAATAAGAGCAGTACAACCTGTACAAAAAACACACTAAGTCACATTTTCCTATCTTGTCTCTGGTATTGAACCAACCTTTACACCCAAAATACAATCGGTTGTATTTTGTAAAATATCCGTCTGAGATTACAGGATGAGAACACGCATGCGCATCTCTCAGCACGGGACTTACCGGCTTAATCCAGGTTTCGCCGCTTTATCTATGGAGAGTAACAATGAACCTGTTTGACTTATCATCGAAAAACATTCTAATCACGGGTGCTAACCGTGGTATGGGTTACGCACTGGCTGAAGGACTGGCAGCCCACGGCGCGAGAATTTTTGTCAACAACCGTGAACTGGCTGTCGCCCAGCAAGCGGCAGCGAAATTACGTGACCAGGGCTACCGTGCTGAGGCCGTTGCCTTTGATGTCACTCAGGCGGAACAGATAGTACAAGCGGTTGAATTTATCGAATCGGAACTGGGGCCAATCGACGTATTAATCAATAATGCCGGCATTCAGTGCCGTCACCCGTTACTGGACTTTCCGGAAGCCGACTGGGACAGAGTCATTGAGGTGAATCAGAAAGGCGTTTTCCTGTGCACTCAGGCCGTTGCCAGAGCCATGGCTCCGCGTCAGGCGGGTAAAATCATCAACATCGCTTCGATGCAGGCAGAACTCGGCCGCGAAACCATCACTCCGTACGCGGCATCGAAAGGCGCGGTGAAAATGCTCACCCGCGGTGCGTGTGTCGAACTGGCCAAACATAATATCCAGGTCAATGCCATTGCACCGGGCTATTTTAAATCAGACATGACGCAAAGCCAGGTCGACGACCCGGCGTTTACCGCCTGGCTGTGCAACCGAACTCCGGCGAAACGCTGGGGCGAAACTGCAAGAGCTGATCGGCACCGCGGTATATCTCGCCTCTGATGCCTCCAACTTTGTCAACGGTCAGCTTATTTTCGTTGATGGCGGGATGCGCGCTGCGGTGTAAAAAGCCTGATCGCACAAGCGAAGCAGTCTGCCTTTATATCAATATCAGCGGACTGCTGTTGAGAATGACCAGGTTACTGAACCTGGTACATATCCAGGAAGACACCCGTGGCACTGCGCTGAGCACTGCAGACGAACAAACTTTCCGTCAGCCACTTCAACTCAGAGCTGTAGACTTCAAAGTTTGGCGTGGTTTTAAAATAGATTTCCTCCGGCGCGAGTTGATTGAAGAAACTCATATCATCCGAAAACAGTTGCTCGCGCCACTCTTGAGGAATACGGCGAATGCCGTTGTTTTCAATATAAAAGGTCTGCCCTTGATCGGTTTCAATCGCATAACGGGCCGATAAGCGGCACAAGCCGTCTTTATCGATGATCTGGCTGTCGATACCGCCAGGCAGTACTTTTCCGCTCAGCGCACCGCTGACCACTCCGGATTCGATCGGGATCAGCTGGCGTTTGCCTAATTCTTTATCGTTACTGACGACAACGGGTTTGGATACCTGGATTTCGATACGGAATGAAAATTCGAGTTTTGGTTGTGGCATTTTTCTGGGATTAACAGTGAAAGGTCATGTATAGGTAACACAGGGTTCAAAACCGAGCAAGTTGAGACAATTTCACATTTCCTTTGTCTATCCGAACGGCAAGTTTAATTAAAATAAAAGATGTATTTTAGTCCATTTTAAATGGCTCTCACCGCCTGTTTTATCAGGCAATAACCTCATTAACATTCACAAAAATAATGAATTAATAAAATTAAATTAACAATTATAATAAATGAAAATTCATGGTGATTAAATGTTCTTATTTTGTTGGTTTTGTATTGTATTTTTGAGAGCTGTTTACTAGTATCGCCACCGATTTGATAGTAGGCGCTGAGAATAACCACCCGGCCTTAAATGCAAATAATGGCATCAAAATGGCCTGAAGCCAGTCATGTTAAAACTATCAAAACGCCACAGAATCTAAATACAACTACAATAAGATGACGCTCACTCAGTCACCCGCATTTCTGTAGGTGGCACACCTTCACTGGAAACTATTATGACAAACTATTCACGCCGTCGAGTGCTGAAAATGGTCGGGGTAGTGACAATTGCCGGAGCGGCTGGACAGCTGCTGCCTTTGTCTCCCCTGCATGCAGCACAACCGGAGGCCAAGCTGCCTGGGCTGGATGATTTTATCCAGATTTCACGCTCACTGACGGGCCTGGACTCACTCAACGAAACGGTAGCACACGCACTGGTTATCGCGCTGGATAAGACCCAGAAAGATTTCGCGACCAGCCTGACCCAACTCAAAACTTTGTTACAAAGCCAACCTGAGCTACTGCAACAAGAGCGACTGGCTTTTGGTGACGCGCACGCCGACAGCGAACAGTTAGCGAAAGAAATTCTCAGCGGTTGGTACAACGGCGTTGTCGGCACCGGCTTTGATGCCCTGTATGTCACTTACATCAACAATCTGGCCAACCAGTTGGTGAGCGACAAAGTCGTGCCGCCAAGCTTCTCGTACGGTCCGGTTGGTAGCTGGGCACAACAGCCTTAAAATCTTTCACAAGAGTTATGTCGTTATGAATAATAAAAATTCCGCCGACGTTGTGGTTATCGGCGCGGGCATTAATGGCTCGTTGCTTGCCACCCGTCTTGCCAAAGCAGGCAAATCTGTCCTGGTGCTGGAGTCAGGCCCAAAACTGGACCGCGATGAGCTGGTTGAGCGCTACCGCACATCCGCGTTTAAATCTGACTTTATGTCACCTTATCCATTCTCACCAATGGCACCGCATCCGCGTTACACGCCGGAGCCGAACGACTATCTGCACCAGGCGGGTCCAAACCCTTTCTCTGCACAGTATATCCGCATGTTTGGTGGTACCAGCTGGCACTGGGCTGCACAGCTGTGGCGTTTTCTGCCAAACGATTTCCGCCAGCGCAGCCAATATGGTGTCGGTAAAGACTGGCCGATTGGCTATGAAGATCTGGAAGATTACTACTACCAGGCGGAAGTGATCGCCGGTGTCGGTGGTTCACCGAACAACGGTTTCGCCGCGCAGTAAGCCATTCCCGATGGAAGCCGTCCCGGCCTCTTACCTGCAACGCCGCGTCACCGAGCGCCTGGCGCCTGAGTTTGAAGTTATCGATGACAGCACCGGCCGTAACAGCCGCAGCTATGATGGCCGTCCGGCTTGTTGTGGTAACAACAACTGTATGCCGATTTGTCCAATCGATGCGCAATATCACGGTGGTCTAGCCGCGCAAGAAGCGGTGAACAGCGGTGTTGAAGTGATTACCGAAGCGGTGGTGTATCAGTTGGAACATGACGAGCAAGGCAACATTGTCGCAGTAAACTACTATGACTGGAACAAAGTCAGTCACCGCGTGACTGGTGAAACTTTCGTCCTGGCAGCCAACGCGATTGAAACACCAAAACTGCTGCTGATGTCTGTCAGTGACAAGTTCCCGCAGGGTATCGCCAACTCACAGGACAACGTGGGTCGTAACCTGTGTGATCACCCGGCAATTGGTATTACTTTCGACGTGGATGAAGAAGTGTGGCCTGGTCGTGGTCCGGTCAGCCCGTGCTCTATCGGTCAGTTCCGTGACGGCGAGTTCCGCAGTGAACATGCGCCGTTCCGTATCGATATTTCTAACTCGTCCAAGCTGGCAGCAGTCACCAAAGAAGTACTGGCTGAAGGCTTGTTCGGCAAGAAACTGCAGGAAGAAATCCGCTTCCGCGCAGCACGTCGTATGAGCCTGAAAAACTGTCTGGAACAACTGCCGGATCCAAACAACCGCGTCACACTGAGCAGCAACAAAGATGCGCTTGGTCTGCCGACTCCGTCCATGTTCTGGAACGTGAAAGATGCCGATGGCTACGTGCAACGCGGCACAGAAAAAACCTACCAGTACTATGATGAAATCGCCGCCAAACTGGGTGCGACCAACATCAAACACAGTAAAGAAGGCAAGTTCAAAAACCGTCAGCACATCACAGGTACTCTGTCGATGGGTCTGGATCCGGCCACCAGCGTGACCGACCAGTGGGGTCGTTCACACGACCACGAAAACCTGTTTATGGTCGGTACTGGTGTAATGCCAACCGTCGGAACCTGTAACGTGACGCTGACTGCAATGGCGCTGGCTCTGCGTACAGCAGATAAAATTCTTCAGGAGACTCAACATGGCTAAATACTGGAGAAGTTTGTTGACCGCAGGCGCACTGACTCTGGCACTGGGTAACGCCCAGGCAGCCGATCAGGATACTCTGATTAAACAGGGGGAATACCTGGCGATCGCCGGCGACTGTGGCGCCTGCCACACCGAAGAAGGTCAGGCTGAATTCAGCGGCGGCCATGCTATCGGCAGCCCGCTGGGCACCATTTACAGTACCAACATTACCCCGTCTAAAACGGCCGGTATCGGTAACTACAGCGAAGAGCAATTTGCAGCGGCCCTGCGTGAAGGCGTACGCGGCGATGGCAGCCAGCTTTACCCGGCAATGCCTTATACTGCTTACGCGAAACTGACCGACGAAGATGTCTCTGCTCTGTACGCGTACTTTATGCACGGCGTAGAGCCAGTGGATGTGAAACCGGCAGAGACCAAACTGCCGTTTCCCGTTCAACCTGCGCTTTAGCATGGCGGCGTGGAACCTGCTGTTTTTGGACGACCAAGCATACCAGCCGGATAGCACTCAATCTGACGAGTGGAACCGCGGCGCTTATCTGGTGCAGGGTCTGACACACTGTAGCACCTGTCACACTCCGCGTAACTTCCTGATGGCAGAGCAGCAGGACAAATACCTGCAGGGCACGTCACTGGGCACCTGGTATGCACCGGATATCACCGCTGAAGCGTTGCAAGGCAAGCCGTACTGGACCCACCAAATGCTGACTCAGTATCTGGCCACCGGCCATGCAGGTAATGGTGCCACCGCGGCAGGTCCGATGCTGGAAGCGATTGATAAAAGCTTCTCACGCATGACGTCTGATGATCTGTCAGCCATTGCCACTTACCTGCTGCCGGAAGGCGGCGAGTATCACGCTGCGGCCGCTCAGCCTGCAACTCTGACCAAGGTCGAAGGTGATGACACACCGCAGGCCCTGGCCAACATGAGTGAAGGCGAAACCCTGTACGTCAATAACTGTGCATCGTGCCATAACTTATCAGGCCGTGGCCTGAACGGTTTACCGCCTTTGCAAGGTCATCCGATTCTCAACAAACCAACCGCCGATAACGTGGCGATGGTGATTCTGGAAGGAGTGTGGCCAGAGAAAGATCAGGGCATGCTGGGTTTTGAATCCGAGATGACTGATGCTCAAGTCGCTGCGGTGACCAATTATCTGATGGCAGAGATTGGCCAGAGTGATGTCACCATCAGCACTGAGCGGGTCAAAACTCTGCGCGCCGGTGGCGAGACATCACCACTGCTGATGCTGTCCCGAGTGGGCATGGGCGTCGGCGCTGTAGTGGTCGTGATCGCACTGCTGTGGCTGCGCAGACGTCGTAAAGCCAAGTAACCTTATCAAACACCGCTTCACTGAAGCGGTGTTTTTTTATCCCTTTCCGATGGGCGGTAATCGTCATCCACACATTTGAACCATGAGGACACATGAAAAAATCAGCTGGTATCATCATTCAGAACGGCGCTCTGCTGGTCGTTCGCTCCAAAGGCAAAGACGTCTTTTTTGCTCCCGGTGGCAAACCAGAAGCAGGAGAATCGGCTCAGCAAGCGCTGATCCGCGAGCTCAATGAAGAAATTGGTATTACCCTGACTGAAGCAGATATTGCGTTTTATAACGTCTACACCGCCAACGCATCCGGCCATGATCAGATAGAACTGGAAATGAGCGTGTTTACGGTTCATCGTTATCAGGGCGAGATAAAAGCCAGTGCAGAAATCGCCGAAATAAAGTGGGTTAACAGCACCAATGTCGCTCAAGCCAATATCTCGACCATTTTCAAATCTTACGTCTTCCCTGAATTACTTGAACAAGGGTTGATCCGTTAGCTGCAGTGAAAACGACGCGGAACTAAGCCAAAGTAAACCAAAATAAGAAACGAAGCGCGGAAACTAAGCGGAACACACACTTATCCTTGACCTGGCGCGGCTTGGTTTTTCGACCCGCCGCCCAAACTTATGATGATAAGCTCCTAATCACTTATCAGGGAGGCACAGTGATCACCTGTCACGTCAGATACGTTATCGACCCGAAAAAAATCGCTGAATTTGAACGTTATGCGCGGATGTGGATTCCGCTGATGGAGAAGTTTGGTGGCACGCACCATGGCTACTTTCTGCCGGCCGAGGGCGCCAACAATATTACTCTGGCGCTGTTCTCATTTTCGTCCTTAGCCGCCTATGAACAATATCGTCACGACTCCGTGACCGATCCTGACTGCCAAGCCGCTTTTGAGTATGCCGAACAGACAGATTGCGTACTGAGCTATGAACGCAGCTTCATGCGCCCTTTACTCGGTAACTGACAAGCAAGGTCAGCGTTGGCTCTCGGCATCGAAACTAACGTCAAATTGCTGTACCAAGGCTGCACGGCCTCTGGCGCTTATCACCACTTCACGATATCCGGGCACTCTTTCTATCCAGCGCTGCTGCTCCAGAAAGGTCAGCAGCGCTGACCCGGCCGTTCCTGACGCAGTCTGCGTATCAGGGGCTTGATGACATCAACCACCATAAAGCCATGATTCTCCAGGACAGCTCTGGCCCGTTTCGCCCTCTTCGACCAGAAAGTGGGCATGGCTTCCCGTCTGGGAAGAAAAAACGCCGCCTCCCTCAAGTCCGATGCCATTTTCACCGAGAATTTCCCCCATACGAGCAAGTTCCCCGGGCACATCAGCCAAAATAATATGAATATCATACATAGTGATTACTCCTGCGGTTGCCAAGCGTACTCTCTGCTCAGCGTCAGAATCCGTATCGTGTAATGGCTGAATATGCTTACCTTGCCTTCATGCTGCGCCTGCTGATGCGCACTGTTTTGTTTCCAGTCCAGTATGGCCTGTTCATTTTGCCACCAGGACAACGAAATAAACTTATCCGGGTTACTGGTACATCTGAATCGTTCGATCGAAATAAAGCCCTCAACATCTTGTAATAAAGGTTTGAGCTGTGCTGCCACCTCAAAGTAACGCTGTTGCTGCTCAGGCATTGCCTGCGCTTCAAAAAGAACCGCGATCATGTTGCATCCTCTTCATATTATGACAGAGCTGAATATAGCGACTCTCAAAAACAAACACTTCGCTATGCAACGAACTATGATCGTCCGGGCAGCTTAGCCACTAAATCGGGGGGAAAGGCGAGAATTCAGGATGAGCCTGAATAGGCGCCCATGAAGCGTGCAAATAATATACAATTAATCAGGTAAAGCATCGCTAAGCCCTTATTGCGACACAAGAAAGGATTCACTATGACCACACTGCGCATCAGTTCCTGTTCTCTCAACCAAACTCCAATGGACTGGAGTGGTAATCTGGCCAACATAAAACGAGCAATTGAACTCGCCCACCAGAGCGGTGCGACGCTGCTGATCACACCTGAACTGTCGATATCCGGTTACGGCTGTGAAGATTTTTTCCACAGCCCGCATGTCGCCCGGCGTGCCCTCAAAAGTGTCGGCGATCTGGCACGTTTCATCCCGCGCAGTATGGCGGTCTCCGTCGGCCTGCCTGTTATGATCAACAACCGCATTTATAACGCGGTCGCCCTGGTGACCCGCAAAGGCATTCACGGTATGTCGTTAAAACGCAATCTGGCGGCCAACGGCCTGCACTATGAGCAGCGCTGGTTCACGCCCTGGACCGGCAGTAAAAACAGCGCCGTGCAGCTAGACGGGATGCAAACACCCACCCCGATTGGCAACCCGGTTTACCAAATCAACGGGGTAAAAGTCGGGTTTGAAATCTGTGAAGATGCGTGGGTTGCCAACCGCACTTCAGAGCGCTTTTTTAACCAGGGCGTCGATGTCATCGCCAACCCCAGCGCCAGTCACTTCGCGATCGGTAAGTTTCGAACCCGTAAACGTCTGGTTGAAGAGTCCAGCCGCGTCTACTCCGCTTGCTACGTACTGTCGAATCTGTCCGGCTGCGAATCAGGTCGGGCTATCTATGATGCCGGTGCCATGATCGCTGTCGACGGAGCTCTGGTGGCCAAAGGAGAGCGACTGCACATGAGTGACGTAGAAGTGGTCTGTGCCGATGTCGATCTGTCACGCAGCCGTATCGGCCAGATCAGTAACAGTCAGCGCTACTTTGAGGTGCATGATTTTGATTCCGAGCAGGTCATTGAGGTGGGATTAAACGACAGCGAATTGATGCACAAACTGACGCCGATGCCCTTGAACCACCCCTGGGAGGAGAGCGAACATGAGGAACATGAAGAAGCGTTGCGTGCCATCGCCCTTGGCCTGCGTGACTGGCTGAAAAAAACCGCCACCGACGGTTACGCCTTGTCGCTCAGCGGCGGCGCCGATTCCGCTCTGGTCGCCAGCAGTGTGTACTGTTCCGTGGTATTTGAACTAAGAGAAACGCATCGCTAAAACCGCAGCAGGCAGCCAATGTACGTTGCCAGCACATCTGAGTAAATTTCTCACCAGCCAGCGCATCAGCGAATTTGACAAGCAGTCAACGGGCGCAGATTGCCAGCAAGTAGTACTGAAAACCGCGCGCGCCATCATGGCCAATATGCTCACCACCGCTTACCAGGCCAGCGCGAACAGCGGACCGGTTACGCGCGAAGCGGCGCAAAAAGTCGCACAATCTTTTGGCGCAAAGTTTCTCAGCCTGGATATCAGTGCAGCGGTTGATAACTACCAAGCCATGGTGGCCAAAGCCACTGCGCTCGATCTCAACTGGCAGGAACATGATATCGCCCTGCAAAATATTCAGGCCCGGGTGCGTTCTCCGAGCATCTGGTTTATCGCCAACCTCGAAAACAAGCTGCTGCTCACCACCAGCAATATGTCTGAAGGCGCGGTCGGTTACTGCACCATGGATGGCGATTCATCCGGCGTGCTGGCGCCCATCTGCGGCGTCACCAAGACGCGTATTCTCAAGTTACTGTTGTGGCTTGAGCGTCACGGTTTCTGCTCTCAGGATGGTCAAACCATGAAGCTCAGTGCCCTGTCCTACATTAATAATCAGCGCCCGACCGCTGAGCTTCGTCCGGGGGAGCAGCGCGATGAGGACGACTTAATGCCGTTTGATGTATTGGATCGCATGGTATTTCTCACCCTCGAGGCCGGGATGCCGCCCCGTGATACTTTTGAAACGATGACCGAAGAATTTTCCGCGATAGACAAATCGCTGATGGCTGATTACACCGTGAAGTTTTTCAAGTTACTGTTTCGTAACCAGTGGAAACGCGACAGACAGGCACCGGGGTTTCATATTGAAGCCAACAGCCTGGATCCGAAAACCTACAAGCGTTTTCCTCTGCTCAGTTCTGGCTATCAGGAAGAGTTGGCCTACCTTGAATCCGGTCAGTACCAGTATTTGCGGTTAGATCTGCCCGGGCTATAAAGCCCTCTGGAGATGACCTTTGCTCCCGACAGCAAAGGTCATATTGTCCGCGGCAGGAGAGGTATTATGACTGCTTACTTTTCATCAGCAGAAAATCTTCCACCGCTTGCACCACCTCGGCCCGGTTGATGTATTTGCCGATGAAATAGGGCGGAATAAAAAACACCAACAGATAATAAGACTCATGCAACAGCAGTGAAGCATGGCCTGAATCATGATGAAGATAGGCAAACAGCGCGGTCAGATCCAACAACAGACTAAACAATGCCAGCACCGCAGAAAGAATCAAAACTAAACCCAACATGTCTCTGAGAAATACTTTGAATGTGGTCATCTTTACTCCCTCAAATAAACCAATCCCATCCAACCTACTCCTGTTCTAGCGGCTATTTTTTGATTTACAGTAATATTTAAATTTGAAACTATGCAAAATTAGATTTACTAACTGCTGCCATTTTATCCACGGAGAAAATAGCCATCCACTGATGAAAATAGCCATCCACTGGAAAAGAAAAACCGGCACAGTCACTGAGCTGCAATATCCGTTCGCTAGTCTGCTCAGGCCAAAGCATCATCAATCGGCTGAATTATCAATAAATCTCGCCAATCCAACCCAGACCTCTTACTATGGCATTAATGTTAATGATATGGATGTAAAGCAATGGAATCGTCACTATCCAAAAAATTCACCCAACTGTTTCTGAAGGTTTACCATATTATCGAGGCCGTATTACTGGTCGCGATAACACTGGCGACGTTATTCGCCATCGCCAATGAATTTAAGCATATCTTTACTGCCCAGGCGGTGCTGTTGACCGATATTCTGCTGATGTTTATCTATCTGGAAGTGCTCACTATGGTGCACCAGTTCGTCTCGCACGGAAAAATACCGGTTCGCTATCCTATCTATATCGCGATCATGGCTATTGCCCGTTACATCACTCTGGGGATGAAAGAGATTGATGGGGTATTTATTGTCTGGCTGTCTCTGGCTGCGTTGATTCTGGCGCTGGCAACCCTGGTGATCCGAGTGGGTCATCATTACTGGCCGTATAAACCGACCCGCAGTGGTTTCGCCGCCTACTTTGATAAACCGGACAGCGAAGTGACACCACCTAATTCGGACAAACGTTCATCCTGATATCCCGTTATCGTGAACAAGAGACAACAACGCCCGGACTTATGTTTTGCGTCCGGGCGTTTTTATAGGCTAAGTTGTTTTCTGTTTACACTCGAAATGCTGTTTACACTCGGAATTTCGACACCTGTTCATCCAGTTCACGGTACAAATTCGATAATGCACTAAACTGGCGATGAATCTGTTTCGACGCCTGATCAACCCCATCGGTCTGGTCTTTCATTGCGATCATGTTCTTGTTGATGTCATTCGATACCGTAGCCTGCTCCTGAGTTGCCAGCGCAGTCTGCTCCGACAATTCCCGTACATTGTTCATCGACCGGCTCAGTGCATCAAAGACTTCAACAACCTGGTTGAAGCTATCGACGGTCTGGTTGGCATTTTCCTTACTCATTTTAATGCTGGTAAAAGCCTCATTAACGCTGTGTGTCAGCTGGCTGATCATCTCTTCAATCTTGTTGGTGCTCTCACCGGTTTGCGTTGCCAGGGCGCGAAACTTCATCCGCCACCACCGCAAAGCCCCGGCCGTATTCACCGGCACGTGCGGCTTCAATCGCAGCATTGAGAGCGAGCAGATTGGTTTGCTCAGCAATACCACGAATCACTTCCAGTACCGATGAAATCGATACTGAATTGTTCTCCAGATCCTGGGCTTTATTCATGGTTACGTCGATATTACGCACCAGCTCATCAATACTTTTATGCGATGAACTGATCACGCCCCGCCCCTGCTGAATATGATCGGCAGCATTGGTTGATTCATTGGACGTCTCAGACGCCACATTCGCCACCTGCTCATTAGACGCCGACATCTCGCTCGCCGCACTGACAATCGAATCACTGGAGTCAACCAACACCGGGGTAATCTGATTCACTGTATCAGCGACTTTTTCCAGCTCATGGGTCGAGTCCCCCACAGCCGCGCTTTTTTCCTGAATAATGCGCATGATCCCTTGCAGCTTGGTAACAAACTGATCGAATTCCCGTGACAGATCGCCCAGTTCGTCTTTGGATTGCGAATTGATCCGCGCGGTCAGATCGCCGTCCCCTTCAGAGATCTCTTTGATCCGCCGTGACACGCTGTTGACGTTTTCGGTGATGCGCTTAGGCATGTAATAACCAATCCCGAACGCTATCACAAAACCAATCGCCACTACGATCAAAGCCAGTTTCTGATACTGCGCCACTTCCTGAGCAGTTTGCTGTTCCATTAAACGCGCATGATCACGCACAGCCTCACCACCCTTGTCGAGTAACTCCCTAATGGCAGCAAAACTCTCATCACTCTGACTCAGGATATCCTGATGCCCCGGCGATAACGCCAAGACTTTCGAGTCAAACAGAGCTTCACTGCGTTTAAGCCAGCCAGCAAAAATCTCGTTAAACCGGGCATACGGCCTGACATAATCGGGCTCATTGGACATCAATGTCATGTAAGATTGTACCCGCCCCATTGCTTCTAACGCATTCCGCTCAAATTCTTCACGGTTTTGCGCCTGATCTCCGATGTTGGTCAGCGCTTTCTGCTGAGCCAGTCTCGCCTGATAAAGATCACGGTCAGCATTAAGCACTTCAGCAACGGCCTCCAGATAGCGCTTCATCAGCTCATGGTCAACGACAGCACCATCCGTTGAAACTGCGTGCGCTCTGAGCTCTTTTTCAGCCACATCGAGTAAATTGCGTAATGAGTAAAAGTCTTGATCGATGGACTCCATTTGAGCAACCAGAGTCTGCTTGGTGGTAAACATCTGGTTGAGGCTTTGGCTGCTTGCCAGCCAGGTCTGATACAAGGATTCAAAATTGCTGAAAGGGGCTGTTAATTGCGGCTCATCTTTAAGTAAGTTGCGAAAAAGCTGAAAGCGGTCAAACACTTGTTGCGCATTCTCATCAAACACTTTTTGCTGCTCGGCACGATTGCCATAATTGGATAGCATTTCCGCCTGAGCCAGCCGCGCCTGATAAATATCCCGGTCAGCATTCAACACAGTGGCTATCGCTTCAAAATAAGACTTAGCCTGCTTATCCATCGCACGTTCTTCTATTTTGGTGATGATCTGCATAAAGCCGACCGCCGCCAATACCAGCACCGCCAGAATTAAGATGGGTATCATCATCTTCAACCGAATTGAATGAATTCGCATGCCTGCCCCTTTCAAGGAAATGAAATTAGTATAAAAACTCGCCGTCATTTTCGATTTGAGTGTAGTTAGACATATGCGACTTATCAAATATATACATAGCGTACGCCACACGGTGACAGAGACATCGTTGCTCATCCAGCCCTGCTGCCAACGGGCTGGTAATTCGGTATAATTCAGCTTTTATACTGACCGGATCTTTACCATGTCACACCCTGCTCATTCCGTTATCGTGCTCGATTTTGAAACCACCGGCCTCTCACCGAATATGGGTGATCGTGCCATTGAAATTGGTGCGGTAAAACTCGTGGACGGTGAAATCAGCGCAACATTCCAGCGCCTGATGAATCCCGGTTTTCGGGTCAGCGGCTTTATTGAAAGCTATACCGGCATCAGTAATGCCATGCTGAGTCAGGCAGAGAGTGCAGCAGAAGTGATGGCAGAATTCGCCGACTTTATCGGTGACAGTCCGCTAGTGGCTCATAACGCCAGTTTTGATAAGCGTTTTCTTGATGCAGAAACTGGAACGGATTGATGCCCGCTATGGTGGTCAGTTTGCCTGTTCAATGCTGATAGCCAGGCGCCTGATTCAAAACGCTCCGACCCACAAACTGGGCGATTTAGTCCGTTTTAAGCAGATTGAAAATGACGGAACCTTCCACCGTGCGTTGGCGGACTCGCAAATGACAGCGCGCTTGTGGATGCTGATGCTGAACGAACTGAATGTGAAAGGAATACACAATCCCAGCTTTGCTCTGATGCAAACCATTGCCACCACCAGCAAACAGGCAATACCTGCCCTGCTCAGACGCAGCGCAGGCTTATCAACCAACCGGTAAACTGCTTCTACGCCGGATGCAGGTCGGTAATACGGAGATAGGCACCGCCTTTCTCGGCCAGGGTTAAACACCATTCGCTCGCATCATCAGGCACAATCAGCCGCACCAATTCGCCCTGGCCGGGCAGCACTTCCGCCTCAGCCATCTGCCGGGAGGATAGATGCCCGAGCACAGCATTGAGCTTATCAGCCACCGATTGATCGTCAGTCAAAGCGTGCAGCGCAGCATGATCGCACGCCAGCAACCGACCCATGAAACAGGCGTTGAAAGATTCACGGCGGTTAGCAGCAAATGATGCCGTAAAAGTAGTCGCAGGATTGGCCATTACCGGCGTTTTCTGAATAAAGCGGAAACAAGCCCGGCCACCCTCATCAAACACCACTTCGGTGTAATAATCGATCATTGCACCGATCAGGTGGCCATCTTCCAGCAATGCCTGGTACGCGACCTTCATGGTGACCACCGCCAGTCGGTCGCTTACCATTTTGAATTCAAAACGCTCAATGAAGTGTGAACCATTTTCCGGCGGCAGACGTTGAAACCAGGCTTTCATTCCGTCTTTATATTCCGCTAAAAGTGTCGTCCCGGCATGCACCAAGCGCACATCATCACTGAACAACTTCAGGTGTTCATCCAGACTTTCAACCTCGCCTTACGTTCGGTTGGCCTTGGGCGGAAGTCAAACGTCGCTCTTTTTATGGCGGCGGAGCCGAAGGGCACACCGACTATCCGCGTTATCAGGCTGGTTAAGCGCCTCTGGTCGCCAGACAATAAAATAAAGGGCCGATGTCTTGTTCGACAGTGGCCCTTTATTTTGAGTTGAGGCTGACTATTCGGACGTGATGCCCACCCATACAGGTGTATCACTCATCTTTGTCAACTGGAGAACAAACGCTGGAAATCAATTTCCTCGTTTTTCTTACCCTCAATATGCAGCGATGATTTGATATGGCGCAGATGATTCTGCATCCAGGCTTGCGCCTGTGCCACCTCGCCGTCATCCAGAATACGAATCAGATCACTGTGGTCGCCACAGTCACATCCGACACTGTTGCGCGAGCCATACGCGGCGATCACCAGCGATGAGCGATAGCAGAGCTGCTCGACCAGCTGGGCGAGTATCGAATTGCCGGCCAGCGCAGCCAGTTCGTAATGAAATTTAGCCGTTAACTGAATAGAGGTAGCAAGATCGTTGTTACTGTCCGCTTGCTTTTCCTGCTCGACCATAGTGCTGAAACGCTTCGATTGTTGTCCGTCCCAGTGTTTCAATAACGCCGGAATCAGCTCTGACTCCACCAAAATACGCGAGTCAAACACTTCGTTGGCTTCTTTCTCACTCGGCACGTTCACCTGCGCGCCTTTGTTAGGACGAATAATCACAAAACGCTCAATCTCCAGACGCTGCAGAAACCTTGCGAATCCCGGTACGACTGACATTAAATGCCTCAGAGAGTTTGTCTTCCGGTAAACGTGCGCCCGGAGGCAACCGATGCTCAACAATGGTTTGCAATAATTTGCTATAAATCTTCTCGTGATCAGACATATACACTCTCTATACACATTGAACCAGCATTATATCAAGGATGGTCGGCAAACGGAAAATTCGGTTCCACCCAACTTGACGTGATCCAATGCTCAATATCAACATTCATTTGAGCATTATACCTAACTACTAAATTTCATATATTGCCTTGCGCGCTCTAAAGTTGCCAATAGTCGCCAAATATCATGGCCCTCCTAAATCCAATCTTGAGCCATATTCACTCCTGACGTTGTCATCAAGAATCCCAAAAGCCCACTCGACATATCAATCGAATGAGCTTGTAACAGGTGTTTATCAGGCGGTTGCCCGGCCAATATCAAATTCCGGCACATCATCCTGGGTAAACCAACCAGTACGATAATCGGTCCAGCAGATACGCCACTGATGATCATCTTCCAGTCGTACCCGCAACTGATAGTGCGCCCCGTACACCTGGCGACCTTGTTCATCGACCGGGGCTCAGGAATAATGCGCGCGATGATCATCTTGGCATGGCGACCGTCACCTTCATCTTCCACCCGTACCACGTGTGCAAAATGCTGCCAGACCGAAGCCAGATGGCGGAAGTTTTTCAGAATGCTAATCACCTTATCATGGCCGGAAAAATTCCCGACCGGCGCAAATCCTCCGGAAATATCCTGGCTGTAAGCGGTCGTCAGCAGACTCATATCATTTTGGTCCACTGCAAATGAGTAACGCGCATAAAGCTCAGATAATGCCTCCGGCAATGATTCCGGCACTGGAGCATCAGGTAAAAGCGCCCAAGGCGAATGCAGCTCACTCACCAGTACCGGTGGCTCATCACCCATTTTCCAGCCATGCTCGCCCGGTACATTTTTCCAGTGCGACATCAGGCCTCGGTCACCATGTGACCAGTTAACCTGCAGTCGAATTTCACTAAACAGCCAGCCGTTTTCGTGGCGCTGCAAGCGCATCACCAGCGCGGCACCAAACAGGAAATACTGGCGTTTATGACCTGGTTTTAGGCCAAACAGATACATACTCGCGGCAGCCTGATCGCCATCGACAGCAATATAATGATTGGACGTCTGTCCCAGTAAAGCCGCAGCGGCCGTATCTCGGCTCAGCGCCTGTAAAACAGCATCCCGTCCCTTGTGCTCACCGTGCTGATGGCTGATGAGTTGCACTTCCTGCTGCATTAGCAGCGGCATAGCAGCCGCTTCGCCTTCCAGCCAGCATTGTCCGAACTGCTCGATCATCTCGCGTATGGTGTCACGCTCAGAAGACTGGCGTGCGGATTGAAAACTCATGACTTTCCCCTTGTTGCTGTTGTTATCGGGCATCACAGCGACGTGCATTGCGATGCCTGACTGGCATTTTATGGGGTTAAGCAGGAATGATAAGACGTAACGCGGGATGTTCATTACATCCCGCAGTTCTAGAATGAAAACTCAGCAAGATTACGCTTTGCGCATCCAAAGACGTTTAATCCAACGCCACGGCAACCAGATCAGAGCCGCCAGGACGATAAACAGCATGAGCAACCAGTGCGGTAACTGCAGCAACCATTTGGCCAGTAAACGTAACACATCGCCTTTATAGGAGAGCTTCGCTGCCCGGCTGACATACTTGGTAAATCTGACCGCCCCGAGGTTATCCAGCACTCTCAATCCGCGCTGGCCGAATGTGGCCGCCAGCATCAGGGTGCTTTTGCCCAGTTGCGGTGCGCGATGAGCCATCTGCAGCACCACATCCCCTCCGAGGCGGTACAAAGTCGCGCTGTGCTCGCCAAAGGTTTGCGCAAATCTGGCCATAGCGCTCAGTTCAGCCCGGTTACCGCTGCGACTAAGCAGACGCAACCCGCCACGGGTTTCTGGCCAGTACGCTGACATCACCAAGCAGTGCCGACACTCCGTGCAGGTTTTTTGACTGGCGGGCCAGTTTGGTTTCACTGACTAAGGTTTTCGCTAACCAGGGCGGTAGCTTACCCACTTTCCTGGCCGCTTTGAGTGTGACCAGCGCACTTTTACCGGCCGTAGTGGCCAGTAACACCGGAGTCGCGGCGCCGGCGGTTTCCAGCGTACCAGCACCACTAACGATTTGTGCGGCACTGGCAAGTAGTCCGAGCGATGCCAGAGCGACCAGAGTTTCATCCACCTCTTCGCCCTGCGCAAGGTTAAGCCCTTGACGGGTTAAATCACGCAAATCGCCGATAACCAGAAAATCAGTCACCACAGCGGCCGTCATTCCGATGCTTTCATCGCTGGTTCCGGTCAGTAATCCCTGCTGCAACTTGGCAAACTGATACTTCCATTCGCTGCGCACGGCGGCAATATTGTGCGCTAATTCCTGTGCTTTGGGATCAGAACTGACATAGTCATATTGCATAAAAAAGCCGAGATATTCAGCGGCTTCAGCATAGCGCTGCTGTGTCACCAATGCTTGTGTATAGGGCAGCGGATCGGTACGCGTCAGGGCCAGTACCGCCAGTTGAGCCCGCTGCCACATCACCACAGCTGACATCAGCGCCAATACCAGTATCGCGACTTTTGCTGCTCGTCTTACCATTCTGCCTGCCTCGCACCAAACTACGCCCATGCTACCAATCAAGCGCAGAAAACCACAATCACTTCAGCGCTAGCGGAGAGAGTTTACATTGTAAATCACTCAGCAGGCTCACAATTTCCCCATATTATCCCTGCCATCGCGCGACACGCGGGTTACACTGATAAAAACGGGCAAATCAGGCAAGCCTTATGGCAGACAAACGTTCGACTTCAGCCAAACTATCCACTTCAGCGCTGGCCAAACAGAGAAATCTCGATGCCAAGCAGTTGTTCGCCGATTTGAAAAAAGCCGGCTACATCAACCGTTTTGACGATCAGTGGATCTTAACCGACCTCGGCGCCAAGTTCGGTGGTGAGTATGCCCAACACCCTAAATTCGGACCTTTTATCGTCTGGCCCAACAATTTACTCATCGATCTGAGCGCCACCAGCGGACAAACTCTCAGCGCGACACAGGTGGGTGACTACTTCAAACTCAATCCAAAGAAAATTAATCAGCTGTTCAGTGAACTGGGCTGGATAACGAAAGGAGATACCGGCTGGGTTGCCACGCCATCAGGTTTACGAGTCGGGGCCAGGCAGAGAGAAGATAAAGGTTCGGAGCAGAAGTTTGTCTTCTGGCATGACTCCATCCGTCACAACCCGCATTTACGCCAGTCGGTGATTGAATTTCTCGGTCAGGATGCCGATGAGCATGCCACGGATAAATCGTTCACCAGCTTTCGTCATAAGTTTGCTGCCAAACACCGCACGCTGGATGGCCATTACGTGCGTTCGGTCGGTGAGCTGTTGATTGACAACTGGTTATATCTAGCCGGCTTAGTCCACGCCTATCAACGCCCGTTGCCGATTGAGAAAAGCGTGATGAGTGACTTTTATCTGCCGGGCGGTAAAATATACATCCAGTACTGGGGAACCGACGGCGCTCCCATTGAGGAGAAACACCGCCAGCAAACCCGAGCTTTATATACAGAGCACCAATTCAACCTGATTGAAATTGAACCGGATGAAGTGCAGCAGTTAGACGATATTCTGCCCGCACGGCTGCGTGCTTTCGGTATTCACGCTTATTGAGCGGTCAGCTCGCTTAGGGTTAACGGCGCTGACCATATCTGGCGCGCATCGCGACTTCTTTCGGCACCACAGTCTGACCAATCGGCGCCAGAGAAATCACCGCCAGTTTGAGATGTTGCAACGCAAACGGAATACCGATGATGGTAATAAAACACGCCACCGCTGAAGCCAGATGGCCCAGCGCCAGCCAGATACCCGCCAGCAGAAACCAAATCACATTACCAATCACACCAAATTCGCTGGTACCGATATCATATTCGCCACTCAGTTCACGCCGTGAAATTGCCTCCTGCCCGAACGGGAAGAAGGAAAAAGTCCCGATCACAAAACAAGCCCGTCCCCAAGGAATACCGATAATGCTGATAAACGCCAGCAAGCCAAAAAACCACCACGCCAGGCCCATAACAACGCCGCCGCATAAAAACCAGATAATATTACCAATTGCTCTCAGCACTGACTGTTTACCTCTCTGTCATGATGTTATTAACTCATCCGCTCATTGGAGCGTCCGATCATTATCCATTCTCAGGATTAACTCAGGATGAATGACTGTTTGCTTACTGAGATAACCTGTTCTCTCACTAGCACAATATATTTTCTCATCAACATAACAATAGCTTACATCAGACCTTTAATCAGTGCGGTCAAGCCACTCAGTAAACACAGCACCAGTGCGCCGGAACGGATTTTTTCTTTCGGCAGGGTTTGAGTCGTTTTGCGCGCCAATGCGTAACCGAGCCACGCAGACGGGATAAGCGGAATCGTGATCAGTAAATGATACACGGTCAGAAAGCCGGTCGGGATCTGCACCAACAGTGAGATAATTGAACTGAAGACAAAAAAAGCGGATAAATTGCCGCGCAACTGATTGGCTTCCTGATGCTGCAGCAGCAAGGCCATCGGCGGACCGCCAATCGCACTGCTGGTGCCAAAAAAGCCGGAGAAGAAACCGGCAATGCCCATCCGGGTCGGGGTAGGTTCAATCCGAAACGGCAACAGGCTCACCGCCACCGCAAACAGCACCAGTAAACCGAGCCAAAGCGTTAATACTTCCGTTGAGACCCACACCAGCAGTAAGCCGCCGGCAATTGAGCCGGGAATGCGACCAATCAACGCCATTTTCAGGCCGCCAATCGAAATATTGCTGCGATGTTTAACGGCGCTCAACAGCGAAATAAACAGCGCCACCAGACAAATCGGTGCTGGTACATAGTCAGGCGACACCATGATCAGCAGCGGTGCGGCAACAATCGCCAGGCCAAATCCAATCGCCGTTTGCACAAACGAACCGACAAAGATAAGAAACATAGCAAGAAGTACCGTGCTGTTAAAATAGTCCATGATGATGCCTTTTTATAATCAGAATAAACTGCTGTTAAGCCGCGAACGCTGGAAAGAAATGAAAAAAGTCATGCCGTTGCATGACTTTTGAACGTTAACAGGTTAATCGATTTTCGCAATAAAAACGTGTCGCATTTAGATTTATTCAGTGCTGTTCATGGTCTGAGACACTCGTTTGCCTGTTCAGGCGCCCACCGGTGGCAATATCGCCCCCTGCTCTATCTTCCGCTTATGCCACACGGCGCTGAATTTTAAAGCCAGGACAAAAAGTGAGCACTTACTGATTTAATTGCAACACACGTTAAGCAGACACAAAAAAGCCAGCCTTGCGGCTGGCTGCGTCTCACCTGGTTGGCAAATCGGGTTACCAAACGGGCGGACGAATCTGTACTGACGAACTGTTTGCGTTCGGCGTCACTTGCGATCGACGTGACTTGCTAACCAATTAGTAAGCGAAACCAATACGCTGACGTGGATGGTCGCCACTATCGAGCTCATCAACCAGCGCCGCGGCGTAATCAGCAACAGAGATGCGGCTGTTGCCTTCTGCGTCAGTCATAAACTGGTCGACAGTCACGCGGTAAGCGCCTTGTTTATCGCCAGGGAAAATTTCTGCAGCCGGACAGATGAAGGTCCATTGCACAGCACTGTCGCTGTTTTTGAATACTTGCAAAGCTTCACCCTGAGCCAGAGATTCAGGTTTATATTCAGCCGGGAAGTCAGGTACGGTGAACAGTTGAACACCAGGAGCCACTTCCAGTGAACCGGCGCCGCCGACCCAAAGCAGACGTTCAATACCGGCTGCAGGCAATTGCTCAAGCATGTTTTTCGCTGTATTGGCAACGATTTCGTGGTTACCCGCCGCACGGCCACCGATAGAAGCAATCACCGCATCCACGCCTTCCAGTACCGAAGCCAGTTGCGCATTACCGGTCAAATCAAATTGGCGCACTTCGACACCTTGTGCGGTCACTTTAGACGGGTCACGGGCAATGGCAACCACGTCATGACCATGTGCTTTCACTTCTTCAACGATGTGGCTACCAATCCAACCTGTTGCACCGAATACTGCTACTTTCATCTTGATACTCCTCAATGGAATCGAATTAGATTTAATCAACGCAAACCAGTATAGTCGCTCGAGATCCGGTGATAAATGCGCATAAATGATGTAGATTGTATCTAACTAAGTTACTAATCAGGCATCACTATGGATCGACTGACCGCGATGCGCAGCTTTGTTGAAGTCGCCAATACCAACAGTTTCACCAAAGCCGCCGATAATCTGAATCTGAGCCGTTTACAGGTTTCACGCCATGTACAGGAAGTTGAAGACTGGCTGCGGCAGCGTCTATTACACCGCACCACACGTAAAGTCAGCCTGACCGCTGCCGGTGAAGAAGCGCTCAGACACTGTGAACAGATCCTCGATCAGACGGCAGAACTGGAGATTCGCGCGCTGGAACAGGCGCAGTCACTGAGCGGCAGCATCCGGATCTCAGCGCCGATAGGTCTCGCCCAGCACCTGCTGCTCGATACCGTGCAGGCATTTACCGAACTGCATCCTCAGGTAAGGATTGATATTCTGGCCTCAGACCGCCTGTCCCAACTGGTCGATGATCGGGTTGACGTGGCGCTACGCTTTACCCAGCAACCGGATGCCAGCCTGATTGCCCGCCGCTTAATCATCGTTGATACCGTGGTTTGCGCAACTCCGCACTATCTGGCCAATCATGACCGTATAAGTGAACCGGCCGATCTTGCGCAGCACAACTGCTTTGTCCATCTCACCAATCATCATTGGGACTTTGTGCGTGACAATCAGCACTTTTCGGTCAAAGTTTCAGGCACGATCAGTGCCAATGATATGGCGATATTACGTCGTGCGGCTCTCAGCCATAAAGGTGTGGTCTGGCTGCCCTGTGACCTGGCCAATCCCTATTTGGCAAGTGGCGAATTAGTCAGAGTATTACCTCAGTATCATTCCCCGAGCAGTGGTTTATGGGCGGTGTATCTGTCACGCAGTTATCAGACTCCGCTGGTGCGCCAGTTTATCGATTTTCTCGCCCAGAGCTGGCAGCACGATATAAAAGTGGCGGGATAAGCGGGACTCAGAGATGAAAAAAGGAAGCGATCGCTTCCTTTGTGCTCAATTCTGTACTGTCGTGGGTCATTCAGTCTCAGCGAAAACGCTGCAGTGAAAACAGCGAGATATCGTGCTCAGTTGTCCCTTTCGCGGCCAAATCACTGAGAATCTCACCAATCACGCTGGCAAACTTGAAACCGTGCCCTGAGAATCCGGCGGCGATAATCACGTTGCTGTGCTGCGGATGAGTGTCGATAATGAAGTGCTCATCTGCGGTCATACTGTACATACAGGTTTTGCCGTACTTGAGACCTTGAGTCTGTGGCATCACGGTGGCCAGGAATCGCTCCAGATCAACACTGTCGGTCAGCGTATCATATTCAGCAATCTCCTGGTCCGGGTCCTGCCGCTCACCACCGTCATGACGTCCCATTTTCAGGCCGGCACCATCAATGCTCGGGAAGCCGTAGTAAATCCCTTGTGGCGAGTCGAACGAAAAGGCCGGAAATACATCCTGGCCATATACCGCTTCCTCTGCTTCAAACCAGGCGAAGGTTTTGCGGTTTGGCTGCATCGGCAGCGCAAAATCAAGTTTGGCAATCAGTTTGGTCGCCCAAGCGCCGGCAGACACAATGACTTTATCGGCTTCAATCACTTTATCGCCGCTGTACAGCGTGACACCCTCATCCGTTGCTTTGATATCCTGCAGCGGATGGTAGGTCAGCAGCTCAGCACCGTGTGCCAGAGCAAGATCACGATATGCGGCAATGCAATCCTCGCAGCGCAGAAACGCCGGAAGTCGATTCGAAGCAGCCGATATAATTTTCCGGCAGTGTGATGCCAGGGAAACGGGCATGAACCTGATCTGCATTGAGAATTTCCAGCGGCAATTGATATTTTTCAGCGCTGGCAATCAGAGTCTGAATGAAGCGCGAGCTTTCAGCGCCCATATTGAGCACACCCGTTTGCAAAAACAGTGTCTGGCCACTGTGCTGTTCCAGCTCTTCCCACAATGCTTTCGCACGCAGCGCCAAAGGTACGTATTCTTTACCTTCACCGTAAGCGTAACGAATGATACGGGTCTCTCCGTGGTGACTGGCATGATGGTGTGGCGGATCAAACGCATCCATCAGCAGTACTTTCTTACCTTGTCTGGCCAGGAAATAGCCTGCGGCCATTCCCATCGAACCGGCACCCACTACCACGACATCGTATTTCAAATCCCTCTCCTTTGACGCTTAACAGAACAAGGCGGCCACTCTCTATCAGTGCCGCTAATCCCTTATACTTTATCGTGCCAAGAGAAAGATGAGTAATGAAAATTGCCTCACTGACGCACTCCGGCCGAAAATCAGAGGCAAATACACGTAATTTCGGCAGCTGCTGCGCTTAATAAGACCTCCGGTGGCCCCGCTGTTAATCATTGGTGTTGTTGACCAAATCACCCACTGTGTGAGAAACGTATTCAGCACCTTTGAGGATTTCACCAATAATTTCCGATGCTTCCGCAATCAGATCCTCATTTTTCCCCGCCTGATCAGTCACCCCAAACATACTTTTACGTACGTCTTCCACCAGCTGACTGTTGCGATCCACCATACTGTTGATTTCTTCCGTCGACTTGGTAGTACGCGATGCCAGCGTGCGGACTTCATCCGCGACCACAGCAAAACCACGGCCGTGCTCACCGGCCCGGGCCGCTTCTATTGCAGCATTGAGCGCCAGCAGGTTGGTCTGATCAGCAATGGCTTTGATGGTGGTGACTATTTTCGCAATGTCCTCCGACTGAGTATTTAGCTCCTCAACCAGACGCGAGGACTGCTCAATATCTGCGGAGATTTTCTCTGAATTGGTGAGGTTCTGCTGCAAAATTTCAGCGCCGCGCTCTGAAACCTGAGCGGTTTCAACCGACGTGCTGTGCGCCATTTCGGCCGCCTTTTGGATCGCCAGCTGACGCTCCATACGTTTGGTGATATTGATGGCGACTTTGGTGACCTTAATGACTTTACCATTGTGATTAAAGACCGGATTGTAAGTCGCTTCAATCCAGATCGTTTCGCCATGGCGGCTCAGACGGCGAAACAAACCTTTTTTCACTTTGCCACTGGCCAGATCGCGCCAGAATGTCGGATTTTCCTGATAAAACTCCGGCGGACAAAAGATTTGGTGATGCTGCCCCTTAATCTCATCCAAGCTACGGTAGCCCATGGTGCGCAGAAAGTTTTCATTCGCATCGACCACTTTACCGTCCGGGGTAAACTCGACCACCGCGTTGGAGCGATGAATCGCCTGCAGCAACGCCTTATCATCGACTGACTCTTCGTAGATCTCGGTGATATTGTTGGCAATTTTCATCACCCGCACCACTTTACCATCCTGCTGAATCGGAATGTAGGTGGCTTCCAGCCAGACATCCCGACCCTGCTTATCACGCCGCAAAAACTGGCCCCGCTTGGCTTTCCCTGCTGCGAGTTCACTCCAGAACTGGCGATACTCCGGGCTGTCGGCAAATTCCGGCGGACAAAAGAGACGGTGATGTTTGCCCTTGACCTCCTCCAGACTGTAACCCACCACTTTCAGAAAGCGGGCACTGGCATCAAGAAACTTCCCCTGCAGGAGTAAAATAAATTGTTGCACACGAACTGGCGATACTGGCAAGTTCGGCCTGCATTGCTTGCATAGCCAGTTGTTGATCATTGCTCTGTGGTTTTACTTTTCTGCCGAACAGCATATTGTCTTCCTTATAGCCAACCAGCGAAAGACGCCTCCCGACTGCAAGCGCCAAACTAAAATTGCTCTCTTAATTAAACTTAATAGCAAATGGACAGAGGTCAATTTTCACACGCCATTCACCGCAGAATATGTCGGAAAATCAGATCGGTATACAAAAAGAGGCAGCATCGGTGACAGTACAGATAGAGCAAAGGCCAGTGCAATGACTGGCCTTTGGCAGCGTTAATCGGGTTGCGATGCAATCAGCACCTTGTGCATGGCACAAATTTAAGCGGAAAGCGCACTACTGATAGCAGGGGTTGGTTCCATCAGCACCTGAATACCTTTTTCTTCCAGTTCCTGACGCACGCTGAGGGGAAAAGAGGCATCAGTCACAATCACATCAAACATCTGGATATCGAGTGCGTGGAATGTGGCGACTTTGCCATATTTGGACGAATCAGAGACCAGAATCACTTTCTGACCGGCAGCGGCCACCGCTTTTTTCACAATCACTTTTGGCTCACTCGGGGTGGAAATACCGCGCAGGTTCCAGGATGAGGTCGAAACAAACGAGACATCCACGTTCATGCCAGCCAGAAAATCCGCCACTTTACTGCCAACGCAGGATTGGTTTTCGCGGTCGATTCGTCCGCCGGTGTGATACAGATTGCTTTCGCTGTTGTGCATCAGGTAAGCCGCAATCACAAAATCGTTAGTGATAAACAACAAATCATCCCGCGCCGCCAGGTGATGCGCAATCTCCAGCGTCGTGGTACCGGCATCTAAATAGACGGTCGCATTGCGCGGCACCAGCCGACTGGCGATCTGACCAATCTGAGCTTTTTCATCGGCGTGCTGGGTCGCCTTGGCATCATGGGAAGGTTCATGATGTAACACAGTACTTAACTGCACGCCGCCGGACACAGACAGCACCTTGCCCTGCTTTTCCAGCTTGGCGATATCACGCCGAATGGTCATGTGTGATACAGCCAACTGCTCTACCAGTTCATTGATGCTGATAACTTCTTGCTGTGAAAGGAGTGACAAAATGGTTTTGTGGCGTTCTGCTGGAATCATAGTGGCTTACGTGACAAATAATGATAACCCCATCTTATCAGCCAAGCTTACATCTGTGAAGTTGTGTTAACTATTGTGAAAAAGTCCCCCCAAACATGCTCTACTCTGCTCATATCGCTGTGATTTAGGTGTTAGTTTTCACATTATTGTTACTGAATGGTAATTTTTGTGAGTAGCACCACAGGAAAAAGCGCACAAATTCACATATAATCACACCAAAGAACACAAATTAACATTTTTAAAACGATTAGAGCGAGATATTCACATGGATAATCAAACAGTTAAATCAGTTGCTGTTATCGGCTTAGGCTCGATGGGGATGGGTGCAGCAAAATCCTGTGTGCGCGCCGGACTGGATGTATACGGTGTCGACCTCAACCCGACGGCACTGGAAACATTAGGTAACTACGGTGCCAAAGCCGTCGCCAATGATGCCAAGCAGTTCGCTCAAGAATTGGATGCGGTACTGCTGCTGGTGATCAACGCCAAACAAGTCAAAGCCGTACTGTTTGATTCTGGTCTGGCTGCCAACCTGAAACCGAAAACCGCGGTGATGGTCTCAGCAACCATCTCAGCCCAGGATGCGAAAGAGATCGAAGCAGGCCTGAATGCCTACGACCTGTTGATGCTGGATGCGCCGGTATCCGGCGGTGCGGTCAAAGCGGAAGCCGGTGAGATGACCATCATGGCCTCCGGCTCAGAGCAGGCGTTTGCCAAACTGGCACCGGTACTGGAAGCCACTGCGGGCAAAGTTTACAACATCGGCACTGAAATTGGCCTGGGTGCCACAGTCAAGATCATCCACCAACTGCTGGCAGGCGTGCATATTGCAGCAGGCGCTGAAGCGATGGCGCTGGCCGCGCGTGCCAATATTCCACTCGATCTGATGTACGACGTGGTGACCAACGCAGCCGGCAATTCCTGGATGTTTGAAAACCGCATGAAACACGTCGTCGACGGCGACTACTCACCGAAATCCATGGTCGATATTTTCGTTAAAGATCTCAATCTGGTCGCCGACACGGCGCAAGATCTGCGCTTCCCGCTGCCGCTGGCCAGCACCGCACTCAACATGTTTACTTCGGCCAGCAACGCAGGTTACGGCCAGCAGGATGACAGTGCCGTGATCAAGATCTTTGATGGCATCAACCTACCAGGCACGGAGAAGTAATTATGTTACTCGGAGTCATCGCAGACGATTTTACCGGCGCCACTGATATCGCAGGTTTTCTGGTTGAAAACGGTATGCGCACTGTACAGCTCAACGGCGTACCGGCGGCAGACACCAAAGTAGATGCCGATGCGGTTGTGGTAAGCCTTAAGTCCCGTTCATGCCCGGCTGAGCAGGCCATCAGCCAGTCACTGACTGCACTACGCTGGCTGCAGGATCAGGGCTGCCAGCAGTTCTACTTCAAATACTGCTCGACGTTCGACAGCACCGAGCAAGGCAACATTGGTCCTGTGACCGATGCTTTGCTCGACGCTCTTAATGAATCTTTCACCATTGTGTGTCCTGCTCTGCCGGTCAATGGCCGCACGGTATTTAATGGTCATCTGTTTGTCTTGGGCGAAACCGCTCAATGAATCCGGCATGCGTCACCATCCGGTAACCCCGATGACCGACTCCAGTGTGGTTCGCCTGATGGACAGACAGTCTAAAGGTCAAACCGGCCTGGTGAACTATCAGGTGATCGAGCAAGGCGCGCAGGCGGTAGTTGATCAGTTCGCAACATTGCAGCAGAGCGGTAAGCGCTACGCGGTGGTCGATGCCTTCAACAGTACTCACCTGACCACTCTGGGTCAGGCAGCCAAATCACTCAAACTGATTACCGGAGGCTCGGGCCTCGCGGCAGGCATTGCCCAGAACTGGGCGCAACATCTGGCCGATCAGAGTGATGCCAAAGCGGCAGGCCTGCCGCAGGCCGCATCCAGTGTCGTGCTATCCGGATCCTGCTCACTGATGACCAACAAGCAGGTCAGTCATTACCAAGCAATAGCCCCTTCATTGGCGGTCGACGTTGAGGCTTGTCTGAACGATGACAATTACGTTCAGCAGGTGTTTGAGTGGGTCACCTCCAACCTGAACGGCGCACGCGCTCCTATGGTGTACGCCACCGCAGACGCGGACAAACTGCAGGCCATTCAGACCCGCTATGGCTCAGTCGTATCCAGCGAGGCAGTAGAGCTGTTCTTCAGCCGCCTGGCCCATCAGCTACAGGAATTCGGCGTACGCAATTTTATCGTCGCGGGCGGAGAAACCTCCGGCACCGTCACTCAAAGCCTGGGCGTCAAAGGCTTCCATATCGGGCCGCAAATTGCCCCTGGCGTGCCTTGGCTGAAATCAATCGATGGCTCACTGTCTCTGGCACTTAAGTCAGGCAATTTTGGCGATGAGCAATTCTTTACCACAGCGCAGGATTTTTATTCATGACCGAACAACAACTGAGAGAACAAATGGTGCGTCTTGCGCGTTCGATGTTTGAACGCGGCTACGCAACCGGCGGGGCGGGTAACCTGTCTCTGAAGCTGCCGGATGGCAATTTTCTTGCGACACCAACCGGCTCATCGTTTGGCCGCCTGGTGGCTGAAGAGCTGTCTGTGGTCGATATTGAAGGAAACCTGATATCCGGCAAACGCGCATCGAAAGAAGTCGCGTTTCACCTCGCGATTTACCGCAATAATCCGAACTGCAATGCGATTGTGCACCTGCATTCCACGTATCTGACCGCGCTGTCGTGTCTCGATAACCTGGATTCAGACAATGCAATCCGTCCGTTCACACCGTACTACGTGATGCGCATCGGTCAGCTGCCGGTGATCCCTTATCTGCGTCCTGGTGAACCACGTATCGCAGAGGAACTGGCTAAACGCGCCGCCGATTATCGTGCGTTTCTGCTGGCCAACCACGGGCCGGTGGTGACCGGCTCCGACCTGGAAGATGCCGTCGATAACGCCGAAGAACTGGAAGAGACCGCGCGTCTGATGTTCCTGCTTGATAAACACCCGATCCGCTACCTGACTGACGCAGAAGTGGAAGACCTGAAAGGGAGAGGCAAATAATGGCTAAATTTGCAGCAAACCTCACCATGCTATTTACCGAAGTTCCGTTCCTGGAGCGCTTTGCCAAAGCGCATCAGGCCGGCTTCAAAGCGGTTGAATTTTTGTTCCCGTATCAGTTTGAGCCACAAGTACTGGCCGATGAACTGGCTAAATATGGTTTCGAACAAGCACTGTTTAACATGCCTCCGGGTGACTGGGATGGCGGCGAGAAAGGTCTGGCAGCCCTGCCAGGACGGGAGCAGGAGTTTAAGCAGAGCGTGGCCACGGCCCTGATGTACGCCAAAGCGCTGCAGTGTAAGAAAGTGCATGCCATGTCCGGCATCATCGATCCGGCTTACAGCAGGCAGCAGCATATCGACACGTTTATTGCCAATATCCGCTATGCCGCCGACATCTTCGCCGAGCATGGTATTGAACTGATGATTGAACCGCTCAACAGCCGTGATGTACCGAACTACTTCGTTGCCCATCAGCGCGAGGCGGTGGAACTCATCAAGGTGGTTGACCGTGCGAACGTCAAACTGCAACTGGATCTCTACCATGCCCAAATCATGGACGGGGACCTGGACGTACTGATCCGCGATCTGGCCCCGTTTACCGGCCACATCCAGATTGCCTCCGTGCCACACCGCAACGAACCGTGTGATGGCGAAACCAATTACCCATACCTGTTCGGTGTGCTCGACGACTCCGGCTATAACGGCTGGATCGGTTGTGAGTACAAACCGAAAACCACCACAGAGCAAGGTTTGGATTGGGTTAAACCTTACCTGTAACTAGTGAGCAACTTCCCTGCTAATGCCTGCCCTGGCGGCAAAGGCAGGGCCCTACACAACCGTAAGACGGACAAATTATAAAAAGGACAGAAAGATGGACGCTGCTTTAATTGGCATTATCCTTGGGATCCTGGCCATGATGGTCATGATCATCAAGACTCGTATCCCAGTGGCACTGGCAATGATCATCGCCAGTATTATCATGGGCTTGTTTGCTGGCATGGCGCCGACTGATTTGGTAAATGCGATCAAATCCGGTTTCGGAGGCGTGCTGGGAGGGATTGGCCTGATCATCGCCTTTGGTGTGATCATGGGCGCCTGTTTTGAACGCTCCGGTGCGGCGGTGCGCATGGCGAAAACCTTTGTGAAACTGTGCGGCAAAGGCCGTGAGGATGTCGCACTGGGTTTCACCGGCGTACTGGTTGCTATCCCGGTTTTCTGTGACTCTGCCTACATCATTCTTCATTCCCTTGTTCGCGCGATTTCGCGCAATACAGGCAAGTCTGCAGTTGGCCTTGGTGTGACACTGGCTCTGGGCCTGCTGATCACCCACGCTATGGTGCCGCCAACTCCGGGCCCGGTCGCCGTCGCGGGTATCCTGAATGTGGATCTGGGTGTTTACATGCTGTGGGGACTGATTGTTTCCGTGCCTATGATGCTGCTGTCCCTGATCTACATCCGTAAAGTGGGCAAAGAGTACTATCGTGTACCAAACGGTGAAAACTGGATCACCAGCCAGGCAGACTGGGCTAACCTGGAAAAAGTACAGGAAACCGATGACCGTCACCTGCCAGGTAACTTCCTGTCATTTGGCCCGATTCTGCTGCCTATTGTTCTGATCCTGGTCAATACTCTGGTCACGAAAGATGATTCGCTGTTCTACGCTGTGATCTCGCTGCTGGGTAACCCTGTCGTTGCAGTCGGTATTGGTGTTCTGCTTGCATTGTACGGTCTGACCCGTAACATCGAACGCACTGACATGATTGGCTCTATGGATGATGCACTGTCGACCACTGGTCTTATTCTGGTTGTAACCGGTTGCGGTGGCGCGATGGGCGCGGTACTGAAAGCATCTGGTGCCGGTCCTCAGGTTGCAGAAGCAATTGCCAGCAGTGGTATTCCGCCACTGTTAGTACCACTTGCGATTGCATCCATGCTGCGTCTGATCCAGGGTTTCTGCAACCGCCTCTATGATGGTGGCAGCAACCATGACTCTGCCACTGGTCGAGACCTTAGGTCTGGATCCGGTCTTTGTGGCACTGGCGTGTGCAGTCGGCCCGGTAGGTTTCTCGCACCTCAATGACTCCTACTTCCACATTATCAGCCGTACGCTGGGCATCACCGAGCTGGCGGATCAACTGAAAATCTGGTCGGTATCTTCAACCATTGCCTGGGCAATCGGTGCCAGCATCGTGATGATCCTCAACCTGATCTTTGGTAAACAGGGTACATTGCTTGACCCTGTGGTACCGTTTGTTGTGCTGGCCGCTCTGATGCTGTGGATGAAAAGCAAAGAGCCGAAAAAAGTACTGAAAGAAGCGCGCTAATCCGCACGCCAAATGATGACCAAGCCCCGCAAGGGGCTTTTTATTTTTTCACCGTTTGCGGCAGCGCCACCTGATGCTTAAAACATTCCAGCAGCATGTAAGAGTGCATGCCGGAAATAAACCGAGTTTGCAGCGTTTCATTGATCAAACGATTGAACTCGGTCATGGTGGCGCAGCTGACCTTCAGGGCAAAATCATTGTCACCGGTAATAGAATAACATTCATGAATAATCGCAGTCCGGGCAATTAAATCGAGTAGCTGCTGGCGGGCATCGGGCTCAGATTTTCGATACTGCACCATCACTAATGCATTGATATCAAACCCCGCTTTACTGCCGTTGAGCACCACAGAGTAGCGCTCAATAATCCCCGATTCTTCCAGCCGTTTCAGACGACGAAAACACTGCGATGCCGAAAGGTTAACCGCTTCGGCCAATTCAAGACGCGGAATCCGGCTGTCCTGCAGTAACAATTCCAGAATGCGCACATCCTGGCGGTCCAGTGCGATAGATTGCACGATATTTCCCTATAAAGTCCATTATATGACTGATTTATCGCATTGATCCGGTTATTTCAAGTTGAGGTTGCTCAGAAAGCGGCATCCATCAAAGCTTATACTTACTACTATCTGCTGGTTATGACTAACCTCTGCATAGTAATAAATTTTGGCCCGCTGAGCTGTGAGTAAACAGTCTGTGCCCTTACCCTACCCAAGGATGGAAACCATGAATACACTCGATTTGGATTTTGTGCGCCAGCAATTTCCGGCGTTTGCCGAGCCCTCTCTGTTGGATAAAGCCTTCTTTGAAAATGCCGGGGGATCTTATTTATGCCGTCAGGTACTGGAGAAATTTGACCACTACTTCCACCAGCTCAAAGTACAGCCTTATTACCCCAACCCGGTTTCAGCTCAAGCCGGGCAATGGATGGATGCCAGCTACCAGGCTCTTGCACCGTGGTTAAACTCAGCGGCAGACGAGATCTATTTTGGTCCGTCAACCTCACAAAACACTTATGTCCTGGCCAATGCGGTCATGGGATGGCTGCAATCCGGCGATGAAATCATCGTCACCAATCAGGATCACGAGGCCAACAGCGGCGCATGGCGCCGACTGGCAGAAACGCGGCATTGTGATTAAAGAGTGGGGCGTGAATCCCTCCACGGGCATGTTGGAACTCGACAGTCTACAGCCACTGCTCACCCCTGCCACCAAGTTACTTACCTTTCCGCACTGCTCCAATATCCTGGGTTATATTAATCCGGTGGCGGACATCTGCGCGCTGGCACGTCAGCATGATGTTCGAACCATAGTCGATGGCGTTTCCTTTGCCGGACACGGTCTGCCGGATGTCAAAGCGCTGGGCTGCGACATCTATCTGTTTTCTCTGTACAAGGTGTACGGTCCCCACCTGGGCGTGATGGTGATTCAAGCAGAGATGGCGGCCAAACTGGCGAATCAGGGCCACTATTTTAATGGTGAATTTCGTGAAAAACGTCTCTACCCGGCCGGACCAGATCACGCGCAAGTCGCGGCCGCCAAAGGAGTCGCCGATTATTTTGCAGCGATTTACCAACATCACTTTCCCGATCAGCCAGAGGCCAGTGCGACGCAAAAAGCGGAGGCGGTACGCGAGTTGCTGCATCAGGCCGAACTGACCACTCTGCAGCCGCTGCTTGAGTTTCTCAATCAGCATCCGGCGATCCGTATTATCGGTCCGGCCACGGCAGCGCAGCGTGCCCCAACGGTATCCATCACGGTTGATGGTGTTCTGCCGGCTGACCTGGCGAAGCAGTTGGGTGAAGAAGGTATCTTGTGTGGCGCCGGCCATTTTTACTCCTGCCGCCTGCTAGAGGCGATGGATATCAATCCGGCCGCCGGTGTCGTGCGCTTTTCCATGGTTCACAATAGTTCGCCAGCCGAAGTCGAGCGCCTGATCGCTACTCTATCGCGCCTGCTGCCAGCTTAATCAGCGCCGCAGAGCAAGGTCAGCTTATACTACCTTGCTCTGCGTTGCCGCCGGTTATTGCGCACGATTATTTTCACTGAAATGACAACATTCACTTGGTGCGTCGGGCGATTACTGCGACAATGGAGACCGTTTTTACCCAATTAATGGTTCAACATGAAACTTCTAGTCCGCAACCTGGCTCGCACCACAACCGAGCACGAAATTCGTCAGCTTTTCTCTGTTCACGGTACTGTAAAAGAATGCACTCTGGTGCTTGATCAGGAAACGGGTCAGTCGAAGGGCTTTGCGTTCGTTGAAATGCCTGAACAGGCAGAAGCCAAAGCAGCCATCGCCGCACTGAATATGACCAGTGTCGCCAAGAGCAAAATTCGCGTCAAAGCAGCGCAAAACTGATTCAGAAGCCAGCCTTAAACGCTGGCTTTTTGTTTCTCCAGACCGACTCACAGCTTGCCTTCTTGCGCTTCCAATGCGCGCAGGATTTTTCTGACGTTAACATCTTGCCCCACCTCACAGTGATAATCAGGCAAGACTTTCTGCAGCAGATCTTTCTCGATATAACCCGCCGAAATCTGAGCGCGTAACCGCCTGATCAATACTTCACGCGGCGAGCGTGGGGAGTAAAACACGGCCTGTGATGGTTTCACCTGCTTTGTAAACAGATACTCAAAAATGCGTTGTTGCCAGTCCATGCGATGAGTCCTCGCAGTTTATTGTATTTATCCTGCTGCCGGCGCAGCGTATCAACCTCGGGCATGTGTATAAAAAGGTAAAATCAAAGTTAAAACACGATTTACGACCATTTCGCCTCTTTTAGAGTAAAATTACCAATTTTTTATGGCGAATTCCCTGCAAGTATTGAACATGAACAGCAGAGAATCAAACCGGTTGATTCCATCGATTCGCCGGTTATTACCTTGCCAACTGACGGGTTTGAGCCCTCGGTAATTCTGCATCCTATCGCCGGGAGCCTGAACAGATGATTAAGTAAATCCTGATAAAACATTGAAAAAAAAGGGCCACGCAAGTTGTGCCTGCGCGGCCCGATAGAAACCGTTACTCAATGCTCAGCAGCAAAAGCCGCTTATTCTTTGGGCTCTCGTTTACTTTTTGGTACATAATTGAGAATCGAAATCGGCACCGGCTTTTTCGGTTCAAAGCCTTCCACTACTCTACGCTCGATCAGATGGCCCAGACGGCTTTCAATCATGCACAGATTTTTAAAATTGTCTTTGGAGACAAACGAGATCGCTTCACCACTGGCATTCGCCCGTCCGGTACGACCAATACGGTGCACGTATTCATCAGCCGGGAATGGCAAATCGTAGTTCACTACCCGCGACAATTCATGGATATCGATACCGCGCGCACCAACGCCAGTTGCGATCATATATTTAATCTTGCCGGCTTTAAAATCTTCCAGTAGCTGAACACGCACCGCCTGGCTGCGGCCACTGTGAAACGCTTCAGCATGAATACCACGTTTTTCCAGCTGTGATGCCAACTTGGCTGCGCCATGCTTGGTTTCGATAAAGATCAGCGCCTGATCCCAGTCATTTTCCTGAATCAGATGGCTGAGCAGCGCGGATTTCTTGTCTTTATCCACCGTCACCAGCCACTGTTCAATATTGGCCTTAGACGCCTGATTAGCAGCAATACTAATCTCATACGGATCATTAACAGCCGTCTTAGCCAGATCACGCACTTTGTGCGACAAAGTGGCCGAAAACAGCAGGAACTGTACCTCAGTGGGCAGACGATCGATGATTTTATTGATCGGTTCAATAAACCCCATGTCCAGCATGCGATCGGCTTCATCCAGCACCACCATTTCGATCTCTTCAAAATAGACCGCACGCTGCCCATACATATCCAACAGACGACCCGGCGTCGCCACCAGCACATCCACACCTTCAATCAGGCGTTGTTTTTGCGCTTTTTCATCCACGCCACCAAACATCGCCATCGACGTTAAACCGGTGTGTTGGCCGTATTGGGCTACTTTTTCCGCCACCTGAATCGCCAGTTTCCCGAGTCGGAACCAGAATTAAAGCGCGCACGCGTTTCTTGCGCTCAGTCTGACGGCCCTGCAGTTTGTGCAGGATCGGCAAAACAAAGCTGGCGGTTTTACCAGTACCGGTCTGCGCCGCCGCGATCAGATCCTGACCTTGCAGAATGACCGGAATGGCTTTGGTTTGAATGGTAGTAGGTTTTTGATAACCAAGTGCTGCCACAGCTTGTGTCAGGGCATCACTTAACCCCAGTTTGGAAAATGACATGGACGAACTCTGAATTAGTAACCGAAATGTAGAGCCAAACTCTACCTTAGCGCGCGATTCTAACATGAAGGCGACGATTTCCTGAATGATTTACCAAATCAGAATCAGGTTAGGCCGTAAAGAGAGCGTAAAGAGGACACACGCCCTCATCTAGCGGAAATTTAAACGGGACACACACCCATATTTAGCGACTAAACGTTACTCGCCATACATTTTATTTCGATACTAAAACCAATAAGTATCAAATTTAGTCTCACAGACGTTAAATGTGATACTTTAAGGCATGAACCTAATTCATCAGGCTCCTAAACTAACTGCAAATCAAAAGGAGCATTATCATGAATTCATTCGCTAAATCCGTTTTCGTTGCAGGCCTTATGGCAACCGCTTCCGCTCAGGCATTACAAATCACCAGTCAGGACATTCAAGAAGGTCACCCGATGGCTAAGACGTTTGAATTCTCCGGCTGGGGCTGCGATGGAGATAACCTGTCACCGCAATTAAGCTGGACAGACGTCCCTGCCGGCACCAAAAGTTTTGCTATCACGGCTTATGATCCCGATGCGCCTACCGGCAGTGGTTTCTGGCACTGGATGGCTTATGACCTGAACGCGTCTGTCACCTCGCTGCCACGCGGCGTCGATATTACAAAACTGGGTGGCAAAGAGGCCCGCATCGATTATGGTAAAGCTGGCTTTGGCGGCGCATGTCCGCCGGCCGGTGATGGCATGCACCGTTACCAGTTTACCGTCTGGGCCCTGCCAACAGACAAACTGGACGTCACCACCACCACGCCGCCGGCAGCGATTGGCTTTACCCTCAACAAAATCGCTCTGGGCAAAGCCACTCTGACCGCAACTTACACGAAATAGCAGCCAGCCCCGACACAAGACGGTTACGGCAGGCAACATTCCTTGCAGGGGGATCGATGAATCATCATTATCAAGTGACGCCATTTAGCGCCCGGCAATCACAAAAACTGCGTAATGTGCGTATTCACTCTCCTTGCCTGGTGCAGATCCTGACCGGCAGTAAGCGGCTCTACTGGCGCGAAACGGCGGTTGAGTTATCAGCGGCGCAGTTATTGATTTGTGAGCCGGGAGCATCACTGAGTTTTGAAAACCTGCCGCACAAAGGCGCGTTTTCATCACGCATGTTCAGTTTTCACTGCCTGCCTGAGCCCAGCATGCTGGAACTGAGCAGGCAGCGAGCTGACACCGGGTGCTCTGAAGTTATAGGGTTAGATAGTGCACTACGGGAGACCTTGCACGCTCTGGCCGGGTTTAATTTGGACGAGATGAGCCTCGCAACCCAGACCTTTTGGTTGATGGGGCTTTATCAGCAACTGGCGGAAAGAGGAGCGCTACATTGTCTGTTCCCCGATTCTGAGTTGTCATTCAGCCAGAAGTTAAGCCGCTATCTGGCCCTGACGCCGAGTCAGGATCATCCACTGGAAAATGTGGCCGAGCGGTTTGCTGTCAGCCGGGCAACCCTGATGCGCAAACTAAAGCAGGAAGGTACACAGTACCGGGAAATTCTGGCTGAAGTGCGCCTTAATCATGCGCTGGGGTTAATGCAGAAAGGTGATCACAACGTGGCCCTGCTGGCGCAGTTATGCGGTTATCAATCGGAGGGGCGTTTTAGTCAGCGCTTTAAAGCCAAATTTGGTTTAACGCCGCGCGAATATATTAAAACACTGCACTGCGCGACTTAGGAAGCAGATACAAAAAACGGACGCTTCAGAAGAAGAGTCCGTTGTTACCATGCGACAGAATAAGGTAGCCGCGATACATCCCGGGCAGCTACCCAAACCCCGTCTGATACTTCGGCTAAGGTAGCTTAACGTCAGCGATATCGAAATCAGCCGGTAACTGGTTATTCTCAAAGCGCCAGACGCCAGGTTCAACAAAGCGGCCACTTAACGGTTTATTCTTGTAAGTCACTTTCGGGCCAACAGATTGCTGCAGGCGGTAATAATGGGCGTACTGACCGGTTGCGTAACTGCGGCTCCATGATGGAGACGGATCAGTATCTATCACTTGAGACCAGCAGGAAGTATTCGACGTCCCGAACTGTGCGGTCCACATTAATGTGTCAATGGCCCACAGTAAGCCAAACGTGCTGACCGTAAACAGGATACAGTCGTCCGGATTACTGCCACGGTAGCTGTAATTCATCACACCTTGTTGTTCCATGACTTTGGCAGACACGCTCTCGGCGATCCCCAGATGAGAGTAGTAGCGGCCCTGCTGACGAAATACGATTTCCCATCCCTGCTTATTGACTTGATACTGATCCAGTGACTGCTGGAACTTCCCTTCAACCGGTTCCTCTACCCTGCGATACTGACTACTACAACCAAGAAACGCTGGCCAATGTCAAACTGATCACTGACGCTTTAATAACGGATGTTTTCATACTGCTTAGCCCTGGTTACAGTTATCACGGATGGTGGTGCGTAAACGAGTCGTCCCGTTAACATCGTCAATGCCATATTGCTCAAATGCCTTCAATTGAGACTTAGAGCTAAAGCACTCCATTTTGCGCCGCAGGCTGCGAGCCTCCTGCTGAGCCGCTTTATCAATGTCGGCCTTTTGAGCGAAAGCACGTTTGGTTTCAGCACCGAGCTGCTGTTTTTCCACGGAATAAAGAGCGTCAAAACGCTCAAAATCCAGCGCGCGGAACCAGCGCTGCAATTTATCCAACTGCGCGCGATGAGCATCAATAGTCGTTTGCTCAATCAACTTAAAGCGCAATAACTGGGTCACGCTGGCCAGGTCGTGTTCAAGCCGGTACAAGTTTTCTGAACGCGAGATTAGAGCGCCGGAATAACGTTCCAGCCGAGCTTTACCCTCTTGTGCCCGCGCCTGTGCGGCATCAAACTGCTGGCTTTTGATCATCTGCTGCATGACCGTACTTTGCTGCGCCGCCCATGTCGACACCTCTTGGTTAGTCAGGCGTTGTTTTTTCTCGTGTTTAAGCCAGTCACTGCGGCTGGATTCAAATTTTTCCAGCGCTGCTTTGGCCGCTTTCGAGACCTGAGGCTCCAGCTTCTGGTGCAATTCGAGGGCTTTTTGATAGTAAGTACCGCTGCGCCCGGTCAATGCGAGGTAACGGTTTATCTCGCTCCAGGCCTTGCTGTACTGATTGCTGTGATAACCCGACATGGCATAAAAGAAGTGAAAACTGTCGTCCAGAGCCAAACCGACCTGTTCAACTGTGGCAAATTCCTCAAAGGCTTTGCTGTAACGCCCGTCTTTATAAAAGGTCTGAGCCGCCAGTAAAGACTGATCAACCTGTTGCTCTTTCGTTAATGCCCATGCACTGCTGCCGGAGCAAAGCATTGCCACCAGCAGCCAAGTTCTGATTTTATTCACCAAATCCATCCCATATTGTGTGTTGCAAATTCGAGCTCGCCGACGGAGCGGACGGCGTTACGTCATACGAACCGATTAACGACAGGATGCCCATCGCGATCGCCGCGTTTTCAAATGTCTGTGACAGTTGGCTGGCCTTTGCTGCCGCTGCGTAATCACCACCACTTTGCTCTGCCAGCTGTTTGAGATCACGCGCCGCGCCGGAGCCACTATTCAGCTCCAGCCCGACCGTCTGATGACGAAACAAAATGCCGCGGCTTTTCAGCTCATCGACCACCGGAGACAAGATCTTGCAGCCGTCATCGCCATCAGCGAGCAACAGAATCATTTCGCTGTCCGATTGCCGGCTGCGGTTATTAGCCAGATACACGTTGGCATATTCCACCGCAGCGCTCATCGGTGTGCCCCCGCCCGCCTGCAGACTGGCGACAAAGGCGCTGAGTGACGCGCTGTCCACACTAAACGGGTGATGGTTGGTTATTGGTACGTCACAGGTGCCGCTGAATGCCAGAAACAGAGACTTCGGTATTGCTGCGCACTGACTTTTTGATTAATTCGATGGCGGCGTGTTTAGCCTCTTTCAGTCTCGTACCACCCATACTTCCCGAGGTATCTATCAGCAGTAACATGCTGGCAGCCGCTTGCGCACTGCTTGGCTCTGACGGAACAGACGCACCACTGATCGTGGCCTGATGGGTTACTCGCCCGGGTGGCTCAGAAGAGAGCGGGTTGAAAGCAGAAGGTTGCGATGCATTATTGCCCGCACCAGAAGAGTGAGTACTCACTGTATTTGAGCCGGATGCAGGATGACTTGGCCTCTTCTCGCTGCCCGGCACGGCCGCTTTCAATGGTGGCTTGCTTGGCGATTTGGATTGATTTTTCTCAGCCCGCTGTTTAGCCTCGGCCAGAAACCAGCGTTTGATTCCGCTGATATCGAGCTGTGCATCGATCACCTTTACGTCCCAAAACGTCAGGTTTCTGTTCTGTCCCATCAGGCGCTTAAATAGCTGTTTGGCCTGCGATTCGTCCAGATAGCGGCGACCATCACGCTGCTCGGTGCCGATCAGTGCAGAGGAAAGAAAAAACTGGTTCCAATTCGGTGAGCCCGGGCTATTAAAACTCGCCGGAGCCGGAGTTATTTCTGTGCCTAACAGACCGCGTAAACCAGGCCTGCCGACTGCACCGCCATCACATCGAACCTTATTAACACTATCGATACTGACTTCAATATCACGAAAATGCAGGCGGGCTTTCATCAGTACATCGCGCGGCGGGGCAACGGTTTCAATCTGCTTAGTATACGGATTATACAAGTTGAAACGTGCAGACTCACTCAGGGACCATTTCACAATACAATGCTCGACCGGTTCCCCCATCAATGACCAGGCTTTATAAGCATACTGCAGCCAGATACGGCTTGAATCTGAGTCGCTGTACAAAATGTCTTTGTGCCATTCGCCTTTAGCCCGAAAACTGCGCTCCTGCTTGCTTGGTTCATCGGCATACCCCACAGCATGTAACGCCAGCAATACAGACAACAAACCAAAGCGAATGCTTTTCAAACCGCGCACCATACCCAGATAAATGACATAACTATTAATACAAGGCGGCGATAATATTTACCTGGTGAATAATTGTCAATTATTGAGCTGTCACGTTAATAAGAATCTCCGTGAGTTAAGCATCCATAACCGTTAACGGTCAGCCGCATTTATTTGCACACATTTATTTAGGACATACACTTTCCAGCCCCTACTAATAGCAAGCACTCACAACGAGGACACACGCCTAAAAATGTGAGTGATATAAGCGTGTGTCCCGCTTAACCAATACCCCTGAAACACAGACACGCTGCGAAAATCTCATCGATACATCAAAAACATGATAAATGGATGATCAATCGTCTTAAAAATGAGAGACTCAAGGACTCAGAAATGAATCAAATAATAATTACTATCCCGATAAACTTAACAATAATAGAGCTATTCATATGAAGTTATTCAAAACAGCAGCAGTGGCTGGCGTGATTGTTTCTGCGCTGGCAGGTTGTCAAAGCACAGGTAATACGCAGAGTTCCGCGCCGGATACGACGAACCATCAGCAAGTCGCCACTCAAACAGATGCGTTCACGCTGTTCGAGCAAATTAAAGCCGAGCAAAGTAAGTGGCACGAGACTCTGGCCGATCTAGAGTCCTTTAAGCTTTACTCACCAGGTAAAGTTCGTGATCTGCAGGATGCCTGGGAAGAGACCACTGAGGTTTACAACGACATTGTTGAGGATCCGAGTGAAACCACCGAAGACTATTCCATCTTCGGCTCTGCGACGTATGCTGAAAAGTACATGGAGCTGTTAGGAGAAACGAAAACTCTGTACCAACAGTTAACTCAGCTGAAAGCACAAGCCGATGAGTTACTTGCCGATTCCATCTCACAAATGGATTATCTCGACCAGTTGGATGCCAAAACAGCATACGCCTCAGATTACAGCCAAATCCACGCCAGCTACCTGAAACTATTCAGATATATCGACGAAAATGAGCTGAACGAGGCTCAGTTTGCTCAGGTGAAATTTCTGGATAAGGCCAAGCAGCTGGAAATCAAAGTCGTCCTGAAAAAATACGTGACACCGTTAAAGGCAAAGCTGCTGGAGTTTCGCACCACTAAGCTGAATTTCCAGGTGCCGCAAACCTATAAACGGGCAGAAGCGGAAGTCGCTAAAGTTGAGCTGACCATCAAAACCGATTCGCGTGATTTCAAAGCCATCGAACAAGCGGTACAAACAGCTGAATTCGAGTTGGATCATACCGTCAGTGTGGCGGACGAAGTAACCCGACTTTCTCTGGTGAAAAACCGCAGTTTTGAGCCGGTAGTACTGAACTATGAGAAATCTTTGCTGGAGATTTCACAGCAAATCGATGGTGCGGACTACCGTAATCAATCGCTAGGCAAGCAGGCCAAAGCTATCCTCACCTCTTTGCAAACGCGTGAAAGTGAAGCTTCGAGCCAAAGCGATGATCTGGCGCAGCAACTCAGCAGTCGCGATCAGGAGCTGCAATCACTCAAGGATAAACTGCAGACCGTCCAGGCAGAACTGAAAACAAGCCAGACTGCGCTGAAAAACGAGAAAGAGCTGAGCGAGCGCTTGTCTAAACTTCTCGAGTCATACAGCAAAACGGTAGAAACAGTGATTACCACCACTTCATCCACGCCAGCAACGGGAAACTCAGCCTCCAGCACAAAGCCAGAATGAACCAGCCTCTAAAGTGGCGTCACAACAGGATACTCAAGCGTTAACCGTGGCCAAATAAATGCCCACTTAAACGTTTCTCACAAGCACTGTACCTATACTGGCACAGTGCTTGGCTAACCAGCCTGAACTGAAATGTCTGGCTGACAAGCCACCATTTTCTTATGCAGCCACTGCAAAAACTGCTGCTCATTTTGGGTCAGCAGTGCCGAGTAACTCAGCAAAATATAGCGATATCCTGAAGGGACAAAACCAAACGGCGCTATCAGGCGACCACTCTTTAAATCATCAGCGACCAACGGATAAGAACCTATTGCCGCGCCCAGACCATCCGTTGCAGCTTGCAGACAAAAGTAAAAATGCCCGAACGATTTTGACTGGCTTAAATCCATCCTCAACGTGCTTTGGCTAAGCCACTCCTGCCAGGCAGCGGGCCGGGTTTCACTGTGCAACAACACGACATCATCCAGTGCATGCTGAACTTTACTCCAGTATTGCGATGAAAATACTGGCCCAACCCACTCAGCCACCAAGTCATGCCCTGTATAATCAGGATTGATGACAAAATCATTACGCCGGATAGCCAGACTCAACCCCGATTGCTCCAAAATCACCGGACCTCCGGCGGTAGACAACCGTACATCGATCCCGCTGTGCTGGTAAAAATCCGACAGGCGCGGCATCAGCCAGCGCATAGTTAAAGTCGGTTCACATGAGATCTCCAGTGAGCGATGACTGTCCCGCGCCAGTTTGTTCACTCCGGCATTCAAGGCACTAAATGCCATATCGGTGTACTGTTTGAGCAACTTGCCTTCCGCGGTCAGACGCATACTCCGCCCATGCTTGTAAAACAGCATTTGCGCTAAATGACTCTCTAACGACTTAATCTGTTTACTCACTGCGCCATGGGTAATGTGCAACTTATCTGCGGCCTGGCTGTAATTGTCTGACTCAGCGGCGACGTGGAACACATAGAAGGCTTTTAAATGTCTCATGTGTGAATTTTCCTCACATATTAGCTGCTTTTATTTCGATTATAACCTGCCGTCAGATCGATACAATTGCCGGGTCTTATTCAACCTTCAAGGAGAAAACATGGAGTGGTTCAGTCTTGCCATTTTCGGGCTGTTAATTGTGGTCAGCCCTGGTGCCGACTTTGTGCTGGTCTTTAAAAACAGCAGTCTGTCCGGCAGAAAAGCCGGCCTGTTAACCGCATTAGGTATCGGGCTGGGAGTGTGTGTCCACATCACGTACTCGATGATAGGGATCAGTCACCTGGTCTCACACAATCCACTGGTGTTAAGCATTGTGAAATACGCTGGCGCCGCATATCTGATCTACCTTGGCGTATCAGGGCTGATGAGTACCAGACTAAGATTGCCTTCTGAGCCCGCTCAACGTCGCCAAAACCACCCAGGTGGCTACCTATTACAAGGTTTTTTGTGCAATGCGCTTAATCCGAAAACCATGCTGTTTTTTCTCAGTGTATTCGGCCAGCTGATTACTAAACCGCCGGTCAGTCAGTCCTTTGTCATCGCTTACGGCGCTTATCTGGCACTGCTGCACACAGCGTGGTTCGCCTTAGTGGCGTATCTGATTACCTCTGCGCGCATGGTTGAGTGGCTGCAAAAATTTGGCCACCGTATCAATCAGATTTGCGGATTAGGATTAATAACGTTTGGCATTACTCTGTCCACATCTGTATAGGCATAAAAGCAACAAAAGGCGCAGCAGTTAGCACTGTGCGCCTTTATTTACCAAGTTTGGTTAATACTCGTTACAGTGCCATATCCAACGTGACAAAGTAAGTGCGGCCAACCAGGCTTTCGGAATAATCCTGATCATCCGATTCCAAATTTTCATCCAACAGGTTCGTGACCCCAGCTTTAATGGTCCATTGTTGATTGAACTTATAGCTACCACCAATATTGGCAGTAACGTAAGGATCCAACCAGGTATCGCCATCCCACTGCTTACCGGTGTAGTTTGCCGAGGTGTACAGAGAAACACGTTCGCTGGCATACCAGTTCAAAGTCACATTCGACAACCAGCGTGGCACATTTTCCAGGCTAATATCGTCGGTCTTGTCTTTGGCGTGCGTGTAAGTCGCATTAGCCGATAACGCGAAACTCTTCGCTCAAGTCAACTTCACCCTCCAGCTCAACGCCTTTGGTTTGCGCTTTATCGATATTTTGATAGGTAATCCAGCCCGTGGAACGAGTTGACGTATCACGGTCAATCATATCCGTAACTTCATTGAAGAAAGTGGTTGCTTGAGCAAACCACTGATCGCCCGAATAACTGGCTGCAAACTCATAGCTTTTCGACGTTTCTGCTTTGAGATCCGGGTTGCCAGTCAGGTAACAAGAGCCACCACAGCTGACCAACGTAAACTCGTCTGAAGATTGGTAAATCGTCGGGGTCTTGAAGCCTTCAGCATAGCCCCCTTTCAGGGTGACACGATTCGTCGGGCTGTAAACCAGATACGCACGTGGGGTGAATTCACTGCCAAACTCATTATGATGGGTGAAACGTCCGCTTAACGTTGCCGTCATGGTTTGCGTCAGACTGATCTCGTCTTGCAGGAACACAGCCTGTTGGCCTGTCGTCTGCGTGCCATCATAATTCTGGTCAATATTGATCGCGGAATGGCTGACATCAAAACCTGTGGTGATGACCTGACGCTCAAAATTCGTCAGGCTAATTTTGGTATCCAACGAATGGTTTTGCTGTTTCGCATTGGTCACCCCTAGTAATGGATGCGGGTTATCGTCGTAGACCTTTGTACGCTCGTACAGGTAATAGACATCGCTGTCCCCCCAATCCCACAAACCTTGATGACCTAGTCCAAGCGTATATTTCTTGCTGTTAGAAATGATGTCATCGCTGGTATCGTCCTTATCTTCTTCAGGGAAAGTACGGTCATTTTTCATATACCCAGCGTCAAGCAACAAGGTGTTAGCGTCATTCACCAGCCAAGTCAACGAGGTATGCAAACCTGTACGCTCTTCTTCAGCATTGCCAACGAAAGTATTCGAGCTGTTCACATCGTCCGGGAACCAATCATCCTGCTTGCTCATTTCAGCTGTCACTGTGTACAACAGCTTGTCTGGTAACGCGGTACCGCTGACAAACACGTTGCCTTTTTTCATCGCGCCGCCGCCATCTTCCGGGTGGGAATAGGTCAAGCTGGCACTAACCTGGGTATCATCGGTAGGCTGCTTAAGAATGACGTTCACCACACCACCAATCGCATCACTACCATACAGCGATGACATCGGGCCACGGATTACCTCGATGTGGTCAATGGCACTCATCGGGATACTGGAGAAATCAAAAGTTGCACCGCGCACCAGAGTCTCAGCCGAAGTAATACGGCGACCGTTTATCAATAGTAATGTGTAGTTATCGCGGGCAGCATTGTTGTTTTTCAAACCGCGGATAGAGATGTAAGGCTCACTGCCCGAAGTCCTTGAAACCTGAACCCCAGGAACTCGCTCCAGCACACTGGCCACGTCATTGACCGGGATACGGTTTATCTCTTCATTGTCGATCACACTGATAGAGGCTGGTGCCTCACGCAATGAGGTCTGATTTTTGGTGGCGGTCACCACCATCACTTCCGTATTATCATTCTGGGCACTCTCAGCTGCTGCCGCTGCAGAGAAACAAGCGGCAACTACTGCGCAGCTTAATAGAGATAATTTCATTGTATCTGACGTCCTTATTATTGGTGTTTAAAAAGCTGAGTTAATCCATGAGACAACATGACTCGCCATGAGAAGTAGTCATGTCCTCCGGAAACTTCTTCAAAGATTACGGGGTAGCCTTGGTTTTTGAGTTCGGCGTAAGCAGTCCGGTTGGTTTGCAAAATACCACTGTCACTTGAACCTTGCTCAAACACGCCGGCATTGAGGTAGATTTCAATATTTTTCTTCGACTGGTTATTGAGTTGCTGAGTTATCCATAATTCATCTTCACCGTCCTGACACCACCAGAAACGAGCCCGACTGACTCAGCACTTTGCCAAATGCCGCCGGGTACTGGAGTGCTATCGCCAATGAGGCCAGACCGCCAAAACTGGAACCGGACAGAATGGTGTCTTGGCCCGCCGGACAGATTTGATGAACCCGACACAGGTAAGGTTTGAACTCACGCGCCATAAAGTCAGCAAACTCGCTATTAGGTGTCAGTTCCTTGCCGCGCAAACTGGGCAGCGGATTGTTGATAAACACCGCTCGCATGGCCGGAATCTTTTGCTGCGCAATCAGGTTGTCAAGAATAGTTGGTGTCGGTACTCGTCCTAGATAAGCATCCCCGTCAAACAGGATCAGCAGAGGCGATTGCGGCGTGAGCGCATATTTCGCATTAGGGGTATAAATGCTGATAGAGCGATCATTGTTTAAGCTAGCACTGTGATAGCGGTAATGAGTTACGCTGCCCGACGGGTTGCCCTGCTCAAGAGCAATCTCACCATTAGGCGCCTTGGAGAGGGTTAGAGTCGAGGCAGCTCCAAAGCGTGTGTCCTCGCTAGCAAACTGAGGCTGGTGATTAAGCGGATCGGCCTGGCTGGTCGCCAGCACCGCCCTGCGTTGTTCATAACTGTTTGGTGCCAGTTGTGACGAGTCGAGTTGCGGTACATTAGGCGCGATGCGGTAAGAAAAACGGGCATCATCCGGTAGCGTATAACTTTTGTACCAGATATCACTGTCCGGTAGACGGCTCAGATGGGTGTGTCCGTCATAGGGACTGCCTAGCACGCGCACGTTGGCAGCCTCTCCGCGCCACAAAAATGTGACCAGTTGTTGTCCGTCATTTGCAGGCTCAACCAAAGGCGTGCCCGAGCGTTCAATTTGCTGCCAAAAATTCGCCAGTGCTCCGGCCTTACCAGCAGCGATATCTCTGCGTGCAGACAGCAACAACGGGCTGATCAGCTCTTGAGGCGGAGAAACCGTTTGATCATCTTTCAGTTTGAGTGTGGTCAACTCAAGCGAGATTTGCGCCGCTTGTTGCGCAAATGGATGAATTTCTAGCAGATAGTCGTTTGGTCCTGGAGCCAGCCAATAAATCTCACTTTCCTGCTCTCCCTCAGACAACAGTGACTTGATGACCTGGCCACCGGGATTGCGAATCACAGCGGATTTGAGGGGTCTATCACTAGTCAGAATACCTCGAAAATAGCTCAGTTGATCGGTTTCAATATTAATCGCTACTGGTTCCGATACTTCAAATTGCCGGTTCACCGGCGTCGTTGTGAGAGAGGAGATAACCAACGCAGAGAAGAAAAGGGAGTTCAAGATAGACACCTTAATTAAAACAAAACAAAAATGGTAATTATTATCATTCGTATTATACAAATTAAATTCATAAGGTAAAGAAAGCCGTCGGGTATTTATTAATAAACTAAGTAAATCTTATAAATGCGAACGATCTTGTCGTTGCAGGAGGGTCAGAATGTGGGAAGTGTGTGTGAGAAGGACACACACCTTTGCGAGCTTCGCGCTCAGTCAAACTCGTTCGACACAAATGAGCCGTTGATGTTGTGAAGTCACTCGAAAATGGCCTCATCACCTGCGGCGCTTGGAGACAACATACTCCATCCTTCAATTAACTTGTTCCATATGGAGTATGTATGACTACCGCCCGCAGCCAACTGATTCGCCCGGACATCACTCCCTACTACCACTGCGTGTCGCGTTGCGTCAGACGCTCTTACCTGTGTGGATATGATCCGCTTTCCGGGCAATCTTATGAACACCGCCGCGACTGGGTAGAACAGCGTATTCTGTCCCTGGCGCAAATATATTGTATTCGTATCTGTGCGTACGCCGTAATGAGCAATCATTACCATTTGATCGCTTATATTGACCAAGACACTGCGGCGTCGCTGAGTAACACTGAGGTAATTGAGCGTTGGGCAACAGAGCATCAACTCCCTGAAATCATTAGCCGTTTTTTAACGGACCAACTCAGTTCTGAGCTTGAAAAGCAAACCTGTCACAACATCATCAATACTTGGCGGGACCGCTTACACTCCCTGAGTTGGTTTATGAAAGAGCTCAACTACGACATTGCGCTGCAGGCCAACAGAGAAGATGAATGCACTGGCCGTTTTTGGGAGGGGCGCTTTAGATCGCAGGCACTTTTGGATGACAAAGCGCTGCTCGCGGCAATGGCCTATGTCGACCTTAATCCGATTCGTTCCAATATGGCCGACACACCTGAGAAATCAGAATATACATCTATCAAAAACCGGCTGGATAAGTTAGACCAAGGCCAACACACCGCCTTTCCTCTATCCGACTTTATTGGTGAGCAGCAACCAAACACAGCATTTGGGCTTCCGTTTCGTCTGCTTGATTACATAGAATTGGTTGACTGGGTCGGTCGGCAATTAAGAAATGATAAACCAGGACGCATTGATGCGTACCAACCAGAGATTTTGCGGCGCTTATCACTGCAACAGCGAGAATGTCTTGCCCTGTGTTCCGGGCTGGAGAGGAAATATCGACTCTGGATTGGCAGCCATCACAAATTGCAGGACGCAAAATCAACACTCAATCGTAAACGGTTGGTCGGTCTTTCGATTTCGTAACACTCCCCCATTCCTGCCCTCGGAACAGACACCATTCACCGCCAACTTTTTCATTCAATGACCAGGGTTGTTGCAACTGTTGATGCCCAACTTATTTAAAGAGTGCCCTGCGAATACCTCAAGTCTTTTAGAGTGTGTGTCCTTTTAATTATTGGAAGGGCGAGTGTGCTTTAAATTATTTGCATGCTTAAGGTGTGTGTCCCGTGAACTGTTTACCGCATGAGCTGTTTACCGTGAACTAAAGGCTGATTGACGGGACTGTCCTGATTATAATCATGTGTGTCCCCGAAACGGCGGGATCAAAAAGAGCGCGTCGATGCGCGCTCTTTACAGTGTAAAACGACTTAAGCCAGCTTGAGGTCGTATTGCATGCGGTACATGACCATGTCTTCGATGGTCAGCACCGGCATGTTGTGCAGTTTACCAAATGCCACGATTTCCGGCGTTTTGGCCATAGTGCCGTCCGGGTTAGTCACTTCACACAGCACACCTGATGGCAGCAAACCAGCCATTTGCATCAGATCTACGGTACCTTCGGTATGTCCACGACGAGCCAGAACACCGCCTTTACGTGCACGCAGCGGGAATACGTGACCAGGACGGGCCAAATCTTCCGGCTGGGCAGTCGGGTTGGCCGCCGTTTTGACTGTGGTCACGCGGTCTTTGGCAGAAACACCCGTTGTCACGCCGTGACGCGCTTCAATCGAAACAGTAAATGCCGTCTGGTTTTTGCTGTCGTTGACACTGACCATAGGTGGCAGTTGGAGTTTATCCGCTTGCTCATCAGTCAGACACAAACACACAATACCGCTGCCTTCGCGGATCATCAGTGCCATTTGCTCTGTAGTCAGAGTTTCTGCTGCGCAGATGATGTCACCTTCGTTTCTCACGATCTTCATCATCAAGCAACAGGACACCGCGCCCTTCACGTAAAGCTTGCAGCGCATTTTCAACACGGGTAATTGGGTCGCCGAATTCGGCAAGTAGAGATAGCTGATTCATGGTTACTCCTAAATAATGACCAGAATCAGGGCTGTTTATGAGGGATCAAAAGGCAAAAACTAAGTCACCAAATCCAAGGCGAGGAAATCCCGACGCAGGATGGCTGGTGTATTTGTCATTCTCTCTCATCCGGACTATGACCGTCGGCTCTGGCGTCTCACCAGATCTGCTGACCTCGATTGCTCGAGCGCTCGTGGGCTCACCCTTAGGGTATACCACCGGTGGGGAATTTCGCCCCGCCCTGAGAATAATATTCAAATTAAACTGTGTACCACTTCAGCCGAGTATTTCAACCTGAAGCTGTCCGCTATGGTAGTGCTTTCATAGCCGATTGAAAAGTAGTGCAGCAATGAAATTTAGCAAAAAGTAATAGAAGCTATTACTGGCTACCATTATTGCCACGACTTAATATTGGCTGAGTTAATAAGTGCGACTTATTTTGATATTTTCGCGACGTTTGCTTTCAATTGTACCGCTGCAGGCGGATACTCTCGACGAAAAAAGGGCGCTCATGGCGCCCTGATTCATCAATGGTGGGGAAACTTCGCTTTAAAGCCGGAAACGGGAAATCTCCTGATCCAGCTCCTGGGCCAGATTGTGCAGCGATTTGGCCTGCTGCACCGCATCGGTCGCCTCACTGGCTAGCTGGTCACTCACTTCACGAACAGATTCAGTATTACCGTTGATATCTGCGGTAACCAGAGATTGCTCCTCGGCAGCTGAAGCAATCTGAGTGGCCATATCGCTGATCAGTTGAATCGCTTCACTGATCGCCTGCAGACTGTCGCCGGTCAGATTGACATCCTCTACACTGGTTTCGACCAGACGGTGACTGTCCGTCATCACACTCACTGCCTTAGCGGTCGCTTTTTGCAGCCCCTCAATCTTGGTCTGAATCTCTTCTGTCGAGGAATGGGTGCGCTGCGACAATACCCGAACTTCGTCGGCAACCACAGCGAAACCACGCCCCTGATCGCCGGCCCGTGCCGCTTCGATTGCCGCGTTCAGCGCCAGCAGGTTAGTCTGCTCAGCAATAGAGCGAATCGTCGACAAGATGGTAGAGATCTCATTCGCCTGCGCTTCTAGGTCGCCGATAATATTGACCGCACCATTCAGCTCTTGCGCCAGCTGATCGATAGACTGTTTGCTTTGCTGCATCTGTTTGTAACCACGCGCACCGAGATCGACCGATTCGTTGGCCTGCTTAGCGGTATTATCGGCATTACCGGCAATTTCCGCTGTGGCAGAGGCCATCTCAGTCACCGCGGTCGCAACCATGGTAATTTCATCCTGCTGGGTGCGGATGCGCTCTCCGCGCTGCCCTGCCGAAACGCGCGGCATGATTGGCGCCCTCATTCAGAGCAACGGAAACAGAGTGAACGTTTTTCACCATCACGTGCAGACGGTCAACAAACTTGTTGAACTTGTCAGCCAGAATACCCACTTCGTCTTCGCTCTTGACGTTGAGGCGACGAGTCAGATCTCCGTCTCCCTCGGCAATATCGGTCAATGCCGCTGTAATATTACCGAGTTCATTAAGCTGACGCGCAACAAACCAGGAAGTGATTAATGCCATCACCAGCAAAATACCCAGACCAATCAGCAACTGAGTCGTCAGCAAACTATTCAGTGGCTGCGCCAGCACGGCTTTATCCATCACCATGACCAGAGTCCAATCGGTATTATCAATACTCTGGGCCATCAGCAGCTTCTCACGGCCGTCAATGGTCAGATCAAGCGGAGTGTTTTGCTTAGCGGCGTCGTTCAAAGCCGACGTACTGAGCCCTGCGGCCATATCCTGAGTGGTCTTAAGGATCAGGTCTTTATTCGGGTGTGCGACGATATTACCTTTCTGATTGACCAGAATGGCGTAACCTTTACCCGGAACCGGAATAGCCAGCACGTCCTCAATCAGTTTGTTCAAGGCAAGGTTGGATGCCGCGACACCGGCGAACTGGCCATTAATACGCACAGGATCAGCCAGAGTCACAACCAGCGTTTGCATGGTGACACTGACATAAGGATCGGTGGTAATCGGTTGGCCGGCTTGTTTGGCTTGTTGGTACCAGCCGCGTTCACGGGGATCGTAACCGGCTTTGTTGAGTGACGGGTCCTGACGGTACATTTCACCCTGCTCATTACCGTAGTAACTCAGACCGAATGAACCGGACTGCAAAGTCTGGCGTAAATGCGGGACCAGATCGAGTTGCGGGTTGGCTTCTATTTCCTCACGCAGGCCCTGCAATGCGTGTTGCTTATCAGCAAACCAATCGCCGATACCTTTGGCATGGGCACGCAAGGTGTTTCGGCTTTCACTTTCAATCGCACGCCAGCTGTCCTGCTGAAACATGTGATAACTGGCAATCACTAAAGCGATTGCCGTCAGTGCTATCGCAAGTACCACCGAGAAAACCATTTTTCTCTTTAAACTTAACCGCATTGCTCTACCTCTGTTTGTTATTTCACTGCGTGATTAACAGACAGATTAGCGGAAAGCCCCGGGTTTACGTAGCGAAAGATGCGGCGCAGGAATGCAGGACACACACCCAGATTCAATAAGTTGATCCTGCTCTAATTATCAACAGAAAACATAAAATAGTGCCCGCATTAAGATACAAGAGCCATCAATCTGTCACAATCTCAGATTACTCTGGCGCGGGAGAAATCCGCTTCCGACAATTCTGAAGGTTGGTTACACACCCGGCAGAAGCCCTGCTTCTCCATCTTGTAATAGTGCTCACCATTGACAAGCGCGGACATGAATTGCTGGAACCCCTGCCATCCTGACGACACTTCCGTCTGACAACGCCTCATTACAACTTTGTGCGGTGTGGTTTTTCGACAACAGCTGCAATACGCTTCTGGCATGGGGAGTTCCTCCTGTTAATTTACTCAATTAATTACAATTGACGCATATTGAATCGATTGGTTCCATTGTCCCAAACTTTCCTTTTTAAATTGTGAGCCAAGTACAAAAATTAACAGCCCAAGCACGAACTGTTTCTGCTATGACCGCTTGCTGACACAGGTACAAAAAAGCCCCACATCGGTGAGGCTTTGTTCGTTCATGTCAACTTAAGGTTGTTTAATCGAGTTCAATCAAGTGCTTTTTGAATGTCTTGTGCTGCTGTTGAACCGTTGCTTCCGGCTCACCTGTTGTCAGGCTGACAACCACAATTGCAATCGCAGAGAAGATGATTCCCGGAACGATTTCGTACACATCAAACCAACCGCCAGACAGTTGCTTCCAAACCACGATGGTGATACCACCCACCAGAATACCGGCCAGCGCACCGTTACGGTTCATACGAGACCAGTACAGGCTCAGCACCAGTGCCGGACCAAACGCAGCACCGAAACCTGCCCAGGCGTAAGAGACCAGACCAAGTACCGAACTGTCCGGCGTCATGGCCAGAAACCAGAGCAATGACAGAAATCAGGATAACTGCCAGGCGACCAACACGAACAATCTCTTCTGATGTCGCATCTGTCTTAAATACTTGTTTGTAGAAGTCTTCTGCCAGTGCTGATGATGAAACCAGCAGCTGTGAGTCTGCTGTACTCATGATGGCCGCCAGAATCGCCGCCAGCAGGATACCCGCGACAACCGGATGGAACATCGCATTCACCAGCAGCATGAAGATTTTTTCGCCGTCATCCAGCTGCAGGCCACCAGTATTAGTCACATAAATCAGACCAACCAGACCCACCAGCATAGCGCCTACCATTGAAATGCCGGTCCACAGCACCGCGATGCGGCGTGCTGTGGTCAGATCTTTGTTCGAACGGGTGGCTTTAAAGCGAGCCAGAATGTGTGGCTGACCAAAATAGCCAAGCCCCCAGGCGACGAGAGAAATAATGGCGATACCACTGAGTGGTTCACCTTTCACATCGTTCCACATGGTCAGCAGTTGCGGGTTGATTGCCACAAGATCGTGGTCAAGTTTCATCAGACCACCATCCATCGCCGCAATCGGCACGATAAGCAGTGCAGCAGACATCAGCAGACCTTGTACCAGGTCAGTCCAGGATACCGCCAGGAAACCACCGAACAGCGTGTAAGACACCACGCAGATGGTACCAATAATAACCGCGGTGGTGTAATCCAGACCAAATACCGTTTCAAACAGTTTACCGCCTGCGACCAGACCTGAACTGGTGTAGAAAAGGAAGAACAAAAGGATAAAAAACGCTGAAATAGTTTGAATCAGTTTCGATTTGTCGTTAAAACGACGTGACAGAAACTCTGGCAGAGTCAGCGCATCAGTGGTGATGCTGTAGGTGCGCAGACGCTTTGCCGTCACCAGCCAGTTCAGCCAAGTACCAGCCAGCAGACCACCAGCCAGCCAGAAAGCTTCAATACCCGCCGCATAAGCATAACCCGGCAGCCCCAGCAGCAGCCAGCCACTCATATCAGATGCGCCCGCTGAAAGTGCAGCAGGCCAAGGGCCTAAAGAACGGCCGCCCAAAAAGTAATCAGACGAGTTTTTCGTTCGCTGATATGCATATACCCCAATCGCCAACATCAAAATGAGGTAGACGATAAAGGTGCTCGTAATGGCAAAACCATTTTCCATTGATATGTCCTCTTGTATAAGATCGCCTTCCATGTCCCCCCGTCAGAGACAGGGGGAATAGTTCAGAAAGGTTTAGTGGGCCTCGTTTCCAAGCTCGAGCAAGGTCGCGTTACCACCCACTGCTGTTATATTTATTGTGCGCGTGCGTTCCGTAATAAAACGCAGCACTAAATGTGGATCGTTCGCCACCGGCAGGTGGACCAAATCCGTTTCAGACACCAGGCTGACAATTGCCCCCTGGCGTTTGGCTAACTGACGGTTGAGGCTACGCTCAACCGACGTTTTTCCGACATAACCCATGCAGCGGATATCTGAATCCATCAATTGCTGATAAGCATCCAGAGTAGCAAATTGCAACAGGTTCGCCGGGATTGTTGACTGCTGGTAAGCAGCCTTAAATGCGGCTGTCAGCTCAGTGTCGTCACTGCAAAGCACGACGCTGTTGCCTGCGATTAACGCAGCACATAACTGGGCAGCGACAGCCAGTCTCGCTTCATTACCGCTGTCGTCGTGAACGACCAGGGCAACACCGCGCCCTGCAGTATAAAGTTCGTTGGTTTCTCCGGTCGGGCCATTAAGCAGATGCGGTTGCGCCAGCATCGTGGCCGCCTGACGAAGATGAAAAGCAAACACACCCGCCACTGCCGGCAGCGTGCGTTGCAAATTATTTTTCAATGACTGCAATGACTCATTTTTTGAGTCAAAACCGGTCAGATTCCAGTTTTCCCAAGCCGAAAAAGCGTCAGAAAAACGAGTTACTTGATGCACCATGGTCTATCTCCTTCGCTGGTTCGATTAGCTGTACTGAACTTGAGTAAAACGGTACAGGTAGTGCGGGCCACCTGCTTTTGGTCCGGTGCCGGACAAACCCTGGCCACCAAACGGCTGTACGCCAACCACAGCACCCACCTGATCGCGGTTGATGTAGCAGTTACCCACGCGAGCATGTTTTTCAATCCAGCGATAGGTGGTTTCGTTACGGCTATGGATACCCATAGTCAGACCAAAACCGGTATCGTTGATTTGTTGTACCACCTGCGTCAACTCACTCGCTTTAAAGCGAACAATATGCAGGACAGGGCCAAACTGCTCTTCAGTCAGACAATCAATCCCTGAGATTTCAAATGCGCTTGGCGCAACAAAATCACCATGGGCACAAGCCTCACCCAGCTCAAGCTGAGCCACTTTTTTCTGGCTCTGACTCATACGTTCAATATGCGCCAGCAACCCTTGTTTCGCTTTGCCATCAATCACAGGGCCAACATCCGTGCTGTGCAGGTAAGGTGTGCCCACAGACAGCTCCTGCATCGCCCCTTTAATCAGGCCGATGATACGGTCAGCGACGTCCTGCTGAACAAACAGTACGCGCAGCGCCGAGCAGCGCTGGCCGGCAGAGGCAAAGGCAGAGCGCAGCACATCACGCACCACTTGCTCTGGCAAGGCAGTACTGTCAACAATCATCGCGTTTCTGACCACCGGTTTCAGCAATAAAAGGCACCGGATCCGCATCACGTTCCGCCAGAGTCTGGTTGATACGCTGCGCTGTCGCAGTTGAGCCGGTAAAGGCCACGCCAGCAATCGCGCTGTGCGAGGTCAGCGCACCACCAATAGCAGCACCACGTCCCGTCAGCAGTTGAATCACCCCGCCCGGGAAACCGGCTTCCAGCATCAATTCAACCGCGCGGGCCGCAATCAGGCTGGTTTGCTCAGCAGGTTTCGCCACCACAGTGTTACCCGCGACTAAAGCGGCGGTGATCTGACCAAGGAAAATGGCCAGCGGGAAGTTCCACGGGCTGATACAGACAAACACGCCGCGCCCTGAACGGGTCACCTGGCGGCTCTGGCCGTCGAATCCTTGCAGCGTAAACGCAGCCAGGTCATCAATTCGTTGGGCGTAGTAACGGCAGAAATCCACCGCTTCACGCACTTCATCTATCCCGTCATGAACGGTTTTACCAGCTTCCTGATGACACAGTGCCACCAGCTCGGCCAGATTGGCTTCCAGCAGATCCGCCAGTTTGTCCAATTTCTCGGCGCGCTGGCCGGCCGGAGATTGACTCCACTGCGCAAACGCGGCCTGAGCAACTTCGATCGCTTCGGAAACATGATCAAGGTTGGCATGCATGACCTGACCCACTTCGATCCGGCGATCGTACGGTGCTGTCACGATCTCGGGCTGGTTTTCAGCCTTGATCATGCTTTCGAACTGAGTCTGACCATTGATGATCGGTGCTGCCTGCCACTGCTTGTTCAAAAACGCATTCACCTGATCTTCGAACGGCTTAGCTTCACTTTCGATATCAATATTGACACCGTAAGAGTTCGCTCGCTGGTTAAAGATCTGCGGCGGCAACGGGATCTGGCGGTTATTTAATGACTCGTACTCAAGCAGCATATCAACCGGGTGCTGAGTCAAGGTGTTAATCGGGCAACGCGCATCAACCAGACGATGTACGAATGAGCTGTTGGCACCGTTTTCCAGCAGACGGCGCACCAGATACGGCAGCAGATCTTTGTGACTGCCCACCGGCGCATAAATACGGACCGATTGCTTGTAAGTCGCCATCACATGGTTATACAAAGCATCACCCATGCCGTGCAGACGCTGGAACTCAAAATCTTTATGCTGAGCCATCACTGCAATCGCGGTAACGGTCTGTGCATTATGGCTGGCAAACTGTGGGAACAGGTTACCGCGTACCTGCTCGCTGAGCAAAAAACGCGCACAAGCCAGATAAGATACATCAGTTGCCTCTTTGCGGGTATAGACCGGATAGCCGGTGTAACCACTCTGCTGAGACCATTTGATCTCGCTGTCCCAGTATGCCCCTTTCACCAGGCGCACCGGAATCAGATCGCCCTGCTCTTTTGCCAGTGCGGTCAGCCATACCAGCACAGGCAGCGCACGTTTGGAATAGGCTTGTACCACCAGACCAAACTTACCCCACCCCTTCACTTTGTCACTGCGATACACTTTCTCGAACAGTTCCAGCGACAGCTCAAGACGATCCGCTTCTTCGGCATCAATGGTGATCGCCACATCCAACTCAATCGCTTTGTCCAACAGTTGGATCAAGGTGTTATACAACTCACTCATCACCCGGCTGTGGTTCGCCACTTCATAACGCGGGTGCAGAGCAGAAAGTTTGATCGATACTGATGGCGCCGGGCTGGTTTCCAGTCCGTACTTGTCGCGGCCCACCGCTTCAATCGCCATCAGGTAATCCTGAAAATATTTATCCGCATCCGCCGTCGTCAGCGCCGCTTCACCCAACATATCAAATGAGTAGGTGAAACCTTTATCACGCATCACGCGACCGTTTTTCTGCGCTTCTTTGATGTTACGCCCCAGGACAAACTGATGGCCCATCACCTTCATCGCCTGATGCATCGCTTTGCGGATCACCGGCTCACTCAGTTTATTGACCAGGCGATTCACTGCCTGAAACCGGGCTGGTGCTCTGGCTGTCAGACAGGCCGACCACTTTCCCGGTCAGCATCAGACCCCAGGTTGACGCATTGACAAACACAGAATCAGAATTCTTCAAATGAGATTTCCAGTCCGCCACGCCCAGACGGTCTTTGATGAACGCGTCCGCGGTTTCAGTATCCGGAATGCGCATCAGCGCTTCCGCCAGACACATCAGCAGAATACCTTCCTGGGTATCCAGGCTGTATTCGAGCAGCAATGCATCAATCATCTGAATCGCTTTTTTGTCTTGACGAATCGCTTCGATCAATTGTGTCGTTTTGACCGCCATCGAGGTTTTTTCTTCCTCACTTGGCGTCGCCAAAGGCAGAAGCTGTTTGAGCCATTGGGTTTCGTCCACCATGTAAAGTGGCGAGATCTGTGACCAAAGTTGGCTAAGCGGCTGCTCAACAAACTCAGCGTTCAACACATCAGTTGCAGTAAACATGCGTTTTCCTCAATCTCATACCCGATATCCGTTGAGTCGGGTTTTCCTACAATGACTCGCAGTGTATTTTGAGCGCGTCGAGAATACTTGTCAAAAACTCCGAGCTTTTTGCCAAAAACTTGGCTTTTTAACAAAACAAAAACAGAATCACAGCATTATTTATAAAATAAAATGCTGTTCATTTAGCTTATTACGCAAATAAATAACCCGGCGCTGATAGATTCACGCCGGGTTATAGAATAATTCTCATTAAAACTGGAGTTTTGTAGTGATTAGTTGCGGCACGTCTTTTTGTAGCGCGACGGAGAAATGCCCTGCAGACGGGAAAAAGTATGGGTAAAGGTGCTTTGATTGGAAAAACCGCTTAACTCAGCAATCTGACCAAGTGTTAAATTTCCATTTTCTATCAATGACTTGGCCATATCCACTCGTTTTCCAAGCACATACTGATGCGGCGTAATACCCATCTGTTCCTTAAACAGCATATGAAACTGACTTTCGCCAAGAAATACACTGCCAGCGAGCTGCGCCACCGAAATGCGTCGGCTGATATGCTGTTCGATGTAGCGATCGATTGCATCAAGGTCAAAACGGGACTCTTTACGCTGGGCATCAAATGCCGAAATATGGCGTTGCAGAAGTGCCAGCACCGTATCACTGCATGCCCGGCTGAGCAGCATGTCATCCGGACTACTTTGCATTTCCTGCACCAGCATCTGGACCAATTTCTGAATCTGGTTATCGAGCTTAAAATAAGTGTCCTTACCTGCCAGTTCATTGAGCTTGTGCAGTGTGAGCGGATCATCGTCGCACGGCTGAGGCATATTAAGCACCAGAATGTCGGATTGCCCGACCATGCCACCAAACGCATGGCCGGTGCCTGAAGTCACCACGCAGCCCTGACCAGGATTAACAATATTCCCCATTCCGCCCACTTCGAATTCGGCCTGGCCTTTAAGGCCAATCACTATCTGGGTATAGCTGTGATCATGACAGTGCATGTAAGAAGGCAAAGTGATCAGTTGCGCCGGACGCGGCGACAAAAGTTTGGCTCTTTGCTCGCTGATGAGCGAATTGGCTGAAGATAAAGTACTCATGATCATTCTACCCGACGAAACAGACCTGCATTTTATTACAATTCTATCATAAGCGACAATCAGTGCTGCGCCGGCGCACCAATAAACAATCAAATGCATATTTTGATTTGTCAGTAAAGCGGGCGTGTGGTTTGTAGCACGACCGGAACAATGATCAAGTGCACATAAATTACGGTCAATGTGTGTTCAATCAGGAAAACGGTCAACCAGATCGGAAATCGGTGCTTGCATATTTCGATAATCTGCTCAAAATGGAGTTTGCAGAGTTATAAGATTCACAAAATCAGCGACCTAATGTCAGATGAGTGTGACTTTTTCGCCAGAGAGCTGGCAATTTGCATGACCAAAGCCAGGGTATTAAGCCAGTTAATACTGCTGTCAAAAGTTTGTCTTTCCCACTGCTCGCAGTGGATTCATATAAATGTTGCAGGGACCTATGATCAAACATCGCCTCCCAGCGCTACTGCTTGCGCTAAGCCCAGTTTGGGTATCTGCATCGGTGTACGCGGATGAAGTTACACAGGTCGATCCTGTGACCGCCATCGATGAAAAAATCAGTACAAAACAGAACGAACTTGATGCTATCGCATCTGAGTTCGACACTGAAAGTTCGACGCTTCAACAGCTAAAGAACGATCAAGCCCGCCTCAAGCGTGATGGCGACGAGTTGGATGCCAAACGTAACCGCGCGAAGTCGGCTCTGGACAAACAGTACAGCCGTATGCTGGAAGACCCGGAGACCGATCTGGTTACCTTCCAGAAGCAGTATCAGGACGCCTGGGCTGCGGTCAAACAGAATCAGTCAGAACAGCTGACCAACCAACAGACCATCGCCGAAAGCGAAATGCGCCTTTCACAGCTTAAGCAGAAACAGGCGCGTCTGAAAACCGAATACACCAACCTCGAAGAGAGCAAGATCGAGGCACGGGTAAAACGCCTTGAAGCCGAACTGCGCGAAAGTGCTGTCGTGGAAACCAGCTATAAAACCACCTGTTCCACCACGATGACACTGGGCGAATGTTCCAGCCAGGGCCTGCACCTGACCAAACAAAAAGCGGTTAAAACTTTCCGCGCCCAGCTGCTCGACAGCCTGAGCGAGTCGGTGATCGCGAAGCAAAATCTCAGTGGTGTCGAACTGAATATTCACGTTCAGGACAGCCAGATTCAGCGTGCCGGATTTGAAGGCAACAGCGAGTACTTTACTCAGATGCAGGCACAGCTGCAGGCCAAGCCGGAAGCGGTCGCAGCGTGTAAAATGCTCAATGTTTCCAGCCGTTACTGCCTGCAGGGTGCCGCTGAGAGCAAAAGCAGCAAGCAGGACAAGGCATGGGCCAACGTCACGGTGCGCTCAGATCAATACAATGATTCCGTTACCATCAATGGCATCAACTATGGCAGCACGCCGGTTGAAATCGTCCTGCCGGCTGGTCGCCATCAGGTGACGGTATCCAAAGACGGTTTCGAAAGTTACAACCGCGTGATCACCGTCAACGGTAATGACACGGTGTGGGTTAAACTCAGACCCAATAAAGACAGCTGATAAAACGGACTGACTGCCCTGGCTGCGCCATTACCGCCTGTAGCTATAACGACATGTAGCTATAACGCCATTTTGTCATCAAGTTACTGAAAGATAGCTAATGACAGAATGGCGTTTGCATTTAGAATAGCGTCAGGATTTGTTCAATTTTAACTGAAGTAGATACTCATGCGACAAGGTTTACCCGCTCTGTTATTTGCACTTTCGCCATACATGCTCGCAACACCTTTGATGGCGGAACAAGCTTCGGCATCCGACGTTGTCAATGCATCCGACGTCGCCAACAGCTCCAGCGTTGTCAGCATCGACGATGCCCTGTTCAGCCAGCACAGCGCATTGCGAGAGGCCAAAAAGAGCACTCAGGCTCAGCAAACGGCTGCAGACAATCAGCTCAGTGAGGTCAACCGCCTGACGCAGCGGGCTGCCAAGCTCGACAAAGCGCTGCAGCAGGCCAAAGAGACACTGGCGAAGCAGTATCAGGCGATGACCAATGAACCGGATCTGGATATCTCTGCGGCCCAGAATGCCTATCAGTCCGCCTGGGCAGAGGTGAAACAGAACCAACAAACACGTCTGCAAGCAGAGCAGAAACTTCAGGAACAGCAATCCGCGCTGAGCGAAGCCAAAGCCGCACAGCAGTTGATTGAGCAGAAAATCGCCCGGCTTGATGAAGATAAAGTACGTGCCCGGGTTGAACAGCTGAGAAACGAACTCAAACGTGAAGGCGAGCAGACGGTCAGCTTCACCAACGCCTGCCAGGCAGACATGACCCTGGCCCAGTGTGCCAAACAGACCACGGATCTGGCGCTGCAAAAAGCAGTCACCCAGTATCAGGCCTGGCTGATCGATCAAACCACAGAATCTAAGCAGGTCAAACAGCATCTGGCGGATGTCGCGCTCAATATTCACGTACTGAGCCATACAGTCAAAGATGCCGGGTTTCTTTGACGGCAGCCGATTCAAAACCGTGATCGCCGCACAGCTGAATGCCCGTCCGGCGGAAAATACCCCGTGTAAACTGCTGGACGTCGAATCGCAATACTGTTTTGCACCCGGAGATAGCGCACAGCCGCAACCACAGAAAGAAGTCGCATGGGTAAACCTGCTGATCCGCTCGAACCAGTACCAGGATTCCGTTTCAGTGGATGGCGTCAGCTACGGCAGCACACCGGTCGATATTATGCTGCCGGTCGGCAGTCACATGATTACGGTGGCCAAAGAGGGCTACCGCGCCTTCCATCAGGAACTGAGCATCAACTCAGACCATACGCTACGTGCTGTGCTGCGCGAGCAGGCCAACCCGCTTAAAGCGGGACATACTTTTGCCGACTCGCTGAAAGGCGATGTCAAAGCGCCGCAAATGGTCACATTACTAAGCGGCGAATACCTGCTGGGTGAGAATGCATCGCGTCAGGTTCACCTTGATCATGCTTTCGCAGTCAGCGCCACACCAGTAACCGTGGCTCAGTTTGAAACCTTCGTTAACCAGACTGGCTACCAGACTGATGCCGAATTGCAAAAACTCTGTATTGCGGTCGACAAGGCGGAAGTCGCGCCGATGCCGGGCAGTTACTGGCGCAACCCAGGATTTAAGCAGTCAAGGCAATCCCCGGTGGTCTGTATCAGCCAGAACGACGCCAAAGCGTATACTCAATGGCTGTCACAACAAACCGGCTTCCATTATCGCCTGCCAAGTGAAGATGAATGGGAAGCGGCCGCCCGCGCCGGCAGTAAAGCCGCGTACTGGTGGGGTGAACGTTTTGGCAGCGGAAGAGCCAATACTGGCTGGGGCGGCACTCCATGGTCAAACAAGAGCACTTCTCCGGTCGGCGCTTTTGATGCTAACCCACTGGGTCTCTACGATGTCGTCGGTAACGTCTGGCAATGGACCACAGATACACGCGGCTTAGCAAAAGGCGGCGCCTGGAGCTTTTCGCCGGAGATGGCTAAGGCGGACAGTCAGCTGTTTATTGCCCCTTCAGCGGCCGCCAATTACGTTGGCTTTCGGGTTTTACGTGAATTGTAACGCAACTATTTGCGTAAATTAGCTAAAAGGGGGGAAATCCCCCCTTTTGCGTTGCTGGCAGCTTTAATATAGTTGTCGCAGGCGTTAAGGGTCCCTTGACGCCGGGTATCTTATTGATGCCTCTGTGTTTTCGGCAGACCCTCGCTGAATTCATGGAACCTCTTCTACACGTCGACAAGATATGTTTCTTGTATTTGTGCCAGCCCGTCTTCAGGCTGGCTTTTTTTATGTTTTCACCCCGTAAACCCGCACTGAGTACTTACTTTACCCCACCACCTTGGTATCATAACCCGGTTGCATACAAGGGAATTATGTTGTGTCAAATCCACTCACCGCAGAACAGTTATCACTGTTTCAACAGTTACCCGGTTACTGGGGCTGTAAAGATCTGAACTCTGTTTTTGTTTATGCCAATGAGGCCTATTCTGCGCTGATCGGCGTGGAGAGCATGCAGCACTGTGTTGGTCTGACCGATTTTGATATGCCAAGTCCGACCGTTGCCTGCGCCGCTGATTTTCAGGAGCAGGATCGCTACGTGATCACAACCGGTCGCTCACTGAAAGTTCTCGACATCCACCCCTACCCGGATGGACGCTGGCATGCTCACATCTTTACCAAAAGTCCGTGGCGCGATGCGCAGGGTAAAGTTCGCGGCACCATTTTTTACGGCCAGGAAACTGACGGATACCGCCATTCTCGAAGTCGGACACTGGGTGTGTCGCGCGACAGGCTTAAGTTCAGCGCTTAAAAGTGCCAATCATGATGAATTGCAACTGCCCAAGCTCACCACCCGTGAATCGGAAACTCTGTTTCTGCTGCTGTACGGCAAAAAACCGCAACACATTGCGCGCGTGATGGGAATTTCAATCAAAACCGTTGAAGGTTACGAGGCACGCCTGCGCACCAAATTCGGCGTCCCCAGTAAAGAGAGCCTGCTCGACCGGGCACTGGACCTCGGTTTTGGCTCGGTTATCCCACAAACCCTGCTCAAAACCCAGCTTTCCGTGGTGCTGAAAAACGAACACGCCGCTTAAAGCGGCGTGTGTGAAACGGGATGACCAACAAAAGAGTGTCGGTTACGGCGCGAGACGATCCACATCCCAGCCACTCTCCTGACGGGTGTAAATGAAACGATCGTGCAGACGATGTTCACCTCCCTGCCAGAACTCAATGCTGTGCGGACGAATACGGAAACCACCCCAGAAACTCGGTACCGGGATCTCACCTTTGGCAAACTTCTGTTTCAGCTCAAGGTACTTACCTTCCAATACGCCACGGGCAGAAATACGGCTGCTCTGATGACTGGCGATCGCGGCAATCTGGCTCTCTTTCGGACGTGACGTAAAATACTTCATGTTTTCCAGCGCGCTCAGTTTTTCTGCCGTACCTGTGATGTGGACCTGACGCTCAAGCGGGTGCCACGGGAAATGCAGGCTGATTTTGTTATTGTGCTGGATATGTTGCGCTTTGCGGCTGGCCAGGTTGGTATAAAACACGAAACCGTCAGTTTCGACATTTTTCAGCAGCACAATACGTTGAAATGGCTGACCCTGTTCATCCACTGTGGCAACGGTCATCGCGGTCGGATCGGTTAACTTCGCGTCGATCGCCTGCTGCAGCCATAAGTTAAACTGTTGCACCGGATCGGCCAGCAAATCTTTGCGGCGCAAACCACCTTGAATGTATTCACGGCGAATGTCTGAAAGTTCCATTTCTACTCCTCGTTATTTTTTGCCGATTGTGCGCCTATACGCCGTATAACTCAAGCCATGACAAACGAAAGCCTTTGTCGATCACTTCACACTCTGTGATGGTTGCAGTGCGACTCTTGACTCATTCCCCGCTTAACCGCCAAGAAACCGTCTAAACTTTAACCACACGTCTGAGACTCTTGGCAGTTTCAGCGCCACTCCCGGTCGCCACCAGACCGGGGACGGTTTCAGTCTATCGCAGGATCTCGCCATGAGTCATGGCTAATCACGAGCACCTCTCTAAGCAACGGTTATCCATGGGCCGGTTTGGCAAAGATCAGAACGCTGACGGCGAACTGGACTTTGTCGATGATCAAACTGCGGCGCTGCTGCTCAACACTCCCAGCAGCGCCCGCATCATGCTTTGGGTGATGGTATTGTTTTTGTTCATAGCGGTGGCCTGGGCTGCCTGGGCGCAAATCGACAAAGTCACCGTCGGTCAGGGTAAAGTCGTACCCTCATCGCAGATTCAGGTGGTGCAGAATCTGGAGGGCGGACTGGTCAAACAAATTCTGGTGCGTGAAGGTGAACAGGTCCGTAAAGGCCAGCAACTGCTGCTGATTGATGACACCCGCTTTCGTTCCGACTACCGTGAGCGTGAACAGCAGGTCGCCAACCTGACCGCCAATGTACTGCAGCTTTCCGCTTCACTGGCCAGTGTCGTGGTCAATGAAGCGTTCAGCGAAAACGAGTGGCAGCAAGCCGTGCTGATTGACTACAACAAGCTCGCCTTCCCTCCCTCGCTGCTCGCAGCCCAACCAGAAACTGGCCGATCGCCAGCGCGCCCAATACCGTCAGGATCTGGATAACCTGCGCAACCAGTTGTCAGTCATGTCACAACAAGTAATACCAATCACACTAATTAACTGGTCAATATAGTCCAATCTCTAAAGCAGAGCGAAATGACTCTGCTTTTGTCTGCACAAAAGCGATTCCAAGCACTACACAGCTTGTCGACAATATCGTCGTAACATTCAAAACACCTATTGGCTATTTCGTTCTGACGCAACCAACTCCATACCTGCTCTATTGGGTTGAGTTCCGGTGAATAGGGCGGTATATGAATGACAGTCAGGTTCTTGAATGAATCAGCAAGATAACTTTGATGCCAACTGGCTTGATCCATGATGACGACAGCATGTTTGTCTGCGGGTGTGGATTGAGAAATGAGCCTGAGTTGCTCTTTCATTGCTTCCATGTTGCTCATCGGAACAACAATAGCTTCAGTTTCTCCGGTATTAACGCACACCGCTCCAAATAGGTACGCATACTCAAATTGCTGTTGTTGTACCGCTCTGGGACGAGTCCCTTTTTCTGCCCATATTCGGGTTGTTGTGTTGCGCTGGCCAAATCTGGCTTCATCTTGAAACCAGATTTGAACATCTTTTAAAGCAACATGTCCTGGGATCTTAAGGATCGTTTCTATTGGGAATTTTTTTAAAAGCTTCTTGCGCTTCTGCAGATTGCTTTGGGTGCTTTGAACGCGTTGTTATCCAAACTAAATCAAGTTTTCTCAATATCTTATAGATGCCTGATAAGCTGTACGATAGGCCAAATTCTTCATGGATGAATTCAATAATATCTGTCCCCTGTAGTCTGCCACCTTCAGGCTTAATCGCATTGGAAGTGATGTACAGCTTTAACTGAGATAGCTGGTCTTCAGTCAGTCGTGGAGGACGGCCTGTATGCTGCTTTTCTACCAAGCCTTCAACACCATTCTTTAAATAAGCCGCGACCCAGTTATTGATACTGGTACGGCTGGCTTTTAAATATTTGGCGATCTGAGTGCGGCTTTTTCCATCCACGAAATGAGATATCGCAAGAAGTCTCGTACGCATCCTAGCATCGGATGTTTCACGAATAAGTTTTGGGAAGTCAGGGGTCGTCATATCAGCTCCTATTGAAGCTGATATTAGATCATAAAATTATACCAATCACACTAATTAACTGGTCAATATAGTCCAATCTCTAAAGCAGAGCGAAATGACTCTGCTTTTGTCTGCACAAAAACGATTCCAAGCACTACACAGCTTGTCGACAATATCGTCGTAACATTCAAAACACCTATTGGCTATTTCGTTCTGACGCAACCAACTCCATACCTGCTCTATTGGGTTGAGTTCCGGTGAATAGGGCGGTATATGAATGACAGTCAGGTTTCTTGAATGAATCAGCAAGATAACTTTGATGCCAACTGGCTTGATCCATGATGACGACAGCATGTTTGTCTGCGGGTGTGGATTGAGAAATGAGCCTGAGTTGCTCTTTCATTGCTTCCATGTTGCTCATCGGAACAACAATAGCTTCAGTTTCTCCGGTATTAACGCACACCGCTCCAAATAGGTACGCATACTCAAATTGCTGTTGTTGTACCGCTCTGGGACGAGTCCCTTTTTCTGCCCATATTCGGGTTGTTGTGTTGCGCTGGCCAAATCTGGCTTCATCTTGAAACCAGATTTGAACATCTTTTAAAGCAACATGTCCTGGGATCTTAAGGATCGTTTCTATTGGGAATTTTTTTAAAAGCTTCTTGTGCTTCTACAGATTGCTTTGGGTGCTTTGAACGCGTTGTTATCCAAACTAAATCAAGCTTTCTCAATATCTTATAGATGCCTGATAAGCTGTACGATAGGCCAAATTCTTCATGGATGAATTCAATAATATCTGTCCCCTGTAGTCTGCCACCTTCAGGCTTAATCGCATTGGAAGTGATGTACAGCTTTAACTGAGATAGCTGGTCTTCAGTCAGTCGTGGAGGACGGCCTGTATGCTGCTTTTCTACCAAGCCTTCAACACCATTCTTTAAATAAGCCGCGACCCAGTTATTGATACTGGTACGGCTGGCTTTTAAATATTTGGCGATCTGAGTGCGGCTTTTTCCATCCACGAAATGAGATATAGCAAGAAGTCTCGTACGCATCCTAGCATCGGATGTTTCACGAATAAGTTTTGGGAAGTCAGGGGTCGTCATATCAGCTCCTATTGAAGCTGATATTAGATCATAAAATTAGTGCGATTGGTATAAAACAAAAACAACAGGATTTGATTGAGATTCAGGCCCGGGTAAGTAACCTGCGCCAAAGCTACAGTTACGCCAACAAAGAGCTGGAAATCACTCAGCCTCTGGCCGAAGAGGGCGTGGTGCCGCGTATCGATCTGCTCAAACTGCAGCGTCAGGTCAACGATACGCGGCGTGAACTGACATCAAGTGAACTAAAAATTCCCGTGCTGAGATCCTCCATCCGCGAGTCCATGCTCAGTCGCATCGACGCAGCACTAACGTTTCGTTCGCGTCAGCAGGAAGCACTCAACCGAGCCCAGGATCAGTTGTCCGCAATGACGGAGTCGACGGTTGGTCTGGAAGACAGGGTTAATCGCACCGTGGTCATCTCACCGGTCACCGGTACCATCAAAACCCTTAACGTCAATACCGTGGGGGGTGTTATTCAACCGGGGATGGATATCGTTGAGATAGTGCCGACCGAAGACACGCTACTGGTTGAAGCGCAGATAGCACCGCAGGATATCGCTTTCCTGCGCCCGGAGTTGCCGGCCGTCGTCAAGTTCAGTGCTTATGACTTCACCCGATATGGCGGCCTGGAGGGCACTCTTGAGCATATCAGCGCCGACACCAGCGAGGACGAAGAAGGCAACAGCTTCTATTTGGTACGGGTACGCACCAAACAAACGTCATTTGGCAACGAAGAAACGCTGCCCATTATTCCCGGCATGACCGCCTCAGTAGACATTATCACCGGCAAACGCAGTGTTCTCGACTATATGCTCAACCCCATTCTCAGCGCCAAAAGCAACGCGCTGCGAGAGTAACAGGGAACTACTCCTTATGACGTCGCTTGTACCAGGTATCAAACAATGAGAATGCGTTGGCTATGGCTACTGACAGCCATGGTGATTTCGTCGCTGGCCGGGGCATTAAACACCAAAGAGCAGCGCTGGGTTGATGCCGTCACCACAACCTATGGAGAAACGCGCCGGCAAAAGGGTCGAAACCTGGCGGCGGGAAATGGCCCGCTTCCGCACTTTGTCAGAGCAGGATAAGCTTACCCAGGTCAACAACTTCTTCAACCAGCTCTATTTTGTCAACGACATCGTATTGTGGGGTAAGAACGACTACTGGGCCACTCCCCTTGAGTTTTTGGGCAGTAATGCCGGCGACTGTGAAGATTTCACTATTGCCAAATATTTTTCTTTACTGGAACTGGGCGTGTCCGACAAAAAATTGCGTCTGGTTTATGTCAAAGCGATCGAGCTCAATCAATTCCATATGGTGCTGGCCTACTACGCCAGTGCAAACGCGCAACCTGTGATCCTGGATAACATTAATCCGCAGATCAAACCCGCCTCCAGCCGACGCGATTTACTGCCAATCTACAGCTTTAACGGTCAGAACCTGTGGCTGATGAAGTCCAAAAGTGGCGAGCTGGCCGGCAATTCATCCCGTCTCAGCCTATGGAATGATTTACGCTCGCGCGAGCGGGCCCTGAGTCTGAATAAACCGTTAATTAATTACGATGAGTAGCGAGTATGACACTATACAAACAACTGGTCGCGGGCATGGTTACCGTGCTGATTCTGCTGATGATTTGCGTATTCATTATTGAATTTAATACGACGCGCAATAATCTTGAGCAGCAGCAGCGATCCGAAGTCAGCAATACCATCAATACCGTCGGGCTGGCGTTAGCTCCTTATCTGGAAAATAAAGATAGCGTAGCCGCCGAATCGGTGATTAACGCGCTGTTTGATGGCAGTACATACTCGGTTGTGCGGCTGACATTTCTCGATGACAGCAGTGAAATTGTCCGTACCTATCCGGTCAAACCAAGCCAGGTTCCGCAGTGGTTCACCAACCTCAATCTGTTTGAGCCAATTCACGACAGCAGAATCGTCACCAGTGGCTGGCTGCAGCTGGCTGAGGTGGAAATTATCAGCCATCCCGGAGAAGCTTATATCCAGCTCTGGCAGGCGCTTATCCGGCTGTGCCTCGCATTCGGGGCGATTACCTTGCTTGGTTTGACCGCAATTGCCCTGATTGTTCGTCATGCGCTTAAACCGCTGCAAATGATCGTCGCTAAAATGGAGCAGATCGGGCGTAATCAATTCGGCGATCCGCTGCCACGCCCGGATACCCGGGATCTGATTGCAGTCGTCGACGGGATCAACAGTATGTCTGCCCAGGTCGAGAAATACTTCAAGGCTCAGGCTCAGGAAGCGCAGCAACTGCGTGAGCGGGCCTATATCGACCCGGTATCGCAATTAGGCAATCGTGCTTACTATATGAACCAGCTCAACGCCTGGCTGAGTGTACATGGCCTGGGTGGCGTTGCCATGCTCCAGGTTCCCTTCATCAAAGAGGGTTACGAAGAGCAAGGCTATGAAGCCGGTGATAACATGGTGCGCCAGCTGGCTGTGCAGTTGAAAGCATCGCTCTCTGCCCCTAATCTGACCCTGGCACGTATCTCCGGCAGTGAATTTGGCTTTATTATTCCGAATATGGCAGAAGCGGAACTGCGTGAAGTGGCCAGCACGATCGTGAGCTGCGTCCATGACGTCACCCCGGATCAGACCGCGATGACCGCCTCACAAGCCGCCTTGGGGGTGGTGTACAACAAAGAAACCAAGACAACGACCGAACTATTGTCACTGCTGGATAATGCGCTGGCAGCCTCTACCTCCAACCCTGAACTCGATTATGGTTTTATCGCCAGCTCCGATAATCAGTTAGTGATGGGTAAACAACAGTGGAAAGCTTTGGTCGAAGAAGCTATTCAGCACGACTGGTTTACATTCCGTTTCCAGGCGGCCAACGACGAATCACAACACACGTTTCACCGTGAAGTGTTTTCTGCGATTGAAAAAGATCATGTCCGATACAGCGCGAACCAGTATCTTTTCGCGCTGGAGCAACTGCATGCCACTCACCTGTTTGATGAATATGTGTTGCAGACCATGGTTGATAAACTGCAATCCGGTGAGTTGAGCGACACCCTGGCAGTCAATATTTCACAAAGCAGTATTGAGCAACCCAGCTTTATCCGCTGGGTCACCCAGCTACTGACCCGCAGCAAAGCCGTGGCCCACAAACTGCACTTTGAAATACCGGAGAGTTGTTTTGTTAATGCGCCGCACCACACCGCCCTGTTTTGTCACGCACTGCGCACTGTAGGCGCCGAATTTGGCGTGGATAACTACGGACGCAATTTCCAGTCTCTGGCTTATATCAATGAGTTCAGACCCAAATATGTTAAATTAGATTATCTGTTTACCCACCATCTAGACGATGACAAACAGAAGCTTACCCTGACCTCAATTTCGCGCACTGCACACGATCTCGGGATCACCACCATTGCATCGCGGGTTGAAACCAGAGAGCAGCTCGATTTTCTTGCCCAGCACTTTGTTGATGTCTTCCAAGGCTTTATTTTCGACCGCTGAGTCGATCTTTCATAAAACGTCCTGCAGCACCTCAGGACCGAAAATGATTAGGGAGAATGGCAAAAGGGAGTCAGCGCTCCCTTTTGTTTGGTCAGATGGTTGGGTCGAATGGAATGGTCAGATGATGACAGGTCTCACCGCACATCAGCACCGAGGCCTGCTTGACCCCGGATGCGGCTAAATCCCGATCTCTTCCTCATCGAGTTTGGACGAGAGCTGAATTTCATATTGATTAAAGCTGAAAATAGAAGGGCCATGGACCCGCTTTGTCGTTACTCGTTCATCGCCAAATTGTACGCTGACGTGGGTAAATACCTTGCCCTTCACATCAACCACGTTATTTTCCAGCGCGATTTCAAATTCATCGTTAAGAATATCCAGCGCCGATTTGACTTTTTCCAGCTTGGCGTTGGCTTGAGCCTTGGCATTATCAATCTCCAGTTTCTTCTTCATCGCTACGTTCGGCTTTCGGGCGTTTTTTGAATTCCAGCTCACGGCGAATAATGTCCATGGTCTCTTCCTGAGCCAGTTTGTACTGCTCTTTGTGCTTGGCCATCCGGTCTTTGTACCAGGCAAAGCGTGCAAACGCTTCAACATTCATCGCGGTATCCCCCTCAACGCCTAAGTTAAGGCAGGTCACTTTACCACCCACTTTAGTCACACCACCGCTTAACGTGCCCTGTTTTTCAGCATCGTCCAGTACCAGTAAATCTCCGCCACAGCGCACCTCCGCGCTCATACAGTGGACAGCGATCTGAATATTTTCCGCCGCCTGCAATTCACAAAACTGAGCGTAGTTTGCTTTGATACTGACACCGGATTTCACCACACAGCTTTTCGCTTCACCTTCAGAAACGGTATGACCTATGATGCCTTTGCCAACTTCGATGTTTCCCTGAGCTTGCACATCAGCCGATTCAATAAACCCGCCAACGGTGACTGAACCTGTGGCCCGGACAACCATGCCCGGCTCAACATCACCGGCTATAACGACATTGCCTTTAAATTTCACGTGCCCGGTCGCGATGCTGACGTTATTGAGGCACAGCGCGTTATCGACATCGATGGTTTTACTTTTAATGATCGGCATACCGGACTGACTCGCCAGTAAAAGGTTGGGATCCTCAGGGGAAAGATGCGTTCCACGGCCTGGCAACAGCTCACTATTGATGCCGGGTCTCGGCGCAATTACTTTACCCTGCACTGTGTACCCTGCTTCCCCCTCAGTCGCCGGCTGACGCCGCATGACCGGCTCATTTTCGCCAACAGTCACCGTCTCACCGAGGTTTCGCATATCAATTTTATCGTCACTTTTACGCTCTTGCGGCGCGAGAATGCGTTTGCTGACATCCTCCACCAGCGCAATAAACTGACTGTCCTGCCCCTGCACAGCCTCTTTGCCACGCGCGACAGGCTGGGTGAAGGTTTCTCCGGGCTTGAGTGTATTACTCATCAGCAGAACTTTCTTGAGGGCTAATTTGTTTATCCCTTTAACTACCTGAGCATCCGCTAAAGCCTGTACCAGTTCACTGCCGTGCAAACCACGGCCGCCATACGCGCCGATGACCAGCATGCTCGCCAACATGTCCTGCTCGGTCAGTACGACTTCCACCTGCGCATCACGCTGCAGCGCCACGACTATCCCGTCGTAAGCTTCACGTTTCATTTCCTTGGCACAATTAATAAAACGTTTAACTGCATCCTGGTCGACAAAATATTTCCTTGCCCCGATCTGAACCAAAGCATCGTTCAATCCCTGCTCAGAAAACTCCTTGGCGATGGTTTTGTCGCCATTCAGTTTTGCGATCACCTGGATTTTGTCCTCGGAGAGAACAATCAATTCATTCCACATCCTGAATAACCTTCACGGCATAGCTGTCGTTTTGATATACAGTGTATAGAAATTGAGACAAGGTCGGAATAAAACGAGTAGCAAAGTCAGGCTTACGTCACTTCTTGGCCACAGTGTATTGTGCAGAGTCAGGCAAGCTGCAGCCTATCGCCAGGTTTACAGTGTAAATGTGCCAGCCATCGACTCCCCGGTGCACAGCTTGCTCTTGCTTTGGTTAAGTCATCAGGTTAGGGAACGGTTGCTCTTCGTTAAACAGGTACACGGCGTGCACGCATTTACCTTCATTGGAATAATGCAGGGATTCACACAGTGTCGAGGCCAACAGGATGCCGCGCCCATAAGATACATCGGGGTTTTCAGCCCGATTTTGCTGATAATCAAACCCCACGCCACTGTGCTCAAGCATGAATTCAATCCGCAACCGCTGCGGCTGAAAATCGATGTCGAGCCGAATCCAGTGCGATTCATCCAGTTGCTGCAAACGCTCTTCTCTTTGTTGGTAATAGAGTAAGAAACCGTCCGGATCATCTTTCATCTCAGAATTAAGGCCAAGCAAGCCATGATCAATAGCGTTGTTGAACAACTCTGAAAGCAGTGAACACAATAAATCGAGATGTTCGCCACCCAGCACTATCCCTTTCAGGTAAGTGCGCATTTCATTCATGACTGCGATGCGTTTCATTACAGCAGCGGGAAAGCTAAGTGAGGTTTTCAGGGGAACTTTACCTAACATCAATGGCTGATTTACCTGACCTTTATTCACATTTACCAGGGGAAACGTCATGGTTAACACCGACAAATCATCGGCTTTGCCCGGTTTGGCAAAACGCTGCACTTCTTCGTACAAGGTTGGAATTAAGGCACCTTGCGAAACCTTACCCAGCAAGGCCTCCAATCGTTGCTCACCGAACAGTTTCCCCGGCGTCATTTTCCGCTTCGGTAATACCGTCGGTGTAGCAGACAATGCGCTGGTCCGGATCCAATTTAAAGTGCATGACATCACTTTCAAACTCTTCCGGTTTAAGTACCCCCATTGGCATGTGAGACGACACCAGACGCTTAGCCACACTGCCGTCGCTGTCGAGAATATAGCCATCCGGCAATCCTCCTCCCCACCAGGAAACTTCAAACCCATTGGCTCTGATTTCAAACACGCTGGCGGCCAGCATCATCCCGGTTGGCAGAAAACTTTCCAGAGAGCGGTTGAGCTCTGAAACCATCTCTCCTAAGGACAACCCCTTAGCTGCCGTTGAAAAAAAGGTTCGCGTAGCAGGCAGCGTGGAAATCGCAGCCGGAAGTCCATTACCGGTTGCATCCGCGATCATCACATAGATACCACCGTAAGGCCGGCTGGCAATCACGATCAGATCGCCGTTAAAAATGGTCGATGGCGTCGAGATGTATTCAATACCGAAAATGTGTTCAACCTGTTCGCCCATCTCCTCCATCAGATTGGAAAAAATGGACTCAGAAATAGCGAAGTCATATTGCACCTGTTCACGAAATCGTTGCAGCTGGTCACGTTGTTCCATCACCTCTTTGTGCATTTTTACCACCCGAAAATGTGCCTGGACCTTAGCAATCAGCACACTGCGCTCAACCGGTTTGAGAATAAAATCATCGCCAAGCGATAAACAGCGCTCAAACGAGTCATGGTCATCCAGCACGGTGAGGAAAATGATGGGAATGTAGTGATTAGGAAACGCCGCTCTTATCTCCTGCGCAGTGACAAAACCATCCTTTACCGGCATCATCACATCCAGCAAAATCAGATCCGGCAGCACTTCCATCTGCTGCATAGCAGCCACCACACCTTCACCGTTCTCAAAGACATCAATTTGCTCCGCGACGCTATCGAGCATAAAACGGCACAACTGACGGTTGGTCGCATGGTCATCCACAACAATTACGCGCATAGGTACGTTACTCTCCCTGTCGATTCGATAGTCAGTGCTTATTCGATAGTAAATTTCTTATCAAAACGCGAAATCATCAATACCTTGCGCACCTGAGGGAGCGTATTGACGATGCGGATCATGCCATCGGGCTGTTCGAGATAGTTCTTCATATTCAGCAACATGCCCAAAGCGGTACTGTCTATATAGTCAACTTTACGCATATCAACCGTAAACTCATGATCAAACCGTTTGGCATAACTACTCCGAAAATCTTGCACCAGGTTGAAACAAAAAGTCCCTTCAACCGCAATGGTGACATGCTTGTTATCGTTATCTATCGTGGTTTCAATCGCCATATCTCGTCCTTAAAACGCTCAACTTTAATCCGCTCACTGTCAAAACGTCCGTCGTTAAAACAGCTCAACTTCACCCTCATCCATACTGCTTTGACTGGCAGCCGGAGCGCTGCGATTAGAGGTTTTCTGCTCCAATTGTTCGATGTGCGCACTCTCCACTCCACCGTGGTGAAGTTTATCGAGTAACTGCAACGCCTCTTCCAGGTAATGCAAAGAATCCTGCGCATAATCGCCTTGCTGCATCACGATGTCCGCAAATTGCAGGCAACGTACCCCATCGCCCACATGCTGCACCAGCGTCTGGCCCAGCTCCTGTATTTTCTGAACTTCACGTTCGATTTCAGTATTGACCTGCTGAACCCCCTGCAGCATGTCATCGACCGACTGCTTCGATGCTTCGATATGAGACATATCGATGGTCGCCATCTCACCCACGGTATGGTTGGCCGCTTTCACGGTTTGCTGAGCAATCTGAATTTCTTTTTCGATCTGGTTATTGAGCGCTTCCGCTTTCACTGATAAATTGCGCACTTCCTGCGCGACCACCGCGAAGCCTCTGCCGGCTTCACCAGCGCGGGCCGCTTCAATTGCCGCGTTCAGCGCCAGAAGGTTTGTCTGCTCAGATAATCCACGTACCTCATTAAGCAGCTTAAACACCACATCCAGCTTGTCCGACATATCGTGAATACTGCTCACGGCTGACGTACTTTTGTTCGATACATTTTGCAAGGTGGCAATAAACTCATTAATGATCGCTTCGGTGCGCGGCAGGACCGTTTTCAAGTTGTACTGACTGTTCTGATTGGCGAGCAGATTATTCACTAAGGTGCTGGATATTTCCGACTGCTGCTCACTGACAGTCTGCAAACCAAAAAAGCTTTCATTTAAAGTTTCGGCCGACTCATCCACTATGTTGTGCTGCTTGACCAAAGGCTCTTTGATACGTTCGATATTCTGGTTAATCACGGCCTGCAAGCGTTTGACCTGAGCAGCATCACCTCGCTCTGGCTGAGATAAAGAACCAGCCGTTGAGGCGACAGCAGATTGAGTTTTATTGTTGGCGCCGGACTTGATCTGAGCCGAATACGCCGTCGAATCTGCGCTGCTTGCAGAAGCTGAGGAAGACGAAGTCGCTCTCAGCAACCAGGGGAGCAGCGCAATCAGCACAATCGCACTCCCGAGACCTGCTGATACACCCTGCGTCAGAATGCCAGCCAGTAGCACCAGCTGTACCAATACAACGCCGCCTGTTTTGATAGAGTTTTTACTTTTCTGCATACTGACTCCTGCTGGCCGCTATCCGTTATTTTTTATTCAGATGAATATGTTCACCAATCCATTGCGGCATCGCGCTGAGTGCCCGCACATCCTTGGCAGCACCCAGTTCAATTGCAACTCTGGGCATTCCCCACACCACACAACTACGCTCATCCTGCGCGACGGTTGCCGCGCCCTTCTGGCGCATTTTCAGCATTCCCTTAGCTCCGTCTTGCCCCATTCCGGTCAGCAACATCCCCAGCGCCCTGTCGGCCAGAAACTTCCGCCACCGAATCAAACATCACATCCACTGACGGTTTATGACGATTGACCGGCTCCCGGTCATCCAGCAACGCGTGCAATTCGGCACCGCGACGCGTGACCACAAGATGTTGATCTCCGGGCGCAAGATAGGCGTGTCCGCTTTGCAGCAATACCTGACGCTGTTTGACCTCTTCCACTTCAACCGCACTATTGGCATTAAGCCTCTTCGCCAATGAAGGAGTAAACTGGGCACTGATATGCTGAGTGATCACGATGGGCGGTAAACCTGCCGGTAACGCAGATAAAACACTGTTTAGCGCTTCCGTACCGCCGGTGGAAGCGCCAATGGCCAACAATTGAATCCGGGTTGCGCAGGGCGTTATCGCCACAGGAACTTTCGCTGGCGGCTTCGGGCTGCTGGCCACATTCGCTCCGGCCGCCATTTTGAGTTTTTCATTCACCAGCGTTTTGTAATTCACCATATCCGCCGTGTTATCGACCGAAGGCTTAGGAAAATAATCCACTGCACCGGCTTCGAGTGCCGCGAGTGTTGCATCGGCACCATGCTGGGTCAGGGTTGAGATCATCACCACAGGCATCGGACGCAGACGCATCAGATTACGCAGAAACTGTACGCCATTCATTTTGGGCATTTCGATATCCAGCGTCAGCACATCCGGATTGAGGCGCTTGATCATATCGCGAGCCTGATAGGGATCCTCAGCACTGCCGACGACTTCAAGATCCGGATCGGATGCGATCAGCTGAGTCAGCAGCGCCCTGAATACCGGGGAATCATCCACGACCAACACTTTGATCATTTTACTCATTCGAATAACTCCACATTGTTGTCCGTATCAGGCCGTTGCTGCTCTACCTGGCTGGAGTAACACTCTTCACTACGGCGAATCTGCATCACTTCCGGACAAGGAATACGTTTCAGCCAGGCTCGGCCCGACTTCGGATCAAACAGTACCCGGCGCGGTTCGACACCGCCTAGATCTTTAGCGACCACATTCAGGCCTTCACGCTGCACATAACCGAGGACAAACTCCACATTCTTAATTCCAATCAGCGATTTGAACCCCAGCAATTGCGCGCCACCAAACAGTTTCACATTCAGGCGACCGCGCTGAGCACCAAGATTAAGCAATTGATTAATAAGATTTTCCATCGCATAACACCCGTAACGGGATGCATTCGATAACAGTTCATCGGCTTTCCAGTGATGCAGTTCGGCGGTGGTATCAAACGGCAACAGAAAGTGATTCATCCCACCAACACCTGCGCAGGGGTCCCAAATGCAGGCTGACACACAAGAGCCAAGACCTGTGGTAATAATTTCATGATCCACGGTCACATATACCTGACCGGGCGCAACCTTAACCCACGGCTGGTCAGGCCTGTTGTGCGGAAAACGCTCAAACGATGCCTGCGATGACGGTGTATGGGTCACGACTTCACTTACCATGGCTTATCCTACATTTTGACGTAAATTGTCTGGCCGAGATGATGGAACAACGAACTGCACCCTCCCAATCCCTCAGAATGGCCGAGGAACAATACACCGCCAGGCTTGAGGCGGGCATGAAAGCGCTTGAGTATCTGCTCCTGAGTAGGTTTATCGAAATAGATCATCACGTTACGACAGGCGATCAGATCAAATTGCTCCGGCAGCGACCAGGGTTCGATCAGATTGATCTGTTGAAACTGAATAAACTGCTGCAACCGGTTAGCCACTTTGATCTTTCCGCTCTGCGCCTCTTTACCACGCATAAAACAGTGCCTGAGGTACTCTTTCGGTATCGTCGCCAACGCCTCCGCCGGATAGACGCCGCGTTTAGCATGCTCAAGTTACCTGAGTATCGAGGTCCGTTGCAAAGATTTTCACTGACTTAGCAAACTCAAAAGTACCGGCATGCCACAGAGTCGCGGCTATGCTGTATGGCTCCTCACCGGTTGAACAGCCAGCAGACCAAATCTTGATATCGGTATTACCCAGACTGCGCCATCCCTCCACCACTACTTTTTCAAGAAACTCAAAATGATGAATTTCACGGAAAAACTGGGTTTTATTGGTCGTCAGTGTGTTGATGAAATGCACACATTCCTGCTCATCATTCTCAATCAGTACCCGATATTCTTTAAAACGCGTTAATCCGCGCCGCCTCAGTTGGCGACTGACTCTGCCATACACCATGGCACGCTTGGTATCCGCCAGATAGATACCGACCCGCTTATGCATGAACCATTGGATGAACTTAAAATCCTTATCCGTAAGTTCAAATTCTTGTTCACTCACCGCCAACATAGACTGAACCCTTTATTAAAACTCTTCCCATTCATCACCATCGTCACTGAGATTCATCTTGGCGTTGGCCACTTTCCCGCTGGCACGCAAATCACTGACATTGCCACGCTTGCCAACCGGCTTAGCTGTATTCGAAGCGCGTTTGGTCTCAAACGTGGTAATGTTGCTGTCGGTGGCAAAGAAGTTCATCAGATTAAGCAGCTCTTTCCCTTCGTCTTTCAGCGACTGGCTCGCCGCCGAAATTTCCTCAACCAGCGAGGCATTTTGCTGCGTCATTTCATCCATGGCGGTCACCGCACGGTTGATCTCATCAATACCGGTCGACTGCTCAATACTGGACGAGGTGATCTGGCTAATCAGTACCGAAACTTTCTGTACCGCTTCAACTAACTCATCCAGCGTAGCACCGGATTCATTCACCAGGCGTGAACCTTCATCCACTTTCTCAACACTGTCTTTGATTAAGCCTTTAATCTCTTTCGCTGCTGCTGCACTGCGCTGTGCCAGGTTACGCACTTCACCCGCCACGACCGCAAATCCACGCCCTTGTTCACCGGCTCGCGCGGCTTCGACAGCGGCGTTCAGCGCCAGCAAATTGGTCTGGAATGCAATCTCATCAATCACACCGATGATGTCAGCAATCTTCTTGCTCGCGGTGTTGATTTCGCTCATCGCGTTAATAGCCTGCCCTACCACCTGGCCGCCCTGACTGGCTTTTTTCGCCGCATCGTTTGACACGGTATTGGCATCTTTAGCGTTATCCGCGTTTCTGGCGCACAGTGGCGGTCATCTGTTCCATGCTGGCCGCTGTTTGCTCCAGATTCGATGCCTGAGCTTCTACGCGCTGACTGAGGTCATTATTCCCGTCAGCAATCTCGGTCGACGCTGTTGCCACCCGCGCTGAAGATTTCGTGATCTTATCGACCATATTGCGCAAGTTGACGATGGAAGTATTGACCGCTTCAGCCAGTCGCCCGAATTCACCCTGGTGATCAGACGGCATCTGATTATTCAGGTTGCCTTCGGCCACCTCACTCATCACGTCAATACACTGGCCAAGCGGTTCAACCAGAGTATCGAGCAGGTTATTAATGCCATCACCCAGCTCACGCATAAAGCCACTGTAAGCGGCGGTGTTGATGCGTTCATGCAACTGACCATCAATCGCTTTCTGAATCAGACTTTCCACCTGACGCTGACCATCCTGTTGCTCGGTGATATCCACCCACTGCAGTGCCGGACCAATGTAGTTGCCTTTGCTGTCATGCATCGCAATACAGGTCAGATTGAACTCCAGCGATCCGACCGCAATATTGGAACTGAATGGCAGGCGATCAGGGTTATTAATGATATTGCGCTGATGGCTTGGGTTTTTATGGAAGACGTCAATATTGCGCCCGACCAGATGATCAACATCAAAACCGGGAAATGCTTGCTGCAGCTCGCGTTGTCGGCTGCGCAGCAAAGCTGTCAGCGACGGATTGAGATAACGTATAATGCCTTCAGGATCCGCCATCATCAGGTTGGTGGTCATGCCCTCAACCGCAGAAGCAAGACGACCGATTTGCATGTCCGTCGCACGTTCTTCGGTCACGTCACGCCATTCGAGCGTGTTACCAATATAGGTACCGCCCTTATCGAAAATTGCCGCAACATTGAGTTCTATTTTGATATCGCTGATTGCGATATCAGTGCTGTATGGCAGATTACCCGGGTCGCTGAGCATCTTGCGCTGGTGGGCCGGATTGCGATGGAACTCATCGATACAACGTCCCATCAGCCAGTCTGACGAAGCGGTAAAGCCAGACCAGACGATACGTAGTTTGGCTTCATGTTTACCAAACAGATTCAGTGTTTCCTGGTTGATGTAAGTGATATTGAAATCACGGTCAATCATGACCATGGCGGTTTGGGCCTGATCGATGGCGGCGCGAAGGCGCGCGACTTCATTTTCCTGCTGCCGCTCTGCCGTCACATCACGCCACTCCAGGGTATTACCGACATACTGCCCGTCATGATCGAGTATCGCACCGACGTTGAGTTCGATCTTAACCCCGCGAATGTCTATGGTCGTGATATAGGGCAGACGAGCCGGTGTCGATAACATCTGACGCTGGTGGGCCGGATTAGCATGAAACAGGTCGATACAATAGCCGAGCAAAAAGTCTTCCTCGGCACGAAAATTAGGCCACACCGATTTGAACAAGCTCTCATGTTGTTTGAGTAACAGCATCGATTGTTTGTTGACGTAAGTGATTTTGAAATCACGGTCGATCATCATTAATGCCGTTTGTGCGGCATTTAACGCCGACAGCAGATGTTGATTGGAAATACCAATACTCGCCTTGGCCGGAGTCTCATCTTGCACCACGTGACTGACTGGCGCGCTATCGTGTTTTTGTTGTTGGGGTTTGCGGTTCCAGAATGGCATGAGTGTTTCCTCACATGATTGCAGCTTCGACGGAATGGTGTTGCAGCTTGCTCACATCAAACAGAGCTTCAACATCAATCAAAATTAGGTGGCCACTTTTAACCGAGGCGATGCCTTTAATAAAAGGCTGTGGCTGTGAACAAGATAAACCAGGCGCAGGTTTTATCTGCTGTTGCGACAGTTCGTACACTTCAGCAACGCCGTCTACGATGAGTCCGAGCGGCTGTTTGGCGCAGTCATTCAGGACGATCACCACGGTCGTGGCACTGATACAGGCCGGTTCCAGATTGAAACGGCGCCGTAAATCAACAATCGGCACATATTCACCACGAATATCCAGAACGCCGAGTAAGTAATCCGGACCATTGGGGACGGAGCGGACCTCGCTCCAGCCCCGCACTTCACGTACATCTAAAATGGGTACGCCATATTCATCTTGTGCCAGAATGAAACTCAAAAATTCCTGACTGTGCATCATGCCTCCTCACCCAGTAAACGCTGGATATCCAGCAGGGCTTCGGTATCCAGCAGCGACATCACCTCTTCGCCGACATTGAGCAGGCCTTGCAGATAGGGAGCAATCGACGTCTCCCCAATGGCCGGAAACAGCTCGTTGTCACCCTGACCGATAACGTCACTGACCGCATCCACAACCAGGCCCATCAGACGGGTTTGTTCGCCGAACTCGCTGCGCACCACTAACACCACGGTCGTCGGCAGATAATCGTTCGAGCCAATACCGAAACGCAGGCGCAAATCCATGATAGGAACTATCATGCCACGCAGGTTGATCACCCCTTTGACGAAATGAGGCGCGCGCGGTATCGGCGTCGGATGCTCCCAGACGCGGATTTCTTCAATGTCACAAATCGCCACTCCATATAATTCACTGGCCAGACGAAAACTGAGAAAGTCGGCATTCATTGCCGAAGCGTCATGACTGGCCATCAACGCCGCATGAACCACGGATTCATGTTGCAGCGGGTGAGCATGTTCGATATCCATTCCTAACTCTCCTTGTTATCAGGCAGCGATCACTTTCTGGGTTTGACTGCGACGTTTCAGATAATTGGTAATCAGCCCCTGAATATCCAGGATCAGAGACACAGCCCCATCACCAAGAATGGTTGCTCCGGAGATACCGGCCACCTTGGCATAATTGGACTCCAGGCTTTTGATCACCACCTGCTGCTGATCAAGTAACTCATCAACCAGCAAACCAACCCGGTTGCCAGCCGCTTCAACAAAACAGAGCAAGCGCTTATCCAGCGGCCCGCTGGCACCCATTTCCAGTTCGTCCTGCAGGCGCAAAATCGGAATATTCTCTTCCCGCAAGCGATACAGTTCGACCCCGCCGGAAGCCAGTTTGACGCAGGCAGGGTTAATCTGAATCGATTCGATGATGGTCAACAGAGGAATGATGTAGACCTCGTGACCAACTTTGACCAGTTGGCCGTCGAGGATGGCCAAAGTCAGCGGCAGGTTGATGGTAAAGTGGCTGCCCCGCCCCAGTTCAGAATCCAGCTCGATGTGACCGCCGAGCTCTTCGATGTTGCGTTTCACCACATCCATCCCGACCCCGCGGCCGGAGATATCGGAAACCTGTTCTGCAGTGGAAAATCCCGGTGCGAAAATCAGGTTCATCACCTGTTTGTCACTGATCTCTTCGCGTCGGCTATCTGCGGGTAACACGCCTTTTTCCACTGCCTTACGCCAGATTCGATCGCAATCAATCCCGGCACCATCGTCTTTGACTTCAATAACAATCGAGCCACCCTGATGATAGGCTTTCAGTTCGACACAACCGGTTTCTGATTTACCGGCCTGCAGCCGCTGGTGGGGTTGCTCGATACCGTGGTCGATGCCGTTACGCACCAAGTGAACCAGCGGGTCAACAATACGCTCCAGCACGGTTTTATCGAGTTCGGTATTTTCGCCTTCAATTTTAAGCTCTACCTTTTTCTCCAGCCGGCCACACAAATCACGCACCAGACGGGGAAAGCGACTAAACGCAAAGCTCATTGGCAACATACGAATATTGAGTACGTTTTCCTGTAGGTCTTTACTATTTTGCAGCAGTTGCGCCAAGCCGGATTTGAGTTTTTCCAGCTTATCCATCGAAAAGTCGTTACCGATTTCAGTCAGCATGGACTGGGTAATCACCAGTTTCGCCGACCAGATTAATCAGGCTGTCGACTTTATCGATATCCACCCGGATAGAAGTGACGCTGGATTCAGATTTAGCTGGTTTCGCTGCCGCTTTGACTGCGGACTCAGTCGGTGGCGTGGACGTAGTACGAACCTCAGACGCCGCACTCACCTTATCAGCCAGACTCGCTTCAGGAATAACGGCCTTCGCTCCGCCCTCAGCATGAACAAGCGGAGTTAAGTCACCTGCCATATTGACTGCCGCGGTTGGTGGTGCAGTTGCACCTTGCGCATCATTGTCACTGGAAGCCATGCCGGCGCTACCCGGCGGCTCAGACGCTATTCGGCTAAGATGCAGATCACATTCGTCTTCAACCCATTCAAATATTTCCCGGATGTCACTCTCTTCGAGCGCTGCACTGAGCCGGATTTGCCAGGCCAGATAACACAGCTCAGGTTCGAGTTCGAGCAATTCCGGTAAAGCGCGAACATCGACCTCGAGCTGGCATTGCGGGTCAAGCTGTTGCAACTCACGCAAAATGCGCAGCGGGTCATTACCACTGAAGAACAGCTCGCGATGAGGTACAAACTGTAACTGCCATTCTTCGGGCGCAGTGTTGGCACCAGAACCACTGCCGCAATGAAGTTGCGTTGCGTCTTGTTGTCCACTTGGCCCCGTTTGATGTTCCGTACCGTGGAGCAAGGCACTCAATTCAAGCCCGACTTGATGGGTCATTGCCGCGTCACACGGAGATCCCTGTTCATGACCCTGAAGTAACTCGCGTATCATGTCGCAACTTTTCAGCAGTACATCGACACTGCTAGTGCTGAGTTGAGTCTGATGGTTGCGAACCAAGTCAAGGTAAGCTTCGACGGAATGGGTAAACTCGCTGATATCAAGTAAATTGAATGTCGCGGCACCGCCTTTGATGGAATGGGCGGCCCGAAAAATAGTATTAATGGTTTCATCATCGGCCTGTTGCGGGTCGAGATGTAGTAACACATTTTCCAGCACTTCAAGATTCTCACGACATTCCTCGTAAAACATCTTGCGCAGCTGCTCCATATCTAAAGCCATACCCTGCCCTGCCAATTAACGTTATTAGTGACGCGAAAAATTAGTGACGCGCAAATCGCTTATCTTTTTTCTAGTTCTGCTTTTTTGCTATTTTGCTCTGGGTTGTTACCCCGGTTTTGATTTAAAGATTTGTTCCTGCCGGTACAATCTGCGTTTACGCAGTGCTTAAAGAACGCGTTGCAGCGTTTTGAGCAGCGTGTCCGGATTAAACGGTTTCACTATCCAACCGGTCGCCCCGGCCTGTTTACCTTCCTGTTTTTTCTCGGTACTGGTTTCCGTGGTCAACATCAGAATAGGAATAAACTTGTATTGTGGATTGCCCCGGATCGCTTTTACCAGTTCGAAGCCGCCCATGTTAGGCATGTTGACATCGGAAATAATCACATCAAATTTGGTACGTTGTGCCTTGATTAGCGCGTCCTGGCCATCATTAGCCGTTTCTACGTCAAAGCCAGCGTCTTTAAGCGTATGACTGACCATCTGGCGGATAGAGATCGAATCATCGACGGCGAGAATTTTAGTCATCACGTTTTCCTTCTCATTGCTGAGCGCCCGTAAGTATGCGGTCCAGTCCCAGGACTTTAAGGCCTTCCTCAAGCGTCTCAGATACGTTTTGAAACTGTAAATTTTTTCCTGCCACCCGGGCAGAATGATGAAACGAAACCAGCAGCTGCAATCCAGCCGCATCAACACGATTCACGCAGGCAGCATCCAGCACAATGACATCATCACTGTGCTGTTGAAGCCACTCGGTATACTGAATCTTGCAATCAACGACAATGCTGATATCCAGACTTTCATTGAGAGAAAACATGAAGTTTTACCTTACTGACGTGTGTGGATGCGAATTTTGGTCTTATGAAATGAGTGTAGAAACTAATGCTTAATTAGCAAATTCTCCACAAGGTTTATGCGGGATGTGGCAAGCGGTAATTTTAAACAAGATGGCTTATAAGCGATTAAATTAGAAAGGAAATTTTTATCTAAGTAGCAAATTAAAAAGTCCTGCTGGTTCAATCAGACCAATAGGACTTTTTTGTTATGTCGTGTTGATCACACTCATTTACACTGTAAATCGGGTAACGCGATTTACATTCGAATGATTTCAGGATGTCAGTTTACAGTGTAAATTACTCAGTAACTTAGCCAGCTCTTGTCGGATGACCTGCTCGGTCTGTTTCCGACCGGTGTAATGATGACGTCTGGCACATTCTTGCCATGATTGCTGCTGGACTACTTTCGCAATAATCAGCTCAGATAGCTCCAGCCACTGCTGCGGCTCTAAAGCCAGTAAAAGCTGCTCAATCCAAACTGCAACACTTTCATAATTCGCGCCACCGCGCGCATACCCGGACAATAAGTGATAGGGCACGGTCTGGCCAGAACTTGCCGACAGGCGCGCCGCCATTAACTCTTTCACCAGCCCCGCATCCAATGCCTGCAAACTATCTTTTAATTCATAACCCAGATGCTGATAACACTGCTGCTCGGCAGATGGCATCCAGTCACAACCAGATGCACGGACCATCAGCAGTGAATAACAACCACTGGCTTGATCGCGCTGCGAACCTAGCTTAACCGCTCGAAACTGATTGTGGAGCCAAAAACGAATCAGCTGCTTGGTCGCGCCAAAGCTCGTCGCATAATAGTCAGCCGGATGGTGCGCAATAAAGTGCTGCAGTAATTGAGACCCGAGTCCGAGTTGCTGACACTGAGGGTGCACAGCGATGCGCATTACCCGCCAACATGTTTGCTGCGCAGCTTCGTTCAGACCGAGCTGGTTGGCTAACGTAACAGGCGCAAGATGACCTCTCGGGCGCCGGGCGCCGAGCTGAATCTGCGTAATCAATTCAGCGTCCAACCCACCCTCGCGTACAGCAAGAATGCAGCCCACTATCTTTTGTTCACATTCAGCCTGTTGCCCGGATTGAGCGACATAGACCGACATTGCCTCATCACCCAGCAAATGTAGCAGGTCGTTTGGTGATGTTTGATAATGGGCATTGACCAATAAAGAGAAGATATCAGACAGAAGTTGTGGCTGCTGCAACAGTTGCTGTTTACTCACTTGCTGATAATCAACCGCTGCGACTGAGAAATCTTCCGCCAAATCTGGGAATTCATAATCAAGTAAAAACGCGCGTCGATGCCATGCTTCCAGTGGATCACCAAGACTCCAGCGAATCGGCTGGTCAATATGCTGACTGCGAAATTGCGGGCGCTCTTGCTGCAACCAGTCAAGGAATTTGAGCGTAAAGCCACGCCCGCATCCTTCATAACCATGAATCGTGGTAGAAAACACCGCGCGATGATAACGCTCCACTAACCCGATTAACAAAGGCAATGGCAGAGCCGCCGCCTCATCGACCAATAACAGATCGCAATCCGGCGTCTGACTGATTAACTCATCCGGAGCAACAAAGCGCAAACTCGACTGGCCGCATCGAATCTCCCCTCTTTTTATCGTTGCGTTTTGTAAACCGAGCTCGGCATGTCGAAAAAGCGGAGCCACACTGGCTAAAGACGGCGCCGTAACCAGGATGTGCAAATTACGATTTCGCATCAAACGCGCCGCTGCCATCCCCAGCGCACTGCTTTTCCCGCGCCCGCGGTCAGCGGTTAACACCAACGGCCGCTTACGATTCCCGCTGACTACTCTTTCGATATTATCGACCGCGTCATTCTGCTGGGAATAATCGATGTCGCCGAACGGCTGTTGCCGGGCAGGTATCAGCGGCAATTGCTGCGGCGTAATCACCGGCAGTTCATCCAGACAGCGATTGAGCCACTTTGTGGCCGGATTGTTTTTTTGCGGCAGCTCCCCTACCACAATCAATAGCCCGCCGCCGACTAAAGTTCCTAGCGCCGAACTAAAACTATTTGCGTCCAGACCCGCAGACACATCACAAATAAGTAACTGGCATTCACGTCCGAGAAACTGCTGGCCTTTGTTAAAAGCAACGTGTTCTGCATCCGCCACACGCTCGCCGCCCAACTGAAAGATAATCGCAAGCGAAGATTTGCCACTCAGACAATCTGCTAACATGACGTCATGCCACGGCATTGTGGCAGCAATACGCACCCCAAAACGGCAATGCTGCTGTCTGGCTTGTTGTGATAGTTGCAAAAGAAAGTGAGAAATATCGGTACTGGAAATTGTCATAAACGATGCTCTGAATAACTCTGGCTCCATGTTAGCACACGCATCAGCAGCGATAAGAGCGCTATCGTTACATAGCAACAGAATCACTACCCACAGTGAAAATTTTTTGCCAAGACGACAAATTATATTTGCTTTATTACGAACCTGATTTCACTAATGATGCAAAAGAAATCCAGCATGGTGCTGGGCCAGAGGAAAGCAAATGCAATGAAACATTTCATCAAAGGATTGGTATTGGCTGCGGCCGTCGCGACGTCGCAAGTCCACGCTGAAACGCAAACCCTGAACGTGTATGCCTGGGGCGGTTACCTGCCTGAAGCATCGTTGAAAAAGTTTGAACAACAAGAAGGTGTCACCATCAACTATTCTACTTTCGAGAATAACGAGTCGATGTATACCAAGCTCAAACTTCTTAAAGGCAGTGGTTATGATGTGGTGTTCGCCTCGGCCTACTTTATCGAGAAAATGGGGCGCGAGGGGCTGCTGGCTGAACTTGACCACAACCAAATCCCGAATATGAAAGATACCATGCCTGCTTTGCTTGGCCAGGCACACGATCCGCAAAACAAGTTTTCGTTACCTTACATCTGGGGTGTCACCGGTCTGAGCTACAACGAAGATCTAGTTCCGGAAGGCATCACTAAATGGCAAGATTTGTGGAACAGCAAATACAGCCAGCAAGTGATGTTGATTGATGACATCCGTGACGTATTCGGCATGGCGCTGAAGATGAACGGCTACAGCATCAACAGTAAAAACGAACAAGAAATTGAAAAAGCGTATGAGTCATTAGCCGCGTTAAAAGACAACGTTCTGCTGTACAACTCCGATGCCCCGCACGTCCCTTACGTCTCAGGTGAAGCGGCGTTAGGCATGCAATGGAACGGTAACGCATATCAGGGCCAGCAGGACATGCCGGAACTGAAATTCGTGATGCCTGAAGAAGGCGCGGTATTGTGGATGGACAACTTCACCATTCCTTCCGGCAGTACCCATAAAGCGCTGGCCCATAAGTTTATCAACTTTATGTACCAACCAGAAAACCAGGCCGAAATCGTCAACAGCCTGGGTTATGCATCAGCCACCAAAGGCGGGCGTGAACTTCTGCCTGAAGCGCTACGTAACAACAGCACTATCTTCCCTTCTGATGAAGATATGGCAAAGGGCGAATTCATCAATGATGTCGGCCCGCAAACACTGGCTATCTATGAAAAATACTGGCAACGCCTGAGAAACTAAATCACTGGCAGTCATCAACACTTATCAAAAAAGCCCGCTTCACTAGCGGGCTTTTTCATGGGCGAGAGACAGGTCGAATTAACTCAGTTTCTGTTCAACAAACTCAAGAATCTCTTTCATCAACGCATCATCCACTTTCTTCAGATTGAGCGCCAGATTGGAGCCTTTACGCGCATAACTTGCACGGCCTTTGATAAGGTCAACCTTATTGCTGACTGCACGCTTTGGCGGCACCAACTCCTGAATCCAGCCTTCCAGTGTCTCGGTCACTTCTTTGGTGATACGGGCCACGCCCTGGGCATCACAACGCTGCCAGACAAAACCATCACTCTGGTGACATTTGGCAAGCAGTTCACGCTGCTGAGCTTCACTTAAATCATTAAACTGTTTATGCAGCTTAACAATGGTCGGACGGCCCAGTTTCCACCACATTCGGGTAAGCCTGAAGCAGTTCCAGTGGCAGCGCCGCCGCTTTCAGAGCGCCGCTGACCAGAGCTTCACTGCACTGGAACATCTTAGCCAGAGCTTTCTGATCTTCCGCTTCACCGCTGTCCAACTTAGCCTGCATTTCACGGCCCTTCTCATACAGAGACAGAGGCTTGTGCGCATTCGCCACATCAGACAGGAACTTCGCGTGTTCACCATTGATGTGTTCACCAACGTAAATCAGAAATTCTTTGCCAGCCAGAATACAAGACATACGACGACGGCTGCCATCGAGTACCTCAATACGGCCGTCATCACAACGACGTCCGACTGCCGGGTACTGCTGCCCGCGTTCACGTAATGTGGTCAGCACATCAGACAGGGCGTGCTCGTTAAGAAAAGCCTGTTCACGGGCATTTTCTGCAAATACCCGGGTCTGACTTTCTACTTGGTCAGCAGGAATACGTACCAATTCAAAAGTGACCAGCTCTTCACCGGCCACAGACAGTTCAATCACCTGCGCCTGCTCTTTGGCTGCAGCCTGGGCTTCCGCGGGTGTTGACGCACGACGTTTATTGGCCTTGCCAAACAGTTTTGCATTCAGATCAGACGTTTTAATTGCCATGTGTTACTTACCCCTGATTAAGTGAAGTCCAATTTGAGTGAAGCACGCGTTCCAGTTCCAGCGCACTCTTTTGCACCGCATCCTGAGCCGTGGCCAGCGTTTTCTTACCGCCTTCAAAATCACCCGTGGTGAGATCGAATACTGTGCTGTAGGTGTCTGCACAAGTCTCAAAAGCACGGCTGCGCGGGATGGTTGCCATCATCACCTGATCACCGAGCAGATAGTTCATTTCGGTCAGGACCGACACTTGTTTCTTGTTGTCATCTTCAAACATGGTCGGCATCAGACGAACAAATTCCAGCCCTTTCCAGTCATCCGGGAACATTTCATACACAGTCGGTAAGTGTTGGAAGAAGTTCACGGTCGATGCCCAGTCAAGACGCTTCGCGGCACAAGGGATCAATAGTGCATTCGAAGCATACATCGCATTCCACACCAGCGGATCGACGTGCGGGCCGGTATCAATCATGATGACATCGAACTCATCAGCAATCTTGTCAATCAGCTTTTCTTTAAGCAAACGCACAATATCCAGCGACTGATTCTGAGACAGATATTGCCACGCTTCCGCGTTAAACATCGCATCTTCCGGGAAACGCTGAAATAGTTTTCAGGTTTGGATACTGAGTCGAAAGCATCACATTCTTTTGCAGGAATGCTTTGTCGACTTCAACTTCTTCCGGCACATTGTCGAGCATGATGTCGACCGCTGAGTAGATATTGTTGTGCTCTGCCAGGCTGATCTGCGGGTTAAGGAACAAACGCAGTGAGCCTTGTGGATCCAAGTCAATCAGACAAATGCGATAACGCTTATCGAGATTAAGCGCAAGACACGCCGCCAGATGGACCGCTGTCATCGACTTACCGGTACCACCCTTCTGGTTCTGAACGTTAATAATCCACGGTTTGTTATCCGTATTTTTCTTACGTTGGTGGAATTTGGGGATACCCGCCGCATCCATCAGCATATGTGCTTCAGAGAGAGAAATGGAGTAATGGTTGGCGTTGTTTTTTGTAAACTGGTGCCCGGCCTCTTCCATTTTTGCTATTGCTTCATCGAGTTTACGGCGTGTCAAACCTGAACGGGTTTCCATTAGTGCCTTGGACATCGGAGGAAAGTGTTCGTCACGACGCTCCTCCAACACAATCTCAATTCGGTCAGATTGGACTTGCTGTGTCTGTTCCGCTAGCTGGTAGAGATTGTCTATCGTTTGTTCTCTTTTCATCGCCAAATTCCGTGATTAGTGCTTTAAGTCGAATTGTACAGCAATATTAACCATATACAATAAAAAGGTGAACAATCACTTTTAGATAACAATCACATTAAATAGATTTTTAACACAACTTTTATTGTATAAGACTTAAAGGCTGAAAAATCATCGTTTAAAACTAGCCTAATAAGATAAACAAACTCGAAAACTTTTAAAAAGTCACAGTGTCACTTATTTACAATGTAAAACCGTCACAAAGCACATCAATTCATCTATCTCGTCTCTTTGGTGATGCACTAGACTAATTTTACCGGAACGATTATCTGCGCGGGTTAAATTACGGAGCCTGTCATTTCAATCTCAATAACTCATCCACCAGAACAAAATCTGAGCATAAGCTGCGTATCTTGATCATTAATCCGAATTGAGTGTACTCAGTAAGTTAACCATGAAAGCATGATCAAGGCAGCTATGATGATCATGCTTCCGTACAATATGGTGAGCATAGGAAACATGATCAAGGTTATTTTTGATCATCTCACAGTAACAATTTATCCCCGCCAAGTGGATCCTGAATCGGATCAATGATCAAGAGCAATGAAAATACGGAAGCATGAAAAATTACGGCCGAACTACGGACAACGTCAATTGCAATAGGGGTTAGCGACCAATACGGCCATTCAAAGTCCGTTGCAGAATCCCATTCAAGTAACAGCGCAGACAGCATACAGACCATGATCATGCTTTCGATGCGCTTTCACACCACAATAAGTAAGCATTGATAAGCACAACAGTGTCGATGGATTCAGAAAATAGCGATTTTATCCGCATATTGACCCGGATAAGTGAAACTCTTGATCATGCTTCCGTTGAGATAACGGATAGGAAAAGAGAAATCGCCCAGCTTTAAGCTACTGTTATCTCTCTGCTTGTGGATAAAGTGTGAATCGGCCTTGATCATCGTTTGCAGTTTGCGTTGATCATTGATTCATACTTGTCATGATCATGGTTTCAGAGAAGTTTGATCATGCTTTCAATAAGTTAATGATCATCGTTTCGAAATTACTATGATCATGCTTTCGAGAGGTGCAAAAAAAAAGTCAAATGAAAACAATACATTAGAAATGATTTGACGCTCAGATCATATGATCACTCTAATCAGCTTATATCAATATAATCAGAAAGATCAGTTATTTAAAACCAACAATTTTTTCTTTATTTATGATCTCTTTTTCTTTATTCTCTTGGAACTATAGCGATATTACGGCTAGTGTGATACGGATCGAATAATGGCATCAGAAAACAAATTGCTGATAAAGGCACCTAGAAGCCACAAAGATGGACATCTCTTTGAGGTTTCTGAAACAGCAGTAGACTGGATTGAACAATATCAGCATTTTAAAGGTGTAACTAAGAGTATTGTTGAACTCCTGAACTTGATCTCACTACGAGGCTTTCGTAGCAGGGATGGCTTAGTTTCAACCACTGAATTGATCGATGCCACCGATGGTCAGCTGACGCGTGCTGCGATCCAGCAACGCCTGCGTGCTGCGGTATCGATCGGCCTGTTTAAACAGGTTCCGGTGCGTTTTGAAGAGGGCCTGGCGGGCAAAACCATGCTGCACCGGTTTGTTAACCCCAATCAGTTGATCTCAGTATTAGGATCAACCAGCCTGATGACAGAGTCCGTTAAGCAGACCGAAAAACGCAAACGATCCAAAGCGCTGGCCCAAACTCAGGTCAATCAGCGTTTACTCACTGAACATGGCCTAAATACGCCACCAGCAATGAAAGATGAAGCGGATCAGTTCGTTGTTTCACCAACAAACTGGGCCGGCATCATCGATCAAGCGCTGGCTCCGCCACGAACACGTAAAAGTTACCAGAAATCCATGGTCTCGATCTCTGGTACCCGCGCCGTGATCGAAACACGATCGTCAAAGAATATCATGACGGTTGACGATCTGATGACTCTGTTTGCTCTGTTTACCCTGACCGTGCAGTATCATGATCATCATCATGAAGACTATCAGCTTAATGCCAGCCACGTACCGAATAAAACACCGCTCTATATCACCGATATTCTCTCATTGCGCGGTAAAAAAGACAGCGGGCCGGCACGCGATTCCATTCGTGACAGTATTGATCGTATTGAATTCACCGACTTTCAATTGCACGAACTGACCGGACGCTGGCTGAGTGAAAACATGCCGGAAGGCTTTAAAAGTGATCGTTTCCGCTTTCTGGCCCGCACCATTACCGCATCCGAAGAAGCACCAACGGAAGGCAGTGACGGTGAGATCAAGATCAAACCGAATCTGTATATTCTGGTGTGGGAACCTTCATTCTTCGAAGAAACTGATGACCCGGGACTACTTCTTCTTGTTCCCGCCGGAAATCCTGAAGCAGCACACTCTGGTTTTCCAGCTCTACTCTTATTTTCGTAGCCGTATGTCACGTCGTCACACTGATGTGATGCTGCTAAGCGAACTGAACCAGAAGCTGGCACGGAATATTGAATGGCGCCGCTTTTCAATGGATCTGATCCGCGAACTCAAGCGCTTGTCAGACGGCAAAGGGACAGACGATCTGTTTGTGGTGAATTTGTGGGGCTACCATTTGACGATCACCACTTCGATCGATAAAGGTAAAGTGATCGATTATCAGGTTGACATCAAATGTGATGTCGAGGAAGTGCTGCGTTACTCACGAGCCAAAACCACCAATGCCGGCAAACGCAATATGGCGCCAACCCTTCCTAACCCGCTGCGACACGAAATGGTGTCACGTCAGAAGTTGGATGAACTGTCGGAAATCATCGATGGCGAATTTGAACCTATTCAGCGTAAAGCGCCTTCTCCGCGCGGTAAACTGGGTCGCCGGGTTAAGCAGCGTAAACATCTGGTTGAGATCAATGCCGATGAGATAACCATAACCTTATCGAAATATACCTCTCCAGAGGCCCTGGAACGCAGTATAACAGCTTTGGCAGCGATGACAGGGCATTCCCCTTCTTCAATCCGTGAGGAGTGTGTGGAGCTCATAGACAAGCTGGATTGGTTGCGGGTCGATGATAACGTGATTCCTTACGAGACTCTCAGCAAGGTAATCGAGTTGTATAATACGCAGAACCAGAATAAGCATCTGTCGGTCGAACGGTTGATTTCCGGCCTGGCTGTACGACGCAAAGTGTGTAAGCAGGTGTTTGAAGGCCATCTGGATGACATGGTATTCCGCGCCCTGGATGAGGTCGCAATTGGAGTGTGAAAAACCTCAACCAATACTGAACACAACCCTGACAGAGGCCTGACAAAAGCAGTTGCGGGTTTGCGTATCGTTATTAGCGAATAGACAACCTTTTGCCCTATCTGATGAATTGATAGATTGGCTCATATTGTTAGATTCATTCTGAATTATTTTGCGAGTTCTCCCTAAGAACTCGCTTTTTTTTGTCTTAAATTCAAGCACATCGCTTTAATCCGTGTTACCTGCCGGTGACGATTTCCTTGATCATGTGTCCGTATGTTGTTGATCGCTGCACTATGTCACGCAATTTTCGAGCACCAAAATTTGATCCCTCAACAGGCTCCTGCCTGGCCGAATGAACGGATCGGATGTTGATATTACTATTGATCATTACCGCCTTGATCATTGTTCCGGCTATCGAGTAGCGGGTCGTTAACCCTGAATCTGATGGCAGGGGAGGGCGATGGATCCGCTGTTTCGGCCACTCCTTGATCATGCTTTCGAGCGCTCAGGAGTTGTGGCGTGGAAGAGCAGTACAACGGCAATTGGTTATGCAGGACAAATAGGCATAAGACGCTGATGATCATTGCACCGGAAAGCGTTTAAGAGCCTTGTTGTATAACGTCTGACACTGTGTTTTAGGATGCTGTTGAGTAGCAAGCGGGATGAGAAATGAGAACTGGATCGGCTTTATTTTCGGGCGACAATTCTTTAAATGTACTTCGAGTTTTGCAGGTCGGCAAAAGATAAATGCAGGCGGACAAGTTTAGATTTCTGAACTATCGTTTGAATCACATTCTGGTTTAAATTTGCTTAACAACAATTTTGCCGTTTGCTACAGATTAGCTGTCCCTGGCATGGTTTGTTCGGAGGTTAGAATGTCCATCAATTCAATTGACCATGATGAAATGACGCATATTGCAAGCAGTTGGGATCTCGCTGAAGAAGTTGAGACTCAACGTCCGGTGAAGAATCTGAAATCAGCGGAAGCGCGCCGTCGTATCGAAACACTGCGCGAGATCCGGGAAAGCGGATTATCCATCGAGGAAGCCAAGGAGTTAGGTCTGTTGCATTAACACAACCTGATCGGCGTATTGACAAGGGTGGCGTAAGCCACCCTTTGTATTTTTAGCGCTTTTATTGATGAAAGCCGCTTAAAGCGACATTTTGACTCTTAATTTTTACCATTCCTATGCTATATTTCGCCCCACCTTATCTATCTACTGTGGGCTTACTAATGTCTTTCAACCTTGCGCTGCTCGATGCTGCAGAGAAAAACAAAATTGAACTCGATAAACAGGCTTCTTTTTTAGTTTGGAAGATGAAGCAGGCAAAAGGCGGACCGGAAGAGATCACTAAGCAGCTAACCAAGCTCAGCTCCGAGGCGGAGAAAGCGTGGTTTCAACAGTCGGTTGATAAGTACAAACGAGTGATGGGCGTAATGTAACGCTTGGCCCTCTGCAGAAATTTGCTTTTCTGCTAAAATCCGTCGCATTAAATTTTGAACTAGAGAGAACATCCCGATGGGAAGAAGTTTTGAAGTGCGCAAAGCCTCAATGGCGAAAACTCAAGGCGCAAAAATTAAAGTTTATTCCAAATACGGTAAAGAAATTTACGTGTGTGCTAAGAAACGGTGGTTCGGATCCGGACATGAACCTGTCTCTGCGTCACCTGATCACTAAAGCGAAAAGAGATCAGGTACCAGCACACGTCATCGAAAAAGCGATTGATAAAGCCAGTGGCGGCGGTGGTGAAGATTACCAACCAGCACGTTACGAAGGTTTTGGCCCTGGTGGTGTCAGCGTGATCGTTGACTGTCTGACTGACAACGGTAACCGTACGTTCCAGGATGTTCGCCAGTGTTTCGTTAAGACCGGTGCTAAGATTGGTACGCCAGGTGTGGTTTCACACATGTTTGATCATCAGGCTGTATTCCAGTTCCAGGGCGACGATGAAGAAGCCGTACTGGAAGCGCTGATGATGGAAGATGCTGACGTGACTGATATCGAGCTGGAAGATGGTGTGATCACTGTTTTTGCTCCAAACACGGAATTCTTCAAAGTGAAAACGGCTCTGGGTAACGCATTCCCGGATCTGACTATCGACGTTGAAGAAGTAACTTTCGTTCCTCAGAACCGCACTGCGATTGCCGGTGAAGATGCAGAGAAATTCCAGAAGTTCCTGGATATGCTGGATGATTGTGATGATGTTCAGCAGGTTTACCACAACGCTGAAATCTAATCATCGAAGAGCCGGGCTAAGCCCGGCTTTTTTGTGTCTGCGATTTGCTGATTGCTGCGCGGCGAAAGTGGAGAGCGGTTATCTCGGCACGGTTTTCCTGTGTTGACTGATCTTGGTACTGTAAGCCAGGCCGAGCGAGTGTTCTGTGCCGAGTCGCAGCTGTCAGGTCAGAGAGCAGATTCGCGCCGCATTAAAAAGAGCCAGCCTCAATAAGGAGTCAATTATGAATGTCAGTTTTATTGGTTTAGGTGTGATGGGCTATCCGATGGCCGGTCATCTTGTCAAAGCCGGTTTTTCCGTGACGGTTTACAACCGCACCGAAACGAAAGCCAAAGCGTGGGCTGAGCAGTTTGGTGGCCACTATGCTGCAACGGTTGAAGAGTGTGTGCGCAATGCTGAGGTGGTATTGACCTGCGTGGGTAATGACGATGACGTGCGCAGTATGACCACCAGCGCTAGCGGTGCTTTAGCATTTATGCAGCCAGGTGCGATTTTGGTCGACCATACGACCACCTCTGCATTGTTGGCTGAGGAGCTTGCCGCAGCGGCGCAACAAGTTGGCGTACGTTTTATGGACGCGCCGGTTTCCGGTGGCCAGGCCGGGGCTGAGAATGGGGTACTGACCATTATGTGTGGCGGTGAACAAGCGCTGTTTGATCAACTGCAGCCGGTGTTTGATGCTTATGGTCGTTCGGCGGTGCTGATGGGCGCGGTAGGGCAGGGGCAACGTGCCAAAATGGTCAATCAGATCTGTATTGCCGGAGTGCTGAACGGATTGTCAGAGGGGCTGATTCTGGCTGAAAATGCCGGGTTGGATATCACTACTCTGGTCGCTTGTTTGAAAAACGGTGCTGCCGGCTCGTGGCAGATGGAAAACCGGGCGCAGACCATGGCAGCGAATCAGTTTGATTTCGGTTTTGCGATTGACTGGATGATCAAAGATCTTGGTTTCTGTCTCGATGAAGCTGAGCGGCAGGGAATCCGTCTGCCGATGACAGAAAAAACCGCTCAGGCGTACCAGGAATTGTCGGCGCAAGGAGATGGCAGAATGGACACATCGGTATTGATTAAGGCCGTTAAAAAAGAGAGTCGGAAACAGCGTAATTAACAGATTGATGTTACAAGAAAACTTTTGTTAACCATTTGATAACAAAGAGATCTTGTTCAAAGTTTCAATGTTCCATAAGCGACGGTTTACAGTGTAAAACCGTCGCTTTTTTAAGCGCTGTTGTTATGCCAATGAGGCAGACACAAATATTAAAATATGGCGTCTATCGACCACATTGGTTGTTGTCGCAGCGGCCTTTGCCTGTCAGCCAGCGTGATATGGTGTAACGATGCTTAGCAAACAGAAGATAACACTGGTCAGCTAACGTCTTAATAAGCGGCCAGCGTGTCGGTGCATAAATCCAGCCTTTCCCGACCAGTCTCCAAGCCTGGTGTAATACATCCAACCCGCGAATCAATTGGTTACGGTTATTGTAAGCAAGAATGATTCGCCGTGCCTCGGTCGGATCGATGTCGGGATAGTCCGCCATCTGGTCACTGTTGATATCGATGAGTGCAATCAAATTGTGATCGTCGTAGCGTTTTAAGGCGTGCATTTCGCGTACACAAAGCGGACATTGGCCATCAAAAAAAATCGTAATTTGTGACATGTTTTAAGAATCTTTATTTTCCTTTTCTTTGACAAAATGATGACAGTTATTGACTGAGGTCAAAGAAAGTTTATTTAAATAACAGGAAGTTGACTTGTTTAACCATGGTTTAGGAAAGGTTTTTATTTGCTTATGATTCCATTTTTGCAAGATTAGATTGCAATTTCGTCTACTGTGATCGAAAGATAATGTCCGCATAATGCCTCGGATGTAACAAATTGTATGCGGCTGTGGCATTTGGGTATATGCGCGAATGGCAGAGAAAATGACGAATGTCGGAATTCTGAGTGGCGTATACATAAATGTTACATGAAGTAAACATTTGTGCAAGCTCAATTACACATAAAAACTCATAAACATCAACCGCGGGTTCTTAAAAGTGCCAACTTTTGTCTCTGGAATCCCGCAAATACAGTCGAGAAAGTCAATGGAAGCCTCAAGATATAAAAACATCTTGTCGAGAGCCGGATTGTTCATTGCAATTTTGCTCCTCTCGGGATGTCAATCTGCTTTGCTTGATCCAAAGGGCATGGTAGGGGTACGTGAAAAGGAGTTGATCATCACAGCTCTTGTTCTGATGTTGATTGTCGTGATCCCTGTGATTTTGATGACAATCTACTTTGCCTATAAATACCGTGCGAGCAACACTGACGTAGAGTACACACCAGATTGGTCACACTCGACCAAAATCGAAGTGGTGGTTTGGACGATTCCAATCATCATTATCGCGATTTTGGGCGTGATTACCTGGCGTTCTACCCATGAGCTCGAGCCATCTGTTCCTCTGAAAAGCGACGTCGATCATATGACAATCGAAGTTGTGTCACTGGATTGGAAATGGCTGTTTATCTACCCTGAGCAGAATATTGCCACAGTCAACTATGTCGCGTTCCCTAAAGATGTGCCGGTGGAGTTCAAAATCACCTCTGACAACATCATGAACTCATTCTTCATCCCTCGATTAGGTAGTCAAATTTACGCTATGCCAGGCATGGTGACCCGTTTGCACCTGATTGCGAACCATGAAGGTGAGTACAAAGGTATTTCTTCCAGCTACAGCGGCGAAGGTTTCTCTCACATGAAATTCACGGCCAGTGCCCTGCCTGATCAAGCAAGCTTTGATGAGTGGGTACAAAACGTGAAAGCTCAGCCTAAGAAGCTGAACGATTTCAGTGATTACCAAACGCTGGCTAAGCCGAGCGAAGACGTTCCTGTGACTTACTTCTCTGAAGTTCCTCAAGACCTGTTCTCAACTGTTGTTATGCAGTTTATGGGTTCTCTCAATGATGATGAGAAAAAGGAAGTTCACGGTCATATGAACATGGCAGAACACAAAGGGTAACAAACAATGTTTGGAAGACTTACATTAGATTCCATTCCATACCACGAGCCTATCATCGTAGTTACTATGGCTGTAATTGCGCTTGTTGGTCTTGCGGTAGTGGCTACCATTACTCGTATGGGTAAATGGCAGTACCTATGGAATGAATGGTTTACGTCAGTAGACCACAAAAAACTAGGCTTTATGTACATCGCCGTTGCAATGATCATGTTGATTCGTGGTTTTGCCGATGCGGTGATGATGCGTAGCCAGCAATTGCTGTCGTCAGCGGGTGAAGCAGGTTACCTGCCTCAGCACCACTACGATCAAATCTTTACCGCGCACGGCGTGATCATGATTTTCTTCGTGGCAATGCCGTTGGTCATCGGTTTGATGAACATCGTTGTGCCACTGCAAATCGGTGCTCGTGACGTTGCATTCCCATACCTGAACAACCTGAGCTTCTGGCTGTTTGTTGTCGGTGTTATTCTGACCAACATGTCTCTGGCTGTGGGTGAGTTCGGCCGTACTGGTTGGCTTGCGTATCCGCCATTGTCTGGCATTGATGCCAGTCCGGGGGTCGGGGTTGACTACTGGATATGGGCGCTGCAGATATCCGGTGTGGGTACCACGCTGACAGGTGTGAACTTCTTCGTGACAATTCTGCGTATGCGTACGCCGTCTATGCCAATGATGAAGATGCCAGTTTTCACCTGGGCATCATTCTGTGCCAACATTCTGATCATCATCTCGTTCCCAATCCTGACTGTAACCATCGCGCTACTGACTCTGGACCGTTACTTGGGTATGCACTTCTTTACCAATGACATGGGCGGCAACATGATGATGTATGTCAACCTGATTTGGGCATGGGGTCACCCTGAAGTATACATCCTGGTTCTGCCGGTATTCGGTGTGTTCTCAGAAGTAACAGCAACCTTCTCACGTAAGAAGCTGTTCGGTTACACCTCTCTGGTTTGGGCGACAATCGTTATCACCATTCTGGCCTTCGTTGTATGGCTGCACCACTTCTTCACCATGGGTGGCGGTGCAAACGTGAACGCGTTTCTTCGGTATTGCAACCATGATCATCTCTATCCCGACCGGGGTTAAGATCTTCAACTGGCTGTTCACTATGTACCGTGGTCGTATCAAGTTCACTACCCCTATGATGTGGACCATCGGCTTCCTGATCTCGTTCTCTATCGGTGGTATGACCGGCGTACTGATGGCGGTTCCTGGTGCTGACTTTGTACTGCATAACTCAGTATTCCTGATTGCGCACTTCCACAACGTTATCATCGGTGGTGTGGTATTCGGCTGTTTCGCAGCGATCACTTACTGGTTCCCGAAAGCAACAGGTTTCATGCTGAACGAAGCATGGGGCAAACGTGCGTTCTACTGCTGGATCACTGGTTTTATCCTGGCATTCCTGCCGCTGTACGCGCTGGGCTTCATGGGTATGACTCGTCGTATCAGCCAGAACATTGATCCAGAGTTCTTCCCTCTGCTGGCGGTTGCTGCCTTTGGTACTGCTATCGTTGCACTGGGCGTACTGTGTCAGTTCATCCAGATTTACGTAAGTATCCGCGACCGTAAAGAGAACCTGGATGTGACCGGTGACCCATGGGGTGGCCGTACTCTGGAATGGGCAACCTCTTCTCCACCGCCGTTCTACAACTTCGCTAAATTGCCGAAAGGCGATGAACTGGATGCCTTCTGGTACCAGAAAGAGCGTGGTGAGCACGACCTGAACAAAGAAGTGGAATACGAACCAATCCACATGCCGAAGAATACCCCAACAGGTATGTACGTATCGGCTTGGTCTCTGGTATTCGGTTTCGCTATGATCTGGTACATCTGGTGGCTGGCAGCGATTGGCTTCATCGGTGTGGTTGTGGCTTGTATCAAGCACAGCTTCAACGAAGACGTGGACTACTACGTTCAGGTTGATGAAATCAAAGCTATCGAAGATGCACACCGTAAGCGTGTTGCAGAAGCTAATAAGACTGCAGGTCAGAAAGACGACGATATGGAGGTGACCTATGCACGCTAATGCTCATGGTGCGCACGCGCATGATCATCACCACGATACCGGTAGCAACAAGCTGTTTGGCTTCTGGGTTTATCTGATGAGTGACTGTGTACTGTTCGCAACTCTGTTTGCAACGTACGCAGTACTGTCGCACGCAACTGCGGGTGGCCCGTCTGGTAAAGATCTGTTTGAACTACCGTTCGTATTTGTTGAAACCATGCTGCTGCTGTTTAGTAGTATCACTTTCGGTTTCGGCATGATTGCGATGAAACGTCAGGACCTGGCTGGTCTGAAACGTTGGTTGGCTGTGACCTTCCTGTTGGGCGCTGGCTTTATCGGTATGGAAATCTACGAATTCCATCACCTGATCGCTCATGGTGCGGGTCCTGACACCAGTGCATTCCTGTCTGCGTTTCTTCACGCTGGTTGGTACGCACGGTCTGCACGTAAGCTTTGGTCTGATCTGGCTGGCAGTATGCTACTGGCAGCTGTCGACTAAAGGTCTGAACGACATGATGCAAACGCGTCTGAACTGCCTGAGCTTGTTCTGGCACTTCCTGGACATCGTTTGGATCTGTGTATTCACCATCGTCTACCTAGTGGGAGTAATGTAATGAGCAACCAACATGTAGATACTGGTAAAAAGGATTACGTAAAAGGTTTTATCCTGTCACTGATCCTGACCGCCATTCCGTTCTATTTCGTTGCAGCGCAGACTCTGCCAGCAGCGGCGACGTACGCGGTAATGTTCGGTTGTGCACTTGTTCAGGTGTTTGTCCATTTTGCATACTTCCTGCACATGGAAACCCGCACTGAAGAAGGGCGCTGGAACTTCGTGTCGCTGATGTTTACTGCAATTGTGGTACTGATTCTGATTGGTGGTTCAATCTGGATTATGTGGAACCTCAACGTCAATATGAAGATGTAGGCGTTTCATGATTAAAGGTTACGTTTCTATCACTAAGCCAGGCATTATCATCGGTAACCTTATCTCTGTGGCTGCGGGGTTCTTCCTCGCAGCTAAATCAGAGACGGCCGATGTGGCGCTGCTGGCCTACACCCTGGCAGGGGTGGCAATGGTGATTGCATCAGGTTGTGTGGTAAATAACATTTTCGATCGTGATATCGATTCGCGAATGGATCGCACCCGAAGCCGATTACTGGTGAAAGGCGAGATCAATGCTGACCATGCGTTTGTGTTTGCCATTGTGTTGCTGTTAGCAGGCACGGCTGAGCTGTACCTGCTGGCCAATCCGCTGTCGACAGTGGTGGTGTTGCTGGGATACGTGTTTTACGTTTTCTTCTACACCATGTGGTACAAGCGTACCTCGGTGTACGGTACGTTAGTCGGCAGTGTGTCGGGAGCAGTTCCGCCCCTGGTCGGCTACCTTGCGGTGACCAACTACATCAGCCTGGAAGCTGTGTTGCTGTTCGCGTTGTTTGGTCTGTGGCAGATGCCACACTCTTACGCAATTGCGATGTTCCGTATGCAGGACTACAAATCGGCGGGCATCCCTGTGTTGCCTGTTGTGTCCGGCATCGAGAAAGCGCGCAAGCATATGATGGCTTACGTTGTGGCGTTTAACGTTGTGGCGTTCGCTCTGTTCCTGGCCGGTGAAGGCGGTTACGAGTATCTGGCCGTTGCGTCAGCCGTATGCTTCATGTGGACCCGAGTGACATTCCGCCCGGTGACCGAAGACAATTATGTCCAGTGGTCAAAATCGGTGTTCAAAGTGTCACTGCTGGTTGTGATGGGGATCAGTTCGGTTCTCGGACTGGAACTTATTCCTATCTCCATTTGACGGTCCCGCCATTTAAAGCGTCTAAAGGCACCCAATCGGGTGCCTTTTCTTTTTACAAATACCACTCTGAGCGGACCTTTGTGCTATACTCCGTGCCCGTTCCACGAAGAGAGTTTTCCCATGAGTCTGAAAAACGACATTCAACAACTGAACAACCGCCTGGATACTTGCCGTCGCAAGTTGGATGCCGCTAAGACTCGCGGCGACAGCGCGATGATCAGCAAATTCACTGATGACCTGGATCAGCTGAGCAAAAAGCTCAATGGCCTGAAAGGCAAAGAAGATTACGAACTGAATAAAGAACGCAAGCAACTGGCGGACATGCCGTTTCTCGCGTGAGCTGACCAAAGCTGAACAGTCTGATTTGGGCAAGCTGAAAAAATCAGTCAAAGGTCTGGTGGTGGTACACCCAATGACCAAAATCGGTAAAGCCCTGCGTCTGCAGGCGATGACAGGTTTCGCGCCTAAGCCGTTTTAATCGGCCAATGCGTCCTGAGAGCCTTTTACCGGGCCAGAATAAAAAGAGCCAGCAGATGCTGGCTCTTTGCGTTTTAGCGGCTCTGATGGCAGCTCAGGGCTTAATATCCCATCAGCTGCAACAGATTCTCCGCGGTACGAACTGCTTCTTTACGATTGGCGATGTTGAGTTTCTGGTACAGATTACGGATGTGGGTTTTGATCGTGGTACCGGCGACATCGAGTTCCTGCGCGATTTGCTCGTTACTTAAGCCCGAGTAGATAAGCCCCAGCACCTGCCATTCACGCTGCGTGAGCGGGCTGGTGCGCACCAGTTCCGGAATGTTCGGGTGATTGATCAGACTCTCGACAAACTCTTCGTCAAAGTGTACTGAGCGGCTGCGCTGCGTGGTGGAAATCTCTTTCATCAGTTGCTGGGCGCGGTGACGTTCCAGATCGCCCAAATCAACCCGGTGAGACAGTTTTTCCAATAGGTGGCCAATTTTACTGCCGTCAATGAGGAAATTACCGATCATGCCGGTCTGGTTGGTCAGGCGCAGTGCGGCTTTGAGTTTGTCGCGTGCCACGTCATCCTGACCACAAGAAGTGGCCAGACATGCTTCGACGATCAGGTTACGGTTGGTATCGGTCACCAACTGGTACTGCTGCGCTTCAGTTTGCATAAATGCCAGAGTCTGGCTGGCGTCGTCATTCTGACCCAGGTTGATCTGCGCGCGGGCTATGTTACGCCACTGCATCTGCTGAAAGTGGTTGCGGGCATGCTGTGGGCGAATACTGCCTTGCAGCCATTCTGCAATTGCGGTTTGATCGTCGCGTGCCTGCCAGTACAGGATCAGTGATAGTGACGCATTGGCAGTCCAGTCGACATGGTAATTGGACTGCTTGAGCAGATGCTGAATCTGTTCGATAAAGCGGCCGGCCTTATCGAGTTCACCCCTGCCGACTGCAATGCGCGCCAGCATTGAGTAACTATGCAGGTGCTGGCTGGGTGACTGTTTACCCAATACATCCAGCCCTTTGTAAGCGCACTCCTCGGCTTCGTCAAGCCGGTTCCAGCACCACAGGATTTGAGCGCGGATACGCAGCAGGAATTCATGCAGCGGCAACTGGTGCAGATGCTGATCTTCCACCAGCTTAAACGCGTTATCCTGCACCTCAAAGGCCGCCTGAACATATCCCTGAGCAATCAGAATCTCACTCTGCTGCAGCAGTGCCCACAGTGCCTGATGATAGACCTGATACTGACGCGCCAGCTTTTCGGTCTGTTGCATCATCGACAGGGCACGGCTGAGATTGCCGAGCACATGGTTGACTTCACCCACCACTGAGGTGGCGACAATGCGGCTGCGGTAGATGGTGTTATCGAGTTGGCCCAGCGCCTGCTCAGCCAGCTCAAGCGCTTTCTCCGGTTCATTCTGGTTGATGGCGACCTGGGCACGCAGCGCGCAGAAACTCCCCCTGCTCTTTACTGCTGGGTTTGATATTCAGTGCGCTCATCTCCTCATCAGCGCGTGCCAGCAGATCGCCAACGGCGTTGTAGCGGTGCTGACTTTGTGCCAGCCAGGCTTGTAGCAGGCACAGTTTCGGCTGGCTGTAGAGCTGAGTCGGGCTGAGCAGATTAATTGCCTCTTCGAGAATTTCCAGTTCACCTTCGTTAAACATCTTCCAGCCATACTCAACCAGAATACGCGCCAGCAAATCTGAATCCTGGGCTAAGCGGGCATGGCGCAGAGCCTGATGTGCCGTGTTGGCTTCCAGCCAGGCAAGCGCGGCAGCCCGATGCAACTCCTGCTCCTGCTGCGGAATATTCGCCAGGCGTTGGTGGGCAAGAAATTCGGCAAACAGGTTATGAAAGCGATACCAGTTATGTTCACCTTCCAGCGGATAGATAAACAGGCCATAACGGTTGAGCTGCTCTATCATGTTGAGTGCGTCATCACGTTTGGTTAACGCGGCGACCAACGCATCGTTAAAGTGATCGAGTACCGAACACTGCATCAGAAAACGACGGGTGTCTTTATCAAGCAGATCAAACACTTCTTCTACCAGATAATCCCACAGGTGGGCGTGGTTAAACTGGGAAACTGATTCGGCCGACTGGGCCAGAGTCCGTTTCTGATGCTGAGCTTGCAGTGCGATAAGCTGCAGAGCTGACGGCCAGCCCTCGACATAATTACGCAGGCTGACTGCGGTGCTGTCATCAATGCCTTCTGCAACACGCTGATTAAAAAAGCGCGTCGTCTCCTCGTTATCAAACGCCAGCAGATCGTTGCCGATTTCGATCATCAGATCGCGCACCCGCAGGTTTGCCGTGCCCAGCGGCGGGATCATGCGACTGGTGACCACCAGGGTCAGATTGTCCGGCATATGCTTGAGGAAAAAGCGCATGACTTCATGGATATCTTCATCGCTGATCAGATGGTAGTCGTCTAAGACCAGATAGCACTCTTGCTGGAAATCGGACATTTCGGCAAACACTTCGCTCAGCAGCGAGTGCAGGGTAGAGAACTGGCGTCGTTCGGCCAGCTTCTGCGCATTCGGGCAGCTTTGATGCGTGGCTTTATTGAGCGCCTGCAGCATGTAGTTCATAAAGCGAAACGGATCGTTATCACTCTCATCGATGCTGTACCAGCCGACGTTGGGCTTATCGGCCAGCCATTGGGCGGCCATGGTGGTTTTGCCGTAGCCGGCAGGAGAGCGGAACAAAACCAGCTTGTAGTAAGGTGCCTGCTGAAGCAGTTCCAGAACACGTGGCCGGACGATAGCATTATGCAACCGCCCGGGACGAGTAAGTTTAGAAGGTATCCACATGTTAATACGTTCCGTTCTGTCATTTTTGTTATACGAAGTGAGTCAGCTCACGTCTTGATGCAAGAATGTTACTTGATGTCATTGCCTACGTTTATTGATCCGCGGCGAGATTTAAGCAGGATTCACACTTCTTACCGAACTACGCCCCGTAAGTGTGAATCTGATCACCAATTTGATGCAGTTATGCACCGTAATGGCGGCGGTCTTCCACCAAAACGCGCGCAATTAGCGGTTTCTGTTCTATTTGAAATGTGAGCGATGTTGCATTTTGAGCAACTGGTCCATCAATCAATCACGTCGCTTTCATAAATACTCCGTACGCTTTAATGGCAGGTTGCTGTGATCCTGGTCACTCAGAAAATCTTACTGGCTGGCTTGTGTGAGAGATGGATCACTCAAACCCGGGTGCTCCTCCTCTACGCCCTTACTCCTACTCCCGTGGGAGTGGTGTTGTGGGAGGATGTTTTGCTGGCGCGCTAGATGCAGGATATGTCCCAGCTGGATTAGAACCATAAGTGAGATTTCTCCATGAAACCTACGCAACAAAAAACATTTGATAAAGCTTTGTTCCAAGACAACGTGAAACGCCATCTGACTGCCACCTACGCGAGTACCGTTGAACATGCCAACAGCCGTCTGTGGTACCTGGCGATGGGTCGTGCGCTGGCTGAGCTGACCACCTTTGACCTGCTGGAAACCGAGCAGGATGAGCGCATTGTCAATGCCAAAAGCCTTAACTACCTGTCACTGGAATTTCTGATCGGTCGTCTGACCGGTAACAACCTGATCAGCATGGGTCTGTACGAGCAGATCGCTGAAGCCATGGCGGAGCTGGGTCTGAGCCTGACCGACATCCTCGAAGAAGAGCGTGACCCTTCACTCGGTAACGGCGGCCTGGGACGTCTGGCGGCATGTTACATGGATTCTTGTGCTGCGCAGGAGTACCCGACCGTCGGTTACGGTTTGCATTATGAATACGGCCTGTTCAAGCAATCATTTGAAGATGGCCACCAGAAAGAAGCGCCGGATGCGTGGGGCGGGGTGGAAGGCTACCCGTGGGAAGTGGCCCGTCCGGAAACTGAAACAGGAAATCGGCTTTTACGGCCATGTAGAAGTCATCCAGGAAAACGGCGTCGAGAAACGACGCTGGGTTCCGGGCATGCTGGTGCAGGCGATGCCGTGGGATTTGCCGATTGTCGGCTATCAGAGTGAAACCGTTTATCCGCTGCGTTTGTGGGAGTGCCGCGCGATTGCGCCTTTCTCGCTGGAGAGCTTTAACAACGGTAACTATTTTGAAGCGCAGCACGCGCTGATCGATGCGGGCAACATTACTAAAGTGCTGTACCCGAACGATAACCATGAAAAAGGCAAAACTCTGCGTCTGATGCAGCAGTACTTCCACAGCGCGGCGTCAGTACGCGACATTCTGCGTCGTCACGAAGCGGCTGGCTTTGCTCTGGCTGATCTGCCTAAGCAGGAAACTATCCAGCTCAATGATACCCACCCGACCATCGCCATTCCGGAGCTGATGCGCATTCTGATCGATGAGCGTGATCTGTCGTGGGATGAGGCGTGGGCTATCTGTTCACATACGTTTGCTTACACCAACCACACTCTGTTGCCGGAAGCGCTGGAAACCTGGAGCGAATCTCTGATCCAGCGTCTGCTGCCGCGCCATATGGAAATCATCTACCAAATCAACCATCTGTTCCTGCAGGAAGTACGCGCCAAATGGCCGGGCGATGTGTCTAAACAGCAAAAACTGTCGGTTATCGAGGAAGGTTTCCACCGTATGGTGCGTATGGCCAACCTGTGCGTCATTGGTTCGTACGCGGTCAACGGGGTGGCAGCGCTGCACTCTGAGTTAGTCAAACGCGATCTGTTCCCTGAGTTTAATCAACTCTATCCGGGCCGTTTGCAAAACGTCACCAACGGTATTACCCCGCGTCGCTGGCTGAAATTCTGTAACCCGGGCCTGTCAGCCTTGATCAGCGATAAGATTGGTGACGAGTGGCCGGCGCATCTTGACCAGCTGGAAGCCATTTCGCAGTACGCGGATGATAAGACCTTCCAGCAGCAGTTTATGGCGGTCAAGAAAGAGAACAAACAGCGTTTGGCAGACTGGGTTAAACAGCACATGGACATTGAGCTCGACACCAATGCGATTTTTGATGTTCAGATCAAACGTCTGCACGAGTACAAACGCCAGCATCTCAACATGCTGCACATCCTGTCGCTTTACCATCGCCTGGTGAACGAAGCCAGTTTCGATATGCACCCACGGGTATTCTTCTTTGCGGCGAAAGCGGCGCCGGGTTATCACCTGGCGAAAGAGATCATCTACGCGATTAACAAGATTGCCGAGAAGGTCAACAACGATCCGCGTGTCAGTGACAAGCTGAAAGTGGTGTTCATTCCGGATTACCGGGTCAGCATGGCGGAAATCATTATCCCGGCCGCTGATGTTTCCGAGCAGATCTCGACCGCGGGTAAAGAAGCCTCCGGTACCGGCAACATGAAGATGGCACTCAACGGTGCGCTGACCATCGGCACCATGGATGGCGCTAACGTTGAAATTCGTGAAGAAGTCGGTGATGACAATATCTACATCTTCGGTCTGGAAGTCGACGGTGTCGAAGCGTTGCGGGCACAGGGTTACAACCCGTACGACTTCTATCATGCCGATCCGCTGCTGAAAGCATCACTGGACTTGCTGCTTGGTGACGAGTTTACCCCGGGTATGCCGGGCAAACTGCGCACCACTTATGACAGCCTGTTGGATGGTGGTGACCCGTATCTGGTGCTGGCGGATTTCGCTTCTTATGTTGCGGCACATCAGGCGATTGATGAGCAGTACCGCGATCAGGCCGGCTGGGCTAAGAAAGCGATTCTCAATACGGCGCTGGTGGGTAAATTCAGTTCCGACCGCAGTATTCGTGATTACGTGAATAACATCTGGAAACTGGAAGCGGTCAAACGCTGAGCCTGATTCCAAACCAGCCCGGGGCAAAAGTCCCGGGCTGTGCCTTCATCATATTAATTACAATAAACCCTACATGATTTGAAGGGTGGCAATTCCCTTCGGAGAGAGCGATGAAAGACAATAATGCGTTAATGCAGGTCGCTGAAATGGCGAATATATCCAACCGCTATATCAGTGCCTGGGGCGACGAAGCGCACGTACAGGATGAGACGATTCGCCATCTACTCGACTGCATGGGTTATGACACCAGCAGTGACGACGCACTACTCAAATCGGCGGAGAAAAAGCACAAGAAAGATGTACTCGATCCTGTGCTGGTGATCCGCGACGGTGAAGCGGTCGAAGTCCCCTTATATCTGGGTGTCAGTGCGCGTGAAAGTGAGTTTAACTGGCGCCTGGAAACCGAGCAGGGAGAAGTACTTGAAGGCTATCTTCAGTCGCAGATCGTTCGGGACGAGCGTGCCGAGGGTGGCCCTCTGGTATTTGCTTTGCCCAGTGACTTAGCCTGGGGTTATCACACTTTGTTGATCACCCGTAAGCGTCGCAAAGCGCCTTACAGCATGACATTGATCATCGCCCCTGCTGCCTGTTACAAGCAGCCGGCTCTTGAGCAACACAAAAAACTGTGGGGCCCGAGTGTTCAACTCTACACCCTGCGTACCCAGCACAACTGGGGTATGGGCGATTTCGGTGACCTCAAGCAACTGGTGGCGGACATTGCTTCACGTGGCGGTGATTTCGTTGGTCTTAACCCGATTCACTCGCTGTTTCCGGCCAATCCGGAAGGTGCCAGCCCGTACAGCCCGTCATCGCGTCGCTGGCTTAATATTCTCTACATTGATGTCAGCTCGGTACCGGAATTTGCTCTGAGCGCTGAAGCGCAGCAAAAAGTCGGTAGCCCGGATTTCCAGCAGCGTCTGCAAAAAGTGCGTGAAGAGCATTGGGTCAACTACAGCGAAGTCGCGGCGATGAAAATGAGCGTGTTGCCTTTGTTGTTTGCCGAGTTTAAAACCCGCCATCTCGATAAAAACAGCGATCGCGCCGCCACGTTTCTGAGCTTTGTCGAGCAGGGCGGTGACAGCCTGTTGCATCAGGCAGCGTTTGACGCACTGCATGCCCAGTTGCATGCTGAAGACAGCAACGTCTGGGGCTGGCCGGTATTCCCGGAAAAATACCGTCGCTTTGACCTGGCTGCGGTACAGAAATTTATTGAAGACAATCAGGACAGTGTGCATCTCTACATGTACCTGCAGTGGATTGCCGATACCCAGATCAGCGAAGTGCAGACTCTGGCTGAAGAGAAAGGCATGTCAGTCGGCCTGTACCGTGACCTGGCGGTTGGTGTGTCTGATGCCGGGTCAGAGACCTGGGCTGATGAGGGGATTCTGGTGCAGGATGCCAGTATTGGTGCGCCGCCGGATATTCTCGGCCCGCTGGGCCAGAACTGGGGGCTGCCGCCACTCAATCCGCAGGTGCTGGAGCAAACTGCGTATCGCGCCTATATCAATCTGCTGCGCGCCAATATGAAGCATTGTGGCTCGCTGCGCATTGACCATGTGCTTGGCCTGCTGCGTCTGTGGTGGATCCCGAAAGGTGAGAAACGCGACCAAAGGCGCTTACGTCTATTACCCGGTGCGTGACATGCTGGCGATCCTGGCGCTCGAATCACATCGTCACCAGTGCAGTGTGATTGGCGAAGATCTCGGTACCGTGCCGGATGAAATCGTCGAACTGCTGCGCGATGCCGGAGTGCACTCCTACAAGGTGTTCTTCTTTGAAACCTCCAAAGAAGACGGCGGCTTTATCTCGCCGGCTCATTATGCGGATCAATCCATGGCGGCACTGTGTACCCACGATATGCCGACCCTGCGTGGCTTCTGGCACTGTGATGATCTGAAAATGGGACGTGAAATCGGCCTGTATCCGGATGAAGATCAGCTTGAAACCTTGTTTGCTGATCGCCTCAAGTGTAAGCAGGGCATTCTCGACTCGGTAGCCTGGCATGGTTTCCTGCCACAAGGTGTCGGGCGTGATGCCAGCCTGGTACCGATGGACTCTTATCTGAGTGAAGCGCTGCAACTGCACGTTGCTGCCGGGTCATCTGCGCTGCTGAGTGTGCAGCTTGAGGACTGGCTGGAAATGGATAAACCGGTCAATATTCCTGGCACGGTAAATGAATATCCTAACTGGCGGCGTAAACTGTCGATGAATCTGGATGAGATTTTTGCTCGTGAGGATGTTAACCGCATTGCCTCTAAACTGAGTGAAGTCCGAGCCACAGCGAGCAAGTGAATGATCGTGGAGTGATTTTGCGATTTCTCAGCATTTACAATGAGAAGTTTAGCCTGGGTCACTCCATGGCCAAGATGAGTTCGATAAGATGGTTTTATGCTAGCAGCCCGCTTCTTAGCGGGCCTTTTTTTCCTTAGGTAAGTTCAGGTTTAGGAGTAGGAATATTGAAACCGACCAAAAAGAAGCCGTCCAAGCAGCAACTGGCCTATCAGCAGCTTTCCAGCGCTGCCTTTGCTGATCCATTCGCATTTCTCGGTCCTTTTATTCCCACACAGCAGGGATCTCTGCGGGTATGGATGCCCGGAGCCAATAAGGTAGAACTTCTGATTGAGGGTGAAGCAAGAATTGAGCTGCAACGCGAGCTGGATTCCGGCTTTGTGCTCAACGCCGAACGTGATTTGCGCTTCACCCATTACCAGTTGGCCATCGACTGGGATGGGGTAGAGCAGATCATCGACGACCCGTACCAGTATCATGGTATTTACGCCGAATACGACGATCTGCACACGCCCAAAGCCATGTATCACCACATGGGCTCGCAGTTTGTGACTGTAGAGCGTGATGGCAAACAGATTTCCGGGGTCCGTTTTTTAGTCTACGCGCCGCACGCGTCAGCCTGTAGCCTGGTCGGCTCGTTTAACCAGTGGGATGGTCGTCGCCATCCGATGCAGCGCCTTGATTACGGCATCTGGGGTCTGTTTATTCCCGGGTTGCAAGCCGGCGTACAATACAAGTTTGAACTCAAAGGCCCGCAGGGTGAAGGCTTGCCACACAAAGCCGATCCGTGGGGCAGTTATGCCGATCAGTATCCGTCGTTTCGCGTCTGTGGTTTATGATCATCAGGGCTATCAATGGCAGGATGAAGCATGGCAGACGCGCGCGGTGACGGAAAAGCGCAGAGAAGCGTTGTCGTTTTATGAGCTGCATGCTGGCTCTTGGAAACGCGGCGAAGATGGCCGCTTCCTTAATTACCGGGAGCTGGCCGATCAGCTGGTGCCGTATCTGGTGGATATGGGCTACAGCCATGTCGAGCTGATGCCGGTCTCGGAGCATCCGTTTTACGGCTCATGGGGTTATCAGCCGGTCGGTTTGTTTGCGCCAACCAGCCGCTTTGGCAGCCCGGATGATTTTAAATACTTTGTTGATGTCTGCCACCAGGCGGGTTTAGGCGTGGTGCTGGACTGGGTGCCGGCGCATTTCCCGTCTGACGATCATGGCCTGGCCAACTTTGACGGCACGCCACTTTATCACGACCCGGATCCACGCCGTGGTTGGCATCAGGACTGGAACTCGTTTATCTACGATATGGGGCGCGAGCATGTGCGCCGTTTCTTAGTCTCTAACGCCTTGTACTGGTTTGAGATGTTCCATATCGATGGCATCCGCGTCGATGCGGTGGCTTCTATGCTGTATCTTGATTACTCGCGCAGTCACGATCAATGGATACCGAACATTGACGGCGGACGGGAAAACTACGACGCCATTGCGACGCTGAAATGGATGAACGAGGAAGTGTACAAATACTTCCCGAACGCGATGACTATCGCTGAAGAGTCGACCGCCTTTCCGGGCGTATCCGCGCCAACCTTTATGGGCGGGCTTGGTTTCGGCTTTAAGTGGAATATGGGCTGGATGCACGACAGTTTGTCGTACATTAAAGAAGATCCGGTACACCGTAAGTACCACCACAATACGTTGACCTTCCCGCTTATCTACGCGTTCAGCGAGAACTATGTGTTGTCTTTGTCTCATGACGAAGTGGTGTACGGCAAGCAGTCACTGATCTACAAAATGCCTGGTGACGAGTGGCAGCAAACGGCTAACATGCGCGCTTACATGGCCTATATGTATGGTCAGCCGGGTAAGAAGCTCAATTTTATGGGCGCTGAATTCGGCCAGACCGCAGAGTGGAATCACGATGACCAGTTGCAATGGTTCCTGCTTGATTTCCCGCGTCATAAAGGTGTGCAGAGTCTGGTACGCGATCTCAACCACCTCTATCGCAGTGAAGCGGCGTTACACGAACTCGATTGTGAGCCGAAAGGCTTTGAATGGCGTCTGCAGGACTCGGCCGATGCCAGTATCATCGCCCATGAACGTTTCAGCGACAGTGGCGAACGGGTGCTGATAGTCACCAACTTCACGCCGGTGCCGCACTCTGCATTCCGTCTGGGGGTGCCGGTCACAGGTCGTTATCAGTTGCTGCTCAATACCGATGACTGCAAATACGACGGCAGTGACTTTGAAGTCAAAAACCTGCTCGCGACCGAGAAAGTCGCCAGTGAAGATCTGCCGCAGTCGCTTGAACTGCGCGTGCCGCCGCTGGCAACGCTGATGTATAAATTCATCGATTGAGGCTGTCTAAGCGCGTGAAGCCGTTTAAGCGAATCATTGACTACCGCGAATAGTCTGTTGCTTTCATCATCCAAGCCCGATTTATAGTGTAAATCGGGCTTTTTACTGCCTGTTACAATGGCTTTTTGCTATGGAAGTGATGCGGTATTGAACCTCTTTTCCTGGAAGAAGTTTACCCGCCAAGCAAGATGTTGCTCGCCCGGGGGCAGTTTATTGCTCTAAAAATAGTTAATTCAATATAACTGACTGATTTTTATAAGTTGTGTTTTTGGCATCGACCTTGCTCCCTTATGACTGAATTCGCGCCAGGCGCACGTTTCAATCATCGTCGTGGTAAACGACATAATCAGTTAGAAAGGAATTAGCAATGCCAACTCCATGTTATATCTCTATCGAAGGTCAAACTCAGGGTCTTATCACTGCAGGCGCTTGTACTGCGGATTCTATCGGCGATTCATTCGTTGAAGGTCACGAAGATCAAATGCTGGTTCAGCAGTTCGATCACAACGTTACTGTACCAACTGACCCACAATCTGGTCAGCCTTCTGGTCAGCGTGTACACAAGCCGTTTAAATTCACTGTGTCTTTGAACAAAGCGGTTCCACTGCTGTACAACGCACTGGCGTCTGGTGAGAAGATGACCAACGTTGAGCTGAAATGGTACCGTACCTCTATTGAAGGCAAACAAGAGAACTTCTTCACCACTAAGCTGGAGAAACGCCTCTATCGTGGATATTCACTGCGAAATGCCACACTGTCAGGATCCTGCGAAATCTGATTTCACTCAGAACCTGACTGTGTCTATGTCTTACCGCAAAATCACCTGGGATCACGTTAACGCGGGTACTTCAGGTTCTGATGACTGGCGTAAGCCTGTCGAAGCGTAAGTCACGCTCGAACTCAGTTGCCCGCCGCTGGCGGGCAACTTTGTCAGCCTTAAACCCAAAGTATCTGACCCGCGCCATTCTGTTTCAGCATGGTCACGGGTGTTTTGCGTTTAGGGGTGAGCAAAAATTTGTCCGGCTGAGCGCACAGCGCCGACCGGTTTAACTCAGCAGTTACCCATCTTTACCGAGTAGCAAGGAATGGCAGCATGGCGACGTTAAGTTATCAAATTCAGGTCGAAGGGCTGGAAGACGACACTCTGGTGGTGCATACGTTTAACGGGCAGGAAACCTTGTCCAGTGAGTGGCAGGGCAGTGCACCCTGTCATGGTTTCCGCTATCAGATTGAACTGGCCAGCCGGCAACCGAACCTGAGCGCTGACGCTATCGTCGATAAAACCGCAGAGCTGACGTTTTATCGCGACAATGTGCTGGTTCAGTGCGTCAACGGCATTGTGCGCCGCTTCAACCGCGGCGATACCGGTCATCACCATACCTTCTACTCACTGACATTGGTGCCGGCGCTGGAGCGTTTGTCACTGCGTCACAACAGCCGGATTTTCCAGCTTAAAACCGTGCCGGAGATCATCGCTGTCCTGCTGCAGGAGATGGGCATTAATGAGTATGCCTTTTCCCTGACCCGCGATTGCGCGCAGCGTGAGTTTTGTGTCCAGTACCGCGAATCCGACCTCGATTTCGTTCATCGTTTGGCCGCAGAAGAAGGGCTGGTGTACAGCTTTGTGCATCAAGAAGGCAAGCACACCTTGCTGTTCAGTGATGCATCAGATTCTTTGCCGTCACTCGGCGTGCCGGTGCCGTACAACACGTTAGCCGGCGGCGTGATGGATACGCCTTACATTTCCGCACTCAGCAGCAATACCCAGGCGGAAGTCAGCCACACAGTGCTGCGTGACTACAGTTTTAAAAAGCCGGCTTATTCGTTTGCCCAAAGTGCGACCGGCACCGAGATGGCCTATCAGCAGGACGGTTACCAACACTTTGATGCGCCGGGGCGCTATAAAAACGATGCAAACGGCAAAGCGTACAGCCAGATCCGTCTCGACTATCTGCGTCGTGACGCACACAGCGCCTGCGGGCGCAGTAATCAGCCGCTGCTGCGCGCCGGGTTTAAGTTTGCCCTGACTGAGCACAGCGATGACAGCCTCAACCGCGAGTGGCTGGTGGTCAGTATTGCGCATCAGGGCAGGCAGCCACAGGCATTGGAAGAGGCGGGCGGCAGTGGTGCCACGACTTATGCCAACCAGTTTAAGCTCATTCCGGGCAATATGAACTGGCGCGCCACGCCGCAAACCAAACCTCAGGTTGACGGCCCGATGATTGCCACTGTGGTCGGCCCGCAGGGGGAAGAAATTTTTTGTGACGAGCATGGCCGGGTCAAACTGCATTTCCCCTGGGATCGCTATTCCAACCGAGACGAGCACAGCTCATGTTGGGTGCGGGTTGCCCAGGACTGGGCCGGCAGCCAATACGGTATGCTGGCTATCCCGCGTATCGGCCACGAAGTGATCGTGTCGTTCTTAAACGGCGACCCGGATCAGCCGATTGTCACCGGACGAACCTACCACGCGACGAATGTGGCGCCGTACACCTTGCCAGACAATAAAACCAAAACCGTGCTGCGCACACAGACCCATCAGGGCGAAGGCTATAACGAACTGAGCCTGGAAGATCAGGCCGGTAGTGAGCAGATTTATCTGCACGCGCAGAAAGATCTCGAACGCCTGATTGAAAACGACCAGACCTACCGCATCAAGCACGATAAACATCAGACCGTCACCAACGACAGTTTTACTCAGGTGCACAACAACCAGCACCTTACCATCGGCGGCGAAAGTCGAACCAATATTGCCCTTGATAACAGCGTCGATATCGGCGGCGGACTGCAGCAGAAAGTCGGCGCCAAATCTATCTTTGAGGCCGGCAGCGAAGTCCACCTCAAAGCGGGCAACAAACTGGTACTGGACGCCGGCAGCGAGATCACCATCCAGGGCGGCGGCAGCTTCATCAAAATCGACCCGGCCGGCGTACACGCGGTCGGCTCAGCCATCAACCTCAACTCCGGCGGCAGCGCCAGTTCAGGCTCCGGCTACGGCGGCCTGACGGCAGTATTGCCTGGGGGGATAGAGGCGGTGGCTGCGCCGGAAGCCGCTGAAGCGCAGAGCATCACCGCCAGTCAGCAATCGATGTCGCCGCTGCTGAAAAGCCGGCAGATTGAAGCGCTGAAAGGTAAAGATCCGGTTTGTGAAGTGTGTGAAGAGGCAAAAGAGCAGGCATGAAAGCAAACTTAGTGACCACAGTTCCAGATATGACTATCGATTCACATGAGGAGCTTTACCTTTTGGTCGATGGTGCGCAGATTGAACACCTTGCGGTCAAGTTGTATGGCCTCAAAGGTGAGCTGGATCTAGAGCCGATTTATCTCGATGCTCCGTATCAGGAATTGCTGCCGGTTTCGCCGTATGTCATCAGAGCAACACAGTCGGTAACAGATTGGTTTTTAGAGTTAAATGAAGCGATGGCGGGGTATTTCTTTTCCTCATCATTGCCACTAAATCAGGTCGCGGATGGGTTACGAAGCCTGATTAAGGTCGAATCCCCCTATGGCTCTTCAGTATTTGCCAAAATGGCGAACACAGAATGTGGATACATATTGCTCAGTACCGGAGTGGCTAATTTATGGCAGGTGATGAATCAGGCCTGGCTACCCACCCGAAAAAGATGGCAGCACTTGGTACAGCCTGACGCGCTGCTTGCTATGGAGCAAGGTACCTACAAGCTTTCTGATGAGCAGTGGCGCTTATTGGGTCAGGTAACCTGGTGTAATACCCTGGAAAGTATCGAAAATCATATGCTGCGCTGGTTTCCGGAAACACTGGCTCAACATGCCTCTCAGCCTGACTGGCTGGCATTACAGGCCGAAAATGCCTATCAGCAAGGCTTTAGCTCTGAGCGCGACCTATTGATGTTTTTTAATGTCATCGGCTTTGTCGGCCTGCAAGCCGTTCAAGAGCCGGTTTATGCGGATATTTTCCAGTTGATTCATCAACCTTCGCAACAAACCCCATCACAACGTATTGAAACAGCAGCAAATCTGGCATACCAGTATTCACAATCGCAGGAGAGACAAGCATGAGTGGCGCAATGAATTCAGCCAAATCCGGCCAGACAAAAGATTCTCAGGATCCGGCCGGTACTTGTCCGCTTAAGCTGTCTATGTTGGGCATTATTCCGGTTCGATATGCGTTTGATGATAATGATGAACATGGTGATCAGCTACATCCGTTTCCCCGACGATGGTAAGCGATGGCAAGGAAGGTTCAAGTCTGACGATCGCCACTATACTCTGCGGCAATTGCGTGATGGCTGGATTTACGTGTTTGATCAAACAGCCAATACTTTTCATGAATATCAGGTGCTTGGCTCTAAGTTTATCAAGATTGACTGGTCATCAGATGAAGCGACAAAACCCGCTGCTGAGCGGGGGAGTGAAGGTGAGACAAAAAGTTGCCTGTTTTATCCCTCAACACATACGCTATTTATTGGTTACGCTCATCAGCGCTGGACATGGCGGGTTTGCGAGCATATGCGCTCTGATTCATCTAGTCGCAATGCTTTAATGCGCAAGTTAAGCTTAAATCAGTGTGATGAAAATTCAGCGCTTCCTCATGCTCAATTCGCCCGCTATTTAGGTGATTATGTCGCAGATATCGATGTTTCAGATCAGAATGAACTGTTTGAACATACGTGTACTCCGCTATCCGTCACTGAGCAACAAGACGATACCCCGAGCGAGAGTGAGTTTAATTTGGTCGCAGTTAAACCTGCTGCAGCGAGTAGTGAATATCTCAGCGATCTGCCAGAGCAAACAAGTGCTGTTTTTGTGGCCTTGGATGATCCATTGGCAGATATCTCAGATCTCTTTATTCAATTTGCTGGACAAGTTAATAGTCGTAGTCAATTGATGGGGGATGAAGATAAACAGCATAAGCTGCAAATGGCGGCGTTAACGCGTTCTTTGGGGCGAGTGACAGTTGAAGAGAAAGACCTTCCTGAATACATAAAGCAAGATCCGATTCGTATCTTAGAGTTTGAAAAAGCTCTGACCGAGTATGTTTCTAACGCTGAGTTAGCGGAAATTCAGTTTACTCAAGCCGCCAGTCAGGGGGCTGTACCTATCTTTGACTCACCCATACAAAAAGAGGCTGATCAGCAGTTGGCGGAACTAAAGAGAATGTACAATTTCTCCCCTAGCAGCCAACAAATGCGTGAGTGGCAGAAAAAAAATAATATTTTTCATGATGAAGTCCGTTGGGGCGATCTGGATAGTTTTCTGATTGAGCATTACACCAAATTAGAAGGATTGGATGAACAAATACAAGCCCATTATGCCAAATTTATGACTGCGTTTAATCAGCTTGGCACTGATCCTGTTTCACTGGGAATAGATAATCAGGATGCGTATCAGCAAGCCTATTTAATGGATTTAGTGAGTCAATTTTTAACAGTGGTAACCCAAGCCAGCAGCAGTGAGAAGGGCCAGGCAAGGCTTAAGAAAGAGTTATCTTTCGATTCGCCGAAAAATTTGATGGCATTAGCCTCTTCTGGCTTTTGTGTTGAAGCCAATAAAGCAATTAATGACCATGTTAAAGATTTTAGTAATTCGTTTCTCTCCTTCTCTACGCCGAGTGATATGGTGACGCTATCCACTGCGATTGCGAACTGGGATACTTTCACCGGCGATAGCCGGATTAGGGAGAAGGCTTGGTTTAAGTCCTCAATTGAGCCGATTCAACTTAGTTTTTCTGCGATGCAAAGCGCCATTGCTAATCAGGCAAAAGACAGCTGGGGAGCGTTGCAGGAACTGCTGTTTCCCGTATCAATTTGCACGCAAACCAGGTACACAGAGCTTGCTCTCAAACATCAGGCTGCTTTTAGTAGAAAGCATCGTTAATGAAGATGCGATTCTTAAGTCTAACCCCAATTATGCAAAAGAATTGGGAAATTTTAGAGTTAAACTGAACAATATACTCAAAGAGATCGATGGGGCGATTAATCTCAAGCCTGGAAAAATAAGTCCCAAAAATCATCAGGTTGGTATGGCCAACGCAGCCAGGCGCAAGCTGGAAAATTTGTTTAGTCAAGAGTTACCTATGATGGTCACGCTCAAAGAACAAGCGGCGATGAAGACTTTCCAGCAGTCCGTAAATGAAAAGCTTGAAGCTGTGTGGCAAAAAACAAAAGTGAACACTACATCTGTCAGTAATTCTTTAGGAGGCCTGGGGGGATTGGTTTTTGCACTGAACTTATGGAACACCATGGCGGTGCTGGAGGCTTTACCTCAAAAACTTGCCGACAATTCGAGTTTAAGTCCGCTAGACAATCCTGCTGTAGGAGAAGCTCTATATGCAACCGGTTATACCGTGGTGGCTGCCGGAGCGATCAGTGTGGGTCGAGCTTGGGACACAATTGTTAGAAAAGATCTTCTGAAGATATCTTTAAAAGTAGCGTTAAAAAATGAGTCTACATTAGTAGTACAAAATACACTTAAGACTTTTTCTAAATCTATTGCATTAGTCTCAACTATCGGTTTTATTTCCAGCGCATTAGAGACATGGGAAAGTTATGTGCGATTCAAGGATACTTCCAGAACACCAATGGAAAGAGCTGGTTATGCTCTAAAGTGGTCTGCAACTCTCGCACAGAGTGCCATATTTGGTATACAGTTGGGAGCTTGGTTAGGTAGCCGTTTATTTGGAATATTTACTATCGGTTGGATCAGTGCTGGTTGGATGTTAACGGGTATGGCTGTTATCGGTGTTATTTATCTGATTGCTGTCATCATAACCAATGTTTTTAAGCGCTCTGATTTAGAAAACTGGCTAAGGGATTCAACTTGGGGAAAAAAACCAGAATTTTGGACAGCAACGGAAGAGTTGATCAATTTGGAACGGTTGGTTCATCGCCCTGTTATTCGGCTAAAATCTGTATTGAAAGATCTTCCTAATAATCAACGTTATAATTTTAACATGCAGTGGCAGATTGAAATAAAAGTTCCCTCATATCTTGAAAATAAGGCAATTGGATTACAAATTACACGCTCCCCAAGGCAGCAGACGCTTTCATATCAGATACCGAAATCAAGCTCTCCAGTACTTATTAATGAACAGTTGGGAAATTGGGAATCGGAGGATGATAAGTTGGTGTATCGATTAAATTTAGGTGGTAGTGATCAAGATATTATTGGTGTTTGTATTTCTTTGCCATTTAACTGGATAACTCAGGATAATAAAGCGATAAAATTTTGTGCGCAAGGTTCCAGTAATGGTGAGTTGGAATTGGATCCGATAAACGAAAAAGATTTTTCAACAAGAATTGTAAATGTAGAGAAAAGTAAATGATATCAGAGAAAGAGTTGCAAAAATTGAAAGAAAAACTATATAGCAGTGAAAGTGTTTTTAGCTGGGAATATACCGGTATAGGATCGCGTCTTGCTACTATCTGGCGCTGGTTATTAGTTATTGTCGCGGGGCTAATTCCTTTGGCTTTTCTTGTGGTAAGTGATCTTAATTCCAATGATGTTTTATTTTGGATTAATATTATTATTTGTGTTGGTATGATGTTTGCCACTAGGTATCTATTTTTTTCTGATAGAAAATTTCATTATTATTTGACATCTGTGGGTATTAATTATACTGAGCAAGTGGCGGTTTCCTGATAGTGCTTACACAGTAGTGAGGGGATTTGCATGGGTGGGGATGGCTGTATGTATTGTCGCTTTAGTTCTGATTGGTCCTTTAGCCTTCGTTGGTGTGGGGGGGTGTGCACTTTTGTCCTTTGGTTTAACAAACTTTAAGCCTCAAGTGGAAGAGTTAGAAGTGTATTTTTCTGATCATGTGGTTGTTTTTGATCCAATAAAAGATACTGTAGTGGAAATAAATACTACTGCAGACTTTCATCCAAAATTTATAAGAACGATTTTCTTTAAAACATTTGACGATAAAAAAGAATTTATAGAATGCTTAAAAAATTGTCATGATAACGTTGAGCATCATCAATTGAAACGTCTAAATGATCAATATAAACATCCAATGTTTAATCGAGAATTAACAGATGACTAGTTTTTATTTTTTCTTGGTAGAGGTCATATAACAAGATTATACATGCTGGCTCGCAACGAATATGCCCAAGGTCATACCATTTTTAGCATCGGTGATGCGTGCAGCCGCTATATGCAGGCGTGGCAAGAAAAACAGGCCTGATATTGATACCAATACGCTCTTATTCAAAGCGCTGCTCTGGCAGCGCTTTTTGCTTTCCGGGCTTTTCATCTACACTTATCTGCACTTAAACATCTGAGACAAAAGGAAACCTTATGGTTACGGCTTTGTATGCGGTCATTCTGGCCGGGTTGATGATTTGGCTGGCGGTACAGGTGATTCAGTTGCGGCGCCGGCATCAGGTCAAATATGCCGATGGTGGCGTGAATGTGCTGACCCTGGCGCGTAGTGCGCAGGGCAATGCGGCTGAGTACGTGCCGATCACTTTGATTATGATGGGGCTGGCGGAAATGAATGGCGCCGCAGTAGGGTGGATTCACCTGTGCGGGATTGCGTTTATTGTCGGGCGTGTGCTGCATGCTAAAGCAATATTAAACGATCAGCTCAAAGGCCGCGTGACCGGGATGAAGCTGACCTTTGGGGTGATGACGCTGTTGATGGTGCTGAATCTGATTTATCTGCCTTATGCCAGGCTGTGGTAATTACTCACTGACTTGAGAGTGTTGGCGCTGTTGATATTTGGGAAGCTGCTGCCTGAGGCCCTGAAAGGTATTGAAGGCGCTGGAGACTGACAGCTTGTTGGCCATCCAGTCTGGCAGGTTGCCGCCCGGGTCGGCGAAGGCAACGTAGTCAATATGGGTCAGGCCGTTAGTGAGTTTTTCCAGCGTCCAGGTCGCCTTGACTGCGGTGATACGGATATAGTCCGGCTGCGGCGGGTAGCGCTCGGAGGCATCTTCAATGGTGAGAATAAACGCGCCTGGTGGCTGCTCAAAGCGCGAGTAGGTCACCATATCGCGATTGCGCGCCGGCCAGGGAGCGCTGAAGCGGGTATAAACAATATTTTCATTTGGTGACAGCTGCTTGAGAAACGCGGCTGGATGAGACTTTATCTATCCAGTTGGGGATATTGGCGCTGTCTTCCAGCAGCGCCAGAAAAGCCGCATAGCTGGTCGGCTCAAACATCTGAGCGCGGATTTCGACCAAACCATCCTGATGATGGCGGGTGTGGATGGTAATACCATCCTCATTTTTGGCCATTTCCCATCGTTGCGTACTGTCGGCTGTGGCCGCGCCGATCGGCAGCAGCCACAGCAAGCATAACCAGCGGCTCAGCATTGTGATTCCCTCTCGTCCCTGACTGACCCAAATCGTGAGTCCTAGTAAAGCGTAGGGGCTGGCCGGCATTTATGCAGAATTTATTGTCCTGTGCGCTCAGATGAGCTGAAAGGTTGAGAGCAGGAAAATACCCAACGTACAGGTCACCAGTGAAAAGACCGTTGTCAAAGCGATAATATTGGCTGCCAGTGCCGCGTTACCGCCCATCGCGCGCGCCATGACGTAACTGGCCGCGGCGCTGGGTGACGCGCTCATCAGAAAAATCAGGCCCAGCTCCATATCACGGAAGCCGTAAATCATCGCGGCGACAGTGATCATCAGCGGTGCCAGTACCAGTTTGTAAGCAGTGGAAATCCATGCCGCGACTTTGTCATCCCGCAGAGAGCGAATATCGAGTGAGCCGCCGGTGCACAGCAGCGCCAGTGGCAGGGTCATGTTGGCAAAATAGTGGCCGGCTTTCTCGACCACCTGCGGGATCGGTACCGCGAGAAAGTAGCAAATCATGCCGAGCACAATTGAAATAATGAGCGGGTTCTTGGTCAGGGTTTTGAACATTAGTTTCGCCGCCTGCAGGCCGCTGGCACTGCCTTTGGGCGTCAGGGTGATCACGGCCTGAATGTTGTACAGCATGGTCATTGAGGCGACGTAAATCGCCGCCAGCGCTACGCCGCTGTTACCGTAAGTGTTGGCCATGTAGGCCAGGCCGATAATCGCAGTATTGGCGCGAAAACCGCCCTGAATTACCACGCCCTGATCTTTCGGATTCGGCACGGTGCGTCTGGTGGTCCAGGTGGTGAAAAGGAAGAAAGCAAAATTGGCAATCAGACCAAACAGGATCAGCGGCATACTGGATGAGAAGTCATGCTTGGAGCCGACAATGCTCAAAAACAGCAGGGCAGGCAGGGTAACCTGGAACACCATGCGTGATGCGACGTCGATAAAGTTCTCATTGATTAAGTTCATCCGTTTGAAGATGACGCCGAGCGCCAGCATTAAACAGATTGGTCCGGTGATAGAAGCAGAAAATTGCAGCTGTTCGAGAATGCCTTGCATACCCTTCCTTGAACGTGGGTGAAGTTTGACCATTGTTTCATAGTTTCAGCAGGGCGAGAAATGCTATTTGTAAAATAGAACGGACGTTTGCAAAATAGAACGGACGTGCTAAAAATGGGGGAGTATTTCGATAATAGTGGTCAATATGAGCAAAGGTAGAATCACCCGCGACAATATTCTCGCCACGGCCTTTGAGCTGGCGAGTGCCAATGGTCTCGAGAGTCTGACGATTGGCGAGTTAGCCAAGCAGTGCGGAATGTCCAAAAGTGGCTTGTTTGCGCATTTTAACGCCAAAGAAAATTTGCAGCTGGCGGTGCTTGAATATGCCAATCAGACTTTCGTGGCGCGGGTGATCGCCCCGGCGCGTGAACTGGATGATGGCAATATGCAGCGTAAGCTGCGTCATATTCTGGCCAACTGGCTCAACTGGAATCAGTCTTTTCAGGGCAGTTGTATGTTTCTTGATGCATGGCGTGAAGCGGGTCACAGCGAATGTGCCCTGCAGCAGGCACTGAAAGCGACCATTGCCAGCTGGATAGAGTACCTGAGCATCCAGATAAGCAAAGGCGTGACCAGTGGTGAGTTTAAGCGCGATCTCGCGATTGAGCAGGCCAGTTACGAATTGTATGGCTTATATCTCAGTGCGCATCTGTTTTACTCCCTGTATGGCCAGGAAACGCAGTGAGCAGCACTTCTGGCAGGGGGTCGATAGACTGTTTACTGGTTGGTTACATTAGGTTCGGGCCGGAGTCGTTTGGCGGTCTGATAACATTCTTCGCCTGAGGCGAAAAAAATTTAGAATAAAAAAGCACGAGTGTTCTTTTATTGAGCCCTCGTCAAGGACAGCATAATGAGTGACAAGATTTATTTTAATACTTCCCGTGGCCTGCATCTGCGCCGCCGGATGATCAACTGGACCACCCGTCTGCACCACACGCTGGCACCGGCCCATGCCCGTAAAACCGCACGCAAGCTGCTGCTGACACCGGTACGTATGACGGGTAAAAATGAGATGCCGCAACGGCTGATTAAATCACAGGTCGATTCTTTGGAGGGCAAGCTGACGACTTACCGGCTTGGCCAGGGCCCGGTATGGATCCTGACCCATGGCTGGTCCGGCTCATCGAGCCAATTTTTTCCTTTGATGGAACATATTGCCGCTCAGGGCTTTACCGCATTGGCGTATGATCACCCGGCTCACGGTGAAAGTGAAGGCATGTTTGGGCATATTCCGGCGTTCGTACGTGGTCTGGAGAGTATCCTCGACAGTGAAGAGAACGTGGCGGGCCTTATCGGACACAGTATGGGCAACGTCACCGCGCTTGAGTGCCGTCACACTAAGCTGGAGCAGTGTCCGCTGCTGCTGATTGCGCCAGTGCTGGATTATATCGATAACCTGTTTGGCACCGTGGCCCGTTCCGGCTATTCGATGCGTCTGTTTGAGGAAGTCGTGAATCAGGTACAGGATGAATATCATTATCCTATTCATTCTATTCAGCCGTTTGAGAAACTCAGACAACGTAAGGGAATGACGGTTATCGTTCATGATGAAAGTGATAAATTTGCCCGTTACGCGGAATCGGAAAAAGCGGCGCGTGAAATAGAGAATGTCATGCTGATTACCACGCAGAATCAGGGGCACGGGCGCATCATGAAAGGAAATGAAGTGCTAAATGCATTTGACAATATTGTTAAATTCATCGATTAGATAAATGTTTTGAAATGAAACCGGTATTTTTCATTTTTGTTAAATTTTGGATCTTTCTTAATTCTATTTATTTCATGATGTTAAATTGGATGTGAGAGTTTTGATTGGCTTAACAATTTGGCAATGATAATTGCCCCGGCGTTGGCAATCTATGTGAACATATAGCTGCCGTATGGCCTCCACAAGGAAGCATAATAATGAATAGAAATGATAGTGTCCCTTTACCGAACAATACCCGAGAATGGTTTTTTAACCGCAACAGTCTGATCGTGCTGGCGGACGTCGCGCTGTTTGCAATCCTGTTTAATACTCTGCCGTTTGAACCTAATGTTGTGCTGGGCATCAGTATGCTCGCCTTTATCGCTGTGCTGTGGCTGACCGAAGCACTGCATGTCACGGTGACCGCGATCCTGGTGCCTGTGATGGCGGTGCTGTTTGGCGTATTTGATACCCAGGCTGCACTGAACAACTTTGCCAACTCAATTATTTTCCTCTTTCTGGGTGGTTTTGCTCTGGCAGCGGCCATGCACCGTCAGGGGCTGGATAAAGTCATCGCCGATAAAGTGCTGATCATGGCGCGCGGTAAGATGAGCGTAGCGGTATTTATGCTGTTTGGTGTCACCGGCATACTGTCGATGTGGATCAGTAATACTGCGACCGCGGCTATGATGCTGCCACTGGTACTGGGCGTGCTGAGCAAAGTTGATGATGACCGTGGTCACAGCACTTACGTGTTTGTGCTGCTGGGTATCGCCTACAGCGCCAGTATTGGCGGGATCGCAACTGTGGTAGGCAGTCCGCCTAACGCCATCGCAGCCGCGGAAGTCGGCCTGTCGTTTACCGATTGGATGGAATTTGGTTTGCCGACAGCGGTTATCATGCTGCCGATGGCGATTACCCTGCTGTACTTTTTGCTTAAACCGGATTTGAGCGGCCATTTTGAGCTTAACCATGCACCGGTCCAGTGGGACAAAGGTAAAGTGGTGACGCTGGCGATTTTTGCCCTGATTGTCTTTTTGTGGATTTTCAGTAAGCCGGTGAATGCGATGCTGGGCGGCTTTAAGAGCTTTGATACCATCATTGCACTGGGTGCGATTATTCTGGTCAGCTTCGCGCGCGTTGTGCACTGGAAAGACATCGAGAAAACCGCTGACTGGGGGGTATTGCTGCTGTTTGGTGGTGGTATCTGTTTGAGTAATGTACTGAAGCAAACCGGAACCAGTGTCTTCCTGGCTAACGAGCTGAGTTCGATGATTGCTGATCTGGGTCTGTTTGTGATCGTACTGGTGATCGCCGCGTTTGTGGTGTTCCTGACCGAGTTTGCCAGTAACACAGCCAGTGCGGCGCTGTTGATCCCGGTATTTGCCAGCGTCGCAGAAGCCTTTGGTATCTCACCTGTGCTGCTGTCGGTATTGATCGCTGTTTCCGCATCGTGTGCCTTTATGCTGCCGGTGGCTACACCACCGAATGCGATTGTGTTTGCGACCGGACACATTAAGCAAAGCGAGATGATGCGGGTGGGGATGTTCCTGAATATCGCCTGTATCGCGCTACTGACTGCGATTGCGATGTTCTTCTGGCAGTAAGCCAGTCAAAACTCCCCCCGATAAAGAAACGGAGCGCAATGCTCCGTTTTTTGTCTATTGTTTTTACCTATAAAAATAAAAGAAAGGCGTTACCTGGATGGGCGAGACAGCCCATAAATCACATGGTCAACAATCCGCCCGTTGAGATTCTCCGCACGGGTAATGATGCCTTCCTGACGGAATCCAAGCCGCTTGGCCACTTGTTGACTGGGTTGATTGCCGCTTGCGATAGCCAGCTCGGTTTTTTCCAGTTGATAGCTGGTAAATGCCACATCAATCAGTTTTGCCACGCAGCGGGTGACGATGCCCTTGCCCTGTTGGTTTCTCGGCCAGCCAATAGCCGATCCGGGCTTTTTGCAGATCGGGATTGATCTCTTGCAGGCTGCAGTTCCCGACCAGTTCATCGTGGTAAAAGATGGCGCATGTCATCGATTTACCATCGGCGTAATCGTGCAACATGGTTTGAGCGAACAGGCGGAAGTCCTGTTCTGAATGGCAGTAAGCCGGCCAGGCGAGCCATTGACAAAGATAATCCCGATGCGCAGCAACTAGATGGGCGTAAAGTGGCGCAAAGGCTTCTTCAATCAGGGCCAGCTGCAGATTTTTATCGACCGTTAACGTAAACATGACGGGATCCATGGTGGGTGAAAAGTGTGCAAACTGTAGCATTAACAAGCGGCTGCTCAAACTTTATTAGAATGCTGTTCCAACAAGTTCTCAGTAGCACACAATTGCTGTCACAGAATACATCAAAACCTTAATAAAATTAGGGACGGATAACTCAGTTTGTATTAGTCTTTGCTGACATAATTATATAAAAAGTAGTCAGTTAGCTTTATGGAAACTTGTGAGGAAAAAGTCAGCATTGATCTGCGCCGGGTCTTGCTGAGTATTGCACAGGCTCTGGATGACGTTGGATTTGATGCGCTCAATCACAGTCATCGGGTCGGGTATATGGCTTACCGGTGCGCATTACGAATGGGCTGGGATCAAGAGCAGGCTCAGCTCTCTTTTGCCGCCGGTCTGATACATGATTGCGGCTCTACCCAGCATTCCGCTTCTATGCCGTTCGCTGCCAGCCGGCGTCCCGGTAGTTTTGCCCGCCATTGTGAGAAAGGGTTTAACTTACTCGGTGCATGCGGGCCTTTGTCCCGTTTTTCGCTTCCCGTGTTGTATCATCATACGCCATGGCACGAACTGCAGACCTTGGCGATAGAAGAACGCGACAAACAGATCGCGGCGCTGATTTATCTCACTAACCGGGTCGATCATCTCTATTTTCATCAGCATAAAGACCAGTTTGGTAACCTTTCAGCCAGCGCCAAACGTCAAATTATCGAGCAGTTGCAGGCTCATTCCGGCACCTTGTTTGCGGCCCATATGGTTGACCATATGGCCGTGCTGGTGGAAAACGATGACTTCTGGTTTTCCATGCATCCGCAACATATTGAAGCCGTCCTGCTGCGTCTGGATGCCGCTCCGTTATTCTCCAGCAATCTGAATTTGGATGAACGGATTGAAATCGCCGAGCTGTTTTCTAAAATCGTCGATGCCAAAAGCCCGTTTACGTTTCAGCATTCATTGAAGGTTGCTCTGTTATCCCAGTATCTGGCTAAGAAAATGGGTTACTCTGCCAAAATGCAGAAACTGCTCTATCTGGCGGGGTTGCTGCATGATATCGGCAAACTGAGAACACCGGATTTCGTATTGCACAAAGAGGGCACTCTGACGGCAGAAGAGTATACCTGTATCAAGCGTCATGCGACCGATACGCGATTTATTCTGCAGGACATTCACACCTCTTCGCTGGTGTGCGATTGGGCATCGAATCATCATGAAAGACTGGATGGCTCCGGTTATCCGCTCGGAAAAACCGCGCAGGAGCTGGATGGCCCGAGCCGTATTGTGGCGGTGGCCGATGTGTTTCAGGCACTGACTCAGTCACGACCTTACCGACAAGGCATGTCGCTCGAGCAGTCATTAAGTATTATTGCGGAGCAGGTTGCGAATAATCAGCTTGATGGTGATGTGTTTGCCTGTCTGCAGCATAACGCCCAGCACTGCTACTGGCTATCAGCTGATGAGAATGAAGTTGGGTTGCAGTCGGCGGCGGGCTGAAAATAAAGAGATAACAAAACGGGCTGTTCACAGCCCGTTTATTTTTTGAATCACGTAGCGGCTTACTTGTTGACGTACGCTTTAAAGCGCGCTTTGGTTGCCGCATCGGCTTTGTTGTACCAGAAATGCAGCATCTCTTCGGCGGTCGTGTCGTTGGCCGTGCCATTGCTCGATTTACCGGTTTTGATGAAGGCAGTACCGACAGCGGCTTCACCGCCACTCAGGTTGTACTCAAACGTTTCTTGTTTGTAGTCACGGCCAATCTGCATGCCTTCTTTAATCAGGCGGTCTTGTGTGACCTGCAGCGCCTGTCCCTTATCATCACGCAGTGACCACTGCATAGATTTGATGTTTTCTTCTGCTTCGGTCGCGTTGCGGTATTTCGGCATGTCGAAGCTCAGAGATTGGTCTGCTGCATCAAATTTGGCAATCACAACATCGCCTTCCACACCAATTCTTTCACTACCCTGACTGTAATATGGGTGATAGCGGAACACGATTTGTTGTTCGCCGTCTTTCAGTTCCACTGAGGTCACCGATGAAAAAATGCTGCCTGACGTTTCTGGTTTTTGGCCGTTCACAACCAGCATTTCTATCGTATCAGGGATCTCCAGCGTGACTTGTGCTGCTGCTGTTGCACTGAAAGCGATAGCCATAATGCATGTTAAGGGTTTGATTATATTCATGAGTTTTATCCTTTAAACCGCTTTCGCGTAATCAGCGAAAAGGGTGCCGATTGTGGCGAAGAAAAGCAAGTTTTCGCTGTGACTCCAGGCCAGATTTCATCAAAACTTAACACATTTTCCCTGGTTTTCATTCGGGAACAGAAAGTCTGCGGATAACGTTCAGACCTAAATCCTGTCCGGCACTTGCACTCTCACCGTTATGGATATAGTGTTATATACATGTATAACACTATATCGGTGCATGATAGTGACAGAGTGGCACGATAACCAACCGATTTTTCGCCAGCTGGCGGATAAACTCAGTGCGCAGATTGCGCAGGGCCTGTGGCCGGAAGGTGAGGCCTTACCTTCGGTGCGCAGCGTCGCGTCAGATTTGAAAATTAACCATTTAACTGTGATGAAAGGTTATCAGTTACTGGTGGATGAAGGGCTGGTCGAAAAACGTCGCGGGCAGGGTATGTTTGTTGCCGAAGGCGCCGTTTCGGCATTGCGTTGTCAGCAACGTGCGCAGTTTCTGCAGCAGCAAATTCCGCAAATTGCCGCAACGCTGACTCAAATCGATATGTCGCTGGATGAATTCGTCGAGCAGCTTAAACAACACATCAAGGGTGAAGCATGAATCCATATGTTGAAGTGAAACATGTGTCTAAACAGTATGCTGGTGCTGACACGGCTGCGGCTCTGCAAGAGGTGAGTTTTACCCTTAATCCCGGACAGGTGCTGGGCTTGTTGGGGCATAACGGTGCTGGTAAATCTACCTTAATCAAAGCGTTACTTGGGGCACACCGCTCTGAGGGCGAGATTGCGATTCTTGGGCTCAATCCGCTGCAACAGCGTGAAAAAGTGATGGAGAATCTGGCTTATATCTCGGATGTGAACGTACTGCCGCAGTGGATGACAGTGCAGCAGTTGCTGCGTTATACCGCCGGGGTGCATCCGAAATTTAATCTGGAAAAAGCCAACGCGTTGTTGAGTAAAACCAATATTCAGCCGTGCAGCAAGATTGAGTCATTGTCGAAAGGGATGCAGGTTCAGCTTCATCTTGCCCTGGTCATCGCGACTGATACTAAGGTGCTGATTCTTGATGAGCCTACGTTGGGGCTGGATCTGATTTATCGTGATACGTTTTACCGTCACCTGCTGGAGTGGTTTCATGACGGGCAGCGTTGCCTGATCATTGCCAGTCACGAAGTGGCCGAAATCGAACACCTGCTGACGGATGTGTTGATTCTCAAACAGGGCAAGGTTGTATTACAACAGAGCATGGCCGATGTGGAGCAGGGGTATTTTGTGCTGGAGGCGCCATCGACGCTGGCGGATCAGATTGCCCCTTATCAGCCTCTGGCCTCTGAGCTAGGTTTAGGAACCACGCGTTGGCTGCTGGCTGCGCAATATTTGCCTCAGGTTGAAACCCTGGGGCGTATTTACACTGTAAAACTGGCCGACCTGTTTCTGGCGCTGCAAAAGGAGAATAACTGATGCATCCTGCGTTCTATATGCTGGAAAAAGAGTGGCTGGAGCATAAGTCGGTCACTCGTATTCCGCTGTTTGTTTTGATTTGTATACTGGCTCTGTTCGCAGGATTGCTCAGCAATGGCGGTTTATCAGCCAATGTCAGTTTTCAAATGACCAGCAGCGGCTTCGAAGATTTCGATTTACAGTTTGTCGACGAGTTCAGCTCGCTGTTGGTCGCCGGTGCCGGACTATTGTCTGTGATGCTGAGTACGCTCTACTTTCCCAGAAACCCTGCGTAAAGAGCGTCAGGAAGGCAGTTTCATGTTCTGGCGCAGTATGCCGGTCAGTAATCTGCGTATCCATCTGGTTAAACTTGGCTTTGGACTCTTGGTGATCCCGCTGATTTGCTCGCTGTTAGTGGTTACGGTTGATAGCCTGTTGTGGGTGGTCAATGTAATGACAGAGGATGCTATTCCGCTGTTTTACAATCAGCGCGATGTGCTGTTTATCCCGATCCATTGGCTGCTGTTTCTGCTGCGCATGGTGTTAGTCGCGCTGGCACTGTTACCGCTGGCCTGTTTTACATTGCTGCTTTCTCAGCTGGTGAGTGCGCCGATCATGGTGATGTTTATCGGTGTGTATGCGTTGCAATGGGTGACGCTTGGTGTGACCGGCAGCGACTGGTTTGAACGCTTTTTTGATCAAATCTTTGCATTACCGCTGCACCTGCTGACTGACTCTGATATGGCGGAGCTGATGACGCAAATCAGTGCCCTTAATTTGCTGATTTATTTTGCGATCGGGGCGCTGAGTTTTGTGGCCAGTCTGCGTCTCTATCAAACCGATGAAACCAGTTGGCGGGCGCTGCTGAAGCGTTAAAGCGAGGTGTAATTTTTATCAAAGGGAGCTTTTGCTCCCTTTTTTCTTATCTCATTTTCCAGAGGAGATATTTTAGCATGGTAATATCGGCTGAATTTTTACAGAATGAAATACAGATTAGATTTTAGGGCTGGAAAAGTCAGGTAATTGCCCGATTCGCAAGCCAGATCTAATTGGTATCAACTCCAAAAAACTATAATTCTATTCGTTAATGAAGCGATTTTGTTGATCAGGTTACACAGGATGACAAACGGGATAGTCTATGTTCAAAAATCTTTCTTTAAAAAATAAACTGGCCATTTCGGCCAGCGCTGCGATTGTAATCGGCAGTGTTTTGGTTGAAGCGTTATCGTTCAACGCTTCACTCGAGCGGCTCGATGTTGAAATGGATCAGCGTTTGCAAAGCACCACGGCGTCTTACAACCAGTATGTGACAGACTGGCTGGAATCCAAGCAGTTGGCTTTGACTTCGTTGTCCGAGGAGATGCAATCGGATGCGATAGTGACGCACCTGAAGCAGCTCAGACATGCTGCCGGGTTTGACAACGTCTTTCTCGCGTATCCTGATGGTTCGCAGCAAAACGCCAATGGTGTGACCTTGCCGCCGGATAACAACGATCCGCGCAAATGGGGTTGGTACATCAATGCGAAGGCCAATCCGCAACAGGTATATATGGATAATCCGACGGTAGCGGCGGCAACCGGCGCCAATGTGGTTTCTTTAGGGAAAGCGCTGCAGCTGCATGGCCAGTCGCTGGTGTTGGGGGCTGATGTCGAGATTACCGATATTCTTAACAGCATGCAGCAGGTGATTTTACCGGGCTCAGGCTATATGTTTATTGCTAATCAACAGGGCAATATTTTTACTCATTCTGAGCCTAAGTTGCTCAATCGCAGTGTTGCCGAGCTTGGTCTCTCTTTTGCTGATATTCAGCGTGCGCAAAACTCAGGGGAAGATATTCAGGTTGAGATTAACGGCGAAACCTATGTTCTGTATGCCAAGGCTATTGCCGGCAGTCAGCTCAGCACTGTGATTGTGATTAATTACCACTCGCTGGTTTCTCCGCTGTTTGATGCATTGTGGGGCCAGCTACTGGCGACACTTATCGTGGTGGTGGTGTGTATTGTACTGTTTAACCTGCTGTGTAATGTCTTGTTCCGGCCACTTAAGAATGTCGCACAGGCACTGGAGCAAATTGCCAACGGTAGTGGTGATCTGACCCAGCGGATTGAGGTGGAAAATAACGATGAGGTTGGCAAACTGGCGAACAGTTTCAATACCTTTGTGGCCAGTTTACAGCAGTTGATTGGTCATATTCGCCATCAGTCACAGCAGTTAAGCGGCCAGGCGGAACACAGTGCGCAGCGTGCTAATCAGTCTGCTGAGGAGCTTGGCACCCAGCAGCAGGAAATTACCATGGTGGCCACTGCCGTGACGGAGATGGCGTCGGCTACTCAGGAGATTGCCTCGCACGCAGAACAAACTGCACACGCGGCGCAGAACTCCTCTACCAGTACCAGTAATGGTCGCACTCTGGTGCAAAATACCCGCTCGTCGATCAGTAATCTGGCACAGGAAGTGGGTCAGGCCGGAGAGGTGATTGTCGCTCTCAATCAGCATGCCCAGGATATTTCTGCTGTGCTGGCAACGATTCAGGGTATCGCCGAGCAAACTAACCTGCTGGCACTTAACGCAGCCATCGAGGCTGCTCGTGCCGGAGAGCAGGGGCGGGGGTTTGCTGTGGTCGCTGATGAAGTACGGGTGTTGTCGCAACGCACTCATACTTCGACCGAAGAGATTAAGTCGACGATAGATACGCTGCAGGCAACGACCGGACGTGCGGTGACCATGATGCAAAGCAGTTCTGACCTGGCGGCCAGCTCAGTCGAAGATGCCGATAAAGCCGCGCACGCGCTGGAAGAAATCAATGCCGCGGTCGCGTTAATCAGCGATATGGCGACGCAAATTGCCACCGCTGCAGAGGAGCAGACCCATGTCACCAGCGAAATTACCCAGAATATTACCGCGATTAAGGATGTCACTGAACAGTTAGCTGAAGGCGCCAGCGATAGCTTGAGTCAGTCCAATGATTTGCGTCATCAGGCGGCAGAAACTAAGTGCGAAAGTGGCGACGTTTAAGTTGGCCTGATTAGCGGTTCCTGCTGTTCCACGGATGACTCTTGTGCCGTGAATCCGTTCAAAAAGCGATGCGTTAGCGTCGCTTTTTTATCTCTGCAAAACGCAGATGTGCTGTCTCTTTATCCTGATGTTGCATGCTTCTTGTTCGTTTGAATCTTGCGAATACTCGGCAAAAAACAATCCAATTTTATGTCTATTCCCATTAGGTGAGAATGCAATGCTTTAATTAAAATTAAATTCTCGCTATATAGGAATTTAGGTTTGAGCTCATCAAGGATAAAGGCTAAAACATCGTTATGAAAGAAACAAAGCTAACTGCGAATCAGGTTAACGAAAAGTCACTGCAATTGTTGATGCAGGTTGCGGTCAATGATGAACCGGTATCAGCCAAAGTCTTAAGCGAGCAACTTCAGGTTCCACTGAGCAGCCTTTATCGGCATCTCAAATTGCTTAAAGAGTGGAACCTCATTGAGGAAAGCCCGCATGACAAGACACTGATTATTGGTCCTGCCGCGTTATTACTGATGCGCAGTTATGAAACCAGTCAGCATAATTTAGATGCGGTTGATGCAGTTTTAAGCCGGCTGCAGAAGCAGACGGGAGAAATGGCGGCCTACATGGTTCCGGTCGGTTACCGGGCTTTGTGTGTCAGCCAGAAAGAAAGTATGCAGGCGCTTCGATGCAGCTTCGTCCAGGGTCAAAGTCAACCCCTGCTTCGTGGCGCCTCATCCAAAGTCATGTTGGCGTATATGCCAGCGCAGCGTTGTGAAAAGATTCTGCGCTATTTCGGCGAAGATCACCAGATGGAAAAGTGGCAAGCCGAACTGGAAAAAATACGCCGCCATGGTTATGCCGTGAGTGAGTCTGAAATTGATACCGGGGTATCAGGCATCAGCGCTCCGGTGATGAAAGGGAGTAAATTGATTGGTGCGATCTCTGTGATGGCTCCGGTACACCGGGTTGAGACTCACAAGCAACGGATCATTTTACATGTGTTGCAGGCCGCGAGAGCGTTGCCACCGGAAAGGTAATTCACTATGTTAAGCTTATTCAAACGTTACCGATTGAGCCGCAGTGCGGTTCCACACATCTCGGCTTTTACTTTTATGACCGTATGTGAACGCGTGAAACCCATGTCTCGCGTTGAGTTTGAATTTGCCCAGCATAGCCTTGAGTTATCGTCAGAATGGCTTTACCAGCAGCAGAGCAATCCGAATTATGCCGATGCTGGCCATCTGGTGATTGAAGACAATGGCGATTTCCGTTTTCAGGATTTAGTAAGCCGTCATCTGGCACTCAGTTCGGTACCTGTGGTACTGGCTAACTGCCATGAAGTGCTGCTGAAAGCATTGCCTGTGATTGTGCTGGATAACGATGAAGTCGGCATTATTCATATTGGCCATGAATTTGCCTTGAAACAGAGTCTGGAACCTCAGGTCGGTTCAGTGTTTCACTTTGCTCTGTCGCGTTTTGCTAATGTACGTCTGTTTTGCATGGGGATAGACCCAGAGCGTGTATCGGGTCCGATGCTGGAATATGCCGAAGATCTTGGTTGTAACTGGGTGACTCATCAGGAGTCTCAGTTCCGTAATCGCAGCCAGCTCAAAACCCAACTCAACCATTACATGCAGCACTGTGACCAACTGGTGCTCAATATCGATTTGGCTTCACTGGTACCGGGCCGCAGTCTTGATGACCATGCGGTACTGGATCTGCAGATGGTATTGCGTGTAGTGCGACACGCAGTATTGTCCGGAAAGGTACGTATGATTCAGCTGGTCGGGGCCAAGGATAAGCTGATCTACTCCAAAGAGACCAAAGCGATTGTCGATGAGTTGTGTGCGCTGTCGGCAGAAGTTACTGTCAGCGAATAAAACGGCTTCTCCAACGCCACCCTCGGGTGGCGTTTTTGTTTTATCTCTTTTTCATTAAGAGAAAGTCTCTGTTTATTAAGAACACTCTTTGTTTATTAAGCAAAATATCTGTAATTCCGCATGGCCCGTCTCACTATTGCAGCGACGTTTTTTTCACTCTGAGCTGTCATCGTTTAGCAATATATCTTTCACTTAAGCGTCATTTATTCCCGCTAAGCTCCTGCCATCATCAAATTGCATTGATGCAACACAATAATATTTTTCGAAAGCAAAAATCACGAAAGTAAGGAGCAACCCTATGTGGAACCGTGATGAGCAAGATTCACAGTTTAGCGCTATGATTGACGCGCGTTTATCACGCCGTCGTTTTCTGACTGGTACTGCCGCCGTTGGTGCGGGCGCTTTTCTGACTCTGAACCCGGTTGCTAAAGCGATGGCTGCCAAGCCTCAGTCTTCATTACTCAATTTCGAGCCGGTACCGGCATCAACGTCTGATACCCTGGTGGTACCAAAAGGCTATAAAGCGACACCACTGATGTCGTGGGGCGATCCTATCTTTGCTAATGCACCAGAATTTGATCCAAGCGGTAAACAGGACTCCCGTGCTCAGGCGCAGCAATTTGGCGATAACACTGATGGTATGAGCCTGTTCCCAATCAGCGACGACCGCGCGGTACTGGCCATCAATAACGAATACACCAACTACGAGTATCTGTTTGCTCATCAGGGTAAAGCGATGAGCGCTGATGATGTGCGCAAAGCCCAGGCAGCAGTGGGTATCACCATTGTTGAGATCGTACGTAGCAACGGTCAATGGAGCATTGACCGCTCAGGCAAGCGTAACCGCCGTATCACCGCCAATACGCCGATGCAACTGACGGGTCCGGCTGCCGGACATGACATGCTGAAAACCAAAGCGGATCCTAAAGGTGTACTGGCTTTAGGAACGTTTAACAACTGTTCAAACGGTCAGACGCCTTGGGGCACTTACCTGACCTGTGAAGAGAACTTTGATGATTTCTTTGGCGCCAATCAGGAAGCATCCGTGACGGCGGATCAAAAACGTTACGGCATTGAAGCCAAGCCAAACGACTATCAGTGGTATGTTCACGATGAACGCTTTGATATTACCAAGAAACCCGAATGAAGCAAACCGCTTCGGCTGGATTGTCGAAATCGACCCGCATAACCCGGATTCAACGCCACTGAAACGCACTGCTCTGGGCCGTTTCAAGCATGAAAATGCCGCGTTCACCCTCAACAGCGACGGTCATGCTGTGGTGTATCTGGGCGATGATGAACGTGGTGAGCACCTGTACCGTTTTGTGTCTAAAAATCGTTATCAGGAAGGTAATGATGCGGCTAACCGCACTTTGCTGGAAGAAGGCACGCTGTATGTCGCCAAATTTGAGATGGATGACAAAGAGCTGAAAGGTCAGGGCCACTGGATTGAACTGACCTTTGGCAAAAATGGCCTGACTGCAGAAAATGGTTTTAACAACCAGGCCGAAGTACTGATTTTTGCCCGCCGCGCGGCGACTCAGGTCGGTGCAACGACCATGGACCGTCCTGAGTGGGTGGCGATTCATCCGGACAACAAGCACGTGTTCTGTACCCTGACCAACAACAAAAACCGTGGTGTGAAAGAGGGCCAGCCAGTTGGCGGACCAAACCCACGTGCTGAGAACCATTACGGTCAGATCCTGCGCTGGATGCCGGTCAACGGCGATCATACGGCCGATATGTTTGCCTGGGATCTGTATTTGATTGCCGGTAACCCGACGGTTCATCATGGCGATTTGTATGCAGGTAGTGCCAATATCAGTGCTGAAAACATGTTTAACAGCCCGGATGGTATTGGTTTCGATCAATCAGGTCGCCTGTGGATTCAAACCGATGGTAACTACTCCAACAAGGGTGACTTTGCGGGGCAGGGGAACAACCAGATGTTGTGCGGTGACCCGATCACTGGTGAAGTACAGCGTTTTCTGACCGGTCCAATTGCGTGTGAAATTACCGGCCTGACTTTCTCTCCGGATTACAAAACCATGTTTATTGGTGTGCAGCACCCGGGCGAAGACAATGCTCCGTCGCATTTCCCGGCTGGTGGTAACAGCAAACCACGTTCAACGGTGATGATGATTACCCGCGAAGATGGCGGCGTGATTGGTGCATAACGGTTTGCCAGCGTAAACAGCGATTAAGATTAAGCTGCATATTACCAATAAGAAATCCCGGCTCTGGCCGGGATCTCTATTTACGCTCTGTTGATTTTCTGACTGCTTTTATTGCTCAGATCAAGCAACGCTGCGCAGATCAAGCAACAAAAGTGGACAGGATACCAATCACACCGCCAAAAATACCGCCCCAAACGACCAGCCAGCCCAGATGCTCTTTGATCATGGTCTGTACCATTTCTTTAACTAACTGCGGCGTCAGCTCGCTCAGGCGCTGATCAATGATGTTCTCGATGTTGGTTTTAATTTCATTCAGCATCGCCGGTGATTCAAGTTGCTCTTTGAGCGCGTTTTTCACCGTGTCACTCTGGCTGATATCAACGACTGCATCCTGCATTTTTTCGACAAACGGCTGCTTGAGTGGTTGCAGCGCTTCACGACCGCCAAACATCGCCAGCATGGCGCCAAAGGAAGAGTTTTCAATCACTTCAACCAGAGAATCAAAGGTCGGGTTAAAGTCGATTTTAGCGATCACAGGTTCAAGGTCGAGCGCTTTGTCGCCTGCCATTTCCTGATTAAGGAAACGGTCGATGTTGGCGTCGCTGAAAAACTGCGTCATCATCAGCTGTTTAATCGCCGCTTTAAAGGCTTCGAAGCGGGCCGGAATGACCCCTGAGCCGTATAATCCGGGCACTTTTTCAAACAGCATATGAATGGCGAGCCAGTTAGTGATGGCACCGGAGAAGGCAAACAGACCGGCATACAGGGCCAGTCGGTTGTCGAGAGCGTAGCCGCCCGCCAGCAAGACCAGCGCGACAAAATTGGTAATAAAGCTTTTATTCATAACAACGCATTCAGAGTGAAAAGAAAGAGAACTGAATTTTAAGAGAAATTGTCTGGCGGGAAAAGGGTCAGCGTATACACGCTGACCCTGGGTTCTTGATAAATAGCAGGCTTGCAGCTTTTAAGCGACTTCGCCTTCGGTTTCATCGCAGCCGATAAAGCCACCGGTCTGATGCGCCCATAACTGCGCATAGATTCCATTTTGCTCAATCAACTGCTGGTGGGAGCCCTGCTCAACGATTCGGCCCTGATCGAGGACGATCAAGCGATCCATTGCCGCGATGGTGGACAGGCGGTGTGCGATGGCAATCACGGTTTTGCCCTTCATCAGCTGATTGAGGCTTTCCTGTATCGCCGCTTCGACCTCAGAATCAAGCGCTGAAGTGGCTTCATCCATTACCAGCAGCGGGGCATCTTTTAGTAACACCCGCGAAATGGCAATGCGCTGACGTTGCCCGCCTGACAGTTTAACGCCACGCTCGCCGACTTGCGCATCATACCCGACATTACCGTAGGGATCGGTCAGAGTCTCAATAAATTCGTGTGCATGTGCCTGTCTGGTGGCGCGCAGCAGGTCTGCTTCGCTGGCATCCGGATGGCTGTAGAGAATGTTGTCACGGATTGAGCGGTGCAGCAGAGAAGTATCCTGCGTCACCATGCCTATCTGACGGCGCAGCGAATCCTGGGTAACGCCTTTAATGTTCTGACCATCAATGCGTATTTCACCACTTTCCACATCGTGGAAACGCAGCAGCAAATTAACCAGCGTCGATTTTCCGGCTCCGGAGCGGCCAACCAGGCCGACTTTTTCACCGGGTTTGATGTCCAGGTTGAGGTGGTTGATCACCCCTTTGTTTTCGCCGTAATGAAAGCTGACGTCGTTAAACTCGATGCCACCCTTAGGTACATTCAGTTCGCGCGCGCCGGGCTTGTCTTCGATACTGATTGGCTGGGACAGGGTTTTCATACCATCGACCACGGTCCCCATATTTTCAAACAGACCGCCCACTTCCCACATGATCCATTTCGACATGCCGTTGATACGCAGGGCTAGACTGATGGCAATCGCAATGGCACCCACGCTGATGGCGCTGTGCATCCACAGATAAATCGAAATCGCAGCAATGGAAAATACCAGCAGATAGTTGGCGATTTCTACCCAGATATTAAAGCCGGTCACCAGACGCATCTGGCGGTATACCGTATCGAGAAAACCCTCCATGCCTTCTTCGGCATACTGGGTTTCTCGCCGGCTGTGCGAAAACAGTTTTACGGTCGCAATATTGGTGTAGCTATCGACAATGCGTCCCGTCATGGTTGAGCGGGCGTCTGCCTGTTCAGCCGAGATCTTTTTCAATTTCGGCACAAAGCGGACCTGAATGGCTATGTAGGCCACAAGCCACAACAGCATCGGCATCATTAGGCGCCAGTCGGCCTGAGCCAACATGACCAGCATCGCGGTGAAGTAGACCGCGACATAGACAAATACATCCAGCGTTTTCATCACGGTTTCCCGCACTGCCAGCGCGGTTTGCATCACTTTGGTGGCGATGCGTCCGGCAAATTCATCCTGATAGAAACGACAGGCTCTGTTTGAGCAGATAGCGGTGTGCCAGCCAGCGGATTGACATCGGATAGTTGCCGAGCATGGTTTGGTGAATCAGCATGGAATAAACCGAGACCAGAATCGGCATGCCGACCAACAGCAGGAGTGATAGTCCAATCAGGGTATTGCGGTTATCCTGGAAAAACGTTTCCGGATTGCTCGATGAAAGCCAGTCAACCAGCTGACCCATAAAACCAAAAAGCGACACTTCGATGATCGCTATGGTGGTGCTCATCAGAGCCATGACCAAAAGTGGCTTTTCGTAGCCGCGGGTGTAGTGGCGGCAGAATGCCCACAACGTATCCGGTGGACGTTGGGGCTCGTTTTTCGGGAAAGCCTGAGTAAAGCTTTCAAACAATTTAAACATGAAACATCCTTTTGATTGTCCCGTAACGCTCTTCTGCTGGCCGGACAACGATGGGCTAACAGTGATGGGGCAAGAGTTTGATGACCCGGTGGCTGCGGCAGCCAGTATTATGCAACTGATTGTTTTCTGAGTCGTAACCAGTATAACCTGAATCCGTAGTTACGGGGCAGGATTCAAGCGAATCGGCCGCGCAGATGAAGGGCGATTTTTGTCACAGAGAATGACAACGCCCGGCTGGCGGGCGTTGTGGAAGGCTGTCAGACAATATGCCGGACTCAGGCTTTTTTAGCGCGGGAGGCTGGCGTTTTCTTAGCGTGCGTTTTGGGCTGGTAATGTAAAATAGTCATTGATATCGGCAACTGCAGGACTTCACCTTCGGCATGTCCCGGCTGAACCTGACGCATGTTGGTATCGCAGATGATTTTCCAGTCCTGTTTACGATCATTGGGCAGGACAAATCGGGCCGGAGCGTTGGTCTGGTTAATCAAATACAGCAGTTCCTGACCTTCTTCACCAATACCAATGTGCAGTGCCACGCAGCTGAGCCGGTTCCAGTCGTCATGCTCCATCAAATGACCATCGACCCGACGCCAGAAGATGCGGTTGAAATTGCGTTCCTCACCACTGAAAGCGCGGATGAAAGGCACCATGTAAGTCTGACGGGCTGCGACCATCTCAGCCAGCCAGTTCTTGAAATAAGACTTACGTTCTGACGGTGTCCAGTCGAGCCAGCTGATCTCGTTATCCTGACAATAGGCGTTATTATTGCCCTTCTGACTGTGAGACAGTACATCTGCGGTCAGAATATGCGGGATGCCGAACGCAAACAGCAGGCTGGCCATAAAGTTGCGCTTTTGTCGCTCGCGGATAGTGCGGATAACCATGTTGTCGGTTTCGCCTTCGACCCCATAGTTATCTGAGCGGTTATCACCGTGACCGTCACGGTTTTGCTCGCCGTTGGCTTCATTATGCTTGAGCTTGTATGACACCAAATCCTGCAGGGTAAAACCGTCATGATAGGTAATGTAGTTAACGGTCAGTTTATACGGCCAGTTGGCCGCACTGTATAAATCGCGCGATCCCATCAAGCGGGTGGCAAACTCTTTCAGGTAGCCCTGATCACCACGCCAGAAACTGCGGGTAATATCGCGTAGCTTGTCGTTTGTCTCGTTCCAGCCAAAGGGAAAGTTACCGACTTGATAACCGTTGGGACCGATATCCCAGGGTTCAGCGATGAGCTTGACTTGACGCAGTACCGGATCCTGAGCCACGGCTTTAAAGAAAGCGGCGTCACGACTGAAATCATCGCCGATACGGCCAAGAGTCGCGGCCAGATCAAAGCGAAAGCCGTCAACATGAAATTCACTGACCCAGTAGCGCAGCGTATCCATCACCAGGTTAAGTGATGCCTGGTAAGAGAGATCTAAGGTATTACCGCAGCCGGTAAAGTTAGCGTAATGCTGGCCATGCTTAAGGTAGTAATTGGGATCGAGTGCCTTAAGGTTAAACACCGGGCCATCTTCACCACCTTCTGCGGTATGGTTATAGACCACATCCAGAATGACTTCGATACCTTGTCGGTGCAGCTCGCGGATGGTGGTTTTAAGCTCGGTGACGGCATCCTGACTGGCATAGCGCGGATCCGGCGCCATAAACAGATACGGGTTATAGCCCCAGTAGTTAACCGTCTCCATCTCAAGTAAATGCGGCTCATGCATACATGCGGCAATCGGCAGCAGTTGTAGGGTATTTATCTGTTGCTGACGATAAAACTCCAGCATAGGTTCGCTGACAAGGCCAAGATAAGTGCCGCGCAGCGCGCTATCGACTTGCGGGTGAAGTTTGGTTGCGCCTTTAACATGGGTTTCGAACAGGACCATTTCGTCGCGCGGGCGATTGGGTTTAGCAACATCCTGCCAGTCAAAGTGGCTATCCGTGACCACGCATTTGGCCAGAGAAAAACTATCGTGCAGTTGAAACGGAACTTTGTAAGTCAGGCTTTGGTCCAATGCTTTAGCATAGGGATCGGAAATGTAGAAAAGTTCGTCATCACTATGAATTAAAAAGCCGTAACGTTGACCAGCCTGAAGGCCTTCGAGGTAAAGGTGCTGTACCCCGGCGTATTCGTCTGCAAAGGGATGAGTTTCGTAACTGCCGTCAGAATTGAACAACGCCAGTAACAGGTTTTTGTTAGCCGGTGCATACACAGCAAAATTGCATCCATCTGGATCAAGTGTTGCACCTAAAGGGTAAGGGCGAGAAACGAGTCGTTTTCATCATATCCAGTCGTTGTTGTTATTGGCGTAATATTAACCATCATTTTTAAGTAAAAGGCTTTGGCCGTTCAAGGTCAAGAGCCTGGTCACATATTTTATAATGTAATTTTCTTTCAGAAGTGCATCGCTAATACGTTGAAATTGTGATCAAATATGCATTTTGTATTCCATGATCCTGGAAGTTAATGATCTCCTCCTCCCCCAAATTCGTGATCAGCCCTGGAAAAAGACCATACCTGCGATTTTCTACGCCTCTCTACTCCCCCCTAATAATCTCAAGGGGTGGAGGAAGTGTGCCTGTCGGCCGTCAAGTAATCTGAATTGCAGTTGAAACAAACGGGGTTTACCCCATCACATCTCTGACGTTAAACCCATCTTTTCTGCCTTTTAGAGACGTTTAGCCCGTAAGAGAGTGACGAAAATTCCGATAAAAAAGACCCTAAATGGAGTTAATGATGAAAAAAGTAAGTGTAATCGCTGCCGCAGTGGCTGCTTCTCTGGCAGCAGGTTCCGCATTCGCAGTGGATTTTCATGGCTACATGCGTGCTGGTGTTGGCGTCAGTGCTGACGGTGGTCAGCAGGTAACCTATGAAAAGAACAAAGTTGGTCGTCTTGGTAACGAAGGCGATATCTACGGCGAAGTTCAGCTGGGTCAGGAAGTCTACAACAACAACGGCAAAACGTTTTACGTTGACTCTATGGTAGCGATGACTTCAAACGGCTCTAATGACTGGGAAGGCACCAGTACCAACTGTGGTTTGAATGACGCAGGTGATGGTGTGGATTGTGTTGATGATGCTGAATTTGCTCTGCGTCAGTTCAACGTGCAGGCGAAAGGCCTGCTGGGCTTTGCACCAGAAGCAACGCTGTGGGCCGGTAAACGTTTCTACCAACGTCACGACATCCACATCAGTGACTTCTATTACTGGAACATTTCAGGTGCCGGTGCAGGTATTGAAGGCATTGAAACCGGTCCGGGTAAACTCTCTCTGGCTTGGGTGCGCAGTGATCGCAACGACAATTTTAGTTTAGGTTCAAATAACCCAGGTGATACTCCGGACAGCGGTAACAGTGGCGGTGCTGTGAACGTGAATACGCTGGACGCGCGTTATGCAGGTATCCCTTTGTGGGACAACGGCTCACTGGAAGTCGGTGTGGATTACGCGATCGTAAATGAAACGGATGCCGCTTCTCAGGCAGCGAAAGATGCTAAAAATGGCGTGATGCTGACCGCTGAACTGACTCAGGGGCTGGCGAAACGGTTTCAACAAAACTGTCGTCCAATATGGTACAGAAGGTTATTCTAAAACCATGGCTTTCTATGGTGACGGCAGCTGGTACGGTGCAGAAGCTAAGAGCGGTGCTGATGGTTACCGTTTGATCAACATGGGTGTTGTGGGTCTGGGCGACAGCTGGGAACTGGGTCACCAATTGGTTTATGGTGTAGGCCAGGACATGTGGGATGGTCAGGACAAATACGAAGCTATGTCCGTTGTGGTTCGTCCTGTCTACAAATGGGATGAGTACAACAAGACTATCTTTGAAGCAGGCTACGCAGTTGATGACAACGACGGAGACAAAAATAAATTTGGTAAGCTGACTGTGGCGCAAGCCTGGTCTGCCGGTTCAAGCTTCTGGGCTCGTCCTGAAATCCGTCTGTACGCGTCTTACCTGACTAACGATAACGATGGCGATTCCAACGTGTTCGATAATGGTACTTCTGATAATTCATTCCAGTTTGGTGTACAAGCCGAAGCTTGGTGGTAATTATCTGATTTTTAAAACTAATAAACTGTCCTAAACTAATACAGCCAGATAGACTCTGGCTGTATTTCTTTCAAGCAGATATTGAGGTAAACGTTAATGAGAAAATGGCTTACTCCCATATTGTTAGGGATGGTGGTGACCGGTTGTACATCCGTAGCTCCTGTTGAAATGGACTCGCAGGGAGCGCAGCAAGTCATTACTCAGGCGGAGCAGATAAGCTGGACTCCGTTAGCCGTGCCTGTGGTGAGCGAATTTGCCCTCACCGAAAAAAGTCAGATTTTGCTGGACGGCCACAGTGCCGGTGCGATTGCGGGCTTCACGATTCCGGGTAACCGCGGTAGCCTGGATATGCAACTTGAAACATTTGTTAGTCAGGATATGCAGTTTTATGCTCCGAATGTTGAGGTGCTGAACAGCAAGGGTGAGTCGATTTATCATGCGGATTTTGCCCAGTTTAAATATGTTCCGGCGAAACTGCTCGACAATGACAAGTTTGTTCTAGATTTCAATGTGATTCCCGATATGAGCGGTCAGGACCTGCATGTGCTGATTTACACCACTGCCGAGGATATCAAAGGCAGCAGTACCATCATGCACCCGGCTAAAGCGTTTGCGATTGCGCGTCACACTCAGCCGCCTGATATTGCTGACCCGCAAGCCAAGCACAGTTCTTTAGGCCAATTCCGTTTGTCTGTGTCAGCCAACGATATCATCAACCGCAAGATTGTTAACCAGAATGACAATATTCCGCAGGGTACTGAGCTGACCGGCTATTACCACACGGCGATTGAGCGTTCTGTCGAAGCCAACGATATTCCTAAAGCATTGAGCTTACTCGATGAAGCCAAAGCACTTGGTATCCAGGGTGCTCAGGAAGTGTTTGTTAAAGCGGTGAATCGTAAATCGGCACAGTGATCTTTCTCGGTCCACTACTGGTGAACAGCTAATTGTTGTTCACCATTAATTTGTTTGTCACTCGCCAGACGTGTTGTGAGCCCCGCGCGTCTGCGCTCAAATCCTATCTTCCATGAGATTGTCAGTACCGCGCTCTAATGGAGTGCGGTACTATGGTCATCTATCCTGCTGGTATGACATGACGCAGGCCTTCATTTATTCAGCACTGTTACCGCACATCAGACTCAATCTTTTGTCGTTTCAGCCGATACAGTGCACAAAGTACAGATAAAGAATTAATTGTATGAATACCATAGGGATCGCGATTGGCGCGACAGGCTTATCACTGATACTGATTTTTGTCTGGATGATTTCACTTTCGGTGCGTAAAAAGCGCCTGGAAGCTGAGAAAAAAGCGCGTGAAGAAGCGTATCGTAAAGCGCTGGAGCGTCAGCGAGATCTGGAGCGTAAAGAGCGTCTGCAAAAAGCAGAGTCCGGCCATGTGCCGACAATGCTGTTTCTGGCCAAAGAGGCGGAACGCAGCAATTTACGCGAAGCTCTGTTCTGGTATGAAAAAGCGGCCCAGAGCGACAATATTACCGGCATGTATGGCATAGTGAGAATATGCCAACGTATGCGTGACGATTTGATTTTAAAAGAAAAAGCGAAATTCTGGCAAAATTATATCCGTGGCATGGAAGGCGACAACGCGGCAAAATATGAGGCTGGACGCGCACTGTTTCATGGTCGCGGTGTGGAGACTGATGTCACCAAAGGTATCGCCATCATTCAGGAGGCGGCTGAACAACAATATATCGACGCCATGTTGTTTATGGGTGAGTGGTGCGTGTCACACGATAATATAGCGCCAGCTCCGGGTGACTCGACTTACTGGTATTCCAAAGCAGCCAGCCTGCATAGCCTGGAAGGCATGATGAAGCTGGGGATGAATTATATCAAAGGCATCGGGGTGAACAGTGACTTTGCCAAAGGCATTTACTGGCTTGAGCGGGCCTGTGAAAAAGGTCATGCTGAAGCCATGTATCACTGCGGTCAGGCCTGGATAGAGCGCGGTGCTCACGGCAAAGCTAATGCCTATATCTGGTTGTTTCTGTCTGTCTTATTCGGTTACGAACCCGCCAAGGCTCTGCGCGATCAGGTTGGCAGTCAGATAGGTGTGGATTCAGTGGTTGGCCTGCAGTCGCTGGCTAAGCCTTTGCAGAGGAAAATTGCCTCCGGTACGGTACGGAAACATTCCATTATCCGTGCGCTGAATAAACTGTATAAACGCGGTGTGTCGATACCCGATGCGGCGGATCTCAGCGAGGAGATGCAAGAGGCCGGGCTGCACAGTGATGGGTTTGGCGGGGATGGCGAGGGCGAGGTTGTTGAACCGAGTCAGTTACCTGCGGATCAGAACGAAACCAAGACATCACCCGCAGTGAATTTTTCGCAGACTCCGATGGACCGTTATTAGCACAAGAGCTTCCGGTTTATCGCCGACAGTGACTCACCTTCACCGTGACTAATTGTCAGCTACCATGACCAATTGTCTGTATCGCCAGTGAGTACATCAGACAGATAAAAAATGCCCCGACACAGCGGGGCATTTTTATGTCTAACCATCAGCTTAGCGATTAAGCTTCCGGTTTATGTTCTGAGCGACATACTGCTGCGGTAAACACAACGTCAGTCGAAACTGTTTAGTGCAGTCTCTGCCGAGTCCTGAATCACACCAATAATGAAACCGACACCGACAACCTGCATCGCAACTTCATTCGGAATACCAAACAGGCCACAAGCCAGTGGGATCAGCAGCAGTGAACCACCGGCAACACCCGATGCGCCACAAGCAGAAATGGCCGCAACCACGCTTAGCAGCAGCGCTGTCATCAGGTCAATTTGAATACCCAGAGTATGCACTGCAGCGAGAGTCAGAACGGTAATCGTGATCGCTGCGCCGCCCATGTTGATGGTTGCACCCAGAGGGATGGATACTGAGTAGGTATCTTCGTCCAGTTTCAGGCGTTCACACAGCGCCATGTTGACCGGAATGTTGGCTGCACTTGAACGGGTGAAGAACGCAGTTACGCCGCTCTCACGCAGACACTGCAGAACCAGCGGGTATGGGTTAGTGCCTGTTTTGATGTAAACAATCAGAGGGTTTACGATCAGAGCAATGATCAGCATTGCGCCAAGCAGAACCGCCAGCAGTTGCGCGTAGCCGGCCAGCGCGCTGAAACCTGTGGTCGCGAAGGTCGAAGAAACCAGGCCAAAGATACCAAATGGCGCGAGACGAATAATGAAACGCACGATTTGAGAGACGCCGTGGCTCAGATCTTCAAATACCGCTTTGGTGGTCGCAGAAGCATGGTGCAGCGCAAGACCAAGGCCGATAGCCCAGGCCAGAATACCGATGTAGTTAGCAGACATCAGGGCATTCACCGGGTTATCGACCAGTTTGAATAGCAGAGTATGCAAAACTTCAGCAATGCCTTGTGGTGGCGTTGCGCCTTCAGCACCAGCAACCAGCGTCAAAGTGGTCGGGAACAGGAAGCTTAGTACTACAGCGGTCAGAGCTGCGGCAAAGGTTCCCAAAAGGTATAGAACGACGATCGGGCGCATAAAGGTGTGCTGGTTTTTCTTTTGGTTGGCGATAGACGCGGCAACCAGAATAAACACCAGAATTGGCGCAACGGCTTTGAGTGCACCTACAAAAAGGCTTCCGAGTAAACCGGCGTTTTGTGCAGATTCCGGTGCGACGAGTGCCAGCAGGATACCAAGGATGATACCTGCCAGGATTTGCAGCACCAGGTTACCGCGCGCAAAACGGGCAAAAATATTGTTGCTTTGCATTAGTTATCCCTGAGATGAAAATAAAGTTCAGTTTGTAGTTATATCAGTGAATATCACTGAAGGTAGCCAATATTAACGTCACGGGATAATGTGTCTAGGATTAATTGTTCGTTAGAACAAAAAATTACCGCTTATGTTGAATTGCAACACATTTTAGGATTTTTGTTAAATATTTGTAGTTGACTTGGTTGTGTGTTGATTGGTCAGGTATTTGGTGTGTTGAATTATTTTTAGACTATTGTACCGCTCTATGGAAATAAGTTAGTCCCTTATACTGACTGGTATGCGCTTGTTATGCGCCTGGTTTTGTATCGGCTATTCACAACCAGCACCGGATTGCCATTTGGTTCCAAAAGCGAGTGTAATCAGGCGTAATTAACGTTCTGGTTACATTATCTGGGCGGTGCGGGGGGCAGAACAAATCCGTGGCGTGATGAAGAAAAGGAGCGGGAAGTAAAAGGGCCGGGAATTTGATCGCGCGGCACCGAATGCCATATTAATGCTGATGCATTCCTGCCATCACCTTTTTTACCGGGGCATCAAAACGGTAGATGTCGCCATTTTCTAATTGCAGCTCGACCTCGATTTCCGTGCCTGTTATCAGGGGCCGGGATAAATAAAACAACATAATATGAAAACTGCCGGGTTTGAGTTGCAGTGAGCCTCCGGCCGGTAGTTTAAAAGATGAGACCTGACGCATCTTCATTATTTCACCCTCGGTTATCACGTCATGCAGTTTCTGCTTTGCCCGCTGCCGGTGTCAGCGCTGCCACTATGTAATGGTCCTGGCTGTCATGGTTGCTGATAGTGGCAAATACGGCGCTGGTGACCGCATTGGGCGGGGTTGCGCGCGCATACGCCTGGGTTACTTCCAGGCTGGTGGCTGCTGCTAGTGCCATTGGACTTAGCAGCGCAGCCGTTAATAAGCACATTTTGGTAATCACTTTACTCTCCTTGTGATGAGGGCGTATTCAACGTTGCAGACAAGACTTGCTGAACCGCAGCGATGATCGGGGCCGGATTTTGGGTGTGGGGCACCTTAGTAATCAGGCTGCCATCCGGACGAATAAAGTAGAAATAGGAACTGTGGTCCAGGGTATATTGCAGCTTGGAGTCGGGTAATTCAGTCTTGCGGAAAATCACCCCATATTGATGAGCCAAAGCCGTCGTCACCTCAAGCGGGGCAGACAAACCTTCCAGCATCGGATGGAAGTAATGGGCATATTTGGCCGAGTCGGCGGCGTTATCTCTTTCCGGATCAAGAGAGATGAACATCGGGCGTAATTGATGCAAAGCTGTATCATCCAGCTGATTCAGCGCTCCGGCTAACATGGCCAGTGAAGTAGGACACACGTCGGGGCAACGGGTGAAGCCAAAATAGATAATGCGGATACGGTTGTCGTCTGGGTCAAACACCTCGACCGCTTTATTATTTTCACCATATAACACCGCAGATTGAAGCGGTGCTGCGTTTTGTGGCGGCTGCGGTTGATGTGTGTCGAGATAGGTTTTCAGTGCGAAGCCAAGCGCAAAAGCTACCACCAGGATCAGAGACCAGTTTTTACTCATCGTTGCATCCTTATTGCCGGATAGGCGGTTTGCTGACCATCGGTCAGAGTACCAAGCCAGGTCATACTGCCTGCAGTGCAGACCGGCAGGACGATATCGGCAGTAAAAATCCCCTGCTGATTGCGCTGTAACATAAAGCGAACTTCTCCCATCTCCATTTCCAGGCCTTGCATGGAGAGCAACAGGGTGTCTGCAGCGGTGTCAGGCCAGTCTATGTGAATCGGGGTTGCAACCAGCGGCTGCACATGGTCGTTGGCGAGAGTCATAGTGACCTTGTGTTGCTGGCAACTGATGGTGGACAGGGTGCAGTAATCGCTCAACTCAGCCGGGCGATGTTCCTGCTGAGAAAAATCGGTCATCTGGGCGGCGAAAAAGCCACCGGCCAGCGCTAAAAGGATGCAGCCAATTTGAAGGGTTCTTTGCATTCGGACGGCTCAGATCATCGAAGGCGACAGCAAGCTTGTCTGCTATTGCCAGGTTCAACATCACAACACAGTTACGCCAGTCACGGAAATGGCGTGATTAAGGCAAGACTAGCACACTGTATAATAAGTGGCTGTGAGCAAAGGGGAAAATTGTGATAGTGCGGTAGAAATCCGGGTCTGGCGCAGGAGTGATATGAATAACAAAGGTGGCTGCAGCCACCTCTGTGTTGATCAGGTTGTCACACGTCGTGACGGCTGGCATATTTCTCCAGGCCTAATACCAGAGCAATCGCACATACCATTAACAGGATAGCGATACCCAGTTGAGCCGGCTGGGATGTTACAGATTCAAATTCAAAAGGACTGAGGTTATGTTGCAGCAGCGGTACTTGTTCACCGTGTGAATTGGTGCGCCAGCTGATAGTCTCTTTCCAGGGCCAGATTTTCGGTAGAGTCCCCAGCATCAGGCCGGTCAGAAAAGACAGCGTGACTTCACGATAGTGGTTCAGCAGCCAGGACAACAGATGTGAGAAGCACAGCAAGCCTGCCACACAACCAAGCACAAACAATCCCAGTACACTGCCTTGCAACGATTTCACCGCATCAATAATCGGCGTATACATACCGATCAGCAGCAGGATAAAGCTGCCGGATATACCGGGTAGAATCATTGCACAGATAGCTATGCTGCCTGCCAGCAGAATATTGAGGCTGGTAAAATCCATCGTAAGAGGCTTGATGACGGTAATCGAATACGCGAAACGCCACTCCGAGCGCCAGACAACACCAGCGGGACACACTTTTTTGTTCGACCTGACGCAAAATATGGTACACAGAGACCAGAATTAAACCGAAGAAGAAAGACCAGGTCGGGATGGGATGGGTCTCCAGCAGCCAGGAGATGAGTTTCGCCAGGCTGACGATGCTGGTGATGATACCGCCGAACAGTGCGATCAGAAATCCGCCGTTGATGTGACGAAAAGCGGCAGAAAAACCTTCTCGCTTCCATAAGCCGAGTAAACGCGGGTTAATACGGCGAATACTTTCTAACAGGGTATCGTATACTCCGGTAATAAAAGCAATAGTCCCCCCTGACACGCCGGGTACAACATCCGCAGCGCCCATGGCGATACCTTTTAAAAATGTAGTGATGTAATTCATTACTAACCTTATTAGACCAACTGATGACGGCAGTATACCCAAAAAGGAGAGTCAAATCCGACCGATAAATTGAAATTATCGTTAAACAAAGTTAGCGTCGGTTAAGCGATGAGTTGCGTATCAAAATGCGTGTTTTTGCATTTTGCAATTTTTAAAATGCAAAAACACGCTCAAGGTTGGGGTAAATATGCCGCACAACAGGCCCAAAAAGCGATTTTAAAGTTGGCATACATAATGCATAATATGTTTCGACCCTTATTAAGCCGAGGGTCACCTAGCCAACTGACGTTGTTAGTGAATCGATATTTGTTCACATCATATATAAGCCAATCGCACCTTTTGCGCTTGGCTCTTTTTTTATCTGTCGTTGGTCAATCCCACCTGCAATTCCAGGCCGTTTAGGTATCGTTTTTATTCCACGTTCAAGGTTAACTTGGTACCGTTGAATTTAAGTCGTGCCAGCAAATTTTTAGCGTTGGTCTTACCCTGATCGTTAAATTCCAGGCCGTAACGGGCATAATGCATTGAGCGCTGTAAGTTACAGATTTTACCAATCAGCGGCGCAAACACTTTGCTGCCTCTGCGGTCTGCAAACAGCTCGACTGAGACCAGATCTCCGACCTGATAGGTACGGCCTACCGGAGCGGTAATGAAACGACAGCCACTTTTGGACAGATCCCGGACTTCGCATTCCGCTTTTTGTTCACCCAGATAGACCTTGCCGGACAAGTTGACCTCGTAACGCGGTTCTTTGCGTAACTGGGTGACTTGCATGGTGTTAGGAATGGACAGCATCGCCAGCGCTATCGGCTCTTGCAAGATGTGCAGTAACTGGCTGCGAAAATGCAGCATAGCGCCTTCACCACGCGGCGAAATCGCTCGGACGTTGATCCAAAAACCTTCCTGAAAGAAAAAGTTGAGATCTTCTGCTGAGACCTGTGGAATCTCTATCAACAGATAAGTATCAGAATGAGTGCCGATGAAAGGGGTTTTACAACTGAATTTAGTCCCGACCGGGGTAGTGATGCTTAAAGTGAGCTCACTACCGTGTTCCACCATCGCCAACGCATCTGTGCTGTTGAGAGTCGACACATTTTTTTGCCGGGCGCTGGACTTCGAGCTTCCATGCTCTTGTGGTGTTGCCACTGACTGTGCGCGCATTATGGTCTCCGTATTATTGACTGCTTTTATGCTTTTTTTCTGCAGTTAAGCGCATTTTATGATTAGATAATTTGAGATTCAATGTGATAAGGCGACAATTTCTTTGAGTTATTTATCAAAATTGGAGCAGAAATGAAACAGAACAGCTCACACACGGCATCGGATGAGGCTGGAAATTACCATCAAGTGGTGTTTGACGAACAACAGCAGCAGATTCGGGTTCATCTTGAGGGGGGCGACTGGGCCCGGATGGACTATTACCTTGAAGGGAGAGTGATGACAATAACCTCAACCCGAATTCCCGAATCAATGCGTGGCAAGGGATACGGAAACGTGATGATGGAGTGCATTCTACCGTTGCTGGAAGCGAGACAATGGCAGCTTATCCCGCGTTGTAGTTACGTTGCTCACTATCTGCAGCGCCATTCCCGATGGCAGCACTTGCTCAAGACGGCGGGAGAATAATCTGCCTGAGGCAAGGATTCATGCTGTCAGCCTTGCGATGTTTTGAGGTGAACCGGACAGTGATTGCGCTGTTTCATTCAAAGTGGGCGCTCACTATTGGCGGCTATGTATTGCCGACTATGGTTTTAGCGCACTGCAAGGTCACCGCAACCAGGGCATGATCGCTGGCATAGCGGTCGGCTTCTGAATGCGGATTGACCAGATGGTGATCTTCCACATGATAATCGACCACGGTTGCCACCGGATGGTCGGCGTCCTGAGTAAAGTCGCTGCTGAGCAGGATATAGTCGAGCACCTGACCACTGGCGCCACTGTAGTGGGTCGGTTTACGCGTTTCCTGCGTGACTATGGCTGAAGAGCTCCCAACTGTCGTGCAGATGATAGGGCAGCAAAGGTGTGAAAGTATCAGGCTGGCGGAAACGATGAGTTGCGCGCAGAGCATTGAATTCCATGCTGCTCAGCACTTGGTTGAAATCGCCCATCAGTACCATGGGATGGCCATATTGGCGTTTACGCTGCACCATGGCCTGATGGAGCAGGTGCGCCTCTTGTCCTCGTTGCATTGCCGATTGCCAGCGCCCGTAGAGCTCTGTTTGCCAGGCATCAACCAACCTGGTGTCTTCCTCGCTTTCCAGCATGGAACGTTGGGATTTAAAATGCACCACATACACATCTACCAGGCCAAGCGCCGGATGGCTGAGGGTGGCACGTAGCGGCTGACGTTGAAAACTAAACCCTTCCACTGTCACATCGATTCGCTTGACCTCGATCAGTTCGAAACGTGAGGCAATCGCGACGACAGGCGATGAATAAATGTAGCCATCGCTGACTTTGGGTTGATCGATCACCGCAAAATAAGGGTATCCCAACTCCGTCACTTGCTGTTGCAGAGCCTCTGGCGTGAAGACTTCCTGGAAACCAATCACATCGGCATTCAGCGCGGCGAGTTTACGGCTCAGCCAGGCTTGTTTCTGCTGCCACTGGCCAGCTTCGTAAATATTGTTAAAGTCATAAAACGCGTTCGGCGGCGCCAGGTAATTGAGCAGATTGGCAGTCGCAAATCGGATATGCATAGCAGTCCTCGGCAGTCAGGTATGATGTCAGCGTTCGTCCAACAGTATTGGCGTTAATGTTGTGCTACAGAAAGGTTACAGTGAACAGAAGTTTAGGTAAACTGACCGCCTGTTAAACGCTAGGATGATAATAATACCCATGGAAGCTAAAAATTGGCGAACTCCTGAAAATTTTCTGCTGATAATTTCGATTATCGTACCCGTCGCATTCTCCAGCTGGATGGCTCTGCTCAACAACTTTGCGGTTGAGCAAGCGCAGTTTGATGGTGCCGACATCGGCTTGCTGCAAAGTGTGCGTGAAATTCCCGGCTTTCTCGCTTTCACCGCCATCTTTGTGCTGCTGTTCATTCGTGAACAGCGTTTTATGATCATCGCACTGGCGATGCTCACTTTCGGAGTCACCATGACCGGATGGTTCCCGACTCTGACCGGACTGTTGTTTACCACTTTGATCATGTCGATCGGATTCCACTATTTTGAAACATTAAAACAGTCTCTCTCGCTGCAATGGCTGACGAAAGAAGAAGCGCCGGAAATGCTGGGTAAGTTTATCTCGGTTGGCGCGCTGGCTTCGCTGATCACCTATGGCGTTGTCTGGGTGATGCTGGAGCAATTACAGCTCAGTTACAAATGGGTATATGGCATCACAGGCGGAACCGGTTTGCTGCTGGTGATTGCCATCGCATTACTGTTTCCTGAATTTCAGGCTAAGACTCCGCAGAACAAGAAACTGGTGCTGCGTAAACGCTACTGGCTTTACTATGCGCTGACTTTTATGAGTGGCGCACGGCGTCAGATATTTACCGTGTTTGCCGGCTTTCTGATGGTGGAAAAATTTGGCTATTCGGCGGCTGATATTACCCTGTTATTTTTGATCAACTATGTGTTTAACTTCCTGTTTGCTAAGCGTATTGGTCGTTTTATCGGCATTGTTGGCGAACGCAAAGCGCTGATGTTTGAGTACCTTGGGCTGATTTGTGTGTTTGTTAGCTACGCTTTCGTGACGGATGCCAATTGGGCTGCGGGCCTGTACGTGGTTGACCATCTGTTCTTTGCGCTGGCGCTGGCGGTGAAAACCTATTTCCAGAAAATTGCGGATCCGGCTGATATGGCCTCTACCGCGGGTGTTTCGTTTACTATTAACCACATCGCAGCGGTCGTGATTCCGGTGACCTTCGGTCTGCTGTGGCTGGTTTCGCCAGCAGCGGTATTTCTGATCGGGGCTGTGATGGCCGGAGTTTCTTTCCTGCTCTCTCTCAATATTCCTGGTCAGCCGCAGGAAGGCAACGAAGTGCGCATCCTGCGCTGGAGCTGATACCGGCTCAACCTTATTTCCCTGTTGGGTAAAGTAAAAAACCGTCTCTGAGACGGTTTTTTTCAGTAAGTTTTTTGGGGCAAAGCAGGAACCGCTTAGCATAAATTCACTAAGCGTGAGTTCCTATCTGCTGGTCAAAGTTCAACGGTTGGTTAAGGTACAGTTCGTGGTTAAGATACCGCTAGCGATCAAGATGCCGTTAGTGATCAAGATACAGATAGTTTTGCCAGCTTTTCATCCGGATTAACACTTTACGCATGATGGAGACATGTTCGAATGTATCGGAATAGACCGCAATTTCCACATTGGTCCCCAGCGGCAGTTCATACTGGCTGATATCATCGGTCAGACGTAATTTTACCAGTACCCGGCCTTGGGTATTGAGTGCCTGACTGCCTAACAGCGCGCCACGTGCCTGTATCTGGCCTTCTGCAATGGCGGGCAGCACTTCGACCACTTCACCGTGAAACACTTCTCCGGGCAGAGCCCGAAACAGAAACTCCGCTGCAAAGCCCGGCTTGAGGCGTTGCAGCGAGTTTTGGCGGAAAGCCCCGACATAAAACTGCTGTTCGGTATGGACAAACGTCATCACAGGCGAAAGCGGCAGTGGTACCGCCATCATGCCCGGGCGCAGCGCTAGTTGGGTGACATAGCCGGCGGTGGGAGCACGTACGGTGGTCTCTTGCAGGTTGAACTCCGCCTGAATCAGTTCCGCATTGAGCCTGGCCACGGCGGTGTTCTCGCCGTCAATCTGTGATTCAAATGCCAGCTTGGCTTCACTTTCCAGCGCCTGAGCGGCTTCCAGAGCAGCCTGGGCCCCTTTAAAAGCCTGGCGGGTGGTATCAACTTGCTGGGCGGTAAAAGCGCCCCGTTTGAAGCCTTTTTCATAACGGGCAAATTCGCGCTGGGCTTTGTCGCGTTCGGCGGTGGCTTTGACGCTGTTCGCGCTTGCCTGCTTATAGTTGGCTTCGAGGCGCAAAACATCCTGGCGTGCCTGAGCCAGTGCGGCCTGTTTACGGGTGACTTCTGCCTGATAGGGCGTCGGGTCGATGCGAAACAGAACGTCGCCTTGTTGCAATGGTGTATTGGGGACGACATTGACTTCGATGACCTTGCCACGCACGCCGGAGACAATTGGTGTTGTGTTGTACACTTGGCCTCCCAGCGCGGTAAACGGATGGTTGTAATTCATCAGCAGGATGAGGGTTCCTATCAGCACCACGCCGCCCAGTACAGCGGTGGGGACGGTCCATTTATTGAGCGGTATTTTGAAGGCTTTGAAGATGGCGATACACAGCGCGGTGTAGGTCAGAATGAGCAGCAGATCCATACTTGTTACTCCTCATCAGCCGGGTTGGATTGCGGGCCTGCCGCAGACGGGACGGGCTGTTTCAAGCTTGCTATTTCTTTTCTCAGCGCCGTAATTTCGTCTGACAGTTCATCGACCCTGTGATGAATGTCATGTTGCTCCTGCTGCAACTGGGAAAAGCCCCAGCCACGGTCTTTGCGCCATAAGGTTGCCCAGATCCATAAGAAGGGCCACAGGACGTGTAGGGTAAACAGGCTCACCCAACCTGCGACATGAATGGCGTCCTGATGGGGATGGTCACGTCCTTTGGCGATTTCATACGGAATATCGTGGATAACGATAATGGTATAGAAAATAACTAGACTTACAAAGATCAGTAAACCGAGGGCAAAATAGTCTAAAAACATAACCGTCCCCTTCAGGCAGCGCGGGGCTGCTGTTAGTCAGTGAAAGTAATGTTTAAATAGTAATCGAATTTCATAGGTTTAATGGTGATCTTACCTGTTTGCCCGGACAAGAAAACGTGAAACTGGGTTACGATCACAGTTTGCCGAATGATGGCAGACCTTGTGGCACAGGTACTTCGGACTACAGGGGCTGTCGACGTGTTTCGGGTTTTGGACGTGGTTTAGGAACAGAGTGCCGGGCAGGTATGCACTGAGAATATGGCGATCCGTACCGTCACTCCAGGCTAAGAGGTTGGCGAGCGTTGCGCTCGCCGGGAACTGTCAGGTTACTCGGTGCAGACCTGATTACGGCCATTGGCTTTGGCGCGATACAGCGCTTTGTCGGCACGATAGAAAGTGCGCTGGGTGTTTTCACCATCTCGATGCAGAGTGACGCCGATACTGACGGTCAGGCGGCGCTCGCCGAGAATACTTTCCCAGTCAAACTGGTTAATGCGTTCGCGAAACATTTCTGCGTGGCCATGGGCTTGATCGAGCGTGGCATTTTCGATAATCACCAGGAACTCTTCGCCACCAAAACGAACACATGACGCATTACGAAAACGGAAATAGCGCGCCAATTCAGATGAGACGCTGACAATAGCACTATCCCCGACCAGATGGCTGAGCTCATCATTAATCGATTTAAAATGATCGATATCGACGACCAGAAAGGCGAATGGTGTTGCGTTGAGCAGCAGATCTTTAAGCTTGCTATCCAGCCAGCGCCGGTTGTGCAGCTTGGTCATCGGATCGGTGTAGACATCTTGCTGCAATTGCGCCACGGCATGTTTCTGATTCTCTGTGGTTTCTTTGAGCTCGCGGTTTTCCAGTTCAGATAAGATGAGTTTCAGTTGCAGTTCAAAGCGAGATAAGCGGCGCAGTTGCGGCGAGCCCAGTTCGCCTATTGGAATCTGTTTCATCAGATCGGATTCTATGCGAAAGCCTTTCTTCTCATAATCCAGTGCCGTTTTATACTGCCCCTGCTGTTCACTGATTTGGCTGAATGCACGATACAGGCGTTGTTCAAGCACTGAGGTTATCTTGGTCGGCAGGCGTTTTTCCGTGGCCTGCAGGACCAAAGTTGCATACTGATACTTGTCTAACTGCAGTAAGCAGTAGGCTTTTTCTATTCTCAGCATGACGGAAAGCCACAATGACTGCACCTGACCGACCTGATTCGCGACGCTGCCCAGTGTCGCTATCGCCAGTTCCAGTTTATTCTGCTGGCGATACAAGGTAGCCTGATAGAGCAGGATTTGTCCGGCGAGGTTTTTGTCGTTGACCAGAATACTCAGCTCTTCGCACTCTTTAATCAAATCGTTGGCGGCGGTGTAGCGATGCAGATGCAGATAGCAGCCCAACATATTGAGTTTGTATCTCAGCCGTAAAGAGCGGCTGGATATGGCATGATCAATCCCGTCTATTTTCTGATAGTAGCGCAGAGCCCGGTTATGATCGCCATAGTCATCACACAAGCTACCCATGCCCAGCACCGCCAGCACGTAGTTGTCAATCAGGCTGTGTTCCACCGCCAGGCCAGATGCAGAAATATACTCTGTCAGTGCCGCAGAGTAGTCGCCAAGTTCAATCAAACGTTCACTGAGGCTGTGCTTCAGTGACAGGATAAGTTCGTAGTCATGACTGGCCGCTAATAGTTTGAGTGCAGAGCGCAACTCATCGCTGCTCTGGGCCAACTGATTGAGTTCAGCCCGGCATTCAGCACTGAAGATCAGACACAGAGCTTTTTCTTCCGGTGTGGTCGCAATGTGCTGACGAACATGATTCCAGAAAATGATCGCACCTTCGCCCGTGACCGACATGGCGTCCAGTCCCGCCTCCTGAATTTTATTGAGTAGGACTTCCATACGACTTTTCCTGTGTTTGTATCTGTTCTAACTGCTCTAGGGTAAACGGAAAACTGAGGATATCGTACAGCTGAATATCCGGCATCTCATGATGCAGCCCTTTACGCTGCCAGGGATAGATTTCGATCATCTGTTGCAGGGTCTGATAGAGCTTCTGTGCGGCGCGGTCTTTTTCTTTTACCAGCAGTCCCAGCCGATGACTGCTCAGCCTTGACAACAAGTCCTGTGAAGCACACAAGGTGTGTACCAGCTCGGTACAAATGTCGAGAAAGTAGGGATCCGGGTGCACAATGGTAATCACCGAGTGGTTGGCATGGTTCAGCTCCGCTTTGAACTGAACTAATTGTTCCCACCAGTAGGTTTCTGACACCATATTGGACAGATGCTTTTCCGGGTCGTATTCGAACTGGGTGCGGATACGGTTAATCAGTTTTCTGGCGCGCTGCTCAAGCTGATCTTTGGACATACGGGCTTTATCGAGCCCGATTTGTACCGTCTGATCCCGCAGCATACGGGTCGAATGGAGGCGATAATGACGAAATGCCTGCAGAGCGCTCCGGTAGTCGCCACGTTCTTCGGCGATCAAAGATTGTTGGTAGCAGATTTGTGCCAACAATTCCCGGTTATCGGCATCGTCGGCTGAGAGTTTCGGCGGCATGCAGCAGCCGTGAAGCCTCATCCAGATTATGGCGCAGCATCTCCAGACGTGCACGGCTGATGTAGGAGTGCGCGGTCATCCAGACCAAATCGTGTTTGACCGCCAGATCATGGGCGCGTTTGGTCGCTTCATCCGCATCACTGAGTCGTTCCAGCCCGAGTAACGCTAATGCTCTGAAATCCCATACTTCAGCCTGCCAAGTGCGGTCCTGATGACCTTGCAGGACTTCTTCGGCACCATCAAGCACGGTTAGCATGTCGACAAACTGATTGAGCAGGTAGAGATCCCAGGCCCATAAAATGCGAGCTTTGCCTTCCAGCCAGTGAATACGCGTGTTATTGGCGACCTTGACGGCCAGTTCATGGGTTGAAGCGGCCAGTTTATGCTCGCCGGTTGTGCGCCACACATTCCCCAAACCGATCAGACACTCGATCATAATGTCATGTTCATCGACCAGAGCGGCCTGCTCGAGGGCATTGATCCAAAACTGTTGGGCGGTGTAGAACTTTGCTTGTCCCCAGAAATGTAGTGCGTGGATATGCAGTATTTCGGGAACATAGTCATCGGTATCCAGGCTGTTTTGGTAACTGAGCGCCTGTTTGATGGTTTTCAGACCCTGGCCGTGATTGTGCTCAAGCCAGTGGCAACGGGAGAGAATAATCAGTGCCTGGATAATACCATCGGAGTAATCGAGCTGTTTCGAACGTGCCAGGCACTGCTCAGCCACCTGCAGTGTTTGCTGGGGTTCTGATTCAATTTTATTGCGTAACTGGTCGAGTTCAAGATCGATTAGGTACTGGTTTTTATCCAAACTGATGAGATCCTTGGCGTTGTGGTCAGCAGTTGGCTGAATTTGCCCGGGTAACATGCCGACATGACTTCAAACGTATTAGTGCAACAATTTTGGTTATTTTACAATGAGTCGCTGTATTTATTGACCGTAGTTCACAAATTTACGTTCGGGGATTCGCCGAAAGTTTAGGACAAAAGTTCTTTTAATGTAAGAGGATGTTGGGTTACTCCCAGGTTTTGCGCCGCGGTAAAGCCGTGTTTATCCTGATAACAGAGGTTGTGCCAGGCGCGGAAAATGTCCAGCAACGGCTGCAGCCCGCCCGGTCTGAGTTTGCGTCTTGGCTCGTTGATAAAGCCATCGAACAGCAGCTGAAAGCGCTGCTGATAAAATTCAATCTGGCGGATGGAAGCTTTGTCCAGCCAGTAGGTTGGCTCCGGATTATCTCCGGCCAGATAACAGATGCCTTTGCTGCCTGATTGCTGGTGAGTGATTGCCCAGCGGTCGCGCCACCATCCCATAAGTACGATGTCGACTTTTTCAAACGTGCGGCCGGTGACCCACTGGCTGTCTTCCTCCACATACATCAGATCGACACGGTTGGTTTTGATACGCGGTAAACAAACGCTGAGTGCTGCCGAGCGCAGTAATGGATCCTGCGGCATATAGATAGTTACCCGCTTGCTCTCATCACACATCGCCAATAAATGCAGATAGTGCGCGTAGGCAGTATACGGCGGGCGAATCAAAGCACCTTTGGATGGATAATGAAAACGGGTCAGATTGCCCATCGGGTCTTCCACATTGGTGCGGGCCAGAATGGTCTGGTATTTCTGATCAATACGTTCACGCAGGTTTGGAGAAGGCGGCTCACTCTCCAGGCTGGCTTCAGCAGACTGCTGACGGGACACAAACCGGGCCGGAAAAGCATACGGGTCGTGATCCACCGGGCCTTGCGGTTCTTCATCGGCGGAGTAATTGACGTGTTGGCACAAAATGTAGCCGGTGCGAGCGTCACCGGTCGTTATCCACAGCGCGCCATTGTTACTGTGCGGCTGCAGCGGCACAAAGCGTGACGCAAAGTGATAACTGTCGCTGTGATTGATCCAGCGTGCATCCATGACCGCCAGTTTACGCCGGCAACGGCTGGCGATGTGGTCGACATGGTCATAGAAAGTTTTAGGATTAATGTTTAATTTACGGCAGATTTCGCGCACCGAGTAGCCAGTGAACAGCAGGCCGAGCAGGGTTTCCTGCACCTGAAGTTTGCGATTGGCTCCCGACCATTTATCGACAAAAGTCGACTGGCAGGTTTTGCAGCGGTAACGCTGACGATCGCCACTGTAACCAAAAGCGTGATAAAGGTGCTTATGGGTATGAACCGACAGGCCGAAATTGGTGCACTCAGGCTGGCGACACGCTGGCAGGCCGTCACTGTGCAATTGGCGCAGACGGTGCAGCTCGTTGAGTACTTCGCGATTGTTAAGTAAGGGGGGGAAGGCGCCACATTCACGACAAACCATGGTAGGACGCTTGGGGTTTGCGCGTTGCAGAATATAACGTTCTGCATCACTTAATCCAAAGTTGTCACACGCCAATGTTTTACAAAAGTTAAGTTGCAAACCATCCGCATCCACCGGTAATTGGTCGTAAGACACGATCGCCCCCTCGGAGTTTGTCAGCCGCCACTGTTACGTTCAGTGGCGGCGAGATAAGTTAAAGTTACCTTAGATGTTGATCGCCGTTTCCAGTGCGACCTGCATCATGTCATGGAAAGATTTCTGACGATCCTCGGCGCTCAGTTTTTCACCGCGCAGGATATGATCGGATACAGTCAGAATCGTCAGGGCACGCGCGCCCAGTTTCGGCGGCAACACCGTAGATACCAGCTGCTTCCATATCCACACCCAGGATGCCCAGTTTCTTCATCTTTTCAAAGATTTCAGGTTCAGGGGTGTAGAACAGATCCGCGGAAAAGACGTTACCTACTTTAATGGCAACATCCTGAGCCCGCGCCTGATTAACCGCGGTTTCCAGTAAGTCGTAGTCGGCGATTGCGGCAAAATCATGACCGCTGAAACGAATGCGGTTTACTTTGGAATCGGTCGACGCGCCCATACCAATGACCACATCCATCAGCTTGACATCATCACGCACCGCGCCACAGCTGCCAATACGGATAATGTTTTTCACGCCGAATTCTGCGATCAGTTCATGCACGTAAATGCTGCAGGACGGAATGCCCATACCATGTCCCATTACCGACACTTTCTTACCTTTGTAAGTGCCTGTGTAACCGAACATATTACGTACATCGCAGACTTTCTCTACATCATCGAGATAGGTTTGCGCGATGAATTCTGCACGCAGCGGATCACCTGGCATCAGGACGGTTTCTGCAAAATCACCGGCTTCGGCATTAATGTGTGGGGTGGCCATTGTTGTTCTCCAAAGTTGGACAGTCTTTCGTCAACGGAGATTAATTCACTGACATGACGATGTGGTTAACGGTCATGAAAGTGTAATTACCTATATTGTTGACTCATGAATGATTTGTTGCGGCAATAGTAATCAGTAATAGCAAGGATCCTTGCGATGTTTGTCACAAAATAGTGCTGGTGAGTGTGAATGAATTAGTTTGATAACTATTTATGTTGAAAACGATAACGTAATCGATTTACTCCATGTCGATTGGAGCCATATCGCATGACTCAACCTTTATGGTTGAAAACCAGTGACCCGCGTGCCGGGTGGAAACGGGGATAATGTAGCGCATTAGGCTGAATATTTTTGTACAAGAAATTTGTTTGTATAACATCTCACAGTTATGCTATATGTTATACAAAGTTTTTAATTGTACAATTTGGAGGCCAGTATGGAATCGCAAGGTATTCGAGTCGGAATCAGCTCCTGTGTTCTGGGGGAGCGGGTGCGCTTTGACTCCGGGCATAAGAAGAGCCGGTTTGTGGCCGACGAGCTTGCTCCGTACTTTGAGTTTGTTGCTGTCTGCCCTGAAGTGGGTATGGGGCTGCCTGTCCCGCGTCCGACTATCCGGCTGATTTCTGATCAGGAGCGCATCGCTCTGGTTGAGACCAAAGACCCGAGTCGTGATCACACGGCTGGGCTGCTGGCCTATTCTGAGCAGAAAATTGCTGAGCTGCAGCAAGAGCAGCTGCGTGGCTATATTGTCTGTGCCAAATCGCCTACTTGCGGCATGGAAAAGGTCAAAGTGTATAAAGAGCATGGCGCTGAAAAAGAGGGCGTCGGGCTTTACACTCAGAAATTGAAAGAGGCGATGCCGTGGCTGCCGATTGAAGAAGATGGCCGGCTCAATGACCCTGTATTGCGCGAAAACTTCATTACCCGGGTGTTTTGCCTGCACGATTTCTATCAGACCATGGGCGAGAAGCCGAGTGCGGGCAAAGTGGTCGACTTCCATTCCCGCTACAAACTGTCGCTCATGGCTCACCATCCGCTCTCTTACCGGGAGCTGGGCAGGCTGGTGGCCAATGTCAGTCATTATGATCCGCAAGAGTTTGTGCGTCAGTATCGTTTGGGGCTGATGCAGGCGCTGTCACATCGTGCCAGCCGCAAAAACCATACAAATGTGCTGATGCATCTGCAGGGTTACTTCAAGCGCTCTCTGAATCCCGAGCAGAAATCAGAACTGGCCGGTTTGATTCACGATTATCGTCTTGGCACCTTGCCGCTGCTGGCGCCACTGACGCTAATTAAACACTATTTATCCATGTATCCGGATGCATACCTGAGTAAGCAGCGTTATCTGGATCCTCATCCTCAGGAGTTGAAATTACGTTATGGCTTGTGAAGAGAAGTTGTACGCGATTCGCGAAGTCTCAGAAATTACCGGGGTCAAGCCGGTCACGCTCAGAGCCTGGCAGCGTCGTTACAACCTGGTGCAACCTCAGCGCACGGCGAAAGGGCACCGCTTGTACACCGACCTGGATATTCAGACGATACGCCAAATTCAAAGCTGGCTGCTCAAAGGCGTCTCTATCGGTAAGGTAAGCCAGTTGTTGCAGGGATCGCTGCCTGAACCGGGTGAGCTGACAGCGGCTCAGACGGATCTGGAAGAGTGTGAAGCTCTGCTGAGTGCTCTGGCCCAGCTCAATCTTGGTAAGGCCGAAAGTGTGATTTCGACTGTGATGAAAGAGTATCCGCTCGATATCGTCGAGCGTCAGTTCTTGTTGCCTGTGATTGACGCGGTCGACAAGGTGAAAGGCCCGCTGCGCTCGCTGCAAAAAGGTCTGCTGCAATCGATCATGCTGACCAAATTATCGGGCATCATGGAGTCTGAAAATAAAGCGGCGCATAAAGGGCGCTGCCTGGTGGTGAGTTTCGATCCTGTGGGCAGTGTGCTGGCGTGGCTTTGGGCGCTGACCTGGGCAGAACAAGGCTATAACGTCACCTTCCTGGATGGTGTCGAGGACATGACGGGTCTGCAGGAAAATGAGTTTCTTGGCGCAATACAGCGCCGTGGCGCTGTTCTCTCATCGCAGTCTGGCCGAGAACCAGGTTCAGACGCTGCATCAACTGGCCAGCCGGTTTGGTGAGCAGTTATTTCTGTCAGATGTGTTGCAAACCCTGACTCAACAGTAAGCCTGTTTTGAATGAGGAACCGATATGAAGCTGGTGTGGTTACGTCGCGATTTACGTTCGGTAGATAACGGCGCGCTTAATCAAGCGATCAGCAGTGGTGAAGCGGTATGTGCACTGTTTGTCGCGACGCCTGCCCAGTGGCAGCAACATGATTTGGCGCCGATTCAGGCCGATCTCATTTACCGCCGCTTGTTTGCGTTGCAGCGAGAGTTGCAGGCGCTGAATATTCCGCTGCTGTACAAAGAAGTCGATGACTTTAACCAGGCGGCTGAGTTTGTTGCCGACTTAGCGCAGCAACTCGACGCTGGTCAGGTGCTGGCGAATCGGGATTATGAGCTCAATGAACAGCAGCGTGATGCTTTGGCTGCTGAGTTGCTGACGGCGAAAGGAATTGACTGGCACTCGGAACACGACAAGTGCGTGCTGGCGCCCGGCAGCGTGCTCAACAAGCAGGGTGACTATTTTAAGGTGTTCACGCCGTTTAAACGTGCTTGGCTCACGCGCTTCGCTCCGCCAAGAATTGAGACACCGGTTAAAGCCGCATGTTGGGAGCTGGATGCCTCTTTTAGCGCACTGGTATGGGATGACGCACAGCCTTTTTCTCATCCGCGAGTCGACAGCAGCGACTGGCCGGTTGAATTTGATGATTTGCGCCAACGTCTGCGCGCATTTTGTCAGGAGCTGGTGACAGATTACAAGCAACTGCGGGATTTCCCTGCCCGCGATGCCACCAGTACGCTTTCTCCGTATCTGGCGATCGGCGCTCTGTCGCCTCGTCAGTGCATTGCTCGTCTGTATGCCGAATCTGATATGGGCGCGTTGTCGGAAGGAGCGCAGACCTGGCTGAGTGAACTGATTTGGCGCGAGTTTTACCAGCACTTATTGGTGTTTGAACCACGCCTGTCGAAGAGCAAAGATTTTCTTGATTGGGGCGCCCGCCTGGAATGGTGGCAGGATGAGGAGAAATTCCTCCGTTGGTGTGAAGGTAAAACCGGCTATCCGATTGTTGATGCCGCCATGCGTCAGCTCAACCAGACGGGTTGGATGCATAACCGGCTGCGTATGATTGTCGCCAGTTTTCTGACCAAAGATCTGCACATCGACTGGCGCTGGGGTGAACGCTACTTTATGCAGCAGCTGATTGATGGTGATTACGCGGCCAATAATGGTGGCTGGCAGTGGTGTGCTTCCACCGGTTGCGATGGCCAGCCCTATTTTCGTATTTTCAACCCGGTGACCCAGAGTGAAAAGTTTGATCCGCAAGGACGCTTTATTCGCCAGTGGGTCGAAGAGCTCAACCAGGTGCCGGAAAAGTATATTCACGCGCCATGGCTATGGTCCGGTGTTAACTCTCTGTTATATCCGCAGCCAATAGTTGATCACAAAGCGGAAAGAGAAGTAACCTTACGCTTATATAAAGAAGCGAAGGATAATAGCGATCATGTTACGTAAGTTATTGCTGTGGGGAGCATTGACCACCAGTTTTGCAACCAGTGCGTGGGCTGCGACTTACGATCTGCCCCATGAAGGCAGCAGCATGGTCGGCCACACTCAATACCATGTGATTGAGAAAGGGGAAACACTGGCCAATATTGCCAAGCACTATGATGTGGGTTTCCTGGCTCTGATGGCCGCCAACAAAGGGGTTGACCCGTTTTTGCCGCAGGAAGGCTATGTGCTGACCATTCCCTCTCAGGTGATTTTACCGAATGTTCCTTACGAAGGTATTGTGGTCAATCTGGCCGAATTGCGTTTGTACTATTTCGAGCCTGACTCGGGCAAAGTGCATATTTTCCCGGTTGGTATTGGCCGTATCGGGCGTGATACGCCAGAAATGCAAACCGTGATCAGTCAGAAACGTCCGGCCCCGACCTGGACACCGACCGAAAATATTCGCCAGGAATACCGCAAGAAAGGGATTGAATTGCCCGCCGTCGTGCCGGCCGGCCCGGATAACCCACTGGGTGAGTACGCCTTGCGTCTTGGCTATGGGCATGGTGAATATCTGATCCATGGTACCAACAAAGATTTTGGCATTGGATTACGCGTCAGCTCAGGTTGTATTCGTATGGAGCCGAAAGACATCGAATGGTTATTCCAGCAGGTCGATCGCGGCGAAAAAGTACGTGTCATCGACGAGCCGGTCAAAGTGGCACTGGAACCGGATCGCAGCGTGTTTGTCGAAGCGCATGAACCACTGACCCGCAGCGACGGCAGTAAGAAATCACTGGCGATACCAATGGAGCTGAAATGGTGGATGGATGAATTCAATAAATCTGACACGAAAGCGCGCGCAGTGATTCTGGCTCAAAACGGAGTACCGGTTGAAGTGGTCGCACCGATTCTGGAAACGGAACCTGCCGAGGTTAACTGAGCACTGCTTTTCTGCAATTGACAACGTCGGTCATTTGGCGCCGAATCGTATATTTTACCGCTGAATAGCGACATAAAAAAAGAGCCTCATCAGAGGCTCTTTTTTCAATTCTACAAAGGCTTACTTGGTGTAAGACTGTGCGATATTGTCAATGCGCTCGTTTGCACGTGCAGCTTCTTCCTGAGCTGACATCGCAGCATCAGAAGTTGCATTCAGCTTAGACATCATTTGAGATTGGCTGTTTTGCAGAGAAGATACTTGATTGCTCAGATCGCTTACTTGGTTGCTAAGTTGATCCAGTTTAGAAGAGGTTGCTTCGTCTGGACCTGATGCACAGCCAGCCAGTACTAGTACAGATGACGCTGCAGCTGCGATTAACATTTTGTTCATGCTGAACTCCTTGTTTACATTTATCAAAAACGCCCTATACATTTTTGCCCATATAGTGACGAATTAAAGTGTAGACACAATTCTAGCCTTCGACTACTGGGAAAAAGTCAAAATAATCCAAATTTTTACCAATTAATCAAATAATTGACCTTCATCTCAGACTGAGTCTTGCTTTGCTTTGTTATCCAAAGGCCGATTTTGGACTAAATTAAGTATAGACGGTAACCACACAAGCCTTAACTAATAAGGCTTTGATAGCTTTATCCTTGTTTTTTGAAGGATTATGGGGCATCGATGAAGTCAGGAAAGGCTTACCCGTAATGAAAACCAGATTATTTTGTGTGATCTCTATCTATTGATGTTCTATTCGCGTTATCATACTGCGTTTTTAATTTTGACCCCTGCCTTGCGGCGCAAGGCTTGATAACGATATTGGAGAATCCTTTGCAGTTCAAAGACTTAGGTTTAGATAATCGCTTACTGAAAACACTGGCACACTATGATTTCAAGCAGGCGACCCAGATCCAGCAACAGGCGATTCCTGTCGCTATAGCCGGGAAAGATCTTCTGGCTTCATCCAAAACGGGTTCGGGTAAAACGCTAGCCTTTCTGTTGCCGATGCTGCACAAAGCATTAAAAACCAAGGCGTTGTCTGCCCGTGACCCTCGTGGTCTGATTCTCGTTCCTACCCGTGAACTGGCCAAGCAGGTGTACAGTGAGCTACGTTCAGTGCTGTCGGGACTGAGCTATACCGCGACCCTGATTACCGGTGGTGAAAACTTTAACGATCAGGTTAAGGCGCTACGCCGTGGCCCGAAATTTATCGTGGCGACTCCGGGACGTCTCGCTGACCATTTAGAGCATCGTTCCCTGTTTCTGGAAGGTCTGGACACCCTGATCCTTGATGAAGCTGACCGCATGCTGGATTTGGGTTTCGCTCCTCAGCTGCGTCATATCCATAATGTGGCAAAGCACCGTCGTCGCCAGACCCTGATGTTCTCTGCGACCTTGGATCATGCTCAGGTCAATGACATTGCGTATGAAATGTTGAATGAGCCGAAACGCATTGCGATCGGTGGTGCTAACGAACAGCACAAAGACATTACGCAACGCTTTTATCTGTGTGACCATCTGGATCATAAAGAAGCGTTACTGGAACGTGTTCTCAGCGATGCCGACTACCGTCAGGTGATCATCTTTACCGCGACCCGTAACGATACCGAGCGTCTGACCACCAAGTTGAATGAGCAAAAACTCAAAGCGGTGGCACTAAGCGGTAACCTCAATCAGACTCAGCGCAATACCATCATGAGCCAGTTTGAGCGTGCGGTATTTAAGATTCTGGTGACCACAGATGTCGCTTCGCGTGGCCTGGATATCGCTAACGTCACCCACGTGATTAACTTTGACATGCCTAAGCATACGGAAGAGTATGTGCACCGTGTCGGCCGTACCGGCCGTGCAGGTAACAAAGGTGATGCGGTTTCTCTGGTGGGGCCAAAGGACTGGGATAGCTTTAAACGGGTTGAAACATTTTTGCAGCAGGATATCAAGTTTGATGTTCTGGAAGGCTTGCAAGGTAAGTTTAAAGGCCTGAAACCTCGTCAGTCGCAGAATACCAATGTGCAGGCCCGTGGTGCCAAAGCTAAACCTCAGGCGAAGAAAGTCGCCAAGAAACCGGTTAAGCGTGATAAAGGTTTTTATGATCACGTGGCGGTGGGGGATTCGGTGTTTATTCCGAAAAAGAAAGTTGCCCCTAAGGTTGATGACGGCGAGTAATTGCTGTTTAGTCAGGACGGTGGTAAAGCCTGTCTGCTCAACAATAATTGAATGGCTGTATCGATAAATAATAAGGCCGCCCTCTAAAGGGGCGGCCTTATTATTTGCATAGTGTGAAGTTGGCTACCGGGTATAGTTTATACCTTGAAATAGTCCAACTGCTGTTTCTGCTGCTCGGCCAGAGCGGATAATTCCTGGCTGGCGGTAGCTGACTGGGTGATGCCGGTAACATTCTGGCTCACCAGATCGTAAATATTGCCCAGGTTACGGTTAATATCCGAGGTAACCTGGTTTTGCTCTTCAGATGCGGATGCAACCTGGGTATTAAGCGCACTCAGTTCTGCAATCGCCTGGTTAATCGCTTGCAGGGCGCCGCTGACTTGTGCCGAGAGAGATTGGTTCTCTTCCAGCATTTGCAGGCTGGAGTTCATGCTGTCGTTGGCAATGCCGGATTGATCCTGCAGCTCTTCGATAATGGCCTGGATCTCTTTAGTCGAATCCTGGGTTCGAGCAGCCAGCATGCGAACTTCATCGGCAACCACAGCAAATCCGCGTCCGCTTTCGCCGGCACGCGCAGCCTCGATGGCTGCATTCAACGCCAGCAGGTTCGTCTGTTCAGAGATGCCCTGAATCACTTCAATCACTTTGCCGATTTTTTCGGACTGCTCTTTCAGGTTGTTCACCACGTTGGCCGCATCACCCAGTTTGTTAGCCATCAGTGCGTTCGCACGGTTGCTCTGTTCAAACATGGCCATACTGCTTTGTGCCTGCTGGTTGGCACTTTGTGCAGCCTGATCGGCCTGAGTCGCATTATCGGTCACGGTGCTGGCAGCAATTTCCATCTGGTTTACTGCGGAGGCCACTTGCTCGACTTCCTGCTTTTCCTGATCGGAGTTCACGCTGGACTGCGTCATTACCGCAGCCAGTTTCCGTTGCCGAAGAGGCCACGTCATCACTGATGCGCACCAGTGCGCCGACCGTGCTGCGCAGCTGAGTCACGGTACTGTTGACATCACGTGCCAGCAGAGTTACTTCGTTATCACCGTCTTCGTCGGCTTTCACCAACAGGTTACCTTGGGCAACTTCACGGACCACACTCTGCAGCTTTTGAATAGGGGTAACAATAACGCCGGCCAGATACCATGCGAACGCCGCGGCGAACAGCAGCACAAAAATCAGTCCGGTGATCGACATGTTCATCACGCTGTGATTGTACTCTTCGCTCTGATGGACTTTTTCCAGAGCTAAACGATTAAGCTCTTTTGACAGGGCATCAATGGCTTTGATCATGACCGTACCTTCATCACGGTATACATCCATCGCTCGCTTGTATTCGGCGTCAAATGCGGCTGAAGTCTGCTGGTTATGTTTGACGTTAAGCAGAGGAATCATGGTCTTAATTGAGTAATCCACATACTCCTGCATCGCGTTTTTCAGCTGTTCCACTTCTTCGTTCATTTCAGGAATGGTGCTAATCGACTGCAGGTGAGCCAGGTTGTCACTCTGACGCTGTTTTAATACGGATGGCAGGACTTTGACTTCTTCCGGCTGGAATAAGCTATAGATGGCACTAATACGCATTGCGTAAGTGTTGTCTATAATTTTAGTCACTTCGTCTTTGTGATTGATCAGCGCTTCGGTCGATTGGGTCATGTCACGAAATGCATCTTTAAGGGTTGATGTACTGTATATAATGCCGGAGATGAGTAACAGCATTGTCATAAATACCGGTACCACCACCTGCAGTTTAATAGACAAACCGCTGAGTAGCTGGCGCATTGAAATTCCTCTTCTGAATATGAGATAAAAATGAATTAAGGATTAAATAGGAAGTTATTTTTGTTATTAAAATAATTCGCTGATGATATCGGCTAACTACAAGATATCAATAGGGATTTAATAGAAAAGTATTCTGACTTATTCTTTTTTGTCTCAGTTTTAAGAGCGGAATATTCTTGATTTTGTCGCAAGTGTAATAAAACCGGGTTGCATCAGAATTCACTTATTAAGTGATTGGTTTTATTGGCGAAGTTAAATTCGGTGCTGAGTTATCTCTGCTACCGGTGTGGCATTCTGTCATGCACTGTTCAATTTACTGAAACATAATTGTCATATTCGCGGCCTAAAGTGACACTCGTTCAAGTGACACACAACGGCAATAAAGCCACTAAAGGAAATTGTGATGAAAAAGACAGTAATCGGTGCAATCGCTCTGCTAGGTGCTCTGGCAGTAAATCCAGTTTCAGCAAAAGAGACCATCTCTGCAGTTGGCTCAAGCAGCGTAACACCACTGATGGAAGTTTTCTCTGAAACATACATGAAAAAGAATTCAGACGTGTTCATTGAAGTACAAGGCCCGGGTTCTTCAGCGGGTATTAAAGCAGCGAAGAACGGCAGTGCAGATATCGGTATGTCTTCTCGTAACCTGAAAGACTCTGAAAAAGAATCAAACCTGGTTGAAGAAGTCATTGCCCGCGACGGTATCGCAGTCGTGGTTAACCCAAGCAACAAAGTTAAAGGCCTGTCGGCTGAACAAGTGTCAGCTATTTATAAAGGTGAAGTGTCTAACTGGAAAGAAGTCGGTGGCGAAGACAAACCAATCGTTGCTATCACTCGTGACACAGCATCAGGTACGCGCGGCGCATTTGAAGAAATCATGGAACTGAAAATGAAAGTTTCAGGTAAGACTGTTTCTGCTATCTCTCAGCGCGCTCAAGTTGCGAACGGTAACGGTGGTCTGAAAACTATGGTTGCTTCTAACCCATACGCAATCGGCTACATCTCTCTGGGTACAGTTGATAATTCAGTTCACGCACTGGCAATCGACGGTGTTAATGCAAGCGTTGAAAACGTGAAGAGCGGTTCTTACAAAGTAGCTCGTCCATTCCTGGTTCTGTACAAGAAAGGCCAGCCTTCAGCTGAAACCCAGAAATTCCTGGATTGGATGCTGACTGACGAAGCTCAGGAAATCGTAGGTTCTCACCACTACATCTCTGTGAAGTAAGATACACCTCTATAATTAATCAGTAGTTTGCTCAGCCCGCTTACTTAGGGCTGAGCGTTTTCAATCCACATCGACTCGCTCGACAAGTGAGATGAATATGACCATCGCGACAAATAGTGACCAGCTTATGAACAGTGAATCGACACAGCTATCCAAACGCACTCTGCGTGAGAAAAAGCGTATCGACTGGAGAGAGCGCATTTTCCACGGTTTGTTCTTAACCAGTGCAGTAATCGGTATCGTCTCTCTGGCGATTATTGCTTATTTTATCATCCGGGAAAGTATTCCCGCGTTTCAGGAAGCCGGTGTATCCGGTATCGTTCTGGGCCAAAACTGGCTGCCGCCGGCTCTGTACGGTGTTGCGACCATGATTGTCGCTTCCGTTGTCTCTACCTTTGGTGCCGTGATTGTCGGGGTGCCGATTGGTGTCCTGACCGCTATTTTTATCGCCGAAATTGCCCCGAAACGTGTGGCTGACATCATTCGTCCGGCTGTCGAATTGCTGGCGGGCATCCCTTCGGTGGTTTACGGCTTCTTCGGCCTGGTTATCATCGTTCCTCTGATTCAGAACATCTTTCAGGTTCCTGCCGGTAACACCATTCTGGCCGGTATTATTGTGCTGGGAGTCATGATCCTGCCAACCGTGATTACCGTTTCTGAAACCTCGATTCGTGCCGTGCCAAAAACCTACAAAGAGGGTTCTCTGGCGCTGGGTGCATCAAATATCTACACCATTTTCAAATTGCTCGTTCCGGCAGCGCGCTCAGGTATTATGACCGGTGTGATTCTGGGAATTGGTCGTGCTCTGGGTGAAACCATGGCGATCATCATGGTTATGGGTAATGCGCCGGCGATGCCACAGGGCATTCTTGATTCTGCGCGTACACTGACCGCTAACATTGCGATCGAAATGTCATACGCGAGTGGCGTTCACGCCAATGCGCTGTATGCCACCGGTGTGGTATTGCTGGTGTTTATCATGATGCTTAATGCGGCATTGCTGTACCTGAACCGTGAGAAAGCGAGGTAAGACCCATGGATCGTGCAAAACTAAAACAAGCGCGTGTATTTAAAGATAACGTACTGCGCAGCTTTATCTGGATTGCGGCGGCACTGACTGTCGGCTTCCTGTTCTGGATCATCTGGTACATTCTGTCTAACGGTCTGCAGCACGTTGACTGGAACTTCATCAGCGATAATTACACTCGTACCGGTGAAGAGCATGGTATCTTCCCGATGATCGTCTCGACCATTTATATGGTGGTTGCCTCTATCGCGGTGGCGGCTCCGCTCGGTATCATGACGGCTATTTATCTGACCGAATATGCCAAAGTCGGCAGTCGTCTGGTGAAGGTGATTCGTTTTTGTACCGAATCTCTGGCCGGTATTCCGTCGATTATTTTCGGTCTGTTTGGTATGACCTTCTTCGTGGCGATTCTGGGGCTGGGTTTCTCGATTCTGTCGGGGGCGCTGACGCTGAGTATTCTGATTCTGCCGGTGATTATCCGTACCACAGAAGAAGCGTTGATGTCTGTACCGCAAACCTATCGCGAAGGCTCCTACGGCCTTGGTGCTTCTAAAATCTATACTATCTGGCGTCTGATTTTGCCAAGCGCAATGCCAGGTATTCTGACTTCAGTCATTCTAAGTATCGGTCGTGTGATCGGTGAATCGGCTCCGGTCTTTCTGACCGCTGGCATGGTGGCACGTATTCCGGATTCTTTGATGGATTCGGGCCGTACCTTGACGGTTCACCTTTACAAGCTGACTACCGAGCTGTTCACTGTCGAAGAGTGGAACCAGGCTTACGGTACAGCAACGGTCCTGATTGTCGTCGTGTTGCTCATCAACATGATTACCAAATTGATCGCCAAGCGATTCAATACGGCGACTTACTAATCCGTGATTTACTCGTCTCATACGACTGACAGAATTTAAGAGATAACACGATGAACAAATTTAATATTGAAAACCTGAACCTGTTTTACGGTGAAAACCAAGCGCTGAAATCGATCAACCTGCCAATTCCGACTCGTCAGGTCACGGCTCTGATCGGCCCGTCCGGTTGTGGTAAATCCACTCTGCTGCGCTGCCTTAACCGCATGAATGACCTGATTGAAGGGGTTAAAATCACCGGTAAGCTGACGATGGACGGCGATGATGTGTACGGTAACATCGATGTGGCAGATCTGCGTATTCGCGTCGGTATGGTGTTCCAAAAGCCAAACCCGTTCCCGATGAGCATTTATGAAAACGTAGCTTACGGTTTGCGTGCGCAGGGCATCAAAGACAAAAAACACATTGATGAAGTGGTGGAAAGCTCGCTGCGCGGTGCGGCGCTGTGGGATGAAGTGAAAGATCGTCTTAAGTCGCATGCATTTGGTCTGTCTGGTGGTCAGCAGCAACGTTTATGTATTGCTCGTACCATCGCGATGCAGCCGGACGTGATTCTAATGGATGAGCCGACGTCGGCGCTTGACCCGATTGCGACCCACAAAATTGAAGAGTTGATGGAAGAGCTGAAAAAGAACTATACCATCGTTATTGTGACACACTCGATGCAGCAGGCTCGTCGTATTTCCGATCGTACCGCCTTTTTCCTGATGGGAGAGCTGGTGGAGCACGATGAAACCCAGAATATCTTTAATGAGCCGAAAGACGATCGCACTCGCGGCTATGTTAACGGTGATTTCGGCTAAGTCATTAGCCTCAACGTATTATAACTATAAAGCGATGGTAACCTTGCCCCTCATTTTATGAGGGGCTTTTTTATGCTTGTCGTTGCACCTGCGGCTGTCGCTGTGCAGCATGATGGTTGGTGCTGACCTCTGACCGTGACTGAGAGTGTGACTGTTGGTAGTGATGCTTTGCGGCATACATACGTTTATCTGCCAGATAAATCAGCTCGTTGATATTGGTGGTGTCCTCAGGAAAGCAGCTGGTACCCAGGCTGCAACTCATGCTGAATTCGGACTGGCTGCACAGATGAAGTGACGACTGATGCGGATGCGTGCTGAAAGTTTGTGGTGAAAAACGAGCACTGAAGCAGTCCATGATCAGTGCATGCATGCCCTCAATGTGCTCAGCGTCACCGCTGTCGAGCACAATGGCAAATTCATCTCCGCCCATGCGAAACACCTGGTAGTGAAACGTTGGTATCTGATTTAAACGATGGGCCAGCTGTTTGAGCACCGTATCACCGGCCTGATGGCCCAGCTGATCGTTAATCGGCTTAAAACCATTCAGATCAAGCAGCATCAGTGCAAAACGCTGACCATCACGGTAGCGGTGCAGGGTTTCAAACAAAGCCTGGCGATTGGCAAGGCCGGTGAGCGGGTCTGTCCGTGCCAGTAGTTTGTGAAAGCGTGCTTCGGTGTGCAGGATGAAGCTGACCAGAGCAATACAGATAAACAGCACCAGCATCAGGCCAAACTGCAATTGTGTCAGAGTCAAAGCCTGCTGTTTCTGCTCAATATAAATCGGGCTCTGGACGCGGAATTTGTCGTTAATATAACTGATGATAGTCTGATAAAGATGCTGAGACTGGCTCTCAAACTGCTGGAGGCTATTGTTGTCTTTGACTGCTTTAAGCAGCGGCTCGAGTTGTTTGAAATCTTCAAACGCTTGCCTGAAGAAACGGATAAGTGCCGTCCAGGGTGAGGAAAGCCTGCGACTCTTCACTATTTAAAGTGACATCGAACCGGCTCCAGGTCAGGTCATATTTCAGCCAGACTTTTTCAGCCTTCTCCTCTGATGCGAGGATATAAGGTGATTCGGCAATCATTTCAGTAAACTCTTTGGTCAGCTGAAACAGGAACCAGGTTGCCTGATTTTGTTGATTGGAGTAAGAGCGTGCCAGATCACGGGTGGTTTTTAGAGTATAAAGATTGGCAACGACCAGCAGAACGGAAATCACAATCAGCAGCAATTTAGCCCAAAAGATCAGAGGGTGAAGCGCTTTTCTTTTGACGGCAGCCGTCGTCTCTGAATTCAGATAAGGCATAGTCATGATCTTACCGGTCGATAGTGGCGCAAAGTACTCTCGTCTTGTGTGGCTTACGCGCTCGACTTGACGGTAAACCACCCGTTAGTTTCTGATACTTATAGACGGAGAAGCTATGGGTGTGTAAGCGGGTTCTTTGAGCGCTGCGCTCAGGCTTGTCGCTATTATAGGGTGAGTGCAGGTTCAATGGAACGTACTATTGACTAAAGTGTTAGTACCTGATTTCACTCTTGAAGCGAAAAATAACAAAGAGTGACTGACATAAAAAAACCTCACGATGAAGTGAGGTTTTTGCTGTCGGGAAAACTCAGTGAATTTAGAAAATCAGGTGAGCAACACCTGCAATCACTGGCAGCGTAATCAGGGTACGCAGGATGAAAATCACGAACAGCTCGATAATGTTGACCGGAATACGGCTGCCCAGTAGCAGAGCACCGACTTCGGATAAGTAGATCAGCTGTGTTACCGACATAGCGGCAATCACAAAACGGGTCATTTCGTTATCGATTGAAGCAGCCAGAATGGCCGGGATAAACATATCGGCAAAACCCACCACCATGGTCTGTGATGCCTGAACTGCTTCCGGAATGCCCAGCAGTTCCAGGTAAGGCACAAACGGCTGACCCAGAATCGAGAACACAGATGTATATTCAGCGATAACCAGTGCAATCGTACCCAGACCCATCACCACAGGCAGAACCCCGAATACCATATCAACAGCGTTGCGTACGCCTTCAGCCAATACGTTTTTCAGCGAACCGACCTGGCCTGCTTTGGTCAGTGCCAGGTCCATTCCCCATGAGAATGCGGTTTGACCTTGTGGTACGGCATCCTGATCGGCGTCTGGTTTACTGCCATCGATATAGGTATCTTTTTTCGTGCTCAGTGGTGGCAGGCGAGGAATAATGACAGCAGCCACCAAGCCAGCCAGACAGATAGCGGCGTAGAATGGCAGGAAACAGATGCTCCAGGCCAACCTGCGCAATCACGATCAGGCTGAACGTAATCGATACAGCAGAGAATGTGGTACCGACCACGGCAGCTTCACGCTGAGTATAAAACTTACCTTCATACTGCTTACTGGTCAGCAGAATACCGACGCTGCCGTCACCCAGCCACGACGCAACACAGTCAATCGCACTGCGACCAGGCAGGTTAAACAGCGGACGCATGATTTTACTCAGCAGTGCGCCCATCAGTTCCAGCAAACCAAAGTTCAGCAGCAGTGGCAGCAGCAGGCCGGCAAAAATGAAGACCGAAAACAGGGTCGGTAGCAGGCCTTCCAGCACCAAGCCACCGGTATTTTCTTCCCAAACCGCTTTAGGACCAATTTGGAAAAAGGTCATGATCACTGCCGCGCCGCCAATGATACGTACAACGAGCCAGATCCAGTTCGGATTAAACAGACCATTCAGAAACGGACGTTGAGTGATCCATGCCGGTTGGAAAAGTTTGGTTAATACGGAAGCAACCGACATAAAAGCGATGATGATGGTCACGATAGCAACCAGGCTGTCACCGAGTAGCGCTTGAATCGATTTGGCCAGAATAGCGACAGGAATCGTCAAAGAGTCCTCATAGCTGATCGGGGCCATAAACAGGAAAAGCCCGATCAGAGAAGGGATCAGGAACATCCAGAAGCTGCCGGAAGAAGCGCCTTCTGCCGGTGATTTAATAGTTTGAGCGTTATCTTGCATTGCGTCTCTCGTGATACCACTGGTTCAAGTAATACCCACTCCCTGGCATAGTCATTCACTCAATATCCCTATTTACTCATGCGCGCAAGAATATCTAGTTTTTATGTTTTGAGCAATACTATTCATTAAATATCGTTAAATATTCACTTCATTTCACTAGGGTGTGGTGTCAATATAGTGAATTGTTTGGTTATTGTTACATTGGTGAACGGGATGTTTAAAATGGTTTGTGCTTTTTATGTGACCATGAACACAGTCCCATAGCACGTTATGATGAAACAACACAAAAGAGGTTGATAACCCGGCATTGCGGTCAAAAAAACACCCCTGATTTGTAAATTCAGGGGTGAAGAGGACAAAATGGGTAATTAGTAATGTTCAGTTGAACGATGGATTCTTGTCTGTGGCCGGTTCTGTCATTGCCAGCGCGGCTCCCAGGGCATGATGAAAATCCGGATGGATGTTTTGTTCACCAAGTAAGGCGACAATTCCTGCCCGGCGCAGCTTATGTGCCACTCTGGGGTTGGCACCGGAGAGCAAGACATTCACCTGCTGGTGTTGGAAGCGGGTCACCATCTCTTCCAGTGTCTGCAAGCCGGTAATATCCATAAAAGGTACCCACTTCAGGCGGATGATCAGGATCTGCGGCGGCAGGGCAATGCTGCTCATGACCCGTTCGAAACTCTCAGCGGCGGCAAAAAAGAAGGGTCCGTCCAGAGCGTAGACCGCGATGTCGCGAGGTAACACGGTCAGGTTGTACTCGCGAAGTTTCCTGGCTGAGATCCTGGCTGGTATTGGCGGTGACCTCAACACTGGCTGCCATGCGTTTGACAAAGTGCAAAATAGCAAGAATAACCCCGATATTGACGGCGACAACCAGATCAGCAAACACGGTGAGCAGAAAGGTCAATAGCAGAATGACCACATCGGCTCGTGGTGCGCGGCGGATAAGTTTCACAAAATGCCCGGCTTCACTCATATTCCATGCCACTACAAACAATATCGCGCTCAGTGTTGCGAGCGGGATGTTAACGGCCAGCGGCGCCAGGGCCAGAATGATCACTACCAGAGTCAGGGCATGCACCACACCGGCAATCGGGCTGTTGCCTCCATTGCGGATATTGGTTGCAGTGCGTGCTATGGCTCCGGTCGCGGCGATACCACCAAACAGAGGCGTGATCATGTTAGCGATACCCTGACCAATCAGCTCCTGATTGGAATTATGTTTAGTGCCCGCCATCCCGTCAGCGACGACCGCAGACAGCAAAGATTCAATTGCACCCAACATGGCGATGGCAAAGGCCGGCCCAATCAGCGTGAGGATTTGAGCCAGGCTTATCTCGGGGACAGAAAGAGACGGCAGTCCTTGCGGAATACCTCCAAACGCTGAGCCAATCGTACGCACGCCGTCAAACTGCAGCACATACTGCAATGTCGTGACGATGACCAGCGCCAGCAGCGGGCCCGGTATTTTTTTCAGGTAGGGTATTTTCGGTCCGGCCAAAACCAAAAATAGCGACAACACGGCCAGCAGTGTGGTGGTTATATCCAGTTGTGGTAACGCTTGCAGCAGAGCCAGCAGTTTCTGATGAAAATGTTCGGCGTGAATGGCGGGCAGGCCAAAAAATTCGCGCCACTGACCGACCCAGATGATGACCCCGATCCCGCTGGTAAATCCGACGATCACCGGATTCGGGATATAACGGATGATACTGCCAAGTTTACTGATGCCCAGCAGCAGCAGGATGGCGCCTGCCATCATGGTGGCGATTTGCAGTCCGACGATGCCGTGTTCGGCAACGATTGCGGCCAGAATAACAATAAATGCGCCGGTCGGACCGGCTATCTGAACTCTGGAACCGCCGCATAGGGATACAATGATGCCAGCAATAATGGCGGTATAAATGCCTTGTTCCGGTTTGACTCCGGACGCAATGGCAAAGGCCATTGCCAGCGGGAGTGCGACGACACCGACAATCAGGCCGGCAACGAGATTACGTGTCCAGTGACCGGACTTCAGTAAGCCGTTTTTATAGGACTCAACGATAGCAAACATAGAGAATAACCTTACATAAGTAATGGTAATGCGCGGCGTGGATTTTACGCTTATTGCGAACGCTGTAAAGTGAAACCCGGCGCACTGCACATTTTGCTTGTGCTCCGGCAACCCGGAGTGAAGATTGAGGTATAGTGCCCGCTAATCGTGGTGTATTGGGGTGGTGAGCAAGGCCAGAATGATGAAGAGCCCTTTTTTGCAGGCTACCGCCCGGAGTCGAATCGTTTGGAAAAACGTTTGGAGGCAAATCGCTTGGAAGATAACGCTTGGGAGAAAGAACAATGAGAAAACGCTGGCTGCCGATTCCTTTAATATTACTGACGCCACTGTTGTTGCTGGTGTTGGTCGTAGCCGCAGGAGTATATCGATTCTCTTTGTCGGATGAAGAAATCCTGGCCAAGTTTCCTGCACGGCCTGCCGAGCGCGATATGATTGTCGGCCAGTTGTTTAATCTTCAGGTCAGCGCCCCGCTGACCATTGGGGTACCTGGCTCTTTCGCCTTTGCGTTGATCAATGAACGGGATGATGCCCGGCACGCGGTGCTGGGGCGTTATGATTCAGGTCAGGAAACGTGGTGAGGTTGTGCTCGATACCCGAACTGTGCTCAAACTGGAGCAATTCTCTCAGCGGTATGGCTATGCCGGTATTATCCGGGTGTCTGATCAGGGTAGTGCTCTGATGTACTATCTCGCTTTGTTTGAGTTTGATGCCCAGCGGCAACGCATGGTGATGACTGACAGTCTTTGGTTAGGCGATCGTATTGTGGTGCAGGCATTAGAACAAAAGGATGACCAACTTAACGTTTCTCTGCTGACTCATGATGAGAATCAGGCTCTGAGTGAGGTCCCGACAAAGTTTAAGTCTATAATGGTGGGTATATCGCAGAAATATCAGTTAATTCAATAACAATGAACAGCCAGTGTCAGCACAGGCGTTGTACCTGGCCTGTGCAATAACTGCCGGGTGTCCAGAGAGCCGCTGATGCGTACTAACATCTGTGGCTGGTTCGTTTCACGTATGACTGATGACTTTTATGCAGAGCTGATTTTCTTATCTGCAGATGCTTCTCTTTTCTACAGATGATGCTTTTTCTACAGCAGGTTAGTTTTATAGTCGGCTAGCGGAATGATTTTTTCAAAAATGGAGTTTTGACATGATTAATAAGCGTTTTTTTAAAACCAAAGATGAAGTGGAAGTGACGTTTGAGCTGGAAGTTCCGTCACAAGCCTCAAAGGTTGAAATTGTGGCTGATTTTCTTGGTTGGCAGCCTGAACCAATGAAAAAAGTGGCCAAAACCGGCACCTTTAAATTCAAAACGCGTTTACCCAAAGATGGTGAATATCAGTTCCGCTATCTGCTCGATACTGAGCAGTGGGTCAATGATGCTGAGGCCGATCAATACATCCCTAACGGTTTTGGTGAAGATAACTGCCTGGTGAAAACGTATCAGTAGTCAATCTATCCGTTGCTGATATGTCGCCCCTTGTTCAGTGCGCCATTCTATCCGTGTGGACGAGCATAATATCAGTGAAATCTAACATAAATCTTACAAGGCACTACGGTGCCTTTTTTAAGGTTCATCGCGGCTTTCCGGGGAAAGCCGCTTTTATCTTTAAAAAAAAGTAATCGATATCTCGGTAGCCGTAGCCCATTCGTTTGATTAACTTTATCTTGTTGTTTATCCCTTCGAGCGTACAGGTATTGAGTGGGTAGCTTGCAGAAGCAACGATGCCATGAAGATACGGTTTGAGCTTTCTCGCGAAGTCCATAAGCGGCTTGATCCCGCTTTCTTGAACTTGCTCCCACCATACGTCCCATAAGTCTTCCGCTTCGCTTTCTGACTCGCACCTCCATAACTCTTTTAGCTGAGAGCCAAGTAAATACGTCACCATTAAGTCTTTGTTCATACTCAGTATCTCACTCAGATAGCTCTCCTGTTTACTGTCTAAATTACCTCTGTTTTTGAGGAGAACCCAGCGTGAACGTTTCACCCATTGGCGCGCTTTCTTGTCCTGTTTGAGTTGATTAGCTTGGTCAACTCTGACTCTATCCATCACTTCCCGACCAAATTTTGCGACCACATGGAATAAATCGTACACAATGCGGGCGTTAGGACAATGTCGCTGCACTTCGAGGTCGAAAGCCGTATTCATATCCATTGCAACCGCTTCTATGTTCTGGCCATGCTCACCGAGTAATTCAAAGAAGGGACGGATATCTTTTCGGCTGCGTCCAACGCCTATCCAAAGCACTTGATGCGTCTTAGCATCCGCGATAACAGTGGCATAACGATGTCCCTTGAAGAGAGCAAACTCATCCATGACCAGCTGTCTCAGCTCTGCCCAGTTAACCTCTGGCACCGCATGTTGTAGCCGACGTTTATCTATCGCCTTAATCGTATGCCAATGAACCCCCGTCATCTGGGCGATATGTTTGATAGGAAGAAGAGGCAGCAACTGCTCAATGTAACGTCTTAAGCGGTTAGTCAGGCGAGCAAAAGGTTCAAGCCAAGAAATAGATTCGGTTTTGATACCGCAGTCAGGGCACTTTATACGCCTTGTTTGTAGGGATAGCTCGACGGGTACGCCGAGAATCGTCGCTTCCTTAATCGTGCGCCACTGATAATCATGTATGGCTTGAACATGTTGCCCACATGAACATCGAGCAGTCGTGCTGGGTTGGAGAGTAATCGTGATGAGAGAAGACGTTTGTACAGACTTTACGACATGAAAGCCTTCCCAGAACGAGGATAGGAAAGTATGATTCGGCATGAAAACGGTAGTTTGTGTAAGGTTGTGTTTGGCGATGTAACCTTATCACTTACTACCGTTTTTGTTTTAAGTTCCCGCCAATCCGCGATGAACCTTTTTTAATCTGTGATTGACACTGTATGACACTCTACAGGTGACTTTTAGCCAAAAAAAACTTACTCTTTGTGCTCTTTTAACATTATCCACGGGTTAGATTGTGCTACCGAAGTCTCTAATATTACGATTTTCTGAGCTTTCTAAACGCAAGAAAGCATCAGTTGTAGGATTACCCCTACTGGCAGTGGCAGCCATCTCATCTTCGCTTAACAGTCCTTCGTATCCACGAACAATCGAATTGTCGATTCCAGAATCGCAAATCGTGGAGTCGATTCTGTCTGATTCGGCAGACTCACAGCGAGTCTATCCGGATTATGAATATGAGATTCAATCTGGTGATAATCTGAGCTCTATCTTCACGCAACTGGGATTTACTTACCAGGAAATGATGAAGGTAATGGAAACCGATTTAAACTACCTCGCACTGGATACGCTGAAACCAGGCAATATTTTGCGCTTCTGGAAAGGTCAGGATGGTAAGAGCCTGGCCAAAATGGAGCTGGAATTCAGCATGGTCGAGCGCGCGGTGTATTCTCGAACGCCGGATGGTGGCTACGAGTTCAAGGACGTTAAAATTCCGGGCAAATGGAAAGAGTTTGCGTTGATTGGTGAAATTCAGGGCAGTTTCTCGCAGTCGGCAAATCAGTTGGGCCTGGGAAGCTCAGATATCGATCAGATAGTAACGTTGCTGAAAGATAAAATTAATTTTGGGCGTGATTTGCGTGCCGGTGACCGGTTCGAAGTTGTGCAGTCACGTCAATACGTTGGCGATAAACTGACGGGCAACCGTGAGATTCAGGCGATCAAGATTTTGGGTCGCAGTAATGAAGTCACCGCGTATCTTTACAAAGATGGTCAGTATTACGATAAAAATGGTGAGAGCCTGCAACGCGCTTTCCAGCGCTATCCAAGTGCTCACAAGTGGCGTATGTCTTCACCGTTTGATCCGCAGCGTCGTCATCCGGTGACCGGCCGCATCGCGCCGCACAACGGAACTGACTTTGCTGCGCCGACCGGTACACCGGTTTTAGCAACGGGCGATGGCGTGGTCGTCATGACCCGTAACCATCCCTACGCCGGTAAGTACGTGGTGATCAACCATGGCAGTACCTATACCACGCGTTATCTGCACCTGAGTAAAATTCTGGTTCACAAAGGCCAGAAGATTACCCGTGGTCAACGTATTGCTTTATCGGGTGCTACCGGCCGGGTTACCGGGCCGCATATCCATTATGAGTTGATTGTACGCGGACATCCGGTCAATCCGATGACGGCGAAAATTCCGATGGCAAATTCGGTGCCGAAAAAGGATATGGCGAATTTTATCGCGCGCCGTGATCAGCTCGACACCATGCTGGAACAGCAGGAAGGCTTACTGGCCGCAAACCAGGCCGAGACATCGTCCGCTAATGAAGTTTCAGCTACTGAAGCGACACCTGAATCAGGCTCTTAATGAGCTCCGGTTCTTAATGGACAGTGGTGCCGGGCCGATTTGGCCGGGTATCACACCAGTATTGTATGATAAAGGCCCTGTTTTACAGGGCCTTTTTTTATGTGCTCGCTCCGCCAAACCTCGTGACTACCACTAACCTCGCTGCCGTGTTAAGCGCGATGATGAGGGTTAATCGCGATAATTGTCTTGATCGGGATGATTACTTTGATCGGGACGACTGGTCTGTTCGGCGTTTTCTGAACGGGTACCGGCCAGCTTAGCGCGGTTTTCACGCCACAGCTGAGCAATGTGGGCCGGCCTGTCCGGTTTTGAGAAAAAGTAGCCCTGAATTTGCTCACAGCCCATCGAATAGAGCTTGTCTAACTCATCCTGACTTTCCACGCCTTCGGCGACCAAGTCGACCTGTAACTGTTTGGCGAGCTGGATAATCAGCCAGACCACCCGCTCTGAGTTCTCGTTGCACAACATATTGCGAATAAAGCTGGCGTCTATCTTGATGCAGTCGATCGGATAGCTATGGATGTAGTTGAGACTGGAGTAGCCGGTGCCAAAATCATCCAATGCGACAGTAAAACCGAGTTCTCTCAGCCGGTCGAGAATGTACTTCACCTCATTGGTCTGTAACAGCAGCACCGTTTCGGTCAGCTCAATGGTGAACTCATGCGGAGCGAACTGATAATGGTTGAGTGTGTGCATCAAGTGATTGAGATAACGGGTCGAATTGGTTAATTCATACGCTGAGCAGTTTAGCCCTAGCTTAACTTTGTAACCCAGTTCCGCCTCTAACGCAGCTTTGGCTTCACAGGCCAGTTCTACAATACGCTCCCCAAGTTCAATGATTAGCCCGGACTGTTCGGCTGCTTCGATAAATTCAACCGGAGAGATGAAGCCCATGCTGGGGTGATTCCAGCGTGCCAGGACTTCATAATAGTTCCAATCGCTTTGGCCTCGCTGCACGATTGGCTGTACGACGATAAAAATCTCCGCCTCGGTGACACTGGTTTTATCCAGTTCACTGCGCAGAGCGTCAATGATTTGAGTGCGGCGGTGATATTGACTGCTCAGATGGGTGTCATAGCAGCGAATCTGGCTGCTGCGGCTCTGTTTACAATCTTTCAGCGCCAGGCTGGCATTGAGTATCAGCTGGTCAGCGCTGATCGCTTCCGGTCCTTTTTTCGCAATACCGATACTGAGGCCGACTTTGATGCGATGGGACGGGTCGAAGTAGCCTTGTTCGAGCTTATCGAGAATGGAGCGGCAAATTTTGAGCGGGTCTGATGAGTAGGTGATAAAAGCGAACTCATCGCCGGCAATCCGAAAGGTCAGGTTTCTCTTCACGTACGCATTGCACAATCGAATTCGCGACAAACCGAATGATCTGGTCGCCAATATAGTGTCCGTACAGGTCATTGATGGCTTTAAAATTATCAATATCAAGGTAAGCGAGCGTAAACGGTTCGCTGCTGGTCTCAACCAGACGCTCTAATTTATCTGACAGATAATTGCGGTTCATCAGGTTGGTCAGATTGTCATGCGATACTTCATAACTCAGCTGATTGACCAGGCTGTCGGAGCGCTCAGATAACCATTTGTTACGCAGTGAATGGACGATAATACGCGCAATAATGCGATGGTATTCCACCATGCTGTCTTCATCGTGAATGGTTTCGGTAAAGGTTGAAATCAATATCCCCAGCACTTCGCCACTGTTGGTGCGCAAAGGTACGCCGATATACGACTCAATCTGGTTGTCTGCCAGAAAATCATCAAACGGGAAAATCTTACTGACCTGTGAGGGAAACAGGCAAAACTCCTGTTTGGACTTTGCCACCTGCTCACAAGGGGTGCCTTTCAACTGGTAGCACGGGCTGCTTCTCAGCTCGTTGCCCGCCGCATAGGAGAGGGGATGAGCCTTGTAATGAGATTTATCGAGTTCGACAATACAGGTACAAAACGTACTGAAATGCGAATGCAGCACTCTGGCGGCTCTGTCCAGCAATGCGTTCTCTTCCAGCAGAAGTAGTTCGTTTATGGTTTCCAGACTAACGGCGTTTCTGGCCAGTGACGTTGTAGTCATAATTCGCACTCACGTTGTCTCAGACAGGCTGATGGGAATTAAGTAACTGATATCATATTATGCGCTTTGTTACTATGGCTGAAATTATCACAATTTTCCACTATCTGCGTTGTTCTGTGCAGATGCGTAATATTAGTTATCGAAAATCAATGTGTTAGTTGGTACTAACTGGTTGGGTGTTTTTTGTCCGCTTTGCGACATCATCCAAAACTTAGCGTTTTGTCTTGTGACTGAGCCAGTTTCTGCTTGAGGAAATTAAGAAACAACTGGGTACGCGTGTGCTGATAATCCAGTTTCGGGTAGTAGGCATAGACCGTGGCCTGATCGATGGTGATGTCCGGCAAAATACGCACCAATGATCCCTGTCTGAGTTCTTCTTTCAGCATGACATGGTTGGAGACCACAATACCCATGCCACATTTGCCGGCATAAAATAGGGCTTCAGGATTGGTCGTGGCAAAATTACCCGATACCGTGATGCGTTGGTTATTACTGGTTTTCATCTCGCGTCGCGTCTGCTCACCCCAGCACAATACATTGTGGTCATTAAGATCTTGCAGCCGGGTTGGCATGCCGTGGCGCTGCAGATATTGCGGAGAGGCGTAAAAGCCGGCGTGATGCTCAAACAGGGCTGTCGCTTTAAAGCTGAGGGAATTGAGCTGTTCGATTTCACGGCTGATGAACAGATCAAGATGCAGTTCAGGTAACTGGCCTGGCGTTGTGGTCGTCAGCTGGATACGGATATCGGGATAAAGATGAAGAAACTCGTCGACATACTGCATCAGGAATTTGGAACCTACCGCCAAAGTGGCACCGATTTTCAGTAGTCCGGCCGGGCTTTGGTTGAGTGAGCGGGTTTCATCGACGACTGATTGCCAGCTTTCCAGTTGTGATTTCGCGCGCTGATAAAATAGAGCCCCGGCTTCGGTTTGCGTCACAGAAACGGGTCGTGCGTTTGAGCAACTGAACACCGATCCGCTCCTCGAGCCAATGGATACGCTTGCTGACGGCTGAGCTGGTGGTATTGAGTTTGCGTGCCGCGCCGTTAAAGCTGCCTTCTTCGACCACGCGGGTATAAGTGGTAACACTTTGCAGCCAATCCATAGAATACTCCTGTAGGGTGATGGGCATCCGGCAAAGCCGGGTTAATACAGACGGCCAACACTATAAACGCTTTTATCGAGGAATAAACTCTTACCTGTGCGGTAAAAATTTATCGTAGCGTGAAATATTTATCGCAGTCTCAAGGTCTTGTGATGGGCATATTCATTACAACAGAGGTGACCAAAGATGGTTAAGCAAAAAACGATGAGCCGGTTTATTCAACGCAGCGTATTGACGGCGGCTTTACTGACCAGTGTTCCGGCTTTGGCGGATGTGAGCGTGCATGTGCTGGATACCAATCAGGGTTTACCCGGGCAAGGTGTGGATGTCCGCTTCTATCAGCAATTGAACGGCGAATGGCAGTTATTATCCGAGCAAACCACCAACGCTCAGGGTCGAATCAACAGTTTTGCGTTAGGCGACAGTGAGCATTACCGGGTGGTTTTTGATGTTGCCCCCTTCTTTAAGCAGCAACATATCGACAGCTTCTACAGCGAGATCCCGGTTGATTTTAATGTCACCGATAAAACGGCACATTATCACATTCCACTGTTACTCAGCCCTTATGCGTATTCGACTTATCGGGGGAATTGAGTTTTCTTCGGTTGCCTCACCTGATGTGGTATGAGGGACGATTTTGACTGATGCCGCGTAATGCTGGTGCAGTTTGCGCACCTTATCGTTATACTTCAGCGCTGCAATTAAAGAGGAATCGACATGCAACAGAATGAGTTTGAAGCGCTGGTAAAAGAACTATGTGCGAAAGAATCACTGCCACAAGCGCTCGAATTGCTGAAGCAATCGGATGACGCGGATATCGCGGAAGCGGCACAGTCTCTGAGTGGACAGTTTGCGCTGGCTGATATTGAAGGTGAACAACGTATCTATCATGTGTCTGTGCAGACCGATGAACAGGGCGTAGAGCAGGAATACGTTGAACACATCATGAACGAAGGTGAAGATGTGATTAAGTTTGTAGCCTGGTTCTTTGATGCGCTGTTTGATGTCAAAGTGAAGGACACTTATCAGGCGGCCGGCAAGACCTATAAACAGCCTAAACGCAGCTGATTTGTTGTGTAATTACTACGCTTTGTTTTTAAATTACTTAAAAGTGTGATGCGTATCTTGCTTTATCCCGGTTTGATGCTATATTAACTTCAATATGTAGTTAAATTACATCTTGGTGTGGGAGAGAATCATGGGTAATGATTTAGGTGCACTGTACATGAGTCAAGTAATTGGTCAGCAGCTGATGCATGCAGAGCTGTACGGTAAAAGTAAGCCGAAGAAAAAGTCTTTCATTAAAACATTGTGGAAGAAAATCAGCCGCTAACGCGAGCCATCGATATTATCGAAGCCCTGGTTGCCACAACCGGGGCTTTTCGTTTTTATCTGGGATTGAAACGATGGAATTGAAATTAAGGAATTGAAACATAGGGTTGAAACCCTAGCTCAACGTTGTGTTACTCACTACTGGCCTGGCTTGAGAAGTGGATAATATTGTTGCTGTCTGTATGGCTTTTGAGCCAATGTTCAAGTGCATCACAACCGCCAATATAGTCACCGTTCAGCCAGATTTGCGGTACAGTGACCGGGGTTTTATGACCGATATGTGCTTTGACCTCCGGGATCATGCGATACAGTGCGGCACTCTCTTTCACCACATCATGATACTGATAGTGAATACCGGCGCTATCGAGCAGTTTCTTGGCTTTTTGACAGTATGGGCAGTTGTGTTTCCCAAAGAGAATATTGCCCTGTAACCTGTCTCGTTTGGCCCATTCGCTGATCACGGCCTGAATAAACGCTCCCCGGTTGAGGGCCTCTCCCTGGCTGACGACCCGATTTTCCACCATCACAATAGGCGCGTGCCATGCGCCAAAGCGCAGTGGCTGCCACCAGTTGCTGAGCCAGTCTTTGACTTCCAGATCGACCGGTACATCAAGTAGTTCATTGCGTAAACTATCTTCCAGGATATCTTTGCTTAATGTGCATTCACCACAGGGTATTTTGACTTTAAACGGGCCAAACAGCCCTGCCCATCGATAAAGTGTCACCTTAATTGGCTTGGTCATCCTCATTCCTCTGAATCCTGATGTGAGTCCGATTAATCATCAGCATAAGCATTCGCTGTAAGCTGCGCAATCGGGTGAGTTAAAGGTTAAGACAGAGATTTGGGCCTTTTTCTTTCAGTTTATTTTCAGCACAGGATTGGCTGACAGAGATATGTTGCCGCAACACGACTCGCTGGCGGTGCTGAACGGGATTTATATTATGCAACTGGTTTTGCATTGGTCTGATCTGCGCCACATTTGTCGATGTCATTTGTGTTTCGGGAGGCGTAGATTTTGAAAATATTGATGCCGCTCAAATAACGAGCAAGCTAAAGCGACTAGTATCCATTCGATGTCAGAGACACGACACGCAAAAAAAACCTCCCAGAGGGAGGTAAAGAACATGAAGTGATCAGTGATTTCTGCCATATCACTGAAAAGAAGCACAAACGCTGCCTGCATTTGTAATTATAACAATGCATTCTCTATGCCAACTCAATAATGCTAATAAAATCAGTGGCTTGTTTTTTTTCTTCGCTGCGGCGGAACCAGTACCGCTGCTTGGTTTTAGGGCATGAGATTAAGTTTGGTGCAAAAAAAAGACCTCCCAAAGGGAGGTCAAAGAACATGAAGTGATCAGTGATTTCTGCCTTACCACTGAAAAGAAGCACAAACGCTGCCTGCATTTGTACTCTTGATAATGCATGTAGTGTGCCATGTTTTAATTTTAAGTAATATCAACTATTTAGAACATTTCTCAACACAAGTGTACACAGATTAGTGCTTTGTCTTTGGGCAAGGGGCTGAATTTGGTGCAAAAAAAGACCTCCCAGAGGGAGGTCAAAGAACATGAAGTGACCAGTGATTTCTGCCTTATCACTGAAAAGAAGCACAAACGCTGCCTGCATTTGTACTAATTACCTTGCATTCCTCATGCCAAATCTATAAATCCAATAATATCAGTGAATTAGATAGACTAAACTACCAGTTAGCCCATATTTACCGTAATGACGGCACTGTTGCGGCTCACTGTGCACCCACAAAGTGCAAAAAAGGCCAAGCGAAGCTTGGCCAAAGGACAGTATCCCAGAAGATTAAGGGAGAGATTAGAAGTCGTAGCGCAGACCCAGGCGAAACTGTGTCGTTTACGTCGTAACCAGTGTCTTCTTCATCCAGGTTGTTTAGCATGTAAGACAGGTAACCACGGAAGTTTTTGTTGAAGTCGTAGCGACCAGTCAGTTCGAAGAAGTCAGCCGTGTCTTCATCAACACCGTTGGTCTCTTCAGTTTGTTTCTGGTACGCCGCAATCATGCGGAATTCTTTAGTCAGTTTGTACTGAGCAACCAGCTCTACGCCATCAAATTCCTGGTTCGCATCGTCGTCCAGATCACCTGTGGTGTAAGTTGCTGCTAGGTACAGTTGGTCAATGGTGTAGCCCAGACCTGCGATAACTTGGTCAGCAGAACCGTTACCTTCACCATTGTCATTGAATGAGTAGCCCAGACCGATATCCAGACCAAATGGCGTGTTGTAGATTGCAGAGATACCAAAGCCATCAGTATCTTTTTCTTCGCCGGCAATGTAGCTTGCTTTCAGGCTGACTGCGTCGAACTCGTAGCCATAAGCAATCGTGTTGTTGATTTGCTCGTTACCTGAGTTGATGAACGCTTTTTGGTCACCAGTAAAGGTAGCGATATCTGACATGTCAGAGATTTGTACGCCAGCGCTGTTCTGACGGCCGAATGATACTGCACCGAAGTTACCTTTCAGGCCCACGTACATGTAACGTTGATCGAAATCGCTGGTGCCACTTTTATCGCCTGAAGATTCGACTTTCTGTTCTGCTTCCCAAACCGCAAAGCCTTTCAGCTCGTTAGCGAGTTCCGTTTCGCCTTTCACGTTCAGACGCATACGGCTTTTGTTTTCCATTGTGCCTTCGATTTCCTGACCGTTGGTTGAACCGTTGAAGTCACCACGGAACTCCATACGACCGCCAACTTTCAGTTCGGTACCATCGGCTTTGTAAACGGTTGCTGCCATTGCTGAACCTGATGCCAGGGCTGCGAAAACGGCGATTGCCACTGCTGCTTGTTTCATTGTTATTACCTTATTCATAGTTAACGAGCTTCGGTGCTCTTTCGTTTGGATGTGAGTAAGGTAGGATTTTTAAATGACGGTTTGATTTCTGGTTTGTGACGTTTAGGTTTTGTTTTTATTGAAGAAAAATGAATAAAGCCGCCAGGTGGCGACTTTTTGTGCAATTTTTCTCCCAATTAGGTAATCTTGCTCCCAATTAGGCAATTTTTACCCCGTTGGCAGTGACGCCGACGGCAATGTTGCCGCGGGTTGCATTGGAGTAAGGGCAAATCTGGTGTGATTTCGTTACCAGTTCGACTGCCTGTTGCTCCGGTAGTTCCAATGTTGCCGCTAAATTTACCGTTAAAGCGAAACCGCCGTTCTCGTTCTGAACAATACCGACTTCCGCGCTGACCGGGGCCGATTTGAGGCTGATTTTGGCTTCTCTTGCGACGTGTAAAATCGCGTTGGAAAAACAGGCTGCATAACCTGCGGCAAATAATTGCTCCGGATTGGTTGCAGATCCAGTGCCGCCCATCTCTTTCGGGTAGCTTAAATCCAGGGTCAGTAATCCGTCATCAGTACTGACTTTGCCGTTACGACCAGCTGATGCGGTGGCTTTGGTTGTGTATAGAGCACTCATGTTGCTTCTCCTCGTAGGGTAATTTAAGTTGTGTGCAATTTAATTGTAAGCAATATTAGATCGATCTTTGCTCATAAGGCAAGTATATTGTGCGCAATTTAATTGTGAGTGATAAAAATGAGTGATTGCCGTTCCTCTCAAACTGATTTCCCTGCCAGTAGTGACGAGATGTTGTTGCTGGATAATCAGCTCTGTTTCCCTCTGTATAGCGCGGCTAATGCGGTAGTGAGGGCTTACCGACCACTGCTCGACGCCCTGGATCTGACTTATGTTCAGTATCTGGTGATGATGGTGCTATGGCAGCAAAATGGGATCAGCGTAAAAACGCTGGGTGAAAAACTTTATCTTGATTCAGGGACCTTAACGCCGCTGCTTAAACGCCTGGAAGGGAAAGGTTTACTGGAGCGTCGTCGCAGCGCGACTGATGAACGGGCGCGTGAATTATGCCTGACCGAAAAAGGACAAAGCCTGCGTGAGCAGGCACTGACAGTGCCTGCCGCGATGATGTGCAAATTTGACCTGGAGGTTGAAGAACTGGTCCAGCTCAAGCAGTTATGTGAAAAAATCATCGGCAAGGTTGCGAATTAAGAGTGGGCGGCAGATCTTAATTTTGACATCGCATCGACAGAATTTGATGGGAGTGGTTGCAGGATCCGGTACACTTTTCCTTTCACCATAGTTCAAGGAAGAGAGATGAATTCGGTTCGTGTTGATGAGAGGCTGGTCTGTCCGTCAAAAGTGGTTTGTGTCGGGCGTAATTATGTTGAGCATGTGAAAGAACTCAACAACGTCATTCCGGACCAGATGGTGGTGTTTAATAAGCCCAACAGCAGTATTTCCAGCACTCTGCATGCGTTTCATCAGGAACCTCTCCATTATGAAACGGAGATCTGTTTTGTGGTCGAAAATGGCCGCTTTAGCGCTGTCGGTCTGGGGCTGGATCTGACTAAACGTGAGCTTCAGTCACAGCTGAAAGGTAAACAGTTGCCGTGGGAAAGGGCCAAAGCCTTTGATGGTTCTGCGGTTTCTGAGTCGGTTTATCTCTTTGCAAGGCCTGGACATCGGACAACTCTCACTGGAGCTGTATATTAACTGCGTGCGAGTTCAGTGCGGTGGTGTGAGTCAGATGATGTTCAAACCCGACGTGATTCTGGATGACCTGCAATCCTACACCACGTTAGCCGATGGAGACATCGTGATGACGGGCACGCCGTCCGGAGTTGGGGTGGTGCATAAAGATGACCTGTTTCTGGCGCGCCTGAAATGCGCTGATACAACCTTGATGGAAATTGAATGGGTTGCTGAGTAACTGCGTAGCAACAGAGCAGAACAACTGCTATGTCAGTGAATAGCAGTAGAAGATGTCAGTGTTGATTGAAACCACCGCTTTGCGGTGGTTTTTTGTTTGTCGCTGGCTCTGATTGGCTTTCGCTGCTGGCTAAGCGGCAAAGACCACCAGATTAAGCAGCAGAAAGACAACCATACTCAGTACGGTGGTGAGCAGAACATTTTTCGTTTTCCAGGCCAGCAGGACAGCCAGTGCCGCCGCCCACAGATAAGGATTGTTCTGGCCTAGCCACAGTGTGTGCTCATGAGTAAAAACGATAGGAGCCCAAATTGCAGTCAGAACCGCCGGGCCCGAGTAGCTGAGCAGACGCTGCAGACGCGGACTGAGGCGCAGCGGCAGCCTGGGTTCGAGAAAAACGTAGCGACTGACAAACACCAAAGCCGTCATGGCGAGGATTGAAAGCAGGATCATGCGCGGCCTCCCATTAGTTGTTTCGTGGTAAAAGTTGTTCAGTGGCAAAACCGGCCAGCATGGCCCCGATACTGGCAATCATCAGGCTGCCTTCAATCTGCAATACATTCAGGGTTACCGACAGCACCAAGGCCACTATCACAGACACCAGAACCGGCACACTTTTGATATTAGGTACCACAATCGCGATAAAAGTGGCGGCGACCGCAAACTCCAGACCGAGATCAGTCAGCGCCGGGATGTAACTGCCGGCAACGATACCTGCCAGCGTGGCCAGATTCCAGCACAGATAGAAGCTCAGACCTGCGCCGAGTGCATACCAGCGATTAAATTGCTGTTCATTTTGTTGTCCGCACAAAGCAAATAACTCGTCGGTGAGCAAAAAGCCGAGAATTAAGCGCCATCGGGTCGGTAACGGACTGATTTTGCTGCGCATTGAAATGCTATACAGCAAGTGACGTGAGGTGATAAACAGGGTGGTGATCAGCATGGTCAGCAGACCTGCGCCCGCTTTAAACATGCCGGTAGCCACCAATTGCGCCGAACCTGCAAACAAAATCGCTGACAGGGCCTGGCTTTCGAGCGGATTGAGGCCGGCATCAATGGCGAACGAACCGGCCAACAGGCCCCAGGGCAACACCGCCACACTGAGCGGAAGCATGGCAACAGTGCCCTGCCAGAACAGGCGGGCGTGTGAAGGATTGGGGCTGGCATGTGACAAAACGGAACTACTCATAAATCATCCTGATTGTGAAGGCGACATTATACTGATTTGGCTGCGTAATGCAGCGTAACAGGTGGTGTTTACTGATCTCAGTTAGCCATATGGAACAGAGAAAAACTTGGATGAAATTGCTCAGCTTTGCAAATACTGGCGCGGGGTGATGCCCATGGCACGTTTAAAATGGCGGTGCAGATGACTTTGGTCGTGAAAACCACACTGCTGAGCGGTATCGGCAATCGAGTGACCAGCACGCAGCAGGGTTTTGGCGTAGCGTAAACGCGACTGAATCTGATAAGCGTGTGGTGGCAGGCCAAACATTTTCTGAAATGCCCGGACTAAATGAAACGCGCTGATACCAGCCAACTGGGCTAATGCATCCAAGGATACATCGGCTTGCGGAAAGTCATCCAGAAATTCTTTGACCACTTTAAGCTGTTGCTGCAGTTTGCCCGTATCACGCGCCTTAGGTGCGTGTTTACCATGCCGGGTCATCAGTTTTACCAAGCTGGCGTAGATCAGCGTTTCGCGCAACAGGCGGTTTCTCTGAGTGCTGCAGAGTATCAAACACCAGACGAAACTGATTAGCGAGGTCGGCATCGTTGACCACGGCACTGGGGAAATAGGGTGAGCCGTATCGGTTGGCGCCCATTTCACGGGCTATGGTGGCAAACTGTTCTGGCAGAGGGTACATCGCCCGATAAGCCCAGCCACCTTCCACGGCTGAATGGCCGGTGTGTACTTCGTCGGCGTTAACCAGAATAATGCTGTCCTGCGGAGCAACGTGTTCTCCGCCGGTGCGATAAAACCGCTGCGCCCCACGCTCAATGACGCCCACCGTGAACCCTTCGTGACTGTGCCGGGAGAAATTCTGCTTATGATATTCAGCATCAAGCAGTTCGATACTGCCCAACTCATCTGCTCTCTGAAAGCGGGCGCTTTCTTTACTGCGTTCGTCGTGTGGCTTATTCATCGTGGCCTCGTAATGACAGGATTCACCAGTCTACTGCATCACCGGACAGAATTTTTGTACAAAATTGCTCTTAATGGTTCATATGAAACTATTGTCTTTATAAATTAAATTTATCAGTTAATGGTGTTGTTTTTATGTTTATCATTAATATAAGATCCGCCGCCTTTTAATTTTGACAACATGATAACTATGATTGATTCGACTGTGCTGCCGGTGTATCTGACCGCTGTGATTGCGCTGTTACTTCTGCCCGGGCCTGATATGCTGCTGATTGCCAGTTCCAGCCTCAGCTATGGAAAAAAAGTCGGTGTGTTTGCCAGCCTGGGTAATGCCACCTCAGGCATTATTCTGACTTTGCTGGCTGCGTTAGGCGTGTCGGCACTGATTGCCGTCAGCCCGTTAGCGTTAAGCGTACTGCATCTGTTAGGGGGAGCGTATTTGCTTAAACTGGGTGTGGATTGTCTTAGAGCCCGGGCCGAACAGGCTCCGCAACTGGACGATAAACATCAGCTGGCGACCACGTTCTATCAGCGAGCCTTGGTCAGTAACCTGCTCAATCCTAAGGCGTTGCTGTTTTTTGTGATGTTTTTACCCCAGTTTGTATCGTCCAACATTGCTGCCAGTTCAGCCCAGCAGATGCTGAGTCTTGGCCTGCTGCTTAATTGTCTGGGATTAGCATTTAATCTGCTGCTGGTTGCTGCCGTCGGGATGTTTGGTCGTCCGCTGCTGGACAGTCGCCGTTTTCGCACTTATCAGCATAAAGTGATGGGTGTTATCTTTTTGCTGCTGGCGGGCTGGATGCTGAGTGACGGCTTGCTTTAAACCAATGAGATCCATACGCCACGGATAATCCGGCACAGGATGTGCCTTGGCAATACGAATATTTTAGTGGTTAATTTACTGGATTTTGATGGTTGCCAGCAGCTGTTCAGCCATCTTACACAGCAATTCTTTTTTCGGTTTAGCGTGCGCAAAGGTGCGCAATCCATAGATTCCCATCACCAGATAATCAGCCAGAAAATCGCAATCCGATTCCGGACTGATCTCGCCCCGCTGACGAGCGACTTGCAATTGATCGCGCAGACCCAGTTTCCAGATATTGAGCGTGTCACGAATGACGGATTCCACTTCATCATCCTGCTGTGATAACTCACTTTGCGCTTTTTGCAGCAGACAATCTTTGACCGTGTCCTGGGCACACTCGTCGATGACCATACAGAAATAGCTTTTCAAACCGTCCATGACACTTGGCTGAGCGGCAAAAATAGCGTTGAATTCTGCTTCGCGTTCACTGGCGTATTGTTCAAGAGCGGCGAGCAGTAAGCCACGTTTATTTTCGAAAGCGCAATAAATCGACCCCGGATGCAGTCCGGTGGCTTTTTTTAGATCTTGCATGCTGGTTTTATTAAAGCCCTTCGACATAAATTCATACATCGCAGAACGTAATACCTGCTCTCGGTTAAATTCGGCTACGCGCACAACGTCTCTCAGCTGGGGTGGATAGGCTGATTCTACTCTGAATTTGTCAGGCTGACAAAGTATCTTGAACGGTCATTCAAAATATATCTTGAATGATCATTCAAATTTGATCTAGCATAGTGGCACGCAAGTAAAGTAAGCATTCAAATAGCAGGACAGTTCCATGACCGATTTATTGTTTCAACCTTATGTTCTCAATGAGCAGATCACTTTAAGCAACCGCATTGTGATGGCGCCGCTGACACGTTGTATGGCCGCAGCCGGTCTGGTACCAACTGACGAAATGGCAGCCTATTACGCGCGCCGCGCTGACGCTGGTTTGATTATTTCTGAAGCTACCATTATTCGCCCGGATGGTCAGGGCTATCCGGATACCCCGGGACTATTCAGCGATGAGCAGATCGCAGGATGGACTAAAGTGACTCAGGCGGTGCATGATCGTGGCGGAAAAATTTTCGCCCAGCTATGGCACACCGGCCGTGTGGCTCATCCTGAGTTTTTTGGTGGTGGTGAGGTGATTGGCCCGTCTGCGCTTGCGTTTGACGGCACTGTCCCGCGTCGTCGTGATCTGACTTATGTGGTACCGAAAGCCGCCAGTAAAGAAGAGATTGAGCAACTGATCGAAGATTATGTGACCGCAGCGGAAAACGCGATTGTGGCGGGTTTTGACGGTGTGGAAATTCACGGTGCTAACGGCTATTTGCTTGATCAGTTCCTGCACTTTGATACCAACCAGCGTGAGGATGAATTTGGTCAGACGCCGGAGAATATGGCGCGTTTCCCTCTGGCGGTTATTGATGCCATCATCGCTCGTATCGGCGGTGAGCGTACTGGTCTGCGTTTGTCGCCGGGTGCGTATGCCCATATCAGCCCGGATGCCCGTGACCGTGCTGTGTTCGATTACCTGCTGGCTGAGCTTGGCAAGCGTGAACTGGCTTATCTGCATGAAGGCATGTTTGACGACAGCATGGAGTTTGATTATCTGGATGGCAAAGTCTCTGCGTATATGCGCAAACACTATTCAGGTACGCTGATGGCATCTGGCGGCTTTACGGCACAAAGCAGTGCACAAGCGATAGAACAGGGCAAGTTCGAGTTAGTGGCGATTGGTCGTCCGTTTATTGCTAATCCGAACTATGTTGAACTGGTTCGTGATGCCCAGCCGCTGCAAGAGTACGATGCCAGCATGCTGGATGTTTTGGTATAACCGGTGCCTGGTCTAATACCAGATACCCGATACCAAGAGCAAAGCCCTGCCTATCTGGCCTGTCTCTTGATCACATCTCATAGGTCAAGAGACTTGGCTAACAGATAACCTTCAAGGATGGTTTGTAATAAGAACCATCCTTCCCATAACCGCTCCCAGCCCACACGACCATTACGTTTCGAGTCATACCATCCCGCGAGCTTGCCGAGATTGATGTATGCCCAGTACACACTTGGTGCTCTTTTAGGGGGGCGCGTCTTTTCCTGTTTTGACCAAAGTAGCTTCCAAGCAACCGGACTCAAGAGCGTTTCACAACTCTGTTTTTCCGCTTCTTTTTTGTTCAGACCAAGATAACGCAGTTGATGAACACGAACGGCTATGAACGCTAGGATGACGACCATCTTTTCTAAATTCTCTTTATTTTGCATACGGAGCTCCTCAACCTGTGTTCCTCCGCTTTTCCAGGCTTTGTGGAACTCCTCAATCAACCAGCGTTTTTCATAGTAATCCAAGATACGCTTAGCATCCTCTTTACTCAACACTGGCTCTGACGTGAGAATATGCCAGCAAAGGGCCTGCTCGTGATTCGTTTCCTGACAGCCCACATAGTACAATGAGACGGGTTCACCTCGTTTGTTTGCTGGCATTTTGATGGTGATTGGGGCATATCGAACTTCGCAGATAGCCTCTCGAGCTTTACGTCCTCCTCGTTGCTTAACCTGAACTTTTCTTTCATCTGCGGGCTGTAAGGCATCACTAAATGAGTACAGCTTGTCTGTACTCTCTTCGATGCACCGGCTTTGCATCGATCGGACGACAAAGCGTTGTCGGTTGGTCATTTTATAGGTCAGGTATTCAATGATGTCGGCTTCTCTGTCACAGACGGAGATAACCTTGTCTATCACTGAGCCGAGACGTTTTTCCATGGCTCTCGACGCACGTTCCCATTTAAAGCTTTCCTTCTCTTCATAGGCTCGGTTACCTCGCTGAGCTTTCTTTCCATATAAGCTCATGTCCCTTATCCAGCGCTCCTGCTCAATCAACCCCACAACCTGCTTCTCCTCGGGAGCAAACAGCAACACGGAGTGAGCATGCATGCCTTTGGCGCTTTTCCTAGAGGTGGTATATCCCATTTCATCCCTGACGGTTCGATGGGTAAAGTCCAGTGAGGTTGTATCTTCCAAAGCCAGTAGACAGTCATAAGATTGAGCCAGTTCGGCCGTTGCGGCAAAGCCTGCTTCTGCAATCGATTGAGAGTCAATAGCGTGATTGCGGGTAAAACGGTAAGCGGCTTCAATGTCAGAAGGAGATTTTAAAGATTGCACAATAGACTGCCCTACGTGATTAGCAAGAGATGCGGTGAGTTTAACTAAACGTTTGGTTCGTCTAAGATCTCCGAGATTAGCTTGTGAAAAAGTCTCAGTCGCCCATTGCTCTGCATCTGTTAAAAACACCATACTTTACCTCAACACTTTGTTTTTTGTTGAGATCATAAAAATCGACAAAAATTCAAAAAAAAATCCCTCAACTTTCATCGAGGGATTTGTGTAGGAAAGACAGGCCTATCTGGCAGGGCTTTGTCGTTAAGGGCTCAGCTCAGGCTGTGCTGATGTTCACTCATTAGCAGCGAGAGCTGTTCATCGGCCCGCTCCTGAGCACTGGCATAGCTCTCGTTGTGAGAGAAGCTGCCAATCACCTCGTAGTAACATTTCAGTTTCGGTTCTGTACCGGAAGGTCTGACGATGACGCGCGCGCCTCCTTCGAGATGATAAATCAGCACGTCACTGGCTGGCAGGTCGATCTTTTCTGTGATGCCATCAGCCAGATAGCGTATTGACGACTTCAGATCGTCCATCTCAGTCACCACCCGGCCGGCAATCTCGTGCGGAGGCTCGGCACGTAGTCTGTCACCGACGGCTGGCTGAGTTGGATCGAGCGCGATACTGCACTGAGCGGTGACGTACAGGCCGTGCTGGCGATAGATGGCTTCGAGCTGATCCCAGATGGTTTTGCCCTCACTGTAAAGCTCGGCGGCAAGCTGGGCAAATCCCACCAGTGCTGACAGGCCGTCTTTGTCCCACACGGTTTGTCCCAGGGTATAACCCAGCGCTTCTTCATAAGCAAACAGGAACTGATGCTGCGGGCTTTGCTGCTGCATCGCGACATTGGTCAGCCATTTGAAACCGGTCAGGGTCTGGTAATATTGTGCGCCATGCGCCGCTGCAATTTTGCCCAGCAGGCTGGAGGAGACGATGGTATTACCGACCAACTGCTTGCTGGCATCAGTATGGGTGAGCAGGTATTCGGCGAACAGCGTCCCGACCTGATCGCCGGTCAGCATCTGATACTCGCCATCGCTGCGGCGTACTGCGACGGCAAAGCGGTCGGCATCAGGATCGTTGGCGCAGGCCAGTTCGGCCTCGATAGAATCGGCCAGGGCGATCACCATATCCATCGCACCGGCTTCTTCAGGGTTGGGGAAGTTGACGGTCGGGAAGCGGCCGTCCGGCTCACGTTGCTCCGCGACGCTCAGAACATTTTTAAATCCGGCATCACGCAACAGGCTTTCTGCCATGTCCGCGCCAACGCCGTGCATGGCGGTATAGGCCAGGGTAATACTTTGCGGATTCGTATGATTGTTGAGTAACTTACTGCTTTCCAGAGTGCGGCGATAGGTCTGGTAGTAGGCATCATCTAACCACTCCAGAAGGCCGACCTGATGGGCATCATCCAGTGCCATCAACGGGACGGCACGGGTTGCAGCCAGCTCTATTTCAGCGGCGATACCACCATCATGAGGCGGTATGATTTGCGCGCCATTCTCCCAGTAAACCTTAAAGCCATTATACTCTGGCGGGTTATGACTGGCAGTAACGACCACGGCAGCGGCAGCTTTGAAATGTTTGACCCCGAATGCAACGACAGGCGTCGGCGCGACTTTATGGGTCAGATACACTTTGACGCCAAGGGCAGTCAGCACCGCAGCGGTATCATGGGCAAATTGCTCTGAATCAGGGCGTCCGTCGTAACCGACGACCACACCACGCATCTTGGCATTATCGACTTGTTTGATGAGGTATTCACCCAGTCCGGTGGCGGTTTCCTGAATCACCAGACGATTCATCCGGTTTGGTCCGCAACCGACTTTGCCGCGCAGGCCAGCTGTACCGAATTCGAGGCGCGCTTGAAAGCGAGATGCCAGCTCCTCTGTGGCCTGAGTATCAATCAGGCGTTGCAGTTTCTTCGCGCGTTTTCGGGTCGGGGTCTTTTGCTAACCATTGCGTGACTTGTTGCATCATGGCGATCACCTTGTTGAATGTATTGTAGGTTTTAGTCTAAGTGATATTGATTCTCGGTTATGAGGGCGCAATCGCTAAACCGACTGCAAGCGTATGGAACAGCCGCCTGTCAGTATGGTCATCCTAACCTATAGCAATCTTAGGACAAATTTTCAGTTACTTATCCGACCGCAAGACTTTCCGTGCGACGTGCTTGAACAAAATTGAAACACTTACTAGCCTTTAGTTAACATAAATATAACAAATCGTGTTGAGTTCGATGTTCACACGGAGTGGATCCTGAAACGCGCAGTTTACCCTGGCTTAGCGAAGGAGAGATCTCTTGAGAAGGTTCGTGACCAACCTGTGGCTGCTGACTGATGTATTGCTGATTAGTTTTGCTGCTCCTGCTATTTCTGCTGAACATTCGCTGAATATGACACAAGGTGTAACCGAGATCAGTGGCAAGGTTTACCATTTGCACATGCTGATTTTTTATATCTGTGTCGCCATCGCTTTGGTGGTGTTTGGCGCTATGTTCTATGCCATTTTTAAACACCGTAAATCCAAAGGCGCAGTCGCGGCTGATTTCCATGAAAGTACTAAAGTCGAAATTATTTGGACCGTCATTCCTGTACTTATCCTGATTGGCATGGCGATTCCTGCCTCCACCACGCTTATCGCGATGGAAGATACCTCACAGTCGGATCTGACCATTAAAGTGACCGGCTCCCAATGGAAGTGGCATTACAGTTATTTCGATCAGGATGTCGAGTTCTACAGCCTGTTAGCCACTTCTCAGCAGCAGATCGAGGGCAATGAAGAGAAAGGCGCGCATTATTTGTTGGAAGTGGATCAGCCGCTGGTGCTGCCCATCAACCGCAAAGTGCGCTTTCTGCTCACCTCAGATGATGTGATTCATTCCTGGTGGGTACCTGACTTTGCCGTCAAAAAAGACACCATCCCCGGATTTATCAATGAAGCCTGGACCCGGATCGATAAGCCTGGTGTTTACCGTGGTCAGTGTGCGGAAACTGTGCGGGCGCGCCCATGGTTTTATGCCCATTGTGGTGCATGCCATGACGGAACAGAACTACGAAGCGTGGCTGGCGGACAAAAAAGTGCAGATTGCTGCTGCCCGGGCGGAGGCGCAGCAAGCGTTACAGAGCTCCGTATCACTGGAAGAGTCGATGGTTCTGGGCGAAAAAATTTATCTTGAGCGCTGTTCAGTGTGCCACCAACCGACCGGTATGGGGTTTCCCGGTGCTTTCCCGGCCATTAAAGGCAGCCCGATTGCGACAGGCCCGCTGGAACAGCATCTTGGTGTTGTGGTAAACGGTCGTTCCGGCACGGCAATGCAGGCCTTTGGTAACCAACTCAGCGATAAGGAACTGGCAGCGGTGATTACCTATCAGCGTAATGCCTGGGGTAATAATACCGGAGATACGGTTCAGGCATCGGATATCAACGCGTTTAAAACTCAGGGACAAGCCACTGGCGAGGAGGCGCAATGAAACCGTCGACCGAACAGCACGCAAAATCGGCACCGGCTGCCGATGCAGATATGACACGTGCTAACAGCACGGCGGTGCTGGATGATCATGATCATGATCATCACGCGGCTCCCTCAGGGCTGGCGCGCTGGATTTATTCAACCAATCATAAAGACATCGGCACGCTTTATCTATGGTTCAGCTTTATCATGTTCCTGACCGGCGGCGCGATGGCGATGGTGATCCGGGCAGAATTATTTCAGCCCGGTCTGCAGCTAGTCGAGCCCGAATTCTTTAATCAGATGACCACAGTCCATGGTCTGATTATGGTGTTCGGTGCGGTGATGCCTGCCTTCACCGGTCTCGCCAACTGGATGATCCCGCTGATGATCGGCGCACCGGACATGGCGCTGCCACGCATGAATAACCTCAGTTTCTGGATTTTGCCATTTGCATTTTTAATCCTGCTTGCTTCGTTATTTACTGAGGGCGGAGGCCCCAATTTTGGCTGGACTTTCTATGCGCCGCTTTCGACTACCTACGGGCCGGACAGCACGGCACTGTTTGTATTTTCGGTGCATATTATGGGCATCAGCTCCATTATGGGCGCGATCAACGTCATTGTGACCATAGTCAATATGCGGGCACCGGGCATGACCTGGTTCAAACTGCCGATGTTTGTCTGGACCTGGCTGATCACTGCGTTTCTGCTGATTGCTGTGATGCCGGTGCTGGCGGGAGCGGTGACCATGGTGCTGACCGACAAATACTTCGGAACCAGCTTCTTCGATGCGGCTGGTGGCGGCGACCCGGTGATGTTCCAGCACATTTTCTGGTTCTTTGGCCATCCTGAAGTGTACATTATGATTTTACCGTCATTTGGTATAATTTCGGCGATAATCCCCGCATTTAGCGGCAAGAAGCTCTTTGGTTATCATTCAATGGTCTATGCGACCAGCAGTATTGCACTGCTGTCATTTCTGGTCTGGGCCCACCATATGTTCACCACCGGGATGCCGGTTTTCGCCGAGCTGTTCTTTATGTACTGCACCATGCTGATTGCAGTGCCGACCGGGGTCAAAGTATTCAACTGGGTGGCGACCATGTGGCATGGCTCGCTCACGTTTGAAACGCCAATGCTGTTTGCCATTGCCTTTATTGTGCTGTTTACCATCGGCGGCTTCTCAGGACTGATGCTGGCGATTGTTCCGGCTGACTTCCAGTACCATGATACCTATTTTGTCGTGGCACACTTTCATTACGTCTTGGTCTCGGGCGCGGTATTTTCGATTATGGCGGCGGCTTATTACTGGTTGCCGAAGTGGACCGGACACATGTATGACGAGCGCCTGAGCCGCTGGCACTTCTGGTGCTCGGTGATTTCGGTCAACGTGCTGTTTTTCCCTATGCACTTTCTGGGTCTGGCCGGCATGCCGCGCCGGATTCCTGATTACGCGATTCAGTTTGCTGATGTGAATCAGATCGTTTCTATCGGTGGGTTTGCATTTGGTTTGTCGCAACTGATCTTTTTGTGGCTGGTGATCAAGTGCGTTCGTGGTGGTAAGGCCGCTGAGGCAAAACCGTGGCAACGGGCAGAAGGCCTGGAATGGACAGTTCCGAGTCCGGCACCACATCATACCTTTACCACCCCGCCTAAAGTGGATTAAGGGAACAGAGTATGAACGCGCCTTGTTTCTGAGACCCGCAATCGTAAGCTGACCTTCAAACTATTGCTGGCGGTGTGTCTGATGTTCGGGTTCGGGTTTGCTCTGGTGCCGTTGTACGACATTATGTGCGAGCAACTGGGCATCAACGGTAAAACCAGCAATCAGGCCAGTGTGCAGCCACAGGGGATGCAGATTGACATGTCACGCACCGTACGGGTTGAGTTTATGGCTCACATCACTCAGGGCATGCCCTGGACATTTGGTCCGCAGGTTACTCATATGGATGTGCATCCGGGTGAAGTAATACAGACCGCCTATCATGCCCACAATGTATCGGGATCTGTGATAGTGGGGCAGGCCGTGCCCTCGGTATCGCCGGGACTGGGGGCGGGTTATTTTAATAAAATCGAGTGTTTTTGTTTCAATCAGCAGCCGCTGGCAGCACAAGGTGAGGCCGAGATGGCGCTGATTTTTTACATTGAACCGGACTTACCAGCGTCGATTCACACCCTGACTCTGTCTTATACCCTGTACAACATTACGGCTAAAGCGGATCCACAATCACTGGCCCGCTTGGGACAAGCGGTGACTCAAGGAGCAAATCATGAGTAATAAAAGCCCTGCTTATTATGTTCCGGCCCAGAGCCACTGGCCGATTGTGGGGGCCGTCGCCCTGTTTTTGCTCGCGGTCGGAGCGGGTATCACGGTGCAGCATGCCGGTAGTGACAGCGCCGGAGGCGTGGTTGGTAAAATCATTCTGTTTGGCGGCTTTTTTGTGTTGCTGTTTATGCTGGCCGGCTGGTTTCGTAGTGTGATCATGGAGTCGATGTCCGGGCTCTACTCGGCGCAGATAGCGCGCTCTTTTCGTCAGGGAATGAGCTGGTTCATTTTTTCGGAAGTGATGTTTTTTGGTGCCTTTTTTGGTGCGCTTTTCTACGCCCGTATGGTCGCAGTCCCCTGGTTGGGCGGAGCCAGTAATAATGCGATGACCCATGAAGTCTTGTGGCCTGGTTTCGAGGCCATCTGGCCATTACTGAGCACACCTGATGGCACAACCACTCAGGCAATGCCGTGGCAGGGTATCCCGCTGAAAAATACCATTATTCTGCTGGCGTCATCGGTCACGTTACATATGGCCCATCTCAGTCTGGAGCGTAACCGGCGCATGGCCTTGATCGTATGGCTGGAAATTACCATAGTGCTGGCCGGCTTTTTCCTCTACTTCCAGGGGGTTGAGTATGCCCATGCCTATCATGAGATGGGGCTCACTCTGCAATCCGGCGTGTACGGTAACACCTTCTTTCTACTGACCGGTTTTCATGGCATGCACGTCTGTCTGGGCACACTGTTTCTCATTGTTCTGCTCGGTCGTATTGCCAAGGATCATTTTACGCCCAGAGACCATTTTGCTTTTCAGGCCGGGAGCTGGTACTGGCACTTTGTGGATGTGGTGTGGCTGTGTCTGTTTGTCTTTGTTTACGTGCTTTAAAACGGCGGGCCGCAGAAAAAAGAGGACCGGTTCCGGAGTACGTCAGTACGGGCTGGTATTAGGATGCAGCCAGCCACTTAGCAAAGCGAAGATCAGCAGCAGAACCACACAGGCGGACAGGATCAGGCGCCGCCCGAGATAGTGACTCATCGGGCGTTGGTTCTCTCTCTCATCTGATTCTCTGACCATGTGGATCAAGGCTCGTGCGAGATTAACAATGATGAACAGCAAGAGTAAGACCAGAACGATTTTCACAGCCAGTGGCAGCATGGTGCCTCCTTTGCGCGGGCGGGGGAAAATGTGGTTGGGGATGGCATTAACTGTGGCTGTATTTATCTTGTTGGTCAAATTGGGACTTTGGCAGTGGACGCGTGGCGAGGAAAAGCAGCTGTTGGAATCGCGCCTGGCCGGCTATCAGCAGATGGCACCGGTGAGTCTTAAACAGGCGCTGGCAACGTATGCCCCGGAGCAGATGACCGGTGTGAAGGTAAAAGTCACTTTCCAACCTGATACCACCCGCACCTTTTTACTCGACAACCAGACGATGGACGGACAGGTTGGCTATCTGGCCTATCAGTTGGGACGCACGGCAGATGGTGATTGGCTGCTGGTCGAACGTGGTTTTGTTGCCGCCGGATTGCAGCGCAGTATGCTGCCGCAAGTTGAATGGCTGCAACAAGTGCAGAGTTTAACCGGCCGGCTGTACACCCGCTCACTTAATCCGCTCAGTTCGCAGCTGCTCATCGAGGCGGGTAATCCGCACCGGATTCAGAATCTCAATCTGACTGAATTGTCGCGCTGGCTTGGAGAAACCGGTTGTTCCGGCGGTACTGCAACCTCAGCAGTCAGGCTGGCCCTATGCTCAGCCCTGGCAACCTCTGGCGATGGGTTCGCGCAAGCATTTTGGCTATGCACTGCAGTGGTTCACTATGGCGACCGTACTGGCACTGATTTCACTGCTGCTGTTGAAAAAGTATCGGCGGCGAGCCCGCGATATGCGTTTGTCGTGTGCGGACAAGACAAAACATAGTCCGGATCGAAAGCATCAGCCCAAATCGCCAAACTCGCAGTGAGCCGGTGCGGGCCGGATTTGAGGCTGCTGAGCCAAACGAAACCAAATGAAACCAAACGAAGCAAGGAGGCAACTATGCAAGCAAAAACGCAAGCAAAAACCAAAGGTCGCGTGATTCTTATCGCCATCGTGCTGTTTTTTGCGCTGCCGGCGTTGGTTGCCAAAGCGGTGCTCTCCAACCACTGGTATCAGAGCGGTATCACCAATAAAGGCACTTTAATTGAACCGCGTGTCACACTGAGCCAGCTTGGGATAAACAATCCCTTGCAGCACAGTCGCTGGCAGATGGCTTATCTGGTTCCCGATAAATGTGATGATGTTTGCCGCCAGCAACTTCATCTGCTGACCCAAAGCCATACCGCATTAGGTAAAGAGCAAGGGCGGGTCAGTCCGGTACTCTTGCTCAGTGCCGTCAGCGATTTAAATGCCATTCGGGACCTGACTTTGCCCCGAATAACAGTCAATCAACGTTTTATGCAGACGGTTGGTGCTGTGCAAATGGTGATCATTGACCCGCTTGGTCAGTTAGTCATGGGCTATACCGCACCAGCGGAGCAGCAGGCAGCGCTGAGTCGTAATATGCTGGCTGATATGCGTAAGCTGCTTAAGTTATCCCGCGTGGGTTAAACAGGACAGGGGGAGGCTATGCTGACTCATCCAACAGACAAACACAGGTTATCAGCCATCACTCACCGCCAAGCAGTCCGTGCAACGGTTTTGCTCTCTCTGGTGCGTTTCAGTCTGCTACTGACTCTGATGGTGATTATTCTCGGGGCCTATACCCGCTTATCCGATGCCGGGCTCGGTTGCCCGGACTGGCCCGGATGCTACGGTCACTTTACGGTTCCCCTGTCAGATCATGCCCTGAAGAAGGCTGAGTTTCTCTACCCGCACCTGGAGGTGGAGCCGGCGAAAGCTTGGGCTGAAATGATCCACCGCTACTTTGCCGCAACGCTGGGTCTGGTGGTGTTTGCCATTACAACCCTGTGTATCCGTTATCGGCCGGTGGCGATCGGACTGCCGATTCTGATTGCTGCCATCGTTATTTTCCAGGCGGTGCTCGGCATGTGGACGGTGACACTCAAGCTGCTGCCTTTGGTGGTCATGGGGCATTTGTTGGGAGGATTGAGCCTGTTGTGTGCCTTGTTCCTGCTTTACTGGCAATTATCACCGGGTTCGAATTCTCAGCCGATGCGGGCGCAAAGTGGAACGCTGCGTGCTCTGGCTGGTGCTGCACTGGTGGTGGTGGTGGGGCAGATTATGCTGGGAGGATGGACGTCTTCCAATTATGCCGCGTTGATGTGCAGCAGTTTACCGATATGCGAAGGTAACTGGACTCAGCATCTGGATTTCAAAACGGCCTTTACGCCGATTCACTATGGTCATGACAGCTATGAGTTTGGCGTGCTGGATTATGGACCGCGGCTGACGATTCATGTCGCTCACCGATTTGGAGCCATACTGACTATCCTGGTCGTCGCTATACTGGTGATGAAACTGCGGGCAGCAGAGGAAAATAAACTGGCCGGTCATGTGCTGGGCATCCTGATGCTACAAGTGCTGCTCGGCATGGCCAATGTCGTGATGAGTTTACCGCTTTGGGCGGCAGTGTTACATAACCTGTGCGCGGCATGTTTACTGCTGGCGGTGGTAAAGTGCAATTATCGACTCTGGGCATCATCGCCCTACCGGACTGCTCTGACCCGGATGTCACCCTAATCCATCGAGTATAAAAGGAAAGTCGTGTTTCCTCCCTCTGTCTGCCGTGGATACTGGTCAGTCGTGAGTACTAGGTCAGTTGTGGGTATTAGGTCGCATCATAAGCCTGTTGTGGCGCGACATCGGCGACAGGTGTGGTTACGCTACTGCGCCACCATTTTTCCAGTGGTTTAGGCTCGGACAGCACCATGCGCTCGCCTATCATGGGCGTCGTGACCTGAACGTTCAGGTTGTGCGCCAGTGCGGCAACCTGTTCCAGCGGTTCGTACCAGCGGTGCAGGGACAAATCAAATGTGCTGTTATGAATCGGCAGCATTACTTTACCGCGTAAATCGATATGCGCTTGCAGGCTTTGGTCGGGGAACATGTGAACTTCCGACCACAGAGAAAACTGTACGCACCGGTTTCAACCAGAGTTAAATCAAACGGGCCGAAACGCTCGCCGATCTGTTTAAAGCCGCTGAAATAGCCGGAATCCCCGCTGAAAAATAGCGATTTCTGCGCGCCTTTCATCACCCAGCTGCCCCATAACGTGCTGTTTCGATCATTAAGTCCGCGACCGGAAAAATGCTGGGTCGGGGTAAAGGCAAATTCAATGGAGCCCAGTTTCGCGCTTTGCCACCAGGAAAACTCGTGAATTTTTTCTGCCGGTAACCCCCATTTGATCAGCAGTTTGCCCAGTTCAAGTGGTACCAGGAAACAGCCGACTTTATCAGCCAGAACTTTTACCGCGGCTTTATCGAGATGATCATAGTGGTCGTGACTGATCAGTACCACATCAATCGCCGGTAAGTCCTGCAGGGCAATCGGCGGTTGATGGAAACGTTTGGGGCCCATCCACTGCACCGGTGATGCCCGGTCACTGAACACAGGATCGGTCAGGATCCACTGGCCGTCCAGTCTGACTAATACGGTTGAATGGCCAAGGCGATAAACCACATCCTCGTTTTCTTCATCAAGCTGCTCAGCAGAGATCTCCTGAACAGGCATTGGCTTTTTTGGGGTAGTCTCCTCACGCTCGGAAGTCAGATAGGCCCAAGAGATCGAGAGAAAATCACGCAGTGTGTTTTTATTGACGACTTCGCTGTTGGCAAATTTGCCGTTGCGCATCGGAAGCTCTTGGGAAGTTTCGTATGTAGATTCGATATTCATAGGCGTCCTTCTTGTTGTCGCAATCACACAATGGGTTCAGGCATAGTGTTCACTAAAAAAATGAAACGTTTGTGACGATTGCAATAAGGTTTTAAGTAAACTAGTCGGTGTAGTTTACATATCTCAACCTAAAAAGTAAACTACCTAGTGTAATAAAGTAAACCGGGTAGTTTAATAAAGTACACCGAGAAGTTTAGTAAAGTACACTGCATAGTGTAACTAACTCGGTTAGTGTATTATTGAGAAAACGATCATGAACACCCAGGTAATTGAAATGAACCAGGTAGTCGAAATGAAAAAGACCCGTAGTGAATTGAAGCGCGAAGCGATACTTCAAGCCGCAATGGACGCTTTTCGCGAATTTGGTGCGCAGAACACCAGCATGGACAAAATCGCCGCGATGGCGCAGGTGTCCAAGCGTACCGTCTACAATCACTTTGCTTCAAAAGAGGCGCTGGTGATGACCTTACTGGCCAATCTGTGGCAGGCGACGGCTAATCTTATCGATTCAGACCAACTTGCGTCACTGCCGTTGCAGCAACAGTTAGAGCAGTTGCTGCTGAGTGAAATTGATATTCTGAGTTCGGGTGAATACCTTGACTTGGCGCGTGTGGTGCTGGGTCACTATCTGTACCGACCACAAGAGCTGGCTCAGCAGTCAGAGCAAATGGCCAGTAAGGAAACTCAGCTCGCACGCTGGCTGAAACATCAGGCGGACAAAGGGCAGCTCAATATTACTGACGTTGAGTTTACCAATGTGCAGTTGCACAGCCTGATTAAAGGTGGTTGTTTCTGGCCGCAACTGATGGGGTTGAAACCAGTGCTGAATGTTGATGAAAAACAAAAGCTTGCATTAGAAACGAGTCGGTTTTTTCTCAGCTATTACACCTGTAAATAAATAATTACACCTAATGTAAAGTGTAAATAATTTACATATATTGCTTTTGGTAAAAAATAATGCTTGCTCTTGCTGGGCGAAGTGGATAAGTTACGAGGGTAGCAAGTCGACACTGCTCTGGGAGAGACTATTTCCGTTCGAATAGTCAGCAGCAAGACGTAACAGGAAGAAGTAAGCAATGTACCAAACCGATGATGTAAATATTAAACAAATTAAAGAGTTATTACCGCCAGTTGCTGTTCTGGAGAAGTTTCCGGCGACTGAAGTTGCTTCTTCAACCACTTTTCAGGCCCGAAGCGCTATTCATAACATCATGCAGGATAAAGACGATCGCCTGCTGGTGATTGTCGGTCCATGTTCGATTCACGATCCTCAGGCAGCGCTGGAATACGGTAAACGCCTGAAAGCGCTGCGTGAAGAGCTAAGCGGTCAGCTGGAAGTGGTGATGCGTGTTTACTTCGAGAAACCGCGTACTACTGTTGGCTGGAAAGGACTTATCAACGACCCGTACCTGAACGATACGTACGAGATCAATGATGGTTTACGTATTGGTCGTAAACTGCTGCTTGATCTGACTGACATGGGTATGCCGACGGCAAGCGAATTCCTGGATATGATCACGCCGCAATACGTGGCCGATCTGATCAGCTGGGGTGCGATTGGTGCGCGTACCACTGAATCTCAGGTTCACCGTGAGCTGGCTTCTGGTCTGTCTTGCCCGGTTGGTTTCAAAAACGGTACTGATGGCAACATCAAGATCGCTGCGGACGCAATCCGTTCAGCCAGTGCGTCACACAACTTCCTGTCAGTAACTAAGTACGGTCATTCTGCGATTGTGGAAACCGCGGGTAACCCTGACTGCCACATCATTCTGCGTGGTGGTAAAGAGCCGAACTACAGCGAAGCTCACGTCAGTGAAGTGAAACATAAACTCGAAGGTGCAGGTCTGTCTCAGAAAGTGATGATCGACTTCAGCCACGCTAACAGCTCGAAACAGTACCAGCGCCAGATGGTGGTGGGTGAAGACGTTGCGGGTCAGATTGCAAACGGCGAAGATGCTATCTTCGGTGTGATGGTTGAATCTCACCTGGTTGAAGGTCGTCAGGATCTGGTTGCTGGCGAAGCGCCGGTTTACGGTCAGTCGATTACTGACGCATGTATCGGTTGGGAAGATACTGAGACACTGCTGCGCCAGCTGGCTAATGCAGTAGAAACTCGTCGCAACCGTTAATGCGATAATCTGCGAAACGAAAGGCGCTCAACAGAGCGCCTTTTTTAATGGTCAGCGTATGGGATTTAAGCTCACTAACATAGGTCGGCCGCAGATTGCCAAGCCGGTTAAGCCCGTGCGGCTTGATGTTCAATCCGGTATAAGGTGCGCTGGTAAAGGCTCCACGCCGAGGCTCCGGCCAGAATATTACCGATAAAGGCACCGATAAACAGACCTTTTAAGTCGCCGAGTTGCGCTCCCAGCCATAGACACGGCAGGAAAAAAGCGAACAGGCGCAGTGCGGAAATCGTCAGCGCGACATACGACTTACCCAAAGCGTTTGCGACGGACACCATCAACATACAGACCCCCAATGGCCCCAGGCTGAGCGGCACAATCATCAGATGCCAGTTCAGAATCGATTCAACGCTGCTTTCGCTGGTCATCAGGCTGGCCAGCGGGGTGGACAGAGCCAGGGTAACCAATGCAATAAACAGCTGGAAAATCAGAATAAAACGAATCGCGATGGCCACCAGTTTACGGATGTCACCGACCTGATTTGACCCCAATAAGCGACCCACCATCGGCGGGATGGACATGGTCAGCGCCAGTACAGACACAATGGCAAAAAATTCATAACGCGATCCCAGCGCCCACGCGGCAACCGCCGCAGTACCGAACCCCGCCAGTAATTTGGTTGCCAGCATCGAAGAGAGTGGCGGCAGTAACTGGCTCAGCATCGCCGGCCCCATGATGTGGCCGATAGAGCGAATGCTTTGGGCGATATCGAGATCGCTCCAGTCAAACAGCATCCAGTGTTTCGAGGACACACGCGGCGCCACGATCACGATACCAATGCCAAAGGCAACAATGGTTGCCATGGCGGCGCCGTTAATGCCAAAGTCAAACACGAAAATAAACAGCGGGTCGAGTACCAGGTTGAGTACGCTGGTCAGCATCATGATGGTGCCCGGCAACATTGTATTGCCGTTGGCACGGCACAGACTGTAGAGGAAATAAAGTACCGCGCCGACCCAGGCGCTGATAACCCACCAAATCCAGTAGCTGTCGATAATACTGAAGATTGTTTGTGGTGCGCTGAGCAGCGTCAAAATCGGTTCACGCAGCCAGTAGAGCAGGATACCAAACACGGCCACGCCAATACTCCCTATGGCGACCACTAAACCGCCAAGCTGACGGGCATACTTAGCCTGACCTGCGCCCAAAGCGCGTGAAATCACCGCGGTCGTCGCGATGCCTAGGCCGACCTGAACGCCGATGATGATCATCTGAATCGGCATGGTAAAGCCTTGCGCCGCCAGAGGCAGGACGCCCAGCTGGCCGATAAAGGCACTGTCAATCAGCTGAAAGCTCATCAGGGATAAGACGCCAAACAGCATTGGCCAGGTCATTTGAAACAGCTGACGAGAGAGTGAAGGCGAAGTGGAGATTTCGGGGTTTTGCATGTGGTGTATTCTGCTTGTTGATAAGATAAAAAAGTGACTGCGGAAGGAGTAGTCTGCGCAGATAAACTTAATGCCCTGGTAACCGGGTCAACTTTAGGTGGCGTATGTTAACAGCGTAGTCCGTTCGTCGCTATGTCAAAACGAGAACTCTTTCTCTGCCACGGTTGCCATGCCATCAGCAGCGCAGGATTTGCTTTCCATAACCCCATGATCTTTATAATGAACTTGGCGTCGCTATCTGGTTATAGAGTGCATTTCACAAATCTTGGTCATCAACATCGAAAATTTAGACGCCAGTGCTATGGTTAGGGCCATATATGCAAAAGGATGACTGGACAAGCTTGATGAGCAAGATGGGAACAGCAAAGAGCACCCTGCGCCGCTCGGTACTGAGCGCGGTATGCACGATGGGATTGGCGGCACCAGCTGGTGCTGCGTTAGGAGATGCACCCTTGATTGGCGGGGTATTCAATGCAGGAGAAATCCTGAAAAACCAGGTGGTATCAACCCTGAGTTATTCCACCGTGGTGGCGCGTGATGCGACGCTGTTTACCATCGCCGGCGTTACGCTGGACAGCTATATACTGACGCTGCCGCTGGAGGCGGGGGTAAAAGCGCGGGTGATAGGCCAGATTTCCAATCCGGCCTATGCGATTCCGTTGGGCTATTTTTTAGGTTCATCGCGGCTTTCCGGGGAAAGCCGCTTTTATCTTTAAAAAAAAGTAATCGATATCTCGGTAGCCGTAGCCCATTCGTTTGATTAACTTTATCTTGTTGTTTATCCCTTCGAGCGTACAGGTATTGAGTGGGTAGCTTGCAGAAGCAACGATGCCATGAAGATACGGTTTGAGCTTTCTCGCGAAGTCCATAAGCGGCTTGATCCCGCTTTCTTGAACTTGCTCCCACCATACGTCCCATAAGTCTTCCGCTTCGCTTTCTGACTCGCACCTCCATAACTCTTTTAGCTGAGAGCCAAGTAAATACGTCACCATTAAGTCTTTGTTCATACTCAGTATCTCACTCAGATAGCTCTCCTGTTTACTGTCTAAATTACCTCTGTTTTTGAGGAGAACCCAGCGTGAACGTTTCACCCATTGGCGCGCTTTCTTGTCCTGTTTGAGTTGATTAGCTTGGTCAACTCTGACTCTATCCATCACTTCCCGACCAAATTTTGCGACCACATGGAATAAATCGTACACAATGCGGGCGTTAGGACAATGTCGCTGCACTTCGAGGTCGAAAGCCGTATTCATATCCATTGCAACCGCTTCTATGTTCTGGCCATGCTCACCGAGTAATTCAAAGAAGGGACGGATATCTTTTCGGCTGCGTCCAACGCCTATCCAAAGCACTTGATGCGTCTTAGCATCCGCGATAACAGTGGCATAACGATGTCCCTTGAAGAGAGCAAACTCATCCATGACCAGCTGTCTCAGCTCTGCCCAGTTAACCTCTGGCACCGCATGTTGTAGCCGACGTTTATCTATCGCCTTAATCGTATGCCAATGAACCCCCGTCATCTGGGCGATATGTTTGATAGGAAGAAGAGGCAGCAACTGCTCAATGTAACGTCTTAAGCGGTTAGTCAGGCGAGCAAAAGGTTCAAGCCAAGAAATAGATTCGGTTTTGATACCGCAGTCAGGGCACTTTATACGCCTTGTTTGTAGGGATAGCTCGACGGGTACGCCGAGAATCGTCGCTTCCTTAATCGTGCGCCACTGATAATCATGTATGGCTTGAACATGTTGCCCACATGAACATCGAGCAGTCGTGCTGGGTTGGAGAGTAATCGTGATGAGAGAAGACGTTTGTACAGACTTTACGACATGAAAGCCTTCCCAGAAACGAGGATAGGAAAGTATGATTCGGCATGAAAACGGTAGTTTGTGTAAGGTTGTGTTTGGCGATGTAACCTTATCACTTACTACCGTTTTTGTTTTAAGTTCCCGCCAATCCGCGATGAACCATTTTTTATACCAGTACTATGACCGCTACAGCGGCATGGCGGCTGGCGATCAGTTCAAATCATATTTGAGCGGTGTTTATGACGACAGAGCGTTAACCGGCTTTCAGCACAGCTTGTATCATCTTGGCGAGCAAGCACAATCGGCACCGGCCACTCACAGCAAGGACCAGGCTCATCAGGAAGGGATTAAAGTTGATCGTGAGTTTATTGCCACCCTGGTGACCCTGTACGATGCGCTGGTGGATATTGGAGAGTGGCAGGATCTCGACCAACTACCGGCGCACTACCAGTATCTGACTGATAGCGAGCAGGACAGGGCATTAGTCGCCAAAATAGAGCCTGTCGTCGTCGGCTTGCTGACAAGAGCAGCAGGCGGAATGGAAGAGGGCGACATCAAGCATGCCGTGCAGGCGGTACTGGACGATGCTAAACCGGAAAATGCAGACAAAAACAACAATAAAGCTGAGGCCGTGACGGTTTCACTGATTGATTTTGTCCGCCTCAATGTGCTCAAAGGCTATCGACAGTACGTGTATCAGCAGGAACGTACTCAACGCCTCAATGACTGGCTGGTTGATACACTGGATGAGTCTCCGGCTCAAGTGGCGGCGTTTTTACAAGGTCTGGAGCAGCGCCGTTTTGCGGTTCAAGTGACGGTTGACGGCCTGCAGCAAGGGCTGATGCAGGGTCTGGTCAAGCCGGAACTGCCTTTTATCGGCCATGCTTATCAGCGACACCTTGCTGCACCTGCGCTCAAATCGCCGCTCACCACATCCAGTCCTGACCATCAGCAGCAGACTCGCTTTCTGCAGACGCTGGCTGAACAGACCTACCGCGATCCCAATTATCTGCCGTTTTTTAAACGGCTGTACCACAGTCAGCATCGCGCGATCGCTGAAGTCGGGATTTCTTCAACGCCGACCATCAGTGTGCGTAATTTGCCTCTGATAAAAACCGGAGCCAAAGTGACCGGCCCGGGCGGAACAGGTATTCCGAACTTTCATTTCGTCGACCGACAGCAGGATCGTGCCTACTATTTTTACGGCAATGATGCGTTGCAACTCGATCGCCTGGCCGGTGAGCGCGGGATGCAAACCATGTTTGATCGTCTCGACTATCTTAAAACACTCAACTGCAATGCCCAGTATGACTGGAATGCCCATGTCACTTACGATGGACTGATTAATCTTGGCGTTGGAGAAGCGCAGCGCGATTTTGGTGAAAAGCGCTGTCTGCGTGAACTGGCAGCCCGTGCCGGGGTGGAACAAGAACTCAGTGCAATGCGCCGGGCGTTGATTGAACAAATTGCGGGTTACCAGCAGATCGGCAAATGGGATGTCCTGACGCGCTTAAGCCGTAAATGGGCGTTGCAGCAGACACTGAGTGATTATGCCAGCAAGGACATTCAGGGGATGCCGGACTACACCTTGATTTATAATCCCTGGCCGGATCATTTCGCTCATTTTTCCGGGCCGTTCAGCGATGAGATTCTGATGCCGACCGGCGAACTTAACCGGCTTGATTATTGGCTGGGCCGGCTTGAGGATGTGTATCGTCAGGCCGGGGTATACGACCGCACCTTGTGGGGGATGGCCGGCGACCATGGCCTGGCCCCGGTTTACTATACTCTCAATCCGGAGCAACAGATTTTCAGGACGATGCAGGATGATCTTGGTTATCCGATCACGGTGGAAAAAATTTCCTCGGACGAAGGTGAAGGTCCGAAACTGACCAACGCCATTGATCCGCCCGCTTACCGCGGAGTTGATGTCGTGGTGGCATCGACAGCCGGCGGCAACTACATGCTCGACTTCTTTAATGCCCGTGCAGGTTGGGATGTGCAGCCGGTTTATCAGGAACTGACCCGCTGGCAGCCCGCGCAGGCAGACAAAGCGCTGGACATCATCAGTGAAAGTGTCCGGCGCCTGGGCGATACTCTCGATTACTTGGTGGTGCGAGAATCAGCATGTGGCAGTGAGCAGTGCAGCGTGCGTCTGGTTGGCGAGCGTGACGGGCAGCGGTTCGATGAAATTATTCGCCGTCAGGGGGATAAATTATTCTATTTTGCGCTTAATAACAGCGATCTCCATGGTAAACAGCGCAATCGAGATAGTCGCAACGGACAGGTTCGCTTGCTGGATGTTCAGGTGCTCAATCCGTATTTGCCCGCACCGGATGACAAAGCGCTCGATCATTATGGTCAGTTGGTGGATAAATGCCTGTACCGCGCACGTGAAGATGACCTAACCAGTTGGTGCACATCTGCTGAGTGGCGTGATTTAACCCGTTTCAGTACCCGCCCCGACTCAGTCAACCAGTTGGCCGCAATTTATGAAGAGGACAGAGCGGGTAGTGTGAATCTGTTTCCACGCGAAGGGATAGGCTACAACACCAAGGTTTCCGGGTCGCCATGCCGGTGAAAGTTACCTCGAAAAAGACGCTTTTCTTGGTTTCTGGGGGACACCGATCGGCCCGGATGCCGGACCGATTCATAGTCAGGTCAACGGCTCACTGGCGCCGACCATTTATGAGTATCTGACGGGGGAGCCCGTGCATGCGGGGCAGGATGGCTGGGGATTCCCGTCACTGCTCTCCCGGCTCGATATTCAGCCCTTGTGATGCCCCTGCTCTGCAGCCAGTTCGGCTTGGCAGGGGGGCTGAGTCGCGCTGGCTTGCTGTGAGCGAGTCTGATGCCGGGTATAGCGCCAGACACTGACAGCGACCAGAGCGACACCTGAGAGCGATAAAGGGGATAACCGGGTGTCAAACCAGATAAAATCAAACAGCATGGCCAGAGCCGGAATCGCGTAAAACAGCACGCTGACCTGGCTGGCAGAGCGTTGTTTGAGCATCAGCATCAGTAGCAATACGGCCCCGGTTGATACAATGACACTCATCCACAGCAAGGAAGCGATCAGCTCCGGATTCCAGACCATGTGCCAGGGCTGAAATAACTGAATCAGGCTAAACACCAGTAGTGCCAGACTATTCTGGTACAACATGGAATCCATGGTATCAAGAGTGATGCGGCTTTGAAAAATCGTACCCCAGGTGATGGCCAGCAGCGCCAGAATCGCGCAGAGGAGCCCCGTCCAGTTCAGCTCAGCACCAGAGGAGGAGCCCGCGACAGCAAGGCACAGCCCGAAAAAGCCACCCATAAGACACAATACGGCCAAGCCGCTCTGTTTTTGTCGGGTCAGCAATGGGGTGAGCAGCGGCTGTAATCCAAGGATCACGGTCACAATACCCGGCGATAAGCCGTGCTGCAGAGCAAGAAAATAGCCACTCAGATAGCCGGCCTGCACCAGCAGGCCTGCTCCCAGCACATTACGCTGCGTTGGCCTGTCGAGAGTCGGCAAGCGGATTAATCGCCAGCCCCTGAACAGGCCTGACAGCACTAAAATCAGAAGCAAAGAAATGGCTGAACGGGCAATCAGGAAGCTCCATACGGAGGCGTATTGTAACCCCACCTTAGCCATCACCGCTCCGCTGCTCCACATCAGTAAGAATAGCACCGGTGCCAGAGCCGTCAGTGTTTGCGGAGAATAGAGTGTGTACTTGTTACGCATAAACCGGCCTTGTGAAATAAATAGTGACCGGGAAATCGTATCGTAACCAAAAGAAAAAATTGTGCTGAAAAGACGCTTTACTGCGCTGAAACGATGTTGTTATGTCCGGCGGTGGTTAGCCTCTTCGGGCGTTAAAATATTTTGGCGGCTGGCCAAAATAACGGCTGAAACTACGGCTGAACGCAGAGGGGTCCACAAAACCGACTTGTTCGGCAATCAGAGCAATCGGCAGATCGGAGTGAGACAACAGAGCCCGTGCCCGCTCCATACGTAACTTGGTCAGGTACTGAAAAGTGGTCATGCCCATACTGGCTTTGAACAGAGTTTTGTATTGGGTGCTGCTCAGACAGGCGACACTGGCTAACTGCTTTATGGTGAGTGGCATGGCCAGATTATCACGCATTACCTGCAGCGCCTTCTGAATCCGGCTGTCTATCGGCGCGGCAAAGCGTTGACGGGCAAGCAGATCGAGAAAAAGAGCCAGCATTTTCTCTTCAATTCTGCTGTCCACCTCGCTGCTTAGTTGCGAATCAACAAATTGCGCAAATGCCAGTGCCGGGGCATCGAGGATGAAATCCGTGACCTCAGAATGAGCCAGGTTATCCGGTAGCTGACAGAGGTCGGCGACTAAAAAGCGAAAAGCTGAGGAGGCCCGGAAATCGTGGCGCGTGGCTGAGCGGATCACCACGCAATCCCCAAGCCCCGCCCGCAGCGGTTTGCCACTGTCTCCCAGTTCCATTTCAATGAACCCGGATAGGGGGATCACAACCTGATGATAGTCATGCAGATGGCTGTTGGCGTGCACAGTGTAAGAGCGGATAGAGAGTCGGTCGCGCACGGATGAATTCTCCTGAGATGAATGGGCAGGGCGGTGCCACTGACGCTGGTCACTGACTACAAAGGGTTTAAATCAGGAGGTAGAGCTCTGCGGCAAGGTGCATGTTAGCCAAAGAAACCACAGGCAACAATCTGAGTTGAGGTTAAGTTTGCGACGCTTGGATGTTCGAATTTTACGCAGACTCACCTCGGTTAACAACGAGTGCTGATAATCCATGTCATCTGAAAAGTTAATTTATTTGATGTTTGTCATTTTTATGGTGAATTTTATGTGACACTGGTCATTGAAATATTATCTAAATTCAGCATTGACATTTTTTATATGAGATCTGGTTCACAAAATAAATCTTGAAATAATTTATAACAAAAAAGAGATTTTAGTCACATTTTATTATAATTATTAATGGAACCTAGCAATGTCTAACAAAAATGATACGCCGGATAGCTCGCGACGCCGCGATTTTCTGGCTAAGACTTTAGCATTGATCCCCACAGTCGCCATTGGCAGTTCCCTCGGGGGATTGACCTCCTCATCAGTGGCTCAAGCGGCATCTCTTCCTTCCGAAGCTGCAAGCGATACGGATAATCAGCAAGCACGAGACTATTTTCCGACCTTTTTCAGCAGTGAAGAGTTTGCTTTTATTCAAGCGGCCGTCGCGGTGCTGATTCCCAATGACCAATATGGTCCGGGCGCTCTGGAAGCGGGTGTCCCCGAGTTTATTGACCGTCAGATGAACACGCCTTACGGCAGTGGCTCGAACTGGTATATGCAGGGGCCGTTTAACCCCGACGCCGCGCCGGAGTTGGGTTACCAGCGTCCGCTGGTGCCGCGCGATATTTATAAACTTGGCATCGCTGAAGCCGACAAGGTTGCCCGGCAGCAAATGGGCAAAGGGTTTGCTCAGCTGAGCGTTAGCAAACAAAGCCAATTGCTAAGCCAGATGGAAAGCGATCAGGTTAATTTTGAGCAACTGCCAGCCAGCCTGTTTTTTGCCACGTTGTTGCAGAACACACGGGAAGGTTTCTTCAGCGATCCGATTCATGGCGGCAACCAGAACATGGTCGGCTGGAATCTGATCGGTTTTCCCGGCGCACGCGCTGATTTTATGGACTGGGTTGAGCGCGATGAAGCCTACCCGTTCCCACCGGTTTCAATTACAGGTCAGCGAGGTTAAAGCATGGCAAAACAGATGAAAAAGGCCGATGCAGTGATTGTCGGCTTCGGCTGGGCTGGCTCTATTATGGCTAAAGAGCTGACAGAAGCCGGCTTGAATGTGGTGGCACTGGAGCGCGGCCCGATGCGCGATACCTATCCCGATGGTGCGTATCCACAAACTATTGATGAGCTGACCTACAACACGCGGCGCAAGCTGTTTCAGGATTTATCCAAAAGCACAGTGACGTTTCGTCATAACGAAGCGCAGACGGCGGTACCTTACCGTCAGTTGGCGGTGTTTTTACCCGGGAAACGGGACAGGCGGCGCAGGCTTGCACTGGTCTGGCGTGCACTTCCGGGTCGATCCGGTTGAACTGCGCTTACGCAGCCATTATGAAGAGCGCTACGGTAAAAAATTTATTCCTGAAGGTATGACAATTCAGGATTTCGGCGTGTCGTATCAGGAGCTGGAACCTTTCTTTGATAAAGCGGAGAAAGTTTTCGGTACTTCGGGCTCTGAATGGTCGGTCAAAGGCCAGGTGATCGGTAAAGGCAAAGGCGGCAACCCATATGCGCCGGATCGCTCGGATCGTTTCCCGCTCAAAGCGCAAAAGCGTACTCATTCAGCGCAGATGTTTGCTCAAGCCGCTGAATCCGTCGGTTATCATCCCTATGACCTGCCGTCAGCCAATACTTCCGGTCCTTACACGAACACCTATGGTGCCCAGATGGGGCCGTGTAACTTCTGCGGTTACTGCAGTGGTTACGCTTGTTACATGTATTCCAAAGCATCACCGAATGTGAATATCTGGCCGGCGTTGAAGCAAGAGCCGAAATTTGAACTGCGCGCTAACTCTTATGTGCTGCGCGTCAATCTGACAGACGATAAAAAGAAAGCGACGGGAGTAACTTACGTAGATGCGCAAGGTCAAGAAGTCGAGCAACCGGCGGACATCGTGGTTCTGGCGGCGTTCCAATTCCATAACGTTCATCTGATGCTGTTGTCTGGCATCGGCCAGCCATATAACCCTATCACCAATGAAGGGGTGGTGGGACGCAATTTCGCTTATCAGAACCTGTCGACCATCAAAGCGTTTTTCGATCAAAACACCTACACCAATAACTTCATTGGTGCCGGCGGCGCTGGCGTGGCGGTCGATGATTTCAACGCTGATAACTTCGATCACGGACCACATGGTTTTGTCGGTGGTTCACCGTTCTGGGTTAACCAGGCGGGCACCAAGCCGATTTCCGGTCTGCCTACCGTTCCGGGTGCACCAGCCTGGGGCAGCGAATGGAAAGGCGCGATTAAGCAAGCTTACAACCACCATGTGTCGATGGACGCGCACGGTGCGCACCAGTCTTATCGGGTCAATTATATGGATCTTGATCCTAACTATACCGATGTGCATGGCCAGCCTTTGCTGCGCATGACGTTCGACTGGCAGGAGAATGACATCAAGATGTCGCAGTTTATGCACAACAAGATGGCTAACATTGCCAAGGCGATGAATCCGCAAGCGATAAGCGGCAGTGCGAAACAAGCCGGCGAGCATTTCGATGCCCGTAAGTATCAGACCACTCACCTTAATGGCGGCGCGGTGATGGGTGAAAACCCGAAAACCAGTGCGGTCAACCGCTATCTGCAAAGCTGGGATGTGCACAATGTGTTTGTGCCGGGGGCTTCTGCATTTCCGCAAGGGCTAGGCTACAACCCGACCGGCATGGTGGCGGCGTTGACCTATTGGTCGGCCAAGGCGATTCGCGAACAATACCTGAAAAATCCAGGTCCTATGGTTCAGGCGTAAGGAGAGGCATGATGAAAAAATGGATTGCTTGCCTGTTACTTGGCGGATTAAGCACCGCAGCTATGGGACAGACGCCTGAGTCCGATTTGGTGGCTCGCGGCGAATATCTGGCCCGCGCCGGAGACTGTGTGGCTTGCCACACCGCAAAAGGCGGCGCGCCGTTTGCCGGTGGTTTGTCGATGCCGACCCCGATTGGCAATATCTACAGCACCAATATCACTCCGGATAAAGAGACCGGAATTGGTGGCTACAGCTTTGAGGACTTTGACCAGGCCGTGCGCCATGGGGTAAGAAAGGATGGTGACAGCCTGTATCCTGCAATGCCGTATCCTTCTTACGCCATCGTCAGTAAGCAGGACATGCATGCATTGTATGCTTACTTCATGCAAGGGGTTACGCCGGTTAAGCAGGCTAACCATGCCGTGGATATTCCTTGGCCGCTGTCGATGCGCTGGCCGCTGAGCCTGTGGCGCGGCATGTTTGCGCCTGAGGTGCAGGACTTCAGCGCTGACAGCGATGCGGATACGGTGACCGAGCGGGGCCGTTACCTGGTGCAGGGCCTGGGCCACTGCGGTGCTTGTCATACTCCACGTGCGCTGACCATGCAGGAAAAGGCACTCAGCGACAGCGAGGGTGAACAGTACTTATCCGGTGGTGATCCGATGGAAGGTTGGGTGGCGAAAAATCTGCGTGGCGATAATAAAGATGGTTTGGGGCAGTGGAGTGAGCAGGAGTTGGTCACTTTCCTCAAAACCGGCCGTAACTCCCACACGGCCGTGTTTGGCGGTATGACAGATGTGGTCAAACATAGCCTGCAGTATCTGTCGCAGGAAGACTTAACGGCGATTGCCCGCTATCTGAAATCATTACCGGCGAAGGACCCGAATCAGGCACCGTTTAAACCCGATGACACTGTCGCGAAAGCACTGTGGCATGGCGATGACAGTAAACCAGGCGCGGCGGTGTATATCGACAGCTGCGCGGCTTGTCACAAGAGTGACGGCAGCGGTTACGATCACTTCTTCCCGGCATTACGGGGGAATTCCGTGGTGCAGACCGACGATGCGACCTCGCTGATCCACGTTGTGTTGGCTGGCAGTACGCTGCCCGGCACACAGCAGGCACCGAGTGCGATTACTATGCCACCGTTTGGCTGGCGTTTGAGCGACCAGGAAGTGGCGGAAGTCGTCAACTTTATCCGCTCCAGCTGGGGTAATCAGGCTAAACCGGTCGATGCCGCAGAAGTTAAAGCAATTCGCGCCGAGATTGCAACGTCTGATCCCGCTCTGCTGGGTAACGTTAACCCGGATAAGTTGTCGCAAGTGCAGCGCTGAGAAGAACAACGTTAACAAGGACAGACGCCTATACAGGCTGTCTTTCGCTGATGTTATTAAGCCTGCCCTGGTCGGGGCAGGCTTGTTTTATCTGGGACTATTATCAGTGTCGTTAACAAGGACAGACGCCAATATAGGACTATTATCAGGGACAGACACCGTTACCTTAATCTAAGCCTGTAACTTGAATAGTACAAAACTTAGACAGTACAACTAAGCAGGACAGACGCTTAGCTGATGTTTGGCTAATGGGGATTGGCTAACCGGGACAGACGCCCTAAACAGCATCCGCTAGTTGACGTTTATCTTACCCTGCAGATATAAAACAGCATGCCCGGCCACTATCACTCTTTCCTTTTCTACACGGCAATGCAAAATGCCGCCGCGTGCTGATGCCTGATAAGCGATCAATTCTGTTTTATTGAGTCTTTCCGACCAGAATGGTACCAAACCGGCGTGAATTGAACCTGTTACCGGGTCTTCGTCACCGCCATTAGCCGGCCAAAAATAGCGCGAAATAAAATCATAGTCACAAGAGAGCGCGGTTGCGACGACATCAAAAGGGGCGAGCTGTTTGAGTTTTTCATTATCACGTAGCACGTTTAGTACGGAAGACTCATCATGATATACCGCAAAATAGGCTTGCGGGCTGAGCCATACATCATCCGGTTTAATGGAAAGACCTTCGATTAGCGCTGCGGGAATGTCTGAGACTGGATTTGGTGCGCGCTTGGGAAAGCTCATTGAAATCAGTTTATCCGCAGCCCGAGTAACGCTCAGGGTACCGACCTCGAGGGTATCAAATGTCAGAGTATTACCTGTGTTGAAATGGTTGAACAGAACATACGCTGAAGCTAGGGTAGCGTGCCCGCAAAAATCGATTTCCGTTATTGGGGAGAAACCAGCGAATCGCGTAGTGATCTTGTCCGAGACGTTTTACGAAGGCTGTCTCTGACAGGTTATTTTCTTGAGCGATAGAGAGCATAAGCCCATCGCTCAACCACTCTTCAAGCGGTATGACTGCCGCTGAGTTGCCTTTAAACTGCTGTGTAGTAAAGGCATCCACCACGTAAAGTTCTAATTCCATTTATTGCTCTCGGCTCGATTCTTTTGACCAGTTCCACAGCTAAGTTACTTAACTTTATCGAATTATCAACCCGAAACGTGCGAAAGTTATCGTTTATCAAGGACAGACCCCCTTGGTTGAGGACAGACATTGTTGGTTATCTAAGCCCTTGATTGGATTCGTGATAGCGTACTCAGTTGTTACCGACAGAGCTCGTAAGGACACAAAGGTTGTCCCGATATGCTGATAAGAGATTTATGAGATGTGGAAGCGATGCAATGAACAGCGTTATGAGGTATGTAGGTTGCGATATTGAGTGAACATATTTTTATTGAGAGGGGTAATCAGTTAAGTAATGATCAGTCCCACCATGCGGCGGCGATTTAAACGATGTTTGGCACTGATCAGCCGTTGAGCACTACCGATCCAAAGGCGTGATTTTGCTTCGAGTTGGGTACAAAAGTGGAAGCAGTCACTGGGTGAAAGAGCTAAGCGGGCAAGAATATCAGGCAGGTTCCCGTTTATATGCCCGGCTTTATCTGGCCGGATCTGTCTGCCAAGCCAATCCACGAGCTGGAGATAATCTTTGAAGGTAAAAGGTATGCCTTTGCTTTTTAGTGAGCTAGCAAAGCCAACAAAATTAAGCAGTGGCGGCGATTGAGTCAGACCTTTTACTGCGTTACTCACCCTCAGTTTGAGTGAAGTGTATGTGGATTTTTCCGGAGTTGATGCTTCTTTGGCTCGCACCGGGTTCAGATCCACGTAAGCCATTGCTGCAAGTAGTGCCTTTTCATCCAGCAGCGCCTGAGATTTAAACCGTCCTTCCCAAAAATGTCCGGTACATTCGTCTTCTTTATTCGCTTGCAGGGCGATATCAAAATTGAGCTCTTTCATAAACCAACTGAGTGAACACAACCTTTCCCGCCAGGTTGTTATTATTTTCAGGCACTGTTCCTGCTCGGCTTGTGTCACCTTGCCGATTTTAAAACGCTGCATTATTAAAGGCAGGTGATGATCTGCCCCCCAGCGCTCAATGACTTCGGCCGGTGTTAACGTCATGGCAGATTCACGATCAATATGCACGACCAGATGGTAATGATTGCTCATCACGGCAAAGGCGCAGATATCAATGCAGTACAGGGTTGCGAGATGGAGAATTTTATTTTCTACCCATTGGCGGCGGTGTTCGTAGGAGCAACCCGAGATAATATCCTGACCGCATAAAAATGAGCGTCGCACACAGCGTGAAACGCAGTGATAATAGGGCGTGACTTCCGGACAAATAAGTTTAGCTCGGGCGGTAGTCATGATTCGTGCTCTGTTGGTTAGTGATTGACAGAGTGTGGTTCGGCTATGATTTTATGCAACCCGAGAACGCTAAACTGCGGGCTAACGTGGTGATGAGTGCAACTTATCTGTTGCTCAAGAATGGGAAATACAGAGCTTGTTAAACGCGCCTGTCCTGTCAATTTTGTCCTGTTGAGTTGTGAGCGTATAGCGCAGAGGTCGGGCGATTATGAGTGCCTGTCCTCTTAAGCTGTTTCCTGGCCGTTGTGTCATTAATACTTAGATCAGAAGAGAGCAGGGTGAACGGTGCCCACCCTGCTGGTGTGATGGCTAGTCGACTTTGCTTAAATCAACCAGTGGTTGCGCGGCCTGTTTGAGCGGTGTCTTGCCTTGAATATCCGCAACTTTGCTCAGAGCCTGAGATACTTCTGTGCTAGTGCGCAGCACAGTGTAGGTGAGGTCAAAGTGCTTGCTTTCACCAGCCTTAATCGTCGGGACGAGGCCGAGCGGACGCTGATATTTAGTGTTGTAGGCATAGCTGGTACCCGGTTCGATGCCAGTCACATAGCCTTGTTGCTCCGTGTCAGTGTTTTTCCATAACGTCAGCACCGGTAACTGAGTGACGTTATAGCCCAGAGCAACACCGCTGTCTCCGGCCTGATTATGCAGAAACGGCTAAGCTGTTGCCTTGTGCGTCACCAATTGGTTTGAGGTTAAACACCATTTCATCAAAGCCTTTGGTGGGTGCAAGATAGGTTTGCCACTCTTGCAGGCCGGCCTTGGCGTAGTCATTGAATGGTGAAATTTCGCTCGCTGCGGCAGTGATTTTCGCACCTTGTTCCAGGATAGGACGACCAAAGTTGGAGTGGTAGATGATTTGATATTCATCGTCATAGTCGGCTTTGTTGGTCAGCGTGTCATGTAAGGAGAAGCTGTTAGCTCCCGGAGTCACTTCCAGTTTAGTTAGAGTCACCAACTCGGCTTTTTTGAAAGTACGTTCAGAAACTTCGCCTTCAATCGTTATCTTGTGTGGCGCTGCGTCATCAATCGTCACTTTGACACTCGACGCTGGTGTGTTCTGGACCCGGCCATGCAGGCTCAGCAGTTGTCCGTTGTCATCCACACCTGGGTGGCCGGTCCATTCATAACCACAGCGCACCAGCATTTCATTAAATCCGTCCAGCCATCCCAGGCCGTTGCGACTTTCCAAATCGATAAAGGCCGGGTTCACCACTTCTTTGACTGGTGAATCCCAGCCAAGAATACGTTTACCCTGTCTTTTGACATTGAGGATCCCCATGCCACGGGTCGGGATCAGGGTAATGGTCAGTTCACCATTATTAACGATGAGCACCTCTACCCCTAGTTGTTTACCGCCATGCAGACGGCGTTTTTCTACTGAGAACGGGGTACTGCTTTGTAAGCCTAACGATTGGCTGCTTACCTGCCAGTCGCCGACATCTTCACCGCTGGCAGAATTGGTTAGCACAAACTCAGCTGCCTGAGTATTCATTGCGGATAAACTGAGCAGGATGGCAGCGTACGAAGCTTTGATTTTCATGTTCTTTCCTTATCTTTTGTCGTTATTTTTAATGACTGAATCGATTCAGCAAAAACATACGCCTGAACAAGGGAGAACAACAATGTGCAACTGATGGCAATGTGATCTTGCTGGCAGTGATACGCGAAGTGAAGCTAAATTTTGATTGCTGAATCAACTTCAGCAATTCTGCAGGATGAACTCTGTTCCTGTCGCACAATACAGATGTGAAACAAGGAACATTTTTTAATTTGCTGATAAATAAGGTTTATTCTATATGGTGTTCGATAAGCGTTATTAGTCGCTGGAGCTCTTGTTCAATATACTCGTCGAGAGCGAAGCCGATATTAATGCGCAGGCAGTCACGATAGCGGTCCGATTCGGTAAACCAGGGGCCGATACGTATATCCAGTCCTGACTGCTCAGCTGCAGTGCCCAGAGTCTGAGCATTCAGGTTAGGGACCTGAATCCAGAGCACTAATCCACCATCGGGTTGTGTCATTCTGCTGCCTGACGGCAAATGTTGGCTGAGATACTTCTGATAACACATTTTTTGCTGCTTAAGCTGCTGGCGCGCCCGCTTGAGATGGGGCGTGTAAGCACCACTGGCAATGAAATCCGCCAAGGCGTATTGGATCAGGGTTGGTACACCAAGGGCTCGTCGGCTGTAAGCTGACAAAAATCGTCCGGGGCGGCACCAACCAAGCCGATAGCTGGGAGACACGGTTTTTGAGACGGAACCACACCATAGAATGTAACCGCCTTGGTCATGATAACAGGCCGGCAGTGACGCTTGGCTGGAATGTGGCAGTTCAAAGTAGACATCATCTTCAATGACTGGCACCTGGTACTGATTGGCTAACTGCGCCAGCCTCTGTTTTTGTGCGTTGGAAAGGGTAATGCCCTGTGGGTTCATATGGGTGGTACAAAACAAGCCGGCTTGCACTTCATGCTGTTGTAGTTTGGTCTCAAACTGGTCTAAGTCAATCCCGTCTGGCAGTGAAGGAATCTCAAGCACGCGCAGGGAAAGCTGCGAAAGGAGATCCAGTAAGCCATTGTAGCAGGGTGAACTGACAGCAACGGTATCACCAGGTTGAGTACATACCTGCAGTGCATGGCGCACTGCATCCATACAACCGTGCGTAATAACCAGTTTCACGGCTACTGAGCGGGAAGCCACATTGGGTAAAGTGCTCGGCCAGTGCCAATCGTAAAACGGACTCGCCCTGAGGTTCGGGATAATAAGTGATACTGTCTGCAGCGCGTTTCATCGCGCGTCGCAAGCTACGCTCTAATGCCCGTTTTGTCGTGGGGTCTAATTGCAGGCGTGAGGTACCCAGCGGGCCGCAAGGGGAGAGTGTGCGCTGTCTGGTTACTGCCGGAGTGGCGACCTGGCTGTTGAACAGTTGCCAGTCTGGTGGAGGGGTGAGAGATCCTCGATGAGCAATAAAGAATCCCGACTGAGGACGGGCAATCAGCCAGCCTTGTGACTCAAGCTCTGCGTAGCAGCTGACGGCCGTTGAGACACTGATACCATGTTGTCTGGCGAATTGCCGTAGTGACAGCATGCGATCACCAGGATTGAGTTTGCCGGATTCGATGTCCTGAATGAATCTGGCGGCCAGCTGTTTGTATCGGCTCATGCGGTCATCACTTAAACTGTACTGGTTAAAATTACAAAAATTGTATCTGTACTGATTTTGTCTGGCAAGCGACACTGAAGCCTTGGCAAACAATGTGGAAAGATAACCATGCAGGGACGAGATTTGCTGCTCATCATGAGCGTCATGGCCATTTGGGGCTTCAACTTTTCTATGATTAAACTTGGCGTCAGCGAGTTAGACCCGCTTTTGATCGCCGCGGCTCGCTTCTTTTTCGCCACCTTCCCTGTCATCTTTTTTATTCGTCGACCGAATGTACGTTGGCGTTACCTGATGAGCTACGGTTTGGTGTTCGGGACTGGCATCTGGGGTATGGCGTCTTGCGCTATCACATTCGGCCTGTCATCTGGCATGGCCTCCGTACTGCTGCAAACGGATGTTCTGACCACGGTCCTGGTCGGGGTTCTGATCTATAAAGAGGTGATATCACCCCGCATGGCTGCGGGTATTTTGCTGGCCTTAGCCGGGCTTGTGGTGTCGATTATATACACCAACGGAAACGTGACCTGGAGTGGGGTGATGTTCATCATGATCTCTGCGGTGTGCTGGCCTTTGGCCGGGGTCATTGTTCGTCAGTCAGGAAACCCGGGCCGCTTTTGCATTCAATATCTGGGGGATGTTGTTTGCTCCTGTTCCATTGATTGTGCTCAGTTTGGCATTCAATGGCTGGGAAGGCGTTGTCGCAACCTATCAGCATTGGAGCACCAATGCCTGGATATCGGTCCTGTTCCAGGCGTACCCAACCACCTTATTTGGTTATTGGATATGGAACAAAATGGTCCTTAAATATCCAATGAGTCAATTGGCACCCATGACACTCATGGTGACTGTATTTGCGTTGCTGAGTGGGTATCTTATTTACGGTGAACAGTTGTCGGCCGCACAGTGGGTTTCGTGTAGTGCGTTTCTGATCGGAATTATACTGGTGCTGTATCCGCAGCCTTCTTCCCGTCCGGATAAAGCCGTACGTCTGCGCCCAAGTACGTGATAATGCCTGGATAAGCTGAAAATGAGGCTGGCTATGCGGGACAGGCTGAATGAGGCGATGATAAGGGACAGACGCCGTTATTTTTAGTCACCGTTAGTTTAAGTTGTTAAATTTCAGCAATTAAAATTGCTTCAACAACGGCGTGTGTCCTCTTTCTTGTTAACCCATAACAATGGTTACCAGGGGAAGGATTGGTGTCTGTCCTGTTTATTCTCAGCAGCCGGTGAATGCTTTTAGTTAACGCCTCGGATGTGAAGGGATTGATGTGGCTATGAATGGCCTGCTGCTTTGCTCAGGCTGCGTGTTTTTTTCAGCCCCAGAATACCCTCGGTAACCAATGCCATGACCGCCAGCCAAATCGCGATGTAGGTTGGCCACTCTTTAGGACTGATGGTCTCACCCAGCAATAGGGCCACCAAAAGCAGCATGACGGGCTCAACATAAATCAGTAAGCCAAACAGACTGAGGTTAAGGTGAGGTGCTGAAAGCGATTGAAACGCCAGCGCCATGGCACTGATGATACCGAGGCCGAATACCAGCCACAGCAGCTGATAGCTGGTGGTCAGGCTGGAGAGCACATCACCGCTGTGTATCAGACAATACAGGCTGAAAGGTACACTCAGTAGCATGTCAAACCAGACACCGCCGATACTGTTAGTATCTGTTTTCAGCCGCAGCCAGAAATAGACCGGGTAGCACAGGCAAATTGCCAGCGTAGGCCAGGCCAAGGTTTGAGAAATAATCAGTTGATTCAGAACCCCGATGACTGCAAAGCCGCATGCCAGTTGCTGTAAGCGTGACATTTTGTCGTTGAACGCTAACCGGCCGACGACCACCATGGTTATCGGCATAATGAAGTAGCCGAGTGATACGGCCAAACCATAGCCGTTTACCGGCGCCCACATAAACAGCCATAACTGCAGGCCGACCAGAAATGACGATAAGAGGCGCGTTGCCCAGAAATAGCGTTCATTGACGATACGGCGAATGATGGTGATCACTTGCGGCCAGTAACCACGCATCACAATAAACAGGGTCAGCAGAGGCAGGGTTAACACTATACGCCAGCCATAAATTTCCGTGCCTTCAACGTCTTTGAGCAAAGCGGTATACGCAAACATCAGGGCAAAAAATCCGGATGCGATGACGTTAAGTGTGACACCTAGCGTGGTATTGGTTTGAGTCTGCATAGTGAGGTCTGTGAATATTCGAGATGTGTATATTTTATTGCGTATTGCTTGATAAAGGTGCTCTAAATACATAGTGTTTACGAGAAATTTTCTCATGGATCGAGGTAAGCATGACATTGGACAAGTACGATTACTCGTTACTGCAGCAGTTGCAGCAAAACTGCCAAACTCCGTTGCGTGAACTGGCGGAAATGGTGCACCTGTCTACGGCATCCGTTCAGCGCCGAATCCAAAAACTCAAAGACAAAGGTTATATTCAGGCGAATGTTGCCCTGTTGGACCCGAATAAACTCAATCAGGTGATTACGATTCTGGTGGAAGTGCAGGCCGACAAGACCCACAGTGCTGATCTGCAACTATTAAAACAGAGTTTTTCCGGACCGGAAGTTCAGCAGTGTTATTACGTGACCGGAGAAGCCGACTTCATGTTGGTACTGCTGGTGCCCAACATGCAACGTTTTCAGCAAATCTGCGATAAATTATTTCACTCCAATCCTAACGTGAAATGGTTTCGCACTATAGTGGCACTGGATAGGGTGAAAGCGACATTGTCAGTGCCTATTGAAGCGATAGAATAAGCCTGAACATTTATAATTATTAACGTCCTACGCCGAATGTATTGGCGTGTGTCCCGTTTAATTTCCCCGCTTAATTGGTGGCGCTGGTTTTAATGATAAACACGTCTGTCCCGTTTATTTACAAAATCATGAAATATGTATGACTTGGAAGTGACGGTGTGGCGCAGTGCTGTTTATGAGCTGGGGAGCATCATCGTCACGATGCGGGATCAAAAATGCCGCCTGGTCGGGCGGCATTGGTCGAGTGAATAACAGTTTAAGCCTGAGTGGCGACGGCTTGCTGATTGTCCAGCACACTCTGAGTTTTCGCAGCGCGAATTTCCAGCAGATCATGCTCAAGTTGCAGCACCTGGCTGGTTTGCAGCAGAATTTGTTGGTTGAGTTCCGGATTGTCTTGCAGTGACTGACCGTAAGACGGGAACATATCTCTGATTTTACTCTGCCATTTATCGGAAGCCATTTGGTCGGCAAAACAGCGCTCCAGTAGTTCCAGCATTACAGAGGCTGAAACAGAAGCGCCCGGGGATGCGCCAAGCAGCGCAGTCAGGCTGCCATCTTCGGCGTGCACCAGCTCTGAGCCCAGATGGAGTTCACCGCCTTTACCCGGAACATTCTTGATAATTTGCACGCGTTGACCAGCCTGCCATAGGGTCCAGTCTTCAGCTTTAGCATTTGGGAAGAATTCACGTAATGCGTTAATACGGTCTTCATTGCTTTGTACTAGCTGACCGACTAAATATTTGACCAGGTCAAAACTTTTCAGGCCGACCTGAGTCATCGGCAATACATTTGACGGGCGTACGGAGCCAAACAGGTCCAGCAACGACCCCTTCTTAAGGAATTTACTGGAGAAGCTGGCAAATGGACCAAACAACACCACTTTTTTCCCATCGATGATACGCGTGTCCATATGCGGTACAGACATCGGTGGCGCACCGACGGCCGCTTTACCGTACACTTTGGCGCGGTGTTGATTGACTATATCCGGATTGTCGGAAACGATAAACTGGCCGCCGACCGGAAAACCCGCATAGGCACGGGCTTCAGGAATCCCTGATTTTTGCAACAGAGTAAGTGAAGCGCCGCCAGCACCAATAAACACATACTTGCTATGCACAGTGCGCGTGGTATTGGTGGTCAGATCTTTCACCGTTACTTTCCAGGTACCATCTTTCTGACGTTTAAGCGTGTGCACTTCGTGCTGCATGTTGAGCGCAAAGTTTTCGTTTCTGCTGGAGAATATCCACCATGTGATGGGTCAGGGCACCAAAGTTTACATCGGTACCAAAGCGTGAACGGGTCGCAGCGATTGGCTGATTTGGATCACGATTTTCCATCAGCAGTGGAGCCCAGGATTTGATCTGTTCACGATCTTCAGAGAAAACCATGCCGTCAAACAGCGGGCTAGTGCGCAGACGCTGATAACGTTTGCGCAAAAATTCTACGTTTTGCTCACCGGTCACAAAACTCATGTGAGGAACACTGTTGATGAAGGTAGCCGGGTCTTTAATCAAGCCTTCCAAGACCAAATATGCCCAGAACTGGCGTGATAGTTGGAATTGCTGGTAAATATTAGCAGCTTTGCCCATCTTGACTTCGCCGTCAGGCGTTTGAGGGGTGTAATTTGATTCCGCTAACGCTGAATGCCCGGTTCCTGCGTTATTCCAACCATTTGAGCTTTCCTGAGCAACTTCATCCAGACGCTCAAACATCTCGATAGTCCAGCTTGGCTCAAGCTGCTGGATAAAGGTTCCGAGCGTTGCGCTCATGATACCGCCACCGATAAGAACCACATCGACCAGTTTTTCAGACGTAGCAGAGCCGAACTGGTTGAATCCTTTTTGACCAGATACCTTCTTCATGGGACTTAAATCTCTCTCAATTGCAGATAATAACTACTCCGTTTATCCGCTCTGACCACTAGATAGCCGTCGTCCAATATTTTTTATTTGGGTTTTTATTGAACGGGGTGTTCTAGAACATCCTTTGGCTCCAGAGACAGACAACGTGCTTTAGTTGATGAGTTTGGTAACTAAACAACCAAAACAGTATAAGTGTTACACATTTTTGATGATTTTTTTAGCAAAAAAAACATAACTGACGCGAGAAAGTTTTTGTGATAACAATTATTTAACAATGGTGGTGCCGATATACTAGTAAAGGATAGCTAGGATGAATCATTAATAATTCAATCAATTGTATTAGTAAATGATGTAAAAAACCTACGGAATTTACCCTGGTTTCATTTGTGACGTTTATGTTAAAAGTAGGGTGTATGGATGGTGTTTTTATACATATACGTCCTGACTATATTGGCCCTACTCAATACGCAACAAAGTCAGGTAGCAAAAATGGCTCACAGCCCAATCTGGCGTAGGGGCAGATTTGGACTGCGATGAACCTTAAATAAGGGCGTCTGTCCTCGTTAATACTTGCTGATTGATGTTGGCGATTAGGCTGGGGCTCTTTGGCATCTATTCGGTTTGCATGGTGCGACGGAAGGTACTTGGTGTCTGTCCTGTGACGCGGCTGAATTCTCGGTTAAAGTTGGATTTGGTTTGAAAGCCGGAGCTGAGGTAAACCTGAGTAATACTCTCATCACTGTTTATCAGGCGCTGTTTGGCGTGTTCAATCCGATATTCATTCAACAGTTTGGAGATATTACGGCCGTGGATAAGATTGACTGCGGCTGAGATCTGTTTGGCCGGTATGGTCAGCTTTCGCGCTAGTCGGTCCAGAGTGAGATCCGGATCGAGATAAACGCGTTGGGTCTGCATCAACTCACCGAGCTTGTCTGTGATAGCTTGTGCATCACTCTCAGCTATCGCCGCGACCGTTTTTACTGTTGAGTCCGATGTGATATCGGCCTGACTGTGGTTATTGAGTTCGCTAGTCAGTGTACTGCGGCTGACCAGAAACCACGCTGATAGCCAGAACCGGCAATAATACGCTGTAACCCAATGCCAGGATATACATGGCATAGCGGCCAGAATTAAAACTGAAATCAACACTCAGCGCACCATCGATGCAGGCTGAAAACAGCAGCATGCAGCCTGCCAGTCGTTCCGCATAACGAACCTTTTCCAAATCAGATAAGCGTACCTGCAACGCCTCGGCACGTGATGAATAGATAAGCCGGATTCCATAGCCGATATAGAGCAGGGTCAGCATTAAGTCGAGTGGAGCATGCCAGTAGGGATAGCTGAGCGAGCCTAAAGTGATGCACAGCGGACCTGTCCAGTGCAACCATGAAAGTCGTCCGGTTTGATGAGCACGTCGGAAACAGTACCAAGCGGTCATCGGCACCAAAGAGGCGAAGATGGGTTGCAATAATCGAAACAGAGCTAAATCTATGCTCCAGCGCAGACCCACAATAGCAGTCGTTACTGCACATAAAGTCGCAAAACCGCTGGCCGGTTTGAAATCGTTATCCGGTTTGAACCATAGGATGATCGCAAGCAGCATCAATAGCATAGAGACGACAAACGGAAGTGGGATCGCGATCATCGGGGTTCCTTTTTTTCTTGGCACAATTAAATGAGTGCGAGTGCATAGTCTTGTTTGCGCTAGCCTACCTATTCCAGTCCCCAGAGTGAAGCTGAAAGGACCTAAAACCAGATTCAGGCAGACCTAAAACCGGTTCGAGGACGCGGATAAGATGTTTTACCGCGACAGTAACAAGGGCTGCGATATCTGCGCAGGCCTCTTCCCTGAACTAAGGAGTGAAAATATGAAATGGTACTGGCTGACTTGGCAGCACGGACTGGATTTTTCCGGCCGTGTTTCGCGCCACGCTTACTGGGCGTTTTTTGTCATCAACCTAATCGTGAGTCTGGTGCTGATTGCGGTTGATATTAACCAAGCTTCAATCTGGTCGGCTTGGCTGGAAATCGGTTACAGCGTTGCAAGCTTTTTACCACTGCTTGCTCTGACCGTACGTCGCTTGCATGACAGTGGCTACAGCGGTTGGTGGAGCCTGGTGTTTTTAGTGCCTGCTGTTGGTGCGCTGATTTTACTAGTACTGATGTTGCTGCCTGGCGAGAAGCAGGCTAATCAGTATGGTCTGACATCATAAGGAGTAGGTATGAAGCGATGGATTAGTGCTCTGCTGGGCGGATGTTTCATGTTGGCTAGTATAAGCGTTTGGTCGGACAGTAGATTGGAAGTGATGAATCACTTACCTGATAAATTAGAGGGTATGGTGATCATACCTGAGGCAACCCAAGGGCATCTGCTGTATTTACATGGCCTGGCCGGAGAAGGGCGGTATCTGACCCGCAATGAGCAGGGGCAGCCGTGTATGCTTGCGCCGGTGCATCTGATCGCCGGCAGTATTAGTCAGGGGGAGATAGGTATTGTTGATAATGGCCCGATTATCTTAAAAATCCATAATCCGACTCTGGCGCGTCAGATCAGAGAAGGAAAGCAGATCGAAAGTCAACAATCGGCTGATATCGAGATTGTCAGTGGTTTGGATAGTGGGATGCATTTCATTATTAACCCGCGCCGACGCTGGACGTCTTGGTTACGTGGAGGTGAGTATCATCCGAAATGTACGGTGATTACAGGTCATTCCATGGAGACTGCAGGACTGACGTAAAGACTGATAATCGGTGGTCAATATCACTGCAGCCATCAGGCAGTGATATTGACTCCGGTGGTAGTAGCGGCTTAATGGCGGCTGAACGTGGTTGAAAGATCCGTCAGACGTGCTGCATCCTGCTTAATATTGACAATGCTGCTTTCAATATCGGCGACACTGTGTTGTGACTGTTCGGTGACCTGATGAATCGCCGCTATGCTGTCGGTGTGAAGCTGACAGGTGCTGGACAGCTCTTCCATTGCAGTGGCTATCTGCCCGGACATCTGATTAATTTCACCCAGCAGGGTGCCGATGTTAAGGGTTGATTCCAGGCTTTGGGTACTGTGATCGACGCAGGTGGTGACGCCATCCAGACACTGGTTCATTTCTCTGACGGCCACCTTCGAAGTGCGTTGCAGCGTGTCAATCAGGGTTTTAATCTCTATGGTCGAATGCTGAGTACTGGAGGCCAGGGAGCGGACTTCATCCGCTACTACGGCAAAGGCTCGTCCCTGTTCGCCCGCCCGGGCTGCTTCGATCGCTGCGTTAAGTGCCAGCAGGTTGGTCTGATCGGCAATGCCTTCAATGCTGTTGACCATGTTGGTGATAGCGGTAACGCTGTCTTCAAGTGAGGTGATGCTGCTTGCCGCTTGCTTGAGGGTCTGTGCGACCTCGTGGGTTGTTTGCTGGGTCTGTTTCGCGGCATCGGAGGAGACGTTCAGTAACTGATGAATATCATGCGCATTATGCGACAGAGTTGAGGTATTTTCGGCCGCATCATGTGAGGTGCTGTTCATCTGGTTAAGAGCCACCGATAAGGCATCAATTTGCACCAGTTGGTGTTCTACCCCGCGTTTGGTACCGTGACTGACCTGTTGCAGGTTGTCGACACTGGCATAAATGGTATCTGAAATTCCTTTCAGTTCATCAACCATGGTCTGGATTTTAGCGAGAAAGCCGTTCATTGAATTTTGGATCGAGCCTATTTCATCCTGACGCCCTTCATCAAAGCGAAAATTGAGATTGGCTTTACCTGAATTGAGCGATTTAAACAGCTCTTCCAGGTGATCGAGCGGCTTAATCAGGGTATGGCGCAAAAACAGCACGAAACCAAGCAACAGCAAAATAAATACGCCGGTATTAATTTTCGACACTAATGTCGCGCGTTCGGTGTATTGGGCAATATGCTGTTCAGATTCGCTATCCAGCGTGATGGCATGCTGCTCAATACTGTTCATCGCATCGACCATCGCCGTCGCTGCTGCATCAAATTCTCCCATCTTAGGATTGCCCAGTGCCGGCCCGCCTTCTATGTAGGCGTGTGCCATGCTTTGACCTTGTTGGTAGTAATGGTCCAGCGTCTGGCGGAACTGGCGCAGCTCGTCTTGCTTGTTGGGCAATAACTCAGTCAGGGTCACCAGCTTTTGTCTGGCTTCGCTAACGTATTGCTCGGCCAGACTGAATCCGTCATCCAGTCCGTCCTGAGCCCGTGTGGCACTGATATCGGTCAGCCACTGCTGAATCTGAATAATATCCAGTTTTAACGTGTTGACAGATTGCAGGATCGGATTGACCTGAGTCTGCTGATATTGGGTCTGGTTGGAAACCTGATTCAACAGCAGGTTACTGTATATCGATGTTCCGATCAGTACCGCCGATAACAGTCCGGTCGCAATCGTGTTTTTAAGTGCGATTCGCATGGGCTCAATCCTCAAGCAAGCAAAAATAATTAATCGTATGTTAAGCCAGGATTTTTATAATTGTTTAGCAGTGTATCTGATATTTTCAGGCAAAAGTATATGTGGCTAAAGGGGTATTTATCGCAGAGTGTGAAGGGAGGCGCTGAGGGAAGTTTAGTGATGTCATTCCTGAGACAATCTGTTAATTAATGCGATATGTTCACCAATTAATTTGTGCTTTTATATGATAACTATCTGAATTAATTAACAGGTTCAATTGATTATAAACTAAGTCGGAATTTTTCTGAAAATAGTGTGGTTAGTAGGAAAATAAATATTTATTGATTTTTGTTAACCAGAGCACATAAAAAACGCCGGCAATGGCCGGCGTTGAAATAATTAAAGCTGCACAGATTATTTATCCGCGACTTCACCCAGTTTAATCCAGGTATCAATCACGGTATCCGGGTTGAGGGATACGGAGCTGATGCCTTGTTCCATTAACCACTCAGCCAGATCTTCATGGTCAGAAGGACCCTGACCACAAATACCGACGTATTTACCTGCTTTGGTTGCAGCGTCGATCGCCATCTTCAGCATCACTTTGACTGCCGGGTTACGCTCGTCGAACAGATGAGCAACGTCGCCGGAGTCACGGTCAAGACCAAGTGTCAGCTGAGTCATGTCGTTGGAGCCGATAGAGAAGCCGTCAAAGTACTTGAGGAACTCGTCAGCCAGAACCGCGTTCGATGGCAGTTCGCACATCATGATGACTTTGAGGCCCTGTTCGCCGCGGCGCAGACCAAACTTAGCCAGAATGTCGATAACCGACGCCGCTTCGCTTGGAGTGCGAACGAACGGGATCATGATCTCAACGTTTTTCAGGCCCATTTCGTTACGAACACGTTTTACTGCCTGAGTTTCCAGCTCGAAACAGTCTTCGAATACCGGCGAAATGTAACGTGACGCACCACGGAAACCCAGCATCGGGTTTTCTTCGTGCGGTTCGTAGTTTTTACCACCGACCAGGTTGCTGTATTCGTTTGACTTGAAGTCAGACATACGCACGATAACGCGTTTTGGCCAGAAAGCCGCCGCGATGGTCGCGATGCCTTCCGTCAGTTTGCTGACGTAGAAATCAATCGGATCTTTGTAACCACGGATGCGCTGGTTGATTTCTGCTTTCAGTTTCGTCCGTTTGCGCGTCGAAGTTCAACAGTGCTTTCGGGTGAATACCAATCATCTTGTTGATGATGAATTCGAGACGAGCCAGGCCAACACCTTCGTTCGGAATCTGAGCGAAGTCGAAAGCACGATCCGGGTTACCCACGTTCATCATCACTTTGGTTGGCAGCAGTGGCAGCTCATCAACGGAAGAGCGGCGGATTTCAAAATCCAGCAGGCCGTTGTATACGTAGCCGGCTTCGCCCTCTGCACATGAAACCGTCACTGTGCTGCCGTCAGTCAGTGTGCTGGTGGCGTTACCACAACCCACGATAGCCGGAATACCCAGTTCACGGGCGATGATCGCTGCGTGACAGGTACGGCCACCACGGTTGGTTACAATCGCTGCCGCTTTCTTCATGACCGGTTCCCAGTCAGGGTCGGTCATGTCAGTCACCAGGATGTCACCGGTTTGTACCAGAGACATCTGATCCAGCGAGTCAACCAGACGTACAGTACCGCTACCGATACGCTGGCCGATAGCACGGCCTTCGATCAGCACATCGGCTTTGTTGTTCAGTTCGTAACGTTCAATCACGTTCTGCTCGCTCTGGGAGCAGACGGTTTCCGGACGGGCCTGCACGATGTACAGCTTGCCATCGATACCATCTTTCGCCCATTCAATGTCCATCGGACGCTGGTAGTGCTTCTCGATGATCAACGCTTGTTTAGCCAGTTCTTTGATTTCGTCGTCGGTCAGTGAAAATTCGTTGCGCTCTTGTTCAGAGGTGTCAACGATCTCAACCTGTTTACCGATTTCCTGGCTGTTTGCGTAGATCATTTTGATCTGTTTCGAACCGAAGGTTTTCTTCACGATCGGTGCCTGGCCCGCTTCAAGCAGCGGTTTGTGCACGTAAAATTCATCCGGGTTAACCGCACCCTGAACCACCATTTCGCCCAGACCCCAGGCTGAAGTGATGAATACCACCTGGTCGAAACCAGATTCAGTATCCAGAGTGAACATGACACCGGAAGAAGCTTTGTCTGAGCGAACCATGCGCTGGATGCCGGCAGACAGAGAAATACCACGGTGGTCAAAACCCTGGTGTACACGGTAAGAGATAGCGCGGTCGTTAAACAGCGATGCGTAAACGTGCTTGGTGGCTTCCAGCACAGCATCAATGCCTTTAACGTTGAGGAAGGTTTCCTGCTGGCCTGCAAATGAGGCGTCTGGCAGGTCTTCTGCGGTCGCAGATGAACGTACTGCGACAGACAGTTCCTGATTGCCTTCGATCAGTGTTTCATAGTTGTCGCGAATGTCGCGCTCCAGATCGGCAGGGAATGGTGCATCCAGTACCCATTGACGAATCGTGGCGCCGGTTTTGCGCAGGGCGTCAACATCATCAACGTCCAGTGCGTCTAATAATTCATGAATGCGATCATCCAGACCTTCAAAATCAAGGAATTGGTTGAATGCGTAAGAGGTGGTTGCGAAACCATTAGGAACCGAAACACCAGCGTTAGCGAGGTTAGAAACCATTTCGCCGAGTGATGCATTTTTACCGCCGACTTTGTCGACATCTTCCATGGACAGGCCATTATACCAGAGGGTGTTGTTTTGCATGTCTTTCTCCAGAAACATTGCAGCTTTGTAGGGTGGCAATCGATTACGCATCAACTTTAAAAAAATCCACAGGAAATTTTCAAAGCTGTGGGGGGCGTAATGGCATGCCGGGTTTTATTGTCGGTATTATGTGTAACATCCTAATCAAGTTATTTTTAAGTTTTAAACAAAAATGCATACAGAAAGTCAAAGTCGTGATGTATTCTACGTTTCCGATGGAACGGCCATCACTTGTGAAACAGTTGGCCACGTGGTTCTGGGGCAGTTCCCGTTTCCGGCCAACGAAAAAACCTTCCCGTTTATTGAATCCAGCGACAAGCTGAGTGAGCTGATTCGACAAATTGAGCTCTCTTACTCACGCAATGGTGTACGTCCGCTGGTGTTCTTTTCTATGGTCGTCCCCGAACTGCGTGAACGCCTGCTCAATGCACCTGCTTATTGCTATGACGTGCTCGACAGCATAGTGCAGCGCGTCAAAGACGACATTCAGATGGAGCCGGTGCCGCAATTGCAGCGCTCGCGCAGTGTCGGTAAAGACACCAATACCTATTTTGACCGTATCGCGGCGATTGAATACACCCTGGCACACGATGACGGTGTCTCACTTAAGGGGCTGGAGCAGGCGGATATTATCCTGCTCGGCGTATCCCGCAGCGGAAAAACGCCAACCAGCCTGTACATGGCGATGCAGTTTGGTCTGCGTGTCGTGAACTATCCGTTTATTGCCGATGACATCCGCGCGCTGCGTCTGTTGCCCGAATTTGAGATGCATCGCCACAAATTGTTCGGCCTCACTATTGACGCTGAGCGTCTGACTGAAATTCGTGAGAAACCGTCTCGCCGGCAGTAATTACGCCAGCACTCAACAGTGTCAGACTGAACTGGCAACCGTTGAAGGTCTGTTCCGCCGCGAAGCGATTCCTTACATCAATACCTCTTCGTTATCGGTGGAAGAGATTTCGACCCGTATTCTGGAGAAATCCGGTCTCAAACGCCGTCTGTTTTGAGCGCCGTTTGTTGGTTCTCCGCTTTATTACACGGCGCTCCCCGGAGCGCCTTGCTTTAAGCTATAAGCTTATCGATTGTCGTATCACCTCTGCCGCGCCCGATTGCCGTCAGTTCACCAGCGGGCGGGCCACCTCATCGACCAGATACAAGATCGATTGATAAGGGATGCCGCTATGATGCGACAAACCGATTTCACAGGTGCGGCTGTTACTAAAACCGCGCGAGCACTGCTCCGGTACTTGCTCTCTGAGCGGCTTAACCGCCGCTGCATTGAGTTCCGGCGTGGTGAAACCTTTATCACCGGCCCAGCCGCAGCACTGAATATGCTCAGGCACCACGACCTCTGACACGCAGGCTTTGGCCAGAGTCAGCATTGCGTTTTCCAGCCCCAGGCGGCGTGCACTGCAGGTAATATGCAGCATCACCGTCTCATCTTTGGGCGTGATCGCCAGATGATCGAGCAGGTATTTACTGACAAATCCGGCTGGTTCAAGCACCTCGAGTGGTTTGGTAAACTGCTCAATGCTGCGTTTGGCACACGGACTGGTGTCCATCAGCACCGGATATTCCCCCTGCTTACTGGCCTGCCAGATAGCTTGCTCCAGCTGCTGCGCCTTGCTGATGGCCAGTTCATTCATCCCTTTGCTGTCATAGGGCATGCCGCAGCACTGCTCACTGAGCGCATCCGGCAGAATCACCTCATAACCGGCTTTGTTGAGCAGCGACAAGGTCACTTCTGTCAGCGGACGTTCATCCTGCGCATCTTGTTGCTGGCCCATGTTACGGCTGGCACAAGAAGGTACGTAGACCACTTTTTTTTCTCGTTGTGGAAGATTGTATGCCGCCAGTTCAAGTGGGTGCGTGTTTGCCTGCGGCATTTCCGGTATCCAGAGCGGCGTTTTGCCTTTAGTCAGGCGACGTAATCCGTTACTGAGACCGGCGACGGTATTTACGCCCAGCGTTTTGGTCGCCAGTTGATTGGCTTTGAGGCCGGTTCTTGCCAGTGCGGTGGTAGTGGCGAAGTGATCGGCGGTCCAGCGCGCGATCGGGGTAAATTTCTCGTATTTGGCGCTGCGCAGTTTTTTGACCAGATCGCCGGTGTTGATGCCGACCGGACAACGCTCGGCACATAAGCCGGTTGCCGCGCAGGTATCGATTCCCTGGTACTCGAAGACTTTGGCCAGTTCACTGGCTTCGACCTCTTCTCCGGCTGCCCGGCGGCGCTGCAGTTCGCGGTACAACACGATGCGCTGGCGCGGTGACAGGGTCAGCGTGCGTGACGGGCAGACCGGTTCACAGAATCCGCACTCAATACAGCGGTTAACCAGATCATCGGCAGCAGGCATAGGTTTGAGATGGCTGATATGGGAGTGAGGATCGTCATTAATGATGACGCCCGGATTAAGCAGTCCGTGCGGATCAAACAGTGTTTTGATTTTTTGCATCAGCGCGTAGCCGTCTTTACCCCACTCAAGCTCGACGTAGGGGGCCATGTTGCGGCCGGTGCCGTGCTCAGCTTTGAGTGAACCCTGATATTTCACCGCCACCAGATCGGCGACATCATCCATAAACGCGCCGTAGCGATCGATCTCCTGCTGGCTATCAAAGCCCTGGGTGAAGACAAAATGCAGGTTGCCTTCCAGCGCATGGCCAAAAATGATTGCTTCGTTGTAGTGATATTTATCAAACAGTGTCTGCAAATCGCGCACACCTGCGGCAAGATGTTCGACCGGAAAAGCCACATCTTCAATAATGACGGTCGTGCCGACTTCACGCACTGCCCCCACCGCCGGGAAACATGCCTTTACGGATGCCCCACAAGGTGGCGACCATACGGCTTTCGGAAGTAAACGGCACCGACTCGATGATCTGATAGTCACTCAGGGCGGCGAGGATCTGATCGCACTGCGTCTGCAGCGTTGCGTCGTCGCTGGCGTGAGTTTCAATCAATAACGAGGCAGCCTCCAGATCCAGACTAGCAATAAAGTCCGGCATGCCTTTTTGGTCTGCGACCGAGCGCATCGCACGTCCGTCCATCATTTCCACGGCAGCGACTGGTGTGTGAGAGAGCTGCGTCACGGCCTGGCTGGCCTGTTCAATATCGGCAAACACCAGCAGAGCTGACGCTTTGTGGCTATGTTCAATCACGGTGTTATAGGTAATTTCCGCAATAAAGCCCAAGGTGCCCTCGGACCCTATCATCAGGTGTTCCAGAACTTCAATCGGGTCACTGAAATCGACCAGTGCGTTCAGCGCGTAGCCGGTGGTATTTTTTAAACGGTATTTATGACGAATACGTTCGCTCAGTTGCGGATTGGCAAGGGTTTCGGCGCACAGAGCTTGTAATCCGGCGACCAGTTGCGGTTTTTGCTGTTTGAAGTTCGCGATACTGGCTTCATCACGGGTATCCAGCACAAAACCATCAGCAAAGACAATTTTCATACTGTCGACCGTGCGGTACGAGTTTTGTGCGGTACCACAGCACATGCCGCTCGAGTTGTTGGCGGCGATACCACCGATTTTGCAACTGTTGATCGAGGCAGGATCAGGGCCGATTTTACGTTGGTACGGGGCAAGGTATTTGTTGGCATCAGAGCCGATTACGCCTGGTTGAAGAAGAATTTTGTGGCCATCATCGAGGATCTGGTGCCCACGCCAGTCGTCGGTAAGAGTGATCAGAACCGAGTCTGATACGGCTTGTCCCGACAAGCTGGTGCCGGCAGCACGGAAGGTAAAATGGATGCCGAGCCGGGCGCAGCTTTCTATGGTGAAAATGACCTCCTGCAATGAATTCAGGCGCAGCACCATTTTAGGCACCAGACGATAAAAACTGGCATCGGTGCCGTAGGCCAGACGTTTCGCTTGCTGAGTAATGATGCGTTCGGCATCAATTTGGCTGCTGAGTAGCTGTTCAAGTTGCTGGTATTGAGCTGCAGAAGGTGACTTGTTCATATGACTTCCTGTTTTTATTCAGGCTCTCAGCTGCGGAGGCTGAAAGCCTGTTTTATTGTCTGTTGATCTCTGAGTTGAGAGGCATTAAGCCCGGCCAACTCAGGTTTGGAGCTAGATTCCTCTCACCAGAGAGTCTTGTGACAGTTGATGGATAGTTTTTGCACCGGTCAGCGTCATGGCAACCTGCATCTCTTTCTTAAACAGCTCGAGCAGGTTCTCCACACCGGCCTGACCATGGGTGGCCAGCGCGTAAACAAAAGCGCGTCCGAGTAAGGTGCAGTCTGCGCCCAGCGCCAGCATGCGGACCACATCCAGGCCGGTACGGATGCCGGAGTCGACCAGGATTTTGAGATCGCCTTTCACAGCGTCAGCAATTGCAGGCAGGGCTCGGGCGGTAGAGAGCACACCGTCCAGCTGACGGCCGCCGTGGTTAGAAACCACGATACCGTCGGCACCAAAGCGCACCGCATCTTTGGCATCTTCGGTGTCCAGGATACCTTTAATCACCATAGGGCCATCCCAAAAGTCTCGTATCCATTCCAGATCTTTCCAGGAAATCGACGGGTCAAAGTTGGCGCCGAGCCAGCCGATGTAATCCTCAAGCTTGGTCGGTGTACCACGGTATCGGGAGATATTTCCCAGATCATGCGGTTTGCCGTTCAGGCCGACATCCCAGGCCCAGGCCGGGTGAGTCATCGCCTGGATGACCCGGCGCATCGCGGCATTCGGGCCACTCATTCCGGAATGCATGTCGCGGTAGCGGGCGCCAGGTACCGGCATATCAACGGTAAAAACCAGAGTGGTGACGCCGGCTGCTTTGGCACGTTCGAGCACATTCTTCATAAAACCGCGATCTTTGAGCACGTAAAGCTGGAACCACATCGGGCGTTCAATAGCGGGGGCCACTTCTTCAATCGGGCACACAGAAACGGTGGAGAGTGTAAACGGGATGCCTTTGTTGCAGGCGGCGGTTGCGGCCTGCACTTCACCGCGCCGGGCGTACATCCCGGTCAGTCCGACCGGAGCGAGCGCGATGGGCATCGAAAGCTGCTCGCCAAACAATTCGGTCGACAAGTCGAGCTGTGACATATCATTCAGCACACGCTGACGCAGGGCGATGTCAGACAGGTCGTCGGTATTGCGTCTTAAGGTGTGTTCGCTGTAAGAGCCGCCGTCGATATAGTGAAACAGGAAAGGGGGCAGTTTTGCTTTTGCTGCAGCGCGGTAGTCGGTAGAGGCCGAGATAATCATAAATACATTCCTAACGTTTTCAGTCGGACAGGTCAGTAGCCTGTTTCATCATTGCGGGGATTGCCGCTTATCGGACGGAGACCGGAGCGGTCTCCGCCCGACCATTAAGCCTTCATCAGGACATCGGTGATGTGAAAGCCGTAGATCACAATCAGGCCAATAATTCCTGTTACTACAAGGTAGTAGAAAGTCGGGATGACGGTTTTGCGCAATGTCGCACCTTCGCGACCAAGCAGACCGACCGTTGCGGATGCGGCTACCACGTTATGGATGGCAATCATGTTACCTGCCGCAGCGCCGACCGCCTGCAAGGCAATCACAGTCACGCTTGAAATGGTCAGAGTATGGGCCACTTCGAACTGGAACTGGCTGAACATCATGTTAGAAATGGTGTTGGAGCCGGCAATAAATGCGCCCAGAGCGCCAACGGTCGCACTCAGCGCCGGGAAAGCGTCCCCGACCAGGCCAGCTGCGAAATTTGCAGTGGTGACCGGCATACTGGCCAGGTCGGACATATTGACCCCGGAGTTGATGAAGATCCGCACCATTGGAATGGTGAAGACCAGAACGAAACCGGCGCCGACCAGGGTTTTACTTGACTCACCAAACGCCTGCGCCATCGGTTTCAGGCTGCGGGACTGGATGAGTACCGCCAGCAGTGCGGTGAACAGCAGAATGCCCCCCGGCAGGTACAGCGGTGCAAAGGAAGTACTGATACCATTTTCACCCAGAATGTTGTTGGCACTGATGCTGAAGCTGAGCAGCAGCTGCTTAAAATCAGGACTGACACGGCTCAAGACCAGAATGGCAGCCAGCAGCAGGTAAGGAAACCCAGGCCAGCATCAGGCTCATAGGCTTACGTTTTACCTCGTCCAGATCCATTTTCAGCGAACCAAGCCATTCCGCCGGCCACTCTTTTTCTGGCATGAAATCCCAGCTGGTTTTAGGCACCAAAAAGCCCTTTTTAGCCGCAGTGACGACGATCGTCAGGCCGCACAAGGCGCCTACCAGCGACGGGAATTCCGGCCCGAGAAATACCCCGGTCAACGCGTACGGGATGGTAAAAGACAAACCGGCAAACAGGGCAAACGGCAGAATGCTCAGACCTTCACGCCAGCTGCGATTTTTACCGAAAAAGCGGGTCAGCATCATTGCCATTAACACCGGCATCAGGCTGCCGACACAGGCGTGAATTAACGCCACACTGGCAGTAATTTGCTGCAGGTAAGCTTCCCAGTTGGACCCATTCGCCAGCAATGTTTCGCTGATGTTATGAGTATCTAAGCCTTTGTTGACGCCGACCAGAATAGGGGTGCCGACGGCACCGAATGACACCGGAGTGGACTGAATCATCATGCCCATCAGCACTGCGGCCATCGCCGGAAAGCCGATCGCTACCAGTAACGGAGCTGCGATGGCTGCCGGAGTACCAAAGCCGGAAGCCCCTTCAATGAAAGAGCCAAAGCACCAAGCGATGATAATGGCCTGTACCCGGCGATCCGGTGAGATATCTGTAAAGCCGTTACGAATTGCGGTAATCGCGCCGGTGTGCTTAAGAGTGTTGAGCAAAAAGATAGCACCGAACACAATCCACAGTACGGTCACAGTAATACCAAGGCCTTGCAGTACTGAAGCCAGTACGCGGTTGGTGGTCATATCCCAGAAAGTCAGGGCAATAATGATGGTCATGGCAAACGCCACGGGCATGGCTTTTTTGGCTGGCCAGTTGAGGCCGACCAGCAGAATGGCCGCCACCACTATCGGTGAGAAAGCCACTAGGGCTAACAGAGTATCGTTCATGGAGTCCTTCCTCGTCCATGAGCTCCCACACTGGGTGGAGTAACGTGTATTGTAGGATACAGATTATTCCTGACGGGCGGTGGATGACGGCGGTGCTGATCGATTCAGTCTTCTCGCTTTCATCTGCTCACCAGGAGTAAGACGTTAGAGCTCAGGTTGCTAATTTTTATATTTGTGATTGGTTTGTTAATACGGCGTGAATGTACTGCTTTATTTTTTGGTGATATAGAGAAATAATGAAAATGATTATTTCCAAAAGTTGATAAATAAAATGCGTGCGGACGATTTGATTCTTTTTGCCCAAGTGGTGGAATTAGGCAGTTTTAGTAAGGTTGCTGAACAAAATAACCTTACAAATTCAGTAGTTAGTAAAAGGATGGCGCGTCTGGAAGAACAACTGGGTGTTCAGCTATTATATCGGACAACGCGTAAATTAACGCTGACCGAAGCGGGTAAGGCGTTGTTGGTGAGTGCCAAAAATGTGAAGCAAGCCACCCAGGAAGCGAGCGATGCGGTGGCGGGGTTTGGTGAAAATGTCAGCGGACATATCAAGATGTCCGTACCGAGTATTTCCGGCGATTTGATCCTGGCTGATGCAGTGGCGGAGTTCTGTAATCTGCATCCGGGACTGACCGTTGATATGTCGTTGGATAACCGCTTTGTCGATTTGGTCGATGGCGGCTTTGATCTGGTGATCCGCACCGGCTACCTGGAAGATTCCAGTCTGATTGCGCGTCATATCCTGGATTCACAGTGGGTGGTGTGCGCTTCTCCTTCCTACATTGCCCGCAACGGTAAACTGCACAAACCGGAAGATCTGGTTAATCACAACTGCCTGCAGTACGCCTATCAGACCACAGGAGCCAGTGAGTGGGAGTTTAAGAGCCCGAAAGGGACCTATATCGTGCGGGTGTCCGGAACCTTTTCGACCGATGATGCCCGTGCACTGCGTAAAGCCGCATTGGGCGGGCACGGGATTGCTTATGTCCCGCGTTGCCTGGTGTATCACGACTTTCGTAACGGCGAGCTGGTGGATATTTTTCCGCAGCAGGTGGGTAAAAAACTGGGTATTTATGCGGTTTACCCGTTTACCCGCCAGTTACCCAATAAAGTTCGCCTGCTGATTGAGCATATCCGGGCCAGATACCTGACGATCTCACACTATTTCTGAGTGACTTTATTTACGCTGACATCGAGCAATTGTGCAGCAGATGGTCAGCCAGTGACTGCCCAATTAGTTGATCACCCAATTAGTTGATCATCACGGCCGAGCTCATGCGTTCGCGGTAGGCTTTGAGTTGAGTGAAATAGTGATGGGATTTGGTCAGATGTTCATGTTCCAACTGCCAGGATGCCTGGCGTTGTGACAGGCAAAACTGCGTCATCTGGTTGAGTAATAGCTCGCTGGATTGATCCAGCACAGAGGCGACCGACTGAATCAGATCGGATTCCTCAATCGATGTGAATTGCAGCAGGGCGTAGCAGTTATTGAGCACAGCAAACGCACGTTGCGGATGGCCCATGCTGGTCAGAATCTCAGCCTGTTTGATGGCCGCATCACGCATGACGCTGATAAGGCAGGCCATCTGGCACGGTTTGGTCGTGGTATTCTGCGCCGCATTTTGAATATGCTCAGGCAGATAATGCAGCACATCTTCAAACAGAAAACGTGCTTGCGCCCAGTGACCATGTTTGAGCAGATTTTCCGCCTGCTGATAGCTGGTCCAGCACTGTTTTATTTCCATCATCACTCTCCGGTTAACTCAACAGCGATTATTTAAATGCAAATAATTATCAATTGCAAATGATTGTTATTATAATTGTGGCCGTTATTTGGCTATTATTTGTCCACTTAGGTGTGAATATGGGTTAAGTCACTAAAAAGTCTATGCTTTGCCTCTAAACTTAGGCTACAAAATAACAAGTATAAAAACCCAAGGAGGGGAGCGATGGCGATTCAAAAACTAGACGCAGCACAGCTTTACCACGTAGCAGAGCTTGAAAAACTGCCTTGTAAATCGACAAAAGAACTGGCTCCCATTGATGAGATTGTTGGTCAGGAAACGAGCGCAGAAAGCGGTCGAATTTGCCATGTCCATCAAGGAAAAAGGCTACAACATTTACGCCATCGGGCGAAATGGCCTTGGCAAACGCACCATGATCCTGCGTTATCTTAAACGGCATAAACACGATGTCGGCCACCTGTGTGACTGGTGCTATGTGGCTAACTTTGAGGATATCCGTACGCCGCGTGTGCTGAAGCTGCCGCGCGGGGTTGGCCAGGCGTTCCGTCAGGATATTGAAAAACTGATGGTCAAACTGATGAACGCGATTCCGCTGGCGTTCGATAATGAAATCTATTTCAGCCGCGCCGAGAAACTTAAGAATCAACTGGCGCAAAAGCAGCAAACCGAGCTGGAAGAGATTTCGCGCATCGCTACAGAGCAGGGCATCAGCCTGACGATTACCTCTCAGGGCGATTATCAGTTTGTCGCCATGAATGGTGAAGAGCAGCACACTGAAGAAACTTTTGATGCGCTGAGTAAGAAAGAGCAGGAACAGTTTGGTCAGATTATTGATGAGCTGGAAGTGGCGTTGCGTAATATGGTGCGCCAACTGACCGAGTGGGAAGAGTCGTACAGCGAGAAAATCAAAAAACTTAACGACGATGTCACTCTGGATGTGATCAGCCACTTTATCAAGCAGCTCAAGCAGGATTACAGCCGATATCCGGAAGTAAAAAGTTACCTGACTGAGCTGCAAAAGGATATCGTCGACAACGTCGAGATCTTCCTGGATGAAAGCGGTGAGCAGAGTGAGATAGCCGGTGCGGCGCTGGATAAAAAATTGCCGCGTCGTTACAAAGTGAACGTGCTGGTCAGCCGTCAGTCGGAAGAGTTTCCGATTGTGGTCGAGGAGAACCCCAACTATCACTCTCTGTTTGGGTACGTTGAAACCGCTACCTATAAAGGGACCGTATTTACCGATTTCTCGTTGATCCGCGCAGGCAGCTTGCATAAAGCGAATGGCGGTGTATTGCTGATGGATGCGGTGAAAGTACTTGAGCAACCTTATGTGTGGGACGGCATTAAACGGGCGTTGCGCTCGCGTCAGCTCAGTTTTACCTCGCTGGAGAAAGAGGTCACCCTGACGGGGACGGTTTCGCTCGATCCAGAACCGATTCCACTGGATGTCAAAATCATTCTGTTTGGTGACTACCGCACCTATGAACTGCTGACTCATTACGATCCTGAATTCAGCGAACTGTTCCGGGTTACTGCAGATTTTGAAGATGAAATGAAGCGCAGTGCCGATAGCGAGCTGCATTACGCGCGTTTTATTTCCAGCATAGTGCATGACAACAATATGCTGCACTGTGACCGTAAAGCCATCGCGCGCATTATTGAGCACAGTTCGCGTATTACCGGCGATCAAAATAAACTCTCGCTGCATTCGGCTCATATTGCCAATCTGCTGCGTGAGTCCAACTATGTGGCGCGTCAGGCGAACTCGAATATGATTCGCCAAAGCCATGTTGATGAGGCGCTACATAATCAGCAATTGCGGGTTAACCGGATTCAGGAAGGGGTGATGGAGAGCTTCATCAACGGCACCACCCTGATCCAGACTGATGGTATGGCGGTCGGCCAGGTTAATGCGTTGTCGGTGCTGGCGACCAGCGACCATGCTTTTGGTGCGCCGAAACCGGATTACCGCGACTACATCGTACGGCGACGGCGATATTATTGATATCGAGCGCAGTGTTGATTTGGGCGGCAGCATCCACTCCAAAGGCGTGATGATTTTGTCGGCTTACCTTAACTCGGTATTTGGCCGCACCGCCCGGGTACCGCTTACGACTACGATCACCTTTGAGCAGTCCTACGGTGGTGTTGACGGTGACAGTGCCAGCATGGCTGAGTTTTGTGCCATCGTGTCGGCTTTCTCCAAACAACCTAACCGTCAGGATATTGCGATTACCGGTTCGATGAACCAGTTTGGTGAGTCACAGCCGATTGGCGGAGTGAACGAGAAAATCGAAGGCTTCTTTGATGTGTGTGCAATCAAAGGTCATCATGCCGGGCAAGGGGTGATCATTCCGCGCTCCAACATGCATAACCTGATGCTGCGTGCCGATATCGTCAAAGCGGTTGAGAAAGGTGAGTTCAATATCTGGGCGATTGAACATGTGACCGAAGCGATTGAACTGTTTACCGGCAAATCTGCCGGGGTAGCAACCGAAGATGGCAGTTATCCGGTGGATACTATTTTTGGTCTGGCGCAAGCTAAGTTGAATGCGTTACGTAAGTAATCACATTTTAATGTAATGGCAAAATCGCCCCTGTCCGGGGCGATTTTTTTTACCTGCATACTGGCAAGGCCGACTCAGGTTTAACGTGGATCTTCTACCGAATCACTCAATACCTTGTCGGGTTGTGGCGACGGACTGCCGGGATCAATCATCAGGGTACGGGTCGGGAAGGCCACATCGGCACCGTGCTGGCGCACAATTGCCATTACCTTCAACAGCACATCCTGCTTAACTTCATGGAAGCGAATCCAGTTGATGGTTTTGGTAAAGGTATAAATAAAGAAATCCAGCGAGGAAGCCCCAAAGCTATTGAAATTGACGATCAGGGTCTGATCTGCATCGATATCCGGGTGATTTTTCAGCATTTCACGCACATCGTTGATGACGCGTTCTATTTTGTCGGCATCCTGATAACGTAGCCCTATGGTCTCATGAATGCGGCGGTTGAGCATCCGGGACGGGTTCTCTACTACGATGTTGCTGAACACCGAGTTAGGCACATACAAGGGACGCTTATCAAAGGTACGGATAATGGTCATGCGCCAGCCGATGCGCTCCACGGTACCTTCAATCTGGCGATCCGGAGAGCGGATCCAGTCGCCGACTTTAAACGGACGGTCAAAATAGATCATCAGTCCGCCAAAGAAGTTTGACAGCAGGTCTTTGGCCGCCAGACCCACCACCAGGCCGCCCACGCCACCAAAGGTCAGCAGTCCTTTGAGACTTAGGCCGAATGCCTGCATGATCGACAACAATCCGGTCATGATAAACAGTAATCGCACCACTTTCGATACCGCTTGCACTGTCGTTTCATCATGGACCCGTTGCAGCAGCAAGTGACGTTCGACTTCACTGACCAGGCGCAACAGAATCCAGACAAAAATGGCAATCAGCATCAGCTTCTTGCTGTTTTGCAGCCAGTTGAATTTGGTCTGGAAGTGGTCATCCAGCAGCAGTCCGAGCGAAATCGTGCCGGGCCAGCACCAGATCAGGGTACTGATGGGAGTTTTCAGTGCGTGCAGCAGCAGATCATCCCAGTGAATCCGGGTTTTCTCGGTCAGGTTAAACAGGTAGCGGTAGGCCAGGCGCCATATCCCCCAAGCCAGAAAACTGGCCAGAGTGATCAGGAGTACGCTGTTGTCCCAGTCTTTCAGGTAAGGGGATTGTTCAAAGCGCAGGATTAGTTCGTCAATGCTCATGAGAGTGCTTGTGTGAGTAAAAGTGAAAGGAAAAGTTTTGCCGCACAAACTACCAGAAAAGCTCGCTATTCTCTATACATGACATGCGGCGGACATTGTTGTTGTGCTCAGGATTGGTATATAACTTTGGTATGTAAAATGAACAATTTAGCGTTTTAGCACTCTCTATTTCTGGCAGAAAGAAAACTCTGCATGACGTCGGATTGGCACAAGGTAGAAGAATGAAGATTCGTGATAAGCAGTTTGCAGTGATAGGTCTGGGGCAATTTGGTTTGTCGGTGTGTGAGGAGTTGATGGAAGCGGGCGCTCAGGTACTGGCGGTGGATATTGATGAAGACAAGGTCAAAATGGCGCTCAATTTTGCCACCCAGGCCATTGTTGCCAACTGCACCCTCGAAGAGACAGTGTTTGAACTCAAGCTGAAAGAGTATGACATGGTGCTGATTGCGATTGGCGAAGATATCAATGCCTCAATTCTGACTACTTTAGTGGTCAAAGAATCCGGTGCCAAATCGGTGTGGGTGAAGGCGAACGATAAGTATCACGTCAAAATACTGCACAAAGTCGGTGCCGATCACGTGATTATGCCTGAACGGGACATGGGCATCAGGGTTGCGCGTAAGATGCTGGATCGCCGGGTTTCTCGAGTTTATCGAACTCGGCAGCGGGCTCGCCCTGACCGAGGTGGTCATTGGCTCTCAGATGATGGGTAAAAGCATCGGTGATATGCCGGTTTATCATCAAAAAGGCATTCAGGTGCTGGGATTTAAACGCGGACCGGAAGTGACTAGCTCTCCTTCACTGGATACTGTGCTGGAAATCGGCGATATGTTGATTGTGGTCGGCCCGCAGCAGACCCTGACTAAGCAGTTGCAGAACTTATGATACAGCATGAACGCAGCGGGATATTTTATACCCCGGATCAGGACAAAAAACGGCGTCAGGGCTCGGAGCCGAAAATCATTCTGCTCAGCTTTCTTTCGGTGTTAGTGCCGGCGGCCGTGTTGCTGACGCTACCGGTGTTTTCTAAAACCGGCCTTAGCTTTACCGATGCTCTGTTTACCGCGACTTCCGCGATCAGCGTGACCGGTCTTGGTGTGGTCGATACCGGCTCTCATTTTACTCTGGAAGGCAAGATTTTGTTGATGTTGCTGATGCAGATTGGCGGTTTGGGGCAAATGACATTGTCAGCCGTATTGCTTTATCTGTTCGGGGTGCGACTGAGCCTCAAACAACAGGCGATTGCTAAAGAAGCGCTCGGACAGGATCGCTCCGTCAACCTGCAGCATCTGGTCAAGCGAATTATTATTTTTGCCCTGATTGCCGAAAGTATCGGATGGCTGCTGCTGTGCTGGTATTGGGTGCCGAAAATGGGCTGGGCAGAGGGCATGTTCTATGCGTTATTTCACGCTGTATCGGCGTTTAATAACGCTGGTTTCTCGCTGTTTTCAGACAGTATGAGTGCTTATTCCGGTGAGCCGATGCTGTTGCTGACACTGGCAGGACTGTTTATTTTCGGCGGGCTGGGATTCACTGTCGTCGGCGATTTGTGGATGCATCGGCGCCACGGCTGGCGTTGCTTTAGCCTGCATACCCAGATCATGCTGGCAGCAACTGCGTTTTTACTGTTGGCCGGGACGGTACTGTTCTGGCTGCTGGAGCATAATAACCCTGCGACAATGCAAGCTTTGCCGGTCTGGCAGCAATGGCTGGCAGCCTTTTTTCAGTCTGCTACGGCGCGCACTGCCGGATTTAATAGTATCGATGTGACGCAGCTCACTCAGCCTGCGATGTTGATTATGATCATGCTGATGTTGATTGGTGCCGGTTTCTACGTCAACCGGTGGCGGGATAAAAGTCTCGACGTTTGCCGTGGCGGTGGCAGCGACCTGGGCATTCTTGCGCCAGAAGAAACACGTGGTGATGTTTCAGCGTACCGTGAACTGGCCAACGGTGACTAAATCGCTCGCCATCATTGTTGTCAGCGGGGCTTTGCTGACGGTGGCGATGTTTCTACTCATGCTGACAGAGCAAGCCAGTTTTGAACAGGTGCTGTTTGAGACAATATCTGCATTTGCGACAGTGGGGCTCAGCGCCGGATTGAGCGCTCATTTATCCGAGCCGGGTAAATACATCCTGATTGTGGTGATGATCATCGGCCGTATTGGTCCGCTGACGCTGGCTTATATGCTGGCTCGTCCGCAGGCAAGTCTGCTTAAGTATCCCGAAGACGACGTGCTGACGGGTTAAGCTCTGTTTACACCTGGAGGTGGGAATGCCTGCTCTGTTTCACTCTTCACTAAAATGGTCGGACAGCGCGGCACGACGCACCTGACCGCCGACCTGATCATCGCTGACGGTATGTTCATAGCCTTGTTTGATAAAGCGTTGCGCAGGCAGTTCGGGTTCGAGACGCTTGAGCTGTGGCGAGTTAGGGGTTCCAGCCATCTGATAAAGGCTGATACCACCGCCGGTTTTGACGGAGATGGTTTTACCGTCAAATTCAAATTGGGTGCTGACCATGCGACCGTTGCGGAATACGCCCTGATCGCTGAGGGTCAGAACATCAGTCTGATAGGCGGGCGTACCAATTTCGATCCAGGTGCCGTAAACGTGGCTTTGGTCGACATAATCACGGTAACTGACCAGGATCAGGGCGGCAAATCCACCGGCCATGGCACACAGTCCGAGCCAGAAAAGCGCTTTGGTGGCTATACTGCCAAAGCGCGGCCCGGCAGGGCTGTTTTCCGCTCGATTTCCTTGATTACCTGTCGCCACGCTGTTTGCTCCCGTGCTGACTCTGTTTGAAGAAATATCCTTAAATTCGATGTGAGATAGAGTGTCTGAGTGGCTGCCGCAGAGCAAACTCCTCGCATCAAAGAATGATCCTTATTCCAAATTGTCGGCTATGAAATGCCGTAATTGCTTAATACCCCTGGCTAACTTATTTGCATACCTGAGGTTAACTGATCTGCCGCAGCCTGTTTTATGCGGTAGTGATGGCAGTCGGCTGTTATAAAGCATGGTTTACATCTTGTGTAATGGTCAAACTTAGGTTAAAAACAGTCAGCTAACACAGGTTAGTGATGAATACACTTTGACAAGGAAGAAAAATGATTAAGGAAAACACCTATTTCGACGGGAATGTAAAATCTCTGGCTTTTCAGCAGGAATCAAACACCATCAGTGTGGGTGTGATGTCTGTCGGTGAGTACACGTTCGGCACAGGTGCGCCGGAAACGCATGACAGTAGTGAGCGGTGCGCTGACTATTAAACGTACCACTGATGCAGACTGGCAGACCTTTAACGCAGGCGAAGCGTTCGATGTTGAAGGTGATTCATCGTTTGATGTAAAAGTGGCAACAACTACCGCTTACTTGTGTGAATACCTGTAATAAGTAGTTGGTGGTTGGGCCGAGCTTTGCAGATTCTGCCCGCTGGCCATCAATTGGCGTGTCCTGTTTGTCGTGACGGCTCCGTTTTGGCACAGAAGTGAGCGCCAATAAAAATGCCACACTCGTAATGAGTGTGGCAAAAACAAAAAGGAATGGCAGTGGATATTCACTTTTTGTGTCGAGAGCTGAGACCATGTAGGCTCGGCAAAACAGTCAATCAGGAAATCAGTTAATCACTTACGCTTTTAAGCACTTCTTTGGTCAATCAACATCTGGGTTGATTGATGTTTCGATTAATACGTCTCAAAAATACCGCTGTTGTAATCGTTAATCGCCTGCTCAATTTCATCGATGCTGTTCATGACGAACGGACCGTAATGGACCACTGGCTCATGAATCGGCTCACCGTAAAAAATCAGTGCGCCGCTGGATTGCAGGGCAGCCAATTCTGCGTGATCGCCATGCGTTAACATCGCCATCTCACCTTGCTTGACCAGATGACCATCAATATTAATCGCCCCTTGGTAGACGTACACCATCATGTTGTAGGTCTCAATGGTACGCATGGCCAGTGACTGGCCTGTACCTGCACGCCAGTCTGCGACGGTTGCTGGTACACCGGTTTGTGTCAGCGGCCCCTGCAATTGGTCACCATTGGCATTGATATCCCCGGCTAATACGCGCAGTAAGCCCAGTGTCTCTGTACTATGTTCAGTGATGCTTTCCGGCTGAAAATCATGGTAGCGAGCCGGGATCATCTTGTCGCGAGCCGGTTGGTTAATCCAAATCTGGAAACCGTGCAGATCGCCGTCTTCCATAATCGGCATTTCGCTGTGAATCACACCGCGTCCAGCCGCCATCCATTGTGCGCCGCCACTGCGAAGCTCGCCGACATTGCCCATATGGTCACGATGCTGAAAGTGTCCCCGCATCATATAAGTCAGGGTTTCGATACCACGATGCGGATGAGGTGGAAAACCACCGACATAATCGGCGCGGTCATCGGATTTCAATTCATCTACCATCAAAAATGGAGAGAAACTCGCGTTGTTAAATCCTGCAACACGACGAATTTTAACGCCGTCACCGTCTGAGGTGGCTTGTGCAGGGATCAACTGTCGAATGGCTCTTGCTTTGCTCATGGTTCTTCTCCGTTGGTAGAACATGGCGCAATTGTAGTGCAGTGCACTAGAAAGAGGAGCCGTTACAGTTGAGGCAGTCATTCAAGATATTTGAACAACCTTGTGAATGATGCGGATTTTTATCTCTCAACTATACTTAAATCAGCGGTTTTTTAAGCACAAGAATAGGTTTTACCCACAAGAATAGATTTGATTAACGCGGCTGTTTGGCGAGGCACTAAGCCCTGAAAGCCCGTAATGCTTGTGATTGATGTTTTGCGTGTCATCACGTGTTATAGCGCAGTTATTTTTGGTCAATGATTTGGACTTAGTTTGAAATAATATGCTGTAACAAAATCAGTGGATGACGACCAACGAGATAGAGAATAGTGAGGAGGTCACTATGGCTGTACTTCCCAAACATACTGATCAGAAACCCGCGTTATGACCCGGACAAAGACTTAACGCTGGATCAACTGCAACGTTTTACCCGTGCGGCGAATCATGCGGAACAAAAGCGAGAAGAGCAGAGACAGCTTGAAGAACCCTCGATCGTGGAAGTTGCCCGCAGAGCCAGGCGAGTCGCGATGCGCCCGGTGATCAAGCCCAAACCTGATAAACCTAATACGGCCCGTTATGCTATCTGGCTGGTGGTGTTTGCTATCACTGGCTTGTGGTTGATGTACATGTCTGCCTGACCGCGCGCAGAGGTGTGACTGTGTTGTGAGTTATCGCGCCTTCGAGAGAATGCGTTTCAGATAATGTATGGTAATAGCAATACTGATTCTTGCCATGATGCTTGGCGGCATACATCGCCTTATCTGCGCAGCGGGTCAACTCTTCCAGGGTATTGGCGTCGTGCGGAAACAGCGCGGCACCGGCACTGACGGTGAGCTGTTTAAACAAGGTGCGGTTCTCTTCTTGTAGTTTGTCATGAAAAAGGTGGCTGATACGCTCAAGTATATGGTCGAGATCGATTTTATTCTTTACCCCATAAAGCAGGATGACAAACTCATCGCCGGCAAAGCGCGCAATGGAATAGTCGTCCTGTTCTGTCCCCCGATCGCGGTGTCGGACGTTATTTTTCAGGCGTTGAGCAAAGTGTTTCAACACCTGGTCGCCTATCTGATGACCATAACTGTCATTAATTGTTTTGAAGTTATCGATATCAATAAATACCAGAGCCGTCAGTGACTTCTGGTCTATTTGTTGCTCCAGTTTGCCTTTAGCCCAGTTCTCAAAACTCCAGCGATTCGCCAGGCCGGTCAGGCGATCGGTGTAGGCCATATCTTCCAGCCCTTCCTGATAAAGTGACTGAATATATTCTGCCGCCTGAGTGTATAAGTAGGCGCAAATATTACAGATAATGCTTAGCACCAGCAGACTGATGATCAAGCGATCGGCAGCCATCGCTTCTCCGCCAAGGCCGGGATGACGGCTATAGATGGCCAGAGTGCTTAACAGGCAAAATCCGCCACTGAGCAGCAGGCCAACAGGGAAGCGGTTGATGAAAATGATCGTGGCGATGATCGGGTACAGCCAGAAAAGTCGGTTGGGGTGGAGTTCTCCCATCGAAAAAAGCATTACCGCCTGGGCCAGAAGTACCGCAGTGAGCACATAGCCAGCCAGACTAAAAGAGTGTTTGCGAGAATAGAGCAGACTGCTACCGACAAGGAGCGAACAGACAATGTTAAAGCCCAGATACCACCAACTTTCATTTGCAGCGTCGAGCACTGTATACAGCACCAGCACGAGTACTGTAAGCAGAGAAACTTATCTGCACAATTTGTTGTTTACGTATCTGGCCCAGTTCTGCCATCTCTCTGAGTCGACTCCCGACCAGATTACCCATGGGTATCATATCCTTATGTTGTAAACCCGCTCGATTAAAGTCTAGATTAGATTTTTTTGTCTGAAGCAAGGTATGAAAAAAAGGATGTGACTTAATTCAACCTTTGAACAATTAGGGATATTTACGTCTAGGAATAAAGATATTAAGGGAAGGGGATGCCCGGCGCTGATACCTGATTTGGCTGAGCACGAATTGTGCCGGACTTTAATCCAATCTTACTACGCCTGTGAACTTACTACACCTGTGAACTCGCTAGGCCTGTGAAAATTCCTGTGTCAGCCAGGTGCGCAGTAACATGACGCTTTCAAGAGTCAGTTTGTCTCTCTGGCAGGCAAAATAAAACCCCTGCTTCGGATGCACGGTAACCTGGCCGATTTCAGTCAGCAGACCATGCTCGATCTCTTCGCGCACAAACTGGCGATGGGTAACAAACACACCCAGTTTGCGCATCGTCGCCTGTACAGCCTGAGCGGAGGTGGTAAACGTCAGGTTTTTATGCTGTTTGGGCAGTGAGACCTGGTTGGCATTGCACCATATTTTCCAGTCATCCTGACGCCGGGTGTTGGCGGCAAAAATGGCCGGGTAATGCCGAATGACCGACTCTGTGCTGGTGTCGGCCAGTGCCTGAATTAACTCCGGATGTGCGACCAGACTGAGTTCGTCATCAGCCAGTTTTTCACAATAATAGTCCTGCCATTCCTCTTTGATACCGTGGATCAACGCCACATCAACGCCTTCGGCTTCAAGTGAAAAGACACCGGTCAGGGTCGAGATGCGGATATCAATTTCCGGCGCAAATTGCTGGAATTTAGGTACGCGCGGGATCCACCAATGCAACGCCAGAGAGTTAATCATGTTGAGAGTGAGGCGGTTTGGGGTATTGCTTACCAGCATGGATTCGGTTGCATCGACAATCTGTTCCAGTGCCGGGGCGATCTGGCGGTAATATTTTTTACCGGCACTATTGAGGGCCACACTGCGTCCGATCCGGTTAAACAGCGGCTGATTGAGCTGACTTTCAAGTGACTTAATCGCCTGGCTTACTGCTGAGTGACTGACATTGAGTACCTGTGCCGCTTCAGTCATGCTGCCGGTTTCGGCCACAGCGATGAATGAGTACAGGGATTTAAGAGGCAGTAGTTTTCGCATATGTAAGTTTTTCTAACAGGTTTGGTCAATATTACTCGTTATTTTTTCCGCTGTCACTGACGTAATATAAGCGCCAGATGAAGGAGAATTCCATGCCCAACAAATTATTACCTGTGGTGTTTATGCTGTCGTCAACCGCCAGCCTGTCCATCACAGGTTTACTGACCAAGTACCTGACCACTGTATTACCACTCAGTCTGCTGAGTGTGCTGCGTTTTGCCATTCCGTCACTGATTTTGCTGGTGTTTCTGGCGTTGACTCAATTGCGTATGCCAACGCGCAATATGTACAAGCCGCTGGCGATGCGGGCATTGTGCCTGGCTGCGTGTCAGCTCTGTTTCATCTATTCGCTGCAACATTTAACGCTGGTTGAAAGTGTGGTGTTGTTCAGTACCGGACCGCTGTTCATTCCGTTGTTAGAAAAACTCTTTTTTGGTGTTCGCATGCCCTGGACGACGTTGGCTGGGTTAGTCAGTACGTTTACTGGCGTGGTGATGTTGTCCGGCAGTGTCGGACATGTCGAGTGGCGTCCGGAGTTGATGTCAGGCCTGTTGGCTGGAGTGCTTAACGCGGCGTCTCAGCTGTGTCTGTATCGGGTATCGAAAAGTAACATGCGCTCGGTCGATATCAATCTGTGGAGCCTGGGTATCGCCTCGATTGTTTTGTTGCCGATGCTCGCCTTGGTGCCATGGCAAGCTGCGGCCCAATTGACCTTTAACCCGCAAGTCTTGGTGATTGCCGGTTCGTTGCTCGCGGTTTCCCTGTTGGTGATTAATACGCAGATCTTTCGTTCCAAGGCGTATCGACTGGCTGAGTCCGGTTCTCAGTTGGCACCGCTGATTTTTACGAATCTGCTGTTCTCAGCGGTGTTGCAGGTGGTGTTTTTCGATGTGCAGTACAGCCCGGTTCAGAACCTCGGACTGCTGCTGATTGTTGTCGCGACCATGATGACCAATGTCTTACCAATGCTGTGGAAAGCGGCCACCGCTCACAAACTGCATTCCGCCTGAGACGTTACTTCTGTTCCTTTTCTATTGGGGCGCTTTATTGGATGGCCGGAGTGGGGCTGGGAGCGACCTTGGCCGGTTCCAGTCCAAACGGCAAGTCGGCAAAAATGTCCGGCTGATGGGCGAACGTTGGTACTTCATGTACGCCCTGCCAGTCGAGCAGCATAATCGCCAGCACATTACGGTGTTCACCCCGGGCAAGGTTGGTGCCACCTCTGACGGAAGGCACCATACCCGCTTCTTTATTCACTGCCTGAACGATGGCCTGGCGGGTCTTTTCGACCACCGGATCATCATCCAGCCCTGCGAGTAAGAAACTGATGCCCACTTCGGCAATCACATCTTCTTTGGCATGCTGCAATATGGTATCGATATTGGCGCGCAGGTAATCGTATATCCACTGATGCTGCTGTTCACTGACCAGATGTTGATAGTATTCAGAATCGGCGAAGATAATGTGTGTCATGCCATACAATTTATTTTCAAATTGCTGTGGTGACAGGTCATCATCCTCACTATCCGGGTATGTGGCGCGAAACGCCTGAATAAACTTATTGACCACATCTTGTTCGCCTAATTGACGTAGCCAGTAAACCTGATTGGCCAGCTGAGCGGCCCAGGCCCGGATCATTTCCGGATTGGTGGCATAGTTGCTGAAGTCGTAGCGACGGATGATCTTCCTGAACAGCTGATCGGAGCGATGTTTGAGGCCATATTCATTGGCCCTGGCCATGCTGCCGAGTAAATCAAGGCCAAGGTAGAGATATTCCGGGGTATGTTTCGATACTGTGTAACGCAATTTGGAACGAATCGACGGGTCTTTACTATAGCTGGCCAGCTTTTGTTGCGAATAGAGGTAAATTTGCTCGGGGGTATTCACTTCAGCCGCAAAATAATTGAGCTGACTGGCCACTCTGGCCATGTCACTCCACACCGCTGCGGCGTATTTGTCATCAAGCGTCTGGCGATACATTCTCAGGCCATAATGACCTTCCTTAAAAGCGGGCAGTGTGTACAACTGACTTTCAAAGGTATTTCGAATCAGATCGGCAGTGTAAGCATAATTGTCAACCGACGCGCTATTACTTTCATTGGCGCTGTCTGACTGAGCCATTGGCGCGGCAAGCGCCGGATATGGCAGCAGCAGCGCTGCAGAAAGTATGCTGATTAGGTAGGAACGAGGTAGCAACATAGTAAGCCTGAATATGACCATTCATGACCACTAAGCATAGATGATAGCCCGAATGTGAAGTGAAACTGATGTCAGGCTTGTGTAAAAAAACGCAGCAATATTGAACCTTCTAAGGGTAAATATGGCGAAAAGTCAGATTGATACGTGGTTCTCTGGGCTTTGCGGTTTTTGGTACACTATGCTGCCAGTAGTGCTGAGTAGGGCCTGCCATCACCAGCAGTGAGCCGTGCCCAAGTGGCAGTTCGAATTTTTCTTTGCTGTGTAGATGCTTTAACATAAAACGACGGGTTTCACCGAATGACAACGAGGCAATGACAGGCTGATGGCCCAGTTTCCGGTTCGTTGTCCTGATGCCAGCCCATAGAGTCTTGTCCATCGCGATACAAGTTGGCCAGCACTGAATTAAATGATGAGTGTGCGGCTCGTTCACATTGTTGGCGCAGCGTCTTCAGGGTCGGAGTCCAGGGTTTGGGCGCCATAGTCAGCCCTGAATAGGTATAACTTTGATCGCCATACCAGGCTTGCAGGCGCGGCTGAAGGACCCTCTTACCAAACAGAGTGATGGCTTCTTGCTGCCAGTCGAGTTCACGCATCAGTGCGGACTGAATCTCGCTCGCCGCTGCCTGAGGAAGAAAATGCTCGATCCACAGCAAACGTCCATCCGCAATATCGATCCATTGCGGGCTGTCATCAAATAATCCTGATGTCTCTTTTTCCATAATTTATACAAACAAAATAACAATTTAAGTGTGGATTTAACGACTGATTTGTTTATTCTAAATGTTGTAGTCTCATAAAGCCCGCTATAACGGGGCGGCTCGTACACAGTAACAGGAGATAAGCGCGATGACTCTGACCTCAGGTAAACGAATGGGTGTCCGTGCGCTGCTTGTTATTTTTATCCTCTCCTGCATTGCCATCATAGAAACACTACAGAATTATCAGCGTACTTACATGCGTGACGGGTTACAAGCCGGCGCGCGAGAAGAGTTGTCTCTGATTCGTTATCGTCTTGAAGCCTCCATTCTGTCCGATATCTATTCAGCCAACAGTTTGTCGACGCTGGTCACTCTGCGCCCTGACTCCACGTTGCAGGAATGGGATGAATTGGCCAGACATGTCATGGGCGAAGTCAGTCACGTTAAGGTTATTGGTCTGGCGCCGGATGATGTGGTCAAATTTGTCTATCCGCTGAAAAATAACCAGTCCGTGCTGGGATTGGATTACCGCACTATTCCCAGTCAGTGGGATTCGATAGTGAAAGCCCGCCAGTTGAAGAAGATTTTCATCGCCGGACCATTTGATTTGGTTCAGGGGGGGCGCTCGCTTATCGTGCGTGTGCCGGTTTTTACTGATCCGCCGGCCAATACCCGCTATTGGGGAGCCTGTAGCCTGGTGCTCGACTGGGAGTCTTTGCTCGCAGAATCGGGGATCGGCGAATTAGAGCAAAATTATGATGTGGCGATTCGTGGTGCCAATAGCACCGGAAGCCACGGCGACCTGTTTTACGGCGAACATGAGACCTTTCAGCAAGCCGTTGCCACTGAGACGGTGCGTTTTCCTTACGGCAGCTGGCAGCTGGCTGCGCGTGAAAAAAAAGATCCTCTCGTTAAGCTTGATAGTTATCAGCGTAACCTGGTTCGTTTTATCGGCTATCCGCTGATGCTGTTGCTCACCATTGCGTTTGTGATCATTTACCGCCTCTATCGCTCGGCGGACATTCGAGCCATGTACGATGAGATGACCCATTTACCCAATCGGCGCTATTTTATTTTTACTCTGGAGCGTTTTTTTGAACATGCGCAAAAGTCCGGTAAAACCGACAATTTCGCTTTGCTCAATATCGATCTGGACAAGTTTAAACAGATCAATGATACCTTTGGCCATGCTGCTGGTGACAAAGTGTTGGTGGAAAGTGCCCGGAGAATGAAATCTGTGCTGCGCGGCTCGGACGTTGTTGCCCGGATTGGCGGCGACGAGTTTTTGGTTTTATTACCGCGAATCGCTAATTTTGATGATGTGAGCTTCGTTATTCAGGCCATTGATAATGAGCTGTGCCACACTCCGGTCATCTATGAAGGGCAGAGCATTGATTTAAGAGTCAGTATCGGCCACGCTGTGTTCTCAGAAGGATTCTGCGATCCTGATGCGATGCTCAAGCGTGCCGATGAACGTATGTATAATGCGAAACGCCGCCATCTGACCGATTAGAGCTGGTTCGACCGTCTCTAGTTGCTTTGTTTGCATTTCTTAGGCATGGTTTGCATTTCTTAAATATGGTTTGCACTTGTTAAGCTGGCTTGCGTTTCTTCAGCTCCGTCTTAGCATACTTTTCTGCGCTTCCCGCAATATGCAATTCTATTGTTAGTGTTTAGTTGCTCATTAGCTTTGCATATTGCAATTATTTGCAAATCGCAATTGTATTATGACATCAGTTGTAATGAAATCGTTCTATTTTTCACCGCTAACCCCGTATTTAAAGCATTTTATAAGTTGGCACGCTATGTGCTTTATATACATTGACCCTTTTAAGCCGAGGGTCACCTAGCCAACTGACGTTGTTAGTGAACCATCTTGTTCACATCTATATATAGCCAACCGCCTTTATTGCGATTGGCTTTTTTTTGCTCTTTTCCCGACAATTAACTCATTCAAATGAATCTATTAGCTGGCCGGATATGGTGTGGCTTTTACTCTTCGCCACCACATTTTGCATAGCAGCTTGGCTGACGCGGACAGACCGCACCACGTGAGCAAATCAAGCGCGCTTCATTTTCAATCCCACGTTCAATCCAGTTGATATTAAGAATTTTTGCGATAGTAAGTAAATCTTTCTTAATTGCGCCCGGAATCACCGTACTCCCGCCGTGACTGACGCAAGACGCTTTCAGCTCTTCTGCAATGGCCAGTGCATCCCCGCCTTGCGCTGCAATGGCGGGGTTGAGATCAATGCCTGCGCACAACACCCGGTTGTTGCCGGCAGGATCGGTCATGTTAACCGATTCACAGCAGTAAATGCGCGGCTCGTCGCCGACGTTGAGAATAGAGATCTGTGCGGAGCTGTCCGGTTGAGGCTCAGACAGGCGACGGAAAACTGCCCAGTGCTGACAGGGGTCGTTAACTTTGCGCATATTACCCCAGGGCAGAGGGATACCATTCCCACGATAAACCGCTTTAAGCTTTCCTTCGCCGTAAGCATCGAAATAGTGCCAGTACGGATAGGGGGATACGACCGTCATACGGCGCATCGCGACTGACGGTGACACGCCGGCTTTGAGGTGCACATCAATCTCATAGCCATTGCGGTCGAGCAGTTGGCGGAACGGGACTTTCGGGCACAGCAGGGCACCGGCATAAAAGCTCGATTCAAAGTCTCGCCACGCCTGCAGAATGTCCTGTGAGTTCAGCTCTGAAGTAGGCTGGCTGTCTTGCTCTTCCCAGCCTTGCGTGTGGCCGACCGTGAGCACGCTTTTCAGGCCGTCTTTGCTATGCAGCACATTGTGGCCAATGTAGACCGCCAAGTCATATTTAAGCCGTGTCGGGTGCTGGCGCAGGATTTCATTGAGATAAATGGTGCCGGGAGGTTCAAAAAATGAGGTGATAAGCTGTTTGGCACTCACCCCAAGCTCGTCCACCACGTCACGCGGGGTACGCTGCACCCAGCGAATATTCAGCCCCAGGCTTTTGGCGATATCGAACAGATCTTCCACCGCCAGATTCAGACGTTTGAGCCCGACCTCTTCAGCTGCACGTTCCAAATCGGGGAAATGGTTCTGCAGGCTTTCCTGGTGAGCACGGATCAGCAGATGAGCAAACTGGCGGCCGGTAATGCCGGTTTGTGACAGCATTTCTGGTATGGCAATCTGCAAAATGTCGTTCGAGAACAAAAAGCTTGGCTCCAGAGCCATGCCGCTAATCCCGCCGCGGTTACCTTTGTCCGGGGTGATGTCGGCCTGCTCCGGCTCGTCATCGAGAAACCAGGCTGGATCTTTTTGAAATACATTGGCGATCACCTCAAGCATTTCCACACTCGGTACCCGCTTGCCCCGTTCAATCATCGACAAGTAGGACACGGATGGCGCGTACTCCGGATTGACCCGAATACAGCGTGCGGAGAGATCCTCCATCGTTAAGTGATTGCGTTTTCTCAGGTTTCTGACTTTAGTTCCAAGAAAATGAGATTGTCTGACTAAGCTTTTTGACACGGCCATTTTGTAAAATTCACATTGTAAAATTTTTGTTGTGAAATTGTAGTAAAAAATCCGCTAGTCTACCAAATAAGCAAGTCACAAACTGGAAAACAAAAATACTTAACCAGCTTGATGTGAATGCGCAGGACGAAACATTTTGGGTTATCCATGAGGGAAAGACGATGAATATGCTGACATTCGATAAAACAGAAATCCAACAACAACCAAAGCCATTTATCGCTGAAGCTGTCTTCGCCGTCGAGACGATCAGCGCTGATAAACAGTGTGAAAAACAAGCCAAAGCCAAACAGTTGCTTGACCGCCTGTTTCCGCTGGAAAGTGGCTCTCACCAGGACGTGACCAGCTACATGATTGATTACAGTCACGTACTGGCCTATTTCAAAGACGGCACACACAGCGGATTGAAATATCCGAAACACTTTGTGGCGTACACTGGTGGAAAAGACAATCCGTGCTCGATCCTGCTGCGTGATGGCAGTGGCTGCCATGTTGAAGTGTTGCTGGGCTGCATGAAAGGAACAGGCTGTGTTGAGTTGGTGGAAATAGACGATATTCAGCTTGAGACCTGCACTACCTTCTGTCAGATGTGTGATGAAACTGAACCGACCGCGGGGATGCGCCACTGGATAAGCCTTATCAAAGGAGACGAGCGTGGCCGACCACAGGCGTGCAGTGAGGATAAAGAATATACGTCGAAAAGCGGAGAAGACTACTGCCTGAGCTACTGTTTTAATCTGTGACAGCAAGGTTCGTGGTGAACAAGGTTTTGCGGTAAACAAGGTTTGGCGGTGAAAAGCCGCATAGCTATACAAATCCGCACAATGGTTATCACAGCAATACAAGCCAAAGCGTTTGCTTTGCTTAAGCTCTTCAGTAATAAAAAATCCACCGGGTTGAATCGGTGGATTTTTTATTGTCTCAGCGTTTCGTAAAGCTGTTCTGTGCTGCTTGAAGCGCCTGGTTAAATCGGCATCACCCGGTTACGTCCGAGGTTCTTCGCGTCGTACAGCATTTTGTCAGCCCGATCGAGCAGTGACTGTGCGCTATCAAGTTCATCACGCTGCGAAACGCCGAATGAGGCGGTAATGTTACCGACCTGGTTATTACTGCGGCGATCGCGTACCTTGAGTTTTTCAATTGAGCGACGCAATGTATCTGCGAAACTGACGTGCGCTGCGCAATGATTTATTCGGCAGGATTAGCGCAAACTCTTCGCCGCCAAAACGATAAGCGGTAATACCTTCCCGGCAACTGGCCTGCAGACGCTTGCCCAGGCTGCGTATAATATTGTCGCCGAACAGGTGACCAAATTCGTCGTTAAAGCTCTTAAAATGATCGAGGTCGAGCAAAATAAGGCTCATTGGCTGGTGGCCATGCATCAGGGCCGCCAGGTCATCATTAAAGGCGCGGCGGTTATACAGACCAGACAGGCTGTCAAACAGGGCATCGCGCTGTACCGCCGCCAGTTGCGCTTTGAGGCGTGATATTTCCTGACTGGCACTCTGTAACTGATTGTTGAGAAAACGGGTCGAATGACGGATATCGTGTGATTCACTGACAAACTGACGAATCCTGACCATCACTTCCTCGATGGAAAGCTCTTCGTGCTCAACCCGTTCAAGGTCATTCAGGCTTTTATCAATAGCGGCTTCAAATGCACTGGTGTCCGTCATGGTGTCTGACATGGAGCAGCAGATTTCATTGGCCAGCAATTCGATATTGGTGCGTAGTTCACTGACGCTGGTTTCGGCTTTGGTCGCTATGTGCGTCTTGTACAGATGCTCACCAGTGGCTGGCGGGAACAGATCGAAGTTGGCCAGAATGGCGTCCATCTCCTCATTCAGCTGCGGCATACTGTTATCGACATAGGTGTACCAGAGCGCGTAGTTGGCAGGCGTCGCGGCAACATGGTTTTTGATCATCAGTGGAACGGCTTGTTTGAGGTTGGCCGTGGATTTTTTGAAATCGTCGTCAGTCATTATGTATCGGAAGTCACTAGGCGATAACCATTTGATTAACAAATAGTAGCTGAGTTTGGTCAGTAATGCTTTAAAAAACGCATGATATGTAAGGATTCTATGAGCCAGATAGGGTTTAGCCGAGTGCTTTTATCTATATAGATCAAAACCTAATCAGATCAGGCCGCTCATGAGTGAGCAGCCAGTTTTAACGGGCGGCGCTGACGCAGCAGGGCGATGACCTGAGGTAATAGTGACATGACTATCATTCCGGCCATCAGGGCATATTGCTGCGGTTGGTAAAATTCATCCAGTAACAAGCCTCCGCAAACAATACCGGCCACTGGGTTAGCGATACCGCCAAAGGTAAAATCCACTACCGACATACGTTGCAGCAGCCACACATACAAACCATAACCGATGACAGTATTGGCCAGCGCTATCCAGATGATGCCAATCGCGTTGCGGGCAGAAAAGTGATGCAGGGCCTCCAGATAGGCGTGCGGTTCAATGAAAGCGTGCACCATTGCCGCCGCGCTCAGCGCCAGGCCGCCAATGATCAGTTGCCAGGTCAGTACTGACCACCAGTGAATGCGTCCGCCCAGGGCTTTGGTCAGGGTTGAACCAAAGATGATACACATAATCGCCGCCAGCATGGCCAGCAGACCAAGCGGGTTGAGACTGAGGGTTTTAGGATCAAACAGCATCCAGGCCAGCAGCACCAGGCCAAGACCACACATCAACTGAATAAGCGACGGACGTTGACGACGGACGAGCCAGTGGTAGCCCATGGCAAAGACAGGGACAGACACCATCCCGACCCCCGAAATGGCGGATGGCAACGTCAAAGCCATAACAAAGATCAGGCTGAAGAATGCGGCGATATTGACCAGGCCAACCATGCCCAGCGTTTTCCAGCTTGTTTTATCCGGCCAGCTTGGTTTTAGAGCAAGCAGCAGCAGACCGGCAGGCAGTGCACGCAGCGCTCCCAGTGCCAAAGGTGGCCAGTCGGCCAAGGTGGATTTAGTGACAGCGTAGGTGGTTCCCCACAGGAAGGCAGGAATCATGGCGAAGAAAATGTTCATATCAAGTATCTTTATGTTGAGATATCTAATTAAAATTTATCGCACAGAATGCTTCTTGTAAAGTATCTTTATGTTAAAGTAAATTTTCGAAGCCGATAAAGGAGAACACAACCTGATGGATGCGATCGATCGCGTACTTGCTCAGTGGCAGTCAGAACGGCCACAGTTAGACACTTTACCTATGGGTATCATGGGACGCATGATGCGTTTGATTAAGTACCTCGAAGCGGCGGTGGGAGAGTTACACAAGCAGCATGGTCTGAAGATGGGTGAATTTGACGTGCTGGCGACCTTGTTGCGGGCCGGCACACCGCATCAACTAACCCCTTCTGAAACTGCTCGCTTCGATGATGCTGACCTCCGGAGCCATGACCAATCGTCTCGATAAACTGGAGCAGAAAGGCCTGATTACCCGCGTACACAGCACGGCGGACCGACGCAGCATTGAAGTTAAGCTCAGTGAGCAGGGCTTGGATTTGATTAATACCCTGCTCGAGGAACACGTTAATATCCAGCATCAGTTGATGGCAACGCTGACGACTGAGCAGCAGCAGGCACTTACTGCGTTGCTGAGAGACTGGCTGGGCAGTTTTGAACCGGCTGGCGGCGCATAACATGGACACCAGCACGCTGATTCGCATTCTTGACAGCTTGCCTCAGGCTCAGGCGGAATACCCGTTTGGCCCGGATCCTCTGGTTTATAAAATTCGCGGTAAGATGTTTGCCGCACTGTCCGAGCAGCACCCCTCTCCTTTTGTGACCCTGAAATGTACCCCACAGGATGGCGAGGTACTGAGCAGTCAGTTCAGTGCGATTCGTCCGGGTTACCATATGAACAAGCGTCACTGGATTTCGGTCTCGTTGCAGGGCGATGCAGATGCCGGAATGATTGAGGACTTGTGTACGCGCTCTTACCAACTGGTGGTCAGTAAGCTGCGTAAAGGGGAACGGGAAGCCTTGCTGGGCTTGTTCTGCCAGGCAAAACCGGGCCAGGGGCCACAAGACTGACCACGAACTGTGGCCGTAACACAACGCCTGGACTGTACTTGCAAGGCAATATCTGAACAGGTCCTGAAGGCACAGTCTTAGCAGTGCCTTCAGGGAGACGCCTGATCAATGGGCGGCAGAGAGTGGCTGCTGGCTCAGTTTTTTGGCGCCGCGCAACATGGCTTCAATCAGTTCGGTGGCGTTGAATTTTTCTAACGCTTCGTGCGCGCCGACCTGATGGGCGCGATCGACACAGATTTCACTCGACAGCGACGTGTGCAGGATGCAGTAAGCATGGCTGAGGTTAGCGTCGTTTTGTACCTCAAATGCCAACTCATAGCCATCCAGTCCCGGCATTTCAATATCACTGACCAGGATGTCAATCGCCTGATGGTCTGCTGCTAAACGGCGCATCACATCAATCGCTTCCAGACCATTTTTACAGATCTGGTAAGGGATATTGATACGATCCAGCGCATCCGCCAGCTGTTTACGTGCGATAGATGAATCATCAACCAGCATAATATTGAGGGCTTTAAGTCGCTCACGCTCGACATCCGTCAGCATCGGCACTTTGGTTGATTCATACTGCGGATAAATTTTTGACAGCAGCAGTTCTACGTCCAGCATCTGAACGATTTTCTGCTCGTAGCGGGTAATCCCTGTCACGAAGACATTGCGGCCGGCGGACGGCGGAGATGGCTCAATATTGCGCCAGTCACATTCGATGATCTTTTCAATCCCGCGCACCATAAATGCCACGACAGTACGCAGACAGTCGGTCACGATCAGATAACTTTTCTGGTACTCATCCGGATGGATAGGACGAAATCCAATCGCCGCGGCCATGTCGATGACCGGAACGGTCATATTCCGAATCGTTACAGTTCCGACTACATGGTGGTGAGAGTAGGGAATCTGGGTCATCGGCATGAAGGGAACGATTTCCCGAACTTTTAATGTCCCGATCGCGAACAGCTGCTTTTGCATATTCAGCGTGAACATCAGCATGCCCTGAGACTGATTTGCCTTACTAGGGGTTTTGGCCATAACAAGTATCTTATTCAATCGCTATTGACTCTATACTAACTGAAAATAGCGCATCGGCAACGGTAACTCGGTATTTTTGCAGCAAACCGAGCACGAATTCAGTAACTGTCGAACAGTTGTTTGAAAAATGTATTGCTGATGTAAACAAAACAAAGCTAAGTGCATCATTTGCTGACTTCCGCTAGACTAAGCAACTTTTTTGGGTGAGGTAACCGTTATGGCAAGAACCGCAGCAGCACTGCACATTCTGGTAAAACATAAAGAGCAGGCTGACGATATTATGCAGCAGCTGAAAAAAGGCGCGAAGTTTCAGACGCTGGCAAAAAAATATTCGCTGTGCCCGTCAGGCAAACGGGGTGGTGATTTAGGCGAATTTCGCCAGGGCCAGATGGTGCCGCAATTTGATAAAGCGTGTTTCAAGGGGGAAGTTCTGACCCCGCAGCTGGTGAAAACCAAATTTGGCTGGCATGTGATTAAGGTGTTATATCGTACTTGATGCTCCGGCATGAGCGGCGACACGACCGTCGTTCCTGAAATGTCAGATACTTGCTGTCGTGTCACCGCTCGCAGTTTTCGAATATTTTTAAGGCTAACTCATGCAGCAGAACATTGTTCATATCGCACTGGTTGTTAAAGACTACGATGAAGCGATCGATTTTTACGTCAATAAGCTTAAGTTTGAGCTGATTGAAGATACTTACCAGCCTGAGCAAGACAAACGTTGGGTTGTAGTCGCCCCTCCTAATTCGCGCGGTGTCACCTTGCTGCTGGCGAAAGCATCCAAGCCGGAACAGCTGGATTTTATTGGCAATCAGGCCGGTGGTAGGGTGTTTTTGTTCTTAAATACTGATGACTTTTGGCGTGATTATGAGCGGATGCGATCAGTGGGGGTTCATTTTGTTCGCCCGCCACAGCAGCAAGATTATGGTACGGTTGCGGTATTTGAAGACCTTTACGGCAACTTATGGGATTTACTGCAATTAAATCCGGATCACCCAATAGCTAAAAGATAGCGTCCAATCAAAAATGGGTTGCGGGCCTTCTTTTTCAATTTCGCTACAATCACTGACCCTCTTGAGTACGCGGCTTACTATAAATCCAAACAGCGTGGTTTTCATCCGCGTGCAATTAACTCCAATGCCGCCTGGTCACTGACGATGCCATTGTCGTTTATGAACATGCCGATTCTGACCTATATTGCTGAGATTTCACCGCGTCCGGTGCTGTTCGTGCATGGTGAAGTTGCTCACTCACGCTACTTTAGTGAAACCGCGTATGAGGCAGCGGCAGAGCCGAAAGAGCTGATGATTATTCCGGGGGTGACCCACACGGATCTGTACGATCAGCTTGATGTGATTCCGTTTGATAAAATGACCAGCTTCTTCCAGTCTCATCTGGTGTAGCTTAAAGTTTATTATCAACATTAAAGTTTATTCTCAACGTTTATCATCAAAGCCGGGTCTCCCTGCAGGCCCGGCTTTGAACTATGTGAACGTTGGATTTAATCCGTCAAGCTCGTGAAGCAACGTAGCGAATCGATACATCGAATTAACCAAGAAAGCGACTAAGTTTCCGCTTATTCCACCAGCACGGCCGTGCCGCTGACAGACACCATCAACATACCGTTGGTTTTGCCGAATGTTTCGTAATCGAGATCGATACCGACCACGGCATTCGCTCCGAGTTCGGCTGCGCGGGCTTCCAGCTCCTGCAGCGCAATGGTGCGCGCTTTTTGTAGTTCGTGCTCATAGGTGGCAGAACGGCCGCCGACGATATCACGAATGCCTGCAAACATATCTTTAAAAATGTTCGCGCCCATAATGGCTTCTCCGGCGATGACGCCGCAATAGCGCACGATACGTTTACCTTCGACTTGGGGAGTGGTGGTGATGATCATAGTTATGTTCCTGTTTTACAGAGAATAACAACAGTGTAGAGCAACATAACCACGGTGGAACAGCACTGAATGAAAAAAGCCCGCGATGAGAGGCGGGCAAATCGTGTCTGAGGCCAGAAGCCCCATATTGCGCAGAGCTAACGTAAGTGCGAATCAGCTCAAAGGTATGATCCCGATAAAAACTTTCAGCGTCAGGCGATTACAGTAGCGACTTCTTTGACCAGAGCAGCCAGTTCGTCCCATTTTTCATTGTCGATCAAATCGTTTGGTACCATCCAGGTGCCGCCACAGGCGACAACGCAAGGGACCGCCAGATAGTCTTTGACATTTTTCGGGCTTACGCCGCCGGTCGGCATGATGCTGACCGGGTAAACCGCAGACAGAGCTTTGAGCATAGCAACACCGCCTGATGGCTCTGCCGGGAAAAACTTCACCGTGTCGAGGCCCATCTCCATCGCCTGTTCGACCAGGCTTGGGTTGTTGACGCCGGGAATGATAGCCACACCGCGCTGCTGACAGTATTTGACCGTAGTCGGGTTAAAGCCAGGGCTGACGACAAAATCCACACCGGCTTCAATCGCCGCATCAACCTGTGCTGTGGTCAGCACTGTGCCTGCGCCGATCAGCATTTCAGGGTAGGCTTCACGCATGTTTTTCATCGCCAGCGCAGCCTGTTCGGTACGAAATGTCACTTCTGCACAAGGCAGGCCGTTTTCAATCAGTACCTGCGCCAGTTTAACGGCTTTGTCGGCGTCTTTGATAGCAATGACCGGCACGACTTTGATATCGCGCAGTTGTTGGTTAAGCGTTGTCATAGTTAATGTCCTTTAAAGTGTTGGCATTGCAGCGCAGGGAATAATGGCACCGCGGTGCTGGATAACTGTGCCGGCCAGCAGATGACCGGATTGAGCTGATTCAAACGGATTACCGCCGGTCAGGCGTTTGGCCAGGTAGCCGGCACTGAAACGAGTCACCGGCAGCGGTGGTATCTACCACGTTGCTGATCTGGTTGGCTGGCACTGCGATGGTTTCGTTGTTGATGTGCACCAGGCACTCTTGTGCGCCGCGTTTGATCACAATTTCCTGTACTCCGAAAGCCTGGGTGCGGGTAATTGCATCCTGTTCTGTATGCGGGCCGTACAGCATGACCTCGTCATCAAAGGTGAGAAAGGCAAGGTCTGTCAGACGCAGGATTTGAGCATACGCTGCCTGTGCATCCGCCACTGAGTTCCAGAGAGCCGGACGGTAGTTGTTGTCAAACGCAATGGTACAGCCCTGCTCACGGCACTGGCTGAGCACATCGACAAGCTTCTCCAGGCAGTCCGCCGGCAGAATCGCCAGGCTGATGCCACTCAGGTAAATCACCTGAAACTGGCTGAGTGAGTGTGCCAGTTCAGCCGGGTTACAGTCACGTAACCAGTATTTGGCCGCGGAATCGTTACGCCAGTAGTAAAAGCTGCGCTCGCCATCTGGTGCGGTTTCTATGGCGTACATGCCCGGCAGTTTAGTGTCAGAGATATTCACCAGATCCGTATTGACCCCTTCTTGCTGCCAGCTGGCCAACATATGTTGGCTGAACGGATCCTTACCAAGACCTGTTGCGTAGGCTGTTGAAATGCCGTGCTGCTGAGTCAGGCGGGATAAGTAAACGGCAGTGTTAAGAGTATCGCCCCCAAAACTCTGCTTAAGCTGATCTGCGGATTTCTGTAGTTCGACCATACATTCACCAATGATCGCAACACGATTGACCTTCATAGCTACTCCTTAATCTATCTGCAGTTATTATGACCATTTGTTCTTGGTCTAACAATAAAATTAAAACGATGGTTCATTTATTTTGTGAGTTGTGTCGTTAAATGAATTTAAGTGATTGAAACGGACCGATAGGACCGCCGCTCAGGGGACGGATTGCCTTGACAATGAAGGCCTCGAAGCGACTCTCATAAATTTGAAAAGCCTTTTTAAAAATACTGGTACGAGGATGTTGAGTCGTTATAATGGGCGCAAGCTCTAAGATGCAAAGGATTTAGCATGGAAAAGTCATCGCAACCGGAAGCCGTCTCTTCGGTTCTCAAAGTATTCAATATTCTGCAGGCTCTGGGTGAGCAAAAAGAGATTGGGGTCTCTGAGCTGTCTCAGCGTCTGATGATGTCGAAGGCGACGACCTACCGTTTTCTGCAAACCATGAAATCGCTCGGTTATGTGGCCCAGGAAGGCGAAGCAGATAAATACCAACTGACACTCAAGTTATTTGAACTGGGCGCGAAGTCACTGGAATACGTCGATCTGATCGAACTGGCGGACAGAGAGATGCGGGTTATCTCGGAACTGACCAATGAAGCGCTGCATCTCGGTGCGCTGGATGAAAAAGAGATTATCTATATCCATAAAATTGACTCCGGTTACAATTTGCGTATGTACTCGCGTATCGGGCGGCGTAATCCGCTCTATTGCACGGCGATAGGTAAGGTTTCTGCTGGCAGAGCGGGATGAAGCCTTTGTGCGGCAAACTCTGGACGGCGTCGAATTCACCAGGTTTAACGAGCGTACCTTACAAGATATCGACGAGCTGCTGATTGAATTGGATAAGGTGCGCCGCCAGCACTTTGCTGAGGATAACGAAGAGCAGGAAGCCGGGCTGCGCTGTATTGCTGCGCCGGTTTATGACCGTTTTGGCAATGTGATTGCCGGCGTGTCTATTTCGCTGCCGACGCTCCGTTTTGATGAACAGCAGCTCGGTTATTACGTTGAATTATTACAAACCGCAGGGCGTAACATCTCCCGCCAGCTCGGATTCAATCAGTATCCGGTGTGAATAAGCCCGTCTCAAGCAGGAAGGGCATATAACAGCAGTCTCATGGCTGCTGTTTTCTGTTCAGGCAGCCTGAGAAAGGCAGAATTAAGCCAGTCGCATCGACAAATTATATTGTCCGTTTGGATAAAAACTTAGATTTGCCGCCTTAGGGGTATCCTTATATAACGCCTTTTTTCAAACAGATATGTAGAAAAATGGCATTAGAAACCTTATTGGATGCAATTGCTGAGCAGGGCTGGTACGTGTGGGATGATTTTCTTTCCCTGGAGCAGGTTCAGAGCCTGAGAGAGTGCGTACCACAAGACTGGTATCGTGCCCGTATTGGCCGCAATGATGACCTGCTGCAAGCCAAGACGATTCGCAGTGATCGTATTCAGTGGTTGAATCCGGACATGGGGCTACCGGTGCAGGATTACCTGACACGCATGGAGCAGATCCGCTGTGAGGTAAACCGCGATTTTTTCATGGGCCTGTTTGAGTATGAATCCCACTTTGCCCAGTATCAGGTCGGCGACTTTTACAAAAAGCATCTCGATGCGTTTCGCGGTCAGGAAAACCGCAAGCTGACCACAGTGTTCTACCTTAATGAGAACTGGACTGAAGCTGATGGCGGCGAACTGAAAATCTACGATATGGATGATCAGTTAATTGACACGGTTGCGCCGGTCGCCGGACGTCTGGTGGTGTTCCTGTCAGAAAATTTCCCGCACGAAGTGCTGCCTGCCAAGGCTGAGCGTATGAGTATTGCTGGTTGGTTCCGTACCAACGGCGTGACGGAGAGTCGCTTCGATATCGCCAACTGATTCAGACTGGTGCCCAAGTTGCTGAGTGCAGCGATGACATCGGTTGATAGCCCGTTTTACCCTAACCGCGCCGTTGATGACTGGCGCGGTTTTTATTTAGGCTCAGGGTCGTGTTTAAGGCGAAATTCGCTTAACTGGCAAGCGATCGGACGATAGCGGCCGGTCATTTTCCTGAATTGCGTGTAGCTCAGTTTTGCGTAGAGAGTTTGCTCAGATAATCATTTTGCAGAATATACATGCGTTTGACGTCGCGATAGGCGCCGTTGATGAAGAACTCTTCCACCAGATGACCCTCCTCTTTAAATCCGCACGACTGATACAAATGCACCGCTTTTTCGTTATCGATCGCGACATGCAGATACACTTTATGCAGGTTGAGAATGGTAAAGGAGTAGTCGAGCGCTTTATGAATTAACGTGCGGGCGAAGCCACGGCCCTGATGTTGCGGGGTGATGATAATCTGAAATTCGCCGCTGCGGTGGATATAGTCGATTTCAATCAGCTCGACCAGGCCCACCAGTTCTTTTTGTTCATTTTCCACCACAAAACGGCGTTCGGCATTATCGTGGATGTGTTTGTTGTACAACTCTTCCAGTTCATCGAACGATTCATACGGCTCTTCAAACCAGTACGACATAATATTGCGGTTGTTGTTTAAATCGTGAATGAAACGCAAATCACTGCGTTCAAGTGCTCGGAGTGTGAGTTGGATGTTCATATTAGGTCCTGACTTATTCGCTTGTATTGCAAGGAATCTTATAAGGTTTTGAATATAGTCCGACTTTGTTGCAAAACAACGGATACGGTGACTATTCTTTGTCGAAACTGTCGACGATAATAGCGCCCATCGATGCCGGCATGGCGATAACGACAATACGTTTGAGTGAAATCAGAGGTTCGTCGAGGAGCGGTAATTTGTCGAGCGCGATCAGAACAAAGCCCACCACCAGCGCGGTTATCGCATAGGCGATGACAATACGCAGCAAAAAGGCGGGAATGCGCCGTTTTACATTGCGCTGAAACACGCTTTCATAGGCAAATACACCGAGAAAGCCCAGCGACAGAGTCAGCAATAAGAGTAAATTGGCCAGGGGTAATGATGTGCCCAACTGCCAAGCCTCTTCTGAAAACGAGATCGGCACTGCCAGAGCAAAAGCGCCAACGCATACCTGACTGGCATCTTCCATGTTAAAACTAATTTTCATCATTAAACCTCATGATTGGGCCGGCTGTGACCGGCAACCGTTATCTTGACGGAGATCCATTCGCTGCTGAGATAACCTGGCTTGTTTGAATAGCGTTACTCACTGCAATAACTGTACGTGCTGGTTACGCAATTAGCGAGCTTCTTAGCACTGTTCGTTCAATCGTTTAGCTCGGATTGTGTTTGTTCGCTTAATGTTTTACCACTGCTGCGGGTGAGTTGCTGCACTATGATAACAGCCAGTACCTGCAGACTTTTTTGCCAGCGTGTTTCATCCTCCAGATTGGAAACACTAAAGCGGATACATTGGGTAAATTGTCCCTGGTTAGCGAACAGATGTCCGGGCAGCAGGCTGATTTTCTCACTCAGGCAGTGTTGATAGACCAGCTGGGTATCGACTTCTGCAGGCAGGGTCAGCCAGCACAGGAACGACCCCTGAGGACGCGACAGGTGGTACTGGCCATTGAGCTCCGGATGTGAGTTAAATGCCTGCGAGAGCATTTGAGCGAATCGGAGTTGCCGGCTGTGATAGAGGCGTCGCATGCGCGCCAGATGAGTGCGGTATCTGCCGGTTGAGAGAAAAGCCGCGACCGCAGACTGGATCAAATTGAGACTGCCCATATTTTCGCTCAGCAGGACTTTTTCGATCTGATTCATATAGCGTCCGGCGATGATCCAGCCGATACGCAGTCTCGAATCGAGCGTTTTCGATAACGAGCTGATGTAAATCACCCGCTCTTGCTGATCCAGACTTTTCAGGCTCGGCAGTGCTTCAGAAAATCCCAGGCTGCCAAACACGTCGTCTTCGATAATGGGAATCGAGTCGGTGACATCGAGCAGTGCCTGGCGATGAGCCAGCGGCATTAGCGCTCCGGTTGGATTGTTAAAATTCGGCGTGACCATAACAGCCTTGATGCGCCAGCGACTGATGGCTTGTTTGAGTGCTTCGATATCCATCCCTGTGGTGAGCTGACTTGGGATTTCGACCACCTTTAGCCCCAGTGACTCAAGCAGCAGCAGGGTGCCAAAATAGCAGGGGGATTCAACTGCAACAATATCGCCGGGGTGGGTCAGGGCGCGAAAAGCCAGGCTTAATGCCTGTTGGCCGCCGTTGGTAATGGCGATATCACGCAATCTTGCATCAATACCGAGATCGCGGCAGGTTTTGCGTATCTGGCGCACCAGTTGATCGTTGCCCGGAGGCAACTGATAGTGACTGGGAATATGGGTTTGCATCCGGCTATGGCGGCCGATTTCGGCATATAAGCTGCGAATAGCCGGTGAATCCGTACAAGGATGGGCCGAGCCTGCCGGCATATGATGCTTGACCACAGGCTCTGCCAGAATCGATTTAGACATCGACAGTAAATCAACCCGGCTTGGCGCGCTGGCCTGGTTATCCAGGCTGGATTTACGTTCAGCGACACGATATCCCGAGCGGGGCAGAGAGTAAATCCAGCCCTGAGCTTCCAGATTCTGATAGGCGCGAATGACGGTATTCTTACCCACCTGATGCCGGGTCATTAAGCCCCGTATCGAGGGCAGTTTTTCGTGGGGCTGAAACAGGCCGTCTTCAATGGCGCGGCGTATTTCCAGCTCGATATCCCGATATTTAAACTCTTCGCTCATCCCTGCTGCCTGATTTAAACTGTACCCATTAATTCTACATCAACTGTGCCTTTTCTGTCATTCTGTGCCTAATTAGAATGGCGCCACAATAATTAGACTGCCAGAGAAATACTATGCTCATCAAAATGATTCCTTTTCTGTTTGTTATACTCTGGGCATCCGGCTTTGTCGGCGCCCGTTTCGGTCTTGAATATGCCGAGCCGATGACCTTTCTCAGTCTGCGGATGGTGCTGAATGTGGTGCTGTTTGCGGTACTTATCATGCTGCTTAAACGCCGTATCCCGACAGGTCGTCAGTTCTGGCACTCCTGTGTGTCGGGACTGTTTATCCATGGTTTGTATCTGGGGGGCACTTTTCAGGCGATTCACTGGGGGATCCCGGCGGGACTGGCTTCACTGCTGGTCGGCAGCCAACCGATCTTTACGGCGCTGATCCTGCTGCTGATGGGCAGTGAGCGGCTTAATCTTGCTCAGTGGCTCGGGCTTGCCCTGGGTTTTGCCGGGATCAGCTGTGTGCTGATGGGTAATATTGAATGGCAGTCGGACGCGCACAAATGGGCAGCCATTGGTATGTGTGTGGTTTCTCTGATCGGTATTACGGTCGGAACGCTGTATCAGAAGAAGTTTCTGTCAGGGCGTTGATCTGCTGGGTGGTGCCTTGGTGCAGTATGTGGCTGCGGTTGCGCTGCTCTTGCCTGCTGCGATGCAGTTTGAAACCATGCAGGTGGAATGGACCCCGACATTTATGATGACTCTCGGCTGGCTGGTGGTCGTGCTGTCGTGCATTGCGATTTTGCTGCTGTTGTATATGGTTGAACATGGCGCATCCTCCAGCGTCGCGTCGGTGTTTTACCTGGTACCGCCGACCACTGCAATTCAGGCCTGGATTTGTTTTGGTGAATCGTTTGATCGGTTGGGAGCGCTGGGGTTTGTACTGGCCGCTGTGGCGGTTTATCTGGTGGTGAAAAAACCGGTGTTGTGGCGCAGCAGAATGCCGCAACCAGCGGAAAGTGTCAGCTAGTGCTGCGTGATTGAAATGAAAAGCCCGTTCATTATTTGAACGGGCTTTTTGTCTGGGATCATAACTATCTGAGGTGATAGACATTGTCCAGCGTGACAGAAATTAGTCGTTGAATTCGACACCTTTCTCTTTAAACAAACGGCGACACGCGCGACCATCACTGTGGAACAGGTGACAACGATGGGCCGGAATACCAATCGCCAGGCTGTCGCCGACTTCAATGTCCAGAGTGTCAGGCTGACGATAGATGATATCTGAGTCTGAGCCTTTAACGTTCATGTAGGCCTGGGTTTCGTTGCCCAGTTTCTCCACGATCATCACCTTACCTTCAATTTGAGCATCACCTTGCTGCGCTTCCAGCAGGTGCTCAGGACGTACGCCCAGCGACATACGTTCACCGACCGTGACTGTGGTGCCATCAACCGGGATCCAGAATGCGAAGCCGTTTGACAGCCGAACTTTAACCCGCTCTTTTTCCGCTTCATCAATAGTGACACTCATGAAGTTCATCTTTGGTGAGCCGATAAAGCCGGCCACAAAACGATTCTGCGGGTAGTGGTAAAGCTCGAGTGGTTTACCGACCTGAGAGACAAAACCGGCATCCAACACCACGATTTTATCGGCCATGGTCATGGCTTCGACCTGATCGTGGGTGACGTAAATCATGGTGCAGCCTAATTTGCGCTGCAGTTTAGTGATTTCGGAGCGCATCTGTACCCGCAACGCAGCGTCGAGGTTAGAAAGCGGCTCATCGAGCAGGAAAACATTGGGTTGGGAGACCAGAGTCCGGCCAATAGCGACACGCTGACGCTGGCCGCCCGACAAGGCTTTCGGCTGACGATCCAGCAGATGGCTCAATTGCAGGATATCGGCAGCGTGTTCAACGCGTTTACTGATCTCAGCTTTATCGGCTTTGGCCAGTTTGAGGCCAAATGACATGTTGTCGTGCAAATTCAAGTGCGGATAGAGGGCGTAAGACTGGAATACCATGCCGACCCCGCGTTTGGAAGGTTCGACATCATTCATGCGTTGCTCACCAATAAACAGATCGCCAGAGGTAATGTCTTCCAGTCCGGCAATACAACGTAGCAGGGTGGATTTACCACAACCTGACGGGCCGACGAAGACGACAAATTCGCCTTCCTGGATTTCCAGATCCACATTCTTGGAAATCATCACATCGCCATAAGCTTTACACACGTTTTTTAAGCTGACACTCGCCATCTAGCTCGTCCTCGGATCAAGATTTTTTAATGATTACCGCCTCTGTAAGTCGATTTTCAGCAAATTTTGCCGCAGGCAGTAAAAGTAGGGATATATTGAGGTGACTCCTCGGCCTTGTGTGACCGGGACTCTGCGTCTTAACGCGCAACCTCTTATTTTATCAGATAAGAATAACAGGTAAGAAAAGAAAGGGTGATGTCCTCAAACAAAGGGTTTGAAGAAACCATCACCCGTCAAAGCCAAGAGCCAGTTTGCTTCCCCCGCTGCAGCGTGCGTCTCCCCCGTACAATAATTACCACGAACGCGTCGACTGCAGCAGCAAATGAGCCCGGCAATGCAAGCCAGTATTAAGGTTCAATACTGAAAAAGATTCTTACCATCCACTCTTTGGATGGGATTAGTTTCTCTGAAGCGGCCCGGCGGCACATCCTCCTAAACTTATTTTTTGCGGGGGGAGTAGGCAAGGATGAGGTGGAGGAGGGGCTGGAATGGCCTGAGAGATCCAGTTCAAATTATTGATGGGTCTGAACATGAAGTGGATCACAAAGGGGCATTTTTTTGTGATTGTTCTCTCCAACAGGCAACGATTCAGATCACGAAAATAAGCCATAATACCAGGGGCGTAGGGAGTAGGAGGATGAGGTTAGCCCGTTTTTTTCTGATGATATGTGGCGAAATACGGCGAAACCTCACCGGTAAGCCCTACAACATAAATAAAACAAGGATATGAACATGAAAAACGCCCTAAGCACTGTAGCGCTCAGCACTCTGGTCGCTCTTGGTTCGTTTGGTGCACACGCTGCCATCCAGGAAGGACAACTGACTATCTGGATTAACGGTGACAAAGGTTACAACGGTCTGGCTGAAGTTGGTAAAAAGTTTGAAGAAGAAACCGGCATTAAAGTTACTGTCGCGCATCCGGATGGTCTGCAGGACAAATTCCCGCAAACAGCGGCAACGGGTGATGGTCCCGATATTGTATTCTGGGCGCATGACCGTTTCGGCGGTTACGCGGAAGCAGGTTTGCTGACTGAGATCAAACCGTCACAAGCGATTAAAGACGGTATTGTTGATTTCGCCTGGGATGCCGTGAAATATCAAGGCAAACTGATCGGTTACCCTGTCGCGGTTGAATCATTGTCGCTGATTTACAACAAAGACCTGGTCCCTAACCCGCCAAAAAGCTGGGAAGAAGTGGCTGCGTTGGATGCTCAACTGAAGAAAAACGGTAAATCAGCCATTATGTGGAACCTGAAAGAACCGTACTTTACCTGGCCTCTGATGGCTGCTGATGGTGGCTACGCATTTAAATACACTTCTTCAGGCTACGATGTAAAAGACGCAGGTATTGACAAGCAAGGCGTAAAAGACGCGATGAATTTCGTCAAAGGTCTGGTTGATAAAGGCGTGATTTCGGCCGATATGGACTACTCTGTATCTGAAGCGGAATTTAACAAAGGCAATACGGCCATGACCATCAATGGTCCTTGGTCATGGGGCAACATTGATAAGTCAGGTATCAACTACGGCGTGACCACTCTGCCTAAATTCAATGGTCAGTCTTCTAAACCGTTTGTTGGTGTACTGACCGCGGGTATCAGCACTGCATCGCCAAACAAAGATCTGGCGGTTGAGTTTATCGAAAACTACCTGCTGACCAATGAAGGTCTGCGTGCGGTCAACAACGATAAACCTCTGGGTGCGGTTGCTCTGAGCTCATTCCAGCGTGAACTGGACTCAGATCAGCGTATTGCTGCGACCATGGATAACGCGATGAACGGCGAGATCATGCCAAACATCCCACAAATGAATGCGTTTCTGGGGCGCAGCTAAGAACGCGATCATCAACGTGGTTGATGGCCGTCAGAATGTTGATGCAGCCCTTGCGGATGCTGAAAAACAGATGACCAAGTAATCCCAGATTCACCTTTTAAGGAGGGGGCAACTCCTCCTTACTTTCCAGTTTTATTTCGCTAGCAGGTTGTTCTATGCAGTCAATCCAAGGTACAGAGGCTATGTCAGCATCCGCAATGACACCACCGACCAATAACAATCGCACCATCATTAAGTGGAGTGTATTAGCCGCCGTCGGTCTCGTGAATGGATATGCCACAGTTCTGATGTATTCCCGTGGTGAGCTCGCTTTTGCATTGCTGACCATTATTCTTACTGCTCTGGCACTTTACATCTTTGGCAGTAAAAAGACTTACGCCCACCGTTATATTTACCCGGGTATCGCCGGAATGATCTTGTTCATTCTGTTTCCGTTAGCCTATACGGTCAATCTGGCGTTTACCAACTACAGTGCCAAGAACCAACTCTCTTTCGACCGTGCTCAGTCGGTACTGATGGACCGCACATTCCAGAGCGGCGAGAGCTATCCGTTTACGCTGCTTAGCACCGAACAAGGTTACCGTATCACCATTCAGGATGGTGAAACTCAGTTCGCCACTCCGGTGTTTAGTCTCGATACGACCGGGCAATCGTTAGCGCTGACTCCGGTACAGGATGTGACAGGCAATAAAGAGGCGATTAAGACCATCATCAGCAATCGTGATGCGCTCGGGGCGTTGAATCTGACTCTGCCGGATGGCAACGCGATTCGCATGAGCGGCCTGCGTAAGTTTGCCGCTGTGGTGCCGCTTTATACCCTGCAGGATGATGGCGAAACGCTGATCAATAACCAGAACGGAGAGATGCTGCGACCAAATCTTGAGGTCGGCTTCTACCAGCCGGTTAACGATCAGGGGCAGTTTGTCGGCAGTACCGTTTCACCGGGCTTTATCGTTTCAATCGGTACACATAACTTTGAACGGGTTTGGAAAGATGAGGGCATCAAAGAGCCGTTTATCAGTATCTTTATCTGGACTGTGCTGTTCTCTGTGCTGACCGTGATCTTTACTCTGGTGATTGGTCTGGTGCTGGCGAGTGTGGTGCAGTGGGAAGAGCTCAAAGGTCGCGCTTTGTACCGTGTGCTGTTAATCCTACCTTATGCAGTACCGGCCTTCATTTCGATTCTGATCTTTAAAGGTCTGTTTAACCAGAGCTTTGGTGAAATCAATATGGTGCTGCAAGGGCTGTTTGGCCTCAGTCCGGCCTGGTTCTCTGATCCGTTTCCTGGCGAAATGCATGGTGTTGATCGTCAATACCTGGCTGGGTTTCCCGTACATGATGATTTTGTGTATGGGCTTGCTGAAAGCCATTCCGGATGACTTATACGAAGCATCGGCTATCGATGGTGCTAACTTCGTGCACAACTTTACCAAGATCACGCTGCCATTGATGATTAAACCGCTCACGCCGCTGCTTATTGCCAGCTTTGCGTTTAACTTCAATAATTTTGTTATGATTCAGCTCTTGACGGCGGGCGGTCCGAACATGATAGGAACCTCCGAGCCAGCCGGTTACACTGACCTCTTGGTCAGCTATACCTACCGCATTGCATTTGAAGGTGCCGGTGGTCAGGACTTTGGTCTGGCGAGCGCGATTGCGACGTTGATCTTCCTGCTGGTGGGGGCGCTTGCGCTGCTTAACCTGCGTTTCACTAAAGTCAGCCAGAATTAAGGAGCGACACTTATGGCTATGGTACAAGGAAAATCGCTCAAATACCGTGTGTGGGCGACACATGTTGCGCTGTGGGCGTTTCTGGCGCTGATCATCTTTCCGCTGCTGATGGTGGTGGCTATCTCATTCCGCGAAGGTAACTTCGCGACCGGTAGCATCATTCCGGAAAATCCGTCTCTGGAGCACTGGAAACTGGCACTTGGTTTCTCGGTCACTAACGCGGACGGCAGTGTGACGCCACCGCCGTTTCCGGTTCTGACCTGGCTATGGAACTCGGTCAAAATCGCAGCGGTGTCATCGGTGCTGATTGTCTTCTTATCGACCACATCAGCGTACGCGTTTGCTCGCATGCGCTTTAAAGGCAAAGAGACCATTCTGAAAGCGATGATGATCTTCCAGATGTTCCCGGCTGTGCTGGCTCTGGTCGCGATTTATGCGTTGTTTGACAAGCTTGGTCAGTACATTCCGTTTTTGGGGCTCAACACCCATGGTGGCCTGATCTTCTCCTACCTGGGCGGGATTGCACTGCATGTCTGGACTATCAAGGGCTACTTTGAAACCATTGATAACTCGCTGGAAGAAGCGGCTGCCCTGGATGGTGCAACCCCTTGGCAGGCATTCCGTTTGGTGCTGCTGCCATTGTCAGTGCCAATTCTGGCAGTGGTCTTTATCCTCTCCTTCATCATGGTGGTGGGAGAAGTACCGGTGGCCTCGCTGCTGCTGTCGGATGTGGATAAGTACACACTGGCGGTAGGCATGCAGCAATATCTGTATCCGCAAAACTACCTGTGGGGTGATTTTGCCGCCGCGGCTGTGTTATCGGCTCTGCCAATTACCGCTGTTTTCCTGCTGGCACAGCGCTGGCTGGTGGGTGGCCTGACGGCTGGTGGTGTGAAAGGTTAATATCGTAAAAAGCGATAGAATTTACCTGTAAAAACAGTCGCATTGAACTGTAAACAAATAGGCCCGGGCATTGCTCGGGCCTATTTATTGAGTGCGATTTAAACGATTGAAGATAAGTATTTGTCACAAGGCGACAACGACAGTGGGTAAAATCACAGCTCGCGGCTGGATGGAGCGCATCCGATATAACGCAGCAGCACGTACAGGCTCTCTTGCTGCAGAGCCACTTTACGAAACAGATCGGCAAAGGTTTCATCGCCGCCGAAGCAGGTCTGAATGTAATGATTAATCTCTAACGGGGGATAGCCTTCCACGTACATAGTTCGTACCCATTGGTATTCAACCGATTTAGTATCAGACAGGGTGTTCTCACTGAGGGTGATATCACTGAGGGTTAACGACATCTATTGTTCTCTGCTTTTGCCAACATGGCAGGCATACCTTTGCCAGCTAATGGAGCATTAAAGCAGAGAAAAATGAAGTTTAGATGACAAGGCTGAGCAAAACTAGCCAGATACGTTGTCAGCTAACCTGATGTCGTATCTGGACTATTTCTGATTGGGTAAGGGTGTGCGAGGGTTAGCGGGCTTTGAGATATTTAACGTGTGCTTCCATCTCTTCGCCGATTTCAGTACGCATATTCATTAGGCGAATGGCCGATTTACGCAGCGCGATGTCTTCATCGGTGGTCGGGATCCACTCCGGAAACCGGTGTTGGTTTACCGTTTTCATCCACAGCGACCATAATCACAATGCAGTGTGTGGTGAGATGATTGTTGAGCTCTTTGGGATCCGTGGCCTGGACATCAATCGCAATGTGCATTGAGGTTTTACCGGTATAAATGACCTTAGCGCTGACTTCAACCAGGTTGCCGACCAGAATCGGGGCCACGAAACGAATGCCGCCGGCGTAGGCGGTAATACAGTATTTTCCGCTCCACGCTGCGGAGCAGGCATAAGCAGCCAGGTCGATCCATTTCATCACGGCGCCACCGTGTACTTTACCGCCAAAGTTTACATCTCCTGGCTCTGCTAGAAAGCGCAGAGTTATATCTCGTTTGCCACTGCTCATCGGCTCTTCCTTTATGATTTGTGTTGATACAACCATAAAATGATATTTACAACCATAAAGTGATATTTGTCACAACCATAAATTGATATTGCCTATTCTTTGTGGCTTTGTTGCGGAATTCAACTTGAGAGCGAACACTAGCTAAATCGTTTGTATTTAAACGATATACTGGGTTTCGGGCATGCCTATCCCTGTTAGCTTGTTGAGTGCTTTGATCATGGCGTATGTTTCCCCAACCTGTGCGTTGTAATTTCGAAACGTGAGTGAAGCGCCTAGTAGCTGTTTTACGCGATACATAGCGGTCTCCGACAATGAACGCCTGTGGTAGCCATACTTTCGTTTCCACTTTTTGTTCGAACCATAGAGCTTTTGGCAACCAACCGCCAGATTACGTGGATGCCCCTTTTCCCAGAAGGCGGCTCCTTCATGTGGAGGGATTAGAGGTATCGCTTTCTTAACCCTAATCGCCCTGTGGCACTCCCAAGTATCGTATGCGCCATCTCCCGAAATTTCCTTGATGGATCGGCGTGTCTGTTTGAGTAAATTTGGGAGTACTTCCGCGTCTGTCACGCCTGAAAGTGTCAGTTCAGCGGCAATAATTTTATGAGTGTCAGTATCAACAGCAAGATGGAGTTTACGCCAGACTCGACGCTTACCATCGGTTCCGTGCTTTTTCACTTTCCATTCACCCTCACCGTATACCTTGAGCCCAGTAGCATCAATAGCTAGGTGTTGGATAGCGCCTCGTGATGAGGCTTTGAAATTAATCTCAACATCCTTAGCTCGGCGACTGATGCAAGTATAGTGGGGACAAACCAATGGGACGTTAGCCAATCTAAAAACAGAGTCGATAAAGCCTTGTAGCGCCCTTAATGGTAAGGAAAAAATGCGCTTTACCATGAGAGCAGTCGTGATAGCGAGATCACTAAACAATCTTGGTCTACCACGTTTATCCTGTTTAGATTGTTTCCACTCAGTTATGGCCTCTTCGTCAATCCAAAACGTGAGTGAATCTCTGTTGATCAAGGAGTTATTGTACTTGCACCAGTTAGTGGTTTTGTAGCGAGGCTTCGGCATGAAATCAAAGTCAGTGAACGAATGTCCCTGATCTGATCGTAATATTCTGATTTAGTTCATTCGATTTCCGCAACAAGGCCTGTGGACGCACAACATTACGGTTGGTTATTCGCTGTTAATATTTTGGGCGTTATGTCGATGAGTGTTGTTAATCGACAGTTAGTTCACCGTTTCCGGCTGGATAGTTTGCTAAAAGTAACCACTTTCATTGCCATAACAGCTATTGCGGTGATGGCGATTGGAGTGAAAGCAGAGATTGGTGGTATTTGGATGATTATCTTGCCAATATTTGTTTTTTTCTCTATGAATGGGGTTATCGCTGCGTCGGCGACCGCCGCTGCGTTAGACCAGGTTGACAAAAGTGCAGGCTCGGCGTCTGCGGTTATTGGCTCTCTGCAATATGGCAGTGGTATCATTTCATCGCTGTTATTAGCGGCATTCAGGGACGGTACGCCATGGACAATGACTTGGATTATCACTTTGTTTACCGCTTTGAGTGCATTGCTTCTCTGGGTAAATCAGTCTAATCGTATCTCGTAAGGCAAGTGTAACTCTCAGGTTAGCTGTTACACTTAATCACAGTGAATATCTAAAACAAAAATGATGTGTTTGGAGACAATAAACTTTGCTCGGAAACATGCCTTTTCAAGCGATTCGTAGGCTATAAAAAGCTAAAGTTTGAATAGCCACCGCTCTCATAGGCAAGATTTCACCTAGAAAAAGTATGTCAAAGCACAGCTTGGCGATACGGTGACTTAATTATGTGTAACTTCAAATGGGACAGAAACAATCCACTTCAGCACATAAGTCTATCCGTATACAATTGGGGAAATTGAATCAATAATTGCTACATCCATATCTAATTGGTTAACTCAATGTCTACATTTAATTCAGATGAATCTCTACGTGGCATTACAAACTTTGTAGTCGCTGCCAATTCTTCTAGTTTCACTGAAGCCAGTGAAAAGCTGGGGATCACGAAATCCGCCGTTGGGAAAGGTATCGCCAGGTTGGAGAAACGGTTGGGTACCAAACTTTTCCATCGCTCCACAAGGAAGCTTAGCCTGACGGGTGATGGTGAAGCTTATCTTAACAGTTGTACAACGGCGCTAGAGATCCTCGATTCAGCGGAAAACTCGCTGAGCCGACGCCAAGATAACCCTTCGGGGGTCATCCGTATTGATATGCCCGCTTTTTTTGGCCGTCATTTGGTGATGCCCATTCTGACAAACTTCTCTAAACAATACCCAGAGATCCGATTTGAGATGTCGTTCAATGACCGTCTGGTTGATCCAGTGGAAGAAGGTTTAGATCTGGTTTTAAGATTCAGTGAAACTCAAAAGCACGAATGAATTGAAATCTCGCTGTCTAAGTGACCAACACCTGTATTTGTGTGCCACCCCTGAGTATCTTGAGCAGTATGGAACGCCCACACACATCGATGATCTGGCAAACCATCACTGTATTATGGGCTACCGAAGTCGCGCACCATTGGCATGGAAACTTAAAAATGAAGAGGGAAAAACTATCCAATACATCTCGGATAAACCTCATCAAATCGGTGATGGCGACGCCTTGTTAAAAGCATGCTTGGGTAATATGGGGATCGTTCAACTTCCCGAAAGTATGGTAAGAGAGCACATGGATTCAGGTAGTCTTACTGCCATCCTCCCCGAGAGTTCACCTGCCCCTGTTGCTCTACATATTCTGTGGCCGTGCAGTAAGCACTTAGTGCCGAAGGTTCGCTTGCTCGTTGATGAGTTAGTCCAAAAAGCTAGAGAGGGCTATTTCGGCTAAAGGTAGAGTTCAACTCTACATTAAGTGTACTTGGCATGCATTTATCGAATCATAATTTACGATTAAACTCATTTCTACCAATGATTAATCAAATTATATTGAGGAGAAAATTATGCCACTAGCACTCTGGGCTTTGGCTATCGGTGCCTTTGGTATTGGTACGACCGAGTTTGTCATCGCAGGTTTGTTGCCTGCGATAGCCGAAGAGTTCCAAATAACTATTCCCATCGCAGGTTACTTAGCCACCTCTTATGCATTGGGCGTCTTTTTTGGCGCACCTGCACTTATCATCTTTGGCTCAAAAATACCGCGTAAAGCCATGCTCATTTTCGTCATGGTTTTATTCATCATAGGCAACTTGATCACGGCATTCGCATCAAGTTTCAGTGTTGCCATACTTGGCCGTATTGTCACCTCACTCGCACATGGCGTGTTCTTTGGTATCGGTTCTATCATTGCCGCAGATATGGTTGCACCATCAAAGCGAATTCAAGCCATTGCATTTATGTTTATGGGATTAACGGTCGCTAACCTGGTGGGCGTTCCGGTCGGAACTTGGATTGGTGAGCACCTAACCTGGCGTCTGACCTTTGGCCTTGTTGCTATCGTCGGTGTTATGACCGTACTGAGTGTTTGGCGTCTTATTCCTCATCAACCTAAGGCTCAAGACCAACAGTTTCTCTAAAGAGATTAAAGCTTTTGGCAACATCAATGTGCTGTTGGCTATGGGTATCACCGTTTTAGGTCCCGGCGCATTTTTTACATCCATCACTTACATTGCGCCTATGATGACGGAGATAGCAGGCTTTAGCAGCTCTAACGTCACTTGGTTAATGTTGGTGTTTGGATTGGGCTTGTTTGTCGGCAACCATCTTGGCGGTAAGTACGCAGACAAGGCGCTAATGCCGATGCTTTACATTACGTTAGGCGCTCAGGCGATAGTCCTATTTGTCTTCAACTATGCCGTTCATAGCCAAATTATGTCCGTCATTTGTATTTTCTTAATGGCCGCATTTGGCTTCTCAACCGTCTCTCCGATTCAAAAGCTTGTCATGGATAAAGCTAAAGCAGCAGGCGCATCGACCTTGGCTTCGGCAGTTAACATTGGGGTCTTTAATCTGGGTAACGCAGTTGGAGCCTGGTTTGGAGGGCTGGTCATTGCTGCCGGTTTTGGACTTCAATCCCCTAACTGGGCAGGAGGCCTACTTTCCGCAGGTGCGTTGGTTCTCGCCATCATATCCGGATTAACGGACAAAGCAGAGCAGGGGCAACCCATCTCTTCAACAAACTGATTTGATGCAAGGGAGCTTCGGCTCCCTTCATACTTTTCATTAAGTAATATATGGCCTTTAGTATCGGTTACCTATAACGTCGATATTTGCCATTGCAGTCTCAATGTCATCTAAATCTTTGCTACTTAAAACCAGGTCAGCCGATCCCATGTTCTCTCTTAATCGGGCAAGGTTACGAGAGCCTGGGATAGGAACAATCCAAGGTTTCTGAGCTAGAAGCCACGCTAACGCTACCTGAGCCGGAGTCGCGTTATGTAGTTTGCCAATACGAACCAACAGATCAACCACTACCTGGTTAGCATCGATTGCCTCGGAGGTAAACCTAGGGTTATGACTTCTTAAATCGCTTTTGTCATACGTTGTTGATTTGGTTATTGCGCCAGTCAGATATCCTCGTCCTAATGGACTATAAGGAACAAGGCCAATACCCAGTTTCTTCACAGGTCGGGAGAATTTCTGCTTCAATTTCGCGCCACCAAATAGAGTATTCACTTTGCAAGGCTGTGATAGGTTGTACTGCATGTGCTCGACGTATTATGTCTGCGCTCGCCTCCGATAGGCCAAAGTGTTTGACTTTACCTTCTTTAATCAAATCTTGAACTGTACCTGCAACATCTTCGATGGGTACATTAGGGTCAACGCGGTGTTGATAGAAAAGATCTAAACATTCTACGTTCAGACGTTTAAGGGACGCTTCAGCAACGCGTCTGATTTGTTCTGGTCGGCTGTCAAAGCCCTGAGATGGAATAGGGCCAGAGCCGTCTTCAGCATGTTTGAAACCAAATTTAGTCGCAATAACCAATTTATCTTTATCAAACGGTGCTAAAGCTTCTCCAAGTAATACTTCGTTAGTAAACGGGCCATAAATTTCAGCGGTATCGAAGAATGTTATCCCTTCTTCAACTGACTGACGTAGAAATGCGATCATTTCATTCTTGTCGGTTGGTTTATCTGCGAAACTCATACGCATACAACCTAAGCCTAATGCAGATACTTCGAGCCCACTGGCTCCTAGAATTCTAGTCTTCATAACTATTTCCTTCTATTAATGATGTTTCATTATAGAAATGGCAGTAATGAATGATAATGGCTGAATTTTTCATGCACTTATAATGTTAGCTCATCAATTCCGTTGATATCGAAGTGAATCAATGAGCAACTTAAATGCAGGTGAAGAGAGTTGTCGATTTGCATAGTAAAGATAATATCCATCGAAAGGTGGACACCAATCTTCAAGAACACGTTCAAGTCTTCCACTCTCTATATGTTGTTGCACGAGATCCTCTGGGACATAAGTAATACCTAATCCATCAAGCGATGCATCTAGTCGCCCCTGTGAACTTGTCATCACCACCTGTCCTTTAACATTTACGTTGATCACTTTAGCGTCTTTTTCAAATTCCCAAGCGTAGGTACCACCATATGTGGGAAGGCGTAAGTTGATGCAGTTGTGATTAACCAGTTCATGTGGTGTCGCTGGCTTACCTTTTTTACTCCAATACTCAGGAGTCGCGACGACGGCTATACGCATTTTAGGGGATATGGGGATAGCGATCATATCTTGTTCCAGGCTTTCACCGAGACGAATGCCAGCATCAAACCGTTCAGATACAATATCAACTAACCCATAATTTACGCTGATCTCGACATTGATATCTGGATATTGCAAAAGTAGCTGCCTGACTTTGGGCCATAAAATGGTGTTTACTGCGTGTTTCTGCAGCTGTAATTCGAATTGTACCGCCGGGTTGCAGTTTAAATTCGTTAATCATCTCCAACTCATGGTCAATTTCAGACAGCTTAGGCGCGATTGAATTCATTAGCTTTTCACCCGCTTCCGTCGGAGAAACACTCCGAGTCGTACGATTAAGCAGCCGAACATCCAATCGTTGTTCTAAACTACGAACGGTGTGACTTAGTGCAGATTGAGAGACGCCGAGTAATCCTGCGGCTTTAGTAAAGCTTCCTTGTTGAGCAACCGTTACAAAAGCTAACAGGTCGTTGTAGTTTTTGTTCATATGTTTCAATCAACTATGTGGGAATGAAAGTGAATGCATTTCTTTTCTTCAAGGGTTGATTCTATAGAATCATGTATTGATTATAACTACAGATAATCACGCACCCTTATGAATCTAATTCATGAATTAACGAAAAACTTTAGGTCAGTGCTTTGATGCGAGGTTTTCCAGATATAGATGAAAATCACGGAGAGATTAGCTATTTGTTAATCAATATTTTCAACTACGCTGCCTAATTCATTCTTCCTACTTTTGGACTACAACAATCATCGTACTCATCAAGGAAAAACCTGCTGTGGCAGAACGCCAATAGAAACATTAGAGGATGGAAATTATATCTAGGCTAAAAAGAATATAGCCTAGATATAATCTGCCAGGCACCGCGTCGAAAATTGGGTAACTCCTAGGTTAATCGGGTGATGCAGATGTTTCACTTGCTGAGCGATGAACCGCGAGTTATACGACTCCACGTCGTACGCCCATATTGTTTTAACGTAAATACTTAGTTATGAGTCGCGCCTCAGAATTTAAGATATTTTTATCGTGGCAACTCGCCGTAAATGGTTACACCTCTACTACTTTGGTAGCAAAATGATTTTTCCATGTAAGTTCGCAGAGTTAGATTCGATTAGCTTGATAGCAGATAGAATTTGTTCTAATGGAACATAACAAGCAACATCTAATTGTATTTTATTGGTGATGAAATGGTCTAGCATCATCGAAAACTTTTCGCGCCTGACACCGTTACCAACCGAGTTCTCCCAGTAGCGTAAGAAAAATGTACTGAAGTCAATGTCTTGGTTCCTCATGAGCTCAAAGAAGCGAGGCTCATAAAACTCCAGAGAAAGAGTTCCATAGTTGATATACCGCCCCTTGCTGCCGACGGTATGAATCAATTTAGCTCCAGCTTTACCGCCAATAGCATCAAATGCAATATTAGGGATAGGTAAATCAAGTTGCTCAATTTGGGTGAGTAGGTCGGCTTTGGCATCTAAAACATAGTTTGAATCATATGGATAATTTTCAGGTTTCGACGTTACGACAATAAGAGTGAACCTTAGCGATGAAGATAGCTGTGCAAAAATTTTGCCTATTGCAGAACTTCCAGCGTTAATAATCAGTACATCTTCTTTCTTCAACTGAGCAATTTCGGTGGTTAAAACCCATGCTGTTAGCGCATTTATATACAACTGGCACGCATAGCCGTTGTCCAGATGTGGCGGAATGACGAAGAGGTTATCTGGTAATACATCGATATATTGCTGCCAAGTACCGCTGGTAGCCACGACAACTCTTTGCCCTAAGACAAACTCTGAATGGTTGGAGTCGATGATTTGCCCAACAGCTTCAAATCCGGGGACTCTGGGCGGCTGATGGCTATGCCTGTATTGACCTACACCATGAATAGATAACAAGTCGCTTGGATTGATATTGGTTGCTTCGATTTTTACTCTGATTTTACCTTTTTCAAGCAAATCCAAAGGTACATGTTCAATCACCAATGAACCTTCCGGTTGACCGAAACAGAGCTGGTGAATTCTTGTGTTTGTTGTGGTGTTAGACATTGATAGGTTGGGGTCGATAAATCCTTCAATTATCATACGTTATACAGGCATTTTTATCACAAACTTTCAGCTTTATGCTGACTCTTCTTTGCCCCTTTTCGAGTTTTTCAACAACGCTACGAAGGATTTAAATCTGATAATTGCCCAATGTTTCTCAATGGTCAGCGTTCAGGCAGCATAGTACGTGCCGTGGTTTAAACCACGTGAAAAGTTATTTATAATCGAATCTAACTCAATGCTGTGAAATCGCTATTTGCGAGAAGATTATGGATTTAAACGGAAAAAATCTAGTCATCATTTTATTAAGAGAAAAGCTTCGTTCAAGAGTGGAGTTATCACGCGATACGGGATTAGGGAAATCCGCTTTAACCAAAGTGACCAAACAACTTTTAGAGGAAGGCGTTATCGCAGAATGCTCTGATGTAGCCAATTTAAAAGCCTTTACAGGTGGTCGACCTCAATCATTACTGCAATTAGTCAGCGGTATCCATTTTAGTCTTTGCTTCTACATTTCTATTGAGGGAATTAAAGCGTACTTACTCGATCTTTCCGGCGTCGTCCATCAGAGCATCGATGAAACGTGGCACAATTTGGCGGTAACGGATAAGTGTTTCCATGAGCAGCAGTTAATTGATCTTATCATCGGGACAATGCATCAATTGTGTTCAAAGCAGGGGATTTCGCCCCAGACGTTAAAAGTGATGACGATTGCTACTCAAGGTAAAATTGCGCAAAACAGTGGGATTATCCATTACAGCCAGTTATTGACTTCAAGAGATGTCGGGTTGGCTGCATTGCTAACACAACAAACTGGTATTGAGACGAAATTATACAATATTGCTTATTGTTCAACCTTTCAATTGACCAAGTTGCACCCTGGACATACAAACATGATCGCACTGCTATTGGGCTATGGTCTTGGAGTAGGGGTCTGCGTAAACCAGAAAATTGTTACCGGGCCAGATGGCACGGCACTAGAAATTAGCCATATGAACTATGAAAAAAAAGGCAAAGCGTGTTTTTGTGGTTCATTAGGCTGTGCCGAAACCTACGTAACGTATAACACAATCATCGGTAGTATCGAAGCTGAAAAAGGTACGGTTATCGAGGGTGATTCGATTGTCGAAAAACTTAAGACAATTATCCAGTTACTGGATGATGGTGATGAGCCAACCCATCAAGTCATCAAAAAAGTTAGCCATGTACTAGGTTATATTTTGACTCAACTGATTTCCTTGTTTGACGTTCGTAGCATTGTGCTTAATGGTGAAACGTCGCTACTGTTCCCTTACTTACAGCCCGAGATGCTCAGTTATATCGAAGAAAATAACGGTTCACGACTATCTATGTCGTCGATTAAATTCTTCCGAGAGCCCGATGACTGGGTGGCGTTAGCGGGTTTGTTCGAGTTAACCAATCGTGCTTACCAACTTTGAGCCTGTAAAGCGATAAATCAAAGAGGGAAGAGTTTCTTCCCTCTGATCAAAAGATTATTCTGATACGCGTAGTATCACCCGACGATAGCTTGTTAACGCAGGGGAGCCGTTGTCAGTGATCGCCAAGATAATATGCGCTTGCCCACCGTTATTGCATTCGCTGCGTTCCCCCGATAACCAACCATCTTTACATACCGTGTTCACTTTTACATCGATCTTGTTCGCGTGTGAGTGCGATAAAGTGACATCGGCAAGTCCAGGTGCATCTTGTATCCCTGTGTATCCTGCTTCTGGATAGTGAAACCAGCTATAAGTCAGAGCGTTGCTGTCTGGATCGCTACTTTTCGATGCATCAAGTGTAACCGTGCTTCCCACTTTCGCATCTATGTACACTACGTTCCTGGATAAGTCACCGTTGATGGCGGCTATTGGGTGGTGGTTGGCTTGGTCGTAAGGTTTGATCGTCCAATCCATGCGCGCCGCAAAATCATTTTGGAACTCGTTTCGCCAGCGCCAAATCGTAGCTTGATCGGAAGTATGCTCTTTACCATCACTACCTACCACTGTGTCTGCCGACGTCACACGAGGAAACCAGTCTCCGCCTTGGGTCCAGATATTACGTGTTTCACCATAAGGGGTACGGAAGATGTAACGCCCACCCCAGCCTCCCCAACTTGGATTGCGGAAACTGTTTAGGCCATTGTCCGTCAGACCAAGGTAAGCCGGTGTGTCCCCCTCCATAATGAAAGCATACTTTAGATAGTGCTCACCGAGAGGGCCTTTGGCGCGGATATTCTTATCCAGCCATTCGTTGGTGACTTTTGCAAAATCAGCGCCATCGCCATTTTTATAATATTCGTCTCCGGCAATACCGGTCCAAGTTGCAGAAGCATATTCACCACCATCGGGAGACGAGGGTTTTACAATATACATGACGTTTGGAAACTCTTTACGAATCCAAGGCCCCGCATCATCTTGATCGGAAATGGAATAGACTCGTAGTTTTTGCTCAAACGCCTTGAGCTGCTCTTCTGAACGGGTGCTACGCACATCATACAAAGCTTGAGCCAGTGTGTTAGCACCTCCCCAAACCGTTACCCAAACAGGGCGTTTATCTGCTTTGTCGACCGCGGCAATCAGGGCTCGTGAACCAGCGGACGATTTGCCGTCACCTACGTCTGCCATTCCATAACCCGGTTGACCGACACTCACAATACCATGTAAGTAATCGGCGGTTGGCCAGTTTTTGGCATGCTTTTGCAGATTGGGGCGTACATCTGCGTATGAATCAATAATACCATTGATGGTATTAACCTCTCTTTTCGCTCTTTGCCAAGTTGAGGTCGTTGCAACTAAGCCCTCCAAATTCAATTCATTCGAATACGTGAGTAGCCTGACCATAGACATTTGATCGTCCGGCTCATTTCCCATGTCCGTAAGTACAAAAACTCGTGGCATCCCTTGATAATTATCGACATCTAACGCCGACGATTGGGCAAAACTGGAAGCACTGAGCATGGATGTGGCAAAGGCGGCGGCCACATAGCCTAATCTTAAATTGGTCTTGAATGGTTTCATCGGTAAGACTCCTAAGCGAATAATAAATATTTTTGGTGTAGGGACGTTAGTTTACATGGTGAACTAATGTAAAAGTCAATTTAATTCACTAGGTAAATTAATTCAATGGTACATAAAGGTTTAATACTAGATTTTTGTCGGTGATCACGAATTGAAAGCTCAGGTTATTGGCTGAAGCATGCGCGGCTTTAGGTGTTTCTTAGTGTGGTATTTACTACGTTATCAATCTACCCGGATGTGAATTTTTATTTCACAGTTTCAAGGTAGTATCGGGGTATGACCATGCTGGGGCTGAGGAGCAAAATGATCTTTTTGGGCTAATTTCTGAACTGAGAATCGTGGTGACTCACTCCACCGTAGTGGCATCTGTACAGATGAGACTTTCTGATAGCTGATGGGTTTTCATCTGGTCGATAACAACTTCAATTTTATTTCCTAACTGAAAGTATCAGTTTGCAAAAGTGCCTCTGCTGACCTTGTTCTGTCCTCTTTTGAGAATAACGATCCGTCTATATAGCGGGATTGCATCCACATATTGTGCTGTAACGATAGCGGTGAAGGTTTCTAGGTACCAGCGCTTTTGGAGTAGCCACTATACTATGGCTGGTGTCATAAGTTCACCGGGACGACAGGTATATTTGGTGCGTTCATGACGGATGACACTGATTTTCTGTGGGGAAATCTTTAGTTCTTCTGAGGTCTCCACGTCACTCTTATGCCGTCCTTGACCGAAATATTCGCCGTGTGGGGAGGGTACTTCACATATCGAAATGCATCTTGATCAAAACATTCCTCTCACAGAATGGATGCAGAAGCTTAAAGTACGGAAAGCCATGAATCGATTGGAGGTGGGCGATAGTGTTGAAGTTATCGCCCTTGAGCAGGGTAATTCAAGTTCGTTTGCGTTTATCGCTATGTTTAAATGAATCACGGGAGTGACCCCAAAAGAATGCCTTAAGATGAACGTGTAATGTTTTGATAAATACTTTCCCACATACTGACAGGGTTTGAGTACATAGGGAAATGCCCGCAGTGCGGTATTTCTGCCAGTTTTACGCCTTGGCTCTCAATATGAGATAAGTAGGACAGATGTTGATTCTGCTCCCCATACATGAACATCTTAGGGCAAGGTAAGTTAAGAAACTTATCCATCAGGTCACCATCATCTGACAGTTTCACCATAGACGTAAAGATAGGTTTAACGGCATCTGCTCGTACTTTGTGACGCAAACTAGCGGAATACAAGGCACTTGCGTAGTGTGGTGCATGGCGAGTTCGCATTATAAATTCATCAAAAAACTCTGCGGCGTTGTCCGATGGATAATTGATAATTTGGCGGCTCAGAAAACAATCTTCTGGTGCTATGTTCCCTTCAATATCGGTGAAGCTGAGAACACGGTTTGGGTACTGATGTGCCAGCATTAACGCGGTTAACCCTCCCATGGAATGTCCCACAAGGTGAAACTGTTTGAACCCAACTTGATCCAGTATCGCAATGGCTGTTTTCAGCAGAAAAGGGATTGTAACGGATGTGGGGTCGCTGCATTGTGTTTCGCCGCATCCCGGTGCGTCGTAGGCAAGAAAAGGATGACCGTTAAACTCTGCATAGTAAACGATGTCGGCGTAATCTTCTTTGGTGGAACCAAATCCATGGAGAAAGACAATCGGAGCTTTTTTGCCCGATCTGGTTATCGCGGAAACGCTAAGGTGTACACCTTCGATTAAAAAAGGGAAACGTTGGCTTGAAAATAGCTCCATACAATACTCACATCTGTTGTTGATGTTGCCAATGTACAGCTTTTGATTGATAGTTGAATTCTAATATTAGTATCTATGTGATACGAAAATAGAATTAGCAGTATAGCATTGGGCATTTTAACGTACTTCATTATTTCGTCGTTAGGGACTATTGATGAGTAAAATCGATTACAGGTTGATAAAACAGCTTTATCTTTTTCTGGCAGTTGCCGAAGAAGAGAACTTTGGTCGTGCGGCAAAGCGACTGGGAATGTCTCAGCCTCCTTTAACGGAGCAAATCAAAATACTTGAGCAGTCGTTGAAGCTCACTTTGTTTGAACGCTCTCGACGCGGTACTAAACTTAGCGCGTCGGGAAAAGCTATTCTTCCTCATGTGCAAAAGTTTGTTGTTCAAATGTCATCTCTGGAAAAGATCGTTCGAGAGGTGGCGCACGGACAATCTGGTGTCATTCATATTGGTGCCATCACATCTGCTATGTTTGAAGTTGTGCCAGCTTTTCTAGAACACTTCAAACAACGTTACCCAAATGTCACGGTTTTTGTGGATGAAATTGACAGCGCTGAAGCCATCACATCGTTATCTTCTGGTGAATTGGATCTGGCGTTTGTTCGGGTGGAAGGTGAGGTCGGTATGGGGTTAAGCACGTTTCCTTTAACAGAAGATAAACTCGGCGTTGCGTTACCACTGAATCATCCAATGGGGGAAGCGATGTGTATATCGTTGAGAGATCTGAAAGAGGAAGCATTTGTTATGTCTTCCAGGCGGGTCAATCCAACGTATTTCGATCTATTAACTTCAGCCTGTAGAAACCATGGGTTTAACCCACGCATACTCTACGAAGTTCGTTCGGTTACTGCTCAGATTGCCTATGTGAGTTGTGGCCAGGGGGTTGCTTTAGTACCTATGAGCATGGTCAGCATGATCCCCAGTAATGTAAAGCTTGTCCCGCTTGAAGAGCTGATATCCATCGTGACCGCCGCGTTAGTATGGGATCCTAAGCGAGGGCATCCTTTAGTCGAATACGGTGTTAAGTGGTTGGAAGAACATGTCACTGATAAGAAAAACGTATCAAATTATTAGTTAAATAGTATTTTTCACCCATTCAAGAAACGACTGACAATAGTACTTCTTTCTTTACTATAACGAGTGTCATCTTGGATACCTATTTCAGTTTTGCTGCTATTGCATTAGCCGTCGTATATATGCCTGGCCCAGGCACCTTAAAATCCATTACGAACGCGATTAACTTTGGTTTTCAAGGTTCGGTCGTTGGGATATCAGGTTTAACGCTGGGCGTTTGCTCTGTCGCTCTGTTCTCTGCTACAAGTCTTGGGCTGCTGTTAGTGTCCTCGCCGATGGCTTTTAAAGTGGTTTCTTATTGCGGATCCGCCTACTTATTGTATTTGGGACTTAAACTGTGGTTTAGCAGCCGCAAGACTCAGGTTATTTCTACGGACGTGGTTTTCAAAAAGAGTCAAGTGTTTGGGGAAGGTGTCCTGTTACAGTTTAGTAACCCGAATGCTATCCTGTTCTTCCTTTCTGTTTTCCCTCACTTTATAAAGCCAGATGAAAACTACGTTGTACAGTTTTCGGTGTTGGTAGGGATATTCAGTCTGGCATTTATCTGTGCGCATTCAACCTATGCGTTACTCGCCTATAAGGCCAAAACACTCTTCCTGGGTGAACATCGACACTGGTTGAATAAGATCAATGCTATCTTGTTTATATTGTTGGCTGTCTACTTAGTATGGAGTTTATCCGTTTAATCACGACATAACTTTAAAGGAGAAAGGAATTTGAACATTAAGCGCCTCGACCATTTTGTTTTAACCGTGGCTGATATTCCAACATCGGTGGCTTTCTTTCAATCGGTGATGGGCATGACCGCTGTCTCCTTCGGAGAAGGGAGAGTCGCCTTGATATATGGTCAGCAAAAGATCAATTTGCACCAGCTAGGCAGTGAATTTGAGCCTAAGGCACGACATGTACAGGCTGGTAGTGCCGATCTCTGTTTTATCATTGACGGCGAACTAGAAAGCGCAATGCAACATGTTCAGGCTCAAAACGTTAATATTATAGAAGGCCCTGTCAATCGTACTGGAGCATTAGGGTCAATAGTTTCTTTTTACTTTCGCGATCCGGATGGGAATTTGATTGAGTGTTCTGTCTATGAGCCGTAACACGATAAATAGCAATAATAGTCAGCTAAAAAACTATGAATTAAAGTAGTTTTGACTCAATTAATACTCTACTGTTTATTTACTGCAGAATTTCTCAATGTCCTGACTAATAAGTCATAGAGGTAATCCACAGCTTGCGACTTTTTCGAATGACCACTTCGGTAAACAGAGACTTCCATTGGCTCCAAGGGGCCGAGTCCCTGTTTCTTCACCAAGTATTGTCAGGTGAGATGGTACACTGCATTGAGTAAACACCGCCACTGCAAGGCCACTTTCGACCGCTGCAATTTGGCCTGCTAAGCTTGAGCTATTGTAAACCACCTTGTACGGCTTTCCTTGTAACGCGAGTGAGTTAATGGCACTTCTTCTCGCAAGGCTTGCGCTCTCATAAACAGCAATCGGTAATATTTCTCGTCGCCATAATTCAAATTGAGGTGTTCCAACCCAGACCATAGGTTCATGGAAAAGTAATGTGCCTCGAGAGACATTATCTCTCGACACGAGGGCTAAATCTAAATCGTTGCTTGCGATTTTGGGGATCAATGAAGTTGATTGTTCACACGTTAGTTCAATTTCCACACCACCAAATCTAGGGGCAAAATTTCGCAGAACAGGTGTTAGATACTTTGCTGCATAATCATCAGGCACCCCTAATTTTACTTGACCAACTAACTCTTCACCGTGGAATGCAGCTTGTACTTCCGAATGTAAATCTAAGATGCGTCGAGCATAACCAAGCAGCATCTGGCCTTCAGTCGTGAGTTCCGTGTGACGGTTGTTTCTGATTAATAACTTCTGTCCAACAGCCAATTCTAACTTCTTTAACTGCATACTGACCGCAGATTGTGAACGGTGTACTGAAGCAGTTGCATTAGATAAAGAGCCCGCATCAACCACAGCGACAAAACATTTTAACCAATCAATTTGTAAATCTTGATAGTTCATACATTTGTTTTTCGAATTAACTTATCCTGAATTATGCGCTTTCCACAAATGTATATCTAGTCTAGTGTTACGATCTTCGTTATTGGAATATGGACTTAATATTTGTATGCATACCAGTGAACTACGCTTGGAGATACCATGGATACAGCATGGATTCATCAGGTTAATCCCGATCTCTATATTCGTGTTGGTATTTGGTGCCGCATTTGGGTTGGCGGCATCCCAAGAAGGATTGAGCGAATCGGCATCGGTGTGGATGAGCACCTTAGTTTTTGCTGGAGCCTCACAATTTGGGGCGCTAGATTTATGGGGTACATCGGTTCCTGTCGTACCACTCGCCATCACAGTGTTTGCAATTAATGCACGTCACTTGCTAATTGGAGCGACGTTATATCCTCATATTAGAGATCTGAATCCGATAACCCGTTACAGCATCATGTTGGTTGCTTCTGATGCGAAACTGGGCCATGTCAATGCGAGCCTTTACCCAGAACAAGATGCAAGAAGGACTAGGTCTTCTGCTTGGTGGAGGCATAGCTCTGTGGGCATTTTGGGCTTTGGGCACATGGGCTGGATTCTATCTTGGCAACACTATTAGCAACCCTTCCACCTTTGGTTTCGACATGGTCATGGGATGTTTTTTATTGACGATGGTTCTAGAAGGCAACAAAGATACTAAAACATCGATTATATGGTTAGTGGCAGGGGTGTCATCAATTGCTGCTTATCGTTATTTGCCAGAAAACAGCCACGTCATTGTCGGTGCTTTATCGGGAGGAGTAATGGGTATAGTTATTGGAGACAAGAAATATGATGATTGATACAACAGAAACGGGAACATGGCTACTCATCCTTATCATGACGATTGTTACGATTGTTACTCGATGGGGCGGCATCTTCATCATGTCGTATGTACCGATAAATTATCGAGTGCAACAATTCATAGCAGCGATGTCCGGTGCTGTTCTGATTGCCATTATCGCGCCTATGTTGATTACTAGCGATCTCGGCGGAAAGCTAGCTTTACTGGTGACTGCATTTGGTACTTTGATTCTGAAGAAGCCATTGTTTGCAATTCTAGCAGGTATGCTCATGGCAGCGGTTATTCGTGGTATTTAAAGCCAACGACTACGTGGTGGATTCTAGATTATTCATACTCTAAGTAATTCGAGAATTGCTAATTTAGCAAAATAACTGACATGTTAATGCCCCAAAGTGTGCTGGACCATTAGCAACGATTTTTCTTCGTACCCCATAGTTGCCCTACTAAATCTAATCGTGCCAAAAGGTAAGACCTACCCTCACTTTCTAATGCAAAAAACGCACTAAACAGTGTTGCAAGCAACAGAAAGATGGGAATGGGGAAGTTCCTTGTATCGATAAGCATGAGAGACAGAGCAGTAGCTTGGGTAGAGAGCTAATGTGGGTGATTAGATGGAACATTGTCTGAAAAAAGATGAGAGTTTTGTTAGTTAAATCTGCTGGTTGACACAATTTCTGAGCCGTGAGTGTGGTATAGGTAGGAGTATCGCATTAAGAGATTAGGTGAATATTTATGAGTGAGATTGACTTTTACGCTCAGGCGCAAAAGTACTATCAAAAGTCTCCTGTAATCATCCTCGGTAGCGGCGCATCTGCTGCGTTTGGTTTATCAGGGATGGGAGAGCTGTCAAAACATTTAGTAAGTACAGTTGAAACTACTAGTGGGCTTGATGGGGCGGAGCTTGAAGTTTGGGAGAGATTTAAAGCGTTGCTGGAGTCAGGAGTCGACTTAGAATCGGCTTTACATGAGGTTCGCTTATCTGAAAACTTAACAGATGCAGTAGTTAGTGCCACATGGGAGTTACTCAATCCACAAGATATTGGGGTATTTAAATCCTCTCTTTTGGGAACGGATGAGTTTCCTCTAGCAACCTTGATTAAAGGCCTGTTTCGTTCGGTCGCAGGTCAAATTAATATTGTGACAACTAATTATGATCGTATTGCTGAATATGCAGCTGAGCAAGCAGGGGTTCATCATTACACTGGATTTACGCACGGCTATCGAAGGTTACAGGCCCCACCTCAATCACTCCGAGCTGACAGAGTAGTCAATATTCTAAAGGTGCATGGCAGTCTAGACTGGTTCACAAGTCCTGTTGGTGATGTGATTGGTTTAAATCAAGTCGAAATTATCCCTGAAGGGCATAAACCTCAGATTGTAACGCCAGGTATAGCTAAATACATGACGACTTATCATGAACCATTTAGAACTATCATTCAGATGGCTGATAGTGCGATTAGAAATAGCGACTCTTATCTTTGTGTTGGCTTCGGTTTTAACGATGAACACATTCAAGAAAAGTTAGTAGAAAAATGTATCCGTGATGGAGGATGCATAACTCTTGTCACTTGGGGATTGAGTGATACTGCTAGAGATTTTCTTTTATCGGGAAGAGCTAATAACTTCTTGGCTATTGAACGAGGGGCACACGATAATCAATCAATAATTTACAGTTCAGAAACTGACACTCCTATTACCGTAGATGGTGATTTTTGGAGTCTATCTGGTTATTTGGAATTAGTTCTCTAGGGGGGAAATGGAATTGCCATTATTTACGTACACTGATGAGCAAGCGCTTGGTAAAGTCGCTTCGGTTGACACTACGACCGTTATTGTTGAGGTTGAAGATAGAGAATTATTGAAGCGCTTGCAGGTGAACAGGCTTGCTGTGTTACAAAGTGCTAAGCCGGGACAGCACTTGATAGGGTTAATCTCTCAAGTTACTCGTAAAAAGTTATTCGATCTTGAAGAAGGGGATGAGGAAGAAACGAATGAGCAAAACCTTTGTAAGGTAGCTTTAATAGGTACCATGCTTGATCGAGATGGAACACGTCGAGACGTTTTTAGAAGAACGTTGGAAAGCGTTTCCTGAAATAGATGCTAATTGCTTTGCTTTAGAGGGAGATGAACTTACTGCTTTCATGAGAGTGTTATCTAATGCTGCTGCTGAGGGTAACTCTCTTACGTTGGGCAAGTATACCTTAGATGACAATGCTATTGCGTATCTAAATGGCAATAAGTTTTTTCAACGACATGCATTTATTGGTGGAAGTACTGGCTCGGGTAAGTCATGGACTACTGCAAAAATTATCGAGCAGATGGCTAACTTAGCGTCATCCAACGCAATTGTATTTGATCTCCACGGAGAATATGCACCTTTACAGCATGAAGGCTTGAAGCATTATAAAGTTGCGGGGCCTGGGGAAATTGAAGCAGGAAAAACAATTGTAGATGGTGCAATCTACTTGCCTTATTGGCTCTTGTCCTACGAAGCTCTTGTATCACTATTTGTTGACCGCTCTGATCAAAACGCACCTAATCAGGCCATGATCATGTCACGGGAAGTAAATGCCGCCAAACAGCAATACTTAGTTGATGGAGAGTATGCTGATATTCTAAATAGCTTTACTGTTGATAGCCCAGTCCCTTTCGATATTGATGTACTGCTAAATCGGCTGAATGAAATAAACTCGGAGATGGTTCCTGGAGCCGCTGGGAAGACTAAACAAGGAGAGTTTTATGGAAAACTTTCTCGGCTTATCGCGAGGCTCGAAAACAAAGTCACAGACAGAAGACTAGGCTTTCTATTTCAAGGTGGTACAGAAACATTGGAATTTGATTGGCTTGGTCAACTCACGGACGCTTTATTGGGAAGTACTCAAGAAAATGGACAAGGTGGCATAAAAATTATCAATTTCTCTGAGGTTCCTTCTGATATCTTGCCATTGATTGTTTCTATGGTTGCTCGGTTAGCTTTTTCTATTCAGCAGTGGACTTCAAGTGAGGAGCGACATCCAGTCGCTTTGCTGTGTGATGAGGCGCATTTGTACATTCCACAACGGAATGCCGCTGGTGCAGCTGATGATATTTCTATAGAGATTTTCGAGCGAATTGCTAAGGAAGGTCGAAAATATGGAGTCAGCTTAGTAGTTATCAGCCAGCGTCCTTCAGAAGTAAATAAGACAATGCTGAGTCAGTGTAGTAACTTCGTATCAATGCGCCTTACTAATGCAGATGATCAGGCAGTTGTGAAAAGGTTGCTACCTGATAGCCTCGGAGGGTTTAGTGATGTCCTGCCTACATTGGATACCGGTGAAGCTCTGGTCGTTGGTGACGCCAGCTTATTACCAAGCCGTATCAGAATTGATGAACCAATCCACAAACCAAATAGTGGTACAGTCGATTTTTGGGATGAGTGGCAACAACAGGCCATTAATGGTCGTATATACAAGGCGATACAGAACTGGCGAAAACAAAACATTCAATGATACTGAGAGGGAGTTTGAGACTGTAAATAATTCTGTGTAATTGTCGGGGTTACATATAATCACGCAGTCTGTCTTCGAACATAATCATAAAGCGGTTCAGGGCCTGTCGCCAGTTTCTGATAGGCATTGTCCACCTCTTGGATGCATCCTGGATCGCTAAGAAGATGACCTTTCTTGCCGATTCATCTGTTGGGAACAGCTTACGTTTTTTGATGGCTTTTCTAATCACGCTGTTCAACGACTCGATGGCGTTAGTCGTGTAAATCGCCTTCCTGATGTCCTCAGGGTAGTTAAACAGCGTATTGAGATTAGCCCAGTGAGTTGTCCAAGAGCGGCTGATTTGAGGGTACTTAGCGTCCCATTTATCAGCGAACTTCTCTAATGCTAGCAAGGCTTCATCTTCGGTTTTCGATTGGTAGATGGCCTTCAGATCCACAGCAACCGCCTTGTAATCTTTCCACGGCACATATTTCATTGAGTTTCGCACCATATGGACGATGCAGAGCTGGATTTGAGTGTTAGGGAAAGCGGTGTTGATGGCGTCAGGGAAGCCTTTTAGCCCATCAACACAAGCGATGAGGATGTCCTTGACGCCCCGATTTTGTAACTCCGTCAGCACATTCAGCCAGAACTTAGCCCCTTCGTTTTCAGATAACCACATGCCGAGTAGCTCTTTCTGACCTTCCATATTGACGCCGAGTGCTAGATAAACCGACTTGTTGATGACTTGCTTGTCCTGGCGAATTTTGACCACGATACAGTCAAGGTAAACAATGGGATACACTTCATCCAGAGGACGAGATTGCCACTCGATAACTTGCTCCAGAAACGGCGTCAGTGACCTTAGATACCAAGGTGGAGGAGACATCTGCATCGTACATTTCTTTGAATGTGGCGACGATCTCTCGGGTGGTCATGCCTTTCGCATACAGACTTAAGATCTTGTCATCCATGGATTGGAATCGGGTCTGATGCTTACGAACTAACTGGGGTTCAAAGCTTGCCTCTCGGTCGCGAGGCACCTCAATTGGAACGTCACCATCATCAGTGATGATCGACTTTGATGAGTACCCATTGCGGGAGTTGGTACTGGGTTTTGACGCGTGTTTTTCATAACCAAGGTGCTCATCAAGTTCAGCATTAAGCGCCGTTTCAACAGTCACCTTGGTTAACATTTTACGGAAGTCATCCAGATCGGATTCTGTCTTGATTGATTTGGCGGCTTCACGCGCAAATGCTTCCAGTGCTTTCTTATCCATAATGTCTATCCTTAGCCTTTTAAGGCTTAAGCTTAGACAATTACACAGAAATCAGGACAGTCTCGGGAGTTTCTCCCTCTTTTTTGTTGAGTTGAGTACAAATAATAAGCTCAGGTCTTGCCTTGTGCCTGTCGTTGTTTGTAGTGGATAAGGAAATTTGGCTAATTGCACGTAGGCTGGGCGCATACTTGCAATATTTGAAGTAATCCGAACAATTAGAGTGCCCCAAAGGTCGTAACTCAGAAATGTCCAAAACCTTCACGGCGGGCACTTGTCGCTCACAAATGCTCAATTCATAGCCAAGGATACAGCACGCCAGTTAACCGCGGTATCCTAGCTTTTGTTATTGAAACCAGGTTCCGACTCTGGTCGATTCGCCGCTTGTAACTCACTGAAAAATGTTCAGTCCATTCGGGTAATGAAGGTTTGCTCGTCATCCACAAAAGCTACAAAGCTGCCGTGGTAGATAAACACCCGACCGCGTCCCTCAACTAAGCAGGCAAGCTGTGGATTCAAATCTTCTTCGTTATCTGGGCTTTGAAACGTGCCGGTGTCGGTGATTACGCCGCTGAGTGCAGGCAAATATCCATAACTGCGCCTGGCTTGATCAATCAGGCTCAATTCGCTGATGGCAGAGAAGCAAGAGGGGATCGCTCCGGCGTCTTCGATAAATAGGGGTTTTAGTTCTTCAAAGGCGGTAATCACCAGCCAGTCGATACCGTTAACGTGATGGATAAACATAGAGTTTCTCTGTAATTCTGATGCGGATATTTTATCACTATCAGCGGCGAACGCAGTAACGATTTAGTTGCTAAAGGCGGTAATTCGGTGCCATTTCCGGGCGTTTCACGAGGTTAACTTGAAGCACATTTTATCCATCGGTGAGTACCGGAGGGGGTGACCTTTGGCAAGTGCCAGAAGAAATGTGTTTTTCTTGATCTTGATAAAAATACCGGTTGAGTTGCGAACTCGGATGAATGATCAAACTTTATGTTTGTCCAAATACTGATTACGTACATTACCTTTTTGGGATTAGTAGCCCTAAATACAAACACACGATAATACTAGACCACCGGATTACTTCATTTTGTTGAAATGATAAGTTTGGAAGGATATTCATTAATAGTGTTCCATTCATGAAAATAGAGTAGTAATTACCACCAATGAATCCAATGACCAGAATAATATAAATGAAAATGTATACAGAATTAGTAAAGGAGCAATACGATATCCGTCTTAAGATAAGTAGCATTATTAGTGTAATCACAAAAAATAGAATGTCGTTCAATTTCTCTAATCCTTCCATCCCTTACATACCACTACTATAAACCATTCTTGTGCTTTGGATGACAGAAAAAAGCGAGATATAAGAATAGGGGTAAAGCTATGAATTGTATATTACCCGGTAAGTTTAAATTATTAACAATAAAGCTTTCGAAGAACAATATGCTTACAGAAGTTCCTTTTATGTCTCCTCCATACAGAAATATGGAATAAAACTGACCTAATGTTGCAAGCATCACCGTGTATTTTAAAAAAAAGGCTATACCTTTCGACCTTTGCGTACATGATTTTTTAATCAGAAACCACTATGATTACTGATATTACTATGAAAATTAGTTGACTAATCATTCTTCAACTCGTTGTTTAATGATTTTATAGTTATGGCATCAACTCTAACCTCAAGAGCTAAAGCTCCTTTATTCATTGCTTGGTAACCTTTGTGGTAATCCTCATAGCTGTATCTAAATAACTTAAATTGTTTGGCCTTTGGTTTTTTGTCTAAGGCATCGCGCTTAGGTTAGGTTTTGTGACGATGTTATAAGCCTCAGAAGCATTTTTTACTACGCTAGTTGACTTAGCTGCTAACCCATATACTGACATGGCTAGATCTGATCCATAACATGCGATGTCTCGAAAGCTAGTCAACGCTTTGAACATTTATCCCCTTCATACCTAATTATTGTGATCTTTTAGGAAAGCAAAAAATCACAATAAACATACAAAAGATAAATGAAAGCCACTGAATAGTAGGGTTTGGTAAGTGCAAATAATGAATTGTAATATCCTCAAAAAAAGTAACGCTTACAGGTACACCAGCAGTGTTGTTTCCATATTGAAATATTGAAAAGAATTGGATCGCTAACGGAAAAGGTAAGATGAACCTTAGAAAAAAAATCTTTCCTTTGCATGGCTTGAGATTTATTAGCCACAGTAGATAGATTAGAAAAATAGATGCAATAGAAAATACTATTATATTGGTCATTTTTTTATCTCTTGGTATAACGAATCCGCGGTCATGCCATCACTAACGGCTCCTGTAATTAGCGATACTCTATTTGATGCTTGATAGCCCCTTAGATAGTCTTCTGCGCTGTATCTAAATAGCTTAAATTGCTTAGCCTTTGCAGTGTTTGTCCATGGCATCGGTTTTAAGTTTGTCTTGGATATTAACTGATAAGTCTCCGCTGCGTTTTTAACCGTAGCGGTTTTTGCGAAAGCCCCATAGGCTGACATAGCCAAATCGGAACTATAGTAGGCGATGTCCCCACGAGATTTAGAATAACCTAAATATTCTGCTGCATGTTGATAACCTTCTCGAACTAACCCGGTAGCATTCTCATCACCGTCCCAAAAGTATTTGCCGTTTTCATAGATGTTATTCATACCATGTGCAGCCATGGGAGCACCAATTAAGCATAAGGTCGCTGCGGAGGCGTAGCATATTCCAGCGCCTGCCGTTACCTGCATGACGCCAGCGACAAGACCTATCCCTTTTTTGACGATCAAGCTACCCTGGTCCATCAGGCTTTGTCTTTCTTTTCGAAGTTCTTTAAATACTGTTTCTTTGTTCTTCCTGCCGCTCTTGAAGTCGTTCACAAGGCACTGTTCAAATCTATCGACGTCACGAACAAATTGCATCTTGAGACCGCCATTAGAAATATAGCGATGTGAAAGGGTAACCGCTTGCATGGAGAGTCCTTTACCAGCTTTTTCTACTTCTCGAACGTCCCATGAATCTGGCGTTGTTTGGTTTCTCATCCTAAGTCAGTTTTCCATGTTTCATAACCTTCCGTTCCGGCGATGTTGTGTTTCCATATGATGTCCCGGTAAGCGAGGTGAAGGACTTCCGACATATCTTCATCGCCTGAATTAAGCACGTTGGGTTGGTCAAAAGACAGAGTGGTAATTAAGGCGTCAACCAGTTCGATGGTATAAAAATTTTCGTTGTAGCCTTGTTCATTAGTTCGGTAGAACTTAATCGTGCACTGCAAATGTTCTTGTTTAGAAAAGGCGTTACCAAGAAGTGGTGAGGCTTTATCAATAGGTTTGGTGATGACGACCTCGGCAGGTCCACCATGTTTACTTAAGGTGAAGTTACACGCCAGAACGGTAGTTTCATTTGAATGGGATTCTTGAGCTTTGTTACCAATAGAGTCTTTCGTGTTACAACCTTGAGATATGCAGCCTTGTTTTTTACCAATGATAGAGAGATATGCTGTGTGAGCCATATTGCGTCTGCTTCTTATATAAAATCGGGTGCATACCTTATCCTTAATTGTTTAAAAAGATAAGGTAAGTACTTTGCATTTGGGAATAACGTCACAATAGAGGTATGTGCTTGGCACTGAAAATTGAAGAACTGGATACGGTGCTTAAGCCGCTTAAATACGACCACTGACTTTATTGTTATTTGTTGGCTTGATCGTAACAGTGCAGTATTGTTGTCTCGCATATTCCCGTCATCAAACCAAGGAGTGTTGATGGATATTGAACTCTGGTTGGCTTTTGCTCTCGCTTATCTGCTTATTACCTTGTCCCCGGGGCCAAACGTAATTCTGGTACTCAAAAATGGCATGCAGTATGGATGGCGATCTGCGCTGGTGACTATTTTAGGTAATCTGTCTTGTCAGCTGCTCGTTGTTGCTTTGGTGGCCGTGGGTATCGGCGGGCTTCTGGCCCAGTTGCCTGCCTGGTTTTTGGTGATGAAATGCCTGGGTGGTGCCTATCTGATTTACCTTGGCATTAAGAGTTTACGTGCTAGCCGGGTATCGACATTGGATTTAACTCAGACACAGCGACCTCAGGTCAAGAAATCCGCTCGCTCTTTGGGCTTAGAGGCCTTTCTGGTGTCAGCCAGTAATCCGAAAACGCTGATATTTTTGTCGGCTTTTCTGCCGCAATTTTTAGATGTCAGTCATCCGCCGGCAGAGCAGTTTGCCATTATGTATATGACTATCTGCGTGATCGTCACTGCGGTTCATCTAGGCTACGCAGTGACCATCAGTCGTTTCGGTCAGCGGCTGCAAGGTAATCGCTTTCAGCATTACCTGTCAAAATGTACCGGTGGAATTTTTATCACCATGGGCGGCGGTGTACTGTTAAGCTCAAGAGCCTGAAAGCATTGTTTGTTCAAAAGCATTGTCTGTTCAAAAGCATAGCCTATTCAGTCGGTTGAAACTGAAAAAGCAGACCTGGCTGGTCTGCTTTTTTGTTTCGAGAACGGTTTCTCTCAACAAGATAATCGCGCCGGTAAGTGGTGCTGCACAAACTCCAGAAAGGCGCTGACTTTATCGGAGCGGTGCAGACGTTCAGACGCCACCAGAGCGACAATGTCGGCTTCGGCTAGCTGGTATTGCGGCAGTACTCTCACCAGGGTGCCTGCGCTGAGTTCTTGTTTTACATCCCATTCCGAACGTTGAATGATGCCTTCCCCCTTAATACACCAATCTTTGGTCACCTGACTGACATTACTGGCCAGAACCGCGTTGACGCGCACGCTGGTGATTTGTCCGTTGCTGATGTCAGCCAAACGCCACATGGTGGCATCTTCATCATTTTCGCGCAGCGCAATGCAGCGGTGCTGCTCCAGATCTTGCGGCGTGGTTAACGCTGGAGCGGATTGTAAGTAGCCAGGTGCAGCAAGCAGTAAACGACGGTTTCTTAGCCAGAACAATCCGCTTGAGCGAAGAATCCTGCAGGTGACCGATGTAAAACATAATGTCCGGACTATTGTGCTGCGCCCACTTAGGGTTGTCAGACAGATTGAGTTCAATCTGGGTCAGCGGGTACTGGCGCTGAAATTCAGCGGCCAGTGGGCCGATGTGCTTTTCACCGAACCCTAAAGACGCCACTAAGCGGATATCCCCGGAAATGGTCCGTTTGCTGTCGGCGACCTCTTGCGTCAGGTGCTCTAAATCTTGCAGCAGGTTCTGCCCACGCCGCGCCAGAGTTTCGCCTTCCGGGGTGAGCGCAATAAAACGCGCACTGCGGTCGACCAGTTTTACTCCCAGTTTACGCTCAATGTGCTGCAAACGCTGCGATACGCTCGGCGGTGTGACGTTAAGCTTGCGCGCCGCCGCCGCCAGTGAGCGGCTGCCAGCGATGGTAATAAAGAATTCGATATCTTGTGAACTGACCATTAAGTCTTACCTTAATGATGGAATAAGAATGTATTAATTTAACCACATGCTAGCTGGTGATACAAATAGCGCTCTGTCTGCCATTGATGTTGAGGAAAACATGCACAGTGAGGTTATTTTGAGTAGTGGTGAACTGCTTGCTCACCGCGAGTGGGTATACGCGTTTTTATTTGCTGTGGCCATTATTGCCGGGGTGGTCGACGCCATCGCCGGCGGTGGCGGTTTGATTACCGTACCGAGTTTATTGCTGGCTGGCTTGCCACCCATGGTGGTGTTGGGCACCAACCGCTTACAGGCCGTAATTGGGGAGCTGACAACTTCGCTGATGTTTATTGCCAGCCGTCAGTTTCCGTTGCAGGGAATGATATTGGGTGTGCTGTTCACTTCTGTCGGGGCTTTATCCGGCGCTGTGGCGGTCAGCCTGATCGATAAGGCGGCGTTGGAAGTGTTGCTGCCGGTGTTAATGGTGGCGATTACCCTTTATTCCATTTTTTCCAGACGCTTAAAAGCTACCGAGGCCAGTGAAGCAAAATGGTCTAACCGTAAATTTATGCTGATCGCCGGATTGCTGATCGGTTTTTATAACGGCTTTTTCGGCCCGGGGACCGGCTCGCTGTGGATGCTCGGCTTTGTTGCTCTGCTCGGTTATACCCTCAAGCAGGCCACAATGGCGACCAAACCGTTAAATCTGGTTGGTAACATGATTTCTCTGATCCTGTTTATCGCGCTGGGTCAGGTGGACTATCAGCTGGGCTTGTTGATGGCAGTCGGACAGATTATCGGTTCTGTGGTCGGCAGCAAGTTTGTGATGCGTTTTGGCACACGCCTGGTGCGTCCGATGTTTATATCGGTGACCGTTTCTGATGACCAGCAAGCTGATTTACGAGAATCTGGCTGCGGTTTGGGCGGTATAACTCAGCTCTTATGGCTTAAACAGTGCCTGGCGAGATGACTCAAATTTCATCTTCAGAAGCGGGCTGTAAGCGAGTGCCTGACATCTGTTTAATGGCAGCGGTCATGATGTCTAAAAATGCAGTCAGGCGCTTAGGGTAGTAATTGGCATAGGGATAGACCAGATAAACCGGCAGTTCATCCGCCTGCCAGTCGGGCAAAACGTGTACCAGCTTACCGGATTCGATCAGGGGCTGAACCAGCCAGGAAGAGATCACCGCAATGCCTAAACCATCGCTGACCAGCTGGGTTGCCGCGTAAATATTGTCGGTCGATACGATAGGATCAAGCTGCAGGGTATGCGCTTGTTGCCGGGCGAGCGGCTTTAAGGTCAGTTCGTAGCGGTAGAAGGTACTGACTGAAATCCAGGGTAAATCTGCGATTTGTCCGATATCGCGGATCTCGGGGTGTTGCTCCAGCAGCTGCGGTGAGGCGACCAGAATTCTTGGTACATGAGTGACGAGCCTCGCGACCACGCTGGTATCGCTGACGGTGCCAACCTGAATAGCGCAGTCGATATTGTCGGTTAAGAAGTCAGGTGTGGTGTCATTGAGCTGCCAGTCGAGGCGGATGTCAGGATAGTGACGCAGATAATCGATTAAGGGGGCGATCAGTTGGCCTTGCCCGAAGGCGTGTGGCGCCCGGATGCGTAACTTACCCGTTACTCTTGATTGCTGTTTACCGACCGATTCTTCCATGGCGGCCCAGTTGCTCAGCATCTGTTTGGCATACTGATAACAGGCTTCGCCATCGTCGGTAAGCTTAATCTGATGTGTGGTCCTTAACAGGAGTTTACTGCCAAACAGGCTCTCTAATGCACGCAACCTGCGACTGACGGTCGGCTGGGTCGTATTGAGCAGCCTGGCGGCGGCCGTCAGACTGCCGGATTCGACAATACGTACCCAAGTTTGCAACAGCATCAGTCGGTCGGGGTGAGTCGTTTTTGATTCTTTCATACGTAGTACGTATAACTATTCTGTTGGCGCTTCATCTACCAATCGTATCAGAAAACGCAATACTTTGTTCATTCAACAGGTGAGAAACGAAATGAATTCCTTACAATCTATTGCAGATGAACGATCTCTGCCAACCTTATCTTTTAAAACATTATTTTCTCTTTCAGTGGGGGCCGGTGTCAGTGTGGCATCGATATATTATAACCAGCCCATTTTGGATTTATTAGCCAAGTCGTTTCGTCTTGATGTCAGTCAGGCTGGTTTGATCCCAACATTAACCCAAATTGGTTATGCGTTAGGCATATTATTGTTGGTGCCTTTGGGGGATTCACTGGACCGGAAAAAACTGATTATTGCCAAGGCCAGTCTGTTAGCTATATCACTGGTCGTTACCAGTATGGCAAGCGGTTACGGTATGTTACTCATCACCAGCCTGCTGATTGGGGTGATGGCGACTACAGCACAGGATATTGTTCCGGCTGCGGCTGCAATGGCATCCGACCAACAGCGTGGTAAAACCGTCGGTACGGTGATGACCGGCTTATTAACCGGTATTTTGTTATCTCGGGTATTCAGCGGTTTTATTGCCGAGTTTTTTGGCTGGCAAAGTGTATTTTACAGCGCAGCTTTGGCGGTCGCTGTCACGGGGCTGCTACTAAGCAGAGTCCTGCCGGCCATGCCTGCTTCTAGTGCGCTGACGTATAAGCAGACGTTACAATCCATGCTGCCTTTGTGGCAACGTTATCCTCGGCTCAAACAAGCGGCGTTATCACAGGGTTTGATGTCACTTTCATTCAGCGCCTTCTGGACCACACTGGCGGTTTTTCTGGCTGAAAAATATCAGATGGGTAGCGCTGCGGCCGGCGCTTTTGGCATCGCCGGCGCTGCCGGAGCCATCGCAGCACCTTTGGCCGGATCGCTGTCTGATAAAATCGGCGCGCATAAAGTGGCGGTCACCAGTATCCTGCTGGTGGTGTTCTCCTATGTCGGTATTTACTTCACATCATTGTTGCCACTGGTGGGCCAGATTCCGGCTTTGATTGCTTTGGTGATTGTGTTTGATTTCGGCCTCAACGCGACCTTGATTGCTCATCAAAGTATTGTTTATGGTCTTGAACCACAGGCCCGCGGTCGCCTTAATGCCATACTGTTTACTTTCGTGTTTATCGGAATGGCATCGGGTTTCTGCGCTGGGTAGTTTTCTTTACCAGCACTTTGGCTGGGATGGTGTTGTTGGTGCCATTACGGCGGCATCGGCTCTGGCCTGGTTGGTGCGACTCAAACAGTTTCGCTAGCCGGTAAGCGGATAATGCGGCTCTCCTGCAGTGATTAGCAATGTTACTGCAGGAGTCATAATATGCGTTCAGTAGATGACTTTAGTGCTTTTTTAACGGCATACTAAGATTCCTTATCTATTGAGTTGAGATACACCTGCATGCCAATCACCATCCGCAAAGCTGAGCCGTCCGATGCCCGTGCGGTCCAAGCCATTTTTGAGTCTCCCAAAGCGTACAGTAATACGCTGCAACTGCCGTTTTCTTCATTTGAATTGTGGCATAAACGTTTGTCTGATCAGGCTGAACATGTGCACGCCTATGTCGCTGTCGTAGATGGGCAAGTGGTGGGTAATATTACTCTGAACGTCTGTACGAATCAGCGCCGCCGCCATGCTGCCTCGTTTGGGATGGGAATCAAAGATCAGATGCAGGGCGTCGGAGTTGGCAGTGCCTTGCTGGCAACGGTAATTGATTTGGCTGATAACTGGCTGAACCTGAAACGTATTGAGCTGACCGTATTTACCGACAATCAGCCTGCGATTGGCTTGTATAAGAAATTTGGCTTCGAGATTGAAGGTGAGTCAAAAGCGTATGCATTCCGCAATGGCGAATATGTCGATGCCTATCATATGGCTCGGGTCAGAGCTTAAATTCGAACTGCGATCTTTTGTTTCCCTGCCTGGTTTTGGTTAGTTGTATACAATCTTGCTGGCATTTGTCATGTATTGCTCTTCGAGCGGCTATTCGCCGAGCCTGAGTGTTCTGGGTTTTTTAAACCGCTGGGTAATCCATCTATTTCATGAATGCCAAAGTCATTGCGAGAGTAATGGTTTGCTGGTTAATCGCTATTGGCATGTCGTTTTGTATAAAAAATGATCTATTTTAGGTCGATATGCCTGATTTCAGTGCAGATCTGTCGGTCTCTTGCTTTATTACCCTAGGTGAAAATTCATTTTTTAACTGAATGTATACACTAAGATATTGATTTTGAAATACATCCTTTAGTTATTTTTTCGTCGACAAAAACTGGCACATCAGTTGCACACGATAAAATTAGAAATTGTTCACAAATGGAGATTTTATTGTCGACAATTTTGAGTTCCGGCACGGGGCTGGAGCAAAAAGACGATAACGACTAAATGGAGTTTTACAGATGAATAAAAATCGCTTTCTCAAAGCCGGTCTGCTGGCAAGCATGGTAAGTGTGGCTCTATCGGGCTCTGCATTTGCGGCGAATCCTCATTTGAAAATCGGCTTTGTTGGCGTGACTTCTGGTCCTGCTGCCGCGTGGGGTATTTCTAACCAGCGTTCGATGGAAACCCGCGCTGACTGGATTAACGAAATGGGCGGCGTGAAGATCGGTGATACCACCTATGACATCGATATCGTTGCTTTTGACGATCAGAAAGACCCGAAACGTGCGGTCGCCGGTATGGAGAAAATGGCTCAGGAAGGGGTGCACTACGTAGTCGGTCCTAACGTTGATGATGGCGCCGCTGCGGTACGTCCGGTTGCTGAGCAAAAAGGCATCATGTATTTCCCATACGCATTTCCCAAATCTTTGTACACAGCTCCTGCTTCAAATGCGATTCTTGGCATGGTGGCCAACTACCAGTCTGGTCCGGCAATTTATAAATACCTGATTGAAAAAGAAGGCATCAAAAATATTGCCTTTGTTGCTGCGAACGAGTCTGACCCGCTCAGCCAGCGCGATGGCGGTGTGGAAGCGGCTAAAGCTCTGGGGCTGAACGTTGTGTCCAGCAACGTCACTTACCAAGTGGATACCACCGACTTTACCCCGGTTTCTGCTGCCTGTGATTAAAACCCGCCCTGATCTGCTGGTGTTGTCTGGTGTGTCGCCAGCCAACGCGCCGCAGCTGATCCGTTCAGCACGTGAACTGGGTTACACCGGTCTGATTTCGACCGAAACGGCTCAGGATGCCAATGTGCTGCAAGAAGGCGCGGGCGATCTGGCCAACGGCTTTATCTCGGTTGGCGGCGCTTCAACACCGGAAGTGGCATCAGACACCATGCGTGAATTTGTTCAGCGTTACACCGAGAAATACGGTGAGTACAACGATGAATCGAATACTAAGGTTTATGCGCTGGAGTACATCATCGAGACGCTGAAAGCTAACCCGCAAGCGATTTCTGATGTGAAAGCGTTCCAGCAAACCATGGATACTTTTACTGCGCCAAACCCATACATGGTTGGCGATGCAACGCTGAAATATGTCGGCAGCACCTCATTTGGTCAGAAGCGTCAGCTGTCTGTTCCTCTGGTGGTGAACACCTATCAGGATGGTGAGTTCAAAACGCTGTTTATCGCTCAAGTGGACTAATCCTTTCTCCCTTCGGGTCACAGTGGCGCAGTCTCTGCGCCACTGATTTGCTGTTGAATGTCCGCTACAGCTGCAGCAGAGCAACGCAATGGCTGTAGCGGATTCGCTATGGAACAGGTTTCGTTATGGAACAAATCGTAGTAAACGGGCTCTATCTTGGCGCCCAGTACGCGCTGATTGCACTGGGCTTAACGCTCATCTTTTCGCTGATGAATGTGATGAACTTTGCTCATGGTCAGATGTATGTGATGGGTGGTTTTGTCACCTATACCTTTGTATCCCAATTTAATTTTCCCTTTTTCATTGCTCTGATTATTTCGGGGCTGACCCTGGCCGTGATCGGCGCTCTGATTGAGAAATTCCTATTCCGGCCGGTGATTAAAAAATCCAAGCGCGATGAAAGTACCATGCTGCTGGCGGCGGGCATCGGCTTTTTCCTTGATTCGGTGATTCTGCTGGTGTTTGGCGAGAAGCAGCGCGGCGTGCCAAAAATCGTCGATGGCGTGTTCAACTGGGATTTCAAAATCATTATGCCGTATGACCGGATTGTCATCGGTTGTATTGCTATCGCGATGATCGTTGCCTTCATGCTGATCATGCACTATTCCAAAGCGGGCCGTGCCATGCGTGCTCTGGCGCAGGACAAAGTGTCAGCCACACTGATGGGGGTCGATGTCGACCGCTACCAGATGATTGGTTTTGCTCTGGGCGCGATGCTGGCCGGGGTGGTTGGCGGACTTTTGGTTTCCATTACCGGGATTAACTTAGGCATGGGCGGCCCGACCTCCACCAAAGCGTTCATCATGATCATGATCGGCGGTGCGGGTGTGATTCCAGGAGCGATTGTCGGTGGCCTGATTCTGGGCATGTTGGAAAGTGTCGGTCTGTCTGTGTTGTCACAGTATGGCGACGTTACTTATCTGTTGATCTTTGCATCTTTAATGATCTTCTTAGCAATTAGACCGCACGGTTTAATGGGTAAGCCTTGGGGTTAAGCACATGACGAAAAAAATACTCACACGTGTGGCCATGTTTGCTGTGGCTGTTTATCTGCTGGTGCCGCTGTTTATCAGTCTGACCGGTCGTACCGATTTCTATTACACACTGACTTCTGTTGCGCTGTTATCGATTGCTTCTGCGGGTGTCTGGCTGACGTTCTCGATTGGCCGTATCAACATCGGTCAGGGCGCGTATTCTCTGGCAGGCGGTTATGTCTCTGCAATATTGATTACCCAATACGGGCTAAGCTTCTGGACCACATTGCCGCTGGCGGGCTTGTTTTGCGCCCTGTTGTCGGTGGTGATTGGCCTGCCGATCCTGCGCCTGCGCGGGGTCTATTTCGCGATGGTCACCCTGATCCTGACGGAAGTGATGCGTCTGACTGCGCTGGCATTGCCGATTACCAATGGTGCGAAGGGGATCACTTCGCTGCCGCTGCCCGGTTCTCTGGAGCTGTTCGGACTGACCATCATTCCTGATTTTGCCAGTATGGAAAATCCAAAAGTGGCGTTCTATATCATGGCAGTGACCATGATGATCATTGCTTACGGCGTGTTATGGCGCATTGTCAATTCCCGTTTAGGGCATCTGTGCCGCTCAATGCAACAAAACGAAGAACTGGCATCTTCGATTGGTGTTAATACCACCTACCTGCGGGTTCTGACTTATTCGATCTCATCGTTTTTTGGCGGGATTGCCGGAGCCAGCTTCGTGGCTATCACTCAGTCGGTGTATCCGTCCTCATTCCAGGTCGCAGACAGCATTAACTTCATGCTGAACTGTTTCCTGGGCGGGCTTGGTTATGTCTTCGGGCCGATGCTCGGCACGCTGATGCTCTATTTTGGCTGGGATCTGCTGTTCACCATCGGCAAGTACCAGATGCTGGTCTACTCAAGTTTACTGATCATTTTGATGCTGTTCCTGCCGAACGGTGTATTGAGCCTGCTGGAACGTAAGGAGAAACGCTGATGAAACCGATTCTAGAAGTGCGTAACGTCACCAAGCGTTTTGGCGGACTGACCGCAGTCAACGACATCAGTTTTCTGGTTCGCAAAGGTGAAATTCTGTCGATCATCGGCCCGAATGGTGCCGGCAAGTCCACTCTGTTCAAACTGATTTCTTCATTCCTGAAAACCAGCAGCGGTATGGTGTTATTCCGAGGGGAACGCATCAGCAATCTGGCACCGCATACAGTGGCTCGTCGCGGTGTGGTACGTACCTTTCAGGAAACCACGATCTTTAAATCGATGACGGTGCGGGAAAATATCATTGTGTCGCATCATCTGCAGTCCAAAGCGTCATTGCTGGGTTTTTTCCTCGGTACTCGCAGGGCAAAAGCGGACGAAGCGAAATTTGGTCAGTCAGCAGATCGAATCATCAAACTCCTCGGGCTGGAGTCGATCGCCGATGAACTGGCTTCCAACCTGCCGCAGGGCCATTTGCGTGTGTTAGGCATGGCAATTGGCCTGGCGACCGATCCGGCGATTATTTTGCTGGATGAGCCTTTTGCCGGCCTCAATCATGATGAAACCATGCGTCTGGTGATGTTGGTACGCCGCCTGCGTGATGAACGCGGTGTGACGGTTTTGCTGGTGGAGCATGATATTCCGGCGGTCATGAAAATCTCAGACCGCATTGTGGTGCTTAACTTTGGCGAAAAAATCGCGGAAGGGACACCGCAGGAAATTCAGAATGATCCGAAAGTTATCGAAGCCTACCTTGGCTCGGAAGACATGGCGATAGGGATGTAAGTGATGCAAGAAATACTCAAACTGGACGATGTTGAACTCTATTACGACCATGTTTATGCCCTGAAGGGAGTCTCAATCAGCCTGAAAGAGGGAGAAACCGTGGCGCTGATTGGTTCTAACGGCGCCGGTAAATCCTCTATCCTCAGAGCAATCACCGGCTTGTCGAAAATCAAATCAGGTCAGATTTATTACCAGGGTGAACGGCTGGACGGCACGCCGGCGAGCCAGATTGTCGGGCGTGGTATTGCCATGGTGCCGGAAGGGCGCCGGGTTTTCCCTTACATGTCAATTAAAGACAATCTGCTGATGGGCGCGTTTACCCGCAAAGACAAAAAAGGCATCGCTGATACTCTGGACAGCGTGCTGGAGCGCTTTCCCCGCCTGCGTGAACGCTATACGCAGCAAGCCGGAACCTTATCAGGTGGCGAGCAGCAGATGATGGTGATTGGCCGCGCTTTGATGGCGAATCCCAAAGTGTTGTTGCTGGATGAACCCAGCCTGGGGATTGCGCCCAAGCTGGTGCAGGAGATAGCCCGCTCGATCGTAGCGATCTCACGCGATCAAAAGGTGAGTGTGCTGCTGGTGGAGCAGAAACAGCCGCATGGCAATGTCGATTTCCAATCGTACTTATGCGATGTCGACCGGCTCTATCGTACTGGAAGGGGAATCAAAAGCGCTGATGAATGATAAACGAATTAAAGAAGCCTATCTGGGCGGAGATATTTAACGATGAAAATATTGGTAGTCAACCCAAATACGACGGCGACGATGACCGAGAAAGCGTGTCATGCTGCCCGTCAGGTAGCATCCGAAGGCACGGAGATTATCGCCGTGACCTCGGCCTCGGGGCCGGTATCGATCGAGGGTTACTATGATGAAGCAATGGCGGTGCCGGGTATGTTGCAGGCTATCCGGGCGCAGCCGGATTTCGATGCGGTTGTGATTGCGTGTTTTGATGATACCGGACTGGATGCCGCGCGCTGTATCACCGATAAACCGGTCATCGGCATTGGTGAGGCCGGTTATCGGGTCGCCGCGATGTTGTCGAATAAGTTCAGTGTGGTGACAACCCTTGGCCGCTCTGTGCCTGCGCTGGAACATAATCTGATGCGTTACGGCATGGAGCGGCAGTGTATTCGGGTGCGCTCATCAGAAATCCCGGTACTGGAGCTGGAACAAGAAGGCTCCGCAGCGTTCGATACCATAGCGCAAGAAATTGAGCGGGCGATCCGCGAAGATCGCGCCGAAGCGATCGTGCTTGGTTGCGCTGGAATGGTGGATCTGGCGGAAAGTTTGTCGCATAAGTTCTCGCTGCCGGTCTTAGACGGGGTCACTTGCGCGGTTTCCTTATGCGAAAGCCTGGTTAGGCTAAAAGCGAAAACTACGCGCCAAGGCGGGTATGCACCACCGCCTGCTCACAAACTTATCGACCTCGCTTAATCCTTTCTGATTTTATTGGCCCCGCTATCACTATTTAAGTCTTTTAAACTGATAATAGCGGGGCCTTGTTTTGTCCCTCAGCTGTTTTTCAAGCCTCACCTTTAGCACTCATGGTTTAATTCCTCACTTTGTTGCGTCGTTTATTATTTACCGGGCCTTATCTTTGTTTAGCTTACGCTGTTGCGAGAAGTTCCAGGATGAAACTGGCATTTTCTTACGCCGGATGACTTAAAATACCTTTAAATTTAGATGTCAGTAATAATTCTTCTTGTCATCGTGATAGCAGATATTTATACATAGAGTTAAGGGGTTAATAATTCTTTATTTTGCCGGTTTTTTAAACGCATACATGCTTATTAAACTACTGGAGAATAGTTTTTAACCTCAACGTGGTGTCAGCGTTACTTATTGATAATGCCGGATTTGTTTAGCCATTGTTGGTTATTTGAACGCATTATTTGGAACCGTGATCACTTAAATGATTGCGAGACCTTAGATTCAAAACACAATCTACAATAGTCGTTGATAATAAATATTGTTGATGTAAAACTCAGTATGTATTTTAGTTTTAACATTGCACAAATGTTCATTAAAGGAACTGAACTATGACGGATAAGGAATCTATGCAGCCTAATCACAATCGCCGTAATTTTCTAAAAGGTGCAACGGGTGCCATTGTTGCTGGTGTCAGCGCTTCGGCTTTTTCCGGAGCGGTACAAGCAAAAAGCGCACATTCTGGTTGGGGCAGCCTGGGTAAGGGAAATAGCCAAAGTAAAGGGTTTTGGAAAAAAGTACAAAATCAGTTCGTGCTCGATAAGCGCACGACATATATGAATATTGGTACTACCGGTTTCTATGCCTCGTCATGTGTTACAAAATTATGATGACAACAACCAGCTTGTGGCGAAATATCCGTGGGATATGAAAGACAAGTTTGGCGACTGGCCACACACGGCGGAAATGGTCAATGATATTGCCGCCGGCTTCGGCGCGGATCCGTCTGAAATTGTATTGAGCCGTAATACCACAGATGGTTTGTGTACCATTCTGAACGGCCTCGATTTCCAGGCCGGTGATGTGATTCTGACTACGCACCACGAGCATGTGGCGGCAACCTCACCAATGAGTGTCGTGGCGCAGCGCTTTGGTGTTAGCGTCATTCAGGTTCAGCTGCCGGTCTTTACCGGGTCAGAAACCGTAACCGCTGACGATTATGTGGCGGCTTTTGCTGATGCTATTTACCAGGCTCCGGGTCCGGTACGACTGATGATGTTCTCGCACATTACCTACAAGACCGGTAGTGCATTACCAGCGAAGGAATTGTGTGATCTGGCGAAAGCGAACTCTATCCCGACACTGATTGACGGCGCACATACCATTGGCATGTTCGATTTGGATCTGCACGATATCGACTGTGATTTTTATGCCGGTTCTGGTCATAAATGGCAGTGTGGCGCAGGTGCCACCGGCATCTTATATGTCCGCCAGAATGCTGAGCGTCTGCAACAATACTGGGGCGTAGAACAACCACTTTGGTTTATTAACTCTTCTCTCGCCGAGTATGACAGCTACGATATGCAGTCAAAATTACAGTATATCGGTAATGATAATTACCCGGCCAAACAGGCACTGGTGGATAGCTGTAAAATGTGGGATCAAATTGGTCGCGATAAGATCGAAGAGCGTGTGCTTTATCTGGGGACTTTATGTAAAAACCTGCTGGCAGAAGCGTTTCCGAACGGACAGATGTATTCACCGAATGTTGATGGTTTAAAGAGTGGAATTACAACCTTTAACCCGTTGAGTGATGTCACCGACCTGTCTCGTTTGAATTCATTCCGCGACGTATTGCGTGAAGAGTACGGTTACATTATCCGCACCACAGACTTCAAATTGTATAAAGACGATTCCTATGACACGCACGCCTTGCGTATTTCGACTCACTTATTCCATAGTGAAGAAGACGTTGAAGGGTTAGTGTCAGCGATGAAGCACTTATATCGTTCTCAGTCGTTCTAATTTTAGTTCAGTGTATGACGATGCCGGCAATTAGCCGGCATCAATGGTCAATAAAGGATATTTCATGCCAGCATCGGGTTTCGCCTTGAGAGTTAAACGTGGCTTGTGTTCACTTCTCCTCCTGCTGACTGCGCCCGTGTCGGCTCACGATCTGGAGGAGATTAAACAAAGTGGGGTACTGCGCCATATCGGTGTACCGTATGCCAATTTTGTCTCCTACATCGATCAGGGAACGCTGCAGTCATTGACAGGTCTGGATGTTGAAATAATGAAAGGTTTTGCTGCTTCGCTGGGGGTCAGGTATGAGTTTGTACCGGCACAATGGAGCACCGCGTTTGCGAAGTTAACCGGACGCGAAGTGGAATATAAAAACAAACAACTGATTTGGGGAAAAGAGAAAGTAATAGAAGGTGATGTGATTGCCAACGGTGTCACTATGCTTGACTGGCGTACCCAAATCATCGATTTCTCAGACAGCTATTTTCCTTCCGGAGTTTGGCTGATCTCCCGCACGGACAGCGATTTGAAGCCTATCGCACCAAGTGGTTCTGTCGACCAGGATATTGCCATGGTCAAACATTTGATTAAAAACCGCAATGTACTGGCGATGGAGCATACGTGTCTGGATCCGAATCTCTATAACCTGTATGACACCGGCGCCAACATTATTCTGCCGGATGGCGAACGGCAGTTAAATGAAATGGTGCCGGCAATTTTAAAACACGATGCGGAAAACACGCTGCTCGATATCCCTGATACCCTGGTGGCGCTGGAAAAATGGCCGGGGGAAATTAAAGTGATCGGCCCTGTGTCCGATAAACAAGAGATGGCGGTGGCATTTCGCAAGGATTCTCCGCAATTGCGTCAGGCCTTCAACCAGTATCTGGCTAAGATTCGCCAGGACGGAACTTATGCTGCTTTGATCGAAAAGTACTACCCGTCGATTTACTATTTTTATCACGACTATTTCTCCGGACAAGGTAACTAGCAGTTATGGGACAGTCTTCTCTGAGAACCTTCAATAAAAAAATCATGGCTGTCAGTGCGATCTTGGTATCGCTCTACCTGGCTTTGGTGATTTCTGTTGCTTATATCGGTCAGGAAAAGTTAAAAGACTCCCATTACAAGACATTGGATCTCAAGGTAAAAAGTTATGCCAGCACATTGGAAAACTTATTCACAATAGCCAGTGAAGATGTCTCTAACCTGACCGAGGATAAAAGCGTTCAGACCTTTTTTGCCAACCTGGCCTCGGGTATGTCGATGGAATATGGTCTGGGCGCCAGCCTGATCAACGTTAAACGCAAACTCAACGAAAAAATCAGTCATAAAACAGTCAATCATCGCCCGATCTACAACAAGCTGACTCTGCTTGGTTATGATGGTTCGAGCTTGATCTCAACAGCTGTGGACTCGCTTAATCCGATTGACCTGACCTTGTTACTGGCCGAGGATACGCCGCTCGCGGATCTTAAGGCGAGCCGGGATGCTGATGGCAACATGCTGATTCAGGTCATCCGTAAGGTGAAATTTTCCGGACGTGTTGTGGCCTATCTGGTTGCGGATATCAACCCGGATGTTGTCATCAACCAGCTGACCTATCAGGAGCATGAAGACAGTCACAGCCGCATGGAGCTGGCGATTGATGGCAGCAAGATGATGGTGTGGGATTCCATCGAGCAGGTGCATGGTAAGGTGCTGTTGTCTGATAACAGCAAAGACTTATCCGGTAAAATCTATTTTGAAGTGCCGGGTGAGCATTATCACTTCAAGTTGTTGTCTTGGTTCGAACCACTTAACCAGCAGGACATTTTTACCTCAAAAATCTTTATCTATGGCTTGGTCATCTTAGGTGTGATGATCATTTTCGGTTTGTGTTACGCTTTTATTCTCAATAATGCTCAGGTAGAGCTGAGCATTAAGCTGCAACAAGAAACCAAAACCAAATCCATTCTGTCGCAACAGAACCACAAACTGACTAAAGAAATCGCCAAACGTAAGGCCTCGGAGTCCGCACTCGCTTATCAGGCTAAGCATGATGTGTTGACCAGTCTGCCCAACCGCAGTTACGCGCTGGAGCGCCTCAACCTTGAGTTAGCCCGGGCAGAGCGAACCGGACAAGAAGTCCTGGTGATGTTTATCGACCTGGATCATTTCAAACAGATCAACGATTCAATGGGCCATTTTTTCGGTGATGAAATTCTTAAACTCTGTGTCGAACGTCTGCAGCAGGCTGTACGCAAGACGGATTTGCTGGCCCGCATCGGTGGTGATGAGTTTTTGCTGATTCTGCCGGAGTTGACCGATCATGACGCTGCTCAGCGTTTATCCCTCTCGCTGCTCAAAGCGTTTGAGACGCCGTTTGTATGGAAGAATCAGGAGTTTTTCCTCTCGGCCAGTATCGGTATGTCGATTTACCCGCGCGACGGAAGTACATCGGAGCAACTCGTCGCCAGTGCGGACATGGCGATGTATCGGGTAAAACAGGATGGGCGCAATGGTTTCTGTTTTTATGATCACAACATGAATGATGATCTGCAGCGTTTTCTCGAGTTGGAAAACCGCCTGCGTAACGCCATTTCCCACCAGATGCTGGAACTCTATTACCAGCCGATTGTTCATCTGGCGAGTGGTCGTGTGGTTGGGGCTGAGGCCTTGATGCGTTGGCATGATGAGAAATATGGCTTTGTTAATCCGGAAGAGTTTATCTCGATTGCGGAGCGTAACGGGCTGATTCATCAATTGGGCGAGTTTGCGATAAGACAAGCGACACAGCAAGCAGCGCAATGGCAGCAAATCGTACCCTTGTTCATCTCGGTTAACTTCTCCAGTGTCCAGTTCCGTTATTGCGATCAATTGTTGGTGCAAATTGAGAACAGCCTGCAGGCAAGCGGATTACCGGGAGAAAAATTTGATGTGGAAGTGACCGAAAGCCTGTTCTTTAACCACAGCAATGAACTGATGAGCATGCTGGATAAACTACGCGAAAGGCGTGTCAAACTGACGATTGACGATTTCGGCACCGGTTACTCTGCGTTAAGTTACATCCAGCGTTTTCCTTTTGATCGTCTTAAAATCGATCGCAGCTTCATTAAAGACATGCTCGACAATGATTCGGATAAGGAGCTGGTTAACGTAATTATTGCGATGGCCAAGGCGTTAGGACTGCAGATTGTTGCTGAAGGGATTGAAGAACAACGCCATGTTGATTACCTCAACCAGATGCAATGTGAATATGGCCAGGGCTTCTTCTTTAGTCGCCCGTTGCCGGCCAAAGAGTTTGAAGCCTACTTAAGGAAAGCCGGTCAGTAATCGACTTTCTTTCTTAACACCTTAGTGGCGCCGCGTTTGGTTTTATTATCCACGCGGCGTCGTTGCGACCCCTTGGTGGGTTTGGTCGCCCGACGGGTCTTTTCGACCACCATAGCGGCGCTAATCATCTCTTTCAGCCGATTAAGCGCGTCTTCTTTGTTTTGTTCCTGAGTCCGATAAGACTGGGCTTTAATCACGATCACACCATCTTTGGTCAGCCTGGAATCAGACAATGCCAGTAAGCGTTCTTTATAGATCTCGGGTAAGGTTGAGCGTTTGATATCAAAGCGCAGATGAATGGCACTGGAAACTTTATTGACGTTTCTGACCGCCGCTGCCCATGGCTCGGATGGCCGAGAGTTCGATTTCCCAGTCGGCTAGAGAAACTTTATTGGAAATTTGTAGCATAAATAACGCGTAACCAGAGCAATGTTGCAGAGAGTGTCTGCAACATTCTAAGCAGTCCGGTTCCGTTTGGCTACCTTGTGCGGCACTTGATTCATCTGATCACGGCGTAAAATCGCTTAGCGACGCTAATCAACAATCGGCACCACCAGAATATCGATGGGGGATTTGTTGATCAGATGGCGAGAGTAGGAGACGATTTTGCTGACAAAATCATGGTGATGACCACAGATCAGCAGATCATAGTTATCGCTGGCAATCAGGGTTTCCAGCTTTTTGCTCAGATCCCCGGTACCGACATAAAAGTGTTTGAATGGGAATTCACTGTATTGTTGAAATTGCTTGAGCATCTTATTTGAATGTTCATCCAGAGGTTTTTGTTCCGGCTCAGCCCGGATGTCGATCAGCTGTTGGTAAATTTCCCCTTTCGTCCCGTCAATATGAACCAGAGACACATCAGCATCGACTAAGCTGGCAAAAGAGACTGCTTTATCAATCAACAGTTTACTCTCTTCCTCCAATTCCAGAGCGACCAGGATATGTTGATATTTCATTACGATACTCCTTCGTTAAGTCACTCTGAATATCATAGTATTTATGGTGAACAATAGTGTTGCTGCGTTAACAGAACTACAAAAAATTCTGCTCGGTGTGCCCTGTTTTTGTGCGGCGGATCCGGGGGCGGCAGTGCTGTTCAGAATAGGGCTAAACACTTGTTTATCAAATGCTATATGTTTAATCTGCGCAGGGTGGGTGTATTGCGTATCAGCTGTTACTGCGACAGAGGCCTGAGGGGTAAGTAGTAAACTAGACGACGGTCGTGTGGAAGAGCGAACTTATCTCGATACGTATTCGTGCAGTACACTGATCGCCACATTGATATTAAGTTTGAGATGAATAGATAGTAAGAAGTTTAGCAAGGAGAGAAGAGTGAACCTACCTGATGAGAATCAACAGCGTTATGTCGCTGTACTGAGCAAAAAATTGGATTTTGGCCGCAGTTTAAACGTGTTGGGACATCTTAGTGCCGGTCTGGCGGATTTGCTGCATAGTGAGGGTACCGAGTATGTCGACTATCGTGATCTCGATGGCAATATTTTGCCTAACATTTCCCATTATCCGTTTATTGTGCTGAAAGCCGACAACTCCAACAAAATTCGCAAAGTGAAACAGGAGGCCAGTGACCGGGGAATTCGTTATACAGTCTTTACTCATACGATGGCGCAAGGGGGCTCTGCCGAGCAGCAAACTCTGACGCAGCAGACTTCTGAGTCAGAGCTGGAATACTGGGGCATCTGCCTGTTTGGCGATACCGAAACAATCCAGCAGTTCACCTCAAAGCTGAGCCTCTACAAATAAGTGTGTATCTATTGGTATAGCGGGGCCTGATGCTGTTCACGCAAAAGTCAGTTTAATACCAACACCAGTAAAATTCTGGTGTTTTTATCCGAAACTTCTCATCGTTCGGGTAATTTTCATACACAAAATCAGACTAAAAATTCCCTTGTTACGCATTTTTATTAATAGAAAAAATAAATTTGGCATGTTCATTAATATTTCTATGCAGATATTATAAATAAATTATCTTTGTCCGTGTTGTGATAAATCACGCAAACGTCATCTAGTGTCTTGTCGAATAACGAAAAGATCAACTCAAATAAAATTCAAATTAAACAATAAGTTATAGTTAAATCGTTGTTTGTTTTGTTGTAATTATGTTTCTGGTGTATTTAATTTGTTGATATTTAATCGGGTTTAATTTTACTATGTCTGTCAAGGTTGAGATTAGTTTTATGGAATAAGTGGAATAGGTTTAATTTAAATAGTGACTTTTAATGCATTAATTTTCATTAATTCGCTTTGGGTATGATTAATTATTCGAATTTAACCTCTAGTCTCAAAAAAATTAAGTGAAATCTGGTCCTGACAGTATTGGAAATCAGTCATCAGGTCTATGAATACCAATCCGGAGTGATTGGGCAGGCCTTGCCTGCATAGATAAGGATATAACATGTATTTATTCCGTCCCGCTCAGCTCAGCGATTTGAGCGACATTGAACGCCTGGCCCAGGACAGTGGCCCAATGGTGTGCACCCTGCCGGCTACACGTTTCCCATCTGACTCAGAAGGTTGAACGTTCACTGGCCGCTTTTGCAGAGGATGTGGAAGCACCGGGCGATCAGGCTTATTTCTTCGTGCTTGAAGATGCCCGCAGTGGTCGCTTAATGGGGACCGGCGCTATCAATGCACTGGCCGGTTGCCAGGAGCCCTTTTACGCGCTGCGTAATGATGTCCTTATTCACTCTTCCCGCGCTCTTAACGTCCACAGCCGGATTCAGGCTCTGACGTTGAATCATGATTTGAGTGACCATTCCCAGCTCTGTTCATTTTATGTGGATCCATCTTTGCGTGACACGCCTTATGCTGCACTGGTGACTCTGGGCCGACTGCTGTTCATGAGCGCATTTCCAATGCGATTTTCGGATCAATGGCTGGCGGTGATGCCGGGTGTGGCAGATGCTGAGGGTCGGGCTCCGTTTTGGGAAAACGTCGGGCGTAAATTTTTTGGTATGGATTACAACCAGGTCGAATACTACAACGGCACCCGGGATAAAACGTTTATTGCCGAACTGATGCCGCATCATCCTCTTTATGTCCCCTTGCTGGCCAAAGAGGCGCAGCAGGCGCTGGGACAGGTACATGGTGATGCAGAGCTGCAGTTTCGCCTGCTCGGTGATGAAGGGTTTGAAGCGGACAAATATATCGAGATCTTCGATGCCGGGGCCATTATGACGGCACGTCGCGACACTCTGTCCATCTGGCACGGTAAGCAACACGCGACGGTGGCCAGTGAAAGCGGTGATTTAGCGAGCGCCAAACCCTTCCTGATTGGTTTTATGGGCCCGGATGGCTTCTGCGCCACCATAGTATCTGCGTATTTTGCCGCTAACAAACTGATTTTAGAACAAGGAAAGTGTGAAGAAGCCGGCCTGCAACAGGGCCAGTCAGTGTGGTTTTTGCCACTGTAACCTTTTCACTTTCAACATCATGACAAGGAATTAAAACTATGATGGTGATTCGTCCGATCAACAGGGATGATAAACAGGCGCTGCTTAATCTGGCGACCAAAACCGGGGTAGGCTTTACTTCATTGCCTAATAATGAACAGCGCATCAGTGATCGTATTGAGCGCATGATCGCGACCTGGGAAGGCAGTGCGCCGCTGCACGATCAGGGCTATTTGTTTGTACTGGAAGATAGTGTCACTAAACAGGTGGTCGGAATCAGTGGCATCGAGGTTGCGATTGGTCTGACTGAGGCCTGGTATGATTTCCGGGTTGGCACCCTGGTTCACGCATCCAAAGAACTTAATGTCTACACTCAGATGCCGACCCTGTTCCTTAGCAACGACCATACCGGTAACAGTGAGCTTTGCACCTTGTTCCTCGATCCGGATTATCGTCAGGGTAAGAATGGCCATCTGCTTTCCAAGTCGCGCATGCTGTTTATGGCCACCTTTGAAGACAAGTTTGCTGACAAACTGATCGCGGAAATGCGCGGTGTTTCGGATGAAAATGGTCACTCTCCGTTCTGGGAAAGTTTAGGCCGCCATTTCTTTGCGATTGATTTCAGTGAGGCGGATTACCTGACAGGGATTGGTCAGAAAGCGTTTATTGCTGAACTGATGCCAAAGCACCCGTTCTACGTCGATTTCCTCACCGATGAGGCTAAAGCCGTGATCGCTGAAGTGCATGAGAACACGCTGCCGGCGCGAAAAATTCTGGAAAGCGAAGGCATGCGTTATGAAGGGTATATCGATATTTTCGATGCTGGTCCGACCCTGGAAGCTTATACCAGAGATCTGCGTATTGTGCGTGACCATGAAACGCGCCGCGTCGCCGTGGTTGACGACGCAGAAGAGGGCGTGACGCCACTGCTGATTGGTAATCAGAGTTACCAGCATTATCGTGCTATTGTCGCCAATCAGCCCTACACCCGCGACGAAATTTTACTGACCGCCGAGCAGGCTGACGCGCTCAATGTCACCGCAGGAGAGGTGGTCAGAATTGCGCCGTTGTTTGCACGGGAAAAACATCATGGTCTGGGCTGATTGGACCGTGAACAGATTTGATGTGATTGGACTTTCGGTGAGCGAGACTGCCGTGTTCAAGCCAATTTATCCAAAACGATGTGTACCCCACATATACGATTAGTCAGTACCGACTACGATTAATAAATACCTGGCACGCTTAGTCAAGACGGGCCGCGAGAAGGTACAGGTGATAAGGAGCAGTAGACTATGTCACAACATACAGTGTCATCCCATCCGGTGTCAGAAATGGCCGCCAATCAGCAGCCAGATGTGACCGCTTATGAAGCAAACTTTGATGGTCTGGTAGGGCTGACCCATAACTATGCCGGACTTTCGTTTGGTAATGTTGCGTCGACATCCAACAAGAACGCGGTTGCCAATCCGAAACTGGCTGCACTGCAAGGCCTGGAGAAAATGAAAACTCTGGCTGATATGGGCTTCAAACAGGGTGTGTTGCCTCCGCAGGAAACGGCCATGTGTACACACATTACGTCAGCTCGGATTCAGTGGTACGGATGCGCAGGTGATCGCGCAAGCGGCCAAACAAGCGCCGCGCCTTCTGGCTAATGTCAGTTCTGCTTCGTCAATGTGGGTCGCCAATGCCGCAACGGTGTCGCCGTCGGCCGACACCGCTGATAACAAGGTCCACTTTACGGTGGCTAACCTGAACAATAAATTCCATCGTTCTATTGAAGATGGCACCACAGGGCGTGCTCTGCAGGCCATTTTCCGCGATGACCGCCATTTTGCGCATCATGATGCTCTGCCGCAACAGGCGATCATGGGGGATGAAGGCGCGGCCAACCACAATCGGTTGTGTGCCAGTTACGGTGAAGCGGGCGTTGAAGTTTTTGTTTATGGCCGTCAGGCGTTTGGCGGTGAGGTCGAGCCACAAAAATATCCTGCGCGCCAAACCCGTGAAGCCAGTGAAGCCGTGGCTCGTTTGCATCAGCTCAATAATGACAATACCGTGTTCCTGCAGCAAAATCCTGCAGTCATTGACCAGGGTGTTTTTCATAACGATGTGATTGCGGTGAGCAACGGCCCGGTGCTGTTCCACCATCAGGAAGCGTTTCATCACCAGGTTGCTGCGTTTGCTGAAATTGAGCGTAAGCTGGCTCGGGTTGGCGCTGAGTTTACTCCGATTGAAGTGCCGACCAGCAAGGTGTCGGTACAAGACGCGGTGAATACTTATTTGTTTAACAGCCAGTTACTGACCAAGCCGGATGGCAGCATGATGATTGTGGTGCCACAGGAGTCGCGCAATAACCAACGGGTTTGGATGTATCTCAATGAACTGGTCACCAGTGGCGGGCCAATTCGTGACATCCGGGTGTTTGATTTGCGTGAAAGTATGTGTAACGGTGGTGGTCCGGCGTGTCTGCGTTTACGCGTTGTACTGACCGAACAAGAACTACAGGCAACAAATCAACGCGCAGTGATGAATGATGCGTTGTATCAGTCACTGACTCATTGGGTGGGCAAACATTACCGTGACCGCCTGACCGAAGCTGACCTTGCTGACCCGCAATTACTGACAGAAAACCGTACGGCGCTCGATGAGCTGACCCAAATCATGGGGCTGGGCTCGATTTATCCGTTCCAGCAGTAATGTTGCCAGCAAAATTGGCAATACTGCCCGGAATACCGTTAATATTGCTTTGAAAACTGTTAATGTTGTGCTGAAAATCGGTAATATTGTGGTGAATGCCGGCAATATTGCTAATAAAACAGACAGAGAAAAATGCCCGGTTACCCGGGCATTTTGCTTGTTATCGTTACCGATTCTGAGAGTGGTTGACTAAGCTTCAACCACGTCGCTGCAGGTTTGGTTACGGCCCTGACCTTTGGCCTGATACAGCATGGTATCAGCCAGAACCAGCAGTTGCTCTGTTTTACAGGATGACGCTCCCGGCATGTAAGTCGCACCGCCAGCACTGACCGTCAGCAGTTTAGTTGGCGATTGAGGGTGGGCGATGGCTTTCTCTTGCAGAGCTTCTTTCAGCCGCTGCGCGATATGCTCGAGCCCTTCCTGATTGGTATCCGGCAGTACCATGACAAATTCTTCGCCGCCGTAGCGGGCGCCGAGATCGGCCGGACGTAGACAGCAGGACTGAATAAGTTTCGCTACATGACGAAGGCAGTCGTCGCCGGCGAGATGGCCGAAACCGGTCGTTGTACTGCTTGAAATAATCGATATCGATCAATAGCACAGACAGCGGCTCCTGCTTGCGAAACGCCTGGGCGACCTGAGCTTCAATGTACTGGTCAAAGTAACGGCGTGAACTGATGCCGGTTAAGCCATCTAAGTAGGCCAGAGAACGCAGTAAATCGGATTGATGTTTGAGAGTCAGGTGAGCCTTGATACGATGCTTTAGCGTATTGGCGTTAATCGGCTTTTTGAGAAAATCGACCGCGCCAGCATCCCAGCAGGCGTTTTCGTCATCCTCTTCGGTCAGAGCCGTAATGAACATGACCGGTGTATTGGCTATCTCTTGAGTGCGTTTGATGATTATGCAGGTTTCCCAGCCACTCATATCCGGCATCATCACGTCCATCAGGATCAGGTCGGGCCGGTGTTCTTTGCACACGGTAATCGCCTGCTGGCCTGTGGTGGCCATCAGGATGTCATAGTCGTTTTTCAGTAACTGGTAAATCAACTGAATATTACTCGGTTGATCATCCACGACCAGAACAGTGAACTTGGGCTCTTTCATCAATTCCGGAGAAAAAAGGTTACGATGCATCAGCTAAGTCTTTAATTCTTTTAAGTTTATCTACAACCACCGCGGCGTCGGAAAATGCCAGGTTGTGCATGTGGCTGGCGAGTTCTTTACTCAAAGGGCTATCAATGAGTTTAAGCGAATCTGATATTTCATCAAATAACCCCATTGCGGCCATATTGGATGTTTTCAGATAATGGAACAACTTGTCCAGTTGGGTATCGAGTTCAGTGATTTCTGTCGCTGGCGTCAATTTAGGTGTGGCTTGGTTCAGCAGCTCAGCAAGATGTTCAAGTTTTGATTTTGCCACTAATATTTCGGCCAGCAAAGCGCTGTTACGACTGATCATATTATCGGGATGCTGGGCGCAAAAGCTCTCTTCTTTCTGTAGTTTGCTTGCCAGCGAAGTCAAACCACAACTGGCAGCCGCACTTTTGAGGCTATGATACAGAATACGTGCTTCTTTGGCCGAGTGCTGAGGTTGCTGAAGTTGCGGTAACGCAGCCTGGATATCCAAAGCGCATTGTTCGATAACCCGGGTGTAGATATGCAGATCGCCCAGTCGAGCGACCGCTTCTTCAAGAGCAATATGGTGCAGCTGCGCATAGTCCAGCACCTGCTCGGGCAATGACTGCTGTTGTTCCGGCTCATGGTTATCAGTCATGTCGCTCTGATTGGTATAGTGGAGGACTTTTCTGATCACTTCATCGAGATCAAATGGTTTGGCGATATGATCATTCATACCGGCCGCTAAACTGGCCTTCTTATCTTCCGGCATCGCATTAGCGGTCATCGCAATGATGGGCAGCTTTTGAAAATGGGGTAGCTGACGAATACGACGTGTGGTCTCATAACCATCCATCTCCGGCATCTGAATGTCCATCAGCACCAGAGCGAACTCTTGTTGCGCCAGCGCCGCCAGGGCTTCTGAGCCGCTTTGTGCCTCGACAATTGTCGCCCCTTGCTGAGTCAGCAGTTCGGTTGCGACCAGGCGGTTGGTCGGATTATCTTCCACCAGCAGTAATTTCAAACCCAGCAGAGCACGGACAGGCGAGCTACCTGATATGGATGGGCTGATGGTCACTTCAGGGCTGCAACGACATATCACATCGTAGAGGGTCTTTTTGAGTGCTTCCGGCGTGACCGGTTTGATGAGCAGCGCATCCAGCAGTGATTGGGTCTCTTCCAGATGTTGGTCAAGTAAGTTGCGGCTAAACCCTGTCACCATGACGATTTGCGGCATGTGCGTCAGGTGCGCTTGGTTACGCAGCGTTTTAGTCAGTGATAATCCGTCCATGCCCGGCAGTTTCCAGTCGACCAGCAGCAGGTCAAACGGTTGGTCGGTGCCATCGCGTTGCTGGATACGATGTAATGCGGTTTCGGCATCGGACACCACACTGACATCACAGCCGAAGCGGGTCAGGAAGTCTTCAAAGATGACCTGAGCAGAGCTGTTGTCTTCTACCACCAGAAACCCGAAGATTGGCCGGTAAATCAGGACTGCGCGCCGGCTGATCGTTTGTATCGACACAGCCTAAGGTGACGGTGAAAGTAAACTCACTGCCTTTTCCATGTGTACTTTTTACTTCGATAGTCCCTTGCATCAGGTTGACCAGGTGTCTGACAATCGACAGGCCGAGTCCGGTTCCGCCGTAGCGCCGGCTGATGGAAGACTCAGCCTGGCTGAAGCCTTTAAAGATGATTTGCAGCTGTTCTGATGTCATACCGATTCCGGTGTCACTCACCGTCATCCGCAATACGCACTGTTGTTGGAGCAGAGAGTCGACACTGATCGCGATTTTGACTTCGCCATGTTCGGTGAATTTGATCGCATTACCCGCCAGATTGAGCAGGATCTGACGCAAACGCAGGCTGTCGCCGATAAGATAATCCGGGACATCTTCATCAATTTGATAAATCAGCTCCAAATGTTTTTGCTGACTATTGGAGGAGAGCAGAATGCCGGTTTCGTGTAACAGCTCAGTCAGCGAAAACGGATTTTGTTCAATCTGCATTTTGCCGGCTTCAACCTTAGAAAAATCGAGAATATCGTTGAGCAGCACCAACAGCGATTGCGCAGCATTCTGGGTTTTATTGAGATAATCGCGTTGCTGTTTGTTAAGGTCGGTGTTCTGCGCAATCTGCAGCAAGCCCAGAATCGCGTTCATTGGTGTACGCAGTTCATGACTCATGTTGGCGAGGAATTCAGACTTGGCCTTGTTTGCCTGCTCAGCCTGCTCTTTGGCTTCCGCCAATTCTTGCTCGCGTTTGAGCATGTCGGTCAGATCATACGCAATCCCGAGATAGCCGACAGGTTTATTATGTTCATCCTGCAGCATGCTGACAATCAGGCGTACCGGAATGTGGTGGCCGTTCTTGTGCACATAGGTCCAGCGAGTCGTATCGACAATGCCCATTTTTGCTTTGGTCACAAACGCTTCGAATCCGGGGGCTATCTCTCTGCCCAGCTCAGCAGATAACTCGTGCGCGCGTGCACGGATTTCTCCAGCCACGTGGAACTTCTCCGGTGTGGCTCGTCCTATTATCTCAGAGGCTTTATACCCGAGCAGTCTTTCCGCGGACGGGTTGAACTCGCTGATAATACCGTCCATATCTGAGGCAATAATCGCGTAGCCGGCACTGCTTAATATGGTACGTTGCAGCGCGTAGACCTGAGAAATTTCTTCAGTTCGTTTGACGACTTCTTGCTCCAGTTGAGCATTGGCGTCGGTCAGCGCCTTTTGCGTGGCTTCAGCCAGTTCTTCTCTGTGCTGACTGGCGAGTGCTCTTCGGGTCAGTAACAGCTGTAAACTAAACACAATCAGCACTAGAAGGATGGTCATGCCAATCACTTCGCGAAAGATACGCTGATTGGCCGACGCGGGTACAGATTTAATAAAACCCTGATGAGCCGTCAGCGATAAGGACCAGTCGCGTCCAAACAGCCAGATCACTTGTTTGGAACTGTATTCGGTGTGTTGCGTGACGTCACCGCGTGAGAAGAAGGTTTGCGGCTGATTCTGAGTGATGTCGGAAATAGTCAGGGTCAGGTCATTGCTCATACCGGTTATCGAACTCAGCACTTCATCAATCAGAATCGGGGCGTAGCTCCAGCCGCGAATGGCGTGCATGCGTTGCTCGATTCGGTCCGGAACCTGATTTGATTCATAAACAGGCATCAGGATCAAAAAGCCCTGTTTGGTTTTTTGATTGGCCTGAACCAGGGTGATCGGCGCCGTCAGGCGAACTTCATTGTATTGGGCGGCGGCAAGTGCGGCAGCGCGGCGCATCGCTTCTGAACCAATATCCAGGCCAACGGCTTCGGTGTTACGATTTTCCGGCTCGATGTACTGGATGACAAATTTACTGTCGTTGTGAGGCGTCAGGGTTTTAATTTCAAAGTTTTTATCCGGGCGCTCGGCTTTTGCCTGAGTGACAAACGCTTGTGCGTCGCTGGGAACCACATAACGAATAAACCCAAACCCGCGTGCGCCCGGAAATTCCAGGGCGTAGTCGCGCGTTTGTGTGTACTTGAGCATTTGCTGGTAATCAAACTGATCTGAGCCGACGGTCATGACGGCACCGCGCATGCCCCGAATACCATATTGATACAGAGTCACGCGTTCAGCGACGGCTTCGCTGATCTGGCTGAGTCTTAAGTCCAGTTCACGCTGAATCATGTGCCTGCTCTGCTCTTTCTGCTGTTTATCCAGATAAGACGCAGTAACAAAACCCAAGCTGAGAATAATCAGGGGTAACCACAGAACTTTAGCAAGCATGCGATGTATCGGAGGCATTGAGATTGGCATTCGTTGCGTAGACCTGTCCTTTAGGTGTCAATCGACTCGGTATCAGCTAGGTGATTCAGCAACGTGATACCGTGGATTACAAAATATATGAATATTCATTGTAGAACATATGATGATGATAAGCCTGGCAATTTTTGCCAGCAACATCACACAGACAGCAGAGGTAGAGTGTTGTCAGTCCAAGCAATAGCTGACTATGTAATAGATGAGCAGTGCCTGAGGTATCACCACTCGATATCGATAGGTGTGCCGCTGTCTACTAAACTGAGGAATTCATCCATTTCCCGGTTGGTGAGAGCGATACAACCATTGGTCCAGTCGAAACTCTGGATGTATTCCGGTCGGCCGTCGAATCCTTGTTTGAGGCCGTGAATCTTAATGGCGCCGCCGGGGTTGACACCCATTGACTCAGCGCGTCTGAGATCCTGTTGGTTAGGATAACTGATGTTCATGGAACGATAAAAGCCGGACTGTTCACTGACATAGTCGAGATAGTAACGTCCTTCCGGGGTGCGTTGGTCGCCTTCCTGAACTTTGTGGCCTTTGGGTGATTTTCCCAGTGCGATCCGAAACTCACGAATCACCCGTCCTTGCTCGAGCAGGTACATGCGGCGTTTGGATTTATCGACCTGCACCAGATCGGCTTTCAGTGCTTCAACCGGCGCGAAGCGCTCTTCCGCAAAGGTGGCGGCACTGAATAGAGTCGGCAGCAATGACAATAAGGTCACAGACAGGGCGCTGTTTTTTCGCATAACGAGTTCGTTGATTAACGGCTATTCCAGCTGAATAGTGAGTAAGCCAAGGCAAATAATGACTCTATTATGCGGGCAGTTTTACGCTCAGTGCCAGTGCTGATTGCTACTGACCTATCAAAATGTGAGACCAGCAGCACTCAATTGTTATTTAAGCAGACTAATAGTTATTTAAGCGGACCAATAGTTATTTCAGCAGGCCGATTGTTGGTTTAGTTAAACAGATTCTTCGTTTAGATAAACAGATAGTTCGGTTAGTCAAACAGATTGCTGGTTCAGTCAGACAAAAAATACTCGATGGTCGATACAACGCGAACTTTCTTGATATAAGGCGTGTTGTTATCCCGGTCAGAAATGGAAAACTGACCCTGCGTCGCGCGTTTGATTTTGCCCAGAGTACTTTGCGAGTCTTTGGCAAACTTCTCGGCAACCTGCCGAGCCTGTAGCGTCGCTTCTTCGACCATTTCCGGTTTGATGTCGTTAAGCCCGGAAAACAGGTACTCGATCCGGCTATTGTAGTTGGCTGCGTTAAACACAATGTCTTCTTTACCCAGTTCGCCAATCTGGCTGATAGCCTGTCTTACCAGTTCTACATTCGGGCTGTACACCGTCAGCGACTGCGTCGCGAGATAACGCAACTCAACCGGAGAATCTCCGCCGTACTGCTGCGCTTTTTTGTCGATCACCGCAGGAGAGGAGAGTGATACTGCGTCGGCGCTGATGCCCTGACGGGCCAGAAACTGCATCACTTGTTGGGCCTGCAGATCAAGCGTGGTGAACAGGCTGGGTAAGTCATTATCTGCCAGAGTAAACTGAATCGGCCAAATTACGGTATCCGCCGCGACTTCGCGCTCCGAAAGGCCTTTCACGGTAACGACCCGTTCATATTCTTTAAACTTAACCGCCGATTGCTGCACATAGTAGCCGAGGGTGGCAAGGCCCAGTAGCAGGCACAGGCCGAGGATGAGAGAGGATTTAGTGGTTAACTGGGTCATGATACGCTCCGAAATCGATTCCCCGTCAGCGTAGACGAGCTGACGGGGAATCGTTAAGCGTCAGATCACGTTCACAGCGTTGCTAACGGATCTTTGACCTGTTTTTTACGTTTGCTCTGCTGCTGTTCTATTCGTTTAGTTAACTGCGCCAGCTCGCGGCTGCTATATGAGCCCGGATTGGCAGAGTAGAGTGCCTGGTTGAGTTTCGCTCAGTGCCAGTTGCAACTGCGCTTGTTCCTGATCTGTTGTGACCACCTCAGCTTGCCAGCGTTTGAGCGCATGGCTGAGCGCAATGCCATCATTGCCCTGCAGCGCCTGTTGCAGTTGTTGGTAGTGAGAGGAGATATTGTTCGCTTGCGCTTTTGGTGTTGATGCACTGCGTTTGCGCAGTTGCCACACCAGAGTCAGCAAGGTTACAACCCACAGTAAGGCAAACAGGGCAGTCAGATACGGCCAGTAACCGGCGTCTTTCACGGTGACGGTTTGAACCGGCGACGATTGCGCGGGCGCCGGGGCAGGAGTCGCGCTGGCGACCACCGGGTTATCACCTGGTTTTACCGTCAGGGTCAGGCCTGATCCTGACGTCGTCTGTTGCTGCTTGCGCACCGTATCCCACCAGTTAACCGCCACAGCGGGCAGAGTGACTTCGCCGCTTTGGCGTGGGATGAGAACCTGCTTTACCGTCATGGTGACATCGCCGTTATCGAGGGTATCGAACACCGGTTTCTCGTCATAGACGCGCACCGAATCGGGATAGTTGAGTTTCAGATCCGGCAACTGCTCCTGCGACAGCCCCGTTACCTGTAAAGTGATTTCGCGGGTAATAGAATCCCCGACTTTAGTGACATAGCGGCTGCTTTCAATCGGCTGACTATTGCTGTCCAGCCAGCGCTCTTTCAGCGTCAGCAGGCTGGTTGGCAGCCAGTTGCCCTGGTAGTTGTCAGGCTTGGGTTCAACCGTGATAGTGTAGGTTTTCGGCGTGGTGTTGAGCGGAATAATTCGGGTTGATCCATTAAAGCTGCTGCCATACACCAGGGTGCCGGTCAGGCTCGGCTCGGACAGGGTAAACTTGCCCGCTTTGGTCGCGGTAAGGCGAAAGTCCTGATCGACAACCGTGACTTCAATCCCATCCATGACCGTCTGATACTGGTTTGGTTCTCCGGCCGCTTTGAGTTCCATGCCATCCACCTTTGGCGGCGCTATCTTGGGATCCTGCAAACGGCGCGGATCGGCTTTGATGATCAAGCGGGCTTTGAGCAGCGTGCTCTCATTCGGATACAAGGTCGAGCGTGATAGCTGACTCTGTACTTCGACCAGATCATCGCTGCCCGGCGCCGTTTCATCATCGGTCACCTGAATCGTAATCGGATCGGTTTTCTCTCCGTTCAGCTCAAAACTCGGAATCGTCACTGTGCCAATCTGATTGGCTGCCAGCGAGACGGTCCACTCACTGCGATTGGTGCGCGTACCGTTGATAATGTTAATCGATGAGCCAAAGCTGGGGCGGCTCATAAAGAAATCTTTGTCTAACGGGCTGAAGTCGATATCGTCTGATGACGCTCTGTCTTCACTGACCACTTTAAGCTGAAAGACTTCATTTTTGACCACCTTATTCTTACTGACGCTGGCGTAGAAGGCCGCACTGGCGCTCAGGCTGAACACGCAAAAAAATAGCACCGTCAGCCCGGTGACTAGGTGACGGACGAATGAAAGACGGCTGAGTAATAATTTCATGATCACCACTTCTTACCTTGAGTTTGTGGAGGCTCTCTGTCTTGTGCCTGAAAATAAAGTTGGGCGCGTAATAGCTGGCTGGGATCGCGGGCGCTTTCGACTTGTTCCAGCTTACGTAATTCAGGATCGATGGGCTGCGTGGTTGCCTGAGTTGCAGACGCTGCCCGCTTATCTGAGTTGTCCGCTTTTTCCTGACTCGCTTGTACCTGCTGAGCTTGCTGCTGAGCCGTGGATGGCTGTTCGGCTGACTGCTCAGCGGCTGATTGTTTAGAGGATGATTGATTAGCCGATGATTGCTCGCCGCCCTGTTGCTGACTGGTGTCAGAGTTAGCCTGCTCTTTTGGATCGGTTTGAGATCCCGGATTCTGTGATGAAGATGCAGGCTGGTTCTGTTGCTCTTGGTCAGACGCAGGATTGTTCGCCGGCGACTGAGAAGCGGATGTCTGATCAGGCTGCGCAGAGGTGTCGGAGTTCTGCCCGGAGCTTGGCTGCTTATCAGATTCGCGTTCTGATCCCGAGTTTCCGGATTGCGACTTATCGGCGCTGTTTTGTTGATTCGATGGTGACTTATTTTGTTGATGCGATTGTGATTTATCCGACTCAGAGCCAGACTTTGGTTGCTGTTGCTGTTGCTTCAGCGCCTGCTCGACGACCTGCAGGTTATGCTCTGCGTCGCTGTTGTCTGGTTCAGCCTGCAGAAACCTGCTGGTAGAGCTGCTTGGCTTTGTCTAATTGACCAGCCTGCGCGTAAGCGTTGGCGAGGTTGTATTGTACCTGGGGCGAAGGCTGCGCCAGTTGTGACAGAGCATCAATCGCACCTTGGTAGTCTTTGGCCTGATAGCGCGCGATCCCTTGCCATTGTGGGTCTGAGAATTGCTCGGCTGCTGCTGCGAAATCCTTTTTCTGATAGGACTGCATAGCCTGCTGATCTGCGTTGAGCCAGGGGGATGCCTCGGCTCGTTGCGATGGCATGGTCAGGCCGCTTGCCAGTATCAGCACAAAGATAAAGCCACGGCGGAATAACAGTAATGCCGGGCACAGCAGCAGCAGGACCAGCCAGTAACCGTTATTGACATGGTCACTCACGGTCTGGCTGTTTTTCTTACCGGTCAGCGGACGTTCACTTTGCGTGGTCGCCAGCAGGCGTTCGACATCGGAGCCGTCGGCGCGATACGGGGTAAAAATACCGTCCAGTTGCGCAGCGAGCGCTTGCATCGTACTAAAATCCGTTTTCGCGACCACGGTCTGCCCGGCGTCGGTTTTAAGCAGCGAGCCGTCAGGCAGAGTAATCGGTGCGCCGTCACGGGTGCCAAGGCCAAGGATCATCAGCCGGTAGTGAGTCCCCTGCAGCAATTTTTCGATCGCCTGACTTTCCTGATTATCGAGGTCATCAGCCAGGACGATGATATCGCCACGACGCAGCCCGGCATTGTTGAGCATGGTGATCGCCCGTTCGACTCCGCTGGCGGCATTCGCTCCGGGGTAGGGCATGATTTCCGGCGACAGGCTCGGGATCAGATTCGCAATGGTCGCACTGTCACTGGTTAACGGGCTGACAGTATAAGCATCGCCGCTATACGCGATTAAGGCGGTGCTGCCTTCCTGCCATCCTTTGAGCATATCCAGCACTTTATAGCGAGCCTGTGCCAGGCGGTTGGGCTTGATATCGGTGGCGTGCATCGACAGCGACATATCCATCACCACCACGCGTGCGTTACTGGCCGAGTAGCTGGGCCGCGGCTGCTTTTCAAAACTCGGGCCTGCCAGTGCCAGCACAGCGACCAGCCAGCTTAAGGCGATAACGGTCAGCGCGCTGCGCTGCTTGTTGTCACCCGATAAGCCGAGAGCCGCCGCCAGATGCGGCGCAATCAAACTCTGATTACGTGCCCGGCGCGCCAGCCAGCCCAGTAACAGAGCCAATGGCACCAGGGTGGTCAGCCACCATGGCGAGAGGAAAATAAAATCAGACATGGTTTCTCCTCACAATAACCACCACCAGAGAAAGCAGCAGCGCCAGCGCGAGCGGATAGCCAAACCATTCGGTTTGCGGTCGCCAGGTTTGGGTCGCATTGGTGATTGGTTCCAGCTGGTTGATGGTATCGTAGATAGTCTGCAGATCCTGTTGGTTACGGGCGCGGAAATAGCGTCCGCCGGTGGTATCGGCAATCGCTTTGAGCGTCTTTTCGTCCAGATCCTGCGCCGTATTGACCTTACGGCTCATAAAGAAGTCTTTAACCATCATTTCGCCCGCACCCACTCCGACGGTGTAAATCGTGGTGTGATACTTTTTGGCAATCTTGGCTGCTTCCATCGGATCCATCACACCGGATGTGTTACTGCCGTCGCTGAGCAGGATCATCACGCGCTGCGGCGCATCGCCGTCAATAAAGGTTTTGGTCGCAAGGCCAATGCCTTCACCGATCGCGGTTTTAGTACCGATCAGGCGTAACACGGCGCGGTTAAGCTGCTCTGAGATAGTATTACGGTCCAGAGTCAGCGGGGTTTGCAGGTAAGCGTGATCCGCAAACAAGATAAGACCAAGGCGATCCCCTTCTCGTTTACGGATAAAGTCCGACAAAACCTGTTTGACTGCGCTTAAACGGTCGATGAACTGGTCGCCGGATTTCATGTCTTCCTGACTCATTGAATAAGAGAGGTCGACCACCAGCATCAGATCGCGGTGTTTGGGTGAAGTCGTCACCGGGTCGCCATACCAGACCGGACGGGCTGCTGCTGTGACCAGACAAATCCAGATAGCAACGGCAAGGGCTTTGATCCACCAATGACGCGGTTTAGCGGTTACCGTTTGCGCGGGAAGGTAGGGCAGATGTATCGCCGCTTGCTGTTTTATCGCTGGTGAGAAGCGATAGATCAGCAGCGGCACCGGCAGCAGAACAAACAGCCACCAGAAAACGAACTCAATGTTTGCCAACGCTCGAAGGTCTCCGTTTTTTCGGTGGCAAAGCGTCCTGAACCCAAATGTAACAGTCCGCAACGAGCGCTTTGGCATCCGCTACAGGTTGTTTTTGGTATAAGGCTTGCTGCCACACGGTTTCATTCGGTACAAACAGCGGACGGCCGAGTTGTTCGTCCAGAAAGTTGTACCACTCTTTGCCCGTCAGATGAGCAATCTGGTCACGCGGAAAATAACAAAGCGCCGCTTGTCTGAGCAGTTCAATCGCCGAAGAGGGCGTATTGCTCAGATGCGGATTGAGCAGACGTAGCGCGGTTTTTTGCGGCGCGATACGTTTTCGCTTCCAGCGTACCATCAGCAGGGAAAATACAACGACGCATAGCAGGCCGGCTGCGAGTGCCCACCATCCCCAGGCTAAAGGCCACCAGGAAGGCTCGGAAGGGAGATGCAGCGCGTTTAATTCAAGCGGCGTCGAAGGTGTTTGCTTCATAGTTTTTAGTTATCCGGACAATTGTTGTAGCAAAGGACGCTCACAGGAGAGTGAACGATAATCTATCGCCAGAGACTGGCAGAGTGATTTTAGTTTTTCTTTTTGAGATTCAAAGGCTTTTTTGATCCCATTCCGGGTACTATTTGCGGAAAAGTTGAGCCAGCGCGTCTGTTGGTGATCGCTGACCCGCTCAACGCCACGAAAAGCGGTGTGGCCCTGCTCCAGCGGGTCAAAAATATGCACCAGGCGGACACGGTTATGGCGGTTGAGTTGATTGAACAGCGGACGCAATGAGTCGTCAAAACGGACAAAGTCGCTGATCATGATGACCTCGCTGCCTTTCGGACACATCCGGTTGAGCGTTTGCATCGCGGTATGCATGGCCGGTGAAGCGCTTTGGGCCTGTGCCAGCGCGCGTTGCTGGGCATCAACCAGACTCGCCATCAATTGCAAGGGCCCTTTGCGGCGACTGGTCGGCTTGATTTCCAGTTGCTCATGGCCGAGGTCGATAACGGCACCGATACGATCTTTTTGCGCCACCGACAGCCAGCTCAGCAAGCTGGCAAAGTGTGCGGCCTGAACCGATTTGAGCATCAGACGCGAGCCAAACTGCATCGACGGGCTCAGATCGATATAGAGGATCACCGGCTTTTCCTGCTCTTCGGTGAACAGCTTAGTATGCGGTTTTCCGGTGCGCGCCGTGACCCGCCAGTCGATGGTACGGATGTCGTCGCCCGGTTGATACTGACGCACTTCGGCGAAGTCCATGCCGCGTCCCAGGCGGCGGCCCTGATGCTGGCCGGCCATATGTGACCACAGGCTACGCGCCGGAGGCAGCCATTTCACCGTTTGTTGCTGGTAGGGCAGCAGCTCTTCCAGACACAGGGTCACACCGTTGGCATGTTCGGGCAGCAGATGAGGCTGATGTGTTGCCATACTGATGTCCTACGCGCTGCCTACCAGAGATAACAGGTGGGCAATCACCTGATTAGGGTGAACGCCTTCGGCCTGGGCCTGATACGTCAGCAGCAGGCGGTGGCGCAGAAACCGGAAAGACCATGCTCTGGACATCTTCCGGGCTGACAAAATCCCGGCCCTGTAACCAGGCATGCGCTCGCGCACAACGATCCAGTGCTATGGTGGCGCGCGGGCTGACACCCAGTTCAATCCACTGCGCCAGTTGCGCGTCGTATTGTGCGGGGTTACGAGTCGCCATGACCAGACGAATCAGGTAATGCTCAATGGACTCCGCCATATGAATATTCAGCACTTCCTGGCGGGCAGCGAAAATCTGCTCCTGAGTGATAACCGGTGGCGTGACTTCAGTCGTCCCTTTCGCTTCGCCGCGGTTTAGACGCAGAATCGCCAGTTCATGTTCGGCATCCGGATAGTCCACATCCAGGTGCAGCAAAAAACGGTCCAGTTGCGCTTCAGGCAGCGGATAGGTGCCTTCCTGTTCAATCGGGTTTTGTGTCGCCATGACCAGAAACAGTTCCGGCAGACGATAGGTCTGGCGTCCGGCAGTGATTTGCTTTTCTGCCATGGCTTCCAGCATCGCGGCCTGAACTTTGGCCGGCGCGCGGTTAATTTCATCGGCCAGGATCAGCGAATTGAAAATCGGCCCGGCCTGAAAGGTGAATTCACCGGTTTCAGGACGATAAATATCAGTCCCGGTCAGATCGGCAGGCAGCAGATCAGGAGTAAACTGAATGCGATGAAAATCGCCTTCAATGCAGTCTGCCAGCGATTTTACCGCCCTGGTTTTCGCCAGCCCCGGCGGACCTTCTACCAGGATATGCCCATCAGCCAATAGTGCGACCAGCAGTTGCTCAACCAGGGATTGCTGACCGATAACCTGTTGATTTAAGTAATTCTGTAATGTTTGAAAAGTGTGTGACTGCATGTAACTCAACTCTCCTTCGAGCTTTTAATCTCTGCCTACATTCGGCATTTAGTACCGGATTTGTAACAAAAAGTTCCAACGATTTTTTAAATAGCCCTCTAAACGGCCAATTGTTAGACAAATTCGGGCTCAGTTTAAAGGTCAATCATGAGCTGACACCTGTTATTTCCTTACTTCGGTTATGGCAGGGTATCTGAAATCCACTAGACTCAAATTACTTGGCATAAATCTCACTTATGATTCAATTTTGATATATGATTCATTTGTTTTCATAAAAATAAGAGTTGAATCTCAAGTCTGAGTCAGATTGGCCGATAAATAATCACGGGTAGTGTGTTTACTAAGATCTAGCGTTTACCAAGGTCCACGTATTTATCGAGATCTTGCGCCATCAAGGTAATGCTACATAACCAGAGTAACAGCATGCTCAAGTCAGCTTTAGCCATTTAAGGCGAGGAAAATGTTAAAATTCAATAATGTAACGATAAAACAAAAGGTGGTGTTGGGAATAACTTTCGCTGTGTTAGCGTCCACCATCATTATGGGTGTTATTGCGCAGCGTCAGTCGCGAGCGGCCTTGCAGCATCAGCTGGTTGATGTCGAGTTACCCACCATGCTGTCGCAAATCAGTGAACAGATTGACCGTGAAGTCAGCACCTTGTTGCAAGCGGCTAAGCAGCTGGCGCATAACGAGTACATCAAGCAGGCGATCGCCTCAACCGATCGCGAGCCAGGCAGTGAAGCGGTATTGGTCAAACAGCTCAACAATGTCGTCGAGCAGTATCAGCTTAACGACGCGTCTGTTGCGAACCGGGAAACCGATTATTACTGGAACCAGAACGGCTTTCTGCGTCAGCTGACCCGAGATCAGGATGGCTGGTTTTTTGGTTTCACTTCATCCGGTCAGTCCGCCATGGTAAGCATGTTTCAGGAGCCGTCTACCGGTGAAGTGAAGATGTTTGCCAACTATCAGGACCTTTCCAGCAACAGTTTGTCCGGCCTGTCTAAATCGATGGGTGACATGGTGAAATTGCTTAACGGCTTTCAGATTGAGAAGACCGGCTTTGTTTTCCTGGCGGATGCCAAAGGCAAAGTACAGATTCATCGTCAAAAACAGCAGGCGAATGCCACGCTGCGATCGTTATACGGCGCACAGGCGGATGAATTGCTTAATCAATCCGGTTTTAATCTGATTCATGCTGATTATCAGGGGCAGCCGGTATTCGTTGCCAGCCTGTATATTCCGTCTATGGACTGGTTTGTGGTGGGTAATGTACCGGTTGATGAAGTGTTTGCTGAACTCGACCAGATGACTCATCGTATGCTGCTGATCACCTTAGCAGTGGCTGTGCTGTTTATTGGCCTGGGTTTTGTGCTCGCCAACAGTATCGTCAACCCGATTCGTCAACTGGCACAGCGCTTTAGTGAGTTAGGTCAGGGGGACGGCGACCTTTCCCAGCGCATCATCGTTGACGGCAATGATGAAATCGCTCAGTTGTCGGCTGGTTTTAACGGCTTTATCGATAAGATTCATCACTCGATTAAAGAAGTGGCGTCCACCAGCAGTTCGCTGCAACAAGCCGCGCAGACGGTATCTGACAAAGCAAGTACCACCCATGATAACAGTCAAATGCAGCGTGATCAGACCATTCAGGTGGTCGCTGCCATCAACCAGATGGGTGCGACGATTGCAGAGATTGCATCTAACGCTGCGACTGCTGCCGATACCGCCAGCCAGGCATCGGATAATACCCGGGAAGGAAGAGGTGTGGTGGTGCGCTCGAAAGATTCTATTACCCGCCTTGCAACCGATATTGAACAGACCGGTCAGGTGGTAGAAGAATTGGCTGCGACGACGCAGCAGATCGGCTCGATTCTGGATGTGATTCGTGATGTTTCCGAGCAGACCAACCTGCTGGCACTGAATGCTGCGATTGAGGCCGCGCGTGCCGGTGAGCAGGGACGTGGTTTTGCTGTGGTTGCCGATGAAGTCCGCAACCTGGCCAGTCGCACTGCCTCATCGACCGAGCAGATTCAGAAGATGATCGACAAGCTGCAAAGTGATGCCAAAAATGCAGTAACAGCCATGACGGCAGGTAAAGCATTGACGTCGGAAAGTGTCGCATCTTCCGATGAAGCGGTGCAAGTGCTGGTGGCAATTTCTGAACGGATTAACGATATTTCGGATCGCAATACCCAAGTGGCGACCGCGACCGAAGAGCAGTCGACAGTGGTCTACACCATTAACCAGAATATTGAAGAAATTAACGCGATTAATGAAGTCACGACAGGAACTGCGGAAGAGTTGGCTGCTGCCAGTCGCGATCTGAGTCAATTGTCTGCGCGTCTCGATAAGCTGGTGGGCAGTTTTAAGCTCTAGAATCAGAGTGGCGAGTTAGGTACACTCTGGCTTAGTAATTAAAATCTTATTAGGTAAGCACGATGAGCGATTTTGAAAAAGAACTGGAGCTGATGGCTGAGGAAGCGGGCGAAGAACAAGAAGTTCCATTGCCAACGCTGGAAGAGCAAAAAGCGATTGCGCAGGAACTGAAACAACTGGAAGCAGAAGGCAAACTGACGCCGGAAGTTCTTGAGCAGTATTTCGGTAAGTTTTTCGCGAAAAGTGACGCACCGATTCACTAATTGTTCTGTTGAAACCAAGCGTTTCTTTCGAGACTGGCAGTTCTGCCGAGGCTAACTGTTTTCTTGAGGTTAACGGTTATCTTAAGACTAACGCTTCTCTTGAGATGAATTGCTCGCGTACGCTAAAAACCTCGCAGCACGTTTAAACAAAGGCACCTGAATTCAGGTGCCTTTTTGTTATCTTTAAACTATTCGTTTGCGCGAAACCATTCGTTTACGGCAAAGCATTCACTTGCGGCAAACCATTAGCTCTAATGCGTCGGCGCTTTGCTGCTGATTTCCTGCAATACGCTAAGCAGATTTTCGGTGGTCTGCGCGCCGGAGATCAGATGGCGCTGATCGAGAATAATTGCCGGTACCGCCTGAATTCCGGCCTGCAGCCACTGCTGCTCGGTATTGGCAACTGTCTTGGCCCAGGACTCATCACGCAGGATCTGCTGGCACTGAACCCGCTCCAGGCCAACCTGCTCAGCCAAGTCCAGTAATACGTCTTCATCATCCATTGCCTGACCACGGGTAAAGTAAGCGTCAAATAGCGCCATTTGCAGTTCGGCCTGCTTGTGATGCTGATTGGCCCACAGTAATAACTGGTGCGCTTTACGGGTGTTGTAGATACGCATGTCATCAAAAAACCGAAAAGTGAAACCGACTTCGTCACCCAAGCGCAGCAAAGTGTCCCGCGCAGCGATGCTGGATTGGGCCGATGTGCCGTATTTACGGGCCAGGTGCTCACGCAGATTTTCTCCGCCTTGTGGCAGGGTCGGGTTGAGCTCAAAGGGGTGCCAGTGAATCTCCGCCCGCAGTTGTTCGGACAGAATAGCAAGCGCCGCCTCCAGGCGCTTATAACCGATAATGCACCAGGGGCAGACAACGTCGGAGACGATATCAATTCGGACAGTGCGCATGTCAGGCTCCAGGTTTGTCTAAATATTGAGCAACCAAGTATAGCTTTTGCATGTTTTTCTAACTTGGGAGTGAGTCAAACTTTAACCAAAGGGGAGAAAAATGGATTTCCTACGCCCTGACTCTCAACCGTAAATTATTCTCCAAAGGGGGATTTACCTATGTTTGGTCGATTTATAATCAGCGTCAATGTTAGCAAGCTGCCTTATTTGTTTCGTATTCTTCGCTTGCTAGAGTAGAAGGAGTTTGGCTCATGAACAGTGTTCAACCGACCGATGTCATTTTACATGCTTTTGACTGGCCCTACGGCCTGGTCACTCAGCGGGCAGATCTTATTCGCCAGTCTGGCTACAAAGCGGTGCTCGTCTCACCTCCGATGAAATCGTATCAACATAAATCAGGTACGCCTTGGTGGCAGCGTTATCAGCCACAGGATTATCGCCTGGTTGACAACCAGTTAGGTAATACCGAAGATTTTACTTTAATGATCAATACACTAAGCTCATTTGGCATCTTGGTGTATATCGATGTGGTCTTTAACCATATGGCCAATGAGTCGAAGCAGCGACTCGATCTGCAATACCCGAGCAGCCTGGACATCAAGGCGTATCGAAAAAAATCGCGCTACTACCAGAAACAGCGACTGTTCGGCGATCTGTCCGAGCCTTTGTTTGAAGAGGATGATTTTGTTGAAGCGTTCGGCATTCTCGACTGGAAGGACAAATGGCAGGTACAAAACGGCCGCATTACCGGCGGGCCGCATGATCAGGGATTACCGACTTTGCGCGACAATCCTCATGTCGTAGAGCAGCAGAGAAACTATCTGCTGGCGATGAAGCAACTCGGGGTGAAGGGGTTTCGGATTGATGCCGCCAAACATATGACCATTGAGCACCTGAAGAAGGTCTGGAGTGAAGATATCACTCATGACGTGCACATTTTTGGGGAAATCATTACCGATGGTGGGGCAACCCATGAAGAATATCGTTTGTTTCTGCAACCCTATCTGGAGGAAACTTCTCTCGGTGCATACGATTTTCCGCTGTTTCAGACCATTTACAATGCGCTGCAGCCGCAAGGTTTCGTTGACAGCGCTCATTGATCCTTACTGTTTTGGTGAGGCTCTTTCGAAAGAGCGGGCGATTACGTTTGCCATCACCCATGATATTCCCAACAACGATGTGTTTTCAGACTTGGTGATGTCGCCGCAGCGTGAAGCGCTGGCCTACAGCTACATCCTTGGTCGTGATGGCGGTGTGCCGCTGATTTACGCCGATCTGAATATCAGCGGCTTTTTGCTGGAAGATGATACTCCGCGCTGGGAGCATGCCTGGTGTGATCCAAAAATGGCGGCCAGAATCGCTTTTCACAATCAAATGCACGGGCTGCCAATGGTCCATCTGGAAGCTAACGATGATCTGCTGGTGTTCAGTCGTGGTGAGCGCGGCGTGGTGATCATAAACAAATCAGCCCGTATCCAGAGTGTCGACGTGAACTGGCCGCAGGCTCTGCTTGATCTGTTAAGCGGTCAGCAGTTTGAATCTGACGGCGAAAAAGTCACGATAGAAACGCCGGCGATGAGCAGCCGAATGTTGTGTTTAGCCACGGCTTAAAGTTAGGTCAACCAGCGGAGGCGCTGCGCTGAACAGATGGCTGGCTATTTTAGAGAAAAAAATAGCCGCGTCACAGGACGCGGCTGAATCTAAGACAGGGAGGGTTTGCACCCGCACAGGCGGGGGCAATACGCCGATTAAACGACGTATTGGGTCGCGGTATTGACAGAGGTTTGTTAATTTTTTTCATAATGTAAGATGCTTGCCAGAATCCGCCCGGTTTTCATCAATCACATATTGCTTCAACTATAATTGATATGAATATCAACAAACGATAAAACAAAGCAATGGGTGTAGCATGAAAACTTTACCTCTTATGGCACTGAGCAGTGCCGCTCTTTTATTGACCGCCTGTGGTGGTGGCGGTGGTGACGATAGTTCGACCCAGACCGCAACGGTCTCTTTCGCGGTGTCTGATGCTCCGGTTGATTATGCCTCGTCAGTGACGATTGGTTTTACTCAGATTGAGTTGGTGCAGCAGAACGGTGAGTCGATTTTCCTGGATGTGAATCCGGATGATCCAAGTGTAGATTACGAACAAATTGATTTGCTCGATTATCAGGGCGCAAACTCAGCGTTAATCATCACAAATCAAGAAATCCCGGTTGGTACCTATCAGAATCTGATCCTGCATATCAGCAGTGAGTCGAACGTTAACTTTGTTGATGACGCTGATGGCACCCAGGATCTGAAACAGCCAAGTAACCGACTGCGGTTAGGCAGCTTTACCGTCAGCAACGAAGCGACTCAGGCATTCACAATTGAGTTTGATCTGCGCTCGTCACTGGTGATGCGCGGTAATAGCGGTACTCAGAATGGCTATATTCTCAAACCTCATGGCGTCAGCATTCTGAGCAACAGTGATGTGGTCAGCCTGTCAGGCTCGGTGGATCAGACGTTGCTGGATGAGGGTGAGACGTGCAGTGTCGATACCAGCAGTTATGTGTACCTGTACCAAGGTTTGGTATCCGGCTCAGAGCTGGGTGATCTGGTTGATGAAAACGATCCAGAGTTCGATGCGATGAATCCGGTACCGGAAGGCGTAGTGACTCCTTACGCCTCGACCGCGGTAGACGAGACGTTAAACTACTCGTTTGGCTTCCTGCCAACCGGAGACTACACTGTCGCCTTCACCTGTAACGGTGCCGGTGATGATTCAATTCAGTACAACGGCCAGGATGTGGTGCCGCTGCCATCTCCGACAGACCAGGTGCATGAGGTGACTCTGACCGCAGGTGAAGAGGGTGTGGTGAATTTTGAGTATATCGCACCTGAACCGACCCCGGATCCGGTATAAAAACCATCACCACTTCGCTGTAAGCGGCGGAGTCAGGTAAATATACGCTCTGTAAAGGGGCGATGATCTGCTCTGTGCAATGAATACAACGGCTCCGTTATTTGGCGGGGTCGTTTTGTTTTTGAGCCTGTGAGTTGAGTTTTTCTGCCACGCTGCAGCTTTCCCCATATCAATAGTATGGACTTAATCCACTAAAACCTGATTTATAGCAACTCTTACCCAGACATAATCCGTACTATGGATTGCAATTGACTGCGTATATACCCATTCACACGCCAGTGCACCTGGTGCGCCGCATTCTGACTCTATCGGGTATAAGCGCATGGTTCCTGTTGGGCAGCTACTCAACGGTATTTTGACAGACAGTGAGATTCGCTATGGAAAATCTGGTCGGGCGTTTTTTGCGCTATGTGACTTATGACACTCAATCTAAACCGAAAAACCACCACTGCCCGAGTTCCACTGGTCAAAAAGCATTTGCCCTGATGCTGCACGATGAGTTGCTGGAACTGGGTTTGAGCGAGGTGACGCTCGATGAGCATGGTTACGTGATGGCCAAGCTGAAATCGAATGTGGATTATGCTGTTCCGGCGATTGGCTTTATCGCGCATATGGACACGGCGCCGGATGCGTCAGGCAAGAACATCAAGCCGCAAATTGTGGAAAATTATCAGGGCGGCGATATTGCCCTCGGTCGCGGGGATGAAGTGTTGTCGCCGATCCACTATCCGGAAACTGCACCATTTGCACGGCTTTAACCTCATCACAACAGACGGAAAAACCTTACTCGGTGCGGATGATAAGGCCGGTGTCGCGGAGATCATCACCGCGTTAGAAGAGCTGATTGCTCATCCGGAGATTCAGCACGGTGACATCTGTGTCGCCTTTACTCCGGATGAGGAGATTGGCCGGGGTGCCAACCATTTTGATGTCAAAAAGTTTGGCGCGCAGTGGGCCTATACCGTTGATGGCGGCCCGGTCGGCGAACTGGAGTATGAGAATTTTCATGCCGCGACCGCCTCGGTCATTTGTCACGGGGTCTGCGTTCATCCCGGCACGGCGAAAAACAAGCTGGTGAATGCGATGCAGATTGCAGCACGCTTTATCCTGATGATGCCGGAGCAGGAAACGCCGGAGCACACCGAAGGCTATGAGGGATTTTATCACCTTGGCGCGGCCAAAATGGCGGTCGCAAAGTCGGAACTCGATTATCTGTTGCGTGATTTTGAACGCGAAGGGCTGGAAGCACGCAAACGGTGCATGCAAGACATCGTCAGTACCCTCAACAGTCAGCTGAAAAAAGGCCGGGTGGAGCTTATCATTCACGATTGCTATGCCAACATGAAAGAGAAGATAGCGCCGCATCCGCACATTATTGAACTGGCGCAAGCTGCGATGGAGGAGTGCGGTGTAGAGCCGCTGATCAAGCCGATTCGCGGTGGTACCGATGGCGCGCGGCTCTCATTTATGGGCCTGCCGTGTCCCAACCTGTTTACCGGCGGTTATAACTTCCACGGGATTCATGAGTTTATTACCATCGAAGGGATGGAGCAGACGGTTGAAGTGCTGGTTAAGCTTGCCCAGAAAACCGCACAGCGTTACCAGGCTTAGTTTGTGCCAGTCAGTTGATCTCCGCGCCACGAGATCAAAACCCTGCTGATCTCCGACCTTATCACTCAGCGCCGCGCATTTCTTTCGCGGCGTTTTCATTTCAATTATTGGTCTCGCGTATGTGTTTACCTCGCCTGTCTGTTCGCCTCACTTATCCCTTTCCTGCTTGAAGCTGCCTGCAACTCCAACTCGTTTGGGTATAAATATTGAGCATGAAGCTTGCAGTGTTTTGATAAAGTGCATAATTCCGGGTAACTAAGCCGACACTTGTGCGGCCATTGGGTATACTCTGGCGAGCTGTCAGTCAGGTTATGACTCACAATAATGGACTGATTGCATAGAGTCACTGCGGCGGGCTTTAGGGGCCGGATCGGTTATCAGGCCGCAGTTTCAGTGGGCGCTTGGGTTAACGCCCGGCGCAACCGCTGATGATAAGTTGGGCTACTCATCAAGTCATGTAACAAGATAGGATTAGGGAATGGAGAAGCTTAACGTTATCGTTGAATATCTGCTCACACACAAATTGATATTCTCGGCCATTATTCTGGCGGTGATGATTTTGCTGCGTCGGGTGGCGTTGGCACGTATCCGCGGCGATGGCGCTTTTCTCAGCGAGCATCAGCGTAAATGGATGTCGAGCACCAAGAACGGGACCTTTGTGGCGACCCTGTTTATATTGTTTGCCTTGTGGCAACCGGAAATCAGTGAATTTGCGCTTTCCGTTGCGGCAATTGCGGTGGCGATTGTGGTGGCGTCGAAAGAGATTATCTTGTGTTTCACCGGTTCAATACAGCGTGCCAGTTCACGCTCATTTCGTATCGGCGACTGGATTGAAGTCGGCAAACTGAGCGGGGAAGTGATCGAACACAACATGATGGCGACTGTGATTCAGGAGATCGATTTGCAGAACGGGCGTTATCATTACACTGGTAAAACCGCCACCTTGCCCAACAGTATGTTTTTTACCTTTCCGGTCAAAAACCTCAATTTCATGAAGCGCTATGTATTCCACAATTTCAGTATTGTGGTGCCGGATTTCGTCAATCTGTATCCGCTGCTGCCGGCCTTTAATGCCCGGATTGAAGAGCACTTTGCGCACTTTATTGATGTCGCACGCCGTTATAATGCCATGATTGAAAAGCATGCCGGTGTCGATCTGCCGAGCGCCGATCCGCATATCGACATTACCTCAACCATGACCGGCGAGCAGGTGGTCAACGTGATGATTTTCTGTCCGACCGATCGGGCCACCGATCTGGAGCAACTGATTCGGCGCGATTTCATGTATGAATATGAACAGGCCTTTAGCAAGCCGGCTGATGTGGCATTGCCGTCCGAACCACAGCCAGTGTCAGTTCAATAAGCGTTTTCGGATCGGTGAACGTTCTGAGCGCAGTCACCGTTCTTACGCGGTAACGGCTCTCGCACAATAAGTATGCGGTGCACAATAACGTCAGGGGGATAAGCGATTATCCCCCTTATTGTATCTGCGTAATGGTGTTTCTGCACATTGGTGCTTGTGGCCAATGGTGTTTCTGGGCAATGGCACCAGACGTTACTGGCGCTTGATATCGTGGGTTGTGGTGACTTCTATGCCCAGGCGTTTTGCCAGTCGGGTGAGGTTGGCTCTGTCCATTTTCAGCTGACGTCCGGCTTTCGCCCAGTTGAAGTCTGCCTGAGTCAGTGCTTCACTGATCAAGCGACGCTGAAATTCATCCGTGGCCTCACGCAGCCCCTGATTGAGAGCAAGATCTTGCTCTGCCTGCACCGGCGTCGTCTCGATCCGCGCAGCAGTGGTGCCCTCGAGTAGTCCGATATCTTCGCTGCTCACCGTGACCAGAGACTGCTGCGGATGACGTGCCCGCGCTTTGAGCGCCGCGCGGTTAATCACATGTTCCAGCTCGCGCACGTTACCGGGCCAGTTATAGCTAATCAGGTAACGCAATGCCGCCTGCTGGATTTTTAACTGTACGATACCGAGTTTACGGCGGGCGATTTCCAGCAGGTAGCCAGCGAGCAGCGTGATATCCCCGTTGCGTTCACGCAGCGGCGGCACATAAATCGGATATACACTCAGACGGTGATATAAGTCGGCGCGAAAACGGCCCGCCTCGACTTCATGTTTCAGATCGCGGTTGGTGGCAGCCAGAATACGCACATCAATGGTTTGCACCTTATCCATGCCGACCGGCTGAATCTCATTATTTTGCAGCGCACGCAAAATCTTGCTCTGCGCTGCCAGCGGCAACTCGCCGATTTCATCAAGGAACAGCGTTCCGCCGTTTGCCAGCGCGAACTTACCCATACGATCACGATCAGCACCGGTAAAGGCACCTTTGACATGGCCAAACAATTCACTCTCGACCAGATTTTCCGGAATGGCGGCACAGTTAACGTAGATCAGCGGTTGGCGGCGGCGTGCTGACTGGTGATGGATGGTCCGCGCCACTAACTCTTTGCCGACACCGGTTTCTCCATGGATAAGAATATTGAACTGGGAGGGGGCAACCACATCCAGATCGCTTTTCATCGCCTGCATCGCACTGCTTTGACCAATCAGCTCGCTGCCGTCTCTTTCCCAGGCCTCTTCGTTAAGTTTCTTCAAGGCGCAGCTGAGTCTGCTTGGCTTGTGCTTCAAGCTGGGAAAAGGTCAGTGCCATTTTCAGGGTTGAGGCGGCAATTGCCGACAATACTTCCAGGCTGCGTTCAGGGATGCGTTCAAAGGCATCCGGTGTCAGGCTGTCCAGAGTCAGCACACCGAGCAGGCTGTCACCAAAGCGCAAAGGCAGGCCCATGCAGGAGTGCATCGGCAGATCGTCGTCATGATCGAGCAGCAGGCCGTCGAATGGATCAGGCAGCGGACAATCGGCATTGAAGCGCACCGGAGCCGATGAATGACAGATTTGCTCCAGGCGCGGATGCTCAGAAATCAGAAAACGGCGTCCCATGGTGTCGCGGGTCAGACCTTGCATCGCGAGCGGGATCAAAGTCTCTTTTTGCAGTGACATCAGGGCCACACAATCGCACTGAATGGTCTTACGCACCGCATCCAGCAGGCGGTTAAAGCGGTCTTCATCATTGAGTCCGCTGGCAAGTCCGATGGTCATATCGACCAGGGTGGAAATGGAGAAATCCGGCATAAGCATGTCCGATGGTGTTTTTTGATATTGTAGTGTCAAAATGACATGAAATAAATGAGTTAATTTGACATTTTATTATTGGCTTAATTTTGTTCAAATTTATACTTTTCAATGAGATAGAAAGTGGCATTGAACCTGCAGTATCAGTTGCAGAAGAATCGACGTCAGGTCTCGTGCAACACTTTCATTCATAGTGGTCTGCCCGCCTGACATTATCTCAAAAAATGAGGAACATCATTTTATGCTCAATGACCACACTATCGCGATTGTAAAAAGTACCATTCCACTGCTTGAATCCGCCGGCCCGGCTCTGACCCGTCATTTTTATCAACGTATGTTCAGCCATAATCCTGAGCTGCAGAATATCTTCAACATGACGCACCAAAAAACAGGCCGTCAGAGTGTGGCTTTGTTTGAAGCCATCGCGGCGTATGCCAAACACATTGACAGCCTGGAAGCACTGACTGGCGCAGTGGAGCGTATTGCCCACAAACATACCAGCTTCAACATCCAGCCGGATCATTACCAGATTGTTGGTCACCACCTGATTGAGACACTGCGTGAACTGGCTCCGGACGCGTTTACTGCTGAAGTTGAGCAAGCCTGGACCGATGCTTATCTGTTCCTGGCCAAAGTGTTTATCGACCGTGAAGGCGAGCTGTACCTGCAGCGTAAACAGGCCGCCGGTGGCTGGCAGAATGCCCGTCCGTTTGTGGTCAGTGAGAAGCGGATTGAATCCGAGCTGGTGATTAGCTTTATTCTGAGTCCGCAAGATGGTGAGCCGGTACTGGATTACCTGCCAGGTCAGTACATCAGTATTGAAGTAACGCCGCAAGGCTCGGCATACAAAGAGATCCGTCAGTATTCGTTGTCGCAGGCGAGTAATGGTCAAGACTATCGTATTTCGGTGAAACGTGAAGGCGCTGAGAGCGAGTTTGCCGGCCTGGTGTCGAATCACCTCCATGCTGTAGTTCAAGAAGGTGATATTGTTAACCTGTACGCTCCGGCGGGCGATTTCCATTATGTCGAGCGTGAGCGTCCGGTGGTGCTGATCTCTGCAGGTGTCGGCGCGACTCCGATGCAGGCGATGCTGCAGACATTGGCTCAACAGGGTAAACAGGATGTGACTTATCTGCATGCGTGCAATTCGCCGTTCCAGCACTCCTTTGTTGATGAAACCGCAACGCTGGTGGCAACCCAACAATGGCAGCAACATATCTGGTATCTGCAAGGCGAGCAGGGCGAGTCACGTCAGGGCCAGATGGTACTGAGTGAGGTTGAATTACCGTTCGCTGAGGGGGATTTCTACCTGTGTGGCCCGGTTGCGTTTATGCAAAATATCGTCACGCAGTTGAGCCAGTTGGGTGTCAATCCGGAGCGCATCCACTATGAGATGTTCGGCCCGCACGCAACGCTGATGGCGTAATCGGATTCAAAGCTAAAATATACAAACAAAAGGCCCGTGAAGGGCCTTTTTGCTGCTTTTGGTAAACCCCGCCATGAGCAGAGGGTTTTCCTGCCGTTTACTCAGGCAGTGACTGCAGCACATCAAAGGTCAGTTCATGACTGCCAAGGTCACCTTCGACAAACAGAGAGTGGCCACTGATCATTACAGACAAGTCCATGGTGCGTTTTGGCTCGGCCGCCATTGCGCTGATCACTTCCGGATCGAAGCGCACGATCTCAGCCTGATGGTAACTGAGTTTACCTTTGTTCTGCTGCCACCAGATGTCAGATTTCACCTGGTAGGTATATACCTTGGTGACCGCGCTCTGACGTGTCACTTTTTTAACACGCTCTACATCCGGTTCACCGAGCTCAATCCACAGCAGGTTGTGGTCAGCCAGATCTTTTTGCCAGATGTCCGGTTCAGCGGTGGTTGAGATACCTTTGGTAAACTGTAAGTCCGGGTGAGCGTTGAGACAGAATGCCATCACGCGGGCCATCATGCGCTCATTGGTTTCAGACGGGTGTAACGCTACAGTGAGGTTGAGAGTATCGTAGTGATCACGGTTAATGTCCGACAGGGAAAGGCGGAATTTATAGATAGTGGGTTTAATTGCCATGAAAATGCTTACGTCAGAGAAAATGCTCAGGCCCGAAGAACTTACGTCAGAGAATACTTACGTCAGATAAAACCGATGTCGGATAAAACATGTACGTAAGAAACGAAGCCGGAGACATTTTGCAGGTCCCAGAAACGAAAATAGCCAGCTCTGGGAGCTGGCTACTATATATTTGGTCAGTTCAATTACAGAACTTTGATGCTTTCAGCTTGAGGACCTTTTTGGCCTTGAGTGATTACGAACTCAACTTTTTGACCTTCAGCAAGAGTGCGGAAACCGTCACCTTGGATTGCGCTGAAGTGAGCAAAAACGTCAGGACCGTTTTCTTGCTTGATAAAACCAAAACCTTTAGTTTCGTTGAACCATTTAACGGTACCAGTAACTGGAGTAGACATAGTGTAAATCCTAAATCAAAATTTAAATATCGCCGACATCGGCGCGGATAGCGTGGAAAAGTAGATTGCTATGCGTACGACACTACGGGACTTACAAGTAATCCAACGAAACAATGTGTATACAAAGAACTTCATTTCTAGCTGATAGTGAGTCTAGAGTAATCCGGGGGGTTGTCAATCGAATCTTGACGCAATCACGACGCTTTTTTGCTTTTTATTAATTTTTTTGCTCTGCGTACACTTTTTGTGCAATTGAGTATCTATTTAATTCAAAAAAAAGAGCGCTGATTGGCAGTGTAGGTGATTGACTCTAAAAAAATTAGGCGCACAATACGCGGCGAAACAGCTCATCAATTTGTCACCCAAGGAGGTATCAATGAGCCACTCAGTAAAACCGGTTCGCGAACATCAGTGTGCAGACACCGAGTTCGGACGCGGCACCATTAAAGACAACGCGCTGAAAGCGGTTGTGACCAGTCCGCTGTTCAGACAGCGAGTTGAGAAAGCGAAAAAGGGTAAAGGCAGCTTTAAACGCAGCATGAAATACAAAGGGAGAGAGACCTATTCCAATGCTGCTTGAGAGATGCATTCGACTAGGTTTTTCCATCCCCAGCTCACCTCATAAACTGGTTTTTTCATAAGAGATAAAGAAAGGCGCTGTCAAAAACCAGCGCCTTTCTTGCATTCTTTGCTCTTCTTGCCGCGTATCGGCTTTTTGTAATTATTTGTTACTGTGCAGGCTCAGAGCGTCCCGGAGCGGGGAAATTTTGTCCTAATCCGTTTGCCGCCCCCGTTTTACTCATTCCGTTCGGTAACGGTTGATGTATTGGCTTATTTCCGCAATCTGAGGTTGCTGGAGTGTAACAGAGTGGATTGTGGTCACATTTTCAGCAATGAAACAAAAATTTACAACGGTTAAAAGTTTGTATCAAAACGCACACTCAGACTCTCCGTAAGCCTGGCAGGCACTGCTATTACTACTTAAGTGGTGATTAATTTTTAACCCCTATTTAACAAAGTCAGGGCGGTTGAATTTTGCACGCATTTTCACGATTTACGGGTACTTGCAATAAAAATCAGATCAGCGAAAATGCGCACAAAATTAGATTCCATTATTGAAAGTGTGCTTTTAAAGCAGAGGTAGTCCTATGATAAAGCTGTTAGTGATCATGATGACATCGGTGTCAGCAGGCGTAGCGTCTGCTGATCATTTGCATTCTTTCATGCTCGGCCTGTCAGTGGCAGCCCTGGCGGTCGGGAGTTGCTACTGGTTTGCGTTTCGTAGCACCCGTTTCCCGGAGCTTGCGCTGTTTCTGCTGATTTGCGGCTTACTGGCTAAAGTCAGTGTGACCATTCTTGGTGTTGCCTGGGGCATGTCGGCTCAGTTGATAACATCACCAATCGTATTTGCGCTGTCTTATCTGTTCTTCTCGATTGTGGTCACCTATCTGTGGTTTACCTACCGCGACAGCATTACGAAAGCGCCGGAGGTTTCAGCGCAGTAAGGCCCGGAGCGCGGTAAGCGACGGCGTAAAAAGTGTGATTCGATTAAAAGAGGCTTCGGCCTCTTTTTCTATTGCTCTCATTTAACGTTGACTCTTTTGTTGGTTCAGGCGCCCCATCTGAAGCGGGGATAGCGTCGTGGACGAAGCTCTGGATAAGTAACAGAAAGAGGCAGTGTTCGACTATAGTTTCTACAGCCACAGAGCGCGATTATTAATACACTGAACGCTAAATAGTAAGGAAAGGGCGGATGTATGGAAACCACACTGTTTTGGATTGAAAAAGCCGTTTTAGTGGCCGGGATTTTATTTGTACTGACCGGGATTGCTCAGTACGGTAAGCGCAGTCATGACTGGAAAGGCGTTGTGACTATGTTTTACAAGCGCATTCCGATGACGGTGGCAGAGTACAAATGGTATCGCCTCGGCATTGCGATGGTGGTATTTGCTGTGGTGCTGCGCATCATTGTTCTGACCCTGTGGCCGAGTTACTGAATTCCCCGCTTCGTAACACAGATGATTTCTCAACCGGCCCGCAACTTAACCGCACGAAGGTCTGATTAATCCCGCCGCTAATTTGAGCGAACAGTCGAGTTATCAATAAGTAAGCGTAATATTCTGGCTTGCGGGGCAAAAATGGGTATACACTCACTGTTACACCCACATCAGCATGGACGGTCACTATATGTCGTACTCCATACTCATTTGTGATGACTCGGCCCTGGCCAGAAAGCAGATGGCGCGCTCGCTGCCCGCCGCCTTAAACGCCGATATCACCTTTGCTACTCATGGTCTGGAAGCGCTTGCGCTGCTGGAGCAAAATTCCTATCAGCTGATGTTCCTTGATTTGACTATGCCAGAGCTGGACGGCTTTGGTACGCTTGAGGCTATGCAGTCAAACAATGACTCGACGCCGGTCGTGGTGGTTTCCGGTGATATTCAGCCCAAGGCCAGAGAGCGGGTCATGGCGCTGGGGGCGAAAGCCTTTATCCAAAAACCAATCAGTCAAACCGATCTCAACGCGGTGATTCGCGAGATTCTCGAGCCGCCGGCGCAACCAAGGCTGGTGACGCCTGTCAGTCTCGAACTGCCGATATTACGTCGCCGCGATATCTATATGGAAGTGGCTAACGTATCAATTGGCCGCGCCGCCGATGCGTTGGCCCGTCATTTCGATGTGTTTGTCCAGCTGCCGCTGCCTAACGTTAATATCTTTGAAGTAAGCGAACTGCATATGGCGCTGCGCGATCTGGCTGAAAACAGTCAGGTTTCGGGGGTATGCCAGGGATTCAGCGGTGAGGGCATTGCCGGTGAAGCCTTGGTGCTGCTCAGCGATTCCAGCGTATCGGATCTGAAAAAACTGATGCAGATTCCGGCGGACAGTGTCGAACTGGAAGAGCTCGAACTGCTGATGGATGTCTCTAATATTCTGGTCGGTTCGTTTCTCAATGGCCTCGGTGAACAGGCGGAAGTGCGCTTTTTCCAGAGTGCGCCGGTATTACTCGGCCAACACATTCCGATCGATTCGATCATTGAATCCACCGCAGGATCGTTTAAGAAAACTATGACTTTTGAAGTGAGTTACAACATCGAAGGCACCTCAATTCGCTGCGATCTGCTGTTTATGTTTGTCGATGAATCATTGCCGCTGCTGGATCACAAACTGGCTTACCTGATGGAGGACTTCTGATGCTGACTTTACCGGCTGAATTTGAGCAGTTCCACTGGATGGTGGACATGGTGCAGAACGTAGACATGGGGCTGGTGGTTCTGGATCGTGATTACAACGTTCAGGTATGGAACGGGTTTATGACCCACCACAGCGGTAAACAGGCCCATGATGCCATCGGCCAGTCGCTGTTTACCCTGTTTCCTGAAATCCCGCCGGAGTGGTTCAAGCTCAAAACCAAGCCGGTGTACGATCTTGGTTGCCGCAGCTTTATCACCTGGCAACAGCGCCCTTATCTGTTTAAATGTCGTAACGTCCGTCCGGTTACCCAGCAGGCGGAGTTTATGTATCAGAACATCACGCTTAATCCGATGCGCACACCGACCGGCAAAGTGAATTCGCTGTTCTTGTCTGTTCAGGACGCAACCGCTGAAGCGCTGATGACGTTGCAAAACCAGTGAGCGCCCGATAACAGCGCTGAGTTTGTAAAACCCGGATTCGCCTGATAAACCGAGCGTTTCGCCCAGTAAAACAGATAGCCCACCACACAAAAATGGTGCAAAGCCAAGGAAGCCCTTGGCTTTTTTGCATACACTTTAAACTCAGTTGCTGCCGCAGGATAGCTATTATCCTGCAAGGAGAAGGACCATGCCGTTACCCAAAGTCTTCTACACCGCCGAACAAGTCAAACAAGGTGAAGCCATGGCTGCGAAAGCCATAGGGCTGGAAATGTTCAGCCTGATGGAACGCGCAGGCCAGGCGGCTTTTACCGTCGCTTATGCTCAGTATCCTGGCGCTCATCACTGGCTGGTGTGTTGCGGCGGAGGCAATAACGGCGGAGATGGTTACATTGTGGCGTGTCTGGCCCGTTCACTCGGCGTGCAGGTTACGGTGTGGCAATATGGCGATCCGGAGCAACTGCGCGGCGATGCGCTATCGGCGTACTATCATTGGCTGGATCATGGCGGAGAGGTTTATCCGATTGATGATGAAGTACCACGGGATGTTGATCTGATCATTGATGCCCTGCTTGGCACCGGATTAAGCGGCACAGTGCGCGAACCGGTGCAGCAGCTGATTGATACGCTGAATCGCAGTCCGGCACCCATTGTCGCGATAGACGTGCCATCCGGCTTATGTGCCAACACCGGCTCGGTGCTGGGTGCGGCGATTCGTGCCACCCATACGGTGAGTTTTATCGGTCTCAAACAAGGTCTGGTGACAGGCAAAGCACGTAATTATGTCGGCGATCTTAACTTTGCCGGACTGGGCGTAGAAGAAACGTTCAATTCGCAAAATACGCCGACCTTACAGGCCATCGACCCTAAATCGATCAAGCAGCTACTGACCAAGCGTGAACCGAGTTCTCATAAAGGCAGTCATGGTAAGGCATTGATTATCGGTGGTAATGAGGGTTTGGGCGGGGCAGCGATTTTGTCTGCCAAAGCGTGTGCACGCAGTGGCGCGGGGTTAACCGCCACACTGATGCACGCCAGTAATACCATGGCGATGCTGGCCGCCTGTCCGGAAATCATGGCGGCCGGCTGGAATGAAATGTCGTTTATCGATGAACGGCTGCAGTGGTGCGATGTGATTGCTGTCGGGCCAGGACTGGGCCGCAATGATACTGCGCGTCACATCATGCAGCATGTGGAAAGAAGTGAAAAGCCCAAAGTATTGGACGCTGATGCGCTGCATTTTCTCGCGATGTCCGGCGGGTTTGATGCGCAGCGTATTATCACCCCGCATCCGGCCGAAGCCGCTAAACTGCTCGATTGTAAAGTCAGTCAGGTCGAGGCGGATCGATTTAGCGCAGTCAGAGCGCTGCATAAGAAATATGGCGGTGTGATTGTGTTAAAAGGAGCGGGAAACGCTGGTATTTGACGGTCAGCAGACTTTTGTCTGCCTGGCTGGAAATCCGGGTATGGCGACTGGCGGAATGGGTGATGTGTTAACCGGTATCATCACATCCATGCTGGCTCAGGGCCTGAACCTGACCGAAGCAGCGAAACTTGGCGTGCAAATCCACAGTATGGCGGCGGACATGAACGCCAAAGAATTTGGCGAGCGTGGATTGCTCGCCAGTGATCTGTTCAGCTATCTGCGTCAGCTGGTGAACTGATTCACCAGCCTGTACCTGAGTGTGCTTATCTACTCAGGTACTCAGGTAATCAGCTACCTAGTTAATCAGGTGATTAGCTAACCAGTTCGTTGCCTGATGAAGTGCCCTGGTCGAACGCCAGCACATTGTTGAGTGTGGTTTCGGCAATATTGTGCAGCGCATCTTCGGTCAGAAATGCCTGGTGACCGGTGAACATCACATTGTGGCACGCCGACAAACGGCGGAACACGTCATCGACAATCACATCGTTAGACTTGTCCTGGAAGAACAGATCTTTTTCGTTGTCATACACATCCAGGCCAAGCGCACCGATCCGGCCACGCTTCAGCGCTTCAATGGCGGCGACGGAGTCCAGCAGTTCACCACGACTGGTGTTGATGATCATCACGCCGTCTTTCATCTGATTAAACGCCGCTTCATCGAGCAGGTGGTAGTTCTCTTTGCTCATTGGGCAGTGCAGCGTAATGATGTCACTGTTGCTGAACAGTTCCGGCAGGCTGACATACTTGGCACCCAGTTCAGTCGCGAGCGGGTTTTCGTACGGGTCAAAGCAGAGAATATTCATGCCCAGGCCTTTCAGAATACGCATCGCCGCCACGCCAATTTTACCCGAGCCAATCACGCCGACCGTTTTACCGTAGAAGTTAAAGCCGACCAGACCTTCCAGCGAGAAGTTGGCATCGCGGGTGCGCTGGTAGGCTTTGTGATAACGACGGTTAAGGCACATCATCAGGCCGACCGCGTGCTCAGCGACGGCTTCCGGAGAGTAGGCCGGCACACGCACAACCTGCATGCCAATACGTTTGGCCGCATCGAGATCGACTTTGTCGAAACCTGCACAGCGCATGGCAATCAGGCGAGTGCCGCCTTCATACAGTTTGGTGAGCACTTCTTCGCCCAGTTCATCGTTGACGAAAGCACACACGACTTTGCAATCCTGCGCCATCTGCGCCGTTTTCTCGGTAAGACGGAAATCGTGAAAGTGCAGCGTGAATTTATCGTTATCAACGATTTTACGAAATGAGGTTTCGTCGTAAGTCTTCGCGCTGAAAAAAGCGATATCAATCATAACAGTCCCCTTAAATAAGACCTGACTTCAATTAATTATCGCTATAGTTAAACGGATACAGCAAAAAATAAACCATATCTTTTCTGTGTGAATGAGGTGAGCGTAAAGTGTTTGCTTTGCGCTCAATGTGGGCAATTAATGTTCTTTGGTCGTGAGTGCCGGGCGAAGACGGCATGCTACAGCAGGAGTGCTATACGCTAAGTGCTACAGGCGGAAGCGTGCACCGACCGAGACTGAGGTGCTGTCATAACCGTGTTCCAGATCCTGATAGGTGATTTCTGCGCTCAGCTGCACGTTGGGGTTATTCGGCATCTGGATTCGCGCGCCGGCACTGACATAAGGATTCACACCGGAATGCGTGGTTGACGAACCTGGACTTGCCGAGACATTTTCCTCTTTCAGTTCGGTATAAGCCGCGCCGCCACGGGCAAATACGGTGGCAAACGAGCTGAACGGAACCTCAATGCGCGCGCCGCCGTAATAACTGTCGTACTTGGTTTCAATCGCATTGCCATTGCTGTCACGCAGTTTGGCTTTGCTCGACAGAGTACCGTTGTAGCCCAAATCCACGGCAACAAAGCTGGTGATGTAATAGCTGTAGCCGAGAGAGGTCGTGAGTACTTCATCGCTGCTGTAGCCGTTATCGAGGTCGGTGTAGCCGACATCGGCGCTGAACTGGTGCTCGCCTACAGCGGCAGCCAAAGGTGATAAAGCCAAACACACTGTGCCCAGCACCACTGCGGGTATCCATCTGCTGTTCATCGTTATTCTCCCGGAGAACGCTCATTTTTGTTATTGATTCATGAATGAGTTTGCCCGCAGTCACCACACTTCAACCGGCACGGAAAAAGCGGAGGATCCAGTGCTCAATCCGCCGGGTTTTGACTCAGGTCAGCCATCAATCACATCTTTGTAAACATAGAAGAAATTAGCCGAGGGAGCAGGGTTTGATGAATAAAACGCCGATCAAGGTGGCAAAAATCGCGCTTAACAACGGCAAATGAGTAATGAAAAAACGTCAGGATTTGCAGTTGGCAGCTAAGCGTTCAATATTTGACCAGTTGGATGTAAAAGCAGAGGGTTTAGTAAGTTACTGTATTTTATCAATAAATGATTTTTACTGGCTGAAATGGGATGCTGTGCAGGGGAGCGGATATGGAATCTTTGCCAGCGTAACACAAAAAAATGTCAAATATCAGACTTGCCGGAAAGAAATCACGGCCTATAATGCTGAAAACCGGAGCGTCTGCCAACGCTCCGGTTTTTTTGTGTCCGCAAAGTACTCAAGTCTGCCAACCTGGGTACTACGCATTCTGCAAAAGAGACACAATTTGTGAATCAATCAAGGAATTACATAATGCGCATCGAACAAGAACTTAAGTTAGGTTTTAAAGATGTCCTGTTTCGCCCGAAACGTTCAACCCTGAAAAGCCGTTCTCAAGTAAATTTAACCCGCGAGTTTACCTTCAAGCATAGTGGTCGTCAATGGGCGGGAGTGCCTGTTATTGCTGCCAATATGGATTCAGTCGGCAGCTTTGCCATGGCGCAGGCGCTGGCCAAACACGGTGTGATGACCGCAGTGCATAAGCACTACACGGTTGAAGACTGGGCGGAGTTTGTTAAAGACGCCGATACAGACACGCTGAGTCATGTAATGGTATCGACCGGTACCTCAGAAGCTGATTTTAAAAAGACTCAGGACATCATGGCGCTGAGCGATGAGCTGATTTTCATCTGCATCGACATTGCCAACGGTTACTTAGAGCACCTGGTTGACTACGTGCAACGCGTGCGCGCTGAATTCCCGGACAAAGTGATTTCTGCCGGTAACGTGGTAACAGGCGACATGGTGGAAGAGCTGATCCTAGCAGGCGCAGACATCGTTAAAGTGGGCATCGGCCCGGGCTCGGTGTGCACCACTCGCGTGAAAACCGGTGTCGGTTACCCGCAGCTATCTGCCATTATTGAATGTGCCGACGCCGCGCACGGCCTGGGTGGCCGTATCATCGGTGACGGCGGCTGTTCATGCCCGGGCGATGTCGCCAAAGCCTTCGGCGGCGGCGCTGATTTCGTGATGCTGGGCGGGATGCTGGCTGCCCACGAAGAGTCAGGCGGTGAACTGGTTTCCGTCGACGGCGAAACCTTCATGAAATTCTACGGCATGTCTTCTAAGAGCGCGATGGACAAGCATTCCGGCGGCGTTGCGGGTTACCGCGCAGCTGAAGGAAAAACCGTACTATTGCCGTACCGTGGCCCGGTTGAAAACACCATTCAGGATATCCTGGGCGGCGTGCGTTCAACCTGCACCTACGTAGGCGCATCAGAGCTTCGCGAGCTAACGAAGCGCACCACGTTCATCCGTGTGCAAGAGCAAGAGAACAACGTGTACGGTAAAGAGTAATCCGACAATACATCGGAAATATCTGTTGAAACAACCATAAATTGATATTTACAACCATATATTGATATTTGGTGCAACTATAATTTGATATTGCCTCTTCGTAGCCTAGACTTATGTAAGTTTACGACAAAATCGTGAAGAGGCAATATCATGTCTGGTCTACCTTCCCTTTCTGCTGCCACCCTGATTGCACTTGAAAGTGCATTTGTTACGCCTGCTCGAAACTTAACTGAGTCACGTGGGAAAAACATACACCGTTACGTCAGTGCTAAGATGGGAAAAAGAGTTACGGTAGAATCTTTTTTAGAATGTGCCGCTTGTTATCATTTTGATTTCGAGCCCAGCATCGTTCGCTTTTGTTCCCAGCCGATAAGGTTTTCATACTGTCTGAATGGCAAGGCTCATACCTATGTGTTCAGAAGGTGATGATAATGGGGGCGGCAATTCATGAAACGGGAGGGGCGCGAATGGGCTCAGAGCCGGAGTCCTCAGTTTTGAACTCGACTAATCAGGTGTGGGGCGTTCCGAATGTGTGTGTGACTGACGCATCCTGTTTTGTTGGAAGTGGTATTTCGGGGACGACTTTAACGGGTATGGCTCTGACGGTACGGGCATGTAGACATGCCGCACAATTATTAAAAAATGGCAAACTTTGAAGTAATTAGATTTAAAAGCAAATAACACAGTTCAAAAAACGGAGTTATTTGCTATGACCCGTTCTAGCCAGACAGACTGGGCACTGCATTAAGCAATATTTCTATTTTCCAAAACCGCTAGGTTCCGGAATTATAGCTGAATAGTATTACAGGCATGGGTAGTGCTAACCGCGAATGACAGTTAGGCCATTCTCAACTAATGGTTTAAAGGAATGTCGAGTTCGGTGGCAGTCCAATGTCTCTTTATTAAGTGTCAAGTCTGGCTAGAGCAGATCACTATGTTTTGGGTAAAAACTGATTGTTTGAGAGTTAAAAATGCCACTTTATGGCTGTTTTAGCAGAGTTGCTGATACAAGCTTAAAGTGGCAATTAGAACTATGACTTTATATATCCACAAGTTGTTGCTTTATTCTGTCACTTTTGCTCCCGCTCCCATGGCGATTTGTAAGGTAGCCCACTCTTTGGCTGTCTCGTTTATTGCTGATGCAGCACTAATTTTTGCTGATGCGGCAGAGCGATCCGTATCGAGTAAGTCCAATAACGTTATCGCTCCATCACGAAAGTTTTGCTGTGCTAATAACAATGCTTTGGAATAAAAATCCGATGACTTTTTTAACGCGTCACTTTGTATTTGATATTGTGTAAAATTCGATATAGAGACTTGCACATCTTCAACGGCATCAATGATTGCTGAACGCCAATCTATTTCTGCTTGTTTTGCTACAGAAATCTTAGTGTCTCGCGTTGCTCTGAGGGCTCCTTGATTAAATATCGGTAATGAGAGGGCGGGGCCAAACGACCAACTTCCATCTCCGTCTATAGAACTGATATCTCCGGTTAGAGTCAGGGATGGGTATAAATCAGCAGTAGCAACACCGACATCAGCGGTAGCCGAGTGAAGTAGTGATTCATAATAATGAATGTCGGGCCTGTTTCTCAACAGATCAGCAGGTACACCATAATTAGGAGCTGCCGGAATATGCGATTCCACCGGTTTTTGATGAATCTCCTGCATGATTGTTTTTGCAGGTTCATTTAGCAATGTCGCTATCGAAAAAATATTCGCATTCAAGCTTGCCATGTAACCCGGATAGTCAGCTCGGGCAGATTCAAGTAAAGCCTGAGCTTTCACTAAGTCATATTCGGTTGCAGCACCGGCTTGATACTGCAAATCAGTGATATTGACCGTATCCATTCTGGAACGTATGGTTTCGTTGGTCAGTGTCAGGGTCTTTTGATAATAGCGAGCATCTAAGTAAGCAGAAACTAAGTCAGCTAACCAGGCGAGTCTGGTGGTTTCCAGGTCAGCTTCAGCTGCAGCTAAGTCAGCGATTGCTGCCTCTCGCTCCCGACTTATGCCACCAAACAGATCAATAACGAACGTTGCACTCAGGCTGGTAGTCGAAACATTGTCGGCCGATGTTCCTTCGCCGCCACTGCGAAGGTAATCGGCATCAGCTGAACCATCTAATTGCGCATTGATCCCCGTGGTTCTCATGACGGCTTCCGCTTCTCGTATCCTTTCCTTTGCAGATGCGATATCCAGGTTCTGTTTTAGCCCCCTTTCTATTAAGCCATTGAGGACTGGGTCATTAAACTCCAACCACCACGCATTGACCGTTAAATGTTTCAGAGTCTCGTCATTTTGCTCAACACCAACATAGCTCTGAGAGATATCAATGTCTGGTTGTTGGTAATCCGGGCCAACAGTCGTGCAGCCAGCAACAAATAAAATGGGGATACATTTGAGTAAATTCATTTTATTTCTCCTTACTTCTGATCTTTTGCACTACTGACATTACCGATACGTAGAAGACCGGAGCCATAAATATGCCAAACACGGCAGAAAAGATAATGCCACCCAGCATACCAATACCAATAGAGTTTTGCGCATTCGCACCTGCACCTGAAGCTATCGCGAGGGGTAAAACACCGAACATAAACGCTAACGTGGTCATTAAGATCGGTCGTAAACGCTGTCTGGCGGCTTGCAATGAGGCTTCTACCAAAGAGTAGCCTTGCTCTTTCAGGCTTTCAGCAAATTCAACGATTAAGATTGCGTTTCGGGCGGCTAAGCCAATTGTTGTCAGCATTCCCACTTTGAAATAGACATCATTTGACTGATCGAAAAGTAAGGCAGCGCAGAGTGCGCCAAGCAGCCCCACAGGAACGGCTAACATGACAGAAAATGGCACAGACCAACTTTCATATAGTGCAGCAAGACAAAGAAAAACAATTAACACCGATAAGGCATAAAGTATGGATTCCTGACTGCCGGACATTTTTTCCTGAAGCGATAACCCTACCCATGCAATGCCGTAATTCCCAGGAAGTTCTGACACCAACTGTTCCATGCGATCCATTGCTTCACCGGTAGAAACCCCTTCGGCTGCATCACCCGTAATTTCTATTGCGCTCGTACCACCATAGCGATATAGCGTTGAAGAGGTTTGCTCCCAACTTTGACTAATGAATGAGCGAAAAGGAACGGCCTCACCATCACTGTTGACCGCCTGCCAACGGAAAACGTCTTCAGGTTGCATTCGGTATGGTGAGTCACCTTGTACGATCACTTCACGAAGTTTTTCATTGAGTGTGAAGTCATTGACATAACTACCGGAAAATATAGTGGTTAACATTGAATTAATATCAGCAAGTGATAGCCCGAAAGATTGAGCCTTTTCACGATCAATATTCAGTTGCAATGAAGACTTCATTGCCGACGAAACTGGCTCGCGGGCCACTAACTTCTTCAGTTTGCTGTGCATTGCGAATTAGTGTTTCTGCTGCGTTGTGTAAGGCCTCAGCACCGTTACCATTATCATCAACCAGATAAAAATCAAAGCCAGACGAGTTACCCATACCTTGTATCGCTGCGGGCTGCATGAAGATAATTTGCCCCATTCGGTTATTTATATAGTGCTGGTTCGCATTGGCAGCGATCTGTCCTGCGGGCATATCGCTTCTTTCTTCAAAGTCCTTAAGTTTTATAAACATCATTGCGCTGTTTTGGCCAGAGCCATTAAAACTAAAGCCCACCGCAGAAAAAACCGCTTCGACATAGTCTTTTTGGTCATTGAGTAGATAATTCTCAATATTCTCGATGGCTTCTTCCGTTTGGACCTGAGTGGCCGTTTCCGGCAATGTCACCATCCCCATCATTACGCCTTGATCCTCTGTCGGTACAAACGACGACGGGAGCACTCGATAGGTGTAACCAATAGCGACTACGATTGCGGCTAATATCAGCAACATACGAACTGGGCGTGTTATAAAGTGACCAACGCCACTGATGTATTTACTGTTTAATCGATCAAACCCCTGATTAAATAATTTGCTTGCAATAAACTCGGACTGACCGTGTGAGGGTTTGAGTAAACTGGCACACATTGCCGGTGTCAGAATGAGGGCCACAAACAATGACAGAACCATGGCTGAAATAATCGTAACGGAAAACTGTTTATAGATAACACCCGTTGAACCCGACATAAATGCCATCGGTAAAAATACCGCAGAAAGCACTAGAACAATGCCCACTAATGCGCCCGAAATTTCTTTCATACTTTTCTCGGTAGCAGCCACGGCATCAATTTTCTCATCTTCCATCACCCGCTCTACGTTCTCAACGACAACAATCGCGTCATCAACCAGCAGGCCGATAGCGAGCACCAATGCAAACATAGACAAGGTGTTAACTGACATCCCAAAAACAGAAAGAATGCCGAATGTACCCAGAAGCACGACAGGCACTGCAATAGTAGGGATTATGGTTGCTCTCCAACTTTGTAGAAAAACAAAGATAACTAAAAAGACCAGAACAATTGCTTCTCCCAGAGTGTGGTAAACCTGACTAATAGATTCTTCGACAAAAGGGGAAGTATCGTAGGGGTAAACGACTTTTACGCCACTGGGCAAGGAGTGAGATAGATTACTTAGTTTATCTCTAACGGCTGTTGCTGTATCGACCGCATTTGCACCATTAGCGAGATTTACACCGAAACCAGCTGCTGGCTTTCCGTTGAAGCGAGAAGTCGAAGAGAGATCTTCAGAGTTAATTTCTATTCTGGCGACATCGCCCAGGTAAACGGTAGATCCGTCGCTGGTGGTAGATAACGATATTTTTTCAAATTCTCTCACCGTCGACAGCTGAGATTGAGCATTCAGAGGCACCGTGATTTGCTGCCCATTTTCGGTAGGCAGAGACCCCAATGACCCAACCGAAACATTGCTGTTTTGATCTGAAACCGAATCCGTCACATCATTTGCAGTTAAGCCATATTTATGCAGTTTATCTGGGTCTAACCAAATTCTCATCGCGTAAGGTGAAGAAAAGGTATCGATAGAACCAACACCAGATGTCCGCTGGACAGGATCTTTGATCGTACGGTCGAGAATATCGCCTAATTCTACCTGAGAGTAGCGGTCTGATTCATCGACTAAGGCACCAACCAAAAGTATTGATGACGTAGAGCGCGTGACACTGATCCCTGTACTCGTGACATTACTAGGAAGCGAAGCCTGTACCAACTGCAGTTTATTCTGAACCTGAACCTGAGCCATCGCCGGTTCAATGCTTCCGTCAAATACGAGAGAAATGGACGAACTGCCAGACGAAGATGTTGACGTCATGTAAGTCAACCCATCTAAACCAGTCATTCCATCCTCAATGATGGTCGTCACTGAGTTCTGTACCGTTTTTGCGGTTGCGCCAGTGTAGGTTGCGGATATACGGACCGTCGTCGGAGCAATATTTGGATACTGTGATATGGCCATGCTAGATAAGCCAAAGTAGCCAGCAAGCATCACGACAATAGCAATGACCCAGGCAAATACTGGGTGATGTATAAAAAATCTAGACATAAACCCTTCTATTCATTAGTTGGATTTTCAGAAACGGTATCGTTCTGGTTTGAGGAAGGCTCAGAGCTGGTATAGGTTTGCTTGTCTTTCACTAAACCGAGTTTCGTCAACTTCTGCGGCTACAGGTACGACAGATACACCGTCAGACATCGTTTTTAATCCATCTAGAATAAGGGTTTGCCCCTCTTTTACGCCATCAGTCACTATCCAGTTGTTTTGATAACTACCTTCAGTGGTGACCTCTACCTGTTTGGCTTTGCCGTTTTCAATGACATATACCATCAGTTCACCGGCACTGTTTCTCTGCGCCGCACGTTGGGGGATTAGGAATGCGTTTGTTTTGCCCAGTTCGACCGATGCTCGAACAAACATCCCAGGTAGTAGCAGTTCTTCAGGGTTATCGAATGCAAATCGAATGGTGACGGTTCCAGTTGAAGTAGACGTCGTAGCACTGGCGGTGACTAGAGAGCCTACGCCTTGATAAAGCTCTCCATCGTCAAGTATGAGGCTCGCTTTTATTTTTTCGTTTGGGATTAACGTTCCACGGTCTATTTTACGTCTGATTGCGAGAATTCTTGACGAGGTCTCTAGCATATCCATGTAGATAGGATTTAACCGCGTTATCGTGGTCATTGCGTCGGATTGACCTGCCGTGACCAAATCACCAACAGACACCTCCGATACCTCTGCTTTCCCCTGAATCGGGCTGGTTATTTTTGTCCAGGATAATTGTGTCGTTGCATATTTCAAATTGCTCTTCGCTGAGTCATAAGTTGCTTGAGCTGCTGCAAGTTCGGACTGGGCACTTTCCACTTCAGCCGCAGTGAACCCTTTTCCCTTCAGTTTTAAAGCCCTTTGATAGGCGGCTCTTTTAACTGGCAAATCCGCTGCGGCAGCGGCAAGATCGGCTTTATACGATTCAACCGATGCCACATAAGCCGCATCATCTAACTCAAAGAGAGGGTCGCCAATGTTTAACGTTTGCCCAGGTTGATATACCACTTTCGTAACGACACCATCCACTCTAGGGCGTATTTCGACTTGCTCATAAGCGACGGTCCTGCCAGGAAGACTATAAATAGTAGGGACGAGTTGACGTTTAAGAGTAAGGGCACCGACCTGCATAGCAGCATCGTTTCTGGGGAGCTTCCTGCGCTAAGACGTTACCAAAAGAGAGCCAGTTTACCGTGGCTACGAATGTACAAACCCAAATGATCTTTAAAGATCGGACCATGTTTTTCTCCGGAAATTGCAATTAAGGGTATTTTTAAAGTCTATTTGATATATTTATTTTTGCTGATAAACAGTTAAGAGATCTCGATAGCCCGTTGAGCAACACTGGCTATGTCGATTAGCATTAACCTAATTGTCGTGTTCGTTAGCGCAGACGATTTAAAACGAATGCACAAGCAGAACACATTAGAATCATTCCTGTCATTGGTAGGGAGGTACCGTTATCCATGGTGCTAACCAGTGCACTGATACCTCCGGCGAATCCGAATTGAAGCACCCCGATAAGCGATGATGCGCTACCAGCATCCTTTGTGCGAGAAGACATCGCCAGTGCCATGGCGTTTGCGCTGACGACAGGGACGAGTCCAATACATAGCGCTAACGGAGCCATAAACACAAAAATATTTGCAGTATCTCGAAGGAAAAACAGCATAACGGCAGCGAGTAAGCTGATGAATACCGAGATATTAAAAATAACTTGAGGCGAAAACCTTGCCAGTAGCATGCGATTTAACTGACTCATAACCACCATGAGTAATGCCGTGCCGCTGAACGCCCAACTATAATGCTGCTGAGATAAACCATAAATGTTCATCAAGATATTTGGTGAGCCAGTTATGAAGCAAAACATAACGGAAACAGCTAACCCGCCCGATAATGAAGGCAACAAGAATGATTTGTCGCTTAATAACGCTTTAAACCCTCTATAGATGCTCGCCATATTTTGCGACTGTCGTTGTTCTTTTGGTAATGATTCAGGCACGTATTTATAGGTAAGAGCCAGACAAAGCAATCCAAACACGGTCAGAAAATAGAAAATGACATTCCAACTGCTGCTAACCAATATATAGGCGCCTAGAATAGGTGCTACGATAGGCCCAACTCCCTGAATTACCATTATTAGTGATAACGCTTGCGCAGATTCTTTCTGATCATAGACGTCTTGAATAATCGCACGGCTTATCACCATTCCAGAGCATCCTCCTATCGCTTGTATAAAGCGAAACCCATTAAACATCTGAATGTTTGGCGCTAAAGCTATAGCAAGAGATGAAACAATAAATATTACTATTCCTATGACTAATGGTATGCGTCGCCCGTACTTATCCGCGAGAGGACCATAAAGGAGTTGCCCTAATGCCATACCAATAAAAAAAGTCGAAAGGCTAAATTGGACATTGGAGATATCCGTATTCAAATCTGCAGCAATAGAAGTAAAACCAGATAAGTACATATCGGTGGCAAACGGAGCGAATATAGCAAGCGCTGCAAGTACCAAGGTAAGGAATCCACGTTTTTCGATGGGTAGATTCATAGTATTTGAGTTTGATGGCATTGTGCCCCCTGACTATAAATTGCGTTAAATCACATTTTACGAGTGATTATTGATAATCACCAATATATAATAACGACATTATTGATAATAAAAATTGAATCAATGTTAGAGATTAAGCAACTACGTTACTTTATTGCTGTCGCCGAAGAAACTGCACTTTGGAAAAGCAGCAGAACGTTTACACATCGCCCAGCCAGCACTTAGCATTCAGATAAAAACGTTGGAAGAAAAGCTCGGAGGACGTTTGTTTGAGAGGACTAGTCGTGACGTGCGATTGACTTCGGCGGGAACTCATTTCTTACATGAATCCTACCTTGCAGTCAGGCAACTCGAAAAGGCTGAGTTGGTCGCCCGTTCTGTATTGAATGGAACGATGGGACGATTGAATATTGGTTATTCGGGGAGCGTTGCTTATTCGGGATTACTCGGTCAATACATTCAACCTTTCAGGAAGCACATGCCGGATATTGATATCCACTTAACCGAAGTGAACCCTATCTCGCAATTGGAATCCCTGAAGAACGAGAAGCTTGATCTTGGATTTTGCACCACGTTTGGGTTGGAGGTTTCTGAAGAACTGTGTGCTGAAAAGCTGGTGAGTTGGCCGCCATGTATTGTTGTTCCTTCTACGCACCGATTAGCAACAAGAACCGAAGTACTGATGTCTGATCTTGTTCATGAAAGCTTTGTTGTGTACTCAAATTCAGATAGGGATGATGGCAAAGCACTCAGGGCTCTTCACAATTTTGAGCCGAATATTGTCCAGAGAACATCCAATTTAATGTCTGTGTTGGCTATCGTTTCTAGCGGGTTAGGTATTTCCGTTGTTCCTGAAGTGATGCGAACTACGCTTAATCATGCGGGAATCGTTTATATCCCATTAAAAGAAATCGGGGACATTGTTATTGATATATCTATGATATACAAAAGGAATGCAATGAGTACGTCTTTACATTCGTTGCTTGAATACATAAAAAACCACTAAGTGATTACTTGTTTTTTATGTGCGTCGTTCACTGTCAATAGCAGAGAGCGATATGCTCTAATATCGAGCTGTTCAGGGATGCCAATTTACTTAAATTTTACATTTTACTGATAGTAGCTGTTTTCTTGTGAGCGCTTATACTGGAATCTATTTTTGAATTATATTTGTAGATTTTTTAAACAATCAATCAACTTTTCTAACGCGGGGTTAAGACTATCTTTTCTCCAGACAATGACATATTCAACAGTCGGTGCATTAGCAATATCTCGAAAAGTGACATTAGGGGTTTGAACTTTCTTTAAAGGTTCTGGTACTAATGCTACTCCCAACTCTTCAGCAACCATATTGATGATTGTTTGCTGAAGTTGTGTTTCTAAAATTACTTTTGGCTCAAAACCGAACTGATTTGCATAAACTTTTATGGCATTCCGCAGCTCTGGTGCGACACTCCACGGAGTTGCAATAAATGATTCGTTGGCTAGAAACCGAACCTGATACCGTATCCATTTTTGCCAGTGCATGAGATGTAGGTAACGCAAGGCATAGCTTCTCTTCTTTAAGTTTTAACGAGTTGAGGCCTACATCATATGGTGTTTTTAGCATTACGGCAGCGTCAAATTTTCCTGACTGAATAAGCTTGACGAGTTCTGTTGGTATCACTTCTTCTAGATGTAAAGACACATCTGGGTAGAGAGCTAAATACTTTTTTGTAAGCTGTGGAATGATGTTGTATGCCGCGTGCATCATGAAACCAATCGATAGTTGTCCAGCTTTGCCTTTGACTATGTCTTGCACGTTTTGATAGGCATCAGACATAGCGGCCAGAATTCGTTTTGAGTCCATGTAGAAGCGTTCTCCGGCAGGAGTTAACGTGACTCCTTTTGGATGCCTAACAAAAAGGGTGGCTTCTAACTCATTCTCAAGAAGGCTAATTTGTCTGCTCAGGGGAGGTTGGGTTAAATGAAGCATTTTTGCAGCCCGACCTATGTTCCCAATCTCAGCAACAGCGATAAAATATTTAAGTTGTTTAATATCAACATTCATACAAAAAAGGTATCAAGTAGTGTTATAAATGATATTAGATTAAATAGTGTTGTTTGGATAGAGTCTAATCTTTCTTCAGATTAATGGTTCTTCTGTGGTATCTACATTTCTTATTATTTTTCCTATTTTTGCTCTAATCTTCTGTGGTTGGCTACTTAGATACAAGGGTTGGGTGGGCGATCAAGCGACAACTGAGTTAAACAAGTATGTGGTTTTTCTTGCTCTGCCAGCTCTGTTATTCGATATTGTTGCCACTTCTGAATGGCACCAACTATGGCGCCCCGAATTTATCGCTGCTTTTCTATTGGCGACTTTTGTACTGTTTACGTTAACTCTGCTATTTCAGATGAAAAGAGGAAGAGCGCTAGCGGATGCTTCAATCGATGCTCTTAATAGTAGTTATGCAAATACTGGATTTATGGGGTTTCCATTATTACTTGCTATTGTGGGGGACGAGTCTCAAACTTATGCACTAAGTGCGACAATCATTACGGTATGTGTACTTTTTGCCATCAGTATTATCCTGGTCGAGTGCGGTAGTAATCGTGGTCGACAACAGAAAGATATTGCAATGACAGTTCTTAAAAAAGTATCTAGTAATCCTATTATTGTTGCTCCTGTAGTCGCTTCCTTTATTCCTGTTTCTGGGCTTACATATACCTCATTTTATTAGTTCATCGTTAGATCTCCTTGGCGGCTCAGCAGCACCTTGTGCATTAGTCACGATTGGGTTGTTTCTTGGAGGCAGAGAGGTTAGTAGTGCCAGTTCATTTTTGACAAAGAGAACGATGCTGTTTGTATTCACAAAGTTGATTGTTCACCCAACCTTAGTTTTCATTTTGGTCAGCTCTCTATTTCCATTATCTGAGCCTGCGTTACTTTGTGTCTTGTTGCTATCAGCGCTTCCAACAGGGACAGGGCCGTTTATGGTAGCAGAATACTATGGACGTGAATGTTCTTTAACGTCTGATGTGATTTTGCTTTCCACTCTATTTTCTCCTATAACACTTGCTTTGTTAGTGTATACCTTTCAACTGCAATAGGGGACTAGTATGTTCGCTTAAGATCGGTCAGAAAAAGCGCTGCAAACAACATTTGTACAGAACTAGCAATAAAGAAACATGTAGCCGGTAGAAAAATCGGATACAAATCACAGATATCATTGGAATGAATAGACGTTGCCTTATTATTCCATGTATCATCTAAAACGTAATACAGATTGTTACCAATAGGGCGAAACTGTATGCATCACACAAGATAAGCTAGGTATAGCTTTGTGTTTTGTATATCAGGTTCGCCTTTTTTGTTTTTTTAGTTTCAATAACGAGAGCACAAAGGCATGTTTACAATAATACAAGTGCTAAACAATAACGTGGTCAGCGCCGCCGATGAGAAAGGACAGGAGTTGATACTGACGGGGAAAGGGCTTGGCTTTAAGGCTCTACCTGGAGGGGAAATTGATCCTAGTATTGCTGAGAAGGTATTCAGATTAAATCAAGGCGATGCCACATCCGAACGGCTCAAAGTATTGATGGAGAGTTTGCCTCTTGAGGTTGTTGAAATTACAGAATTTATCTGTAATGAAGCAGAAAAATCATTGAATAAAAAGTTTGGTAACGGCTTGTTCGTGTCGTTGTCCGATCACTTGGATTTTGCCATTAAACGCTCTAAAGACGGTCTAAGCATACCGAAACCCTTTTGAATGGGAAATCCGCAGTTTTTACGATCAAGAATTTAAATTTGCCGAAGGCATTATTCAAAAGATACTTTTAAATTGGGGTGTTCTGTTAGAAAGATCTGAGGCCTGTAGTATTGCCTTGCATATTATTAATGCGGATAACAGTAATCTAAACGATTTTAAGTCTCTAACAAAAATTGTTTATCAAATACTCAATATTGTTAAGTATGTTTTTAATGTAGAACTTGATGAAAATTCACCGAATTATCATCGATTCGTTACACATCTTAAATTTTTTGCCCAGCGCATTGGTAAAAAGGAGGTTATTACCAATCACGATTCTTTACTGTCGGACCTGTTGATAAAAGAGTTAACTAAAACTCATCAGTGTGTTGATACGATTTCCGAATTTGTCAGGAAAACCTATGATCATCCTATGAGTGACTCTGAAAAACTGTATTTAGTGATTCATATTGATAGAGTCCTTAACGACGTTAGATAGTTACATTTATGTCCACGAGGCTTGTTACTGTTAAATCAGGCAAACACCAGAGGGATTATTTGCTGCTCTAGCAGCCAATTTTCATTTCTTTCTGGAGACATACCATGTCAAATAAAGAGTTAGCTAATCAAATTATACGGTTAGTGGGTGGTGACGATAACATCACCGTTTCTTTTTCACTGCATTACTCGATTAAGATTCAATTTAAAGGACTTGTCGAAGGCAAATAAAGACGCTATCGCTGATCTCGATGGTGTATTTGGTACCAATCTTTCAGGCGATCAATTTCAAGTTATTCTTGGTGATAGAGTCAGCAAAGTTTGTGATGAAATATACACAACAATTCCACGCTTACGTAAATCATCACAAGAAGGCTCTGCTGAAAACGAAACTGCGGAGAAATCTGGGAAACTAGCTTTCCTGATGGAAACAATCAGTGGTATTTTCTCGCCGATTATCCCTGCGATTGCCGGTGCTGGTATCCTTAAAGGTATACTGGCGTTATTGCTAACATTCGATATTCTTCCAAAAGACAGTCAAAACTACCAGATACTGAATGCTATCAGTGATGGTGTTTTTTATCTGCTACCAATTGTGTTGGCTCACAGTTGCTCAGTACGTTTTAAATGTAATTCTTATGTAGCAATGGCAGTTGCTGCCGCTTTATTTCATCCAAGCCTATCTGGACTCTTTGCGGCAAGTAAACAAAGCGGTATAGACATTAGCTTCTTTGGTCTGCCTATCACGCCAGCATCTTACGCATCTTCGGTTATCCCAATTATTTTAGCGATTTGGCTCATGTCTTATGTTGAAAAGTTCATAGACAAGTTTATGCCAGGTTCGTTGAAAACCATGTTTGTCCCGTTATTGACACTTATTATTGTTACGCCAATTACATTAAGCGTATTAGGGCCAATTGGTTTGTTTTTAGGTGGGAACCTTACTGGAGGGGTATTGTGGTTATTGGAAAACATGGGATGGCTTGCTGGGTTGATCTTGGGCGGTACGATGTCAGTACTAATCATTACCGGCATGCATTACACCCTTGTGCCTGTAATGGTAAATAACGTCAGTACAATGGGATTTGATCCAATTAAGCCATTATTCTTTGTCGCTAACCTTGGTCAAGCGGGTGCTGCATTCGGCGTCTTTTTAAAAACAAAAGATAAAAAAATGAAATCGCTTGCTCTTTCAGTGAGTCTTACAGCAGCAATGGGTATTACTGAACCTGCAATGTATGGTGTCAATATCCGTTTGAAAAGACCGTTCTTTGCTGCACTAATTGGTGGAGCTCTAGGTGGGTCTTTCGCAGTCACAGCTGGTGTAAAAGCATACGCCTTCACAATGAGTGGTTTACCAGGGCTACCGGCATTAGCTGGTCCTACATTCTTCTATGCCATCGGTAGTATGTTGATTAGTTTTGTCGCTGCAGCTGCGATTACTTATGTGGTTGGTTTTGAGGATAAACCTAGTTCCACGGAGAAAGAAGCATCGGTGAACAAAACTCCGGCTTCTGTTGTAACGCAAGCAAAAGAAGCAGTAAAAGCTCTTGCTCAAGAAACTATCTTCCCTCCAGTTAAAGGTGAGTTTGTCAAGTTAGAGAATGTTAGCGACCCGGTCTTTGCGACGGAAACTTTTGGTAAAGGACTGGCCATTAAACCATATGAAGGACTTGTAACTTCTCCTGTTAATGGTGTGGTGACTTCGATATTCCCAACGAAACATGCAATTGCAATTACTAGTGACAATGGGGCAGAAATTCTAATCCATATTGGCATTGATACGGTGAAACTCAACGGAAGGTACTTTTCTTCCAATATTGAGGATGGAGACACTATTACCGTCGGTCAGCCACTAGTCGAATTTGAACTGGAGTCACTTGAACGAGAAGGGGTTGATACCAGCGTCATCATGGTCGTAACCAATACGTCCGACTATCAAGAGTTCACTCTTAACGAGAGCATCCGAGAAGATGAACACGTCATTAAACTGGCCGCTCAACCAAGTTTTGCTTAAGGCACCAACAGATTAAGGAATAGCAATGAACACATTAAAAGGTTTCCCAGATAATTTTCTATGGGGCGGAGCGACCGCTGCAAACCAGATTGAAGGCGGATCAGATCAGGACGGTAAAGGTTTATCTGTTTCTGACGTCTACATTTTTGACGACAAAGCACCAAAAGAAACTTGGTCTAACCAATGGTTTATGATGACCCATGATCAAGTAAAAGAGGCGATGGACCCTAATTCAACAAAGTACTATCCAAAGCGTCATGGTGTTGACTTTTATAACCGTTATGAAGAAGACATTGCTCTCTTTGCCGAAATGGGTTTTAAGTGCTTCCGTATGTCTCTTGCTTGGACTCGTATTTTTCCGAATGGAGATGAAGCAGAGCCAAACCAAGCTGGGTTGGAGTTTTATGACCGTGTTTTTGAATGTTTAGAAAAACACAATATCATTCCTATCGTTTCACTTTCTCATTATGAAATGCCGCTAAATTTGGCCGTAAACCACGAAGGCTGGACTAATCGCGAAGTAATTGATCTTTATCTAAAGTTTGCAACCACAGTATTCGAGCGATACAAAGATAAAGTTAAGCACTGGATGATGTTTAATGAGATAAACTGTGTCAAACATCACCCTTATGTGAGCGTGGGAATAATTGAAGAAGGTCATCCAAATATTGAACAAGCGAAATACCAAGGTGCCCACCATCAGTTTGTAGCAAGTGCATTAGCGGCTAAAGCGTGTCGAGAAACTATTTCTGGGGTTCAGATTGGCTGCATGATTAGTTATCAAATGTTGTATCCAAACACTTGTCGCCCGGAAGACGTGCAGGCTTGTGAAGAGCAACAACGAGTATCGTTGTTCTTCTCTGATGTATTAGCCCGTGGTGCATACCCTCCATACGCAGAACGCATGCTGAAAGACAAAGGCGTGACACTTAAAAAACATGTTGGTGACGATGAAATTCTTGCTGCATATACTGTCGATTTCATTTCATTTAGCTATTACATGTCGAGTACGGTCAGTGCTAATCCAGAGCAGCTAGAAGGTGCTCAAGGTAACCTCATCACGGGTGGTATTAAAAACCCTTATTTACCAAGTAGTGAATGGGGATGGCAAATCGATCCGAAAGGCTTACGTTTGGCTCTAAATCAACTCCATGACCGTTACCAAAAGCCTATTTTTATCGCAGAAAATGGCTTAGGTACGTCAGATAAAGTGTCAGAAGACGGCTCAATTCAGGACGACTATCGTATTGATTATCTTCGTCAGCACATTGAGCAAATGCGCGAAGCGATTAACGATGGTGTTAACCTGTTTGGTTATACATGGTGGGGACCGTTGGACATCGTTAGCGCGAGTACAAACCAAGTGTCAAAACGTTATGGCTTTATCTATATCGATCAGGATGATAATGGTAACGGTACTCGTGACAGAAAACGCAAGAAAAGCTTCTTCTGGTACAAAAAAGTTATCGCATCTAACGGTAGCGATTTAAGTTAATCCCCCCTAAAACAAAGCTGCAACGTATTTGCTCTTGGTACGTTTGCAGCTTTGCTTTTGAACTTATTAAGCTACTCTTTTATAGAAGGCGGTAGGTTCTTTCACATTATAGAAATAGCCCGACATCTAACCTTGCCACTTCACAGGCGCTGAATCTCATTCAGAGAGAGTAGGCCGTCCATATCAACCAGGTAGGTTCCGCTTACCGCTTGGCGTACTTTTTTATCCACGATGTATGTAGTTCCATCGTTTTCTACCGCCATAACGTTTAAGACGCCCAGTTTGTTGAAGTAATCCTTATCAAATGCGAGCTGCAACTCTATCGTCCTATCAAACAATCAATGACTTTAAAGGATAACATCCTGCTTGCATATAAAGTGGTCATTAATATGCCTTTTATGACGTATGAACAGTATTTCCAGTACTCTGGAATGCCAAAACTCATCATCATGGATTGGCCATCTTAGGGTAATATTCATATCAAAAATAAAGAAACGCCATTGATCAATTTGATTGCGTTGTTTGATGGTGCAACCCCCGAAGCGTGTCGTGCATTTGCAAGGTCATGAATGCGACGGAGTTTAAAAACTGTCTAGGTATTGGGTATTACCCGGACCATACTCAGAAACAATTTGAACCCGAACAAGCCGAACTTCTGTGATTAGGTTGTTCCTGAGTATGACCATGGATCTGAACGATTGTCTCAACACAACCAGTCAGTTAAGCGTCAAGTACCCAGTTAGTTGCATATACAGTGATAATGATCAGAACGGTCAGAATGACGGGAATAGCGAGCATCTTTGCCAGCTTTTTCTTGAAGCTCTGTGGTTCAAATACCACGCCTTCTGCTTCCTTTACTCGGCGATCTTCATCGAAATGCCATTTAATCGCAAAGTAGGCGCCAATCGCTGTGACAATAATCTTAAGTGCGCCTGCAAAGTATGGAAAGAAGTTAAACCAACCGTTGCTCATTATCTATCTCCATCAAATTCAATATCTATTTACGGTAAAAATCAGAGGCTCATGATTATCTCGCCTCATACCCATCAAGGTGTAATCTTGTTCTATTTTGCTATTTTTCCACCATGCTAAGAGGTTTTTCCGCCTTGGTATAGATACAGAAGGGCACTGTAAACACATAACAGTTGTTGGATTCAACTGTTTATCAACAAGATGGTAGAGACATGAGGTTTGAGAGACAGCAATGAGAACTGCCATATACGGTGGTTTTGCCAGCTCCTCTACCGAGTGCCTATGGTATGTGCATTAGAACTGGAGAAACTCAGCAAGTGTACTGCATTTATTTACGTACAAGAGCAGAAGACAATGAGCACGGCAAAGAGTCATTTATCTGAGGTTGGCGTATTAGCAAATAAGAGCCGCGTTTGCGGCTCTTTTAGGTGTTGTGAACGGTAACTAATGTAAAGGCGTAAATATCATTTTATTTATGCCGTTCTACTTAATCTTTACGCTAGAATTTAGTAGGCACCACGTGTATTAACATACAGAGAATAAATAGAGTGACTGCATGTCATAAATATTCTGTTGTTGTGTTTTCCGCCAAAAGCAAGATTTGCACATCGTTCAGGAGCGTGAATATGTCCGATAATTTTACCGCCTGGATTAATGACGATAATTCCATCCAGCGGGGCAGGGTCTACATCCGGTGCTCCGGTACTTCCCCAACCAGCCCAAATATTACCGTCTTCGTCAACTTTTATACCGTCAAGTGCGCCATTATTCAGAGCTTCGAAATACTTGGTTTTATTAGTGAGTGACCCATCTTTACTGACGTCATATTTCCAAATCAATCGATTTGGCTTTGCGCGACCTTCAACAATAAACAGATGTTTTCCATCAGATGAAAACGCTAAGCCATTTGGGCTTTTGAGGTCTTTTAAAACCAGTTTGAGTTCCCCTGATTTTGCATCAATTCGGTAAACGCCCTGGAAGTCCAAATCCGGCGTGGCCTTTTCTCCCTCATAGTAACCACCAATACCAAATGGCGGATCGGTAAACCAGATTGAACCATCAGTTTCAATCGCTAAGTCATTTGGTGAGTTGAGTTTCTTGCCTTGATAGTTATCCGCTAAAACAGTCACAGAAACCGTCTTCTTCTGTACGAATGACTCTCCGGCCCAAGTGTTCGGCGGTGATCAATCTTCCTTGTAAATCGAACACATTACCATTGGAATTATTTGATTGAGCTTTTAAAGCGGTTACCTCACCGGTTTTCTCGTCCCATTTTACCAGCCTGTTATTGGGAAGATCACTAAACACCAGGTAATTGCCCTTTTTGTTGTACGCGGGACCTTCAGCCCATCGGAAACCCGTCGCGATTTGTTCCAGACTCGCATTGAAAAGTCTGTACTTTAGGAATGATTCATCCAGAACTTCAATCGCAGGGTCGGGATATCGTAATGAAGGTTTCCAATTCGATGCGCGTGCCTGAACATCAATCGGCATATTAGAAAACTCTTCAGCGGATATCGCGTTGCTCATAGTGACAGATGAAATTAACAATCCTAGCAGATATTTTCCTTTCATTTTATTTCCTTGCTATTGGTAAGTGCTTATTAATGTTTTATTTATGTGCTTTAGAATTCTAGAATCTAACTGAATAACAAGTGTTATGAATATCGATTAAATATCTCGGATGAAAAGAGCGAATTTTTGTTTGAAATTACAAATAGGTAAATACAAATCACTTTAAGGATAGGTTCTAAGTGGATGGTCGTATATTCCTTTGGTTGTGATAAAACTCGCTGAGATGTGCCATTTTTATCCCTCATACGATTGTTTAAGAGCCGCTAAGGGCATCAACGCGTCAGCCCCAGCCCATAACCTGAGGTTATTAATTTTCTGCCGAAAACGTCGTTTGTTTGATTGTTACCGTTTGGTTAATGTTTGTTAACGTTCTGAGGCGGGCGAGCTATGTCCGAACTCATGTTTAACTCTTTAATCAAGGCGGATTCATGAAATTTAACGGAATATATACCCCGGTTATTACCCCATTCAACCAAGACGGCAGCATCAACGTTGAGGCCTACATTGAACACGTATCTTACCTGGTAAAATCAGGTGTGCAGGGTATTGTGATCGGTGGCACGACGGGTGAGTACTATGTCGAGACACTGGAAGAGCGCATTCAGCTCCTGCAACTGGCGAAGGAACAGGTTGCTGACCAGGTGCATGTTGTGTTCGGGACTGGTTCGGTCAACCCGGAAGATTCGATTAAGCTGGCACAAGCCGCGGCGCAATATAAAGCTGATGCGATTTTGGTTGCCACTCCACCTTATTCGCTGCCAACCCAGCAGGAAACTGGCGGCACACGCTCTTGCGGTCGATAAAGCGGCTAACCTGCCTGTCATGTTGTACAACTATCCTGATCGTATGGGCGTGAACATGGAAAAAGAGTTTTTTGACATCGTCTTGTCCGAGTCTGCGAATTTTATTTCTATCAAAGAGAGCTCCGGCGACATTAACCGTTTACATATGCTGGTCAACGACTATCCGCAATTGCAGGTGTCGTGCGGCATGGATGATCAGGCATTAGAGTTCTTCGCCTGGGGATGCCAGAGCTGGGTATGTGCCGGTTCCAACTTCTTACCACAAGAGCATTTAGCGCTGCATCAGGCTTGTGTGATCGACAACGACTTTGTCAAAGGCCGTGCGGTTATGGCAGCAATGATGCCGCTGATGAGTGTGCTCGAACAGGGCGGAAAGTTCATTCAGAGTGTTAAACACGGCGTTGAAATCGATGGTCGTTTTGCCGGTGAAGTTCGCAAGCCATTGTATGGTCTGACGGATCAGGAAAAAAGCCAGATGACGGATGTGGTCAGCACACTCAAGAGTGTTATTGCCGCACTGTAATCCGATACACACATCACGGAGGATGAATGATGTCAGAGCTACTTACACATCAAGACTACATGGCTATTGCTGAGCAGCTTAAGGTTCCGACTCAAAGCTTCATCAATGGTCAGTACTGTGACGCCATATCCGGCAGAACCTACCCGACGACGAACCCGGCGACCGGAGAGCAACTAGCGCTGGTTTCTGCCTGTGATGCGCAGGATGTCGATAAGGCGGTTGCAGCAGCAAAGCAGGCGTTTGAAAACGGCGGCTGGAGCCAACTGCATCCGAATGAGCGCAAACGTATTTTGCAGGCGTTCGGACAGCTGGTGTCGCAACACGCAAACGAACTGGCGGTGATGGAATGTCTCGATTCAGGTAAGCCAATCAGTGACTGTGTCACGATTGATGTACCTGAGTTTGTGCATACCGTGAACTGGCACGCTGAAGCGATCGATAAGATTTACGATCAAACCGCCCCGGTTGGTAATGAGGCGATGGCGATGATCGTCAGAGAGCCGGTTGGTGTGGTAGGCGCTGTATTGCCGTGGAATTTCCCGATGCTGATGCTGGGCTGGAAAATCGCACCGGCATTAGCGGCGGGCTGTTCCGTGGTGGTGAAACCAGCGGAACAGACGTCATTAACGGCTTTGCGCCTGGCTGAACTGGCCTCTGCCGCGGGTATCCCGGATGGCGTGTTCAGTGTGGTCACGGGCAGTGGTGCAGAAGTGGGTGAGCCGCTTGGCCGCCATGCCGATGTCGATATGGTGACCTTTACCGGTTCAACGGTCACCGGGCGTCGGTTCCTTAACTATTCTGCCGAATCTAACCTGAAAAAAGTGGTGCTTGAGCTTGGCGGTAAAAACCCTTGCGTTGTGCTCAACGATGCTGAGCATTTAGATAAAATTGCCCAGCATATCTGTTCTGCAGCCTTTTGGAATATGGGTGAGAACTGCTCTGCTGCGTCACGTCTTATCGTGCAGTCAGGCATCAAGCCGCAACTGATGGCGCATATCTTAACAGCGCTTAAAGAGTGGCAGATGGGGTGCCCGCTTAATCCGGACAACCAGTTGGGTGCCATGATTGACCGCCGTCACTATGACAAGGTCATGAGTTACATCCAGCTAGGTAAAGAAAAGGGTTATACCCTCTTAGCCGGTGGTGAGAGCCGCGACGGCGTCTACATTGAACCGACCATTTTTGATGGTGTGGATAATCAGGATCAAATTGCGCAAGAAGAGATCTTCGGCCCTGTACTGTCTGTGATTACTGTCGATTCGGTTGAAGAAGCGTTGCGGGTTGCCAATGAGACCAGTTATGGCTTAGCGGCTTCACTGTTTACGACCAGTAACGGCGCAGCATTGCGCGCAGCCCGTGCCATCAAAGCCGGTACGGTCACGGTTAACTGCTTTGGTGAAGGAGATATCACCACACCATTCGGCGGGTATAAGCAATCCGGATTCGGCGGGCGTGATAATTCGGTTCATGCCCATGACCAATATACCGAGCTCAAAACGATTTGGGTCGACATGACACACGACTTATAACCGTCTGAGGCTGTTTAACGACTGAAGTCCGGTGATTACGGTGTCGCGGTGAAGCGGTTTAACGCTCACCGCAACCAACGCCGGATGAGTAGGCATGCGAGCAAGGAAAAACGTATGCGAAACATGATTAATGTAAGCAAGTTACCAACGGACAGAGGTGAAGCGGCCTGGAATGCGATTCTGGGTAAACAAGTCTCTTATCCGCAGGTGGACTGCAATACCAGCTATGACTGGGTTATTGTAGGTGGTGGATTTGCCGGCCTGGCAGCGGCGCGGCGACTGACGCAGTTAGTGGGTGCAGGGGAGCGTATTGCGGTTTCTCGAAGCACGGCAGCTCGCGCACGGTCCGGCCGGACGTAACAGCGGGTTTATGATCGATCTGCCGCATGAGTTAACGTCTGAAACCTATTCCGGCGGAATGGAAGACGATCGACGCAAAATCAAGCTCAATCGTATCGCGATTAATTTCGCACGCGATTTGGCGCAAGAGTATGAGTTTGGCAAGAAGGTGTTTGATCCGTGTGGTAAGGTCACGGCGGCATGCACCGAAAAAGCGCGCAAACATATTCATTCCTACGCTAAACATCTTGCTGCGCTGGGGGAAAACTACAACCTGTTGAGTGATTCTTATCTGAAAGAATGGACCGGGACTGATTTCTACCGCCAGGGTTTATTTACACCGGGTGCGGTGATGATTCAACCGGCGGCGTTTATTCGTAACAGTGCGGCCGCTTTGCAGGGTAAGGTCGATATCTATGAAAACAGTCCGGTGATCGAGATGGATCTCGGCGATGTGCATCGCCTCAAGACACCGAAAGGCATAGTGTCTGCTAAACGAGTGATACTGGCGGTTAACGGCCATATTCAGTCATTCGGCTTTTTCCCGCGTCAGCTACTGCATGTGTTTACCTATGCTTCGATGACCCGCAAGCTGACGTCGCGTGAAGTCTTTCGCCTCGGCGGTGTGTCGGACTGGGGAATTCTGCCCGCCGATCCATTAGGAACCACGGTACGCCGCATTTCAGATTACCAAGGATCAGGCGATCGCATCATCATTCGTAACCAAGCGACCTTGAATCAGTCGATAGTGGCATCCGACAGCAACATGAAACGGGCCAAGTTGCTGCAGGATCGCTCATTTGAAAATCGTTTCCCGATGCTGAAAGGCGTGGATATGGAATACCGTTGGGGCGGCCGCTTGTGTTTGTCTATCAACTCCGTCCCTGCCTTTGGTGAAGTGGAAAACAGAGTGTATGCCGCGGCCTGCCAAAACGGGTTAGGAACCGTGCAGGGCACCTTGTCCGGGATGATGGCTGCGGAACTAGCCGTGCTAAAACATTCCCCAACCCTGGATGAATATAGGCTGCAACAAGCTCCGAAGCAGTTGCCGCCGGAACCTTTTCTCTCCCTTGGCGCGAATACAACGATGCGCTGGAAAGAGTGGCAGGCAGGTATAGAGCTGTAGTTAATTTGGGTAGTATCTTCTTTAGTGTTCTCACGGGCATTTTTGACAGGGCGAAAGCCCTGTTTTTTTATGTCTTGCTATCAACTCCGGTCATGACGTTCCGTCGCACTTCACTCTGTTAGCAAGCAATATATACCCTTCCTACTTGAAGCTGCAGCGGTGTTGGCTGCATTCGTTCACCCCAATCACATAGTGTCTCTATGCTCATGGGGATTCACTCATTTGCCGCCTACCTGCAACTCCAAGTTGTTTGGGTATAGCAACATAGAAACATAGAAACATAGAAACATAGAAACATAGAAACATCCCAGCCTTACAGAGTTCATCCTTCACATCATCATGTTATTACGGCAGGAAACGTTACTCCGCTTTTGCTGCAATAAATCGTATTGCGACCAAAGTAAAAATGTCTTAAGGGCAGCATGCGCTGTTAGACGCAGGACACCAGACACCAGACACCAGTAAGTGACCGGTCGGGAGCATCAATGCTGCCCCAATGCTGACCGACCAGGGCAAAACTGTTTGTGGTATCAACGGCTGATGTTTGCGGCGCGCTGTACGCTGCAGAAACGGGCAAGCAATTGCGCGCAGCATTACACGTAGTGTGGGGCAGGAAATACTGCGCGTTAATGAGGACGGCGATAACCGCTGTCGGCTGATTTGGGGTATGCGAAACCAGAGATTAGCCGTGCTGATGTGCGCAGCATAGTGCCGGAGCGATATTCCGGAGCGGGTAAGCGGCAAAAGAAAACCCGCCTGAGGGGGAGATACAGGCGGGTCAGAATTAATCAGCAGCAAGTAACAGGCTAAAGCCTTTTCAACATGGGGTTATGGTCGCCCGTTGGGCTTTAGCTTATCCGTTTTATTTTCCGGTCGTTTTATTTTCCGGTATTGTGGAGCAGCGAATCTGACGCTCTTCGCAGCGTACTCTGCTTTTTGGGATGCGCCTTGTTGTCAGCAACGATATGGTCTTTGTTGATTTCCAGCCATAAGCCGGCGTTTTTGATACCCAGTTTCTCTGGGTTGAACACCGGATCTTTGCCTGCCTTCAATTGAGCGATGTAGTCGTTGTAGACCTTGATTACTTGCGGGAACAAGAAGATAAGCACAAAGCCATTTACCCAAATCATGGCGCCCAAGCCAATTTCACTCACTGCCCAGGCGAGAGCGGATGTGACGTTGAACCAAGCGAAAAACATCACGCACATTAGGACTCGCAGGCTCCAAATCAGCTTGCTGCGCAGCGAGTCACTGCAGTTGCGTGCCAGATAGGCAAGACCGGATTCACCTTCGTAGTAATAGGCAATGGTAGTTGAAAACACGAAGAACAGTAATGACAGGGCAACGATGATACTGCCGAAACCAGGGATCACCGAGTTGACGGCTTCCTGAACCCACACCACGCCAACACTGTTCGCCGCAGCTTGCTCGGCCATGATTTGTGAGCCCTGACCGACATAGAGATAAGAACCGTCAGCCGCGACGACGTTAAAACAATCGGTGATCAATATCAGGAACGCAGTACACAGACAAACCGCGACATCAATATAGACGGTAAATGCGTTGATCATGCCTTGTTCGGCAGGGTGCTTACACTCCGCCGCCGCAGCCGTTGCCGGCGTTTCACCCATGCCCGCACCACTGGAGTTGACCGCACGTTTTACCCCGTAGACCAGGGCACTGCCGAACAGGCCACCAAAGGCGGCATCTTGTCCTATCGCACTGGTTAGGATCAGGTTGACCACGTCAGGGATAGCCTGAATATTGGCAGTAAGCACCACAACGGTCACGACCAAATAGAAGCCTGCCATCACAGGGACAATCAGAGTCGAGAATTTTGCAATGCGGCGGATACCACCGGAAATGACCGCAAACAGAAGGGTGGAAACAATGATACCCGAAACAACAGGGCTGATATCGAGGCTACTTTGGAATGCCATGCCGATATTATTCGCACCAGCACCACTGACAAACAGGGGCACGCCGATTAACGCCAGTAGTGCGAACAGTATTGAGACTGGTTTCCAGCCTAAACCGCTCTCAATATAGTTATAAGGGCCGCCACGATATTGGCCGTCCTGACGAACTTTATAAACCTGGCCGAGGCTGTTTTCGGCAAAGGCAAGCGCAGAAGTTATCAGCGAGGTAAGCAGCATCCATAACACGGCACCTGGCCCGCCATACATCACCGCAACACAAACCCCGCCGATGTTACCAACTGCGATACGATATGCCGCAACGGAACAAAAGGTTTCAAACGGGGATATCCCGTCCGATGACCCTGAACCTTTGCGTAGCAGGCGAAACTGTAAGCGAGGTTTGGTGAGGGTACCAAAGCGCATCGCAACCATATAGGCAATACTGACAAATAATAGCAACAGAATGACAGGCATAGCCCATATAGCGCTATTAATTTCGTTAATATATGTTTCTATATTATTCATTGTTTACTCCTGTAATATTAAATTAGTCCCTTATGTTCTTGCTATTCTGTTCTCCGTAAAAATATTATTCGTGCTAAGTAGGGATGGTTGTTTTTAATGTTTCTACGTTATTGGAAATATATAAATACTTTCGAGTTTATATTACTCGGTAAGCATTATTTTAAGGCGTCTAGATTGCATGCTCTTGTGCAATGTTTTCGACTGGTTACGTATGTTAATGGATTGTTTAAAAACGGACTAGCAACATTTAGTCTGTGCTATTCATAACTTTAGGTAATCGTTTCCGGCAGGGATACTGTGATGAGTTGATGTGAGAAAAGTATTTGATTTAAATGATATTCGAGTTTTGAGTTGCAAGAAGGTGGAGCTAGAACTCAAAGATTGCATTAGGATTTAAAGGCGTATATTTTGTTAAAAGTATGGTAATAAAAATATTAACTGCCTTGTTGCATATATGGAAATAGAGGTTAGCCGTATGGTGAAACATACCGATCCGGATAAGTTATTGATGGCGATGCCCTCATTAAGAGCGATCAAATCTTTTGTCGCTGCAGCCAAACATCAAAGTTTTACTGCCGCAGCGGAATCATTATGTGTGACTCAAGCTGCGATCAGCAGACAAATCCGTGAATTAGAAGCCACTCTGGGGGTGAAGTTATTTCATCGGGTCGGCCGTTCAGTGGAGCTGACCGATGAAGGTAATATTTTCTACGATGCTGCCTATTTGTCCTTTGTAAATATTGCCCAGGCGGCGCAGCGGATTGATAATCATGCTGCTAAACGCAAGGAAATCACCGTTTGTTGCTCTCCGGCATTTTCTGGATGTTGGCTGTCTTATTCTCTGCCGCAATTTTTAAAACTTCATCCTGATATCAACGTTAATATTATTACCACCAACAGTTTACTTAATCTCGAACCCGGAACTAATCCCGATATCTATATCAGTAAAACGTCAGCACCGATCACGGGTTATACCGCAACGCCGCTGTTTTATGATGTTATTTATCCGGTCTGCTCGCCTGAATATCTGCGTCATCATCCGCAAATTGAACAGCTGGATGGTATTGATGAGTCCAAGTTACTGAATCTCAGCCCGCATGGACGTGCTCAGTTAGCGGAACATGTCGACTGGGAAGTATGGATGGCAGAAGTTCAGCACGATCTGGTGTTAAGTAATGGCTATTCCTTTACTTCGAATGACTACAACCTGCTGATACAGTTGGCTACGCAGCACCAGGGGATCTGTTTGGGCTGGCACCATTTAGTGCACCATCTTATCGATGAAGGCAAGCTGGTAAAAATTACTGAGCATCAGGCAACGTATAAAGAGAAGTGCCATTACCTGTTTTGTGCCGACGCCAAGATGTCCGATCCTATATTTGAACAGTTTAAACATTGGCTGCTTGATAAGCTGGCTGCAGAAGACACATCGATCATTCCAAGTTAATACCGCGAGCAGGGTATAAGCCAAGATAGCGATGATGGTGTCGCCGCGTGCGATCATGCAGGCAGCTATTGAACAGGGCGATTACCCCATAACAGTTTTAAAGCTAGTGTGTTATTGTTTTTGCTGTTTTAACCTATCAGGTGGCAGCATTGGCGAAGTATCAGGATTTAGTAGAGCAGATCAAACGGCAGATCCAATCGGGTGTGTGGCGGGCGGGTGATAAGCTGCCGTCACTGCGTAAGCAGGTCGAACACAGTGGTCTGAGCCTGATGACGGTGTTGCACGCTTATCAGTTGCTTGAATCTCAGGGCTGGCTCATTTCTCAGGCGCGGTCGGGGTATAAAGTCGCGCCGCGTTTGGTGACTAGTGAGGTTCATCCCGTGCCTGCCGCGGTGTCTGGCACTGAACAGGTCGATATCAACGAGTTTATTTTTGATGTGCTGCAGGCGGGTAAAAATCCGCACATGGTTAATTTTGGTTTTGCCTACCCTGATCCCGGCTTATATCCGCGTTACCACGTCACTCGCGCTTTGGCTGCGGCGGCGCGCAGTATGCCGGTGTCTAACTCTTTTGATAATCTGCCGCCGGGTAATGAAGAGCTGCGTACGCTGATTGCTAAGCGCTATGCGGCTAAAGGTATTGCCGTGGCACCGGATGAAATTGTGATCACCGCGGGCGCGCTGGAAGCGCTCAACCTTAGCCTGCAGGCCTGCACCCGGCCCGGCGACTGGGTGGTGGTGGAATCGCCGACCTTTTACGGCGCGCTGCAGTCAATGCAGCGCCTTGGCCTGAAAGCGCTGTCGGTCCGCACGGACCCGCAAACCGGTATCGACCTGGATTCGCTGGAAAAGGCGCTGCAATCGCATGATGTGAAAGCGTGCTGGCTGATGTCGAATCATCACAACCCACTCGGTTTTACCCTGAGTAATGAAAAAAAGCAGCGTATTGTTGAGCTGCTGCAGCGCTATCAGGTCGCGTTGATTGAAGATGATGTGTATAGCGAGTTGTATCAGGGCAATGAGCCGCTCACCGCGATGCGTACGTTCGACAACAGCGGTAACACCATGTTGTGCTCATCATTTTCTAAATCGCTGGTGGCAGGTCTGCGCATCGGCTGGGTCGCAGCCGGCAAGCGTGCTGTTGAGATTCAAAAGTTGCAACTGATGAGTACGCTGGCAACCAGTGCGCCAATCCAGAGAAACGCTGGTGCATTACCTGACCAGCCGCAATTATGAATCGCACCTCCGGCAACTGCGTAAAAAGCTGCATGATCGCAAAGCAAAAATGGCGCAACTGCTGAGCTCGCTATTGCCGGATGAGGTGAAAGTGCTTAATCAGAGCGGCGGGTATTTTCTGTGGCTGGATCTGCCCAAACACATCGATACGATGGTTATCTATCAGGCGCTGCTGAGTGACAATGTCAGTATCGCGCCGGGTAAAATGTTCGCCCTGACGGATGACTATAATCACTGCATTCGGCTCAACGCTTCGTTTGAGCTTGATAACCCACGCACACAGGCTTTGCATATTCTGTGCGAGCGTATTGCGGCGCAGATTAAAACCTGCACGTGATGCGCAATTTACTCGGGCATTACTATCTCACGCCGGTTAGGCCTCGTAAAAGTATGCCTCGCAACAGTATGCCCCCGCAAAAGGGAGCGTCTTACACTGGTTTACTTGGCGCACTTCAATTCATCAAGCAGCAGCTGAAATGCTTTTTTGTGCTGGCGGCGGTTAGGGTAGTAAAGATGCAGCCCCGGACTTGGCGGGCACCAGTCTTCAAGTACCGCAACCAGCTGGCCCGATTCCAGTTGGCTCTGGACCAGATCTTCCGGCAGATAAGCGAAGCCGAATCCTGCCAGGGCCGCTTCAAAAATTTGCGTCGATGAGTTAAAGGCAAACTGACCGTCGACTTTGAGCCTTAATGATTCCTGTTCGTTCTCCAGCTCCCAGGCATACAGGGTACCGCTGCCATTGAGGCGCATGTTAATGCACTGGTGCGTCAGCAAGTCGTTCGGGTGTAGCGGCACGCTTTTATCCCTGAGATATTCCCTCGAACAGACCACTAAAAAGCGCACATCCGGCGAGATACGCACCGCAATCATGTCTTTGGCGACCTGATCGCCGGCCCTGACTCCGGCGTCAAACCGTTCGTTGACCACATCGGTCAAACGGTTCTCGATGTTCACTTCCAGCTGAATATCGGGATACTTGCGCGCAAATTCGTGTAACTTAGGCCACAAAACCACCTCGGTGGCGTAATCTGACGCGGAGAGGCGAATTTTACCGCTCGCCTGATGGTACTCCTCATTGAGCACCTGCAGTTCATACTCAATTTGCTTGAAACGCGGCTCGAGGATCTGCAGCAGCTTTTCACCGGCATCGGTGAGAGACACGCTGCGCGTGGTACGGTTGAACATGCGCAGATTCATGTTGTCTTCGAGGGTTTTAATCGAATGACTCAATGCCGATGGCGACATCCCGAGCCTGGCGGCGGCTTTAGTGAAGCTTTTTTCCTGGGCTAACACCACAAAAAGAACGAAGCGGTTGATGTTTTCTTCTAACATGAAAGGAGAGCCTTATTGCTGAATTTGGTGCATGAGTCTGTTTTGATTTTACATACTAATTTAATGGTTGTCTTTCTTATAGAATGAAACCTTTCATCACGACGGAGATTTTCCAAAGTGGAATACACAGCATTAAGCAACAACCTTAAAATGCCTATGGCTGGCTTCGGGGTTTTTCAGGTAACAGATAAAGAAGAATGTAAGCAGTCAGTGCTCAGTGCTATCCGTGCGGGCTACCGTCTGATTGATACAGCCGCTGTATACGGTAACGAAGATGCTGTGGGTGACGCGGTGCGCGAAGCGATTGCAGAAGGTCTGTGTACTCGTGAAGAGTTGTTCATTACCTCTAAACTGTGGGTACAGGACATGGCGAAACTACGATATGGCGAAAGCGGGTATCGAAGCGTCATTGCAAAAATCAGGTCTTGAATACTTTGACCTTTACCTGCTGCACCAGGCACTGGGCGATTTCTTTAGCGCGTGGCGTGCGATGGAAGATGCTTACGAAGAAGGTAAACTGAAAGCGATTGGTGTCTCTAACTTCTACGCGCATGTACTGGCAAACTTCTGCGAAACCGTACGTATCACTCCAATGGTGAACCAGATTGAACTGCACCCATACTTCGCTCAGACTGAAGCGCTGGAAACGATGAAGCATTACAACGTGCAGCCAGAAGCCTGGGCACCACTGGGCGGCGGCCGTCATAAGCCATTCGAAGATGAGATGCTGCAAGGTATTGCTGCCGCACACGGTAAATCTGTGGCGCAAGTGATCCTGCGCTGGAACGTACAACGTGGCGTCACTGTTATCCCTAAATCGGTTCACGCAGAGCGCATTGAACAGAACTTCGATATCTGGGATTTCACTCTGACTGACGAAGAGATGGAGAAAATCACCTCACTGGACTTAGGTTATGTCGGTGAAGCGGTGAAACACTTCAACCCTGCGTTTGTACGCGGGTGTCTGGGCGTGAAGATTCACGACTAAGCACTTTATTGTTCTAAACGAAATTGCTGCTCTAAGCGATTTATCACATCGAAAGCCATCCACCCGAACCGGATTCGGAAGTGGGTGGCTTTTTTGTATCCAAAGCCCAGCTAGCCACTCAGTGCGTTTATTATCTGTATTCGCTCTAAATGGTTCAGCTTATTCTGAATCGCGACCGAACGGGCAGATAAAGTGACTAACCTGCGGCTAAATAATCGCCATTATTCAATGCTTGGAATATGTTATAAAGAATTATCCTTTGATAAATGTGTATAACTCTTCATTATCCCTATTTCTTACAGTTAACAGCCGTTGCGACTGTAAGTCACTTAAAATAACAAAGACGTGGATGTATATTGATGAAGTTACAATTTATTAAGCAGGGAGTTCGCGGCGCACTGGCGTCAGCGGTGACGATTGTTACTCTTTTTTCTTCTGCCAATGCGATGGCGAATGAGCCGGCGTTGGAAGGCATTTTAAAATCAGGCGAACTGAAGTTTTGTTTTGAATCGGGTTATATCCCGTTTGAAATGACAGACAAAAATGGTCGTTATGTCGGCTTTGACCTTGATCTGGCCAAGCATATGGCGCGTTCAATGAATGTGAAGTTTGTGCCGGTCAATACCGCGTGGGACGGGATTGTACCTGCGCTGAAAACCGGTAAGTGTGATTTTATCGGTGGCATGACCATTACTGCTGAGCGTAACCTGAGTGTCAACTTTGCTAACCCTTATACTCAGGTTGGACAAACGGTGCTGATCTCGCCCGAGTTGGCAGGTAAAGTAAATTCTTACCGTGATTTAAACAACGGTAAATACACTGTATCGACTCAATTAGGTACCACAGGCGCAGAAGCGGCCAAAAAGTATCTGTCAGCAGCTAAGATTGATCTTTACGATACCTCGGCTGATGCGGCTCTGCAGGTCGCGAACGGTAAAGCGGATGCATTTGTGTACGATCTGCCTTACAACGCGCTGTATGAAGCGCAGCATAAGGGCAAAGTGATTCACCTCGATGAGTCATTTACATTTGAACCGCTGGGCTGGGCGGTACGTAAGGGCGATCCGGATTTCCTTAACTTCCTCAACAACTACCTGCAGCAAATCAAAGGTGACGGTACTTATCAGCGTATTTACGACAAATGGTTTAAGTCGGATAAATGGCTGGACAGCATCCAGTAATCTGCGGTTAATATTTTTTAAGCCACTCATTTGAGTGGCTTTTTTGTTTTCAGCTCTGGCTTGCGGTGTTTTTATTTTCTTCAATCCTCGTTTTACTTTCTTCAATTCTCAGGCTGGCATTGAGTACTCTGTGCTGATGTTGTCCGCCCGAGTCTATTCCCTTCCTATAACGTTGTTTTCCGCACCTAAAACGGAGAAACATTCTTTTAAATCAGTGGTTTGATTATTATTTTAGCTATTTGATGTAATTTTGCTCAATAGTTGAGGTTTATTAATAAGTTTTTCTAATAAAGCCAATCACAAATAGAGGACTAATAAAAAAGTTTGAAGCCTGTATAGTGCTCCGTCCTAAATGGCACAGTGAGAACTGTGTCACATAAAAATCAAAGTTCAGCTCAAAATCGGAGAATACTCATATGTCCTATCGTCTGGTCTCAACCGCGTTAATCGCGGCGACTTTGGCTGGTTGTTACGCACAGGCTGACTCTTCACCCGGTGACTCTTCGCAAGGTAACAGTGCTCAGGCCGTTGCACCGATGGCAACAGATGTTGTGGCAGTACACCAGATTTCTTATCAGCAACCATTTCTGTACACCACTCGTCTGGAAACCCCACAGAAACGTAGAGCTCCGTCCTCGCGTTAACGGCGTGATGGATAAAGTCGTCTTTACTGAAGGCAGCAGCGTGCAAGCCGGCGATCTGTTGTTCCAAATCGACGACAAACCATTTCTGGCTGAAATGCAGCGTCTGGAATCTGAATACCTGGCGGCACGTGTTGCAATGACCCAGGCTCAATCTGAGGCTGAGCGTGCCAAGCGTCTTAGCTCGACCAAAGCGATGCCAATTGAACAGGCAGAGCAGCGCATGTATCTGGCTACCCAGCGTCAGGCTGAACTCGCGTCGGTGAAAGCGCAACTGGAAACCGCGAAGTTAAACCTGAGCTATACCCAGATCAAAGCCCCGATCAGCGGCCGTATTTCCAGCGCCTATGTCACCGAGGGCAACTATGTTCAGGCGGGCAGTACTATTCTGACTTCACTGGTTTCGACCGATGTTCTGCAAGCCTACTTTGATGTCGATGAGCGTACCTGGAATGCGCATTTTGCCAATGTGACTGCCAACAGCCATACCCCGGTTGCCGCGGTACTGAATGGTGATACCAGCCACAGCTATCCGGGTAAGGTCGACTTTATTGACAACCAGGTGAATAGCGCAACCGGTACTCTGCGTATCCGTGCCCGTTTCGACAATGCTGATCAGGCGTTGCGTCCGGGCTCATTCGTACGTATTCGCTTAAACGATACTCAGGCTGACGCACTAAAACTGATGGTGCCGGATAAATCCATCGGTACTGACCTTGCTAACCGCTTTGTTTATGTGGTCAACAGTGATGGTGTGATTGAGTACCGCCTGGTGGAACTGGGTGATCGTGTTGGTTCGCTGCGTATCGTCACCAAGGGTCTTAAGCCTGATGAGCTGGTGGTATTGAACGGCCCGGCCAAAGTACAGACGGGTATGCCAGTGACGCCACAAGTGGTCGACATTGATTCACAACTGCAACAGGTTGTGGCGCAGCAAGCACAGTAATATAGGTTATTTCGGATGAAATTTAGTCACTTTTTTATACAGCGGCCGATCTTTGCGGCCATGCTGTCTCTGCTGATTCTGGTAGGCGGTGCAATATCACTGTTTAACCTGCCAATCAGTGAATATCCAGAGGTGGTACCGCCGACCGTGGTGGTCACCGCTAACTATCCCGGTGCTAACCCTAAGGTTATCGGTGAAACCGTCTCCGGACCGTTAGAAGATGAAATGAACGGCCTGGAAAACATGTTGTACATGTCATCCCAGGCAACCTCTGATGGCACCATGACCCTGACCATTACGTTTTCTCTCGGCACTGATCTGGATAAAGCGCAGGTTGCGGTGCAAAACCGGGTCAGCAGTGCTTTGCCTCGTTTGCCGCAAGAAGTGCAGCGACTGGGTGTAGTCGCTGAGAAATCATCACCCAACCTGGTGATGGTGGTACACCTGGTGTCAGAAGACGGCTCGCGTCCGGCCAATTATCTGTCGAACTACGCCAGCCTGAACGTACAGGATAACCTGCTGCGTCTGCCAGGTGTCGGACAGGTGCAAATGTTTGGCGCCGGCGAATACTCAATGCGTCTGTGGCTTAACCCGGATCAGCTTGCGTCGCGCCAGATGACGGCAATGGATGTGGTTCATGCTGTGCAGCAGCAAAACCGTCAGGTAGCAGCCGGTACGCTGGGCGCGCAACCTGTGCCGCTGGATAACCAGTTCCAGTATCTGCTCAATGTGAAAGGTCGCCTGCAGTCGCCGGAAGAGTTTGAAAACATTGTGGTCCGTGTGGACGACAGTGGTGCGATTACCCGTCTCAAAGATGTGGCCCGGGTTGAACTGGGTGAAGACAGCTATGCGCTGCGCGCGATGCTGAACGGTAAATCGGCGGTCGGTCTGGGTATTTTCCAGCGTCCGGGCTCGAACGCGATTGAGCTGTCTAATCAGGTCCGCGCGACCATGGATGAGATGGAAAAATCGTTCCCGAGCGGTGTGCAGTACCGTATCGCTTATGATCCGACTGTTTTCGTACGTGGGTCGATTGAAGGGGTAGTGCACACACTGGTCGAAGCTATTGTCCTGGTGGTGCTGGTGGTGATCCTGTTCCTGCAGACCTGGCGTGCATCGATTATTCCTCTGATCGCGGTGCCGGTTTCTCTGATTGGTACTTTTGCAGTGATGAACTGGCTCGGGGTTTCGATTAACACCCTGTCTTTGTTCGGTCTGGTACTGGCTATCGGTATCGTGGTCGATGACGCCATCGTGGTGGTGGAAAACGTTGAGCGCAATATCGGGCTTGGCCTGAATCCGCTCGAAGCGACCAAAAAGGCGATGGAAGAGGTCACCGGCCCGATTATTGCGATTGCGCTGGTGCTGTGTGCGGTATTTATTCCGACCGCATTTATTCAGGGTCTGAGCGGACAATTTTACAAGCAGTTCGCGCTGACGATTACCGTTTCAACCGTGATCTCTGCTTTCAACTCGCTGACTCTGTCTCCGGCGCTGTCAGCCCTGTTGCTGAAAGGTCATCACGACAAGCCGGATCTGCTGACGCGCGGTATGGATCGTCTGTTTGGCCGCTGGTTGTTCAAGCCGTTTAACCGCGTGTTTGACGCGGGTGCGAGCAAATACGAACAAGGTGTGAAACGCATTATCCGTTTGGGTGCGGTGATCGGGATCATCTATCTTGGTTTGTTGCTGACTACGGCGAAATTGTTTGATTCTGTTCCGGGTGGTTTCATCCCGATGCAGGATAAGCAGTACCTGGTTGCAGTGGCTCAGTTGCCGGATGCGTCCAGTCTGGATCGTTCACAGGACGTGGTTGCACGCATGGAACAGATGGCGCTGAACACGCCGGGAGTGGCCGATACCTTGTCGTTCCCTGGTCTGTCAGTGAATGGTTTCACCAACAGTACCAACAGCGGCATTGTGTTTGTGATGCTGGATGATTTTGACCAGCGAGAAAGTGCGGATAAATCGGCTAACGCGATCGTAGCGTCACTCAACCAACAGTACTCAGCGATTGATGAAGCCTTTGTGGCGGTATTCCCGCCGCCGCCGATTCTTGGTCTGGGCAGTACCGGCGGTTTCAAACTGCAAATTGAAGACCGCGGTAATCTGGGTTTTGAGGCGCTGTTTAATAATCTGCAACGTGTGATTACCAAAGCGCAGCAACAGCCTGAACTGGTGGGTCTGTTCTCTAGTTTCCGTATTCAGGTACCACAGATGGACATCGATGTGGACCGTGAACAGGCGCTGATTCAGGGCATCCCGCTGGATGAAGTGTTTGATACGCTGCAGGTTTACCTTGGCTCAATGTATGTCAATGACTTCAACATGCTGGGTAAAACTTATCAGGTAAATGCACAGGCGGACGCCAGCTATCGTGTTGACCCACAACAGATTCTGCGTCTGAAAGTGCGTAACGCTAATGGCGATATGGTACCGCTGGGTTCTGTGGTTCGCGTGACACCAACCACAGGTCCGGATCGTGTGATGCACTACAACGGTTTCCCGACCGCTGAGCTGAATGGCAGCCCGGCACCGGGTTACAGTTCGGATCAGGCTCAGGCGGCGATTGAGCGTGTGCTTAACAGTGAGCTGGAAGATGGCATGACGTTCGAGTGGACCGAAGTGACCTATCAGCAGATCCTGGCGGGTAACACCATGGTGTATGTATTCCCGCTGGTGGTACTGCTGGTGTACATGATTCTGGCTGCTCAGTACGAGAGCCTGCGTCTGCCGCTGTCAATTATTCTGATTGTACCGATGACCATCTTGTCGGCCTTGACCGGCGTGTGGCTGACCGGTGGTGATAACAACATTTTCACCGGTATTGCCCTGATTGTGTTGGTCGCACTGGCGTGTAAGAACTCCATCCTGATGGTAGAGTTTGCCCGGGATACGCAAATGAGTGGCAGCTCGCGCCTGGATTCGATTCTGGCTGCATGTCGTCTGCGTCTGCGTCCTATACTGATGACGTCGATCGCCTTTACCGCGGGTGTCGTGCCACTGATTACCGCAACCGGTGCCGGCGCTGAGATGCGCCACGTGATGGGCATTGCCGTGTTCTCCGGCATGATCGGTGTGACCTTATTTGGTTTGCTGTTTACCCCGCTGTTCTACATGATGATGACGGCAAAGCGTAAACAGAAAGCCGAGTCTTAAACTCAGTTAAACTCGCGTAAGCGAATAAAAAGGCCCTCAATTCCTACGAGTTGAGGGCCTTTTTTCATTGTTCCGGTCACGGTTTTAGTCGTGGCGTAATGCCTCAATCAACAGCTTGAAGGCATGCAGCGGCTGTTTACGGCTTGGATAATAGAGATAATAGCCGGGAAACGGATCGCACCAGTCTTGCAGCACTTTGACCAGTTCGCCGCGTTCGACGTATTCATCGACGATGTCTTCGGTTAAATACGCCAGACCCAGACCGGATACGGCTGAGCGCAGAATCGGCATATAAGTATTAAACGTCAGTTGACCTTTAGGGCGAATGTTGATCGTTTGTCCGTTATGGTCGAATTCCCAAATCAGGTTACCGCCTGAGGTTGGCAGGCGCAGATTGAGGCAGGAATGGTCTAGAATGTCTTTCGGCTGAGCCGGTTTAGCAAAACGGCTGAAGTAATCGGGGGAACCAACCACGGCCATGCGAATCGGCGGGCCGACCGGAATGGCGATCATATCTTTTTCAACCATGTCACCCAATCGGATACCGGCATCAAAGCGTTGGTCAACAATGTTGGTCAGGGTGTTGTCCATGTGCACTTCGACATGAATGTCCGGATATTGGGCAATAAATTTGGCCAGCTTAGCGTAGATCACGCTGTCGAAGGCATGTTCTCCGCAAGTGAGGCGAATGTTACCGACCGGCGTATCTTTGAAAATAGATAGCTCAGACACATGAGAAGATATGTCGCTGAAATGCTGCTCTAAAGAGCCCATCAGCTTTTCACCCGCTGCGGTCGGTGATACGCTGCGCGTGGTGCGGGCCAGTAAACGAATATTGAGGCGTTTCTTCCAGTGAACGAATGGTCTGGCTTAAGGCTGACTGGGTCACTCCGAGTTTAGCTGCCGCCTTGGTAAAGCTTCTTTCCTGCGCCACGATGACAAAGGCGTACAGATCATTAAAGTTTTCGCGAATCATTTATTAATATTTCTTATTAACTCATCCTGATTATCCTATCTAATCAAGGTAGCGAAGACCATTTAAAATTGCGTTATTCCGATTGAACCGGGACTCTGGGCCACCGATGTTTAGTCTCGTCTTGAAACGGCAATGGATAAGATTGAAGTTGTTGGCCACCGTTACTGAGTGTGATCAATACCTGTCAGTTATTGCAGCAGATCGAGCAGGTAAAACAGCACATAGCGTGAGTTATTGACGTTCATCGAAATCAGCGTCGAGATCAGCAACAGCAAGGTTATCAGAGACAGAAAAGACAGACGGGCAAATTTGTTATTCCCGGCGATGGTGCTCTCCTCTGCTGTGCCCGGCGCTAGCTGGTATTCGGGTGCCGGCGGGGTGACGCCGCTGTCATCCTGTTGAGCTGGGTTTGTGGCCAGTGGCTGGTCGCTCATCGGCGGCGCAATGACATCTGACAACGGCTGACCTGCGTCATCTTCTGCCTGTGAAGGGGACTCAGGTTCGACAATAGTTACGTCCGCGATAAATCGATAACCTATTTTAGGTTCGGTACGGATACATTTCGGGCTTCTGGCGGAATCACGCAGGTTTTTACGCAGCGTCGATACTGCCTGAGTCAGGCTGGAATCATCGACCTCAAAGCCTCTTGCTTTCCAGACGTAATCATAAAGCTCATCGCGACTGATACTGCGATGTGGATTAAGAATAAAAAAGTGTAGTAAACGGCTTTCATTTTCACCCAGGATGTAATCTCGCCCGGAAATCGTTAATGTATTGATTTCTGAGTTAAAAATCAGATCACTGTTAATGACAGCCTTTACCTGGCTGATTTCGGTTTGAAACGTGCCCAACATCATTGCAGTAAAATAATTATGATAGTTATTGAATTTGCTGTGATTATAAACGAATGAAAAATGATAATTAGTGGTTTTATCTGAATGGCATTATTAGGCCAGCTAATTAATAAAAACCTTTAACCACTTAATGCTTATGGATATTGGTTGCGCGAACGTGCCTTGGCGGGATGTGATCGCCAGAGCTGAACTCACAACAAGCAAGGGGCAGGATGTTTGCCATCCTGCCCCTGTTTCTTTATCTGTTCCTATGCCTGATGCGGATTGATCGCCGCGGTTAATTACCGATTAAGATCAGCTTACCGGTGCGGGCATCCCGGTAGACTTTGCCGACCGACTCCATCCCGTTTTGATCGGTGCCGCTTCCCTGCATACTCTCCGGCATTTCAATCAGTTCTTCGCTGGTGGTTACCGAGACGGTTTCCAGGCCAAAATGCTGCTGCAGCGACTGGCTCTGGCTGATCAGAGCGATCATCAGTCCGAGCGCAAACACCAGCATTACGTCCATCAGGTTGGCAAAGCCGGATAACGGATCGATATCCTGTTCGGCAAAGCGCTTGCGCTCCCACGGACGCGGATGATGATTAGGCTGGTTCATGGGCAGCCTCCGCGTTTGACTGTCCCGATTCCAGTTGCTGGAAGGTTTGCTCGTACCAGCGGCGTCTGACCCGACCAAGCGTGTAGCCGACCAGGCCGATGCCGAGGCCAAGTACTGTGGTATCAAACGCCACCATCATCGCAGTGGCGAGTTGAGAGAGGTCACCGTTTGACAGTGCCGCCAGTCCCGGCCCCAGCGGGATCAGGGTGCCCATCAGGCCAAGAATCGGGCCGGTACGTGACAGCAGATCCACCCGCTCGAGGCGTTTTTCCGCGTAGTCAGCAAACAGTGCGATATTGGCCGGAGAAAGATTACGCAGGCTGCCTAAGCCCTCGCTGACGAAGGTGCCGATCTCCCAGATCACCGCCAGTAAAGCGATGCCGAGCGCGAGCAATACCGGGTACAGTAACCATTCGACAACGTGATGAAGTATGCCGATTGTCAGACCATGAATCATGACGTTTTTCCTTTCATTTTCAGTGTAATGTGACGATTGCGTCTCCAGGCAACCACCAGAGTCAGTACGGCCAGTAGCGCAATCAGCCAGTACCAGTCCGGAATCTCGGTTTCGCCCTGGCTTTCTTGCTGCTCGGCGTCGCCGGATTGCTGAGGATCGGTTGGCGTCTCATTGGGCTGATTGTCCTGGCTGATGGTCAGCTCTTTAATTGAGTGTTGTTCCTGCTGCTCCTGCTCAGGTTGTAATGCCTGGGCGAGGACAGATTTGAGTGCCTGCCAGTCTTTGGGCTGCAGGTATTGTTCCAGCCACGGCATCATCGGATGATCCGGTTTGGTGTGTCCGCTGCCCGGCAAACCGTGCTCAGCGACTGACCGGGCAAAATCGGTCGCGATGTCGCGAATGGTTTCCGGCGCTGCATCCCAGAAGCCTTTGTTAATCGCGACCAGCATAATCGCCAGCATGTTGGTACGCACCTGGGCGTTGTGACCTTGCTTGAGGAATTCATCGATGCCGATGTCATAGCGGTCATCGAGATAGACATCTTTCACTTCTTCCCAGGCCCAGTCACCAACCAGCGACGGGTTGGTGACCTGCCAGCCCCACAGGTATTCGAGAAACTCAGAACCCATAGTACGTGCGCCCGCATAGCCATGTTTCATCAGCCCTTCCAGCCATTCCGGATTAAGGAAGCGGCCACGTAATTCCTGGCGTAACGCCAGACTAAGCGGTTGAGTGATGATGTTTTCAGGGTCGGCGTGGTTGAGCACAAAGTTATTCGGCGCCTGCCCGGAGAGGCTTTCAACCGCCAGGCTCAAACCACCGAGGTAGTCAAACGCATCGTTGTTATCAATCAAACCGTACAAGTTACTGGAGCGGCCAAAATAGGTATTTTGCACATTGGACAGCACGTGTTGAAACGTCTCTTGTGCCGCCAGACCGTATGAATCTGAGGTGTAGGCGTGGCCGAGACGACGCAGGTACACATCCGCCAGTTTCTTCACGTTGCTGCCAGGCTCCGGAACGTTCGACCAGACGGTTGACTCCGGCACCATAACTGCCCGGCGCGTCGCCAAAAATACGCAGCGTGCTGAGTTTGGCTGCTTGTTTGGCCGTAATCCCCTGGCTGATTTGCGCGCGGGTATCTTCCACCCAATGGGCGGCAACCTGGTTGACCTGCAGTGACTCGTTGCCACCGCGCTGCAGCTTACCAAGCGGTAATAAGGCGCTGTTGAGTGCTTCCGTCAGCGCCGGGTATTTGGCGATGATCTCATCGGCTGAGGCATCCAGAGCCAGAAGCACAGCCTGATCTAACAGGTGCAACTGCTTGGCATATAGATCGCGGAACAAGCCGGAGGTAGTAAACACCATGTCACGGCGATGTCGTCCTGGCTGCAGCGCTTGTGAGCGCAGACCGGTGACAAGGCCGCGGCTGTTCCATACCGGTTCAAATCCCAGCATATCGAGCGCAAAGGCCACCATCACCCCTTCGTCGCGCACCACGTCTGATGCCCACAACACCTGAGCTTCACGCTTGTCAGCCTGAAACGGGTTCGACCGGCGCGCATCCTGCGCCATGCTCTGGCCAATCTGCCAGGCGACTTTACTTGGGATCAGGCTGTTGTCCAGAGCGTAGAAGTTACGCCCGGTCGGCAGACTTTCCGGACTGCGGATAGGGTCGTTACCTTTACCCGGTTTAATAAACTGGCCATTGAGACCGGCCAGCAGGCTGATCATCTCCTGCTTTGGCGAGTCAGTCAGATTATCGCGCCACTCCTGATGCGGCTGACCATCTTTAGATGACATTGAGGCCAGCATCATGTCAATGGCGTTGTCTTGCCACGGCTTACCAAAGATATGTAAACCGTAAGGCATGAATTTTTCCTGCAGGCTGGTCAGGTAGTGGCCGATTTCATGCACCAGCATCGCATCGTCTACTTCCTCAAAACTGATGCCCATCACCGCCAGCTCGGCTGACATCGACTGCGCCAGTTCATCGCGCAGATCCAGTGTGTCGACTTTATCGCGAATGCGTTTGATGAGGGTTTTCGGCAGTGACTGGTTCTGGTTATCGCGGTTGGCCTCGTAACTTTCGATCAGCTGGCGTAGTTGTAGCAGTTCATCATATAACGGCGTGCTTTCCAGTGGCGGCGTCAGGTGATCAACCATCACAGCCAGGCCACGGCGTTTAGCCTGGATGCCTTCACCCACTCCATCTACGATATAAGGGTAGACACCGGGAATATCGGCTGCGATAAGGCGCGAGTAGTCGTCTCCGGCCAGACCGACTGAGCGGTGCGGCAGAAATTCATAGGTCGAGTGGCGGCCAAGATGCACCATGGCATCGGCTTTAAAAATATCGCGCAGGTAGTGGTAAAAGGCCAGGTACTGATGCGGCGGCGGGAAAGCCAGGTTGGCATGCAGCAGCTCTTCGTTCACTTCCCAGCCACGCGGCGGCTGTGGTCCGATAAAGATGTTGCCAAACTGCAGGCCCGGCAGCAGCATTTTGCCGTTATGCACCATCACGTTGCCCGGTGCTTCGCCCCAGCCACCCAAAGCTTCGATGCCGATTTTGCCTAACGCATTAATGATAGTTTGTGCCTGTTGCCAGCCTTGTTCGGAATAGGATTCCAGCTCCTGCTGATAAGTATCACGCAGTTGATTGAGCAGCGCCAGAGCGCGGGCGCGGCCCGGATGATCAACCCCTTCAATCAGATGGAACATCTCTTCAATCGTTGAGTTAAGTAGCTGACGCGCAAAGTCGGTTTGTTTGTGCTCAAGGTTAAATTTGAGCTGGGCATGCAGGCGTCCCATCGGTCCGTAGATGATCTCTTGCTGAACCTCACCCGGCAGAGAAGCAAAGTAAGGCTGATACTGCTGAGCTGTCATGGATAAAATATCGCCGCTCATCGCATCCAGTGCCGCACGGTCATTGGGTAAATTGACCCCGCGTTGCTGAATCTGGTCCAGCAGCGCTTCCTGGCTCTCTGGCAAGGTGCCGACATCGTAACCCTGGGTTTGTAACGATTGCAGGATTTGCCACAAACTGGCCGGGACATCGAGGTTATCGGCGCCGATATTGTGGCGACCCGGTGGGTGGTTATAGTAGATGATCGCGATCTTCTTATCGCGATTCTTTTTAACCTGCAACTGATGCCAGCGATGGACCCGTTGACTGATGAGATCAATGCCATCCTGCGCGCTGCTGATCGGTTGAATCCGAATGCCGCTGATGGCGTCATCCTGAATATCGCCCGCCGTTGCGACCACGATCGGCTGGCTGACTCCCTGAATTTCCGGCATGGAAACCTGATAGTAGACTTTATCTGAGGCGAGACCGTCTGACGAGTTAAGCCATTCCTGCTCAGTGCGGTCACGCAGCTTGAGGGCTTTCAGCACAGGTACATTCAGTTCAGATAATACCCGGGTTGCCTGCTCACGTCCTTCACCGCCGCCGATAACGAAGTCTTGTAACATCACAATCGCGGCCAGCGGCGCGCTGAGCGTTTTCAGGCTTTGCACTGCCTCAAGGCTCGGTGCCCCCCAACTGGCCAGAGCAACCAGACAATGCACGTCATCGTAACGGCTGATAGTGTCACACAGATCCTGAAAGACCAGACGATCGCCCGGACGGTCCGAGCCTGAGTGATCGATAAGCGTGACCACGGCTTTGTCCGGACTCAGCTCCGGCAGCGTTTCTACATACTGACCCTGATACCACCATTGCAGGCGTGGCTGCGGTTGCGGCGGGTGAAGGGTGATGTTTCCGTCGACCTGATGACTCATCCAGCGCATCAGCTCAACCGTATTATTGACTCCGCCGGCCTGCCAGTAGGCGCGCGCGTCGAGCCAGTCGCGCTGTTTGGGATATTGCTGTTTTAAGCGCTTCAGCCAGTGTGACAGATCATCACCCGGACGCGTGGCGGCAATCTCGGTCACTTCATCGCTATTTGCAAACGGACGCGCCCGCTTACTGTGACTGAGCTGGATCAGACGGTGATCGCTGCTGAAAATCATCACCTGCGATGGCGAGTGGCGTTTGAGGTCACTGGCGACTTCACTGACGGAGGCACCAAACAGACCAATACCGACCATAGCATCGGCTTGTTTAAGGAGCCGCTGTCTGTCGTCCGGGGACATTTCCAGCCATTGAGTATCTGAGCGGGCGATAATCGGGTTATCGTGCGCGGAGGAAAATTGCTGCGCTGCCTGGGCAATCGTCTCAGCATTACGCTGTGACACCAGCAGAAACAGAGTGGGGGACGCTACGGCCTGAGCCGTGAACAACCCGAAAAATAACACAAATAGAAAACGCATTGTTACCTCAAGGAGAATAAACCTTAAGGCAAAGAAAACTGACTACTGACATTATGGGCGAAGCCAATCATAAACCAGTACCAGGTCTTCCCGCCCGGTGTTGCTTGGTAAAATTTGAGCTTCAAGTATCTGACTTGTAACCAGGAACGCATTTTCAAAAGCAAAGTGACTGTTTAGAACAAGCGGCTGCTAAAAATGAATAACGCTCAATTGGCTGGCTATTTACAGTTGCGGGTACAGTGACGGAATTACACCATCTTCCTTGATGCGGATGAGAATTTTGCATCCAGCTCGAAACGCGTAGTTATAGAGAGTTCTGATTGAAAGGTCAACACGGCCTGGTTTTGTGAATGGATTTTATTGATTAATTAATATTTTTATCACTTTATATTATTGTTATAAGGCTATGATTTTCATTTATTCTGGATTATCTATGGGGACTAATTTCTTTATCCACTTAAATAAAGAGGTTTCTTTCTGCTAGGCTTTTAACTCATAAAGTGCCTGCATCATTTCGGGCGCTGTCGCGATTAAGCACGACACAGGTACGCTAACTCAAAGTCTGATAAATAGTATGCTGGACGCAGTTCGAATTAGCTTGGTTTCACTGTTGCGATGACTCATGGAAAACATGAGAGGTAAATCGTATGAAAAACTTACAAAACTCAGAAATTGAGGCTTTTAAAAATCAATTTGGTGGTGAAGTTATTTTGCCGACCGATCCCGCCTATGAAAACGTTCGTCAAATCTGGAATGCCATGATAGACCGTAAACCCGGTATCATCGCACGCTGCACGTGTGCGGACGATGTGGTGTTGGCGGTTAACCTGGCCCGTGAGCACCAACTGTTATTGTCCGTACGCGGTGGTGGCCACAATATTGCGGGTAATGCTGTGTGCGATGAAGGTCTGATGATTGATCTGTCGCTATTGAATCAGGTTGAAGTTGATCCTGATGTGCGCCTGGCGCGAGTCGGTCCGGGCTGCACCCTGGCTGATGTGGACGGGGTGACCCAGAAGCATGGGCTGGCACTGCCGGTCGGCATTAATTCCACTACCGGAATTGCCGGTTTAACTCTGGGTGGGGGATTCGGCTGGCTGAGCCGCAAATATGGTATGACCATCGATAGTTTGGTCAGTGCTCACGTGGTGACTGCGGACGGGCGTCAGATCCTCGCCAGTGAAACAGAAAACAGCGACCTGTTTTGGGGGCTGCGTGGTGGCGGCGGTAACTTTGGCATCGTGACCCAGTTTGAATTCAAACTGCATCCGGTGGGGCCGGAGGTACTGAGCGGCTTGATGGTGTTCCCTTTTGCGCAGGCCAAATCGATTCTGACTCAGTTTGCCAGCTTTACCCAAACCGCGCCGGATGAACTGAGCGTGTGGATGGTCGCCCGTAAAGCACCGCCATTGCCGTTTCTGTCCGAAGATGTGCATGGTAAGGAAATCATCGCGCTGGCGATGTGCTACGTCGGCGATCCGGAGGAAGGCGAAAAACTGATTGCGCCGTTACGTCAGTTTGGTGACGCGCATGGAGAACATATTGGCGTGCAGCCATTCTGTGACTGGCAACAGGCGTTTGATCCTTTGTTGACGCCGGGGGCTCGCAATTATTGGAAATCACATAACTTTACTGAACTGAGTGAAGGTGCGATTGATTGCGCGATTGAGTATGCGGCCAGCCTGCCATCGCCACAGTGCGAAATCTTTATTGCCTCACTGGGCTGTGCCACCGGACGTCCCGAGCCGGATGCGATGGCATATTCCAGCCGTGATGCTAATTATGTACTCAATGTTCACGGTCGCTGGGATGCGAAAGAAGATGATGAAGCCTGTATCGAGTGGGCGCGTGAATTTTTCAGAAAAAGCAAACCGTTTGCCAGTGGCGGGGCCTACATCAATTTCCTCACTCAGGATGAAGCGGATCGTACCGAATCCGCTTACGGGCCGACCTTCAAGCGGCTGCAGGCGATCAAGAAAAAATATGACCCGGATAATTTGTTCCGTATGAACCAGAATATCAAGCCCGCCTGACGGCGGATCGGGTTATGCCACGCTTTCGGGTTATACCACGCTAACGATGGATCGCGACCGGGATGCGGCGCGGTCCGAAATTTTCGCGTGGCCCGGCAAAACGGCCGGGCAGCGAATATCCGCAATGAAGGCAGTGCCCGGTGTCGTCCAGGGCATAATCACCAAGCTGATACCAGTCACGTTCAATCACCCGTTGATGGCAAGCCGGGCAATAGGTGGCATCCGAGGCCGGATCATGCACGTTGCCGCAATAGACAAAGTGCAGGCCGTGAGCAAGGGCGATAGCGCGGGCGCGCAGCAAAGTATCGAGCGGTGTTCTTGGCTTATCGCGCATTTTAAAGTCAGGATGAAAGGCGCTGAAATGCAAGGGAACATCCGGGCCGAGATGGTCGGCAATCCACTGACACATCGCATGCAGCTCCTGATCGCTGTCGTTTTCATCCGGGATCAGCAAGGTGGTGATTTCCAGCCACACATCCGTTTCTTGTTTCAGATAGAGCAGCGTATCAAGCACCGGTTGCAGGTGGCCATGGCAGATCTTGTGGTAGAAATGTTCACTGAAGCCTTTTAAATCAATATTAGCGGCGTCCATACAGCGATAGAACACCTCTCTTGGTTGGTCACAGATATATCCGGCACTGACTGCCACACTTTTCAGCCCGAGTTTCGTGCGCGGCGAGTGCAGTATCCATGGCGTACTCCATAAACACCACCGGATCGTTGTAAGTAAACGCCAGACTTTTGCAGCCGTATTTGAGCGCGGTTTGCGCCAGCTCCTCAGGCATCGCGGTATCACACAGAGTATCAAACTGGCGCGACTTGCTGATATCCCAGTTCTGACAAAACTGACAGCTGAGGTTACAACCGGCGGTCCCAAAACTCAGCACGCTGGAGCCGGGATAAAAATGGTTGAGCGGCTTCTTTTCGATCGGATCAATACAGAATCCGGATGAGCGGCCATAACTGGTCAGAACGATCTCGCCCTGGTGATGCATGCGCACAAAGCAGGCGCCGCGTTTGCCTTCACGAAGGGTACATTTGCGCGGGCAGACATCGCAGCATACCCGGCCATCGGCCAGTTTATGCCAGTAACGGGTCGGGAAATAGTCGGGTGGAGAGCCTTGCATAGTAAACCTGCTGTGTCATGACCTACACTGAAAGTATAGTTGATGGGATGTGGGCACAAAGCTAATGAAGTATCGTGAAGCCGCCGTGACCGGAAAGTTTTATCCGGGCACCCCGAATGAACTGAAGCGTCAAATGACGCTCTATCTGGGCCATGGCTCTGCCTCTGTACATCGTGAATACAACCAGCCTAAAGCGCTGATTGTTCCTCACGCCGGCTACTTTTATTCCGGTGAGGTGGCCGCAAAGGCGTATCAGTGTCTGGCACCGTTTCGTTCGGTGATTACTCATGTTGTGTTGCTCGGCCCCAGTCATCATGTCGCCTTACAGGGCTCGGCAGTTTCCTGACAGTGATGTGTTTATCACGCCTTTAGGTGAGGTAAAGATTGATAAGGCAGGTGTTGAGATGTTGCTGCAGCGGCAACTGGTGATTCAATCTGAGCGCGCTCATCATTGGGAACATGCGCTGGAAGTGCAACTGCCGTTTTTGCAGCATTGCCTTGCCAACTTTACTGTCCTGCCGCTGGTAGTCGGCCCGAGTGAGCCGTCTAAGCTCAAACAGATACTGACGTTATCATCGTCAGGAGGCCAGACGTTGATCGTGGTGAGCAGCGATCTGAGTCATTATCACCCTTATCAGGAGGCGCAGCGTATTGACACTGACACTGTTGCGCGGGTGTCTGCCCTGAGCACGGACATTCATTCTCACCAGGCTTGCGGCTGCTATGCCATTAACGGCTTAATGGAATTGGCCCGAGATCAGGCCTGGCACATTGAGTGTCTGGCTCAGACCAATTCAGGCGAGGTGATGGCAAAACGCAAGCATCGCCCAGTGAAGGCCGATGAGGAAGTGGTGGGCTATGCCAGTTTTGTCTTGTATTAAGCTCAGCGATGACGAGCGCCGGGCACTGCTAGATTTTGTGTGGCAGGTACTGGAACAGGCTCTCGCAGGTCAGGGCTTTCAGCTGCCGAATGCGCCACGCAGTGAAACCCTGCGCCAACCTGCCGCCAGCTTCGTTACTCTGCATCACAACGGGCAACTGCGCGGCTGTATTGGTTCGTTGTCAGCCGATGAAGCGTTATGGAAAAACGTCTGTCACAATGCTTACGCCAGTGGATTTAAAGACGCGCGTTTTGCGCCGCTGACAGCGCAAGACAAGGCCGGATTAAGTGTTGAGATTTCGGTGTTGTCTGCTTTAACTCCCGTCGAAAATCAGGGTGAGGCTGAATTGTTGCAGCGACTCAGACCAGATATCGATGGCTTATTGCTTGAAGATGAGCGACATCGCGCCGTTTTCCTGCCCTCGGTATGGCAAGCCTTGCCCGAGCCGGACCAGTTTGTGGCCGCGTTGAAAGCCAAAGGTGGCTGGCCGCCGGGCTACTGGAGCAAAGACATCGACATCCATTTATTTTCGACCACGGTTATCAGTGACAACGCGGGCTCGGTATAAATTCGCTTGTGTTAAAACTTTATTGCTCAGCACTCAGCCGGGTGAACTCGTCCCAGATGGCCTGGCAGTCGTCTCTTCCCTGAGAGACATGAATCATGTTGAAAGCCGATTTGTCAGAGCCATCAAGGTAATCACGCAGGTGTTGGTCGGAAAAGCCATGCGCGGCTGCATCATGGTGTGACGACGCGTAATAACAGGTTTTGATGCCAGCCCACATCATCACCGCGACACACATCGGGCACGGCTCACAGGTGGCGTACATCACACAATCTGACAAATCCAGGGTATCGAGTTTTTTACACCCCAGTCGTACTGCGACCATTTCGGCATGGCCGGAAATATCGGTCTGTTCCAATACTGTGTTGCCGACCGCACAAATGACTTCGCCATTGCGTACTAATGTGGCGCCAAAGGGGCCGCCGGTGCCTTTTCTCAAACCTTCGATGGTGGTATCGCAGGCGAGCTGAAAGTATTGATCGATATCGGTTGGCAGCGTTTGACACATAATGATGTTCCGCAGTTATGAAGGAAAGTGAAGATAACGAACTACATAGAATATCGTTCTAAATGCGTTGGCACAAATCCAATTGAAGCCGATTAAGGTGCCGGGTAGCGATTAATCACATTCTCCAGCGTCATAATGCCGAACATGATTTTTCGGACAAAGGATTCGGAGCTGCCGACAAAATAAAAATGCGGATGGCGTGACCAGATACGCTGTAACTTTTTATCCAGCTTGGCCGCCTGAGCCAAAGATTCATTACGGGTTGGATTGTTGCTGCTGATGTCTTTGCCGGAGGCCGCGGCTGACTCAAAAAAGATCACGGCGTCGTAGCGGGCGATCTCTTTATCGAAGCTGGAGTTGACCTGTTTGAAAAAGTCACTTTCCGAATTGGGCCAATAGGCGAGGCCATCGAGAGAGCCACGGTCACAGACTAATAAACGGTCTGGGTACTGCAGCTTATGAATATCTTCCAGGTTTCTCTGCAGCTGAAAAATGGTTTTCTGCACCATTTTTATCGCCTGCTCGTTATCACAGCGGGTTACGCCGCCCGAGAAGAGTAATGTTGCCGCTTCAGGGACCACCACAATTTGCTCCCCCAGTTCGCGGCGAAACAGATCCAATGCGGTGGTTTTACCGCCGCCTGGGCCTCCGGTTACCACCACTTGTAATGGCTTTTTCATCACTGCCTCGGTTGCTTTTTTGTGTTGTTTTAAGCATAGCCAAGAGCACTCTGGTATGGTGGTAAAGTTAGATTACTCAAAGTGAGCGAAAAATCGTCGGTTATTAAATCGCTTTGAGTTGCGCCAGATTTGGTGTCTGCGGGCCATTGTGTATTCCGGGCGTTAACGCTTGCTCAGCCAGTAATTGCTCCAGTTCGGCTTTCGGCATCGAACGGTAAAAGTACCAGCCCTGAATATAGCCCCAATGGCAGTTTTGCTTGATGATGTCGTGTTCGCGCTCGGTTTCAACCCCTTCAAATACCACCGGTCGGTTTAAACTGGTGAGCAGATCCATGATCGGCCCAACCATCTTGCGTTTCACGTCATAGTTCAACGCATTGACAAAAATCCGGTCTACTTTGATAAAGTCAAAATCCAGCTCGGTCAGCCACACCAGGTTGGCGACACCGGTGCCGAAATCATCCAGTACCACGTTAAAACCGAACGATTTTGCCCGTTGGGAAAAATCCGACAATTCAGTGAGTGGCAGAGAAATGCGCTCGGTGATTTCGATTTTGATCTGATCCGGATTAATATTGTGGTGTTGCACCAGAGCAAACAGGTGCGACAGATATTGCTGATCCTGGATTTCATAAGTATCAATATTAATGCCCAATGCAAAGGTCGGATACTTTTGTAATATCGGCGCTATATCTGTAACCGCGCGCTCAGCGATAAAATAAGATAATTCCGGATAAAGATGCAGTTTTTCAGCGATGGTAATAAATACTTCAGGAGATACACGGCCAAACTTGCTGTCATGCCAGCGTACTAAGCTTTCAACGCCAATAATGTGTTGGTCATTCACCGCGATGACGGGCTGATACTCCAAAGTTAAGCTTTTATCTTTCAGTGCGTTACGAAATCGGCTTTCGATTGAGTTTCGTTTGTGGAAATAACTGAACCATGCATAAGTGGCAATGAGGCCAAATAACCCAGAGATGACTAATAATACAAAAAATATTCCAGCAGGATAATGTGCTAACCCTGCCGTGTAATTATCAATATAGACACAAAAATTGTAATCATCATGACATAACTTGGTATGTATCGCTAATGGCGGAAAGAGTAGTTTCTTGGGCGTGCTTGGTTGATAACGATAAAACACGTGCTGGCTATCAATAGTTTCTTATTTGAAACCAGAAATGAGGTTGCTGCCTGATCAAAGACGCGTAGGGGGCGGATTGTTCGACAGAGAAAAAACGCCCTTTTTGCACCAGATTATAGGCTTGATCGGTTGGAAACAGGTTAATGACGTTTGAGTAAAAATCGTAGCCAAGAAATGATGTTTCATCCTTGGAAGCTATTTTAACCGGACCCAGTCTGCCCCAGTTAGCGGAGCACAGCACCGTATCACCATCGATGATGCCAAGATCATAAATTTTGCTGTTGTGGTGAGTAAGTACTCTTAGAGAATCTAAGGTTTCTTGGGTGCATTGAGGTTGCGGCAGGGTCTGCGCTGTATTCAGTACCGCGATAATTTGCTCGGTGACTTGCACCGCTTCTTCATAGGCAAGTTGATTAAATCTCAGTTGTTCGTCTTTCTGAATATGATAAGTAATATAATCAACGACTAAGACTGTAATGAGTGTGATAATCAAAAAAACCGAACATTTATAAAAGCACTTCACCATATGCAATCAACTTAAACAAGTCACATAAACTTCCCTTTGTATATACTATTAATCACTAAATTCAATAATATGCAAGAGGAAAATTATGTTTGTATATTTTTTGCACTTTAAGATGTGAGTTAATTTAATCTTGCTTATTTTTATCAGTGAGCGTCAGTAATTTGTCGAAATAAAGACATATAATTGACATGGGTTTTAATAAGTCAAAGCTAATTTAGTTTTTATATCTCTATGCACAATCTGATAAAGGTGAGAATATAAATGATATGTAATTGTATTTGCTTAAGGGTAAGTGAGATTAATGACATACTATTTTTTGGGTAAACAGACAAAAGAGTCACTTTACTCACCAACTGCTTGGCGCAATTGGTGAGTAAAGTACTAGAAAAGGTAAGTTACTCTGGGTTTATCTATGGTGGAAATATGAGGTTTAAGTGGCACATTCGGTTATGCCGAGTGAATAGGCAATGCTACCTCTGCTCTAGCTTGATTAGACTTTGATTGTCGGCGTTTTCTCACTCAAGCGTCTCTTAGGTAGTCTTGTAAAGCCGATGTATACCCAAATTACTGCCAGGACAGCCGCACATAGTGCAACCATTCTCAGCCCGTCGAACCAGGTATTCTCTCCCTGATAGGTGAGAATGAAACCAAACACCGCGACTCCGGTGACTCCGCCCATCTGTCTGGCACAGTTAAACAGGGCTGAGGCAGAACCGGCAGCACGGCTGCTGGATTCAGACAAAATCAGATTCGTCATAATTGGCATGGCAAATGACGTGCCTCCGCCCAGTAGCATCATCGGCACAAACAACTGTGCCGGGCCCCAGGAATCCGTGATAAACAGCAAACTGGCAAAGCCCACTACAGAGACCAGACTGCCGAATAGCGAGAGAGTGCGGATTGAAAACCATTCACCAAACCATTTGGAACTGAAATTGATCAGCGCTGTACACGCCATCATTGGAATGAAGGCGATGCCGGTTTCAAGCGCGGACAAGTGGAGTTGGCTCTGGAAAAAGAGACTGAAAATAAATACGGCACCGTAAAAAACCAGGTTACATAAAAATCCGACCAGAAACTGCCGATTTTATTACTGGGTTCGTGCTTATTTCACAATCAATCACCCGTTGTGCACTGCGTTGCTCCAGACGTTGAAATACAACAAACGCAAAAATGGTTGCGACCAATACGCTTAGTGAAATTGTGCTGGTCCAGCCGTAACGCCCGGCTTCTGTCATCAGAAAGGTGAATAACGCCAGTGTCAGAGCCAGAAAGAACTGGCTGGGAACATTGATACGCTGCGCCTGGCGTGGTTTTGCCGCGGCCAGCAGCGCGATTACCAGAATACACACAAGTCCGAGCGGAAAGTTAATCAGAAAGATACTTTTCCAACCAAAATGTTCCACTAACCAACCGCCAACGACAGGACCGGCGACCAGAGCCATTGCACCGGCAGCGGCCCAGGTGGCTATCGCTCCGGAACGAATTCGTTCGTCATCGTTATAGATGCGCAAAATGGTCAGTGAGCCGGGAACCAGAAAAGCGGCACCAATGCCCTGGATGGCACGCATGGCGATCAGCATGGTGATTGAAGGTGCAAAAGCACAGGCGACAGAGGCGCAGATAAATACCGACACGCCGAAAATAAATACATTTTTGGCGCCAAAGCGGCCGGTCAGAGCGCCGGAAGAGAGAAGCAAAGCGGCAAACACCAGTGAGTAAGCATTTTTCCACTCAGGCCGAAGAGACCGCCAATCTCAACTTCCTGATGAAGTATCTGCAAAGTGAAAAATTATATCCTCAGCCAGGCAGTGAATCGATTACCGATCACCTGATGCATATTTTGATGGTAGAAACGCTGCGTAAATGGAGTCATCAGCCGGGTAATGCCAGTCAGGGGTGGATGAACGCCGGTCGCGATCATCGCATCATGCGGGTATTAAGCGCCCTGCATTCAAACCCGCAGAAACACTGGCAACTGACTGAATTAGCCGAGTTGGCGGGGATGTCACGGGCCGGTTTTGTCAGGCGTTTTAGTGACGTAACCGGCACCACGCCGCTGAAATACCTGACACAGTGGCGTATGCGGTTAGCCAGTAAAGCATTACGAACCAGTAACCAGTCGATCAAGCACATCGGCTTTGATTTGGGCTATGGCTCAGAAAGTGCGTTTAGCAGCGCATTTAGTCGGGTGTTTGGACATTCAGCTTCCGAACACAGACAGAATAAGCCTTAATGCATGACTAAGCTTTGCAGTCTGCGTGCTAGAACAACTCGATTTCCGTGCGTTTCTCATCGTGTAAGTTAAAGGAACGTATTTCAATGGCGTCCGGATGGAACTCACAGACGCTCAGCCGAGGATCAGGAATAAAATTATTGGGTTCGTAGCCGGCTCCTGTATCGATAAACAGTTTGTTTTTCCTGATCTTAGGACAATCGATAGGGGTGTGTCCGCACACCACAAAATCCACGTTATCAATTAACTGCGCGCTGCTTCTCAGAATATCGTCTCTTCCCCACAGCATTCGGTGGCGCAATTCCTCATCGATAAACTCAGCCTGCGGTGGCCAACTGAAATACGGGTACTCGGCATGCAAAACACCGATCAACTTATTGCCCACAGTGACACTGAGCGTCAGGCTGTATTGGCTGGCTATGATTTCACGCGCAAGGTTTTGCTGCGCCGGGTTGAGTTGTAGCCACCAATCGCCGCCATTGAGCAGCCAGTTACTGTGCCGGTCGGGCGATTCATCGTAGCGCTGCACAATGAAGCTTTCATGGTTACCCAATACCGGATAAAACCATTTCTCTCTTGCGAGGGTCAAACACTGCCAGGAGTCATTGCCCCGGTCTGTCAGATCGCCGACTGAAAACACCCGGTCGTGGTACTTGTCAAAATGAACCATTTTCAGTGCATGGATCAGCAAAGTGAAGTCACCGTGCACATCCCCGATAAACAGATCCCGCCCCGAGGTATTGACGCTGATACAGCGATGTAATGGCAGTTTTTCCAGCGCGTTCATTGTTCCTGCTACCCAACTTTATCTCTTACATAAGCTTAGCAGAGGTGGGTTGGTTTAGATTTATCTGAGTAAAATAGGATAAATATCCGCAGAGATGCTTATCCTATTTTTGTGATGCAAAATGAATGGATTTCGCCTTAGGTGCTAGTTAACGTTAAATTTGGTTTTGGCCATATAAGTCACACATGAGTGTTTACCTTCTACGATAATGCTGTTTACACTAATCCGGCTCTCATTTATCTCTGGACCAGTCGCGTCACCACAGTCGGTCAAACATGTCAGAATGGTGAATATATCTTTTGCCTTAACTAAGCGGGAGAGAGGTAGAATTTCCCCCATCTGCAAATTGAGATTCTTACAACATTCGGCTTCGTACTTTTTGTATTCCTCGCTGGTCTGTTTAAACTGTGCAGATGAAACAAGACGGGTCGCCATATCACCGTTTAAGGCTGCGACGATACACGCTGAAATTAAACCTTCCGGTGCTCCGCCAATCGAATAGAGAAAATCATATTTGTTTTGCATCACATCCAGGCTAGCCAGAATATCTCCATCATTGATGAGATAGACTTTGACGTTCATTTCTCTTAGCGTACGAATTGCCGTTTCGTGCCGTGGTTTGTTGAGAAACGGCTACTCGAAGTTCTGATGTGGGTTTATGTAGTGCATTGGCAACATTTCTCACGTTGTATTCCAATGAACATTCCATATCCAGCAAGTAGGGGACCGGGCAGACCATTTTTTCCATGTACATGTCAGGTAGTGGTTGCAGACTACCTTGCGGCGCAATTGACAGTGATACCACGCTGTTTGCTTGTCCGTTTGCAGCTAAACTTGTTCCATCTACAGGGTCGACAGCCATATCTAGTGCTCTGCCACCGTATCCCAGGATTTCGCCCATACTCAACAGTGGAGCGTTGTCTATGGTGCCTTCACCGGTCACCACGTTAACTGATACGGGAAGTATGTTAATCGTATCTCGTAACGATCGTACCGCAACGGCATCGAGTTGATTTTTGTTTCCTTTGGCGACGAAGCTAGCTGAATTAATGGCGGCGCTTTCAGTCGCCTCGAGAAAATTCAAAATAACATCTCTCATGGTTATTCCTTGTTGTGCTGTGAATGCTATGCTTGAGCTTCTTCTTGTTGACTCTGGTTGGACTGCTTACGTTTCATCCGTCGGTCAAGGAAGGCCACGATAAATGGGCACAAGAATAAAGTAATGATTGACGCTGTTGCACATTGCGCTGTGGCCATGGGCACAAATGGTTCCAGAGTTGGATCCGCATCTGCAATCGCAGCTGGCGTCATCGCTGAATTTAGTGCAGTTGTACCTACCGCAGCACCCATTGCACTTCTCTCTTCTTTTTTCAACATCAGGTTGTATAGATAGAAGAACAAGAAGCCGGTTGCTGCAGAAATAAGGCCTAGTAGGATGCCTGAAGCACCTGCGGTGAGCAGAGTCCCCAAATCTGTTCCTGAACCAATCGCTATTGTCATAAAAAAGGTGACGATCGGTTGGGCTTTCTTACAAGTTTCTCTGAATCCGGGATCCAGGTTGCCCCACGCAAATCCGATCATCAGTGGAATGACTGTGGCAACCAAGGACTGTAGAGGAATGGTTGCCAAGCCAGTTGCTCCGAGCGCGACCAGTGAGAAAAATGGACCGTCATTTAAGGACAGAATTGAAATTGCACCTGTATCCGTAGGCTTACCAAACTGAGACGAAAGAGAAATGTAAAGCGAGCTGTTGGAGTTTGTGATAGCTGCAATAATGACCATTGGCGTCAGACCCATCCAGCCGGATGGCCCGAAGAATTTTGCGACGGCTAGTCCTAACAAAACCCCTAACACAAACTTCATTCCTGTTAACACGGTTCCTTTGTACAGCGGCATACCGACTTGTCTCACATCAATAGCCGAACCACATAATATCAGGAACAGTCCCATCATCGCGGGTTGACCATCTTTAAATAAGCCTGAGGTAAAACCACCAATTTCGAAAAAATCGGGAAAGATACTTTTTATGGCGACAGCAAGCACCAGGGGAAACGATAACGAGTCCTCCTGGGATTTTTTCTAATTTATTTAATATTTTCACGTTGTGCTCCTTATAAGCCTAATTTAATTAGGCTTATGATCCAATGATTATTGTGTTTTATTTATATTAATTTTGGATAGATAGGATTAGGCTGTAATATTTATTAATGACTTAATTCATATTCAGTAATCTTCTGTACTTTCTCATAAGATCCTGCTCCAGAAAAATCGCAATCTAGCCAGATATCTAACAAATACTCAGCTAATTCAGGAGCGATAATTCGAGCTCCCATTGAGATTATTTGGGCGTCATTGCTCTTCCTTGATCTTTCGGTAGAGTATGGATCATGACAAACTGCAGCTCTGATTCCTTTAACTTTATTGGCGGTAATTGCCATTCCTATTCCAGTCCCACACAGAAGTACGCCACGTTGACACTTTCCATCTTTAACGACGTTGGCCACATCCAAAGCTACGGTGGGATATAAGACAGTTTCATCTTTTGACTTAGTGCCAAAGTCGAAAACTTCAAAGCCTTTATTTATGAGATGGTTTTTGAGTGTTTCTTTCAATTCAAATGCAGCTTCATCACATCCAATAGCGATATTCATAATCAATTCCTTTTATTTAATTAAGTTTGTAGCACTTTGTGTAATTCGATTGAAGTTTTTTGGGTTCAGTCCAAACCTACCAATGAATGCACCATCAACGTTTGGTAATTTAAATAATTCGTCAGATGTATCGGGATTAACCGAACCACCATAGATTATTCTGACTATATCAGCGACAGAGTGGCCAAAGTGCTTTTCAATTAGGTTTCGAATAAATGCATGTATATGCTCGATATAATCTAAGGTTGCGGTCTGTTCCTTTCCTATTGCCCAGACAGGTTCATAAGCCAGAATGACGGTCTTAATAAACTCATTATCTAACCCGTTAAGCATGGTGAGTACCTGGGATTGGATTTCTCTTAATTCTCTGCCGTTACGAATGTCATCATCGGTTTCTCCGATACAAAGCACTGGGGTTAAACCTAGAGTTTGGCAAAGATGTAATTTTTGATTGACTTGCTGATCGGTCTCATTGAACAGTGCTTTTCGTTCTGCATGGCCAAGTTTCGACATATTTACAGTCGAGTTCTTTCAGCATTAAGCCAGGAACTTCACCGGTATATGCCCCTTTAGCGTCAAAACACATGTTCTGTCCCCCCCAAGTAATGTTCCCATCTTTGAAAATAGATGCGATTTCACTTATGAGTGGAAATGCGGGTAAAATAAAAATATCAACGTTATCGATATTGCCCACTTCTTTATGAAGTTCTTTAGCAAGGGAAATACCTTCTGAAATAGAATTGATGTGCATTTTCCAACTAGCACCTACAATTTTCTTTCTCATCCTACAAGTTCCTTTTTGGATTCGTTGAGAAGACGATCAATAATATCGCTAACGATTCTATCGTGCCCCGTCATCCCTCCTTTACAGATAAAAGGCATATCACGATATTCACCATCAATAAAACGACCTATATCTGTCTGAGGAATAACATAGTCAATCAGTTCAATACTATTCACATTTAGCACGGAACAGACATTGACCATGGTTTCACCTCCGGTCATATATAGTCCGGCCACACGATTATTACCAAGATCCTGTATTAATAGGCCCACAATAATACCAAGGGACTTATTTATGCGCTTTGAGCTTTCGCCTAATGGGAAGTGATACTGTTTATCTGTTTCAGCAAGATCGAGTCTTTCACCCTGTAAAGCTGTTTCAATCAGGATCGACTTAATTTTGGGGGTAGATTTAATACGCTCTAATACATTTCTAAGCGCACATTTAATTCCATCATCGCCATTCAGTATTAAGTCCATCGGATTGATATGAATCCTTTGATGTTGCTTATCGACACAAAGGAGCTCCATTTGTTTTTTAGTCACTTCCGTTGCACTACCCGCAGCAATGATGACTATCTTTTCCTCATGCTTGGCGCTGCTGTGCTTGATAGTATCGGTGTCAGTTGGACTTTGAGCCGTGGCATCCTTTTTATAAACTGCTAGTCTCTCGGTCAACGCACCTGGATCAACTGCTAAAGTTTTCCAATCCAGCTCGATGATACTTTCAGCGATAACATCAATATCATCATCGCTAATTGCATCAATGAGTATGATCTTGTTACCTTCCTTTCGTGACTTGACTAGTTCGAGCTTTAGTGAGCTTTTGCCTTCCAAAACTGTGTCGATTTTAATTAAGTCAACCTTATGGCTCGATTGTTTCTTGGATAAGTTTAGGGATGTAATTCTCCTTTACCGGTGTTTTTACATCGTAAAAAACTTGAGTTCTTGTTAATGGAACTCCTTCGATAATCGAAAATCCGCCGACCATAATACGTTTTGACTTAGGCATAGCTGGAACCATAATTGCGATATAGTCTGGTCCCAGCTCATCGAGCATGGCGTCAATTTCGACGCCAATTTTACCTCGCAATGTCGTATCCGTTCGTTTGGAAAATTGCTCTATCCCGATAGCTTTGAGTCCTTTAGTGGCGTTAAGCACTCGTCGGTAAGCTGCTTCTTTAGGTAATGCTCTGCTATCACTGCTAATGATTAAGCCATCATATTTCTTAAGATTATCGGTATCGCATAATTCTGTATTACTAAATATGGCGGCAGTTTTTACTCCGGATTTTGACAAAAGCACTCCGACGGTTGTAGCCCCTGTCAAATCATCTGCAACGGCTCCAATGATCGGCATCTTACTGACCCCCAAACTTCTTCATTCGGGAGTACTGTGCTACTTTAACGGTCGATTCCAGCATACTGATTGACTGGGCAATACCTTTTCCTGCTATATCGAATGCTGTACCATGATCGACTGAACTGCGCATGAAGGGCAGGCCAAATGTGATGGTAATAGACTTTTCAAAGTCATAGGTCTTACAGGCGATGTGCCCTTGGTCATGATAAAGAGATAGGATGGCGTCAAAGCGTCCATCTTTACCTTGGTAGAAAATGGAATCAGCAGGCAGCGGGCCTACCACGTTAATCCCCAGTGTTTTGGCTTCTTCACAAGCGGGAATTAACTGTTCAATTTCCTCGCGACCAAAGAGTCCGTTATCACCAGCATGAGGGTTCAAAGCAGCAACGGCGATCAGAGGATTTTCAAAGTTGATGAGTTTGAGTTCACGATCAATATTTTTAATGTAGTCCAATACCACTTCTTTCGATGCAAAATCACAAGCCTCTTTTAGTGCTTTGTGGCGGCTAACAAAGAACACACGTAGTTTGTGAGTGGAGAACATGGTCAGTGCATATTTAGAATTGGTTTCTTCTTCGTATATTTCGGTATGCCCAGGTTGAGTAACACCGGCCAGTTTAATGGCTGTCTTATGAATTGGTGCTGTAGACACGGCATCAATTTGTCCAGCCATTCCCAACTCAATGGATTTCATGACGTAGTCAATGCTCATCTTGCCAGCAAGTTCCTGGATTTTTCCATATTCAATCGCATTGCAGTCATAGTCCCCGGTTTCCAGGACGTCGATGATGCCATGTTGAAATTTTGCGTCACTTGGCTCACTGATTCGGTGGTACTCCACCGGCGCTGTCAAGCCGATAACTTTTTCAGCGCGCTGAAGGATAGGGACGCTGCCTATAATGAATGGTTTACATTCTTCATAGAGTGTCTCTTCCATCATCATTTTCAACACAATTTCCGGACCTACGCCCGCTGGATCGCCCATTGTTACAGCTGTTACTGGTTTAAAGTTGTTCATATTGACCTCTGTTTATTCACGTTTTGTTAGTACTTATTGTGCAATATTATGCATTGCAACTTTGATTTAATATTAACCTAAATAAGCGATATAAACTGGTGTTTATTGGTTTTTTGCTTTCGTTGTTTGATTTTTACTGATGTTTATTGGTTTATTTTTGTTTTTTGAAGATTGATCACTTGATTGAGTGATTTTTTGTGATAATGTTCTGACGGAAATCTTTGACCTGATCCTAACGATAGGAGTCCTGTAGGTGCTGACCTCTAAAAGACACAACGATATCCTTCGTTTATTTGAACAAAATGAGCGTATGACGACGAAAGAGTTGAGTGAGTTAATGAATTCATCACCAACGACTATCCGCAGTGATCTGAATTATCTTGAGAGCCTTAATTTAGTCAGGAAGTTCCATGGTGGAGCGGCTCTAGTCAAAAAGAATGAGTCAATCAACGATCTTATCTTTTCGAATCGTGAAAATGTAAACAACCATGAAAAGGATGTTATCTCTGATGCAGCTCTAAGCCATATTTCAGATGGGCAGTGCATCATATTGGATGCAAGCTCAACTTCTCTGGTACTATCAAAAAAACTGGATCGTTTTTCGCGGTTAACCGTAGTGACGAACGGCATTTACAATATGCTGGTTTTAAAAGACATGCCTAATATTAATATCATTTTCATTGGTGGGGTCGTCACTAAAGGCTCTGGTTTCTATTGAAGGTCTGTTGGGGGAAGAACTGCTTAAGAAGATATCAGCAGATTCTGTGTTTTTTTCGGCTCATGGTTTTTCATCAGAAGAAGGGGCTACGGATTTCAATATTTATGAAGTGTCTTTAAAAACTTTGATGCTTAGTCGCGCGAAAAGAAAAATTGCGTTGCTTGATTCTTCCAAACTCGGTAATACCTCGGTGGCATCATTTTGCGATTTTAATGATATTGATTTGCTTATCACTGATAAAGATGCCGATATAGATATAGTAAACCAGTTTAAGAATAATGGACTGAACGTTGATATCGTATAGCGGCACTTCGTGTGCCGATGGTATTTCCTCTGGCGATACTAAGTCACACATGATTTGTGGTTGGTATTAACTATCTCATATGCATCTGGCCCTACTGCCCATTCACCTCAGCTAAAATGAAATCACGAAACACTTGGTTGGCGCGGGATAGATAACTGTCTTTGCGCCAGGCCAGGCTCAGATCAATTTCAAAGGTTTCGGCAAACGGGCGGGTGACTATCTGGTCATCTTCGCGGATGGCAACCTGCCACATCGGAGAAATGGCGTAGCCCTGGCGAATAACGGATTTGATCAGTGGTAACAGGTTACTGATGAATGCCACCCGTGGCTTGATGTTCTCTTTGCGGCAGATACGGTCGAGCAGAATGTGGTGGTAGTAGCCTTTGCGGAACAGTACCAAATCATGGGAGAGAAAGTCGGCATATTCGATCACTTCTTTTTCAGCCAACGGGTGATCGACCGACATGCAGACCACCATCTCTTCGCGAATTAACGGGCCGCTTTCCAGTTCCGGAGTGAGATCTTTACTTGCCACCACACCGAGTTCAACCTCACCATCGAGCAGCATACGGCGGATATTACGCGTCCCGGTATCCTGAATGCTCATATCGATATTGGGATATTGATGGCGAAACGCCATCAGCAGAGGCGGAAAGTAATAGGAACCCAGCATGCTCGGTACGGCAATATCAACTTGCCCCTGATCCAACCCTTCCATGGCCTGCATCGCCAGTTTCGCGTCGTCTGCCTGGCGTAATATCTGCCGTGCATGCAATACGAATTCGCTGCCCGCTTTGGTCAGCGCGATGCCGCGATCACGGCGGTTGAACAGCGGCGTTTTCAGCTCTTGTTCGAGCTTTTTGATGCTGCTGCTGATGGCCGGCTGAGCCAGGTTGAGTACCCGGGCCGCGGCTGAAATCGACCCTTGCTCCACGGCAGTGACAAAGTGCTTTAACTGTCTGAGTTCCATATGTGTTTAATCCCTTACCTGAACCGAATGCCGATGTCATTGTTTTTTCTTAGGGTATAAATTTTATCTATGGATTAGATAAACACAAAATATTTTTTTTATTGCTGATGGCCCGATACCCTAACGCTGTAACCCGTTCCCTTGTTCCGTAACCTGAGTAAGTCGTCAGCAGTGAAAAAAACAGCCCATTACAGCCGAGTCGTTATTTGTGTTTGCCTATTTTCAATAGTCACCTTTGCCAATATCTATTGGTTGCAGCCGTTGTTGCCCGTGATTCAGAAAGAATTTGAGGTAAGCTCTTTGGCCGCTAACTTGGCTATGTCTGCACCTTTGCTGGGTATGGGATTAGGACTGCTTATTTTTGCCAGCGTGTCGGATGCAATAGGCCGTTGTAAAGTGCTGCTGGTCGGGACGGCGATTGGCTTATTGGTGTCTGTGGTTTTGCCGTTAGTGCACAACTACCAGCTGTTTCTTGCGCTGCGCTTTTTACAGGGTGTGTTTCTGGCGGTGACGCCGGCGCTGGCGGTGCCACTGATGGGCGAAGAGCTGAGAAAAAGCTGGCTGGCGGGTGCGGTTGGCTTTTACGTGGCATCGAACACGCTGGGCGGGATTTGCAGCCGCTTACTGGGTGGTCTGAGTACCGAATATCTGGGTAACTGGAGCTATGCCGGTTATGTGATTGCCGGTCTCAGTCTGGTTTTGTATGCCATCATCTATTCTCTTTTGCCTGCGCAACGCCACTTTAAGCCGGCACCACTTAAAGTAGGTAAATGTTTGAAAGCCTATGGCTATCATCTTAAAAACCCGCAGTTAGTGATCCTTTATCTGTTGATTGGCCTGGCATTCGGCACTTTCGTTAACCTGTCTAATTACCTGATGCTGGTGCTGAGTGAGTTTCCGTATAACCTGCCAAGTGATGTGCGCAGTCTGATGTTCCTGACTTTGCTGGGCGGAACGACCAGCTCTTCGCTGGCCGGTAAATTTGCCAAGAAGCACAGCCAGATCGCGGGCGTCGCATTTGGCGCCATCATCATGCTGATGGCCAACTTCCTGATGAGCTGGGCAAACATCTATACCATGGTCATTGGTATGGTGATGGTGTCGGTCGGTTTCTTCTTCTGTCACGCGCAGGCCAGCACTCTGATTGGCCGCAAAGTGACCAAATCAAAAGGCAGCGCTCAGGCACTGTATAGTTTGTTCTATTACTCTGGTGCCAGCATAGGGGTGTTTTTCCTTGAGCCTTTTTATCAGGCCTGGGGTTGGCAGGGCATTCTGGGGGCGACACGTATTGCGCTGGCAGTGTGTATCTTGTTGGTGATCATCTACCAATGTGTCAGTGCTCACAAAGACAACCATTCTCACGCCATGTCGTAATGTATGTGCTGGTGGCTTCCGGCTCAACGTATCCGGCAAAAGTGTCGCTGCCTGGTTACTGAACGGGGCGAACAATGAAGTGCTCCGCAAGCAAAAGAGCCGCGTCAGCGGCTCTTTTCGTCAGGGCATTATGAGAAGCCTCATATGTTGAACTTCAGTTTCTGATGAACAACAGCTTCCTGCGTTCAAGCTTTCTGCGTTTAAGCAATCTATTGAACCAATCAGGCTGCGGCGACCCACTGTTTGTTGTGATATTGCCAAACCTGGTTGTTGTCATCAATCTGATACAGGAACAGCCAGCCATTATCCACCAGAGACGCGACATCCTGATGACGGGCCATAATCGCTTCAATCGCGTGTTGCGGAGCCTGAATAAAGGCACTCAGACGCACAGGTTGGTGGCGATACTCTTTGCCGTCGTGCACGGATTGCTGAGATAACCCGATACGCAGGTCACCGCCGTTACCTTCAAACACGCCAATATGGCCGCCGACCACGTTATGCAGCAGTTTGTTACCACTGCCGTATTTTTCCGGCGTTGTGACGGACGCGTAGTATTGCAGATTAATCCAGTTCATCACCAGCAGCGGCGCAGTCATGATCTTTTCCAGTTGGCTGAATTCCGGATCCTGACTGACATGGTATTCATGTAAGAAGGCCCGGCCGTCAAAATTGAGTCCGCGGGTCAGATGACGTGGTGCGATAAACACGCCGGCGTTGTTACACAACCCCCATTCCGGACGCATCTGAGCCCAGTTGGTAGCACGCTGCTTAAAGAAGCGGCTTAAATGCGCGTTATCGTCTGCTTTGGCGCCATCGAACAGTTTGGCGCGTTCACGGCGCGCGAGGTCACTGGCAGCGCTGAGATCCTGTTTCCAGGCCAGCGGAGCTCCGGGTGCCTCAAATACCTGATACTCATCGGTCGTGGTGTTGTGCAGCGCGGCAAAGAAGTGGGTGTCTTTCGGAATATTGACACCGAACTCCGACATCACCAGACGCACTGCGGAGTCGTTAAGCAGACTCGCCAGGACTTTCACGTTGACTTCGCCGGTTTGACCGCCACACGCACCGCAGTCGAGACCTGATGACGTATGGTTGTTGCAGGTCTGACTACCGTGACCGGTTAATAGCACAACTTTCGCCAGGCGCTGGCTGATCCCCATTGCTTTTAGAATCCCGGCGCCAAGTTCGGCCTTCTCACGCACGCTGAGCGTGATCTGGTTACGTTTCAGTTGCCACTCTTCGTTATTACGTGCATCGCGGTTAATCGGGTTTTCAGTGCCATCCTGCATCACCACACGTTTAAACAGGCTGACCAATTTCAATAAACCACCGGCTTCGACCATGCCCAGATTGGAGGATGGTTTTTCCAGACTGTTCTGCCAGCCCAGTTTAGTCACCCGTAGCCAGCGATCCGGTTGCAGTTGGGTCTGCTGCGCAACCAGAGTAGGAGCCAGCAGGCCTGGTAACTGAGGACGATGAATATTGCCGTCCTGAGTCTGATAGGCGATCGGGATACCAAAGAAACCGGCAAAACCCAGTGTCTCGATGTGGCTGCCTTGCGCTTCCAGCGCACGACGCATGCGTTCCGAACGCACATCAATACAGAAAATAGCCTGCAGCTCAGGACGATTCGGATCTTGCTGAGTGGTGACCTTCTGCACTTGAGTGATCCACTCTTTCTGTACACTCAGTTCAAGGGCGCGTTGCCATACCCAGATAGGTGCCAGCTGCTGTTCAGCTAACTTGTACATCTGGCGAACATTGGTCGCTTGATGGCGCAGTAACTGGCGGATTTTCAGCGCGGTTTCCAGATGATTTTTCTGTAGCCATTGCATCAGGACGCTGTTCCAGGCCAGCAGGATAGCGGTCAGGCCCAGCGCATGGGGCAGATCGGCTTGCTTATTCGCAAGGTTAGCCTGCCAGTCTTGCCACGATTGCCAGCCCGCCCAGCCGGACAATTGATGTAACAGAGCACGCAGCGATGCGTAAGCGCCGTCTTCATCGGTCCAGATGTCCTGCCACAGCGGTCCGACGGTATCAAGCAGGTCATAGACAGAGCCGGGCAAGGTGCGGAAATAGGGCAAAAGATCGACGCCCAGTAGGGTTTTGATCCCTTTGTCGCGTGCGACGACTTCAAGCCAGCTCTGGTACAGGTGCTCACCATTTTTACCTTCAGAATCGAAACGTTCTGGATATTGGTGGTACAGCGCAATGAACTGGCTGACCTGCTGAACGATTTCCTGCACCCAACTGTGGCCCTGAGTGGATGGGATTTCTTCATCCATCAACATGCCGAGGGTTTTCCAGCGGGTCAGCGGCGCTTGCGGGCGCTGAATATCTTCTTCCAACTGAGCAATGGTCATGTCGACGCCAAGCTGCTCAATTGCTGCAGCCAGATGATGTGGCTGAATCTCGGTTTTCCAGCGCTGCTGATAGTAACTTTTGTCCATCAGGCTGGTTTCGCCGGTCAGAACTGCCTGCTCGGCGAAGGTCTTTTCAACGCTGTCGTGACGTTGTTGCCACCAAGGGTTGACCGCAATGGACTGATCCAGCGGCCAGGCCGGTGCGATAGAAGCGGAAACTTGTTTGGCGATTTTTGCGTATGGAAGCGCGTTTTTTTGTTCGATCATTATTTTGCCTCTGGTTCCATTTGCAATTGAGCTTGTTGCAGTTCAAGCAGTGACTGGCTTGGCCACCATTTCAGGGTCAGGCGGGTCGCCCATTCGTCCAGATACGCACCGGCATTAAGCCAGATAAACAGACGTTTCACCCAGCCAACATGCGGGCTGTATTGCAGAGCCAGTGACAGAGCAAACAGCAGGGTAAACATCAGCGCGACCAGGCCATCAGCGGCCAGGTTGAGCGGGACGTTCAAGCCGGTAATTTGGGCCAGGGCATGTTTGGCTGTGGTGTACAGGGTCAACAGGCCGGCCGCGAATGCCAAGGTGATCATCAGGCGTGGCAGCATGGTTTTATCCCAACCGGTTACGCTCGGTACAATCAAAGCGCTCAGTGCGAACCACACCAATATGGTGGCGGCAAAGCTGGTCATCACAGCAAACTGCCATTGAGCAACGGCCAGCATCAGGGACGAAAGCATCAAAGCGACACACCAGTTACGCACCTTAGGTTTAACTTCACCGGCCAGCTTTGCGGCCAGGTAGTGGTTAACCGTGTTGCCACTGTTGAGGAACGAGTAAGCTTTGTAAAACGAGTGGGCAAACAGGTGCAGCAGCGCCATCTCATACAGACCCAGTGCAATTTCAACCAGCATCAGACCCATTTGCGAGCTGGTTGACCATGCCAGTTTCACTTTGATACTGATGCGGGTGGTGCTGACCAGGCCGGCAATGACGGTACTGATACCGGCACAGATAATGATGAGCCAGCAAGCGATGCTGCTGGATGCTAAGACTGGCGCGAAGAACAGCAGCAGGATACCGCCCAGGTTTACGATACCGGCGTGCAGCAGCGCTGAGACCGGGGTCGGTGCTTCCACAACCTGCATCAGCCAGCCATGTACTGGCAGCTGAGCACATTTGATCATCGCAACCAATGCCAAAAGTACCGCAGCAATATTGAGGTGCAGGCTGCTGTGAGCAAACGAAGTCTGGCGGACGATGTCACTGATATAAGGTGTCTGGAACTGATGGTAAAGCGCAAAGAAGGCACCGGCCAGCAGCAGTTTCGCTGAAACGAGCCAGCAGAAACTTCTTGTGCGCAGCCAGTTGAGCACGCGGGCGCTGCGGATAAAACAGAATCAGTTGGTGCAGACACAGACTGACACTGACCCAGGCCGCCCAGAACAGCAGCAGGTGGTCGCTGAGTATCACTACAACGACGGCTGAAATTGTCATGATAAGGGAACGAAGAAAGCGAGCGCGATCCGCTTCGCCACTGAAGGCCACCCAACTATAACGTACGATAGTGAATCCTAAAATCGCCACCAAACCGAGTAACATCAGTTTGAGGGGCGTCACTAAAAACAGAGAAAACATGACTATCCTCACAGTTCCAAAAGTCGCGGCTATTGTGAAACTGTCTGATTGTTAAGTAAAATATATAATAATTTATAAATCGTTCTGTTTTAGAGAATTATGAGTCGTTTAAACTACCATCATCTGTACTATTTCTGGCAAGTCGCCAAACAGGGTAACCTGACTCAGACTGCGCAGAAACTGCATGTGTCTCAGTCTGCTCTCTCTTCACAAATCAAACAGTTAGAGCAAACTTTGGATGTGCAGTTGTTCACCAGAAAAGGGCGTGCACTGACCCTGACCGAGAGCGGATATCATGCGCTGAGCTATGCCGAAGAAATCTTCAAAAATGGCGAAGAGCTGGAAAAATTATTGACCAGTGGCAAAGCGTTACCTGGCGCGACCATCCGGATTGGTATCCTGTCGACTATCTCGCGTAACTTTATCGAGCAGTTTATTCAGCCACTTATCAATCAGGATGACTGCCGTTACACCCTGCAGTCGATGAGTCAGACCGGTTTGCTGACCGCTCTGGGGGAACACCAGCTTGATATAGCATTAACTAACATTCCGGTCAGAGGTTCGAATAAACAGAACTGGCAAAGCCGGGTTCTGGCACGTCAGGCGGTGTCGATCATCGGGCCTCCGGGGTTAGATCTGGGCAAAGATCTCGGCGCCAGTTATCGCAACCGTCGTTGGGTATTACCGTATGGAGAAAATCCGCTGCGCGCTGCTTTTGATGCTTTTGCCGCTCAATATCAGCTACATCCCAACATTATCGCCGAATCTGATGACATGGCGATGCTGCGTCTTTTGGCCCGTGATACCGGCGCACTTGCGGTAATGCCGGACGTGGTAGTAAAAGATGAACTCGATAACGGCATTCTGAAAAGTTACCTTGTGCTGCCAAGCGTATTCGAAAACTTCTACGCGGTCACGGTCAAGCGGCGTGTGGTGCATCCGAAGCTGGATACCCTGTTCAGGCCATTATTATGACTCGCCCTGTCCGGCGCTTGTTTTATGTACGGGAATAGGGCAGTCTGAGGACTCTTTTTCTCTCACTCAATTTCAAACTTACCCTTGAAAGGCAAGCGCTGAGCAGGTGTCTGCTCTCGTCTTTCCTGACACTGTCGGACGTTTGTAAGGATACAAGATGTCATTACGAGACAGATTCCTCGCCCTGGCGATTGTGCTGGTCTGGGGTGTGAACTTCGTGGTTATCAAAGTCGGATTACAGGGGATGCCACCGCTGCTGCTGGCCGGTTTGCGGTTTGCTTTGGTAGCCTTTCCTGCTCTGCTGTTTATCAAGCGTCCCGCATTGCCGCTCAAATGGCTGGTGGCGTACGGACTGACCATCAGTTTTGGTCAGTTTGCCTTATTGTTCTGGGCGCTGAATATCGGCCTTGCTGCAGGATTAGCCTCGTTACTGTTACAGGCGCAGGCTTTTATTACCCTGGCGTTTGGTTGTGTGCTGCTGAAAGAAAAAATTCGTCGCCATAATGTGATTGCGGTCATCACAGCGGGAGCGGGGATCTATCTGCTCGCGGTGGCGCAAGGCGCGGGAACGGCATCGCTGACAGCCGCTACCTTGCTGTTGATTATCGGTGCGGCGACCTGTTGGGCATTGGGTAACATCACCAATAAGGTGATCATGCAAAACTACGCCGTTCCGACCATGTCTTTGATCGTGTGGAGTGCTTTGGTGCCGATGTTCACGTTTGCTGTTGCTTCGCTCTGGATTGAAGGACCTCAGATCATTACGGATTCGTTGCTTAATATGCAGTGGCACAATCTGTTCTCGGTTGTTTACCTGTCGTTGCTTGCCACGATCGTCGGATATGGCGGCTGGAGCTATTTGTTGAGCCGTTATCCTACCGCATTGGTTGCTCCGCTTTCGTTGCTGGTTCCGGTATTTGGACTGCTGAGCGCTTGGTTGTTGCTGGGTGAGAGCCTCACTCTGTATCAAATCGCAGGCGTGGTGGTGATTGCGGTCGGGCTGGTGATTAACGTTTTTGGCCAGCGTTGGTTTGGCCGCCAAGCTGAGCCGGTTTCTTCTCTGGCGAGGTAATCCATCGCTATTCGGGTGAGATAACGTGGTACAGAAAGGGGGAGGCGGCTCGTTTCTCCGGCACAAATCCACGCTGGACACTTATTTAGTCAGTGCTCGCTGTGAATAAGACAGAGTGAGCCGCCATGCTCAGGTCAGGACAGCAGTGGATTTAACCTGCCTGAGCTTATTTGAAGGCTGACGGATAGCAATTGCTGCAAGGATTGACGATACAAGGTAATGGTGCCATTCCGCCCTGGGATAGAAGTTCCTCTGACGACCAATGTTCGATTATCGCCACGTGATCTTGCGTGCAGCGTACAGGAACCGAATAGAGAATCCCCTGATTTTGCATTACGCTTAAGTGGAACAGCGTAAACTGATATTTCAATTAAAAGTCGTCACACTGCGGCCAGAAGTAGTATCCTTGCCCACAAATCAATAACGAAACCTAATGAATTGTTTACTATTTTAAGACGTGGAAGCAAAAATAATGAAAGAGATTAAACGACCGGTAAATTCCCATCGGGCTTACCATGCCCATGTGTACTTTGATGCACAAACGCTGGAGTTTGCCTCGCGGCTGGTTCATGAAGCAGGCGAGCGTTTCCCGGTGAAAATCGGCCGGGTGCACGAAAAACTGGTGGGCCCTCACCCGAAATGGAGTTGCCAGATTAAGTTCACTTCACACGATTTCGATCACTTAGTACCTTGGCTGGACGAAAATCGTAATGGTTTGTCGGTACTGGTTCATGCGCTTTCCGGTGATGAAATCGAAGACCATACTCTGTATGCCTATTGGCTGGGTGACAGCCTGAGGCTGGACCTGTCGGTGTTTGACAGTTCTTCTGTGGAAGATTGATATAAAGCGCTTAGGACCATAAGCCACTGAGTCAGAAAGATAAAGGGCCGCATTGCGGCTCTTTTTGATGTCATTGCCAGCCACCGCCTTAGACGATGATTAATGGTACTGATGCGTATATCAGTGGCTATTTACGGCGGTACTCAGTCTTGATTGAGAACCGGCAGCACGAAGCGGCCCATTTCCTCAATCACATCCTGCGCTTTGCGACGCGAAGGTTTGAGGTTAAGTGCGACGTGACGTACGCCCAGCTGTTTATGGTGACGCAGACGCTCAATCAGTGCGTTGCGGCCAATACGTACCACGTTATAAAAACGTTGGTATGGCGCATCCGGGTTCGCATCCAAATCAAAGAAACGTGGCATAGCCGTAATGAGGCGCAGTTTGTTCACCGGCGGCGACGCGCAGTGATGCAACGATTTCCTGAATGGCCCGTTCATCATCCACAGACCAAATCCAGGCATTGACGTTACGTGCCAACCAATCGATAGGCTGACGTGAGCGGCCGACCGCCATTAATGGCAGGTTGTTGTGCACCGGTTTCGGATGCATATCAAGATTGCCGGAAAATTTGCCGAAGTTATTGGTCTGCAAACGCGGAAATGATTCGTTGTGCAGGGTCCGGATGATCTCAACCGATTCGCGGTACAGTTCACCGCGCTGGTCAAAATCAACCCCGAAGGCCGGATATTCGACCGGACGGTCACCGGTTGAAAGGCCAAGCACAAAGCGTCCGCCTGTCAGATGATCCACAGAAACCGCCTGCTTCGCGACTGAAATCGGGTCACGCAGTGGCAGTACAATGCCTGCTGTGCCTAAAGTAATCGATTCAGTAGCGGCAGCCAGATAGCCGGCATACACAAAGGGGTCAAGCATTTGCGCCGCATCCCCGAAGTTGGGATCGTAAAACGGCACATCGCGCAGCCAGATGCTGGCAAATCCGGCCTGCTCTGCCTGACGTGCAATATTCTGGTGATCTTTCAGAGTCGGAAAGGGAAAGCTCGGATAACCTTCCAGAGGTGTCAGTAAGCCTATCGTCAGTTTATCTTCGCTGAACACCTGGTTGAAGCTTGGTGTCAGTGCCTGTTGCTTCTCGGTCATAATCATCTTCTCTTTGGCTTGTTCTAAAGGACGTTTTACTGATTATCGTCAGGCCACAGAACATCAAGTTCTGAACGGGCAATACGCCATTCACCGTTAACGCGCACATAGTCATCAACATAGTGACCAAGCAGCAGGAACGGATGCTGCGCGGTGTCGCGATCAGTAACGAAATCCAGTAAGTAACAGCTGCCCTTGGCATGATTGTCGTCGATCAGGGTGATATCGTGATTCGTTACTGCGTGAATAAACGGGAAGTGGCCACGTTTCTTGGTATCAAACAGGGTGTAAGCATCAGCCAGGCTACGCTTGATTTCATCCAGGCCCTGCATTGAACCGACGGTCACTTTAACTTCTGCATCCTGGGTAAATACTTCACCCATACGCTCGGCCTGACCGCCGTCTAAAAGCTGGCTGTAACGCAGGCGCAATGCACGAATTTCTTCACGATCCAGCAGGGCTTGAATGCGTGTCATATCGATTGAGTTTGTCATAAGGGGCTCCGGTCTTACTTTGCTGCGCTATAGTGAAAGCGAGTTCTCACCACAGCACGAGAATTGAGTGATTACGGAGTATTGTATTGACTTGTTTAAAAATGATAATACAGTTTATATTCCATTTATTTCGTCCCAGGATTCCATAATGAAATTGTATGAGACTCAATTTTCCGGTGTGGTTGAGTATGTAGAAACCCTCCGTACCGGTTTCTTTTACTGCAGCAGGTGAACGGTTGGGGCTGACTGGCTCGGCGGTCGGCAAAAGCGTCACCCGGCTGGAGCAGAAGCTGGGAACGAAATTACTGCATCGTACTACCCGTAATCTGACCCCGACTCCGGAAGGTCAGCGTTTCTTTGATGGCTGGGTTGCGATACTCGATGAAATAGAGAGTCTGGAGCTTGGCGTTGTGGCCGGCAGCAGTCAAATCTCCGGTCGTCTGAATATTCACCTCCCGGCTGCGTTTGGCCGCCGCCACGTGATGCCTATACTGGCCCGTTTGTCGTGTGAATATCCGAGTCTGGATATGTCGGTCAGCTTTACTGAGCGCCGCATTAATCTGATTGATGAAGGGGTTGATCTGGTGGTGCGGATTGGCACTCTGGAGGATGATGCTGACCTGGTGGCACGTAAACTGGGTCGGCAACGTCTGGTAGTGTGTGCAAGTCCTGCTTATCTGGAACGCAAAGGGATTCCTTCACTACCGGCTGAGCTCACCGAACATGACTGTATTATCGGTAGCCGGCGCAGCACCCAGCCAGCCTGGTTGTTCTGTCAGCCGAGCGGTGAATCTTTTTCTCAGGTGATTCGTGCCCGGTACGATTTCAGCGACGGAGACGCTATGGTGGAGGCGACACTCAATGGCATGGGTTTGTGTCAGTTGCCGACATGGTTGGTGAATGAATATCTCTCCACAGGAGCTCTGGTCACCGTCCTTGACCAATGGGCGGGCGCGGAGATGCCTATTCACGCAGTCTGGCCGCGTTCTCGCTATCTCAAACCGCGCCAGAGAATCGTTATCGATGCGTTGCTCGATGAAGCACGCAGCCCGACCTCAGTGTACAACTTGTAATCCTTGAGCCAGCGTGCAATCTTGAACGCTGGCTGAATGAAGGTGTCTATTTGTCGCTGTGCCCGCGAGAACTCAGATACGCTGCGCCTGAGGCGAGAACCATGATTATTGCGGCAACGCTAAATGCCAGCTCATGGCCGGAGAAGTCATACAGGATACCACCCAAGGTTGAGCCCAGTGCGATAGTGAGCTGAATAACGGCGACCATCATTCCGCCGCCGGCTTCTGAATCATCCGGCATGATACGGGCAACCCAGGTCCACCAGCCGACAGGGGCAGCGGTAGCCAGCAGCCCCCAGCATGCCAGAGCAACCGCGACGGCGCTGAACGAATGGCCAAGCAGCATCATCGACATCCCAATGACCGCCATCAGCAACGGGATCATGATCAATGTGCCGTACAGACTTTTATTGAGGAATCGGCCAATCAATGCGGTGCCGACAAATCCGGCAATACCGACAATCAGCAGTGACAGCGAGACCAGAGTCGCATCAATCTGAGTGACCGTTTCCAAAAATGGGCGAATATAAGTGTAGAGGGTAAACTGACCCATGAAAAACAGACCCACTGCGGCCATCCCAATACCAATCACCGGGGTTTTGATCAAGGTCCATAAGCGGCCAACACCACCACCTTGCTGCTCACTTTTCATCGCCGGTAAGCTGATGTATTGCCAGACAAAAGCAAACAGAGAAAGTGGAACCAGGCACCAGAAAGCGCCGCGCCAGCCCACTATTGAGCCTAAATAGCTGCCCAGAGGAGCGGCCAGAATCATCGCCAGGGCATTGCCGCCATTAAAAATGGCCAGTGCTTTTGGCACCTGGTTTTTCGGCACCAGGCGCATCGCACATGCAGCAGAAAGGGCCCAGAAACCGCCGATCGAAACGCCAATCAGCGAACGGCCAACCATATACATTGTATAGTCGGAGGCTTCAGCAATAATCGCACCTGAGATGAGCATCAATGCAGTCAGGCTAAGCAGCAGATGTTTACGGTCACGCTTGGCGGCAATAGTTGAGATCGAAAGGCTGGTGATAACCGCAAAGGCGCCTGAAATAGCGATACCCTGACCGACTAATCCGGTGCTGACCCCCAGATCGCTGGAGATAGCTGTCAACAAGCTGACCGGCATAAATTCAGAAGCGATGAGGGTGAATACACACAAGGTCATGGCGAAAACACCACTCCAGTACGCGCGTGGTTGATGAGCGGCGGAAGTACTGTTGGCAGCCCTTTCCTGTTGTATAGCTTGAGTGTCTGACATTGGTTCCTCTAAAGGCTTAAGTTATTGTTTTTACCGTATGGCTTGAAGTGTTTCTTTACGCCAACCATTTTCTCAGGTAAAACGGTCGGCAGATAGCTAATAAATGCTTAAAGAGGCTATTAGCATTACTAATTAATGAGGAAGCGATGCCAAAACGTAATCTCAATGATCTGCTTTATTTCGTCAGAGTGGCGCGTGAACGCAGTTTCACCCGGGCAGCCGCGCAACTTGGTGTAACCCAGTCTGCTCTCAGTCAGGCGATCAGTGCGATGGAAGAGCAGATCGGTATTCGTTTACTGACTCGCACCACGCGCAGTGTGTCACCAACGCCTGCGGGGGAGCGCTTGCTCAACTCTATCGGCAGTCGAATTGATGAGATGGAAGCGGAGCTGGATGCACTTACAGAAATGCGTGATAAGCCGGCGGGTACAGTCCGCATTACCTGTGGCGAAGCGGTTGTGACAGATATCTTACTGCCCAAGCTGGAACCTGTGCTGAGAGAATATCCGGATATCAAGGTTGAGTTTGATATTAACTACGGCTTCCGGGATATCGTTGCCGACCGTTTTGATACCGGGGTTTCGCCTGGGAGGAACCATAGATAAAGACATGGTTGCGGTACCTATCGGCGGTAAAATGCGTATGGCTGCGGCCGCAACACCGGATTACTTTTCTCGTTATTCCAAACCATTAAAGCCGGAAGATCTGCTGGAACATAACTGCATCAATATGCGTTTTCCGACTCACAACAACATTTATCTGTGGGAATTTGAGAAGGACGACCGCGAGTTCAACATCCGTGTTGACGGACAACTGACCTTTAACACGACGCAAACTATGCTGCAGGCTGCACTAAAGGGCATGGGTATTGTGTTTCTGCCTTATGAAGAGATGGAGAGCTATATTTCCAACGGAAGTTTAGTGACGGTTCTCGAGGATTGGTGTCCGCCATTTGATGGTTATTACCTGTACTACCCAAGCCGCCGTCAGCCTACTCCGGCGTTTGCACTCGTACGGGATGCATTGAAGGTGAGTTATGACGATAGTCAGGTAAGTTAAATTGCCCCTTGTTGCGACTAATGAGTGACAGGTCGCCTGGTAAGAAAGGACAAACGACGACCAGAATTGGCGATGATAATTACCGAGTTTTTTATTAATAAGTTAACCAAACAGTTATGACTTTGTCATATTCGGTCTTTACTTTCGGTGTCTTGCTTCAATAGGGATAAACCGAAAGGAATGACTGAATTATGTTCACACTGCGTAAAAAACACCTGCTTCTTAGTCTGTCAGTATCAGCACTGGCGGCTTGTTCATCAACGCCACAATCACCATCTTCATCAAGTGCGCTGACCTTGGTCGGCACATCTGTCGCTGATGCTGATTTTGGCACATCAGCGGCGGAAATCGTCAGCTACGATAAAGCGACCGATAAACTTTACGTTGTCAATGCACAAGCGGGGCTGGTGGACATTCTGGCCCTGGATGCAGACAGCAAGCCTGCGGCGAGTGGTGTGATTGATTTGCGCAGTGCCGGCAGCCATGCTGGTATCGAGATTGGCGCCGCGAACAGTATTTCTGCACACGGCGGAATGGTGGTAGTAGCAATTGAAAATGCTGATAAACAGCAGCCGGGCATCCTTGCGCTGTATCGCTCCGATTCACTGCAACTTATCGCGACATATCCGGCTGGCGCCTTGCCGGATATGGTCGGTTTCTCGCCGGATGGCCGTTATATTGCCAGTGCCAATGAGGGCGAACCCAACAGTGATTACACTATCGACCCGGAAGGCAGTGTGACTTTAGTTGATCTTAAAAATGGTCCACTGAATGCCAAAGTATCACAGATTCACTTCCGAGATTTTAATCAGGGCGGCAGCCGTCATCATGAACTGACTGATAAAGTGCGTATTTCAGGTCCGAATGCCAGTGTCGCGCAGGATCTTGAGCCGGAATACCTGACTTTCGCTCCGAACGGTAAGATTTATGTCTCTTTGCAGGAAAACAATGTAGTGGCGGCGATTGATGTTGAGAGTGCCCGCGTTGATGCCATTTATGGTTTGGGTGGCAAGTCATGGCAAACCTCACAGCTGGACGCTTCCAATAAAGATGGCATTATCGGTAATTTTAACAGTTATCCGCTGCTGCAGGGGCTGTATATGCCCGATACCATCGCCAGCTACAGCGTAAATGGCAAAACCTATCTGCTGACTGCCAACGAAGGTGACGGGCGTGAATACGGCATCGATACCACACAGCAAGTGTGTGACCAGAAAGGCTTTAAATGGGATGAAGATGATTTCTCCGGTTCAGCTCAGTACACTACTGAAGAAGGATTCTGTATTGCGTATGTTGATGAGCTGCGTGGCAAGAAGCTGAAAGTCGCAGACGGTCATCCGCTTAAAGAGGCGTTAAAAGATAATAAGCAGCTGGCTCGCCTGAAGGTAATCAATCCGGGTCACACATTGGCAGCCGATGAGCCGGTGTATAGTTATGGCGCACGCTCCTTTTCTATTTGGGATGAGCATGGTGAGCTGGTGTTTGACAGCGGAGACCAGCTGGGAAAAATCGCCTTTGAATCAGAAGGTGATAACTTCAACAGCACCAATGATAACAACCAGAGTGGCGACGATCGCAGTGATGACAAAGGGATTGAACCGGAAGCGATTGAAGTGGCAGAGATCAATGGCCGCCATTATGCCTTTATCGGCCTGGAACGTCAGGGCGGTATCATGATTTATGATGTCACCAATCCAGAGCAAAGTCGCTTCGTCGAGTACATCAATAACCGTGACTATTCACAGCCGGTTTGTACTGCGGTTGATGAAGGTGACTGCGACAATGATATGTATAATCCGGCCGCGAAAGACTTAGGGCCGGAGTCGATCAAACATTTTGTCCGTAACGGCGATCATTTTATCGCGGTCGGTAACGAAGTCAGTGGTTCCACGTCGGTGTATAAAATTAACCTGTAACTGGTTTTTGACACCCTTCAGCGAAAGATACAGTTTAACGAAAGGCGTCGCACGGCGCCTTTTTTGTCCGACATAAGTTGTCTGATAGACGTTTTCTTATGGAAAATTCAGGCCAGGACAAAGGTAAATTCGCCACTCATCGTGTTACCTGTCTCTCGCGGTAAAAATTGCAGATGCTCACGTTCCGACCCTCCCCACCATTCGTTGCCGGTGTTGCCTTGTAGGTAAAGCTGAGTGGTGAGCAGTTCTTGCTTGCCCCGCCACAGTTTGACATGAATATGAGGCGGTCGGGAGCCATAAGGTACCGGATGCAAGGTATGAAATTGATAGCGACCATCAGCTTGGGTTTGCGTTGCTCCAAAACCGGCAAAGGCGGGGTCAAATTGGTCATGATTGACCTGACGCGGGTGGGCATAAATGCCCTGACTGTCACATTGCCATATCTCGACCTTAATCCCGGAGAGCGGATTGCCAGATGTATCGACAACGCGACCATGCAGTGTCAGTGGCGTACCCTTGACTCGGTCTGGTTGAGTAATCAGTTCCTCGCGCAGCGGAATCGCCACCACAGGATAAAAGGGGCCTTCAGTTTGTGTCGGGGTGGGTTTACGCGGAGTGGTCGCTTTGAGTAACGGAGAAAACAGTAACATCGCCAAAGCGAGAAAAAATCGTCTTTCCATGAGAGCACCTCATCAGCAATAGTGCTTTAATTGTGGTGGAGTCTTGTCAAATAGCAACCGTAAACACTAACGATTAGTCAGTAATACTCAACCATCAATTCTATAGCCATTCTTACCGTCTTTTTTGACCCGATACATCATTTGGTCGGCTTTAATCAGCAGCTTTTCGACATCGTATCCAAACGACTGCGAAGTACTGACCCCGATACTTGCCCCGACAGTGACCTTAAGATCATCGTTAATTTCAATCGAGGTTGAAAAAGCATCTTCCATATCGCTGAGTATGTGGGGCAGAACGGTCAGATCTTTAAGCTCTACGGCCACGACAAACTCATCTCCGCCCCAGCGAGCGATGATATCGTCCGGGCGTGAAACGCTGCGCAGCCTTGAGCTGAGTTCTTTCAGAACGATGTCTCCGGCCTCATGGCCATGTTCATCATTCACAATCTTAAAATCATTCAGGTCTAACCAAATCATCACTAAATGAGAGCCGCACGCTTTTGCATTGTTGCACAGTTTCGTTAAACCGGACTTCGGCACCTCTTCGGTTAAAGATGCCTGTTAATGCGTCGTGGGTGGCGTTGTAAGCAAAGTTTTTTTCTTTTTGAGCCCGGTCTGAAATATCATAGATAACGAGTTCGACAAACTTTTCTAAATCCAGGTTATGGACATTTTCGACGTTAGAAAAAAGCACACGCAGCCAAACATCGTCGTTATCCCGGAGGCGAAAGTCCTTGAACAGACTAATTCCTTCTTCGCGTACCTGTTGCAGCGTTGCTTCGAATTGTGATTTGTCATCAAAAAGTGATGCAAAGGATGAGTGCCAGTCACTGCCCGGTTTACATTGCAGCATTGACTTAACCGATGGATTCGCGAGGTGAACCTGATTATTTTCATCAAGCAATAATATGCCGGCATGTGAATGTTCGAAAATAATCCTGAATTGGCGTTCAAGTTTTAAAATATGCTGGTTGTTTTTTGCTTCGCTGCGGTAAAAGTCAGCAATTCTTTTCAGTAAGTTATTGGTATTTTCGGCCAGAAAACCAATTTCATCATTGGATTGGATACGGATTTCGTCACCCGTTCGGACTCCGTCCACAGGCGTAGTTCTGATTTGCTCTAACAGCAGGTGCAGAGGCTTTGTCACGACCTGACGGACGATGATATAAACACACAGCAGGATCAGGAGCAAAAGCGACGTTTGCCACATGACCAGTGAGAGACCTTTGTCCCGCGCATGGCTGTTGATGTAACCATAATCTAAATACAACTCAATTTTGCGACTTCTGCAGCACTAAAAGGCGGCGTCAGAACTTCAGTGATATGGCTTTTAGAGGCGGGGACTGAACCGGCGTCAACGGAAGCATCATCGGCAATATGAAAGCGCACTGCCTCTATTTCCGGGTTATCATACAAAGCGGATACGACCTCTGAAGCTAAGTCACTATCTTTGAGATAAGCCGCCATGGAGGCATTGTATCTGACCATTTTTACCAGCCGCTGGATACGCTCCTGATAGGCTGTCTGTTCTTGAACGTAGGTGTACTGATAGCTTAGGTAGCTGGTGGCAGGAATAAAAACAGCGGCGACAACAAAAATCGCCGCCATCAACTTCCATCCGACGTGCTTATTGATCTTGTGATACAACGAATATCGTTTTGACATCGTTATTCAGTTCTCCGGCTAGTGCGTGCGGGATATATCCGATGGCATTCGAATTATCAGCGACCAATTTTACGATATCTTGCTCTTGAGGCACTTGCATTGGCGGCGTCGCTCTGCCGCTAAACATCAGTCTGGCCCAGTAAGCGTTGATTTCGGGAAGTGACATACGCACTAATGAATAGTAAAAATCTTTTCGTATCGCAGAGGCGCTCGGAGCATCGAGTTTCACTACCGCCTCTCCCGATGGGAAATAGGGGGTTCGTCCCATAAACAGATCGGTGACCTGTTGTTTGGTGAGCGTGTTAAGCGGGTTGTCTTTATTCACTATGACCAGCAAGTCTTCACTCCACCCCCTGGAAGGAGTACCGATGAGTATGATGATTAGCAAAACAAGATATTTTCTCATAGACATCAGAATATAAAGTTCATACTGAGGGTAAATATATTTACCTGCTCATCGGAAGTGACTGATTTGCCATCCCACAGCAAATCCTGATTGGCAGCGACCCAAGATCTGTCCCATTGTGCTTTGAGTGCCATGTTCGTCGCGACATCCCAACGTACGCCGACAGAGGCCGTTTTTTGCTCGAAATCCGTGCTGTTCAGCCCTGTTTGCACGTAGCTAAGCAGGGGTTTCGGGCAGTTGTGCGTTGGCAGAATAGGTGGGGCGAGTGGTATGAGTGTGTGCCAGCAGCCCAAACACGGCAAAATCATCAAACCGCTTCACCACACCCGCATAGGCGGATAGCGAAGGCAATACGGTCGCCATGTCGGTATCCATATAAGAGACTTCGGCCAACCATTTCCAGCTGTTGTAACGATAAACCGCACCCGCAGTGTAATAATCGATAGGCGAATGCTTAATATCCAACTGTGACAGGGTTTCATTGACCCCTGGTATAAAAGAGTAGGTTCGCAGCAGGGTTCTCAGATTATCGATACCGCTCTGTTGCAGACTGTCGATCTCTGTTCTTGCGTAGGCGGTGCGCAAAGTCAAACCGCCGTTCTCATAACGCAGGGCGAGGCCGGAGAAAGGGGACAGGTCAAACTCAGACTCGCTGGTTTTGTATTTAAATGAACTACTGGAGCGGCCATAGAATATCTTGGCTGAGAGATTCCCTTGCTCAAATGAATGGCGATACAGCAATTCGGCACCGTCAAAGTGATAAAAAGGAATCGCACCATAAAAATCGACCGGAGGCCTTACCCATTCATAGGCGTATCCGATATTGCCGACATCGCCGATCAGGGTGAGGTCGCTGCCGATCCGGCCAACGCGAACGTTCCATGAGTTGTTAAAATCATAACTCAGGTTAGCCCAGGTGATGGATTCATCCAGGCTGTTATTGATTCTGTCTTTACCGACAATTTGTACAGATGCTTTTAGGGCGTCGGTAAACAGGATATCAGCTTGCACGCCAAGCAGAGAGTCCTGACTCAGACTGAATTGTCGTGCCCGGCCTTCTTGGGTCATATCACGACGGAACGCCAGTGACTCCGAATCAGAGTAAACTCCGCTCAGCGTACCAAAGCCTCTGATATCAATCATCTGAGTATTAGCGTAAGCGATGGTAGGGAAACAGAATGTCCCGATGACAATTCCCCATATCCTGCACTGCATGGTTTTTCCCTTGCCCTGTTAACGTCATCAGATACGGTGAGTCGTACCCTGTCTAAATCATCTTTTACGCTATGGTTAGTTTAAATGATATGAAAATCTGAGAGTTCTTATATCATCTTAGTCTAATTCGTCGATTTTAAGTTTGTTGACCGATTTTAGGTAATAAAAATCATAGACTTTTGAGCAAAGTCTCAGGAAGACTAAAGTACAAAGAGAAAACACTTGTTTTGAGTTGTTCAGGTCTTGTTCGTATGCAGTGAACGTCTGTGCGGCACTGTGTTTCTGAACCGGACTGAGCATCGTGAATACACCTTCCCGCCTGAGCAAAGCGATTCATTGCAAGGTGATTGATTTCGGCGGCTTGCTGCTCAAGACAATACCTTGGTTGTGGTAGTGACAACCGTGACTGTTTCTGGCCGGATTGAAGCTGCTGAAAGCGAGATATTTTAACAAGTCGTAATCGATTTTCAGCGCAAGCCTGACTGCACCAGCCAGCGAAACAACTTAAATTGACTGGGCAGATAAAACAGGTATTCAGGGTGCCACTGCACGCCGTAGATGGGCTTTTGTTGATTACTTTCAATTGCCTGAGTGAATTGATCAAGATCTCGCCCGACGACGCGCAGGCCATCACCGACATCCTTGATCGCCTGATGATGCAAGCTGTTGACCCTTAATTTCGCTTTGCCACACAAGGTAAACAGATGTGAGTCTGTATCGACAAAGACTTGCTTGGTTGGCAGCAGGCCCGGGCGGTTATAGGTGCGTTGACGCAATGTGGTGATATCTTCATGCAGGTTACCGCCCAGCACAACATTGATTAACTGCGATCCGCGGCATATGCCCAGCAGCGGGACCTTATTCTGCAACGCCCATTGGATCCAGCGTATTTCCAGCGAGTCACGTTCAGGATCAAACTCATCCTGTTGACTGGCTTTGCCGCCATAGTGCTCCGGGTCGATATCGTCGCCGCCGCCGATAATCAGACCATCGAGCGCCTGACCGGACCAGCGGTGCCTGACGCTGATTCTTTCCGCTTGCGCCCCCGCGAGGGTTAGGGCGAGTTTAGTGCACCACCAGGAAGGAGACCAACTGCGATGATTTCCGGTTACCCCAATTCTCGGTTTTTTATCCACTGACTGATTTCCTTCATCCAATCATTGCGTTTCACGCCAATCACCGGCAGTGACATGGCTTTAAATCGACGGGACAACATGTCGAGAGCGCTAGTATCTGCCGCTAAAATTTCGACTAAGTGCCATATATTCCAAGAGGTTGCGAAGCTCCAGTTGCTATTTTCGATTAAGCAGTCGGGCAGCCGGTAATGAAATGTCGGCCGTTGATTGATTTTGCTATCTTTCACCACCCGGTTGACCCTTTCTTCATCGATGCACGCAAACAGCGGCAGCATATCCAGAGCACGGTTGCGGCTTGGGTTATAAGCCAGATAGTCATCAATCAATGCGTTGATGTCCTGATAATGTTTATCGATCAACTGCTCAATATATTGTTCCGAATAGAGTTGGATATAGGGGCTGATTTTGCGCGATACGTTGACGTCATGAGCCTTGTTGAGGCTCCACTGTAACAGTGCGAAAGATTTCAGATAGGCGTGGACGGTGCGGACATCCAGTGAGGGGATTTCAGGGTTGATGTGCACGCCAAAGGCCGCGATGACAGAGTCGTCCGTTCCCTTCGTTCCGGCGTCACGCAGGGCGGGGATCAGTTTGTCTAATTCGTTCAGTTTATCGAGAGGAAAAGGAGGCGTGACGATTTCCAATGGCACAACCGAGAGTGCGATGTTATGCAGGAAATCAACCCACTCATGGCCTTCATCGTTAAGTTTGGCTTCCAGCGCGGTGTTTTTGAGATACTCCCAGTCCAGCTCGACCTTGAACTTGCCATATTGCGGCGTGTTTAGTTCGTACTCAACTGCCGACTTTTGTTCCAACTCACCGCCAAATGTACGTTGCAGTATGGTTGTGGCATCCCCTATGGTCAGGCCGGTAAATTCAATTTCGAACCCGACCCGGCGCATCTCGCCAGCGTCTATTGTGGTTAAAGGCGGAGTTTTAAAAGCCATGGTAGCCTCCACTTATTCTAAGGTTTACATATTGAGCATGTTCTGATTGATAACATACAAGGGCAGTATAAAAAATGGCAAATGTTACGCAAAATCAGAGAAGACATCGTCACCAAACGGTGAGGTCAGGCGCAGTGGAATATGTGTAAAAGGGCTGCGTTGAAAGGCAGCCCCTGACTCAAAGCTGTAGCGGATATCAAAGCATACCGTTATCGTGCGCCATTTTTTCCGGAATGGCCTGGCTTACATCCCAGTGTTCGACAATCTTGCCGTTTTCCAAGCGGAAAATATCGACAATCGCATTGCCACGTTCGCCTGGGTCACGAACCGCATGAACGTGCAAAATGACATAATCTCCATCAACGAAACTTTGCTTAATTTCGCTGTGTGACTGCGGATGGTTTTGCTTGAGGTAGGCAATGTAGCTTTTAAAACCTTCAGGACCGTCTGCGGCATTCGGGTTATGTTGGATGTATTTATCACCGACATATTCCAGTGCTGCATCGGCATTTTTTTCGTTAAGGCCTTTCTCGTAGAAGTTCAGCACAACCTGACGGTTAGCTTCTTTTTGTGACGCGCTATCTGCGGCCATGGCCGGCGAGCTTAGTAACCCGAATGTCAGGCTGCCAAGAAGTAGAAAAGGTAGCGCTTTACGCATATTGTTGTTCTCTTTAATTAGATGGCTGTTGTCATTAGAAACGGGGAAATCGAATTAAAATAAGACGGACTCATCTTTAAATTTTTATGGGCTAATTGGCTCAGTGTTGCAACTGAGACCATATCAACGATAGCGCTGGCGTTTTATGATGTCTACAGGTGTTTATTAAAAAACGGCCACGTCTCATTGACGTGACCGCTGGGAAAACAGGGCGGTTTAGCCTGCTTGTACCGGAGTTGCTTTGCTGTTGTTTACGTAGAAGCTGAGCTCGTCGACAGAGTTGGCCTGATAAGATTGCAGCTCTTTTGCATCAATGTGCTGGCCGGTTTTGTCGGAAACGATTTTGGCAATAGCATCCATCCGTTGCGACTCGTCGAGCTGTTTCAGCATATTGAGTTCATCTTCGTCCAGGTCAACCGAGGCTGAATTTGGCAGATAAATGGTGCCGTAATAGAAGTCAACGCCAAACGCGATTAGCCCGGGAAACGATGAAGAGGATTAAGCCCGCCGCGTCGAGAATCGCGATCGCCGGGTCAATTTTACCGCCTCGTTGTCCCTCGCGCTCCGGGTGCAGTAATACCCCGCATCCACTCAGTTGAGTAACTAAAATAGCAATAAAAGCAGACATTAACGTTTTGTTTTTCATTTGCTCTCCTTCACATTCGTTCTCAAACCATAATTGGTCATGCTGTCTCAATCATAGGTCAGTTTAGGCCGCTTATATCAGCAAACCATCAGATTTCCGTAGATTTTTGATTGATTGGCCAAGCGCTTATGTTGTGATGTTCTCTGTCCTCCTGATTGGGTGAACAGCGCTCAGTTGCGAAGTGGGCTTATCAATAAAAACAGGCTCAATAATAAAAATAGGCACTCAGCTGTGAACGTAATTCCTCTTGATGCCATTGGCGGTAATCCAGTTCCGCTCTTAATGCGCTATTTCGGGTCAGGCTCCAGTTCCAGGTGGCATTGGCCGATAAACGGTCATTAACGTCAGAACCGGCAAGAGCGAGCCACTCGGCACTTAAACCCAGTCGCTGTTTAGCGCCAAGTGAATAAAACAGGCCGGATTGCACACCGGCGCCAGGTATCCAGTCGTGCTCAGTCAGTTGCCCCTGGCTCAGCTCGGCTTTGAGCAGCGCATACCAATGCAGGCTGTCGGCTTCTCCCCAGGCTTTTCCTGCGCCGCCTTCGACAAACCAGCGGCTGTCGGTATTGGCATCGGGCCGGTCGAAGCCGGTTTTTAATCCCCATGCCAGGCTGTCAAAAACGCGGTTGCTGGGCGCTAAGGCCAGTACATCAATAACGTTCAGATGGTCGAGTCGGCTGGTTCCGTTGTCATCAATACTGAATTTGGTGTCGAGGAAGCTGATTTGTGCGCCGGGGATAAATCCGTCCAGCGCGTCATACATGTCATGATAAGCCGGCCGCCACTCGACCGATGTTGAGTGTGTTTGATGCTGGTAAAGGTTTCGTGCGATTCCGATACGGGCTGACCCATGCCCCTGTTCCGGTGACGTTTCCGGCCTCACCACTGCGGGGAAAGGGGATTCTCGGTTGATCTGACTGCGTTTGATCAGGATCTGGGTCAGTTGTTTGGCGGTCATGTCACGCTCAAGCCCGTCATCGTACAGTTCGAAGTTAAGCCATTCGTAAGCGAACTCCAGAATCGCCGCTCTCTCTGACTCAGTAAATTCGGCTTTGGAAGGGTAAATACCTTGCTCTTTCAGGCGCCGCGTGGCGAGGTAAATACGCTTGCTGACCAGATTCGATTCATGATTGAGTCGGGTACCAAACGCGGCCCGATACTGCGGTGGCTGAGTTAATCCGGCATCAACCAGAACTTTCACGGTATCGGAAGGAATCGCGGTGACCGGAAACTGACTGACTAAATCCAAACTCTGGTTGGCCAGTTGTAGCAGAGCTAATAACTGATAAGAGCAGTTTTCGTCCAGGAAGTAGTAGTCGAACTCGGCTTGTTCCATTTCCCACAGGTGAAGCAAAATTCTGTCCACTTCTTCACGGGTGAAATTGAGCGGGTATTCCCAGATATCCCGCGACTCAATATCGTTATATTCACGCACTTTTTTGTAGTAAGGCATGACAGTAAAGCGGCTCGGATAAGAGCCAATCAAACCTTTAAGTGCGTAAAGTGCTGCATTATCGGCGCTGTCCGGTTTCGGCGGCGAAGTTTATCGCGTAAGCGACCAGTGCATTGTTCTGGTTCTGATTCTTGGCATCGACCCGCAGCAGGGTATGACCAAACATGGACGAAGGATTATTCATAAAGGCAGTGGGAAACACCAGGGTCAGTTTCTCCGGGTCCATTGCCTGCTGCCATTTTTTTAGATCAGGGCAATCTAATTCAGGTGGTGCCTTACCTTGTTTTTGTTCCAGCCATTGATAACGGGCCGGAAACGTACAGCGTGCCTGATGCCGGCTTTGCGTCGAGCCCTGATACAGCGCCTGAATGGTAGCTGCAAGCTCTTGCGCCGGATGATCCTTACCTTGTGGCGCGAAAAAGAAGCGGTCGGAGTCAATCGTGCTGACATAACCGCCGGTGAGATCGGGTAGATAGTGCCCCAATTTGAGCCAATAGCTATCCTGACTCAAGGCACTGACGTCCAGTTCAGGTAAGGGTCCGGACTCTGCGGACGCTAAGCTCAGGGACGAATGTAATCCGCCCAGAAAAATGAGAAAACAACGCTTCCACTGCATAACGACTCTTGAAATGAAAAGGTGCCTCGTTGTTGCAACGAGGCACAGAAGGGTAAGACGAAAGAGGCTGTTACATTGCGTAAGCAGACAGCTTAGAATCGTGCGACATCAGTGTGTTGAGGTTATTCAGTACCTCGTTGGACGTCACGTTTTCAGAACGATAAACCACGGCAAAGTTTTGTTTTGCCATAGTGTTGAAGTCGGCTTTATCTTCATTCGGGATGCCCCAGACTTCAGACAGTGTTGCCAGTGTTTCACCCTGACCTTTGGCCATATCACGTGCCAGATTGTCCATGTTACCGTCAATAAACATCGCCAGTTTCTGACGTGAGTCGATAGTGCCTGTTCCGTCACAGCCCAGTGTACCGAATGTGATACCAAAGGTTTGGTTACCTGAAGTACCGTTGGTTGTCGCGCCGAGCACTTTTACCACTTTGCCGGATTTTCCGTCAAAAATCATGGTACCCAAACCACAACCAATATCATCATCAGCCATTGCGGCCTGCGCAAACGGTAGGGTAGAGAGTAACGTAGCCACTGCGAATAACTTTTTCATATTAATAATCCCTTAGTTCGGTCAAAAAGTGGTGGTCAAAAAAAACGCATTACCACTAGATGAAGATAGGAAAAAGTCGGTGATATTCCAATGTCATGTTGGCGAAATGGGATTAAAATCAAAGCGATTTGGCAAATATTGCCCTGAATATGTCGCGAATGGTGTTGGTTGTGGTTTTAAACGTCGTACGGTTAATGGTACACAAAACGTACAAGAAAAATTAAAAATGCCGCGTTGGTGGACGCGGCATTGTGAGTGATTAGCGGTTAGCAGTTAGTAATTAACAATTAACTGCTAGCAACTAGTAATACCAATCACACTAATTAACTGGTCAATATAGTCCAATCTCTAAAGCAGAGCGAAATGACTCGACTTTTGTCTGCACAAAAGCGATTCCAAGCACTACACAGCTTGTCGACAATATCGTCGTAACATTCAAAACACCTATTGGCTATTTCGTTCTGACGCAACCAACTCCATACCTGCTCTATTGGGTTGAGTTCCGGTGAATAGGGCGGTATATGAATGACAGTCAGGTTTCTTGAATGAATCAGCAAGATAACTTTGATGCCAACTGGCTTGATCCATGATGACGACAGCATGTTTGTCTGCGGGGGTTGATTGAGAAATGAGCCTGAGTTGCTCTTTCATTGCTTCCATGTTGCTCATCGGAACAACAATAGCTTCAGTTTCTCCGGTATTAACGCACACCGCTCCAAATAGGTACGCATACTCAAATTGCTGTTGTTGTACCGCTCTGGGACGAGTCCCTTTTTCTGCCCATATTCGAGTTGTTGTGTTGCGCTGGCCAAATCTGGCTTCATCTTGAAACCAGATTTGAACATCTTTTAAAGCAACATGTCCTGGGATCTTAAGGATCGTTTCTATTGGGAATTTTTTTAAAAGCTTCTTGCGCTTCTACAGATTGCTTTGGGTGCTTTGAACGCGTTGTTATCCAAACTAAATCAAGCTTTCTCAATATCTTGTATATGCCTGATAAGCTGTACGATAGGCCAAATTCCTCATGGATGAATTCAATAATATCTGTCCCCTGTAGTCTGCCACCTTCAGGCTTAATCGCATTGGAAGTGATGTACAGCTTTAACTGAGATAGCTGGTCTTCAGTCAGTCGTGAAGGACGGCCTGTATGCTGCTTTTCTACCAAGCCTTCAATACCATTCTTTAAATAAGCCGCAACCCAGTTATTGATACTGGTACGGCTGGTTTTTAAGTATTTGGCGATCTGAGTGCGGCTTTTTCCATCCACGAAATGAGATATCGCAAGAAGTCTTGTACGCATCCTAGCATCGGATGTTTCACGAATAAGTTTTGGGAAATCAGGGGTCGTCATATCAGCTCCTATTGAAGCTGATATTAGATCATAAAATTAGTGCGATTGGTATAATTAGGGTCAGGATTTCCACCATGACTCAAAGGTTTGGTTAGGATCATCGATTCGGATCGTCTCGCCAATCATGGGAGTCATTAACCGGTAGTCTTTATCATCACTCGCCGCTTGAATACGATCCAGTGGCTCATACCAGGCGTGTTTCGCCAGCTTAAACTTGCTGTTGTGTGAAGGCAGCAGAGCTTTGGCGTTGAGATCTAAGGTTGCCTGAGCAACCTCTTCGGGCATCATATGGATAAAGGGCCAGTTTCTGGTTGTATTGTCCGGTCTCGAGTACCGCAATATCAAATCCACCCAGTTGGTCTGCGATCTGTTTAAAGTGCTCTCCATAGCCACTATCACCGCCCAGGTAGAGTTTATGTTGGCCGCTGACGATGGCAAATGAGCCCCATAAGGTTCGATTCCGTTTCAGCAGACGGCCTGAGAAATGTTGTGCCGGCAGAATATGAATCTGTCCCTGTTCAGTATCAATCGCATCATACCAATCTCCTTCGGTGATCATTTCCTGACTGAATCCCCATTGAGTAAAGTAGGAGCCGACACCAATCGGGGTAATAATATGGCCGATTTTGTTCTTCAGGGCCTGAATAGTCGGATAGTCGAGGTGATCCCAGTGATCGTGAGAAATCAGCAGGTAATCGACGTCAGGAATGTCCTCAGCCTGATACACATTGCTGCCAGGAAAGGCAAGGTTGGTTTCCGGGACTGGTGAAGCGTTAGCACTGAAGACGGGATCAATCAGATAACGAGTACCATCTAGCTGAATGAAGTAGCTGGAATGCCCCATCCAGATCATCACGTTATCCTGAGGATTGAGGCTGAACAGATCGGTCTTTTGCGACGGCAGGTCGCTGGTCGGAACCGCATCGGTCACTTTGTCGGTCAGAAAACGGTAAAAGCCGACCAGTGCACCGTCGGTTGAGGTCGACACGGGAACATCGACGCTGTTGTGAAAAATGCCATCAACGTACTTGCCTTGGTAGCTGTCCGGCTTCACCTGAGGCGCGGCAAATTGTGCCTGCTGCAGATAGAGGTAAATCGCAGCGCTGATGAGTATCAGCAGAGCGGTAACGATTTTGAGTAACTTACGGGTACGCTGCCAGCGTGGTCGGCTGGATACTGTTGTCAGTTCAATAGTCTGAGAATTTGGCTGTGTCATTGGTTCTCCGCAATTACAGCTAAACAGGGAGAGTGCAACGAAATGGGGGGAGCTTAAGCAGGCGTTAAGCAGTTTCTGCCCTTATCTCATTGCGCTCAATTCTGTGAACTATTGTTATCAACTCGGCGTGGAGAAGAAAGACCCATTCTTCTCTGATTGTTGCCTATTTCTACTCACCGGCTGAGACCTTATCAGCGCGTGATAGCCCATATTTGAGGCGGTTCCCAGTAGCGCTGAAAGTGAGCTTTTGGTTTAAGGGGCGACGATGACGCGGAATAATCCTACTGAGGCTTAGGCCATGACCTGAAATAAAAGATAAAAAAGGGCGGCACTGGAGTATGCCGCCCTTGAAGCCTGAAAAATCAGGCATTATAGCCTCAAAGATTCTCCCCCGAGATCAGTGAGGCTGATCCAGATGCTCAATCAGGTACTGATTGGCTTCAGTAATAATGCTTTCCGCATCGGCAGGTTGGTCGTGTTCGACAACATACCACTGGATGTTGGCTTTCTGCGCGGCAGGCAGAACTTCATCTTGCCACGACATGATACCGTCACCCACCACAGTGAAGTTACGCTCATTATCATGTGTACCGATACCTGAGTTGTCTTTGACATGCAGGCTGAAGATACGCTTACGCCACTTCTTGATCAGTTTGGCCGGATCCTGGCCGCCACGAGATACCCAGGCCGCATCCAGTTCCAGTTTCAGGTTATCAGCGTGGCTGCCTTCCAGAATCCATTCCAGTGCCAGTTTACCGTCGTACTTTTTCATTTCGAAATCGTGGTTATGGTAAGCCAGTTGTATGCCATTCTGGCGCAGTGTTTTACCGATCGCGTCCAGTTTCTTTACCCAAAGCTTTCCAGCCTTCTGCTGTGCTTGGGCGATCTTCTGCCGCCAGCCAAGGCATGATCACCACATTATTATCAATCGCCTGGTTAAAGCTGATTACTGTCGCAAGATCGTTGCGCAGATCAGCCAACTGCACGTGTGCAGCCATGGCATTGAGTTGGTGCGCAGTTAGCAGACGATTCATTTCATAGCTGTCTACACCCTGGGTGCCGACCAGTTCAACGGCGTGGAAGCCGCTGCGCTGAGCCATGGAAAATTGCTCTTCCAGAGTACCTACATCACGCAGGGTGTACATTTGCAGAGAAATATCTTCCTGGTGTTTGGCGTGCGCCATTGCCAGAGATGATGCTAAAAGTCCGATTGAGAATACGCCGGTTTTCAGCCAGTGATTCAGTTTCATGTTCAAGTTCCTTTATTATATTTAGCTCAATCCGAGTAGGTTGCGGTTGAGATTGTTTTCCTGAGCACCGGAGGCAAAGTCGTCAAACGCTTTTTCAGTCCGGTCGATCAGGTGTTTCTGGATAAATGGGGCACCTTCTGTGGCACCTTGCTCAGAATCTTTCAGGCAGCATTCCCATTCCAGCACGGCCCAGCCGGTGAAACCGTATTGGGTCAGCTTGCTGAAGATCTGTACGAAGTCGACCTGGCCATCGCCCAGTGAGCGGAAACGGCCCGCGCGATCAACCCATCCGGCATAACCGCCGTACACCCCTTGCGACGCGCTGGCACGGAACTCTGCATCTTTCACGTGAAACGCTTTGATGCGGCTGTGGTAGCGGTCGATGAAGCCAAGGTAGTCCATGCCTTGCAGCAGCATGTGGCTTGGATCATACAGGATGTTGGCACGCGGGTGGTGATTGACACTTTCCAGGAAGCGCTCGAAGCTGGTGCCATCGAACAGATCTTCGCCCGGATGTAGCTCGAAACAGACATCCACACCTGCCGCATCGAAAGCATCCAGAATCGGCAGCCAACGTGCCGCAAGCTCTGCAAAGCCCTCTTCTACCAGACCCTGCGGGCGTTGCGGCCACGGGTAAACGTATGGCCACAGCAGAGAGCCGGAGAAGGTTGCGTGCGCGTTCAGGCCTAAGTTAGCAGAGGCTTTTGCCGCCAGCAGCAGCTTCTCGGTTGCCCAGGCAGAGCGGGCCGCGGCATCGCCGCGCACCGCTTGAGGGGCAAATTGATCCATCAAAGGCTCGTAAGCCGGATGAACCGCCAGTAACTGGCCTTGAATGTGAGTTGAAAGTTCACTGATTTGCAGGCCAAATTCCGCTAATGAAGCTTGGATCTGCTTACAGTAATCCTGATCCTCAGCCGCTTTTTTCAGGTCAAAAATCTCCGGGTTCAGGGTCGGCATCTGCAGCGCTTTGTAGCCTTTGTCTGCTGCCCACTTCGCCAGTCCTTCCAGAGTATTGAAAGGGGCCTGGTCGGAAATGAACTGTGCCAGGAAAATAGCAGGACCTTTAATTTGTTGCATAATCAATTACCTTAAATATTGAGTTTAGGCGTTGGCGTGTTGCTGTGCTGTGGTACGCTTCTCTTTGAAGAACAGAATGAATAGCAGCGCCACACCGCCGGCAAACATGGCTGGTAACCACCAGAAGCTTGCCCAGTTGTCCGCGCTCAGATGCGCATTGCCTTGCAGGAACTGGTTGTACACCACACCTGCAACCTGAGCACCAACCAGCATGCCAATACCGTAAGTGACCAGAACCAGCAGACCTTGAGCCTGACCACGGTTGCTGTCATTACATTGTTTGTCGATGTAAATCTGACCGGTTACGAAGAAGAAGTCGTAACATACGCCGTGCAGCGCAATACCAATCATGATCATCCACATCACAGAGTCAGGTGCGCTCATTGCAAACAGTGCGTAGCGCAGAAACCCAGGCCGCCATACCGACAACCAGCATCCATTTCACACCCAGACGGCGGAAGAAGAGGGGCATCAGCAGCATGAACAGGATTTCAGAGAACTGACCCAGAGTCTGGATACCGGCGATGTTGGCCATATCCATTGAGCTTAAAAACAGCTGAGTGAAGTTGTAGTAAGCCGCCAGAGGGATACAAATCAGGAAAGACGCCAGCATGAAGACGAAGAAAGCCGGGCTTGCCAAATCTTTCAGTACGTTCAGACCTGCGATGTCAGCAAATGAAGTTTTGGTTTCAGAACCAAGCGGTTTGGTATCTGGCAGCATAAAGCTGTAAACACCCAGAATAGCGCTGGCAACGCCCGCAGTGTAAAGCGGCATAGCAGTTTGCTCTGCTGCGACACCAAAGAAGCCACCCAGACCAAAACTGATGAACAGGCCCGCAACAATCCAGCCGATGGTGCCGAACACACGAATCGTCGGGAATTGTTTTTCCTGATCGCTGATATTGCGAAATGCCAGTGAGTTAGACAGGCCAAGCGTTGGCATATAAGCCAGGTTGTAGGCCAGCAGAATCACAATAAACACCGTCGGATTGGAGATGGTTTGCGGTGCAGCAAACAGGAAGACTGCGCCAATCAGATGCAGTACACCCAGTACCTTTTGGGTCGAAAAGTATTTATCAGCAATTAAGCCGATGAAAAACGGGGCAATAACCGCAGCAAGAGGGTTCACTGTATATGGCCAGTGAGTCAGATCACTCATGCCCACTTGAGACATGTAAACCGCGATGGAGGTGTACCATGCGCCCCAGATGAAGAATTGCAAAAACATCATGGCGCGCAAGCGAGGCAGAATAAACTTGTCGTTGTTCATAATATTATCCATTTTTATAGGTGTAGGGATGCTTCACGAATCGGTGTTACAGTCAGTCGATAGTTACCCAGCGTCTGTCTCGATTTGACGTTAATACTGCGTCGATCAGCTTGGCGGCACGCAGGCCGTCGTCAAAGGTCGGCAGACCTTCACGATGTTGGCCTAATACTGTGTCGTAGAAATCACTGACAAAGGCTTCAAAACAGTGGCTGTAGCCCTGTGCATGGCCGGCAGGTGTCAGTGACAGTCGTTTCTGTTCATCGCTGCCCTGGGTTGGATCGCGCACCAGCAGAGTGCGTGAATCACGTTTGCCTACCCAAAGTTGCTCTGGTGTTTCCTGGTCAAATTCAAGGCTGGCGTTGCTGCCGTCGATTTCAAACCACAGGCGGTTTTTGCGGCCAGCGGATACCTGGCTGACGGTCAGTGTTGCCGGTGTGCTCTTATCGGTAATCAGCAGCAGGTTTCGCGATGTCTTCAGTGGTTACCGCGGCATTTTCACCACCGACGGCTTCTTTAGCACGATCACTGAATGTTTCTGTTGCGTTCGCAGAACGCTCTTTCTGTGCGGTATGGAAATGGCAGGTCAGGTCGACAAAGCGCTCACCGGTGATCCACTCGATCAGATCACACCAGTGGCTGCCGATATCCGCAAACGCACGTGATGCGCCGCCTTGTTTCGGGTCCACACGCCAGTTGTTGTCAGTCTGTTCCAGCAGCCAGTCTTGCAGGTAGCTGCCGTGGATCAGGTGCAGCAGACCAATTTCACCGCTTTCCAGACGCGCTTTCGCTTCACGCACCATAGGGTGGTAGCGGTATACAAAAGGTACGCCGGTGACAACGCCTTTTTCCTGAGCCAGTTGCTGCAGCTCCAGTGCATCTTCCAGGCTGGTAGCAAGTGGTTTTTCACAGATGACATGTTTACCCGCTTGCAGCGCCTTTTTGGCCATCGGGTGGTGGAAACGGTTCGGGGTACAGATGTGTACCACGTCAACCTTTTCACTTTGCAGGGCATGGTCAAGGTCATCAAATACCATCACACCCCATTTATCGGCGATGGCCTGAGCTTGTTGTGGGTTTGCGTCCACTAACCCAAGTACATTTACTCCAGCAGCTTTCAAAGAACGGAAGTGCACGTGGGCAATCATTCCCGTTCCTATGATTACTGCATTGATACTTGACTTACTCATTCTACGCTCCATTATTGCTTGGTGTATGTAACATTACATTTGTTACATACAAACTAACGCAAAATTGATGATTCGATAAATTAATCTGAGATCTTTAAATGCGTTTTTTGTCATGTATCACAATCTAAATCGGGTTTGAGAGTTGGATCACGGCCTGTTTTTGCACTGCAAAGTACGAGTGAAAAGATAGAGCGCCAATGCAATACGTGTTACATTTGTTTCATGTTGTAAGAGAGAGGTAAGAAAGGTCTATGCGTCCTTCTGTCGCCGATGTGGCTAAATACGCCGGAGTCTCCACGGCCACCGTTTCAAGGGTTTTGAACGACAGCCAGTCGATTCGCCCGCAGACCCGGGACAAGGTGAAAAAAGCCATCGAAGCCCTGGGTTACCAACTACCGGAAAGCAATCCAGTCATGAAACTGAATGGCACTAAACTGGTGATGGTGTTGGTGCCAAATATTGAAAACCCGTTTTACAGCGGTATCGTCAACGGTATTGAAGCGGCGGCCCGTGAACACAGTTACTCGGTTATTCTCACCAACACTCAGGGTGATAGCTGGGAAGAGCTGAAGTACCTGGATATGCTGGAGCAGAAACAGGTGGCCGGGATCATCAGCCTCGATCCGATGACCGCTCAGCTTGAATTGCCGGAACGTATCGTCAATCTGCCGTGGATCGCCTGTTCGGAATATGTGCCTGACTCTCAGGTCGCTTATGTCAGTATTGACCACAAACAGGCCGCCAAAGATGCAGTGCTGTATCTGGTTTCCAAAGGGCATAAACGCATTGCGTTGGTCAACTCGGATGAACGCTACATTTATGCGCAGCAGCGACGCGAAGGTTATATCAGCGCGATGGAAAGTGCCGGGCTGACCATTGAAGAAGGCTATATTCAGTCCATGGGCGGCATTGACTATCCCTTGGGTGAACTGGCAGCCCGCCGTTTGATGACCCTGCCTCAACCGCCGACCGCCATATTCTCTGTCTCTGATACCCTGGCGATTGGTGTCATGAAAGCAGTGTTCCGTATGGGTAAAGCTGTACCGCAAGATGTGGCCGTGATTGGATTCGATGACATTCCTTTGTCAGACATGTTCGAGCCGTCACTGACGACTATCCAGCAGCCTACGTTTGAGATGGGGCAGGCGGCGATGAAAATGCTCACCCAGCGTATTGACGGTCACTCTGCTGCTTCAAAAATCATTCACCATTCTCTAATGGTGCGCCACTCTGCTTAGCGTGCGGTTTTGTGAAACAAACAGCATTTAGCCAGACATTGGCTGCTACTCTTTATCTATCTGAATATCATTATTTCGTTGCAACGCTCACGATTACGGTCGCTGGGCGTTGACTAGTTATGTATTGAAATGTAACGTTCCATTTTTGTTACATTTAATTTGATAAACCAAATAATAGTCAACGTGCCCATGCAGTTGATTTTGCGTGTTTTAAAGGAGAGGTCATGTCGGAACAGTTTGCTTTGGTCGGTGATATTGGGGGAACCAATGCCCGTTTGGCGTTGTGTGAATTAGCGACGGGTGAGATCAGTGATATCGTTACCTATTCAGCGGCGGAACATGAGTCACTGGAATCGGTGATGCGTCAGTATCGTGCACGCCACAATACGACCATTTCTTCGGCCTGTATCGCGATCGCCTGCCCGGTGACCGGCGATTGGGTTTCTATGACCAACCATGACTGGGAATTTTCGATTCAGGAACTGAAAAGCCAATTAGGTTTACAAGTGCTTGAGGTTATCAACGATTTCACCGCGGTCTCCTTTGCGATACCAAGCCTGAAAGTGGCAGATCGAGTCCAGATTGGCGGAGACCAACCGGTAGAAAATAAGCCGATTGCGGTTTACGGTGCGGGAACCGGCCTGGGTGTGGCTCAGCTCATTCATGGTGGTAACTTATGGCACAGTGTTCCTGGCGAAGGTGGTCACGTTGATCTGGCGCCATGTACCCCTGAGGAAGATGAACTGGTGGTCTACCTGCGCAGCAAATTTGGCCGGGTTTCTGCTGAACGTTGTCTGTCCGGGCAGGGAATTCGTAATATTTACGATTTTGTGGTCAGTAATCGCGGTGAAACACCGCAAGATCTGACGCCGGCGATGATCACGCAGCAAGCGTTAAATGGTGAGTGCAAAGATTGTGAGCGCACCCTGAACCTGTTCTGTATTTTAATGGGACGCTTCGGTGGTAACCTGGCATTAACCAACGGTTCGTTTGGTGGTGTCTATATTGCTGGTGGTATTGTACCGAAAGTGCAGGATCTGTTTGTAAAATCGGGCTTTCGTGTAGCATTTGAAGATAAGGGCCGTTTTAAATCTTACCTCAAATCGATTCCGGTTTTCCTGATCACGCATCAGGAGCCGGGGTTACTGGGTGCCGGTACTTATGTCCGCCAGGCACTGAACTACAACATCGACTAATCCTAAGGCTGGCGCTGTAAGTTGGTGCGTCTGACCGAAAAATCGCTGGCGATTGTCGAGCAGTATGCGGAAATCGCCGCAGGGGTACTGCACGATGCTCAGCAGGGCAGAGAACAGTCAGAAACTGCAAATCAGCAAGCAACAGTTGTCGGGGGTGATTAGCAACCTGCGTCAGCTCAATCAGCAATATTAACGCGAAATAAGCCCAGACAGGCTGTCACATAAACCTGTAACTCATAAGGAGCCACAATGACAAAACGTAACGCACTGATCACTAGTGGCGAACACGGTGCGCTACTTAGCGAGTGAGGCGAGTCTGCATATTACCGGTACGTATAATCCTGTCTGCGGCGGTGCCTATCTGCCATAGCATCCCGGCGGGTCATACCGACCGTTTGTGACCCGTCAGGGTTGCGGCTTACCAAGCAAACCCCTAGCGCCGCCTGGCTCAGATCAGGCGGCGTTTTTTTATGGGTTCTGAGAGTGGCTATGGCCGAGGTCAGGACGTTGCAGATTTGAGATTTATGTTTGCGAAGTCAGAAGACAGAGGTGGCAGTGACGTTAAGTAGCCCGCTGATAACTAAGCGTTAATTTGATGCTTTATATGGGTAAAGTTGCATTTGAGCCGGATCTGAGTCAGTTTTGTTGGATAATTATTCCTTGTCAGGGTGTGAAAATAGTCATTTATCACAGTTTACGTCAGGCGACTTTTATTGTGTAATTGCGCCTTTGCTTTTTTTAGTCGTTTACACTATCAACACACAAGGAAAGAAATGGACAATCAAGTACAGTCATCCCGTAAGGGTTTTTGGTCAGGCATGGCGCTGTGGAAAAAAATCCTGATTGGTATGGTGGCCGGTATTATCGTTGGCGCGCTGATGGGCCCAAGTGCTGCATTGCTTAAGCCAATCGGTACTCTGTTTATTAACGCGATTAAAATGTTGATCGTGCCTCTGGTGTTCTGTTCTCTGATCGTTGGTATTACATCGATGAAAGACACCCGCAAGATGGGGCGTATTGGCGTCAAAGCCGTGGTGTTGTATCTGGGAACGACCGCCGTTGCAATTGCCATTGGTCTTGGCCTTTCTGCTCTGCTTGAGCCAGGCGCTGGACTGAACATGGTTGCCAAAGATCTTGATGATGCCGGTAAGAGTGCGCCACCTCTGGTGCAGACGCTGTTGGCTATGATCCCGCAAAACCCGGTGAATGCTCTGGCGGCGGGTAACATTCTGCAAATCATCGTTTTTGCGGTTGGTCTTGGTGTTTCCCTGGTGTTGGTGGGTGAAAAAGGTGAACCGGCAGTGAAACTGTTTGAAAGCCTGGCGGAAGCCATGTACAAGCTGACTGAACTGGTGATGAAACTGGCTCCGTACGGCATCTTTGGTCTGATGGCCTGGGTTGCCGGTACTTACGGTCTTGACGTCCTTCTGCCGCTGATCAAAGTGATTGGTGCGGTGTATCTGGGTGCGCTGATCCACGTGCTGGTGTTCTATTCAGGCGTGTTGAGCCTGCTGGGCCGACTGAACCCAATCAAATATCTGCGTGCGATTACTAACCCTGCAGCGGTTGCGTTTACCACATCGAGCAGTTCAGGTACCTTGCCTGCGACAATTAAAGCGTCTCGCCAGGACATGGGTGTGTCTGAAGGTGTGTCGAGTTTTGTTCTGCCGCTGGGTGCAACCATTAACATGGATGGTACTGCACTGTACCAAGGTGTGTGCGCGCTGTTCATCGCGCAGGCGTTTGGTATCGACCTGCAAACCTCAGACTACCTGACCATTATTCTGACCGCGACACTGGCCTCGGTTGGTACTGCAGGTGTACCGGGTGCGGGCCTTATCATGTTGTCTCTGGTACTGAGCACGGTTGGCCTGCCTGTCGAAGGTCTGGCGATTGTGGCGGGTATTGACCGTATTCTGGATATGGCGCGCACGACCATTAACGTTTGTGGTGACATGATGGTGGCGGTTCTGGTTGCGAAAAGCGAACGTGAACTGGACGAGACTGTTTATAACAGTTAATCAGCGTAACGCCTGATGTCTGTAAAGCCCCGGTCTGTGCCCTGTCTCTTGATCACATCTCATAGGTCAAGAGACTTGGCTAACAGATAACCTTCAAGGATGGTTTGTAATAAGAACCATCCTTCCCATAACCGCTCCCAACCCACACGACCATTACGTTTCGAGTCATACCATCCCGCGAGCTTGCCGAGATTGATGTATGCCCAGTACACACTTGGTGCTCTTTTAGGGGGGCGCGTCTTTTCCTGTTTTGACCAAAGTAGCTTCCAAGCAACCGGACTCAAGAGCGTTTCACAACTCTGTTTTTCCGCTTCTTTTTTGTTCAGACCAAGATAACGCAGTTGATGAACACGAACGGCTATGAACGCTAGGATGACGACCATCTTTTCTAAATTCTCTTTATTTTGCATACGGAGCTCCTCAACCTGTGTTCCTCCGCTTTTCCAGGCTTTGTGGAACTCCTCAATCAACCAGCGTTTTTCATAGTAATCCAAGATACGCTTAGCATCCTCTTTACTCAACACTGGCTCTGACGTGAGAATATGCCAGCAAAGGGCCTGCTCGTGATTCGTTTCCTGACAGCCCACATAGTACAATGAGACGGGTTCACCTCGTTTGTTTGCTGGCATTTTGATGGTGATTGGGGCATATCGAACTTCGCAGATAGCCTCTCGAGCTTTACGTCCTCCTCGTTGCTTAACCTGAACTTTTCTTTCATCTGCGGGCTGTAAGGCATCACTAAATGAGTACAGCTTGTCTGTACTCTCTTCGATGCACCGGCTTTGCATCGATCGGACGACAAAGCGTTGTCGGTTGGTCATTTTATAGGTCAGGTATTCAATGATGTCGGCTTCTCTGTCACAGACGGAGATAACCTTGTCTATCACTGAGCCGAGACGTTTTTCCATGGCTCTCGACGCACGTTCCCATTTAAAGCTTTCCTTCTCTTCATAGGCTCGGTTACCTCGCTGAGCTTTCTTTCCATATAAGCTCATGTCCCTTATCCAGCGCTCCTGCTCAATCAACCCCACAACCTGCTTCTCCTCGGGAGCAAACAGCAACACGGAGTGAGCATGCATGCCTTTGGCGCTTTTCCTAGAGGTGGTATATCCCATTTCATCCCTGACGGTTCGATGGGTAAAGTCCAGTGAGGTTGTATCTTCCAAAGCCAGTAGACAGTCATAAGATTGAGCCAGTTTCGGCCGTTGCGGCAAAGCCTGCTTCTGCAATCGATTGAGAGTCAATAGCGTGATTGCGGGTAAAACGGTAAGCGGCTTCAATGTCAGAAGGAGATTTTAAAGATTGCACAATAGACTGCCCTACGTGATTAGCAAGAGATGCGGTGAGTTTAACTAAACGTTTGGTTCGTCTAAGATCTCCGAGATTAGCTTGTGAAAAAGTCTCAGTCGCCCATTGCTCTGCATCTGTTAAAAACACCATACTTTACCTCAACACTTTGTTTTTTGTTGAGATCATAAAAATCGACAAAAATTCAAAAAAAAATCCCTCAACTTTCATCGAGGGATTTGTGTAGGAAAGACAGGGTCTGTGCCGGGGCTTTTTATTGTCATCCCTAAACCACCGCCTTGGGCGGTGGTGATTGTTATGTAATGGAAATAGCCTTTGAAAAGTAAAAGAAATTTGATTTGTGCAGTGGTATCGTGGTCAGGCACAAAACCGAAACAGAGGTGATTATGGCAGTTCGTTTTATGTTGGCGCAGGATGTTCCCGGGGCCGCTCTGATTCATCAGGTGGCTTTTCCGCGTCAGCAATATTCACAGCAATGGCTCCAGTGCAGTTTCAAAGCCGCGCCACGCACATTTTGTCTGGTCGCAGAGAAACGAGGGGAAGTGGTCGGTTATATCATCTGGGCGCAGAAAAGCGGTTTTCGTCCTCAGGTCGTGCTGGAAACTGGAACAACTGGCCGTTGAACCTTCTTATCAGGGCCAGGGGATTGGTCGTCAGTTACTGACAGATTCCCTGCCTTTGGTGAAAGAGCAGTTACGCAATCAGGGATCCACTCTGAAACATATCCTTATCACTACCCGGGCCGATAACCGGGCACAGAATCTGTATCGCCAGGCACTAGGCGCGGAAGTCGAAGCGACACTGAGCGATCTCTACAGCGCCGACGAAGTGATTATGATTGCCCGCCACGTCGATGTGTAGCGTTTAAGTCAGTGTACGTAAAGCCTGTCTGGCGCAGGGCTAATCAGTTCCGTGTTACTTAACTGTGGCGTTCAGCTGTTGGTGAGCTCATTGGACGCTGAGCGGTAAGGACTTCATAGCCATTGGCGGTAACCAGTACCGTGTGCTCTGACTGGGCAGAGAGTTGATTATCTGAAGTCGCGACGCTCCAGCCATCTTGTCGGGTATAGACTTTGTCACTGCCAAGATTGAGGATGGGTTCGATGGTAAATACCATCCCTTCACGCAGTGTCAGGCCGCGGTTGGGCAGGCCGTAATGTAAAACCTGCGGTGCTTCGTGCATTTCGCGGCCAATCCCGTGCCCACAGTATTCCCGAACAACGCTGTAACCATGCGATTCAGCAAAACGCTGGATCGTGTAACCAATATCACCCAGCATGGCGCCGGGCCTGACTTGCCGGATCCCTGCCCACAATGCCTGTTGACTAGCACTGACCAATGCCCTGGCGGCCACGCCGGCGTTCGGCATCAGATAATTTTTACTGCAATCAACAATAAAACCGCCATGTTCGAGTGTGACATCCAGGTTGATGATGTCTGTCTCGCTCAGGATCTGGTCGGGGTGTGGTACGCCGTGGCAGGCAACTTCATTAACAGAGCTGTTAATCGCATACGGATAGCCATATTGCCCTTTGCTGGCGGGGCGTGCGCCCAAAGTTCGGACAATAAACTCCTCAACCCGATGGTTGATTTCCATGGTTGAACGGCCGGGAATGACGAACTCATCAAGCATATCAAACACTTGTGCCAGCCGTTGGCCCGCTTCGCGCATTAGTGCGATTTCCTGCGCGTTTTTGATGTGTACCGTTCTGTCCATAGCGGTTTCCTTACGCTAGTTTTTGTATCAGATCCAGCGAGCAGCTTGCGGCCCATTTTTTGGGGACGTGTTCGCGCGGCAGGTATCGGATGTACAAAAACAGTTGGTGTGGCGGTGTCTGCAGCTTAATGACTAATAGCTTGATTGTATGAGTTGTCGGAAAGGCGTCAAGATAAAGCGGATGTTATAACAATCGATTGGACTTAATTCGAACTGAACAGCGTGACGCCGGGATGAAAAACGCTCGTCCGGATCGCAATTTGCCATCCGGACGAGCTGACGCTTATTTGAAAAAGCTGACTTGTTGTTTAAGGTGAGTGGCTAACTGGGATAAGTCTTCAGCGCTTTGTGATGTTTGCGCTGTCGTCTCACGACTTGAGCTATTGAGCTGGCTGATTTCGGCAGCGCTCACCGCCACTTCCTGAGAAACCTGAGCTTGCTGCTCTGCAGTTGCCGCAATCGCATCAGACTGACCGGCAATGTCACGCACCTGCTCGGCGATAGACTCTAGTGAATGACCGGCTTCCTGCGCTTTATTCAGTACCGCATCAGCGCTGTTCTGACTTAATTGCATCAGAGATACGGCGTTATCGGTAGATGTTCTCAGTTTATCAATAATACTGACCACATCTTTGACCGACACCTGAGTGCGATGGGCGAGAGTTCGAACTTCATCGGCGACCACAGCAAATCCGCGTCCTTGTTCACCGGCACGGGCGGCTTCTATCGCGGCATTCAGGGCCAGAAGATTGGTCTGTTCGGCGATTTCGTCAATCATTTTAGTGACGGTATGAATACTGGCACTGTCGTCACTGACCTGATGGATAGCCGAAGCGGATTGATCAAGTTGATCATTAAGCTGAGCCACATCAATACAGACCATCTCCACCATCGATAAACCGTTTTGGGCATTAATATCCGCTTCGCGGACGTTGCCGGCGATGGCTTCAACCTGTTGGGCAACCGCCTGTGCGGAGGTGGCCATTTCTTCAATCGCTGCAACGGCTTGTTCGACCTGCTGCTGCTGAGCGTCAGCCTGTTTGAGATTATGACGCGCGTCACCCAACACGCTGGCGGATTGGTTGTGAACCTGATCGCTGGTGGTACGAATGTCACCCACCAGTTCATTCAGGTGCTGTGCCATGTCGGCCACACTGTTCGTCAGGCGGGTCACTTCATTACGTGAGAGTGAGTTTCCTTTGGCAATATTAAGGCTCACTTCGCCCTGATTGAGGCGATCCATGTAACCGGACAACAGTGTCAGTGGTTTGGTGGTGCGAATAATAAATACAGTGATCACCGCGAAAGTCAGTGCAGCACCGATGGCGGAAATAACAGAGATTAACAATAACAGTTCGCGGCTGGCTTTGGTCACTTCAGAGGTATACGTTCCGCCCAGCACTTTCCAGTTCCAGCCTTCAATGGTAGAGAACACCAGGTATTTTTCAGCCACGTTGCCTTGTTGACGCTCAGGATAGAGAATCAGTCCGCTTTGTTGCTCAAATACCGCACTAAACGGTTTTTCACCATTAGCGTCTGTGGTATCCAGCAGTGTGGTACTGCTGCCTGTCAGCGTCGGATGCAACAGATAATGGCCGCGCTGAGTGCTGCTATTGTCAACGATCATGGTGTAGCCGGTATCACCCCAGGCGATGTTTTTCAGCGCACTAAAGATATCTTGGGCAGCGTCCTCGACCGGAAGTCCGATAAAAGAGATGGCGATGACCTGGCCCTCAAGATCTTTGATCGGTGAGTAATACGTGATGTAGCGTTCGCCAAACAGACTGACCTGAGCGTAGTAGGGCTGCCCTTGTGACAATTGACGGAATCCGGGGTGGTTTCGTCCAAGGAAGGTGCCGATAACGCGATTACCGGCACTGTCTTTAAGCGATGTGGCAATACGTAGCCAGTCATTATCGGATGCTGCGAACAGGGTTGCGACAGCGCCGGTGTCGTGGCTAAAACCGTCGACAATCTGGCTGTTATCCAGCAAGCTGTCACCGTTGAGACGCAGATCGCGTACCTGATGACCGCGAAAAGTGGTCGCATTGCCGGCTTGTACCGCACCTTGCAGGTAGCCGTGTTGGAAACTGGCTTCCAGTACCCGGGCTGTTGTCAGGTATGCATCAAATTGTTCCGCAATGGTTTTAGACATCGCATCGATTTTGGATTGCTGCTCTTTTAAGGTTACCTCTAACAAAACAGCAGATGCGTTACGGTAAACCAGCGCCGCAATACTGCTAAAGGCGAGCAGCAAACATACGGCCATGACGGCCCTAAGCTGGAACCCGACCGTTTTATTTTTGTAGTACTGAATCATGGTTAGTCTCTTCTGATGAATATTATTCTTGTTGTTACTGCCTGGCTAAGCAGTCCATGGGCTGACTATAAGGGAGTGATTTCAGTAGCACTTTGATTTCGGGCAACTTAATTTGTTTTGCTTAGTAACTAAGAATAATTCAGGGAGAACCAAGAGAAAGCTCAGGAATCAGTGAAAGAAAAGACCATTAATCAGCGATTGGCTGAAATTTCATATAAATAAATTGAGAATCTTGGCGATAAGTCGTGAACCCAAAACGTTGATACAGCTCAGTCGCACGGTTACCCTGAATGCAGCACAGCAGGCAGGCACGTTGTAACTGGGTGCAGCGTTTCGTCACGAATGTCAGTATTTCACTGCCCAGCCCCTGGTTTTGATAGGCGGGGAGAACAAAAAAGCGTGAGAAATGAAAGCGCTCATCATGAAGATGAAGACGAAAGGTGCCGACCGCAACTCCGTCAGCACAAATCAGGGTCGGCAGACCCGAGCGCCATTCCTGACGATGTAACTCCAGCTGCAGTTCTTCATCCCAGCCAAATTGCCGGGTAATGACATCCTGCTCGCACAGTTTTTTGAGTTCAAACGCGAACAGATAATCTGCGTTGGTCGCGGGGCGTAAAGAGAGCTTCATACTGTTCCATATAGAAAATCTGGCCCAAATCAGAATCAGGTCCAAATAAAAAGTCAGGACAAAGACGAAAGATGGCTATCAACAGGCATCAGTGTATCCTGCGCTCACTATGAACGATACCAAGTTAATGCAGGATAAAGTATTAATATGTTCAATGTATCTGATCATACCAAATACGCCACCCTGGCGAGCGTTCAGGTCTCTGCCATGGCCTCTAAGCTTTTTTGGTTGGCGCACGCTTGCGAATAGTCGCCATGCATGGCGGCGATAAAACCGTCAACTGCACACTCAACCATCGCCAGGCGGGTCTGGCCGGTCGCTGAAACCGATATGCGGCAGCAAAAATACGTTGTCGAGTTTGGTGAGCTCAGAGCTGGCGGGCAGAGGTTCAACGTCGAACACATCCAGCCCAGCAGCCCGAATCACCTTGTTTTTCAGAGCCGTGATCATGGCTTCTTCATCGACAACCTTACCGCGTGCCGCGTTGATAAAGACAGCACTGGGTTTCATCCGGGCAAACTGCGGCTCACCAATCAATTTGTTGGTTTGCTCACTGAGAGGCACCAGCACAACGATGAAGTCCGATACTTGCAGTAACTCATCCAGTTCCAGACGCTGAGCCGCGAAATCCTGTTCTGCTTCCGGGTTAGCGGAGCGATTGTGATAGCAAATCGACATACCAAAGCCATGATGGGCACGTTTTGCGACTGCGCAGCCAATACGACCCATACCGATGATGCCCATGGTCTTGCCGTGCAGATCAACCCCAAAATGTTGCTCTGCGATGTTTTGTGTCCAGCGTCCATCCAGAACCATATTAGAGAGTTCAACCGCGCGGCGGGCGGCGCCTAATGCCAACAGAATCACCGTATCGGCTACCGTTTCGTTTAATACGCCAGGTGTATGAATCAGCGGGATACCGCGCTGGGTAAGGTAATCAAGATCAAAATGATCCGTACCGACGGAAATGGTTGCTGCGGCTTTGAGATTGGTGGCGGTATCGAGCAGCTGTGCCGGCATATTGACCCCCGAGCCAATAATGCCTTCGGCATAGGTGATAGCATGATGAAATTGGTCACGGTTTTTCGCATCCACGCCATCGAAGCAGGTCAGGTTAAAATGACGTTGTAACTTATTGAGTTCCAGATCCGGAATGGATTTATACAGTACAACATTGGGTTTCATTACCAATCTCCTGATTTTAGTGAAGTAGGACGGCATTAAATCAGGGGACATGTAAAAACCGTATGTGCATAGTGATTAATCACATCACTATATATATTTTCGGTCTATTAAAGCCAACTGACTATGGTTAGATGATTTATTATGCCACTGTATGATCATTCTAAATTATTGCAAATGATTTTATTGAATAAGTTAAATTAGTGAATAACTGGTAGTTAAAATGAGTTTTATGCATAAACAGTGATGAGTTAATTCCATGCGATGGTGATGTGATTTTATTTGTGATTGAGATCTCTTTATATAACTATATTTTAATTATTAAAATTTAGTGACATTGAGTAGCTCTTAGACCAAAGTTCTATTTTTACGGGCCGCTTGTGATGTGTATCTCTGCCTTTGTGAGTTATTACAAAACCGGACTGAATAAAAAGTGAACTTTTTGATAATAGTTCTGATGTTATGCAGGGTCTGATGTTTTAATTTTTATGAGTTGAATAAAAATAAGAAGTCAGATTATGAAAAATGTGCTGCCTCGCTATATCAAAGTTCATCCGGAAGACAATGTCGCTATTGTGGTCAACGATGGTGGTTTGCCGCAGGGAACCTTATTTAATAACGATTTCGCCTTACAGGAAGACATTCCTGAAGGCCATAAAGTGGCTCTGGTGCCATTCGCTCCCGGCGATCCCATCGTGCGTTATGGTGAAGTGATTGGCTTTGCTAACGCTTCAATCCCGAAGGGGGGATGGATCAACGAATTTTTAGTCGACATTCCGGAAGCCCCGCCACTGGATGACATTCCTCTCGCGACCAAAGTCCCCGAACCACTGCCTCCTTTGTCAGATTACACCTTCAAAGGCTATCGCAATGCGGACGGCAGCGTCGGTACAAAAAATCTGCTCGGTATTACAACCAGCGTTCATTGTGTTGCCGGCGTGGTTGATTACGTGGTGAACCTGATTAAACAGGATCTGCTGCCTAAGTATCCGAGCGTTGATGGTGTAGTCGCACTCAACCATTTGTATGGTTGTGGTGTCGCCATCAATGCGCCTGCGTCGGTAGTGCCGATCCGTACCATACATAATCTGGCTTTGAACCCCAACTTCGGCGGCGAGGTCATGGTAGTTGGCCTCGGTTGTGAAAAATTACAACCGGAAAGACTCCTGCAGGGAACGGATGATGTTGAGACGATTAACGTCGCACCCGAAAGTATCATTTCCCTGCAAAGCGATAACCATATTGGTTTTCAATCCATGGTGCGCAGCATTCTGGCAACCGCTGAAATGCATCTGAAAAAACTCAATCAGCGTCAGCGTGAAGATTGTCCGGTATCTGAGCTGGTCGTGGGCATGCAGTGTGGCGGCAGTGATGCATTTTCAGGTGTCACGGCTAACCCGGCAGTGGGTTATGCGTCTGATTTGTTGGTCCGCTGCGGCGCCACCGTGATGTTTTCGGAAGTCACCGAAGTGCGTGATGCGGTTTATCTGTTAGGACCCCGTTGTATTGATGAGCAGGTTGGCCGGCGCCTGATGGAAGAGATGGCCTGGTACGATCATTATCTCAGCCTCGGCAAAACCGATCGCAGAGAAAACCCTTCTCCGGGTAACAAAAAAGGCGGGTTGGCCAACGTGGTTGAGAAAGCGCTCGGGTCTATTGCCAAGTCCGGCAGCAGCGCGATTGTTGAAGTTCTTTCTCCGGGGCAGCGTCCGACCCGCAAAGGTCTAATTTTTGCTGCTACGCCTGCCAGCGATTTTGTCTGCGGCACTCAGCAAGTCTCATCGGGGATCACGGTACAGGTTTTTACTACCGGCCGTGGGACACCTTACGGACTGGAAGCCGTGCCTGTCATTAAGGTGGCGACTCGTTCTTCGTTGGCGCGCCGCTGGCATGATCTGATGGATATCAATGCCGGTACTGTGGCGACCGGAGAAAGCTCACTCGAAGAGATGGGCTGGGAAATTTTCAATCACATTCTGGCCGTGGCGAGCGGTGATAAGCAAACGTATTCCGACCAGTGGGGCTTGCATAACGCACTGGCTGTGTTTAATCCGGCTCCTGTAACCTGATAACTGAGATAACCGATAGAAGAGATATAACAAAGACAACAATTAACGTGAAACGAGAGGAATTTATGAAAAAACTGATTAAACATGCGATTGCCTTCTCTTTGATGGCATTGCCTATGGTCGCGATGAGTGCTGATAAGCCGAACTTTGGCAATATCCGTGTGGTGATCGGCTCGAAATCGACCGGAGGCGATACGTATCAGGCCGCCGCCATTATTTCTGATGCGCTGGCAAAAAAACTTGATACCAACATCAAGGTGGATGCGGTGGGATCGAGTGCAGCATTCAGCACGCTGAAACGTGTTGGCAACGGCAGTACCATCATGATTTTTCACGATCAGTCATACTTGGGTAATCTGTACGGCACTCGCGGTTACTACGATATTTTCAACCAATATATTATTGGTCCCACTTTCGCGATTAACCCGGCTAACGCCTATCTTGTGCCGAAAAAATCACCCTACAATACGCTGGATGACATCATCAATGCTGTTGGTGAAGGCAAAGAAATCCGCGTAGCGATTCAACCGGGTGGTGTTTCTGAAATTGGCTACAGTGCGGTGAAAAATGCCATTAAGATGAAGTATCCGGGTCAGGAAAGTCATTTTATCGCGGTGAATACCGGTTCTCAGGCTGATAAGAACCAACAGCTGTTTGATGGTCTGGCTGATATGATTCAGGGCAGTTTACCGGCGAATGAACAATTTACCCGCTTGCCTGAATCGGATCAGAAGGCGATGAAATTTGTCTGGCTAACTTCAACCAAAGATACCATTGCGGACGTCAACAAAAACGGGTTTGGTAGTCTGAGTCAGGAACAGATTTTCTCTTATGCTGAGCCAAATGTCGTGGTGCCGATGGATGCGCAAAGTAACTTCACGTTCGATAAAGAGTTTTTCTTCCTCTACAACAAGAAGATGCCGAAAGACCAGATTGCCTATATCGATAAAGCGTTAAAAGAGATTTATGCCGAGGGCGAAATTCAAAAAACGTTTGAGAAGGCTTTCTTTGTGCCTAACTATCGCGATTCAGCGGATGCCCTCAAGCATCTGCAGGCGAAAAACGATAAATACAAACAAGTGCTTGCCAATATCACCGAGTGACGAGAGTTCGCTTTTTATGGTGGTGATAGCCATGATTAAGCCCACTCTGTGGGCTTAATCATCAGGGGCGATGTTTCTGTTCATCGTTTTTGCTGCAAAGATTGAGTGCTCCGGAAAGACGGATCTCAATTACAACTGCGTTTCTATCCCTTTGATTTGAGGAGATGTCATGAAATACCTGTATATTCTTCGTGGGCCTTTTGGCACCGGTAAAACAGAATTTATCCGGACCTTATTGGCCAATGACAATATCGTCTCGTGCTGGGATTACTATCGGCAGTATGGCCAGAAACCGATGGAATGAAAAATTAAAACCTTATGCGGATGAGTATTGTCGCAACGGAGTCAAAAACCTGATGGAGCAGGGGGCTGACAAGATAGCGGTCACCAATTCCTTCTCCAAATGTGAAGATATGGAATATTTTTACCAGTTGGCAGAACAGCATCAATACACCGTTTTCAGCATGGTGATGACGAATCAATGTTGTGATGAATACAAGAAGAATGTTCCGGATCACGTCATTCAGGATCAAGCCGAGAGACTGACCGCAGACATGAAGTTTTACAGCATCATCTCTTAACCTGCTTTCCCTCAATGTGCTCCCGCTCGCCGGGAGCATTATCTGACTTCTGCCTTGTCCGAATGACCTCTTGCTCACCCTATGTGCGGCTGACCGGCACCTTAGGCTGTTATCTGCTATCTGCTATCTGCTTATTTCCTTTATGCCTAAAAAAGCATCTCTTATAAAAAAATATTACAAAAATTCAAATAAATTGATATTGAACAAGTTTTATAGAGAGAGGATGATAAAAAACGAGATGACACGCACGGTTTTTTGAATGCACCCCTTTGCTTTGCAGATTTTTTGCATCAATCACCGACGTGGAGGTTTTCGTATGAGTAATCCAACTATCGCCTATTTTATCGCAGATACGTTGCGCCAGGCTGGCGTGGAACGCATTTGGGGAGTAACAGGCGACTCGTTGAACGGGCTGAGTGACAGCCTGAGAAAAATTGGTCAGATCGAATGGCTGGGAACCCGCCATGAGGAAGTGGCGGCGTTCGCTGCCGGCGCTGAGGCACATCTGTCCGGGCAGTTGGCGGTGTGTGCCGGTTCTTGCGGGCCCGGCAATATGCACTTGATTAACGGCCTGTTTGATTGTCACCGTAATCGGGTTTCCCGTGTTAGCGATTGCTGCGCATATCCCTTCTGCAGAAATAGGAACCAATTATTTTCAGGAGACTCACCCCCAGGAATTATTCAAAGAATGTAGTGTTTTCTGTGAGTTAGTTTCCAACCCGGAGCAAATGCCTTACTTGCTTGAAACCGCCATGCGTCAGGCTATCCTGCACAATGATGTGGCTGTGTTGGTATTGCCGGGCGATGTGGCGCTCAAACCTATGCCGGAAGGGGTGTTACCGAAGTGGAGTTTGCCTAAGCCGGCTTTGTATACGCCGCATACATCGGATATTGAACAGTTAGCACAGTATCTCAATAGCAGCGACAAAGTGACGCTGATGGTTGGTGCCGGAGTTAAAGGTGCGCATCAAGAGGTGGTGGCTCTGGCAGAAAAACTGCAAGCACCGATTGTGCACGCTCTGCGCGGTAAAGAATACATCGAGTATGACAATCCGTACGATGTGGGGATGACCGGTTTGATTGGTTTTGCCTCCGGTTACCACGCGATGCGTGAGGCGGATACTTTACTGCTTATTGGTACCAGCTTCCCGTACCGGGCATTTTATCCGGAGAATGCCAAAATTGTACAAATTGACAATAACCCCGCCTCTCTAGGTCGTCATACTCAGATAGAATTTGGTGTGCTGGGGGATACGAAAGCGACATTGGACAAGCTGCTTCCTTTTATCAGCAGTGGCCGTTCATCCAAACATCTGACCAACTGTATTGCGAACTATAAGCAGGCGCGCAAAGGTCTGGATGATCTGGCCAGTGGTAAAACCGGGCGTGGCCTGATTCACCCACAATATCTGGCGCGCTTGATTAGTGAGCAAGCGGCAGAGGATGCGGTATTTACCTGTGATGTCGGTACCCCGACCGTGTGGGCGGCACGTTATCTGGAAATGAATGGTCAGCGCCGCCTGATCGGTTCGTTTAACCATGGCTCAATGGCCAATGCGATGTCACAGGCGATGGGCGCGCAAGCGCTGGATCGCACTCGTCAGGTTGTTGCCCTGTGTGGTGACGGTGGCTTCTCTATGCTGATGGGGGATCTGTTGTCTCTCAAACAGCTGGATTTACCGGTTAAAATCATCGTATTCAATAACCGTTCGCTGGGGTTTGTTGCGATGGAGATGAAAGCGGGAGGTTATTTGTCAGATGATACCGATCTGCAGAAACCCGAGCTTTGCCGAAATCGCCCAGGCATGTGGCATCAAAGGCATTCATGTCACTGATCCTGAGGCGCTGCCGGGCGCACTGAGCGAAACGCTGCACTATCCGGGAGCGGTGGTCCTGGAAGTGGATACCGCAAAACAAGAACTGGCGATGCCACCTCAGATCAATATGGAGCACGCGAAAGGGTTTAGTCTATACATGCTCAAAGCGATCATTAACGGTCGTGGCGATGAGATTGTTGAATTGAGTAAAACCAACTGGCTGCGTTAGTAACCAACACGCCCATCAGTAGATAACTGATTTCATCATTCAATACTTAGTAAAAATGGCCTGACGGTAATTCCGTCAGGCCATTTTTTTATAAAACAGACCTTGCTGTCGGTAAGGATTGTGATGGCTATCAGATTTTTACTTGCATCAGCATTTTGTAAAGAAGCACAAAAGCGATTTTGAGCGAAGTTCATTAGGAGTTAACTTATTTTATATAATAAAAACAATGAGTTAATTGTTTTGTGCCCATGTCACACCCTGTTGTTGGATCCTACAAAATAGCCCGTTAACTTAATGCTATTTTTGGAGTTTTTAATAAAGCCTCCGCCTGGCCGATAGCCATATACTAATTCAAACAAAATCAAAATTACCCTACACAAGGAAACGATATGCTCGATGTAAATATTGACTTTGCACAATCGCATTGGTTTTTTCCAAAAATAATCATCACCTGTTTAATCTGTCTGCTCATGATTATTTTGGTAAAAGAGAGAAAAGTAATAGCAGCCAGTGTGAAGGCATTTTCCTGGCAGAAAGTCATCAATAATAATAATTATAAAGCTTACTTTTTTCTGGCCCTGATTAGTGGCTACATATTAATTATGCAACAGCTGGGAGAAGTGTTTCCTAATACTGGTTATGCATTTTTGATTGCGACCGTTCCTTTTCTCTTCATCATTCCATTTCTAATGGAAAAGGAAATAACTCAGAGAAAAGTTATCTATATAACAATAAATTCAATTTTATCACCAGTAATCGCCTGGGTTGTTTTAGGGCAGATGTTTGGGATTACCTTACCTTAATTTTATTACGTGAAACTGAATGTGGAATATCTTATGGAAATTTTGTCACATTTATCTGTCAATATGTTTTTACTGAGCTCCATCGGGGTCCTCATCGGGATTATCTTTGGCGCTATACCGGGCATGACAGCGACGTTAGCGGTTGCGGTCTGCCTGCCATTAACCTATTCACTCGGTCTGAATGATGGCCTGGCTTTACTGCTTGGTCTGTATGTGGGGGGGATCTCGGGGGGGCTGGTTTCCGGCAGTACTGCTTAATATTCCCGGCACGCCCTCTTCCATTACCACGACATTTGATGGTTATCCCATGGCCCAGAAAGGGCAGGGAGAAAAAGCACTCAAAGTGGCGGTCGCATCGTCACTGTTTGGCGGTCTGTTCAGTGCGGTTGTGTTGTATTTCTTTGCCCCTTTCTTAGCAAACTTCGCGATTAAATTTTCGACCGTTGAAAAGTTCCTGCTCATTTTTCTGGCACTGACAGTGATCTCCTCACTCTCAAAACACATGCTGATGGGAATATTCAGTGGCTTGCTGGGCATTTTGATCAGCCTAATTGGCGCGTACGACATTTCTGTCGGCGGTAATGGCGAATATCGTCTCATGCCACAGGCACTGGAAGACCAACTGAGTTTTGGTTTTTCTTTGCTGCCTGTGTTGATCGGTATGTTCGGGCTTGCTGCGATCATCACCGCCTGTTGCCGTGTCAGCCAGGCTGATCATGTGCAAGGGGAGATGATTCAGCTGGATCGCAAAACGCGGTTTGACTGGACAGTATTCAAGGGGCAGTGGTTCAACCTGATTCGCTCTTCGTCGATTGGGACTTTTGTCGGCATGTTACCCGGCATCGGTGGTAGTGCGGCTTCGGTGCTGGCTTATACCCAACAAAAGAACATCAGTAAGAATAAAGATCAAATGGGGAAAGGCTGTCCGGAGGGTATTATCACCTCCGAATCGGCCAACAATGGTCTGACTGGTGGTGCATTGATTCCGTTACTATCGCTGGGCATCCCGGGAGATTCAACCACGGCCGTACTGATTGGTGCCTTTACCCTGCAGGGCATTCAGGTGGGGCCGTTGTTTATCAATGAGAATCTGGAAACCTGGGATTTTATGATTCTCTCGCTGTTTTTCGCCAATTTCGTCATGTTCGCCATCATGTACTTCGCGATTCGTTACGTCGCTAAAGTGGTGATGATTCCTAAGTATATCCTTTATCCCATTATCGTAATGATGTGTGTGATTGGCGCCTACGCCATCAACTACGGTGTGATGTTTGATGTCTGGACCCTGGTGCTATTCGGTGTGTTTGGCGTCGTTGCGCCGAAAATTGGCCTCGAAGTGGTGCCTTTTATTATCGGCTTTATTTTAGGCAAATCGGCCGAAGTCTATTTCGTGAAAAGTATTGAGTCTTACGGAAACCTGTCGGTGTTCTTCACCAAAAGCCCGATCGCTATGTTCTTGTGGGTGATTATTCTGGCCTCGGTGGTGTATGCAATCCGCTCGGTGTTTAAAACAAAAAAGCAGTCGTGCGCTGATAAAAAAATAGCTTAAAGGATGATTAGTATGAATTTCGCAAAAGGTATGCCTGTTATTGAAAATATGTTGGTGATTCCGGTAGCCGGGTACGACAGCATGCTGCTCAATCTCAGTGGGGCACACGCCCCTTACTTTACCCGCAATATTGTCATTTTGGAGGATAACTCCGGCAACATCGGTCTGGGTGAAGTTCCGGGAGGAGAGAGTATCCGTAAAACACTCGAAGATGCGCGGGGTTTTATTATCGGCCGTGGCCTGGGTGAATATAAAAATATCATGAATCAGGTGCGGCATGCCTTCGCTGAACGTGATGCAGGCGGGCGTGGTTTACAGACTTTTGATCTTAGAACGACCATCCATGCTGTGACGGCAATCGAAGCTGCGATGCTGGATTTACTCGGCCAGGCATTGAATGTCTCAGTCGCCTCTCTGCTTGGCGAAGGTCAGCAACGCGATAAAGTCGAGATGCTGGGCTATCTGTTCTTTATCGGTGACCGCAACAAAACCGACCTGCCTTATCAGAGTCAGCCGCAGGATAACTGCGACTGGTACCGCATTCGCCATGAAGAAGCATTAAGCGCTGAGCGGGTTGTGCGTCTGGCAGAAGCATCCTACGAAAAGTATGGTTTCAACGATTTTAAACTGAAAGGCGGTGTATTGCGCGCGGAGGAAGAAGCGGAAGTGATCAAAGCGCTCGCAGCCCGTTTCCCGCAGGCTCGTGTGACGCTTGACCCTAACGGAGCCTGGTCTCTTGACGAAGCGATTCGGGTCGGGAAAGAGCTCAAAGGGGTTCTGGCTTATGCCGAAGATCCGTGTGGCGCTGAGCAGGGTTATTCCGGTCGTGAGGTGATGAGCGAATTCCGCCGCGCCACAGGCCTGCCGACGGCAACCAACATGATTGCCACCGACTGGCGTCAGATGGGACACACCATTTCTTTGCAATCGGTCGACATTCCTTTAGCCGATCCGCATTTCTGGACCATGGAAGGCTCGGTACGTGTGGCGCAGATGTGCCACGAATGGGGCCTGACCTGGGGATCGCATTCTAATAACCATTTCGATATTTCGCTTGCCATGTTTACCCAGGTTGCCGCCGCGGCACCGGGCAACATTACCGCCATTGATACCCACTGGATTTGGCAGGAAGGCAATCAGCGTCTGACCAAAGATCCATTGCAGATTCGTGGCGGCTTTGTCGCTGTGCCTGATAAACCAGGTCTGGGCATCGAGATTGATATGGCTCAGGTCGAAAAGGCGCATGAGCTTTACAAAAATATGGGACTGAGCGGACGCGATGATGCGATCGGCATGCAGTACCTGATTCCAAACTGGACATTCGACAACAAAAAACCGTGCTTGGTTCGTTAAGCGCAGGGAGAGGACAACGCGATGAACGAAAATATTTACCCGAATCATTTTAAGCGTGCACTGCTGAATCAGGAGCAGCGAATCGGTTGCTGGAGTGCTTTGGCCAGCCCTATTACTACCGAGATCCTGGGCCTGGCAGGCTTCGACTGGATTTTACTCGATGGTGAACATGCACCAAATGACATCCAGACCTTCATTCCGCAACTGATGGCGCTTAAAGACAGCCGCAGTGTTCCTGTGGTCCGTCCGCCGGTGAATGATCCGGTGGTGATTAAACGTCTGTTGGATATCGGTTTTTATAACCTCATTGTTCCGTTTGTCGAGACTCAGCAGCAAGCGGAAACTGGCGGTTGCCGCTACCCGCTACCCGCCACAGGGCATTCGCGGGGTTTCCGTCGGACACCGTAGTAATGGCTACGGCACAACCGCTAATTATTTTCAGGATATCAACGACAACATCAGCGTGGTGGTGCAGATCGAGAGCCAGTTAGCGCTGGATAACCTCGACAGCATTCTCAGTGTTGAAGGCATCGACGGGGTATTTGTCGGTCCGAGCGATCTGGCGGCAGCGCTGGGGCATTTAGGCAATGCCAACCATCCGGATGTGCAGGGTGCCATTCGTATGGTGTTTGAAAAAGGTCAGGCGAAAGGCAAAACCATCGGCATTCTGGCGCCGGTTTATGAGGACGCTCAGCGTTACATCGAATGGGGCGCCAACTTAGTGGCGGTTGGTAGTGACTTAGGCGCATTCAAAGCAGCGACACAGGCACTGTGTCAGAAATTTATTAAGTAAATCAAGGCAAGAGGAAGTGTTATGAAAATCGGATTTATTGGCCTCGGCATTATGGGCAAACCTATGAGTAAAAACCTGCTGAAAGCGGGCTACTCGCTGGTGGTACTGGATCGCAATCAGGAATCAGTCAATGAGCTGGTGAATGCCGGTGCGGAGTCGGCAACGTCGCCAAAAGCGGTCGCACAGCAATGTGATGTTGTGATCACCATGTTGCCGAACTCACCGCACGTCCAGGAAGTTGCCTTGGGTGAAAATGGGCTGATTGAAGGTGCGCACGCCGGACTGACTCTGATAGATATGAGCTCCATTGCTCCGTTGGCAAGCCAGGAGATCGCCAGAGTGCTCGCCGAGCAAGGTGTCAGTATGCTGGATGCGCCGGTCAGCGGCGGCGAGCCGAAAGCGATTGACGGTACCTTGTCGGTCATGGTCGGCGGTGACAAGGGCTTGTTTGAGCAGTATTACGATGTTATGAAGTCAATGGCTGGATCTGTGGTGCACACCGGTGATATCGGTGCTGGCAACGTGACTAAGCTGGCTAACCAGGTGATTGTTGCGCTCAATATCGCGGCGATGTCCGAGGCGTTGGTTCTGGCAACCAAAGCGGGCGTTAATCCTGAACTGGTTTATCAGGCCATCCGTGGCGGCTTGGCGGGCAGTACAGTGCTGGATGCCAAGGCGCCTATGGTACTGAACCGTAACTTTGAACCTGGCTTTCGCATTGACCTACATATTAAAGATTTGGCTAACGCGCTGGATACTTCGCACGGAGTTGGTGCACAATTGCCGCTGACCGCGCAAGTGATGGAGATGATGCAGGCACTAAAAGCTGATGACCTGGCATCAAAAGATCACTGTGCATTAGCGTTGCATTACGAAAAACTGGCTAAGGTTACGGTAGCGAGCTAAATAAAACGCAGCAGGTTGTGACAGCCTGCTGCCTCATAATTTCTATCAAGTGGTGCTTATTGATGAAAATTGTTATCGCCCCTGATTCATATAAAGAAAGTTTAAGCGCGATTGAAGTCGCAGAAGCGATTGAAACCGGATTCCGACAGGTCTTTCCGGACTGGCAGTATGTGAAGTGCCCGACGGCGGATGGCGGAGAAGGGTCTGTGGAAGCATTAGTCGATGCCTCCGGTGGCGAAACGGGTGACGGTGAATGTGGTCGGTCCGCTCGGTGAACAACATGATGCTTTTTATGGGGTCTCCGGGGACAAGAGAACCGCGTTTATTGAAATGGCGGCAGCCAGCGGTATTGAACTGATTCCGAGCGCAAAACGTGACCCGCTGGTTGCGACCAGTTACGGAACCGGCCAACTGATCGAGCATGCCTTGAATCAGGGTATCCGTCATTTGATTCTCTGTATTGGTGGCAGTGCGACCAACGATGCCGGATGTGGCATGCTGCAGGCATTGGGTGTTTCATTCACGGATGCCAGCGGAGTCGAGTTGCCGTTTGGTGGTGCTGCATTACAGGATCTGGCTCACATCGATGTCAGCGCTCTGGATTCCCGCCTCAAAGAATGTCTGATAGAAGTGGCCTGTGATGTCAGTAATCCGCTGATCGGCACTAATGGTGCCTCACACGTGTACGGCCCGCAAAAGGGTGCAACGATGCAAATGGTAGAGCAACTGGATGCGGCATTGACCCGTTTCGCGGCGGTTGTCGAGCAGGATCTACAGCGTAAAGTGAGTGATATACCGGGTGCAGGTGCCGCGGGCGGGATGGGCGCCGCGTTTTACGCCTTTCTCGATGCTGAGCTCAAGCCAGGTATTGAGATCATGACCCGAGCAGTCGGGCTGGAGGCACTGATTAAAGATGCGGATCTGGTGATTACCGGTGAAGGGCGCCTCGACAGTCAGAGTGTTAATGGCAAAGTGCCGGTTGGCGTTGCCAGTATTGCCAAACGTTATGATCTCCCTGTTATCGCCATTGTCGGTGCACTGGGGGATGATATTGAGGCCGTTTACTCCCATGGAATTGATGCCGCCTTTGACTCCGTCTACAAGGTAACCACTTTTGAGGAGATTATTACTCAGGCAAAATTCAACGTCATTCGCAGCGCACACAACATCGCTGCTGCCCTGAAAGTCGGACAACAGCTCAATTAATATTCTATAAAATCAAACTAAAATACAGACAACACATGTCATTGTAGTGATGCAAATTGATGTTACAGATCTCTTCCACCCTTTTTATGCGATAACGCAGCGTATTAGGGTGAACAAATAATTTTGCAGACGTCTTTTTGATATCACAGTTATTTTCAAACCAGCACAATACAGTATTGATCAGTGTCGGATCGTGGAGTTCAAGTTGTTGTGCATGAGTGGCTAGCTTATTTCGTTGCCAGTGAGATAAGCAGCCCTCAAACAGTGCCGGCAACTCGTATTCGTGGTAAGGGTAAAACTGCTGTTTCGGATTGAGACGTTGCCCGCATTTCATCACCGCCATTGCGCTTTCAAACGCAAAAGGCAGTTCCTGAGGTTGGCTGTAAACCGCCCCCAGCGAGCACTGAAACGGTACCTTGAGCGACTCACTCAAATAACTGCGGATACTCTGCCAGTCATCAATTGCTTTGCCTTCCTCGCGCTCTGATTCGGAGACATTCAGCAGCACCACACTCGACTTATAAGAATATTCGGCTTTCAGTCGCATACGCGACCAGTTGTTGAGGACTTTGACTACCTCTTTTTGTGCCTCTGAACTGTCCACTTCAATCACGCACATCGCATGGTGGTTGAAGATGTCGACTTTGAGCTGAGCGGCCATATTGGTGATGTGTTCCAGCGAGGCACTTCGGTCAATGCATTCCAGTAACAGCTCTTCCAGTTTGCGTTCACTCCAGCGGGTCATCTCCATCATCGAGGTATACTCGACCACCATTTCCGCTGCCATTTTTACCATTTCGCCGAACGGACGCACTTCCACTAAGGGGCCGGAGATACCGATCACGCCAATCGCCGCATTGTTATACACAATCGGTAAGTTGACGCCCGGTTTAACGTTGGGAAACTCTGGCAACATGGTTTCGGAGATTTCGATAGGTTTGAGTTCAGTAAGAGCGAGAACGGCTCCGCCGTGCTTCTGATAGCGCCGGGCCGGGTTAGTCGAGGCAATGATGATCCCGGTCTCATCCATGACATTCAGCGGATACTTGATGATCTTCTGCGCGCGATCGACGATACGCTGCGCTAATTGCTCGTGTAACTGCATAGGTTCACTTTTTATTGGTAGAGGTTTCTTCAGACAAGCAGCCATGTTGATACATGGTCTAATTTTGGTTTGCTGAATCAGCCTAGCCCAAGTGAAATCGTTTTACTGAGATCCGACTCCCATGCTCAAAAATTGAACACAACCGAGGTTCGGTAAATTGAGTTTATCATGCCATTTGCAAAAATCTTTTCTGAGCTTGGCATATTCAGCATAAGCTAAAAGTCGCATAAGCAATGATCCGGAGCTATGGTTATGTACAGTGCGGAAAAGGACATGACTGATGGCAAGATGGATTGCAATGATCACAACAGTGTTGGTGCTGACGGGGTGTGGCGCTAAGTTTGTCTACCACAACATTGACTGGTTTGTGATTGATTATATAGAAGACTATGTCGATTTGGATTCAGCGCAGAAAGAGATGCTGAGCAATAAAATTGCGGCGTTCAGTTCCTGGCAGCAACAGGAAGAGATGCCTCGTTACCTGCATCAGTTAGAGCAGCTGTCATTGCTGCAACCGGCTCAATTTGGCCCGCGGGAACTCGACTTGCACCGAACGGAGATGCAGCAACATTATCAGCGCCTGGTATGGCATCTACTGCCGGATCTGTACCAGTTGGCGAATACCCTGAGCGATGCTCAGATTGAGCAATTTATGCAGGGATTAACCGAGCGCCAGCAAGAATTTGCCGAGAAGTATCGTGACAACACTCAAAGCCAGGCACGCCTGCGTTATCGGGAACGGATAACCGATAATCTTGAGGAGTGGTTTGGCCGTCTCAGCTCGCAGCAGGAGGATGTCGTTACCCAATGGGTTAACGAAATGAAAGTGACGACGGCGGATTGGATTGCCTTTCACAGTCGCCTGCGTCGCGAGTTAGCTTATTTGTTTACACAGCGACACGATGACGCTTTGTTCAGCGCGCAGTTACAGGCGTTATTGTTTGCTCCTGAGCAATTCTACAGTCCGGTGCTGCGTGCTAAATTTCAATATAATCAAGCGGTTTCCGATAAGTATCTGGTTGAGATTGTACGCTTGGCGTCAGATAAGCAAGTTACCTATTTTCGAGGGGAGATTAACGACTGGCAGCAGCTGGTGCAGGAAACTCAGCGAGGACATTGGCACAAGTGTGCGACAGCCCCCTGAAGAGCAGGGGGCGTCAGTGGGTCAGGTGGCAGATGCCAGTTGACGATGTTTACGCCGGCTGTAGTAAAACACCATCAGGCCCGGAATATAGAGCAGGGTGGATAAGGCCAGAGCGTTGAGGCCCGCGGCGTAAATCAGCCACAAACCGTACAGGCTGGCGCCGATGCCAATGGCTTTGATGGACCAGCTGGCGGCTTGTCCGAAAGCAATTTTGACCAGGTAAGCCCCCACCAGGAAGTACGGTATCAGGATCATCGACGTGGAAATCAGTACCAGAGTGTTATAACTCTCCCCGGTCCACATGATCAGTACCAGGCATAACTGGACCGTGACGCTGGTTAGCGTTAGCGACGCCGGTGAGGTGCCCTGTTCGTTCTGCCGGGCAAAAAAGCGCGGGAAGGCGCCATGCTGTGCAGCAGTGCACGGCACTTCAGCCGAGTACATGATCCAGCTCAGGTAAGAGGCCAGAACTGAAACGATAAGTCCGAGGCTGATTATCCACTGGCCAAGGCTGCCACTCATGTGTGCCATCAACCCGGCCATGGATGGATTGTTCAGCGCTGCCACATCAGCACGGCTCATCACTCCCAGAGAAAGCAGAGTGATGGCGACATACAGAATCAGCGCAAATACCACACCCAGACAGGTTGCTTTACCGATATCATTGCGACGTTTGGCACGTACCGATAATACGATTGCCCCTTCAATGCCGGTGAACACCCATAGAGTGATGAGCATGGTGCCTTTTACCTGTTCAATGAACGGGGTTTGCAAGCTTTGACCTGCGCGGTCGAAATCAAACGTTGCCGGCTCAAAGGCCCAGTAGGCCAGGACAATAAACGCAATCAGTGGCAGAGATTTGGCCAGGGTTGCCAGCAGGTTGATGAAGGCTGCCTGTTTGATGCCGCGCAGCACCAGATAGTGTACCGACCACAGGATAAGTGATTCGCCGATAAAAGCGGGCAGGGTGTTTCCGTCGCCAAAAATGACCGATTGTGGTGTATCGACAAAGGCGCCAATAGCGGCAAAGGCAACCACCAGGTAACCGACCACGCCAATGGTGGCGCACAGCCAGTAGCCCCAGGCGGATAAAAAGCCCGCCGTGTCGCCAAAGCCTGTGCGGGCGTAGGTATAGATTCCGCCATCCAGTTCAGGCTTGAGGCGGGACAAATGTAAGAAACAGCCGGCCAGCAGTAAGATACCCACGCCGGTAATAAGCCAGCCGGTGAGGATGGCATCCACACCAGCCACTTGTGCCATATTTTGTGGCAGACTGAAAATACCGGCGCCGACCATGGAGCTGAACACCAGAGCGGTCAGCGCGGTCAGGCCGATTTTTTGCGGTTGTTGCATCACTCGCTCCGATTAAGCGAAGTGCTGATGCAGCGCAGCGATATGCTCCGGCCCGATACCACAGCAGCCGCCAATCAGGCTGGCGCCCTGTTGTTGCCATTTTTCTGCCCATACCAGATATGCTGGTGGGGTCAGGTCGGCACGTAGTTCGTCAAGTCCATCGTTGGCCGTCGCGTCTTTCGGTTGCGGAGGAAACGCATTGGCGTAAGCACCAAGCTGAACTTGTTGTGCGTCTGCTTTGTCGAGGCAGCGTTGTGCGATGATCAAAGCTTCCTGAATCACTTCAGGCTGGCAGCAGTTAAACAAGATGGCGCTGACATTAAGATCCAGCATCGCATTGATGGCATCTTCAACCAGTTCACCAGAGCGCAGGCGAGGAACATCAGTCGGCTCTGAATCTTCCAGCGTAAACGACACCCACAACGGCTTGCGTTCGCTGTCGAGTTTATCGAGCAGGGCTTTTACTGCCACTGGTTCGGCAATCAGGCTTTGGGTTTCACACAGCCAGAAATCGACATGATCTTTCAATCCTTCGATCAAAGGGGTCGCAATTTCTTCGACCCGGTCAGCCTGATACAGATCGGCGCGGTAAGAGCCAAACAGAGGTGGCAGTGAACCGGCGATACGAGCGGTATTGCCTTCCAGTGCCACAGCCTGACGAGCCACTTCACCCGCACGGTGGGCTAACAATTGCGCTTCGCGTTTAAAGCGTTCTTCGCCGATATGGAAAGGCACGAGTGCGTAGCTATTCGTCGTAATGACCTGAGAACCACTTTGAATGAATGCGCAATGCACATCCCGAACAATTTCAGGAGCCTCTATCATCGCCAGTGCTGACCACTCAGGCTGACGGAACGGCGCGCCACGCTTTTCTAATTCACGACCCATTCCACCGTCGAGAACACTGACTGTATGATTTGACATAGATAAACCCTCTGTTGTTGTTTTGGATGTTTAAGCGCAAAGACGTTTAGACGTCTATAAGCTAAAGGTTATTGAGATAACATTCAACCTAAAACCCCACCAATTCCCTTAAATGGCGTTCAGATGCTGAAGTTTTGTCCGTTGTGTGCTCAGCTTGGTGCCGGCGATCAAAAAACGCACCTTAGGTGCGTTTTGGTGTCATTCGATGATGGATTGCCACAGCGCCTGCCAGTCAGCAGCACGTCCGTAGTATTGGCTAACCGGCACGCTGCGTAGCTCGCCGTCTTGTTCCAACAGTAACGACGGAAAGCCGCCCAGGCCAGCCTGATGCATCAGAGATCGAGTTTGCTCAATCGTCGCAACTACGGTTTCCCCGGCTTGATCCATAGCTTGTTGCCACGCTGCTGAATCCAGCCCTGCGGTTTGAGCCAGTTGTGCTAACAGTACCGGGTCGGCAACGGTCTGACCATCGACGTAATGTGCTTGTTGAATCCGTTTCAGCATCTCAAACTGACTTGTACCAGCGATACCGGCCGCCAGAATAGCCTGTGCGGTCAGATAGGAATCGAGAATCAGAGGCTGCCCGCTGCGGATGCGATCAATATAACCTTCGCCAAATTCCTGCCCGGTCATATGAGCAATGCGTTGATCCGCTTCCAGAATATGCTGGCGAAATGATGCGTCGAGAGTGGTTCTCTCCATCATGCCGCCCGGATGCAAATGCAGTTTGATTCCCGGCAGGTTAACCAGCGTCTGGATGAGTGACGTTGCGCCGTAGCACCAGCCGCACATAGGATCGAAAATATAGTGAACCTGAGTCATGAGTTGTTCCTTTAAACAGCGCCACAAGGGCTAACCTGAGAATAATGAGCGGCCTGGCGGTCATATGATGGGCTATGCCATCTCTCTCTACCGGGTCTGCGCATTCAGATGCAGTGTGTTATGCCATATTATAAGTGGTCTGTATAGAGTCGGTCATTTTACTGTCAGGGATGGCGTACGCTATTGAGCTGACAGGCAGACAATAGTTAAATGCGCAGCTGGTGAGCAGTTAAGTAAACAGGCAAGGATAATTTAAATGAAACGCACGGGAATTTTATTGGCGCTATTGATGGCGTGCAGCGGCGCACAAGCCGGGATCAGCATCGGTGACAAGTTGGATATTTCCACTGATTGCATGTCCGTTGAGGCTGGTGGCATCAAAGTCGGTGGCGGTGACTGCGATACTCACAAGAATAAAGCCAAAGGCGGTAAAAAGGATAATCATAGCTTTAATGGGCAAAACAATCCGGGTAAAGGCCATAACAAGAAGCAAAAATAAGAAAAGCACCTGACGGTGCTTTTCTTATTTTTGGCATCAGCCTGTTCGTTTTTGGCATCAGCCAGCTGCGCCGGGATGATTCGAAACGCAAGTCTCTCTTCCGGCGGGGGATTAGCATCCACCTTGTTGCTGGGCGTGTTTTACCATTGCCAGGCGCAGAGCTTCCTGCTCAGATGAACACTCATTTCCGTTATGTGTTTCATGTTCCGCTTCCTGTGGAACAAATACATAGTCTTTATAAAATGTCATCGTGGTTTCTCTGTAACTAAATTCAGACAAAAAAATAGAGGATGTTAACCAAGTTAACATCCTCCCTGATGCTTAATTTTCAGGCGTAGAGAGGGGGGGGAATTCCCCCCTCAAGACGTCTTATACGTCGTATGTTGTCGACGCTGTGTCACCACCGGTACCAGTCCAGTTGGTGTGGAAGAACTCACCACGTGCACGGTCAGTACGTTCATAAGTGTGCGCACCAAAGTAGTCACGTTGCGCCTGCAGCAGGTTCGCTGGCAGACGTGCTGTGGTGTAACCGTCCAGGAAGGTCAGCGCTGACGTAGTACATGGCATTGGGATGCCAGCTTCCAGCGATTTCGCTGCCACTTTACGCCATGCTGCCAGGCTGCTGGTCAGGATGTTTTTGAAGTACTCATCTGAGCCCAGGAAAGCCAGCTGCGCGTTGTTCTCGTATGCGTCACGAATGTTGCCCAGGAACGCAGAGCGGATGATACAACCACCACGCCACATCAGAGCCACGTTGCCGTAGTTCAGATCCCAGCCGTTTTCGTTTGACGCTTCACGCATCAGCATAAAGCCTTGTGCGTAAGAGATGATTTTTGAAGCCAGCAGAGCCTGACGCAGTGCATCCACCCACTCTTGTTTGTCGCCTTCCACCGGAGTGATGGTTTTGCCGAACAGTTTCTCGGCTTCAACACGTTGGTCTTTCAGAGCAGACAGACAACGAGAGAACACAGACTCAGAGATCAGAGTCAGTGGAATGCCCAGGTCCAGTGCGTTGATACCAGTCCATTTACCAGTGCCTTTCTGGCCCGCGGTATCCAGGATTTTCTCAACCAGAGCTTCGCCGTCTTCGTCTTTGTAGCCCAGGATGTCAGCAGTGATCTCAACCAGGTAGCTGTTCAGCTCAGTTTTGTTCCAGTCAGTAAACACAGCCTGCATTTCGTCTGCAGACATGCCCAGACCGTCTTTCATGAACTGGTATGCTTCAGTGATCAGCTGCATGTCACCGTATTCGATGCCGTTGTGCACCATTTTCACGAAGTGGCCGGCACCGTCGTTGCCGACCCAGTCACAGCAAGGCTCGCCAGCGTCAGTTTTAGCAGAGATGCCCTGGAAGATAGGCTTAACCGCTTCCCATGCTTCCGGCGCGCCGCCAGGCATGATAGACGGTCCGAAACGAGCGCCTTCTTCACCACCCGATACACCCGTACCGATGAAGTGGATGCCTTTTTCACGCAGTGCCGCAACGCGACGGTTGGTGTCAGGGTAGTTGGTGTTACCGCCATCGATGATGATGTCGCCTTTGTCCAGCAGAGGAACCAGTTGGTCGATGAATGCATCAACCACGGCGCCAGCGCGAACCATCAGCATCACTTTACGTGGCGCTTCCAGTTTGTCGACCAGCTCTTGCAGAGTGTAAGCACCCACAATGTTAGTGCCTTTCGCCGGGCCTTCCAGGAATTCATCGACTTTCGCCGCAGTACGGTTATGTGCTACCACTTTAAAGCCGTGGTCATTCATGTTCAGGATAAGGTTCTGGCCCATAACTGCCAGGCCAATTACACCAATATCGCCTTTCATTTTTCTCTCCTTCACGCAATCTTCGCTGCTGCGTCTAAATCTAAAAACCACTCTGTTTCACCAGCAGAAGACTGGATTTTCGCTGCTGGATACGGCAGATCTTCAGCAGGAGTGGTGTGAATTTCGTAAACGATCTCGGCCTTACCAGCGCCAAGAACAAGGTAACTAATACGTTTTGCTGCTTCCAGTACCTTCGCGGTTTTAGATACACGAAGCTGGCCTGATTCAGGGTGAGAAGCTACGACAGACAAGTTCTCATCATCGTAGTTGGTTTTACCCGGGAACAGAGAAGCCGTGTGGCCGTCAGCGCCGACACCCAGCAGGATCCAGTCAAAGACAGGCGTACCATTTTCTGATGGAATCATGTCAGCCATTTCCTGAGCAAAGCGTTCAGCTTCTGCCTGAGGCTCGTTTTCACCCAAAATACGGTGAATGTTGCCAGCCGGGATGTCGATTTGGCTGAACAGCAGAGTATTCGCTTCACCGTAGTTGCTTTCTGCATCATCCGGAGCGACACAGCGCTCGTCACCCCACCAGAAGTGCAGGTTTTGCCACTGAATAGAGCTCGCGTACGGCTCAGAAGCCAACAGTTTGAACAGCATTTTTGGTGTGCTGCCGCCAGACAGAGAAATGTGTACCGGGCGGCCCAGTTCGCTGAATGATTTCATATCATTCGCAAGTGATTCCACAACGGCATCCGCAGTTGGCAGGATTTTGTGATTGATCATAGTTCGCAATAGTCCGTATTGGTCAGATTTTTACAAGGGAAGCGCCAGTCACGGCCATCATTGCTCAGCAGGTCATCGGATTCTTTAGGTCCCCAGGTACCGCAGGCGTAGCCGTACAGAGATTGAGGATCTTGTTTGAAGTCCAGAATTGGCTGAACAAATCGCCAGCACGCTTCCACGGCATCCGTGCGCGCAAATAGTGTCGCATCACCGTTTAGTGCATCCAGAAGCAGACGTTCGTATGCGGTCAGCATTTTGGTCTCTTCCAGAGAGGCGTAGTGGAAGTTCATTGAAACTTCTTTCGCCTTAAAGCCCGCGCCTGGCTCTTTCAGACCAAAGCTCATCAGAATGCCTTCGTCAGGCTGAATACGGATGATGAGTTTGTTCTCTGGCGCATTTTGGCCAAACACTGGGTGCGGTGTACGTTTGAAGTGGATAACCACTTCAGTTACGCGGGTTGGCAGACGTTTACCACTGCGCACGTAGAATGGCACGCCATTCCAACGCCAGTTGTTGATAAACATCTTCAGTGCCATATACGTTTCGGTACGTGAATCTTCTGCCACGCCCGGTTTCGTCGCGGTAACCAGGAAGGAATTTGCCACGAACTTCAGATTCGGTGTACTGACCCAGAACCAGATTGTTACGCAAGTCGTCATCGGACAGCGGCTGCAGGCTCTGCAGGACTTTATTCACTTCGTTACGAATGGAATTGGCGTTGATCGCCGCCGGCGGCTCCATTCCCACCATGGCCAGAACTTGCAGCAGGTGGTTCTGGAACATGTCGCGCACTGCGCCTGAACCATCGTAATAACCACCGCGACCTTCTACGCCCAGGAATTCCGCACCGGTAATTTCAACGTAATCGATGAAGTTACGGTTCCAAAGTGGCTCAAACATACCGTTAGCAAAACGGAAAACCAGCAGGTTTTGTACGGTTTCTTTGCCCAGGTAATGGTCAATACGGTAAATCTGATGTTCTTTGAAGTGGTTATGGATTTCGATATCCAGCTCTTGCGCGGATTTAAGATCGTAACCGAACGGTTTCTCGATGATCAGGCGTTTCCAGCCATTGGATTCATCGTTCAGACCCTGAGAGGCAAGACACGCTGGGATCACACCGTACAGGCTTGGCGGTGTCGCGAGATAGAAGAGTGTATTGCGTTCAGTCTGGTTGTATTTATCAGCCAGCTGGTCAAGGCGGGTGGTCAGTTTTGAGTAATCATCCTGGTCGGATGTATTAATAGCTTGATAGTGAAGGTGTTCACAGAAGGCATCAAGGATTTCAGGTTCTGTTTTCTCCAGTTCCTGAAGCGAGCGTTTCAGCTTCTCGCGGTATGATTCATCACTGTATTCAGTACGGCTCACGCCTAAAATAGCAAAGGACTCAGGCAATTGCTTGCTTGCATACAGATGATACAGAGCAGGAACCAACTTACGGTAAGTTAAGTCGCCCGACGCACCAAAAATCACGATGCTGCTGTTTTCAGGTATTACCATCATCTTTCCCTTAGAAACGAGGTAGTTAGCATGCGCCAACCCTAGCAGCGCAATACACAAATAGAAAGAAGGTGATGCCTATAATGACGATAGGCAAAACCGATAGGGAGATCACATAAATAGCAAATATGAGATCTCGCCCGGAGGGGTATTGTCTACGACAATTTGACACACATCAACTATTGATAGCGCAATCGACCAATAATTGAGTTATTTTTTCGCTAACTTACTAATTTTTAAAGGTACTGATTGGTAAACTTAGTTTGAATTTCTCTCCAGTCCGGCCTTGTTTTTAAAATTGAGCCTTCATGTAGGCTTTAACGGTTTTAATCTGTTCGTCAATATCGACCTCGGTCAATTGCTGCGTCTCTAAGAAGCGCTGAGCGTATTCTGCATAAACACCGGTCTCCAGAAACAGCACATACAGTTTTGGGTCAATGTGGCCTGAGGTTGCCATCTGGGTCATGATGGCTATCGACTCAGTCAGTGTTTTGGCCTTTTTGTACGGCCGGTCACTGGAGGTCAGGGCTTCAAATACGTCAGCAATGGCCATTACCCTGGCCGGAATCGACAGTTGCTCCTCATTGAGTCCGCGCGGATAACCTTTCCCGTCCATACGTTCATGATGGTTACCGGCAATGTCCGGCACATTCTGCAAATGTTCCGGGTAGGGCAGGCTGCGCAACATCTCTATGGTTTGCACAATATGATCATTAATCACAAAGCGCTCTTCATCGGTCAGCGTACCACGGCGAATACTCAAATTATGCAGCTCGCCGCGATTGTATTGGACATCGAGGGGGTGGAGTGTGAACTCTGACTCCTGCTCCGCTGCCGGTTGGGTGTCTTTGGCCCAGGGAATGAGGTGCTCTGATTTATCGGCCAGCAATCCTTCCATAACGGGCAGGCTCTCATTGTCAGGGTAACGTTGCCGTTCCAGGTCGGAGACGCCCAGTCTGTTGTCCAGAGTTCGTTTCCATTGACGCTTGGCGATTTGCTGCAAGCGTTCAATATCCTCATCGCGCATGAACTCAGAGCCGATGTTGCATTGAGCAACAAAACTGAACTCCTCGTCTAAAGTGCGTTGGGTGCTGTCCAGTTGCTGTTGCAGTTCAGTTGGGTCGCCACCCTGGGCAACGGCCTGCCAATACTCGGCTTCGGCTTGCACTTTGAGCAGTTCGAAACGCATGCGTATCTCATGGATACGGTCATAAATCGTCTCCAGCTTGGTGGCTTTATCTACCACGAAACTCAGGTGTGGTGACTTTACCGCAGTCGTGCATCCAGGCAGCCAGATTAAGCTCTTCCCACTGTTCACTGTTCATGGTGAAGCGCGGGAAATAATGATGATCCTCCACCGCGGCTTTGGTCAGCATTTTGGTGAGCTCAGGTACACGCTGGCAATGCCCGCCAGTGTAGGGAGATTTGGTATCGATGGCCGAGGCGATCAAGGCGATGAAGGCATTCAGCATATCTTTTTGCTGCTGCATTTTGTCGATATTGTCTTTGGCGATTTCAGCAAAGCTGAGTACCTCACGCAAAAACGCGTGTTTATCGAGCTGAGCCTTGGTTGTGGTGCGTTCATAGCTGAGATTGAGGACGCCGACTAACTGACGATGGCGGTTAAGTAACGGGAAAAGATAGATATCGCTGTTAAACAAATACTCTTTGTGTTTGCGCAGGATATTGTCATCGCGGGTCAGGTGAACCAGCTCTCCTTTCTTCAGTTCAGAGAGCAGCCAAGGGGTATCCTGCACTAATTGATTGATATCGATTTTGAACGGAATAATTGCATGATTGGCGGCAGTCGTGAACGTTTGAGACTCATTCGAATACAAATAGAGCAAAATGGTTTCCGCTCTGGTGACGATGTAACTCTGATGAGTAATGGTTTTCGCCAGCACGTCAAAGTCCTGGTTGGATGCCGTTTCACGCAATAACTTCAGCAGGTCGTGCAGAGTGTGTTCCATCAATTCGATCGATTGAGTGAGGTCGGCGACCTCTTTGATCACGCTTTTCGGATAGCGGGTTTTCTGAAAATCAAAACGCGCGATGTTATCTGTCTGCACCACCAGGTTTTCCAGCGGACTGGCCAGACGCCGCGCCGTGAACCAGACAACCAGGAAACAGCCCATCAGCAGAAAAATAGCGACCATGATTTGCTGATCGCGCATAGAAAGCAGGTTCGCAAGCAGTGCTTTTTGTGGTGTTGCTTCGGCCAGGAGCAGATGGACGTGCTCATTGAGCGTCACCGGGGTCAGGGTGACGGACCATTCGTCAGAGGCGAAATGAGTGGTGGCATATAAGGTTTGGCTGCTGATACGGTTGGCGATCGAACAGAAAATACCTGAGGCCAGTTTCTGTTTTGTTTGCTGCTCGCTGTCACTCACCGTCATTCCGGTATTGTGTTCAGCCAGCAGGCGGAATTGATGATCGAACAGCGCGAGTTTGGCGTCCGGTGAGTAACCGATACGAGCCATCTGGTTGGAGAGTGAATCGAGGGTGAAATCGGCTGCCACGACGGTTTTGCCATCGAATGAACGTCTGGAGAGCGTGACGCCGTGCGTTTTAAGAAAGTGGAAGAAATAGGGCTCGGTCAGACGTGTAATTCCGTCATCCTGCGCTTGCAGGTACCAGGGGCGATTGCGTGGGTCGTATGCGTTGCCATGGCTTTGCCGGGTAACTATGGTATTTAGTTCATCATCAACAAACAGAACCAGGCTACTGCCATCGATACGAGTGCGGTTGATGAAAAGCCTTGCCTCAGGCGGTGCATCGAACCGCTCTCTTGACTCCGCGCTGTTGAGCGGCCTGATCATGGTAAAGTGTCCCTGCGCATTGCCGTAATAGAGGGCCACTAAATTCTGATTACGTTTGAATACCAGACGCAAAGAAGCAAACCAGCTTCTTGCCTCTTTGGGTGGCAGGTCCTGATCGACATAGTGGCTGAAGGCCATAAAATCGAGCGCTGTCAGAATAGGGGAGGCACTCTGACTGAAGTCCGCTTCCAGTTTACGGCTATTCTCATGACTGAGTTCTTTGGCACTGGTGGTGAGTAGCTGTTGTGAATGGTAGTAACTGATTGCTATGAGAGCAGATCCGACCAAAGTAACTAACACCACAAATAAAGTGCTGATTTGAATGCTCAGCGGGTAACGACGTTTCGTCATAAAACCATCCCTAGTTCAACGATGGTATAAGTATTGTTCAAGTTCTATAACTTGCAAAAATCAATCAATTAGCGAGTTTTTATTTTGCCGAAAGTTGCTTGGGGCTCACAAATTTCGTGTCGTTGAGCAGGGGAGTGCACATCTCAGTCGGCATCAGCAACACTATCCTGAGATTGGTATCCACCGGGGGATATTGTTAAACTGATTGAATAACAGAGGGAAGTAGCGATGAAACTAGCGGTTGATACCCACACCCACACGTATGCCAGCGGGCATGCCTACAGCACATTGATTGAGAATGCCCAATCGGCGGCGGAGCAGGGGCTGACCATGTTTCTGTACGACGGATCATGCTGAATCCATGCCGGGAGCACCTCACTATTGGTTTTTCTCTAATCAACGCGTTTTACCCCGTTTTCTGCGCGGTGTCGCAGTGGTTCGCGGCGTCGAATCCAATATACTCAATATCGCGGGTGAGATAGATATCCATCCGTCAGTGGATCAGAATCTGGACTGGGTGATTGCCAGTTTTCACGAGCCGGTCTTTCGCCCCGGTACGAAAGCACAGCATACTGAAGCGCTGCTCAATGTCATTCGCAGCGGCCGTGTTGATGCTCTGGGCCATCTTGGTAATCCGCATTTTGACTTTGATTTTCAGTCGGTGATTGATTGTGCCGCACAGCATAATGTCGCGATTGAAATTAATAACAGTACTCTGAAAGGGCACAGCCGCGCAGGCAGCGTTGACCGATGCTATGAAATCGCACAAATTGCTAAAGCGTGCGGAGCCTGGATTACCACTGGCAGCGATGCACATTTTTGCCAGGATGTCGGTAACTTAGCCTTGGCCAGTGAGCTTTTGGAACGGTTAAGTATCCCGTGTGAACAAGTTATTACTCACAGCGCCGCGCAATTTGTCCAATTTCTTGATTTACGTGGACGTCTTCCGGTTGAAGAGTTTCAGAACCTTTAATGTTTTTGCTAAGCCGGGCGGCGGATGTAAGTATTTGAAACAATTTCAGCTTAAATTTGCTGATCAGATTCAAGTACAATAAAGCAACTGAACTCAAAGGGTGGCAGATATAATGAAGAAAGGCATGATGCTTAGCGCTGCATTGTTACTCAGCAGCCAGGTTTTTGCTGCTGATGTCGATCTGAAGCAGACGATGAAACAGATGAAAGTGGCATTTAAACATGCCGCTGAAGCGCAGAACATTGAAGAGATGAAAGCGCCGGTCGCAGAACTCAACGAGCTGGTCTCCCATGCTAAGCAGGGTGAGTATCCGCCGGAAAAACAGGATTATTACCTGGAAGGTTTTAATAAGCTGAGTGTCGCGCTGGATAAAATCGAGAATGAACTGGAAAGTGGTGAATTCGAAGCGGCGCAAACGTCACTGCGCAGTGTCGATAATCTGAAAAAAGAGTATCACGAAGGCCGTAATCCAAGTATCTGGAAACGCCTGTTCGGCTGATTCCTGATGAATTATGGTGGTTTAAACGTTCAAAGGGTTGGTTAAACCACGGTCAATCTGTCGTGTAAGGCCTGATTTCGAGACTCACTCGGAGTCAGGCCTGATAAACTTCCAGTGGCAACCCGTCGGGATCCTGGAAAAAGGTGAACATGCGCCCGGTATACTCGTCAATCCGGATTGGCTCGACCTCGATCCCCTGTGATTCCAGGATGGTTTTTACTGCCTGCACATCATCCACGGCAAAAGCGAGATGACGCAGTCCCTGAGCTTCCGGATAACTCGGACGTGGCGGTGCATCCGGAAAGGAAAACAGTTCAATTTGTCCGCCATCTGGCAAAGCCAGATCAAGTTTGTATGAGTCGCGCGCTGCTCGGTAATTCTCCGCTACTATCTCCAGCCCTAATATCTGACTGTAGAAGTGCTTGGAACGCTGATAATCCGCGCAGATAATCGCTGCATGATGGAACCGCTTCAGCATCCGTTAATCAGTCCTTAATTCAGCCTTTGTCATTTAACTTCACGCTCAGGTGTGTCATCACATAGTCGATAAACACCCGTAAGCGAGCCGGCATGTATTTGGTTTGCGCATATTGCATCGCAATTGCACCATGGTAGTTACTCTTGATTGTCCAGTCTTTGAGTAACTGTACTACTTTACCGCTGGCCAAATCATCCTGCACCACAAAATCGTGAAAAATGCCGATGCCGAGGCCGTTTCTTGACCCCGTTTAAGCGCATTTGCGAATGGTTAACGGCATAACGCCCGCTAACAGCAACGGTATGGAACTCGTCATCTTTGAGAAAATCCCAGAGGTGGTCTTTGTTGGTTTCAGCGAGATACAAACAGTCATGCTGAGCAAGCTCAGTAGGATGAGCGGGATTCCCGCGTTCAGCCAGATATTCCGGACTGGCGCACAGCACCAGATTAGTTTTACACAACTCACGCAACACCAGATTTTCATCCGGTTTATCAGTCAGTTTAAATGCGACATCAATGTCATGTTTAAACAGATCTATCTCGCCATCGGCGGCGCGTAATTTAAGTTGGATCTGCGGATATTGCTTTAGAAATGGAATAACAAATGGCTGAAGCACCGAGTTTAAAAACGCTTCCGGAGCGGCAACAGTCAATGACCCTGAAGGTTCCGTATGGTCTGATCCCGATAATTCAACCGCCTGTTGCGCGGCATTTACCATCACCAGACACTGGTCGTAGACCTTTTGTCCCGCCTGGGTGATCACCAGTTTACGAGTGGTACGTTCGAACAGTTTGACTGAAAGCGCCTGCTCCAAACGCGTGATCAATTTGCTTAACGCCGAGGGGGTCACGCCGAGTTTTTTTGCTGCAGCAGTAAAACTGCCTTCGTTGACCACTAAAATAAAGGTCGCTAAGTCAGGAAGCAGGCCTATCAGTTTGGTATTGAGCATGTCCGATTTTTCTTCAGTTACTAAATTAAAATTCAACGTGGGTTTGCCAGGCGCTCTTTCGCTGTGCGATCAAGCCGGTAACGAATTGAATTCGATGACAATCTACCGTCACGCTCGATTTAAAGGACGATGTGACAGCGTGATAAAGTGTCTCATTCTTGCAGATTTATGTGTAATTAGTGTCCAGTGATTGCTTTTTGTCTGTCAATCTGTGCGCTGTGCCAAAAAAAATGTTAACAGGAAGGGGTAAAAAAGAAGATTGGCTGTATATGTTATTGATAGAAAAGTATTTATTTTATCTTATTTTGTGAATTCAGGTCATAAATATTTGTAAAGTTGGCTGTTTTTTTGCGGAATTATCAATTGGAAACAGGGTACCCAGACCGGTCAGGCTGTTTAAAAAAGCGTGCCAACTGCGCGGCCGCAGTTGGCAGGAACGACAGTCTATATGAACAACAGTATGTAGGAACAAGCGTTGAAGGAGCAATTGGCTTATTTGAGTATGCCGAGCGCTTTAAGTTTTCTGTATAAGGTGTTCCGGCTTATCCCCAACATTCTCGATGTGCGGCTGATATTACCCTGGTTGGCCTGATAGGCCTGCAGCAGGGTATCGTCTACCGTCGTTTTGAGATCAACACTTTCTGTCGCCGGCTCGCTCGGGTTTTTTACGGTCAGAGATTTACTGATATGACCTGGTACATGCTCGAGCCTCAGCTGTGGCTCATCGCTCGCCAGCAGACAAGCCACCTTCATCAGGTTATCGAGTTCACGAATGTTGCCAGGCCAGTGATATCCGCACAATAAGCTCATAAGATGAGGACACAAGGTCTGCTGATCCAGCCGGTACTTGCTATGGATATGTTCAATTAATGCCGCTTTGTCCTGGCGCTCACGCAGCGCAGGCAACTGCAATACTAAGCCATTAAGACGGTAGAACAGATCCTGGCGGAAACGACCTTCAGCCACGGCCTGTTCCAGATCTTTGTGTGTTGCGGCGATGATCTGAATATCAACCTGATAACTCTGATTGGAGCCCACCGGTACCACCAGTTTATCCTGCAGCACGTGCAGTAATCTTGATTGCGCTTCAAGCGGCATATCGGCGATTTCATCTAAAAACAAGATACCTTGATCGGCTTGTCTGATTTTACCCTGATAGCCTTTACTGTTCGCGCCGGTAAACGCCCCCCCGACATATCCGAACAGCTCGGATTCAATCAAATCTTTAGGCAGCGCGCCGCAATTGACACTGACCAGAGTCTGGTTTTTACGTGAGCTACGTTGATGCAGAGCTTTAACAAACTCACCTTTGCCCACTCCGGTTTCGCCCAGGATCAACAAAGTAATGTCTTTATCAATCAATTTGTTGGCTTGTTGCCAGGCTCGCTCGGTCGTCATATCGCCAAAATGTAAGTCGCAAGATGCAGAGTAATGGCGCGCTTTGCGTGGTGCGGAATTCAGCTCATGCTTTTCATACACGAAAGCTGCGGAATGCGCGCCGAACAAATCTTCAACCGAGTGGCCAATCACGGAGTTTTGCGCCAGCAGTTGAGCGGCGATGTGGTTATGGGCCAGCACTTTGCCGCTTTCATCCGCAATCACAATGCCTTGCCAGCCACTGTTAAGCAGGGAACGATCACACGCCAGATCAATTCGCATCGAACCCTGCGGAATATCGCACAGCAGATGATTTTCAATCAGCTGAACCATGTTTTGCACCAGAACCTGAGTGGATAAATCATGCTGTTTTTGTTCACTGGTGATGTCCAGGATGCCAATCAGTTCCCCCTGATGATTAAACACCGGACAGGCAGAACAACTGATGAAGTGATGCTGCCTCATGTAATGTTGGTCGCCAATAATGGTGACCGGCCTGGCTTCAAAAATCGCGGTGCCAATCGCGTTAGTGCCTTTGATTTTTTCCTGCCAGCAAGCGCCGGACTCAAGGGCGATTTCTGTCAGGCGTTGCTCAAAACGAGGTTGCCCCCAGCTTGAAAGGATAACGCCTTCCTGATCGGTCACGATCAGGCGACTGTCACTGTGTGCGCACATTTGGTTGAACAGGGGCAGAGCATACTTCTCAACGGCGGCAAGTAAAGAGGTCGCGCGCCACTGACGCTCCTTCAGCTGATAATTTGGCAGGCGAATGTGCTCTGGCTGACTTCTTTGGTTCAGACCTGCTTGCTGGCTTCTGTGCCAGGACGTGGTCAGCCAGTCTTGATTAACTGATTGAATTTGCATAACTGTTCCATGTTGTCACAGTGGCAGTGTGTCATTTTGGCACACTGGAACACTGGGTGGCAGTACCCAACTTCGGTTCCCGGATAACACTGTTCTTGTAATCATATTGGTAATCATAGTTTTACATTTATTTAACAACAAGCTTTCTCATTCTGGCCTGTGATTTGCGTTGTGTAGTACAGCAACTGTGCAGCAAGGTGTTGCCATTCTGTCTTACATGGCTACCTGCTGCGCGATCATCAACCCAAAATCGATAACCACAATAATCAGCTAAAACGGCGCTGTTTAAACGTAACCGCTCTGTTTAATACGTGAACGAGAAAGTAAGAAGGAACGAACGATGATTTATGCACAACCAGGATCGGACAACGCGATTTTCAACTTCAAAAGTCATTACGATAATTTCATTGGCGGCCAGTGGGTAAAACCAGTCAACGGCCAATATTTTGATAACACATCGCCGGTCAACGGCCAGCCGTTCTGTAAAGTGGCACGTTCCGGCCCGGAAGATATCAGCCTGGCGCTGGATGCTGCCCATGAAGTGCGTGCAGAATGGGCCAGAACCAGTGTGACTGAACGTTCAAATCTACTGCTCAAAATTGCTGACCGCGTAGAAGCAAACTTAGAAAAACTGGCGTATGTGGAAAGTTGGGAAAACGGTAAGCCAATTCGTGAAACGCTGGCCGCTGACCTGCCATTGGTGGTTGACCATTTCCGTTACTTTGCTGGCTGTATTCGCGCCCAGGAAGGCAGTGCAGCCGAGATTGATGCGACAACGGCCGCTTACCACTTCCCAGAAACCTATCGGTGTAGTAGGCCAGATTATCCCGTGGAACTTCCCGATGCTGATGGCAGCATGGAAACTGGCGCCTGCGATTGCGGCCGGTTGTTGTGTGGTGCTGAAACCTGCAGAACAGACCCCAACGTCGATTCTGGTGCTGATGGAAACCATCGGCGACCTGCTGCCGGCGGGCGTAGTCAACGTCGTTAACGGTTTCGGTTCTGAAGCGGGCCAGGCTCTGGCGACCAGTAACCGTATCGCTAAACTGGCCTTTACCGGTTCGACCGAAGTGGGTAACCATATCCTCAAATGTGCCGCTGACAACCTGATTCCATCCACCGTTGAGCTGGGTGGTAAATCACCCAATATCTACTTCGCTGACATCTTTGACCATGAAGATGCGTATCTGGAAAAATGTCTGGAAGGTACCTTACTGGGCTTCTTCAACCAGGGTGAAGTGTGTACCTGTCCTTCACGTGTGCTGGTGCATGAGGACATTTACGATAAGTTCATCACTAAACTGGTCGAACGTGCGAAAACCATCAAGCAGGGGAACCCGTTGGACACCGACACCCAGGTCGGCGCGCAGGCCTCTCAGGAACAGTTCGATAAGATCCTGAGCTATATGGAGATTGGTCGTCAGGAAGGCGCACAGGTACTACTTGGTGGTGATGCAGCGCCGCAACAAGGTGACATCAGTAAAGGCTACTATATTCAGCCAACGATGCTGGCAGGTCATAATAAAATGCGCGTATTCCAGGAAGAGATCTTTGGCCCGGTTATCGCGATTACCACCTTTAAAGACGAAGCAGAAGCTCTGGCTATCGCTAACGATACCGAATACGGTTTAGGTGCCGGTGTGTGGACACGCGATACCAACCTGGCATACCGCATGGGACGCAATATTGAAGCAGGACGTGTGTGGATTAACTGCTACCACGCGTATCCGGCGCATGCCGCATTCGGTGGCTACAAAAAATCAGGTATTGGCCGTGAAACTCACAAGATGATGCTGGATCATTACCAAAACACCAAAAACCTGTTGGTTAGCTATGATGTTAATCCTCTGGGTTTCTTCTAAGCTCTGGTTGAGTCACTCCCCTGGCTGATTAACCGCTTAGATTCAAAGCCAAAGCGCCCGAAAGGGCGCTTTTTTTGTGCAATGTTAAAATAATAAACGCTATTTGTTCCTGTGATTCACTAATGTTTTTCCGCAAATCAGGATAATCCCTTTCTGGCGCTTGGATTACACTAAGTAGTAATCAATGTTTACAGTGTAAATGGATCCGATACAGGATCGGTTTCTCTGGCCCTACTGACCGCAAGTCAATCCAAGAACAAAGAAGGAAAATGCAATGTCTTCTGCTTTTTATCAACAGATTCGCAATCAGCTTGAGGAAGTTAAAGCTGAGGGTCTTTACAAATCTGAGCGTGTCATTACCTCACAACAACAAGCCTCAGTTCATATTTCGTCTGGTGAAGATGTCCTTAACTTTTGTGCCAACAACTACCTCGGTCTGGCTAACCATCCTGCGCTGATTGAAGCGGCGAAAGAGGGCATGGACTCGCACGGTTTTGGTATGGCATCGGTACGTTTTATTTGTGGTACGCAAGATACTCACAAAGCACTGGAACAAAAATTGTCTGAATTCCTGGGTAAAGAAGACACCATTCTTTACACCTCTTGTTTTGATGCCAATGCAGGTTTGTTTGAAACCCTGTTGGACAAAGAAGACGCGATCATTTCTGACGCACTAAACCATGCTTCGATTATCGACGGTGTACGTCTGTGTAAAGCGATGCGTTTCCGCTACAGCAACAACAACATGCAAGAGCTGGAAGAGCAACTGATCGCTGCTGATGAAAAAGGCGCACGTAACAAACTGATCGTCACCGATGGTGTGTTCTCAATGGACGGCGTAGTGGCTAACCTGCCGGCGATTTGTGACCTGGCGGATAAATACAATGCCTTGGTTATGGTGGATGACTCGCACGCGGTTGGTTTCATGGGCGAAAACGGCCGTGGTACACATGAATACCACAATGTGATTGACCGTATTGACATCATTACCGGTACTTTGGGCAAAGCGATGGGCGGTGCATCAGGCGGTTACACGTCTGGTAAGAAAGAAGTGATCGACTGGCTGCGCCAGCGCTCTCGCCCGTATCTGTTCTCTAACTCTGTGGCTCCGGCCATCGTCTCTGCTTCTCTGCGCGTATTGGATCTGCTGCAAGAGAGCGGAGAGCTGCGTACTCACTTGTGGGACAACGCGGCGCATTTCCGTGCTCGTATGACGGATGCCGGCTTCACCATGGCAGGCGCAGACCACGCCATCGTGCCTATCATGCTGGGTGATGCCAAAGTTGCGGCAGAGTTTGCCGAGCGCGCTCTGGCGAAAGGCATTTACGTGATCGGCTTCTCTTTCCCTGTGGTACCAAAAGGCCAGGCCCGTATCCGTACCCAGATGTCTGCAGCACACTCTCGTGAGCAACTCGATAAAGCCATTGATGCCTTTATCGAAGTCGGTAAAGAGATGGGTCTTATCTGATCCCCGGTCAGGAGCCGTATTGATTCAGGTTTAGGAAAAACTCCGCCTGCAGCGATACGGCTTTTCGCCGAAAACATCGTATTTTTTGCCTCGCACAGCGCGGGGTATATTGAGTGAAGAATATGAAAATCAAAGCGCTATCTAAGCTAAAGCCAGAACAAGGCATCTGGATGACCGAAGTGGACAAACCAGAAATGGGCCACAACGATCTGTTGATTCGCATTAAGAAAACGGCGATCTGCGGTACGGATGTTCACATCTACAACTGGGATGAATGGTCACAAAAGACGATTCCTGTTCCTATGGTTGTGGGCCACGAATATGTGGGTGAAGTGGTTGCGATTGGTCAGGAAGTTCGTGGTTTCGAAATCGGTGACCGTGTATCCGGTGAAGGCCACATTACCTGTGGTCACTGCCGTAACTGCCGCGGCGGTCGTACTCACCTGTGCCGTAACACGATCGGCGTTGGTGTAAACCGTACCGGTGCGTTTGCTGAGTACCTGGTGATTCCAGCGTTTAACGCATTCAAGATCCCGGAAGGCATTTCTGATGATCTGGCGTCTATTTTTGACCCATTCGGTAATGCAGTGCATACCGCATTGTCATTTGACCTGGTTGGCGAAGATGTGTTGATAACAGGTGCTGGCCCGATTGGTATTATGGCGGCAGCGGTGGCCAAACACGTCGGCGCCCGCCACGTGGTGATCACAGATGTGAACGAATACCGCCTGGAAACTGGCGCGTAAAATGGGCGTGACCCGCGCAGTCAACGTTGCCGAGCAAAAACTGGAAGATGTGATGGCTGAACTTGGCATGACCGAAGGCTTTGACGTTGGCTTGGAAATGTCCGGTGTTCCTAGCGCATTCAGCTCAATGCTGCAAACCATGAACCACGGTGGCCGTATTGCCCTGCTGGGTATTCCGCCATCAGATATGGCGATTGACTGGAACCAGGTGATCTTTAAAGGTTTGGTTATCAAAGGCATCTATGGTCGCGAAATGTTTGAAACTTGGTACAAAATGGCAAGCCTGATCCAATCTGGCCTGGATCTGACGCCAATCATCACTCACCATTTCAAAGTGGACGAGTTCCAACAAGGCTTCGACACCATGCGCAGCGGCGCATCAGGTAAAGTGATTCTCGACTGGGAATAATATTTCCAGAGCTTCAAAGCGCTCCGCAAGGGGCGCTTTTTTTATGTCTGTTATTCGGTCAGCGCGAAAATCTGTGGATGAATCATGTTGTTCAGGAAAGAGCAGTGCAGGGTTCAACAAGTGCTGAGACATGGATTACAGAATTACCTAAAAGTAGCGACAATAGGCTGAAAAAAGAACACACCGCAAGCAAGCTGCAGATTATCGATTATGCTTTGATAAGTAAGCTCAATTTGAACAAAACTGACATCAGTTAGCAGAATTTTAATATCGGCCAGAATATGGCGACATAATAATAAACTCCGATAACTTTCATTATCAAAAATAACGACAATCGAGATGATGAAATCGATGATTCAAGGAAGTGAGCATGTTCTTCTTCAGCAAAAAAAAGTCCGCTGAAACTCTGTCAGGATCTACGCAGGTTTCCGTGTCTAAAAGCATCACCAGCCAACAAATTAGCGAAGCGACCCTGGCTGATCTCAGCTTGCCGGGAGGTACGGCGCTGGTGATAGCGTTTATCTCACCTCATTGTGATTTTTCTGCAGTTAACAGCAAACTTAAGCAGGCCATGCCATTTAGTGAGCAGTTAATAGGTATTATGACCGCCGGTGAACTTGGTGGTGGAGTGAAAGGAAAGCTTTATCATGATACTCCGGCGCACTGGGATGGTATTATTCTGCACGCGTTTAGTAAGCAACTAATCAAGCAGCTTTCGGTGCATTCGATTCCTTTAATCAGTACCAATTCAGGCGGCAATAATATCCATACTCAGTCTGAGCAACGCGTCAAAAGTATTGCGGATGAGTTAACTAAAATAAAAGTGCCTTTTTCGGTTGATAGCCATGACACGATTGCCTTTACGTATTTTGACGGGCTGTCGGCCAGCGAAGATTTCTTCACCCAGGCGCTATACCGGACGCGCAAATTCCCGTGTTATTTCATCGGCGGCAGTGCAGGCGGTAAGCTGGATTTCAAAAGTGCCCAGGTTGCCCTGAATGGTCAGATCCAGCAAGACTGCGCGATACTTTGTTTTAGCAAAATAGCTCCTGGGTATCGCTATGGTCTGTTCAAAAGTCACAATTTTGACAATACTTCGCAGGGATTCGATGTAGTTGATTTCAATCCGTTTACTCGAACTCTGCATAGTGTACTGAGTGATGGACTGGAATTAATGACGCCAGTCGAATGGCTGTGTCGACACTTTAAATGTTCAGCACAAGACGTCGAACAGAAATTAGCTAAGTACTCGTTCGGTATCTCGATAAATAATGAGCTTTTTATTCGCTCTTTAGCCGAAATTAATGCAGATGGAAGCATCAGATTTTTCAGTGATTTTGCTTTTGGTGAACGGCTGTTTCTGGTCAAATCTAAAGACTTCGGCCAGTCTACGGCCTCAGATTTCAAACGCTTTATGCAGGGTAAGCCGGGTAAACCGGTCGCCATGATTGCCAATGACTGTATTTTGCGCCGTCTGAACAATAGCGATAGCCTGAATAAAGTCGATTCTTTCAACGATGTTTGTTTGTCCGGCTTTTCTACCTTCGGTGAATACCTCGGCCTGCATCAGAATCAGACGCTGACTTCGATCGCTTTCTTTAAAGTGGATCCAGGGCAGTCATTTGCAGACGAATATGCCGACAATTTCCCATTCTATCTGGCCTCCTTTGCCAGTTATTTTCTGCACTCCAAACTGGCCAGCACCCGCAAAATCAGCTCATTACAGCAGAAACGTGATTAAACATATGGGTGAGATTCATCCTATGTTGCAGCAAGCAACACAGCAACTGGAGGTCAGTGCGTCTCAAGCATCAGGTGCAGCCGACCAACAGCATGCGCTCGGTGAGCAGTTTGGTCGGTTTATGGAGCAGATTTCGCATCAGCAGGCACAGCGTCAGAGTCTGATGGAAGGGATGGATAAACTTAAAGACAGCGCGGACAGAATCGTCAATATTATCCAGAGTATCAGCGGGATTGCTGAACAAACCAATCTTCTGGCCCTTAATGCAGCTATAGAAGCCGCCCGAGCCGGTGAGGCCGGACGCGGCTTTGCGGTGGTGGCAGATGAAGTGCGGGCATTGTCAAAACGGACTCAGTCGAGCGTGAAAGAAACCGGTGAAACCATCGAAGAGGTAACCTCTTCGATCAATGATATTTCTCATGGCATAGACAGTATTAATGCCGTCCTGAGCCAGATCGAATCTGATTCTGAAACCTTCCGTGGCGAATTAAATACCCTGTCGGAAAGCTCTCATCAGGCAGCGATTATGGCTGAAGAAGACATTATCCGGGCACAAAATACCAATGAGCGAATCACCTCGATTGAACTGGAAACACAGCTTATTGATAAGCTTTCTGCCATAGCGAACCGCCACAGCGGATAGCTATGTATATCCATGCTAACCAAAGACAATGCTGGCCAAGCGCCGGCATTTTTGTCTTTTTCTATCGAGGACACTCACTGTTATCTGTTTGTCTGGGGTGTCTTTCTTTTCAAGGACACACACCTTGAGGCTTTCGGGTGTGTGTCCTCGTATTCATCGGTCTTCATTTTATTAGGCAAGAAAAATAACATGTGCCCTGCGCTTCCGTTGAAGTACAGGGCATTCTGGCGAGAGTGCGAATTAACTCAGTGTACTTTGTGAGAAATGCTGAATATGAGGCATTAGCAAGTGGGCCTGAACGGTTAGCCGAACAGGTAAAGTGCGAAGTGAGCTAGCGTTTCAGGAAATATGTATTCCGAGCATACGATGACGTTTTAATTTTACTTTGGCTTGCTGCAGATGGAGCGTTTCGCCTATCCAAACTCGGGAGTGAGCTTCTAATCCGGTACAAAGCCGGAGGCATTCGCTGCCTGCAAGCGACAGACGTTGCAGAATTGGTGGTTGAGACACATCAATGTACCCGGGCTTAGTGTTTCTGAACTGTCTGCCAATCCAATCAAGCAGCTCCAGATAGTCCAGTAAACGAAAAGGTATTTGATGAGTATTTTTCTGGTCACCGATAAAACTTGCCAGGGGCTTAGCGGTGCTTGTTCCTTGTTTAAGCTTTTGGATACGCATCCGAACTGAGGTATGCGCAGAATGTTCAGGTGTCTTGGCCAATTTAGCCCTGACAGGATTAAGGTCGACATAAGCCATCGCAGCCAGGAGCGCTTTTTCGTCAAGTAATGCCTGAGATTTGAAGCGCCCCTCCCAGAAACGTCCGGTACATTGATCTTCTTGGTTGGCCTGACGAGCAATGGTGAAATTTAGCTCTTTCATAAACCAGCTGAGGGAATAAAGACGTTCGCGCCAGGTTTCAATCAGTTCATAACAGGTATCTAACTCTGCCTGACTTGTCAGTTGGTTTGCGACAAAGCGTGTAATAATCACGGGAAGTTTGTGTTCGAGGCTCCAGCGTTCGATAACCTCATGTGGTGAAAGAGAGTCGGCGGACTGTTTATTTATAAAAGCGACCAGATGGTAATGGTTGCTCATGACTGCGTAAGCACAAATCCGGATACAGTAGATTGAAGCTAGCGCCAAAATGCGTTGTTCTACCCAATCACGGCGATGTTCATACGATTGACCGGAGATTTTATCTTCTCCGCACAAATAAGACCGTCTCACGCAGCGTGAGACGCAGTGGTAATACGGCGTGATCTCCGGACAAATTAGCTGGCTGCGTGCGGTGGTCATCATTTCGTTCCTGTAAATTGGGATACGTTGATGATGGTTGTTATTCTGAAGCTTTGCGCGCCAGATGGGCTGTTTTCAGAGTTGCTTCAACCCAAGGGATGTAAACCGTTGTCAGATAAGTATGAGATTTTGACTAATGAGTTATGGTGTGTGTCCTTTGAAGCGCTTGTTAAAGTGTGTGTCCTTTGACGCGGTCTAAATCGAACGTTTCCTGACGAAACTGTTTCGGAGACATGTCATATTGTTTTTTGAATTCGCGTGAAAAATAAGACATATCAGTAAACCCCGCATTCCAGGCTATTTCACTGACTTGCTTAGTTATATTATTGGGATTACTTAAAGCGGAGGCGCAGGCATCCAGGCGCTGCTCAAGCAAAAAGCGTCCGAAGGTTGTGTTCTGAAGTTGAAACAACATGCTCAGATAACGGGTCGATATTCCAAATTTTTTGGCGACCTGGTTGTTGGAAAGCTCGGGATCACTATATTCCTGCTGAAGATAATACTGGATTTGAGTGAGCAAGCCTTGCTTGGTATCCGGGCGATAGGATTGTGTTCGGCTTTCGTCAGAGATGATGCCAAGGATGAGGCTTATGGCCTGACTCGACAATGTATCCATATATTTTTCCGGCAATTCATCGGGCAGGGCGAGGAGGTTATCCAGAAAATTATGAGCAAAGGTGCCTAATGGATGGTTTAAGCCAAAGCTGGAGGCGGTAATCTGGTCAAGATTCCCTAGTCGTTCATGTATCAGTTGGCGGGGTAATTGCACCACGATCTGCTCTGATGCACCAAGCATGTGCAAATTATAAGGACGCTGCGTATCGTAAAGCCCGAATTCACCTTGTTTGAGCAGTGTGTGTTTATAGCCTTGGTGAATAGCGGTCTGACCCTGGCGGATAAAACTCATTAAAACACTATCCGTATCATGATGATTAAGGGTGCCTTGGGTACGCATTACTTTTTGTGGACAACAAGTTACTTTCGCAATGTTAAGTTTACTCAATGCTCTGGATGACAAGGTTCCGCTCCTGTCATGAGCTTCAAATTCGCATTGCAGAGGCACAAATATCTGGCTGATCGCCTCTCTCCAGTAATCGTCACGGTCTGAATAATCAACATTCTGAGTATCGAAACGTTTCACTTTTCGCCTTTCCTTGCTAATAACCTATTCATCATTAAAGACAGCAAAAAACATTCCGTAGTGAGTTCCTTATCAGTCAAGTTTGACTTCTCGCTGGTCATAACACTTGGGCGAAATTCATTTTTATAGTGATTCCGACGCATTAATTCATACACAACAAGGAATGATTATGATGAATAAACCAGTGAAGGTCGCTTGTGTACAGGCAGCTCCGGTTTTTATGGATCTGGTAGCAACGGTTGATAAAACCATACGTTTGATTGAAGAAGCGGCTCAGTCCGGAGCCGAACTCATCGCCTTTCCTGAAACCTGGATACCGGGTTATCCGTGGTTTCTGTGGCTGGATAGCCCGGCCGCGACTATGCCGCTGGTCTATCAATACCACCAGAATTCGCTGGTGCTGGATAGTGAGCAGGCAAAACGTATTGAGCAAGCTGCGCGTGATAACAACATCTGGGTAGTACTGGGTTTCAGCGAGAAAGATCATGGCAGCCTGTATATTTCACAATGGATTATTAACGATCAGGGAGAAACCTGCGGTACACGCCGTAAGTTAAAAGCTACACACGTTGAACGCACGCTGTTTGGCGAGAGCGATGGATCTTCACTGAAAACATGGGAAACACCGCTAGGTGTAATTGGCGCGCTGTGTTGCTGGGAGCATTTACAGCCGCTGAGTCGCTACGCCATGTATTCGCAACATGAAGAAATTCATATCGCAGCCTGGCCAAGTTTCAGTATGTATCAGGACATGACGGCAGCTCTGGGACATGAAGTGAATAATGCAGCCTCAAGATTGTACGCTGCTGAGGGCCAATGTTACGTGATTGCACCGTGTGCCATCGTTTCGGAAGAAATGATTGAACAACTGTGTGATACAGAGACTAAGAGAGGCCTTATCAAAGCTGGTGGAGGTTATGCTCGAATCTATGGCCCAGATGGCCGTGACCTGGTTGAGCCTCTGGGTGAACATGAAGAAGGCTTGTTGATTGCCACACTCGACCCTGCGGCGATTACGTTTGCTAAAACTTGCGCCGATCCTGTCGGACATTATTCGCGGCCTGATGTGACTCAACTGCTGTTTAACCCTAATCCGGCGAAAAAAGTGGTGATCAGCGAGACCGAGTATGATGTGCCGGCTGAACCTGTTGTTGGCGAGGAGGAGTGATATGGAATCATCAATCCCTAAGTACCTGCAGGTAAAACGTCAATGTCCTGCCAATGTGCCAGATAACCATCAGCCTGCCTTTCCGGCCTGGAGTGCACGCTTCACACCGCTTACTGAACAGGTAGTGATGGCTTACTTTGGTTTACAGTCCCGTACTGCTATTGATGTCCGGGCGTTAAGCCCTGTCACCGGTTACCTCGTTAAGCAAAATGGCCCCAATCATTGGGACATCGCGCACTATACCGATGCTGACGGTTTCGAGACTTATATCGCGATTGCGTATTGGTCATCACCTGCAGCCTTTCAGGAATGGAAAACGTCCAGCGGTTTTGATACTTGGTGGCAATCACCAGATCGTGCCGACGAAGATGTCGGTTATTTTGCCGAAATTGTTAGTCCGAAAATCTCTGATTTTGAAACTTTGCTTTCTGACAAGAATTCACGGGAAGGGATTGCGAAACTGGCAGATGATGTGAGTGATGAGATTATTGAGCACTGTTACTGGGGCAGCGCCCGTGATCGTATCGCGTCCGCTCAGGTTAGTGAACTAAAGGGTCAGGAAGTGCCGCCTGCCTATCAGCAGAACGGTAAACGCATCAAGCTGGAAGGGCGGGATAATTTGTGTCTGATTCGTTCCGGCCAGGATTGGTCATATACCGAAAATGCAGAACGTGACAAATACTTGCAGCAAGTTGAGCCGGTCTTACATCAGGGGATGGATTTCCTGCGTGATGAAGGGGATTCAATCGGCTGCTTAAGCTGCCGTTATATGCAGGTGATTGATGAAAAGGGCGAGTCAAAACAGCAATCTTTCGGGTTGGCTCATTTTACCGAATTAGAAAAGCTGGAAACCTGGGCACGCACGCATCAGACCCATGTTGCGATATTTGGTGGTTTTATGAGTTATGTCCAGGAGCTGGAGTTCAACGTGGCTTTGCGTCTTTATCATGAAATCGTGGTCATACCTAGCCAGAGTCAGTATTTCGAGTACATCAATTGTCATCCTAATACGGGCTTACTGAAAGCATTGAGCAAGGAGAGCCGCCAATGAATACCTTCATGTTAAAAGCTGGTGTAGCCACAATGGCACTGACCAGTGTGAGCGCACTCGCATTGGAAATCAGTCCTGGGGATTATGAGTTGCTCCCCGATGGAAAAACGGCCGTTCTTACTTATCTTCAGGCCAGCCACAGTGATTCTTTGTATGCAGATGATAAGCGACTGGCCGGAGACAATAAGTTAAGTACTCAGTCAGCGCTACTGCGTGTTATCCATGCCTGGCATCCTCAGGAAAACTGGAGTATCGAACCTCAGGCCATTCTTCCTTTTGCATCCGTTAAAGCATATGGCGATATGTCCTTTTTAGGGGACGCTTCCGGTAGTGGGGATCTCATTATCGGAGCTCCGGTAAAGTATGCGCCTGATGGAAAAAATGTTTGGTCTCTCGCGCCGTTTATTTATCTGCCAACTGGTAGTTATTCAGAGCAGGATGCAATTAATATTGGTAGCAACAACTTTCACTTGTTATTACAGGCCGTCTGGATCCATCATTTTAGTGATAAGTTGGCGTTTGATACGGCTGCTGATGTTTCTTGGGCAACGGATAATAACGATTTCGGCGCGAACAGTTCCACATTAAGTCAGGATGCACGCTTTGAGTACCAGGCGTATTTACGCTATCACTTCAGTCCGCTGACTCACATCGGATTTGGAGGCGGTTGGATCTCAGGTGGTGAAACCAAAGTCGATGGTGTTGCCCAAAATGATCGTCTGGATACTGTTTACGCACGGGCGTCGGTCACGCATTTTGTCACCCCAAACTGGCAAGTCCAGCTATCTGCCGGGCGGGATATCTCTGTTACACAAGGCTTTAAACAAGATGCAAATGTCAGTTTGAGGCTGGGTTACATCTTCTGATGATGGTATCGGCCTGATGTTATCAAGAACCGTTAGCGAGGACACACACCTTCAAAATGGCTGTCGATTTTGGCCTCGGCAATCAAATGCTGAAATGTGTGTCCCCATAACTGTCGATGACAGAAGAAAAATAAAGGCATAGTTTTAATATGTATTTTACGTTATCCGAACTTATCCGGTTGTTGCTTGTGACAGAATACTTCTGATTTTTATCAAAGAGATATTATATGAAGAAATTAACTTTAGTTGTAGGATTGTTGGTGTTACTTCCGGTTTTTTCGGCACAGGCAAAGCCTCAGCTTACTGGTTGTGCTGCAAAAGAACAGGATATAAAGCAGCAGATTGATCAGGCTCATAAGCATAATAATCAGCATCGTGTTGATGGATTGCAAAAGGCTCTGCGCGAGGTTTCGCGAACATTGTACAGATGAAAGCCTACACCGCGAGCGTCTGTCTGATGTTCACGAGAAGGAACATGAAGTGAAACAGCGTCTTCGGGATTTAGATGAGGCTAAAAAATCAGGTAATCCGCAAAAAATAGAGAAACGTAAGAAAAAATTGAAAGAGGCCATGCAAGAGTTGGCTGATGCGAAAGCCGAGTTATCAAAATAATTTACTACAAGGACACACACCGTAATAAGGCGTTTCTTGGCGTCGAGTTACCATTGATATATTAAGGTGTGTGTCCTCGTAGGAGGCAGTAATAATTCAAGCGATAGTCTGCAGATTGTTTCAGTTTGCGCCATGCTTAAAACATGGGGTATGTAGCGTGAGGAATATCGATGGACGACAAAAAACGCTTCAGATATAACGCAGCCTGGGCGGTGGGTGGCGGCACTATGCTTGCTTGGGTTGGGGATCGGGCTTTTGTTACTGCCACACTCGGTGTGGGCCTTTGTTGGCATTCTTATGGCCGGAATCGGAGTTGGTCTGCTGATTGCCGCGCTGTTGACCCGTGATGCGGATTAGCAGTAAAGAGAAGTGGCTAAGCCTGCGAATCAGTGCTGGCTGCTGTCTCTGTCAATCGCGTAGTGTACGGTCACAATACTTTGAAATTCAATCTGGCCGGCTTCGGTTGCGACCGGTTTGACGCTGCGGCGTAACTGACGAATTTCAACCGCTTTCTCTTCTTCGTTTTTAACTGATGCCGGCAGTACTTGCTGCAAAGCGTAGGGTGACATTGATTCAAGTTGATCAATCAGATCGTCACCCGCTTTAGCGGCTTGTTTTTGGGTCGGATAACTGGCAGTTGCCAGGTTCGTTTGTGGTGTGCCGACACGCAAACCGGATAAAGCAACACTACTAAACAAAGTTGTCATTAACAGCACAAGAAGGTGTTTCATAGTCGCACAGAAGGGTTGTTGTTCATTTTGTTATTTTGGTCAATACCTCGGGTGAAGGTGTTAGCGGACGGTCAAATCATCGGCAAATTATCCGCAATAAAAAAGCGGCGTTTATGATAACGCCGCTCGATGGTTCACTTGTTTCGCTGTGAAGATCTCAGCTGATATTGATGCGTTGGCTTTCCTCTGGTTTTCCTTCCAGTTTTGGTACCACGACCACCAGTACACCTTCTTCAAACTCAGCGTAGATCTGGGTCATATCCAGACTGTCACCCAAAGAAAAGCTACGTACCATTTTGCCGTGATAACGTTCTTTATGGATGACTTTATCATTCTCTTTGGTTTCTTCGTCTTTCGTTGTCGATGCCTCGATCGTCAACACGCCATTACGACAGGTGATGTTGATGTCTTTTTTCGCCACTCCGGGTAAATCAGCGATGATTTCAAATGCGGTTTCTTTTTCTATTACGTCAACACGCGGAGAAAAAGTATCGGCATCAAACCGAGGCCGGATGGATGGAAATGTATTATCGAATAAACGATAGATATCTGACCAAGAGTCACGTGGAATTAAGCTCATAACGCCCTCCTGTATTCAGTGTTTTTGACTCGCCTTAATAAGTGTAGAACGGCTTCAAAAGCTGAAATTTTAATTTGATCTGAAATTGATCTAAATCAATTTTTGTCTGAATTTTCATAGTGATACCTATTCATTTGTCAGTGGATGAGTTCTTTCTTATTTACAAATAAACGGTGATTTAATCCCCATTTTTTTATTTTTTCGCACAATTAGTTTTACAAATTGATTTCCGTCAAAATAGTGTGGGCTTTATGTGCTACTGTGCGCATCAACAAAAATTAAAAACCAAGCCCCAGAAAAAGGAATACCAATAATGAAAAAGACACTTTGCGGACTCGCTATCCTTTCAGCTCTAGCTTCAGCCAACGTCCTGGCGCACCAAGAAGGTGACATTTTTGTTCGAGCTGGTCTGGCTGCGGTAGTCCCAAATGACAGCAGTGACAATCTTGGCAATCTTGGCGACGCAAGCAAAGAGCTTGATGTAGACAGTAATACTCAGCTGGGCTTAACGCTGGGCTACATGCTGACTGACCATGTCAGTGTGGAATTGCTGGCTGCCTCACCATTTTCTCATGATATTTCAACCGACTTAGGTGGTCTGGGTAAAATTGGTGAGACCAAGCACCTGCCACCAACACTGATGGTTCAGTACTACTTCATGGAACCAAATGCAGATTTTCGTCCATACGTGGGTGCCGGTATCAACTACACCACCTTCTTTGACGAGAAATTTAATAGCACTGGTAAAGCTGCGAATCTGAGCGATCTGAAACTGGACGATTCCTGGGGTCTGGCCGCGAACATCGGTGTCGACTACAAAATCAACGACAACTGGTTTGCTAACGCGGCTGTGTGGTACGCGAATATTGAAACCACCGCGAAATACAAAGCTGGTGGCGTTAATCAATCGACTGATGTTGATATCAACCCTTGGGTCTTCATGATTGCAGGTGGTTACAAATTCTAAGCTCTGATTCAGAGATAGAAAAGGCAGCGTGAGCTGCCTTTTTTGATCATGGGTTAGGGGGTTGGCGGACGCCCGATATAGGCGGCGATGATTTTATCGTCGCGCAACACACGCGAGAATACATAGGCGTTGTCCTGCTCGATGACATGGTGGGCCCCGGCCCCGACAGCAGGATGGCGCTGACGGAATTGGCCTAGCTGTTGCCAGTGCTTAAGTAAGTCCTGACGTTGGGCATCGAGTTGCCACGGCATATCGGAAACGGGTCCCCTGATGGAAATCATCAGCGTAGGGGCCGACCTCACGCGCCACTTCATCACCGTAATAGACCTGAATAGCGCCGGGAGTAAGCAGTAGGGCGTTGGCGGCATTACGTTGCATCTCAAACGAGTTAAAGCGGCCAAAGAAGAGCTCAGTATCATGGGAAGACATGTAACTGACCGGATTGAAATCCGGCTGCTCAGTCAGTGTTTTGGCATAGCTGCGGTAAGTCGCCGCCATTTGGCTTAAACAGGCGGCGCCGTTGTCCATGCGCTTTTGTAAATCAAAATTGATCAGCGCATCAAAGCCATCGTCAAAGTAGGGGCTGCGGTAAGCGGTATGACCCCATACTTCGCCCATCATCCAGAACGGCAGGCCTTGCTTGCCATGTTCAGTGCGCCATTGGTTAAGTTTTTCCGTTGCTTGCTGTTTGAGTCGTTGCCATACCTCGCCCTCAACGTGTTTGACGGTATCGACCCGGTAACCGTCAATACCGAACCGCTTCACCCAGTCGCTTTGCCATTCAACCAGATAATCAGCAACGGTATAGCCTTCACGCGCAACAACCCGGGTATCGGGATTATTGAGCAGCCATTGAGGAGGCGTAACACTTTGCGTCGATTCGGTGCGAAAATCCGGTAAGCCGGCCAGTGTCATACTGATGTCACTGCTGCCTGGTTGCGGATAACCCGGCAGTCCGGCCCGCACCCAGTCACCGCCCCACCAGTTTTTCCAGTTCGGACTCTGATAATTGATATTTTGATGAAAGCTATGCCAGTTTTCGCCCTCAGCAGGTGTCCAGTCGCTCCATTTTTGCGGTAGATTATCGGGGGTGACGACTTGGATACCATCAAGCTGCAAATCGGCCAGGGTAGCGTAGCCTGCGTGGTTGATAACGGCATCTAGCAGCACTTTCATTCCGCGCTGATGAGCCTGCTCGACCAGAGTTTTGAGATCGTCATCGACGCCAAAGTTGGCATCCAGTTTGGTAAAATCACGCGTCCAGTAGCCATGATAGGCGTAAAAAGGGAAAGAGCCTTTGTCACCGCCGCCGACGAATCCGTGCACCTGTTCGACAATCGGCGACAGCCAGATAGCATCGGTTTCCCAGGCTTTGAATGTAATCCAGTTTATCAATCACGCCTTGTAAATCACCGCCGTGAAAGGTGCCGACTTCTTGTTTGCCATCGTTGAGCCGTCCATAACTATGGTCGTTGCTCGGATCACCGTTGTTAAAGCGATCGACCATGACAAAGTAAATGTTGGCATTGCGATAATTAAATGTCCGCTCGGTGCGCTTGACAGGTTCGAGCAGCACCAGGCCGCCACTTTGCGCAGAAGGAGTCAGGGTTACCTTACCATCTTTAACGGTTACAACCTGACCGGTGAACGTTTCACTGAGCTCAGTTCCGTCACGGAAAGTGTCGCCGAGATTTAATATCACATCACCACCGGCATAGACCTCACAACGGACATTTGGTAGCGGGCGCTTAAACTCGCTTTTAGCACTGGTTTTCGGCTGACGCACAAAGGTGAGAGTAAAGGCTTTATCATCGTATTGAAACGCGTAGTCACCGCTAAAGCGTATCTTGAGAAGTAGTTCGGTTGCTGCGCCGCAATTAAGTGCAATTGGAGTGTTGAATTTAACCACTTGCTCGCCTGCGGCCTGACACTCGCCATCCAACCCGGTTACGGTAAGGGTATAGCTGTCTTTGGTTAACGGGATCACCAACGGCTGTTCGCTGCTGAGCGGAAAATCACGGCTGTTGGTGGTGGTTGAAATGGTGAGATTAGGCGCCGCCAGAGCGGCCGGCGCTATGGTGAGCAGTGCCAGAGTCAGGGTACTGGGTTTCATGCGTGTTCAGGTCCTTGTTTCTTTTTAGAATAATTTGCTTTTACCTTAGCGGGTAAAAAGGTACCTGACATCATTCTTTGAGCTACGCCCCAGGCGGTTGAACCAGTTCACAAATTTTCTTTACCGGGGGCGTAGAGGTAGGCTGTTGTCTGCTTGCAGCTGAAACGGCACACTGGCGTTATCTATGCTAAGCAGTTGGCTTTAAGGGCGATAAAAGACTCGATTAAATCCTGAATGTGCTGAGCATCACTCTGAGTGATCACGTCAACATCGGAATGGTAAATGAACAAATGGTATCTGATACCGGCACTGTGGAGCGGCGCTGCGCTGGCTGTACATCCGGATTTTCTGCAAGCTTATCTTGATGGCAGCGAGCAGGCGCTGGCAGCAGAGCAATTGGCGCAACGGAGCGATTGGTTTGACTGCAGTGAAGCCGACTCGCCTCAGACCTGGTGCAGCGAATCTTTTTATTATTACGCTACCCAAGTAATGTATGCGAGCACAGTCAGCGACGAGACTAAGGTGCGGGTGCAGACCGCACAACGTCAGCCAGATAGCGAGAAGGAAAATATAGTGCCGACGGCGCTGATATTGCACATCGATTACAGTGACTATAATTGGAGTCAGCTGCAACTCGGACTGCGCAGCGACGGCTTTTCTTTGCTGACTGTTCAGGCCGGACAACAGCACTTTGATGTGCGGCAACGCCTTAATCAGCAAACGCTGCTGCAGGTGGATCGTGATTTAGTGTTGTTTATCCATCAGACAGCGGGCCAGTTTCCTAAAACTTTGTTGTGGCAAACACGCAGTGCTCTGGCCGAGCTGCAGAGTGACGGCAAAAATATTGAGCTGCGTTTTACACCAGTTCCGGCGTCACAGCTTTGGGATGACGCTGCAGGAAACGCAGCCATAGCGGTTTCGTCCAGATAGCCGTCGGCCTTTTTGTGTGCGCGCAGATACTGATAACCGGCGATCACCTGTTGCAATTGATCCCTTTGGCTTGGTGACAACGCCTGCCCGGTGACGAATTTATGTGCCAGAGCGCAGGCCTCCATATCGACGACTTCAGCCTGGCGGTATAAATAACCGCAGCCGGTCGCAAGCCATTCGAGCGAGCAATTGGCCCGCATCGCAATTTGGTTGGCTTTATTCAGGCTCGGTTCACTGCCTTTGAGATACTTTCGGATCAGCGCTTCGGAAATGTCTACCCGACGGGCAAAGCCGCTGATGCTTTCAGCGCCTATTAATGTCTGTAATCGGTTCGCAAAACTCACAACTTCGTACTCCAGTTCGAACTTCGACAGTCTATCCGTTGAGGTCACCGAAAAACAAGCTTAGGATGTGTGACAAAGAGAAAAGGAGTAAAACCATGGTTGCGAAAGTAACGATTGCCCCGCAGGGCCCGGATTTATCTGAGCTGGTGCAGGGCTATTGGCGTTTAGCCGAGTGGGGCATGACGCCTCAGCAGCGACTGACATTTCTGAAACAGCACGTTGAGCTGGGAATTACCACCGTCGATCACGCGGATATCTACGGCAACTATCAATGTGAGAGCCTGTTTGGTGAAGCGCTGGCGCTGGAACCGTCGATGCGCGAACAGCTGCAAATTGTCACCAAGTGCGATATCAAGCTGTGCAGCGACCAGTTTCCGGAGCGTAAAATCAACCATTACGACACCAGTGCTGCGCACATTTACCAGTCAGTTAATAACTCGCTGCAGCGCCTCGGTGTGAATGAAATTGACGTACTGTTGATCCACCGTCCGGATGTGTTGATGGACGCAGATGAAGTGGCAGAAGCTTTTGCCGAATTGCACAAAGTAGGTAAGGTTAAACACTTTGGCGTGTCCAATTTCAGTCTGTCCCAGTTTAATTTGCTGCAGTCACGTATCAACAAGCCTTTGGTGACTAACCAGGTAGAAATTAACCCGCTCAATTTCGACGTTGCCCATGATGGCACGCTGGATCAGATGCAGATGCTGCGCACTCGTCCGATGGCGTGGTCATGTCTCGGTGGTGGTGCCATTTTTAATGGCGAGAGCGAGCAGGCGCAGCGAGTACGCAGTGTGCTTGAAGAGTTACGTGAAGAGATTGGGGCTGAGAGTATCGATCAGGTAATTTATGCCTGGGTGCGTGCACTGCCTTCCAAACCATTGGCGATCATCGGCTCTGGTAAGATTGACCGGGTTAAAGCGGCGGTCGCTGCCACGGAACTGACTCTGAGCCGTGAACAGTGGTTCCGGGTTTGGGTTGCCTCGAAAGGCCACGGTGTGCCATAGAGCGACAGTCCATCAAGTTGTAGAGCATCGATAACGTATAAAGTAAAAGCCAGCCCCAACGGGCTGGCTTTTAAGTTGCTAATCCGCTATGCGGTCAGCCAATCACTATCTGACCGAGCAAGTAACCCATACAACTGCCGCCGATGACCCCAACCAGACCCGGCGCCATAAAGGAGTGGTTGAAATACCACTTACCGATTTTGGTGGTGCCGGTGATATCGAAGTTCACGGTCGCGATATCAGACGGATAGTTCGGAATAAAGAAGTAACCGTACAGCGCAGGCATCAGGCCGATGAGCAGTGCCGGTTCAAGTCCGAGTGCCAGACCAACCGGCAGCATCATTTTGGCCACAACAGCTTGTGAGTTGACCACAACAGAGACGATAAACAGCGCCAGTGCGAATGTCCACGGATACGCATTAACCATATCAATGATACCGCTGCGGAAACTGAGGCATTGCATACTGGAAGTAGGTGTCAGACATCCAGGCAATACCGAAGATCGCAATCGCTGCCACCATACCGGATTTAAATACCACGCCTTCCGGTACTTTTTTCGGTTCTACTTTTGTCACCAGCATGATGATACCGCCAAAACACAGCATCATCATCTGAATCACGGTCGCCATGTTAATCGGTTTCGCATCACCGATCTGGCGTACTTCCGGGAACATAGCAACCAGCACGATCACCAGGATTGACAGGATAAACAGCAGCACCGAGTTCTTGGCAGAAGCAGGCAGCTGTTCGTTCAACGACGTCGCTGTGGTGGTCATGATGCGTTCACGCAGCACCGGATCTTTCAAACGCTCCTGGTAGCCTTGATCCTGCTCCAGCTCTTTACCGCGGCGCAGACTGTAGAGAGACATCAGAATAGTACCAAACAGAGTTGCGGGTACGGAAACCATCAGAATGGAAAGTAAAGTGATGTTATGGTTGATGTTGGACAATTCTGCCAGATAGTAAACCACGGCGGCAGAAATTGGTGATGCGGTAATGGCGATTTGTGAAGCGACAGACGCAGCAGCCATCGGACGCTCCGGACGAATGCCGTTCTTCAGCGCCACATCACCGATAATTGGCATAATGGAATAAACCGCATGGCCGGTGCCGAGCAGGAACGTCATGGAATAGGTCACCAAAGGCGCGATGATGGTGACGCGTTTCGGGTTTTTACGCAGCAGACGTTCAGCGACCTGCAGCATGTATTTGAGGCCCCCAGCCGCTTCGAGAATCGAAGCACAGGTGACGACCGCCAGAATGATCAACATCACGGTGACCGGCGGTGAAGTCGGTGGCATCTTGAAAATAAATACTTCGATGACCAGGCCGATGCCGGAAACGACACCGAGGCCAATACCGCCATAACGAGAGCCCGTATAGAGCACCAACAGCAGGAAAATAAACTCCATATACAACATATGAATCAACCTTTAGAACGAAACAGATGGGGTTATTTTCCGACGCATTTCACAAAAAATATGAAGATTGCTTCACACATTGCAAGTGAGCAAAAACGGAATGAAGGCTTTGGGATTGTTATCACGCTATTGCGTTGATAAGTAATGTTTTTTTGATTGTTATGTAGCGAAAATGTTGTGCCACATAAGGCGCGGTGTAAACAAAAGCCGGGCCGTGAGGACCCGGCGGAAAAGATCAGCCTGAAACACTTAGTAGCGAGAAGTGTTTCGCTGCCTGACACAAGAACAAACGCGCATTTGCTCCGTTTGAATTAGTCGTAAATGGTCGGTATTGGCTGGCGTTTGTGCTGCGTCGCTTTGTAAATTGACACCAGACGATCGGCCACTGCGGCTGAGACTTCTTTGCCTTCCAGGAAGTCATCGATTTGATCGTAGGTCAGGTTCAGGGCATCTTCGTCTGCTTTCTGCGGAGCCAGTTCTTCCAAATCTGCCGTTGGTGTTTTTTGTACCAGCAGTTCCGGAGCACCCAGAGTAGCGGCAACCTGACGAAACCTGACGTTTGCTCAGGCCGAACAGTGGTGCAAGGTCGCATGCGCCATCACCAAATTTGGTGTAGAAACCGGTGATATTCTCTGCTGAGTGATCAGTACCCAGTACCAGACCGCCCACATAACCGGCAATTTCGTACTGCGCAACCATACGTGCGCGGGCTTTGACGTTACCTTTGACAAAGTCAATTTTTGCGTTTTCAGCCGGCAGCAGACCTGTACCAGCCAGTGCCTCGTGTGAGGCAGCGTGAAGACCATCCACACCGGCTTTGATATTGACAGAAACCGAATGGGTCGGTTTGATAAATGACAGAGCCATTTGCGCTTCGTCTTCATCTTTCTGGGTGCCGTAAGGCAGGCGCACAGCAATAAACTGATAAGCGTTGCTGCCTTGCTCCTTGTTCAGCGCGTCCACCGCCATTTGTGCCAGACGGCCGCATGTAGTGGAGTCAATACCGCCGCTGATCCCCAGAACCAGTGCTTTACAACCGGACTCTGACAGTTTGCGTTTGATAAAACCAACTCGACGCTCAATTTCGAATTGTGGGTCGATCACTGGAAGCACATGCATCTCTTCGCGGATAATTTGTTCCATTCGAGTTCCTTTTCCTGCAAGCAATAAAAAACTATCGTAATATCATACCGCAAACACTGAATTAGAAAACCGTGAAAGCGACTTTCACACTGAATCGGGGAAAAGATGGACAAAATTGCTGTTTTTGGCAGCGCTTTTAATCCGCCGACATTAGGCCATAAAAGCGTGATTGACTCATTGGAACATTTTGATCGTATTCTGCTGGTACCCAGCATCTCGCATGCGTGGGGCAAAGAAATGCTGGATTATGAGATACGCTGTAAACTTATTGATGCTTTCATTGGCGATCTGGCGTCAAATAAGTTACAAAGATCTTCGGTAGAGCAGGATCTTTATCAGCCGGGCGAAAGCGTGACCACCTATGCGGTGCTGGAGCGTTTACAACAGCAATTCCCTCAAGCGGAAATCACCTTTGTCGTCGGGCCGGATAATCTGTTTAATTTTGGTCGCTTCTACAAATCAAAAGAAATATTACAACGTTGGTCGGTCATGGCTTGTCCGGAGAGAGTTCAGGTACGCAGTACGGATCTGCGACGGAGTTTAAAGGCGCGGGAGGATATCCGCCATCTGACGACACCGTCGGTCGCGCAATTGTTGCTTGAACTCAAAGTATATTAACGCCTGTTTGTGACTAGGAGTGGTTAATGATGAAAGTGTGTGTTGGTTTGGTCGCGCTTTTTTCTCTGCCGTGTCTGGCATCGGTCTGCGACGCCGATTTATCAAGTGATCCACTCCATCCTGCCACTCAGGATATCGCTGTTTATCCTCCGTGTGACAACTTTGATGAGCACTGGCGCCAGGGCAGTGAGCAGGCTTTGGTATTTGACGTTGAGTCTGACACCCGTTCTCCGCAAAGCGGCGATTACTGGAAAGGCTGGCTGGTTAACGATAAAAACGACAGCAACCCAATTGTGACTCAACAACTGGATCACAGCTATCTTGGCCTCGGGCTCTGGGTTCCGTCTGCGTTGGTTGACCGTGAGCGCGATATGGATACCGAAGAGTGGTTGATCAATCATGGTCTGAAGTTCAGCCTGGGGTTTGGTGAACGTGAACGCGGCGAGCCCCGAGTACGCTTTGATTATCGCTGGCATGAAGAGTACCAGGCAGATTGGTTTATGCAGATCGAAGTGCCGTTTTAGGCGCTGATATTCGCTCAGCTCGCTGTCTGGGCAATCAGACGTACATGAATGAAATACAAAAGGGCATCCGATGATGCCCTTTTTAGTTGGTGCTTGCGGTCAGCTTAGCTGAGCTTAAACTCACCCAAGGTTCGTTTCACCCGGTCCACTTCGCCATGATAACTGCTGACGATGTTGTTCATCTCTTGTGCCAGATGACCGGTCTGCTGCGCAATCTCAGCCAAAATGTCGACGTCTTTATCAACATCTTCACTCGCTTTCGATTGCTCGATGGTGGCATTAGCAATGCTGGTAATGTGTGAGTTAACCTCATCAATCACACTCTCCAGCGCAGATACGCTGCTCGTTACGGTTGATACCGAGTCGAAGGTCAAGCTGGTGGCCTGATGGCTCTTTTGCATGTTGTTGACCGCAATCGTGGTGTTATTGGTGATGTTGCTCAGCAACTGACTGATGTGCTCTGTCGCGGCTTTACTGCGCTGAGCAAGATCTCGCACTTCAGAAGAGACCACCGCAAATCCGCGCCCGTGTTCGCCGGCTCGCGCCGCTTCAATGGCGGCATTCAGTGCCAGCAAGTTGGTTTGTTCCGAGATACCATTGATGGTATCAACAATTTTACTGACACTCAGGGCATCTTTTTCAAGCTCGCTCATGCAGGTCTGGGTTTGTTCTATTTGCTCGACCAAAGCTTCCACTGCCTTAAATGAAGACTGGCTCTGGCCCTGACATTCCACCACGCGCTGAGTCATTTGTGTGGTTTCTTCCAGCGCGCGCTCTGAGGCCTGAGCGATCTCCACACTTGACTGAGCCAGTTCGGTCATGGCTGCGGCAATATTTTCACATTTCGCCGTTGTACTGCTGCTGCTCTTTCCTAAGTCTTTCGAGCCCTGAACAATTTTTTTCAGTCGCTCGGCACTGTGATCATTAGTCTGGGTTACATCACTCAACAATTGACGAATATTGGCGGTCAGACCATTGACGCTGTCTGATATCTGGGACACCTCATCCTGCCCTTCTGCTTTTAAGGCAGCGGTCAAGTCACGTTGAGTAGCCATTGTATGTATCGCTTTATTCAGTTTTCCGACTCGCTCACGCAGCGATACCACGATACTGATCAGGCTCCAGATTAAAATGATTGCAACCACTACGCTGGTTACCAAAATGAGACGTTGATTGGTTTGAGCTTGGCTGGCCTGGCTGTCAGAAATGGTCACCATCTGTTGTTGAATATGGTTACGTAACTGGTTAATCAGCTTGATACGCTCTGTCGCTGCAGCAAACCATTCCGATGGTGCTGGCCCTTGCAGATTTTCCAGACTATCGACTTGGTCGAGATAAGAGCGCTGAACTTGTTCGACATTTTTCCACGTGTCACTGCTTTTAGCCTGATTCAACTCGCTGATAAGCGCGGCGGGCAAGATGGTCATTGCCATACGTTCAGCGTATTGAGCTGAATCGATGTAGCCTTTAACCGCAGTATACTGGGCCGGTGAAGACGCCTGACGCGCGAAAGCGCCGTTCAGTGCACCTCGAACCTGTCCGGCACGCTCTTTCATAACCACAACAGACAGCATCGCATTTCCAAGCTCTGCCACTTCCACATCATCAATGGTGGACAGCAAAACTTGTGAGTTATCAATAGCCAGTTGGTTCAGATTGGAATAGTAAGCAAAAGGAGAAATCTTGGGTTGCAGGCTATCAACTTGGCGACGTACTTCCATTAATTGAGCTAATTGTTTGGCAACATCGGATTTGAGTTTATCTGCCAGGCTGGAACCAATGTATTGCGGGTTAAACTTGAGCAATGCCTGAGCGTGTTTATCTGATTCGACGCGTTGTTTACTCAGCTGTTCCACCTGGGCACCCTGACCCTTGGAGCCCAATACACCGGCGGTGAGGCCACGTTCCAGCGCCAGGTTGTGGGCGAGGTTATCGTAAAGCAAGATCAGTTGCACCGTCTCTTTATCGTGGTGGGCGGTATCAACTTTCTCATTCAGGTCAAGTACATTGAGGGCCGCCAGAACCAATGCAATCAGCATCGGCAGACCTGCAATCACGGTGACCACTTTATATAACGGAAAACGCTGTAATAGTTTTTTCATGTGTCCTGACGCCCCATTCTGGATAGTTTCAACGACGCTGAATCCGGATGAATTATGTGTGTACTAGCACAATAAAAGCCATAACCGTACTAGAAAAGCAACAGATTTGTGAGCACAAAGTTGCACCTTATGATCGAAAGCAAGTTACATTCGGGTTTGCATCCGTAACAATTTTATTTAGACTGCCCGTTTTAAATCAAACAGGACAAGAATCCATGGAACTGAATGAGCTTTTGACTCAACTTGCCGAGCAACCTGAGCAGGTGGTATTCGCTGACGTGATCAGCGTGATTGACGCGAAACTATGATTTCACCCCAATGTCTTTTGAAAATGGCGATCTGCACAACGAAGCCAATCAAAACAACGGCTCATGCAAAATCTTCTCGTTTGCCAGTTTGCATACCTTAAGTCCGGAACAGACTCTGGCTTGTTTTGGCGACTTCTACCGTAAAGATGTGCTTGAGCATCCTGACAATGATGATCACCAGAACATTCGCAACTTCATGCAACATGGCTGGCAAGGTATTAAATTTTCGGGTAAAGCACTCAGCGCTAAATAGTGTATTCAATGCCCGGATAACGCATTAAGCAGACAAATAACGCTTGGCGTGAATACGAATGATAAAAGGAGGCTAGAAGTGCCTCCTTTTTAATGGGATTTAGGCTCTAAAGGCTTGTTGATGCGTTTAAGCAGTGATCGATATTAAGCAATCGGCAGCGCAGACAGACAGTGGCGACACAAACAGGCTTGCTGCTGACTTTGTTCATTTTTTTCGCGAGTTTCCAGTTCAAAGCACCAGCAGGTGCTTTTGCCGGCACTGATGTCACAGTAAGCCGCTTCACCACAAGCAGGGCAGTCATGAGTGGCACTATCACGGGATAATTGCTGCATGACAGCGTCACGTTCAGCATCCGACCACTTTCGCCATTGGATAATTTCCGGCATGGTGCGTCGGCAGCCTGAGCAAATTCCGCCATTATTTTTGCAGGCGGCAATACAAGGGGTTTTCATGATTATCGAATCGTCAGTCAAGTTGCGCTGCAATATACCGTAACTCCAACCAATACCCAACCCGAATACCCCAAGGTTGTCTCTACAGCATTGCTGCACGGACTTGTTCAAACCGGCATGTTTAAACGGGACATTCCATCTTTAAACGGGACACACACTTTTAGCACTTGTGGCTGGTTTCTATCGACGAGCGAATCGTTACAAGGACACACACCTCACGTTAAGGACACACATTGTAAAGTCGAGCGTACGCAGATTGATTATCCCTTGCTTTTGTTACAGTGAATGTCTAGTATAAATCTAAATGAAAATTATTATCGTTAAGGTGTTTGGATGTTACCTTTTATCATCGCATTTGTATTTATGTTTGCTCTGGGCAAAAAACTCATGGTACCAAACCGTTGGTTAGCGGCGCTCAGTGCGGTTTTGGTGTTATGTTATCTGGCCACTTCGCTAAGCGCGATTCCGGTATTGGTGACGCTGTTTGTTGCTGCGCCATTCTTAATTCCAATTCGTTATTCACACAAAACGCACGCCCTGTTTTGTTTGTGTGTGGTGTTGCCGTTAGTAGGGGAGATGATTTACTAACTGATAACAGACTTTACTGAGAACGATGATTTACCTTTGGCTATTTAATCATCTGCCATGCCCGCATTAATGCAATCTGTTTTATATCATGAGGTTACGTATTTACAGTATTTCATCCTCTTCGGTTTCTCTTGTCGGGATTTGACGCTATAGTGTCGCTCTAAAGTTGTACAGGAGCTTATGGATGAAGCTAACAATATCAGGGAAGTTGCAACTCAGTTTCTTGTTGCTGGCCCTTTTGTTTGTCGCGTCAGCGGCAATGACCTACCGCAGTATCTCGGTGCTGGATCGCCACGCCCAGTCTCTTCTCAGTTCTGATCTTCCTACCGTCGATACCAGTCGCGGGATCCAGCAATCAGTGCAGGCCAGTTTGTCGACGGTGCGTGCTTACATGCTGTTGGGCAGTAATGAAGCCAGCGGTGAGCGTCTTAAACAGCAGTTAAACCAGATTATCGCTCAAACCGATCAATCCCTGCCGGTGCTTGAGCCCCTGATTGAGCAGCAAGATTATCAGACTGTGCTCAAACAGTGGCAAGCGGTGAAAGCATCAGTAGAGAAGATCGTTGAGTTGGCCCACAGTGCAGAAAACCTGCCGGCTCACAATCTGTTTACCAATGAAGCCGCTCCGATAGCCGAAGTGGCTCTGGATCAGTTACAGGGGCTGATTAATGCCGAGTCTTCCAATAAGGAAGGCGATGAGCGCAAGCGCTTGTTTAAGGTTTACGCCGACAGTTATAACTCTCTCGCCAATGCACTTTCCGCGATGCGTGATTTCCTGTTATACGGGCGCAGTGAATATCTCGATAAGTATCATGATTTCATTAAAGCTCATAATCAATCGGTCAGTGAGATTGAAAGCAAACTCAGCCTGCTTAATGACAGTGATCGCTCGCTTTGGGATCTGTTTAAAGAGATGCAGCAACTGTTTTTCCCGCTCGCTGATCAGGTGATCGAAACTGCGTCAGTCTCCGGACTGGAACTTTGCTCATCAGGAAATGGCCAAAACCCTGCTGCCTGCGGCGGAGAGCCTGGACGGCGCGCTAGAAGCGGTCGTCAAAGCGCAGCAGATGAAAGCCGATGACAGCGGCGAGGGGATCGAAGCCTCGATCAGCCAGGTATTGAGCGTGCTGGTGACGACGCTGATTCTGGTGATTGTTGCGGCGCTGGTGATTTCCGGCTACATGGGGCGCAGTATCGGACGCCGCGTGGCCGGCATTTCCAAACGCGCGCAATTGATTGCTGCCGGGGATGTTTCTCAGCCGCCGCTGAGTGTCAAAGGTAATGACGAGCTGTCTGCTCTGACCGAATCGATCAACCGCATGAATGTGTCTTTGGCGGGTATCGTGCAGGGCGTGACGGACAAAGCGCAGCGGGTCAGCGAGAGCATGGGAGCTTTGCTGCAGTCTAATCAGCATACTTTGTCCCAGGTAAAAAACCAGCAGCAGCATATCAGCGCAATGGATAGTGAACTGACGGATGTCAGTCAGTCGACTGCGCACACCTTACAACAGGCGCAGCGCTCCATGGCCGCTTTGGCGGAATCGCAGCGTGAAATCGCCGAAGGCAAATCGTCGCTGGAACTGAACAAAGAGACGATGAATAACCTGCATCAGACGATTGATCTGGCTAACCGTCTGGTCGGACAGTTGAGTGAGGAAAGTGCCGCGATTGGTAAAGTGACCGAAGTGATTGAAGGGCTGGCAGAACAGACTAACCTGCTGGCACTGAACGCTGCGATTGAAGCAGCCCGTGCCGGTGAGCAGGGCCGTGGTTTTGCTGTGGTGGCTGATGAAGTGCGCCTGCTGGCAACGCGCACCACCGCATCGACCACAGAAATCAATCAGATTGTGCAGGCAATTCAGTCATCAACGGCATCAGTGGTCAAAGAGATTCAACTGGGACAGAAGATTGCTGAGTCAGGAGCACAACATATTGAAGAAGCCGTGCTTAAGCTGGAATCTACCTCCGACCAGATCAGCATGCTGAATCAGCAGATGGTTGAACTCACTCATGCGTCAGAGCAGCAAACCCAGGCGACTCAGGCCATCACGCATCTGATGCAGCAAGTCAATCATGCGGTGGATGATGTGGCCGCGATCAGCAGTCGTTCGACTCAAACCTCGCAACAGGTGCAGGAGCAGTTTGCGGCGCTGGATAAAGATATGGCTCAGTTTAAGCTCAGCTAACTGCCGGATTGAAAACTGCCCAACCACCTCAGTAAGTAGGATACAAAGCGGCTTACCCATATACCGGTAAGCCGTTTTACTATGTATCGGATACATTTCTTGTCGTTTATATTTCCTCTCGTCATCAGTCTGGCCGGATGAAGGCCGGGTCGCCAGAAGATAATCTTGCCTGGCGATATTGCCAGCAAGGTGGAAACGTGGTTTATTAAAGACCTCTCTAATTTAAGGGCTATCACCTTTATGTGTCGCTGGCTCGCCTATCAGGGCAACCCTATTTATCTTGAACAACTGGTTTATCAACCGGAACATTCGCTGGTCCATCAAAGTCTCGAAGCGCGCAAAGCAGTGACGCGTGTCAATGCCGACGGTTTTGGCTTGGGCTGGTATACCGAGCGCAGCACGCCGGGGACCTTCCATGAAGTTTTACCGGCCTGGGGCGATGAAAACCTCAAATCTCTCGCGCATCATATCCGTTCGCACCGCTTTATGGCTCATGTACGTTCGTCAACCGGAACTCAGGTATCGCGCAGTAACTGTCATCCGTTTGTGCTGGAGCAGTGGATGTTTCTGCATAACGGCCAGATTGGTGAGTTTGAGAAAGTACGCTACACGCTGGAGTGCATGCTGCCGGAGTCGCTGTATGTGCAGCGTAAAGGGACCACAGACAGTGAGCTGATCTTCTTGTTGATGATGAAAAATGGTCTGACGATTAATCCGGAAACTGCTATCCGGCGTACGGTGAACGAAATCGAACAGGCGATGGCGATGAAAGGCATAGCGATTCCGTTTAAAGCCTCGATTTGCCTGTCGGACGGTGAGCAGTTTCTGGCTGGTGCGCTACAGTTCTGATCAGCATCCACCGACTGTATTTATCAAGGTCATGGATGACGATATCGTGCTGGCTTCCGAGCCGCTTGATAACACTACCGGATGGTGTCTGGTTGATCCGCAAACCATTACTCATGTTGCGGGCACCGAATTAACCACACAGGTGATATCTTCGCCACGAGCTGCTTAGTTTGTGCATAGGATCTGGCGTTTTTTTAACGTCAGATCAACATCTTCTCGCTTTTACACAGATTTACAATCTTAAGTCGATTATCGCAGTTGCGGTGGGGTAGGGAACTGGGTATAGTTGCCACATCTTAATGCGAATGCTTCTCAAAATATATCGCAGTGATTAGTAAAAGGAAGATTATGAAATCCGTTATCAGTTTGACGTCTCTGGCTTTGGTTCTGTCTTTTTCAGCCCATTCAGCAGAAGTGACTATTGAACATCAGATGGGTAAAACCACTCTGGAACAGAAACCTCAACGTGTTGTTGTGATTGGATTAGGCGCGCTGGATGCGGTCGACAGCTTTGGTATTAAGCCGGTTGCGGTATCTAAAGTTCCTCAACTGCCACCATACCTGGATAAATACCACGGTGATGAATACGCTCAGGCAGGTTCACTGTTCGAACCGGATTTCGAATCCATCTACACCCAGAAGCCGGATCTGATCATTGTCGGCTCTCGCGCGGCGCCAGCTTATGATGAACTGTCTAAGATTGCTCCGACTATCGTATTTGCTGTCGATGACAACAAAGGCTACTGGGAAAGCACTCAAGAGCAATGGCATAACCTGGGTCAGGTGTTTGGTATCGAAGCACAAGTGGATGCTAAGATTGATCACATCAATCAGGAAATCAAACAGGTTCACGATTACACCGCACACCACACAGTGGATGCGCTGACCGTAATGAGCTCTGGTGGCAACCTGACGACCTTCGGTAAAGAGTCGCGCTTCTCTGCGATTTACCGCGATTTCGGTTTTAAAGAGAACACCAAAGTGAAACAGACTGGCCGTCACGGCGATCTGATTTCTTACGAATTCATCCGTGAGCACAACCCGCAGACTCTGTTTATCATCGACCGCGATAAGCTGGTCAATAAAGGTGTCAGCCATACCCACGAAGAGTTTGAAAATGATCTGGTTAAAGCGACCGATGCTTACCAGAACAAACGCATGAAGTTCTTGGATCTGAATGCCTGGTACATCTCAACGGCTGGCGTTCAAGCTACAGAGCAGATGGTAGCAGACATGAAAAACTCTGTTGGTCTATAGTCATGTGTAACAGTGTCTGCCTGCGAAGGCAGACACTGGCAAGTCCAGGTTAGTTGTGAAAAAATTATTGCTCGTTTTTGTAATTGTGAGCCTATCTTCACTGTTTGTGGGGGTGGGCAATTTGTCGTTTATGGGCCTGCTAAACGGTGATGCGGAAAGCTGGAACCTGCTGTTTACCAGTCGTGTCCCACGTTTACTGGCGGTATTGCTGGCCGGAGGCGGACTGAGTATCGCCGGCCTGATTATGCAGCAGGTCAGTCAGAAACCGTTTCGCCGCACCATCCACATCCGGCACGATTGAGTGTGCCATGCTGGGTTACGTGTTAAGCCTGGTGATCTTTGGTGATGGTAACAATCTTTGGTTAATTTTTGCTGTTGCTATGGCCGGTACGCTGGTGTTTGTGCAGTTTATCCAGCGCATTCAGTTTAAAAATGCCATTTTCGTCCCTTTGGTCGGCATCATTTTTGGTAATGTCGTCAGCTCTGCTGCGACCTTTATTGCCTACAAATTCGATGCGGTTCAAAACCTTTCCGGCTGGGCGGTGGCTAACTTTGCTAACCTGTTGAAAGGCAACTACGAGTTGCTCTATATCGCCGTTCCTGTGGCGATTTTCAGCTATCTGTACGCTGCGCGTATTTCCGCGGTCGGCATGGGTAAAGACTTCGCAGTCAACCTCGGTCTTAATTATCAGCAGGTGCTGGTGATTGGGGTGTGTCTGGTTTCTGTGATGTCTGCGACGGTTGTGATGATTGTCGGTGAGCTGCCGTTTCTGGGGCTGATTGTGCCGAACATCGTCAGTTATTATTACGGCGACAACCTGCGTCTCAACATCCCGCGCACCGCTATTTTTGGTGCTTTGCTGGTACTGCTGTGTGATCTGCTGGGCCGTGTGATTATTTTCCCTTATGAAGTTCCTATCTCTATGATCATCAGCATCTTTGGTGGTTTTGCGTTTATCGCTCTTATCCTGCGAGGTCAGCGTCATGCAGGATAGAACCAAACTGACGGTGATGATTGTCCTCGCCGTCGTATTTGCCGCGTTGTTTATTGGTGTCGGACTTACCGCCGATAACTATGGTTATTTCCTGTCACGCCGCGTGCCGAAAGTGTTAGCCATTGTGCTGGCCGGTATTGCCATCGCCCAGTCTTCACTGGCGTTTCAGACCATCACCCACAACCGCATTCTTACCCCGAGTATCATGGGCTTTGATTCCTTGTACTTGTTCGTGCAGGTGGCGATTGTGGCACTGTTTGGCGGGCTGAGCAGCCTTGCCATCAATGCTTACCTCAATTTCTCGCTGTCTGTGGCAGCTATGATGGGCTTTTCGGCGCTGCTGTTTACCTTTTACTTCAGTAAAGAGAAACGCAACCTGATGGCACTGCTGCTGATGGGGGTGATTTTTGGTCAGCTGTTCTCCAACATTGCTTCGTTTTTGATCATGCTAATGGACCCGAACGACTTTGCGTCCGTTCAGGCGAATATGTTCGCCAGCTTTAACAATGTCAAAGTGAGCCTGGTGTACATGGCAACGCCGTTGCTGTTAGGGATCGCCTTCTTGCTGTTCCGAATGCACCGCGTGCTGGATGTGTTCTGGCTCGATAATGATAATGCGGTCAGCCTCGGGGTAGACGTTCGCAAAACTACCCGCCAGGTACTGCTGCTGAGCGCGGTTCTGATTTCAATTTCCACCGCGCTGGTGGGGCCAATTATGTTCTTTGGTATTCTGGTGACCAACCTGACCCGTGAGTGGTTTAAATCTTACCAGCATCGTGTGCTGTTGATTGCCTGTTCTGCCATGTCTGTTCTGGCTCTTTTGGCCGGGCAGTGGATGGTGGAAAAAGTGTTCCATTTCGGGACCACACTAAGTGTCATCATTAACTTCGTTGGCGGCATTTACTTCCTTTCTCTTTTGATTCGTAACAAAGTGGTTTAGCTATGATTCTACTCGATAAACTGACGAAAAAATTCGGCCAACATGCAGTGGTAAAAGATGCCAGTGCGCAGTTTGAGAAAGGTAAAGTCACCTCAATTATCGGCCCGAACGGGGCAGGTAAGAGTACCTTGCTGTCGATGGCCAGCCGTCTGGTGAACCGTGATGCCGGTAAAGTGTGGATCGATAGTAAAGAACTGGTGGACTGGGATACCAAAGCCCTGGCGAGAAAACTGTCGGTGCTGCGTCAGGCCAACAGCTTAACCATGCGTTTTACGGTGCGTGAGCTGGTGGCATTTGGTCGTTTCCCCTATTCGCAGGGGAAACTGGATGCCAACGATCAGCAGGTGATCGATCAGTCGATCAACTACCTTGATTTGAGCACGATTCAGCATAAGTATCTGGATGAACTGAGTGGTGGTCAGCGGCAATTGGCGTTTATTGCCATGGTAATTGCTCAGGATACCGACTACATCTTCCTCGATGAGCCGCTCAATAACCTGGACATCAAGCACTCGCTGCAGATCATGGCGACCATTCAGCGTCTGGCCCATGAGCTGAATAAAGCTGTGGTGGTGGTGATTCACGACATCAACTTTGCTTCCTGTTACTCGGATTACATCATCGCACTGAAGAAAGGCGAAGTGGTCGCAACGGGGAGTGTGGAATCCGTTATCCAGGAGAGTGTTCTGAGTGAAATCTACGAAACTCCGTTCCGGGTGCTGGAGATTGAAGGCAAGCGCATGTGCTTGTATCACACTCACTAAGCATGATGACCGAGGCAGAAGACGGTGATTTTTCGCAACCGATTCTATGCTGACATTTTCAATCAAAAAGCCTGTGGTTCACGCCACAGGCTTTTTTCGTCCTGATGTTGCATTTTTACGCGTTACTGGCCGGGTAAGGCATGTTTTGTGCAAAAATGCAGTTAAAAAATAGTGACATATGGAAATATTTCTACACTCGAAAAAAATAATTTGTTGTCAAAGATCAACAAAATTTCGTTTTCATCACACAAAAAACTAAAACAAAGTTGAAAGATTCAAAAATTATTGAATAATAGAGCCAGCAAACGGAGAAGCTCAGGCTTCGCAAATTTAGTCGGAAACAGGATACATCCCCATGTCGAACTCGTACGTGCTGGTTATCAACTCAGGCAGCTCCTCACTTAAATTCGCGGTCATTGATTCACAATCGGGTGACGCCCTGGTCTCTGGTCTTGGTGAATGCTTTGGTTTGCCAGAAGCTGAAATCAGCTGGAAATACCAAGGTGAGAAAACCGTTGAAGCGATCCCGGCAGGAGGCAATCATCACCAGTATGCGGTGAACCGGGTGGTAAGCTTGCTGGAGACCCTGGGGCTGACTTCTCAGTTTGTCGCTGTGGGCCATCGTATCGTGGCTGGTGGCGAAACCTTTAAAGGTACGGTCAAAGTTGATGAAGCGGTGATAGAAGAAGTTGAACGTCTGGCTGAACTGGCTCCGCTGCATAACAAAGCCAATGCAACCGGCATGCGAGCTGCAATGGCCGCTTTCCCAGACCTGCCACAATTCGCTGTTTTTGATACTGCCTTCCACCAAACCATGCCACCTAAAGCCTTTATCTACGGCCTTCCTTACGAGTTATACGAAGAACAGAAAGTTCGCCGCTACGGTGCTCACGGTACCAGTCACTACTACGTTAGCCGTGAAGCGGCCAAGATGCTGGATAAGCCGGTTGAGCAGAGTAACTTCATCACGGTTCACCTGGGTAACGGTGCGTCGGTCACTGCCATTAAGAAACGGTGAGTGTGTTGATACCAGTATGGGTCTGACTCCGCTGGCTGGTTTGATGATGGGAACCCGTTGCGGTGACATCGACCCAAGCGTGATCGAATTCCTGTTCCGCAAAGGCTGGAAGCAAGAAGAGCTGTTTGACATGCTCAACAAGAAATCAGGTTTCCTTGGTGTGTCCGGTGTAACCAGCGATGCGCGTGGCGTGCTGGAAGCGATGGAAAACGGTAATCCGCGTGCCCGTCTGGCCTTTGAGATCTTCACATACCGCGTCGCGAAATACATTGGTTCGTACATGGTGGCGATTGGTGCAGAAGTCGATGCGATTGTGTTCACGGGTGGTATCGGTGAAAACTCACTGCCAATTCGCAGCGAGATTCTCAACTACCTGAAAGTGTTTGGTTACCAAGAAGATGCCACGGCTAATGCTGACGCTCGTTTCGGTCAGTCTGGCGTGATTACTGCCAAAGATTCCAAGCTGGCGGTAGTGATTCCAACCAACGAGGAATTCGTGATTGCCCAGCAGTCGGTAGCGATGCTGTAAGTGCATTTAAAATCAAATAGATAAAAGCGAGCTTTGTGCTCGCTTTTTTAGTTCTTTATGTTGCATAGACCATCGCTAAACACGCGTATGGCGACACAACCATTGATAGCTCTACTGACTTCTGCAATTCACTTTGTGCCCTTCAATCAGTCAGGTTAATGGCACTTTGTTCAATGTTAGTTAACGAACGGCTGCAAAATATCAAGCAGCCGTTAGCCTTCCTCCGTTAATGACATACTTCAGGTTGTTCGATTAATAGAGTTTGTACCTGTTGTTCCAACCCTTTTAGGTGCTGTGATAAGGCCGCACGGGGTATCCCCATTTCTAATGGTTGCTTGAGTGAAACAGCGATGGCGAGCAATAGGTGTAGACCATGTTAGTGATGAAAGAAAAGAAGGTTATATTTACATTTGTTAAGTTTAACTAAACAGTTATGTAGGTAAAGCGATATTTATCCGAAACAGTCTGTTGACTAATATTACATCGAAGCTTAGGTCAGCCTGAGACAAACAGTTAACTTCTAATGGAGAATGTCGCTATGTCTAAAGTCACTTTCAAAAATCTAAACGGTCAAGGTATTGAGATTTCTGCGGTTATTAACTTCCCTAAAGATTTTGATGCAAGTAAACAATATGCAGCCGTTGTTGTTTCGCACCCTGGTGGCGGAGTTAAGGAACAAACCGCAGGTTTATACGCGAACAAACTTGCGGAAAGCGGTTTAATCACTATTGCTTTTGACCGTTTCATACCAAGGAGAAAGTACTGGTCACCCTCGTCAAATGGAAAATCCTTACACGAGTACTGAAGATGTGAGTGCGGTAGTCGACTATCTAACAACATTAGATTATGTCGATAACGACAAAATTGGTGTGATGGGTATTTGTGCCGGTGCGGGTTACAGCGCAAACGCGGCGATTAATGACCGTCGTATTAAAGCTTTAGGCATGGTTAGCGCAGTTAATATCGGTCAAATGTTCCGTAATGGTTGGGATAATTCGGTTAACGATGCAGACGCTCTTGGTTACTTAGAATTTGGTTCTGATGCTCGCACAACGGACGCTAATGGCTCTGAGTACGCAATCATTCCTCTAGCTCCAATGCGTGAAGAAGATGCACCAAACGCAGAATTGCGAGAAGCATGGGAGTATTACCACACACCTCGTTGTGAACATCCAAATGCTCCGGGTTTTGCACTTACTCGTAATTTAAACCAAATCATCACTTATGACGCGTATCACAAAGCGGAAGCATTTTTGACTCAACCAATTCTTGCTGTCGTTGGCAGTAATGCGGGTAGTAAGTGGATGAGTGATGACTTGCTTGATCGCGCGGCCAGTACAAATAAAAAGTTGTATGTCATAAACGGTGCGAACCACATGTCACTTTATGATGTTGCAGAATACGTCGATGACGCAGTATCCCAACTCGCATCTTTCTTCCAACGCACGCTTTAATATTCACCAATGAAAGGCTTAATAGCTTTGAGCCTTTCTGTTCTAAAGGTATTCATTATGAACATGCAAAAAATCACTTTCAGAAATGCTGATATGGCTTGGGATATGTCTGCATTAGTTTTATTCCCAGAAGGCTTCAATGAATCGAAACGCTACCCAACAATGATAAGCGTCCATCCTTTCGGTAGCTGTAAAGAACAAACATCCAGCGCTGTCTATGGTAAGGCTCTTGCTGAGTTAGGTTACGTCGTGATCGCATTTGATGCGAGCTTTCAAGGAGAGTCGGGGGGACTGCCTCGCTACGTAGAAGATCCGAGTCAACGTGTTGAAGATATCAGCCGCGTTATCGACTATGCAGTGACTTTACCTTATGTCGATGAGAATAGAATTGGTGGGCTCGGTATCTGCGGTGGTGGTGCTTACATCATCAATGCAGCCTTAACCGAAAAGCGCCTGAAAACTGTCGTAGGTATTACGCCAGTCAATTTAGGCCGCTTGTTCCGTGAAGGTTTTAGTATGTACGACCCTATCGCCAATCTTGAAGCTATGGCTGCACAGAGAACAGCCGAAGCGCGTGGTTCAGAGTTGAAAATCAATGAGCTACTCCCTCCAAGTATCGAATTTGCAAAAGAAAATGGGTTAACCGAACGCGACGTGTTCGAAGCTACGGAATACTATAAAACGCCACGTGGGCAAACCGAAGGTGGTGCAACTCGTATGTTATTTTCACATGCACAGAAAACACTGAGTTGGGATGCCTTTGCATTCGCAGAAACGTTAATGACTCAGCCTGTTATGGTCGTGGTCGGCCAAAAAGTAGGGGCTTTTGGTGCTTATCGTGATGGACAGGAAATCTATGGGCGCTCTGTTCAGTCAAAAGACCGACAACTGGTTAATTTGGAAAACTGGTCTCACTATGAATTGTATGACCATCCCGAAGCGGTGAGTATGGCAATGGACAAAGTTTCTGCATTCCTTGGAACACACTTAAAGTAATCTAATAATCTAGAAGCGTTTTGTATGGTGACAAAGCGCTTTTTAACACCGTAAGATTTAGTTCGAAGTGGGTTCGTCAGTAAATATGACACGGTGAATAAGTATAATTGCGTTATCGCTATGTTTTAAGCGCATGGGTTGAGCAGTAAACAGATACCAAGAAACGAACCTCAGGATTCGTTACTGCTTTCGTAATTATCCAGGCTTGGCTGCAGGCGCTCAAATACCGACAGCATGATCTCGATTTCTTCATCAGTGATCTCCGTCAGCAGTGATGCTTCAAAACGGCTCAGTTCTGCCCGAATCCCTGCGACGCGCAGTTCGCCTTCTTCAGTGAGGAAAATCTGTTTAGCGCGGCCATCGGCTTCATCGCGTCTTCTTGCGACCAAACCATCTCTTTCCAGCGAATCAATAATTCGAACCAAGCTTGAGCTTTCCACTCCGACTCGCAGTGCCAAAGCTTTTAGGGTAATGCCTTTACATTCGCTTAAATGAACCAGCGGAACCCAGGTGGTATCCGTCAGGCCGATGGAAGCCAGATGAGCTTGCATCACTCGGCGCCATTGGCGAGCGATAAAGGAAAATTGCAGTCCGAAACGGGTGCGGGGAGTCTTCAATGTAGTCATAGTGTCATTATTAGCCTAGTGAAATCGAAATGCAAACGAAAAGCTGATGATTTATAACCAGTTATGAGTCTATATCAGAAACTCAGTGGTAAGCCAAAGCAAGCTGGCCATTAGGGGGGCGTTCATTTCACGAATCAGCTTTTGCTTGGAAATAAAATCAGGGGTGGGCAGATGTTGAACCACCAACTGCAAAGCGGTTACCTTCTATAGTGGCGGGTTCGAAGGCATTGATGACTTTGTTGCATTGATCTTCCGTTGCTACCGGCTACCAGATCGCACTCTGATCTGATGGCTGGCCTTGTGGTCAGTCAGGTGGATACCTGGCTGCCGTTATTGCGCAGTTTATCCAAGTAGCGGCGGTCATCCATACTCGACAGTATCACCGCGACCACCATGCCGATACTGGCACCGATAACGGTATCCAACACCCGTTCAGGTACCATATTTTCGCTGGAGAGCCATGGTGCAGCGAGGTGAGTCATCAGCAGGGCGGTCGGGGCAACAAACATCTGACCCAGAGCGTAATTTTTACCGATCACCATCTCGGTAACGACCTGGAATACTCCGATTACCGCGATTAATCCCCAGATATTTGGATCAAACTGCAACACCGCCCAGGCCATCATGACTCCGATCGTGGTACCAACCATGCGTTGCATCGCGCGGTTCATACTGACGTGCAGAAATGCGCCCTGAGTGACTGCGAGGGCTCCCATACCAGCCCAGGCCGGATAGTTGGCATCAAACCCGTAGCAGACGATGAACATGGCAAGGGCAGTGCTGATGAAAGTACGAGCTGACGCAACAAGACGGTGACGCACTGCCGGAGCCGGAGGTGGCTTAGGAAAATTGTAACCGGGACCGGGAGGTTGGCGCAGAAACGCAGTGGCAATGCAGATCAATACTCCCAGAAGGGTTGCTGCACCGGTGGCAAACGTCCGTTCGATAATGACCTGCTGAGTCACTTCGCCACCGATACAAGAGCCGGCAGCAAACACAAAAATAAGCGGGCCGGGCGCTCCGTAACGACCGGTAGTACAAATAAACAGGTAGACGCCGCCCATGAATGCCAGAAACAGTAACAGCGCAGGTTGTGATAAGCCTGCCCACTTAGCGGATGACATTAATAATACGGATCCGGTTTGGATCGCTGCCGCCTGCAGCAACATACGGTTACGTGCGGAATGGGATTCAAAGCGCCCAAACAGAGCGATCAACGAGCCCAGTCCGGCAAAACCCACCATGTGGGACCAAGGGGATAAGTAAACAGCAATCAGAGCTATTACCAGGGTGAGGCCGGTTTGTACGCCAGCCAGAAATTCGTTGCGAAAGGATGGTAATGGCTCAACTCGTAAGCTGCTTTTAACTTGTTGTCTGTGCAGTAAATACTTGGCTGTGCGCAACAATCCGATGTTGACTTTAGCCGGTGTTGAATACTGTATCTCGTTTACTTGGGTCATGAAGATCGATTTACCTCGAAAAATCCGTATTTCACTGAATAGCGCTGATGGCGGTCGCGGCGCAACCGTGTGGGTTGGATTGATTATTCGCCAATTTAATTTGAATTTCAAATCAAATTATTGGTTGGAGTAGCACAGAAAATTCGAAAGTAGGGTGTTTTGATATTTGCCTGCAGGGTGTGAAAAGCGGGTGGTTTTCAGGAAAAGATCTGCAGTTACGCAAGCAGGTTGCTTTCACTATGTGAATCGGGTTGAGGCTTGATGTGATATCAGAAGGCTCTATCACTTGCCGGGTCTGACGCTTAGTTTCAATTTGCTTGCACAGAGCGTCTCATGCATACGGATGTGGTCGTTATTAATAGTGATCTTTATTCCAAATATAAATGTTAATACAGCTGATATTTAGGTGATCAGTACGATGAAGAGTGGTATTTCAATGATGAGTGTTAATAAAATATGTTCAAATAGATATTATTAAACTAGTTGAAAATATTGATATTGTTAACTTTAGTTGGGGTTTTTAATTGTTATTGCAATGTTAACATATTGCATTTTTTGGCTTGACCAAAAATTAACCAAATTTTTCTTGAGTTATAAATATATTTATTGATAGCATTGTCATCGTTAAAAGATAACCCAATATGTTTACGTAATCATATTGGGTATTTTTAATCCTGGATTTTATTAGTCTGAACATCATATTTTTTTAGTATGCCATCATTTGTGTAAAACAGGTGCGGTATGAGTTTGTCTAAATTATCGCAAGTAATATGGATTTTTGTCATAACTGATTGAAAAATAATATTATAATTTTATCCTCTTTCACTTTGAGGAGGGGGGGGTTATTGCGAAAATTTAGGTTAAAAACATAAAAGTTATATTTGCAATTTATTGTATACAAACAATTGCCCCCTACTTATTTTAAAAGTAAATATATGTTCGGCAAGTTTATGTTATTTCAAAGAATAACTTCTTAAGTAATGAATGCATTGAAAATTATTACGCGTGAGTCTGAGGGGAAGACGTTGAATTCTATTAACTCTGTTGTGCCATTTAGTTTAGGGAAAAGTGTGCTTAAAAATTTGCATGCTCTTGGTTTGCTCTTGCTCAGCATCATGACCGTGGTTCCATTTTCGGCATATTCAGCAATAAACATTTCGACTACCGGTCAGCAAAATACCCTGGTTTTACTGGTTAATTTCCAGGAAAACCCACAGGAACAACCACTCACTATCGCTGAAGCGGATGAGTTGGTATTCGGCCAGGTAGATCAGTTCTATCGTGAAAACTCTTTTGGCCAAACCTGGTTATCCGGACAGGTCGCGGGGTGGTTCACACTGCCTTTGTCTAATCAGGTTTGTGATTTGAACGCGGTACAGGACGAAGCGGATAAACAGGCTGCTAATTCCGGCATCGACATAGGTAATTATGATCGTATCGTGTATCTGATGACCACGGCAGCGTGTGGTGTTGCCGGCTCTGCCACGATGGATGGGGTCCCAACCCGCGCGTTTATTAATGGCGTGCTGACTGCGACCAACATTGCTCATGAACTGGGCCACAACTTCGGATTGTATCACTCGCGTGCTTTGGACTGTGGTGATGAAACATTGGGCAACAGCTGTACCATCAATGAGTATGGCGACACCTACGATGTGATGGGTAATCCGGACATTGGCTATTTCAACACCTTCCAGAAAGAACAGTTGGGATGGTTGAATGGTACGCATGCCTCGCGAACGTTAGAAGTGACGCAAAGCGGAACTTATTCGATCTTCAATTATGAAACCTCAGACGATCAACCTGTGACTATCAAAATCCCACGTGGTACAGATGCGTCGACCGGGGCAATGAAATGGTTCTATATCGAATACCGTCAGTCTGTCGGCTTCGATGATTTCCTCGCTGACCGCTCATATCGTTTTTATCGGGGTGACGTGACGGATGGCATCGTGGTTCGTGCTGCCACCGATGGCGATGGCCGCAGCAGTAATCTGCTGCACTTTAAAACGGATTCACAGTTTCATCAGGCATATGGACGTAATGACTGGTTCGATCCTGCGATGCCAGTTGGTGACAGCTATACCGATCCGGATTCGGGTGTAACCTTCAGCCTTATCAGTGCCGCGAATGGTATCGCAGAGGTGAGCGTTAATTTCGGAGATTCAGGTCAGGGTAATGTTTCGCCTCAAATCTGCAATGCAAGCGCTCCACAAATCAGTGCGACGGCCATGGCCGATAATGCGGCAGCAGCCGGAGAGCAAGTACAGTATTTGGTTATGGTCACCAACCGTGACAGCGCAGACTGTGATCCAGAGTCTTTTAATGTCAGCACGGCTGTACCAAGTGGCTGGCAGGCGAGCAGTGAGCAGATGACTTTGGCTCCTGGGGAGTCTGGTCAGGTCGTTATCTCCGTGGTGTCGTCGGATAGCGCGGCGGCGAACAATTATACGCTGACTGTTTCAACTAAGCACAGTTCACAAACTGAAACAGAAGCGGCGACCACAGTTAATTATGCTGTCCTGGCGGATAATGGCTCAGCGGGGACTGCGCCGGTTGCGGTTAATGATTCGGTTTCTCTGGCGAATACAGATTCGGTGGTGATTGATGTGTTAGCGAACGATGTGATTGACGATACCTCTGCAGTCACTCTCACCTCGTTCTCTCAGCCAAGTAAAGGTACCGTACAATTAATGGCTGATGGTAGCCTGAAATATACGCCGCATAAGAGCTTTAAATCGAGCGACAGCTTTAGTTATACCATTAGCAATGGTGCTGGCAGTTCAAGCGCGGTGGTGTCGATAGTCCTGCAGACGTCTGCAGATTCTGGCACCTCGGGCGGAACGACTAAGCCTGGCAAGGGGCGTAACAAATAATGGAAATACCCGGCATTGATGCCGGGTATTTTTCAGGTGTCGAATGTCATTAATTAAAACTGTACTACATCAACCGGACATTGTTCAAGGTCAGCACAAGCTGGACATAAGGTGCAGCTTGCATTCGCAGGAACGGCTTCAACAATACCACCAAATGCGGTAACACCTAATGCATTTACTTGATCGGTAAAAGCACGCACAGCTTCCCCCGCTAATGGCAGACCTTCGCCATCCCCGGGAAACAGGTTCATAACTACCGTTGTAGTCAGCACAAGCACCCTCAGTACCTTTCGGGGTAAGCGTACCTATATCATGTGGTTCAGGGTCTTTATTGTCCTGAACAATGACGCCATTAATGGTGACGTCAGAGGTATTACATACGCTGCCACTATATTTTACTTTCAGGCCATATTCATTCATGCCAGTTTCTTCAAAACGATTCACCACGTAGACATCACAGTCTTTTTGCAGTGATAGTGTGCCTTGAATGTTTTGTGAAGGACAGTCGAATGAATCATCATCGGTAACGGATGGTGTGCCGCCACTGACCAGTGCGGCTGTGACCATGGCTTCATTAAGAATACCGTTTTGGCCGACAGTAAAGGAGCCATTGAACTCTTGTGAATCCCCGACGTCCAGCATACCCCAAGGGTAGACATGAGAGTTACCGGACAGGTCGACATTTTCTGCGGTTGTATCGGTGGCTGTAATATCATACAAAGGTAACTGGCCGGTGTTCTCTACTACCAACTTATAGTTGTAACGTAGGGTATCACCGCCTTCTAAACCACCGTAGGTACAAGTTTTAGTGATTTTGATTTCTGGTGCGCCAGGAGTGTAACAAAAAGAGATATGGCTTAAACCAGCGTATCGGCCGTTTTTGCCGACCGGAGAGTGTAAGCCTGTGTCTGAGCTAACCAGCAAACCATCGGCATAATATTCATACAGGTTACCGCCGGGGCCACCTTTAACAAATACGCCCTGCATGATGATACTGCTGTCACCCTGATCCCAAGAGAAGGTTTTGGCCCCCTCTTGAACCTCGATCATGACTGTCAGGTCGCCATCGCTATAAGTGCCGTCAGCGACCGGTTCAACTTTTAGCTCTTGCAGATCAGGAATACCCAACAGGTCAGAACAGGTAGGGTTACCGTCCACCTCCATAGGTTGTACGCCTTGGCCGGATGCATCACCGGCCGCACTCTGAGCTGTTTGGAAACCCACAGCCGCGCATGCAATCAGCAGCCACGCCAGCCATTTAATAACTTTGCGGGCTTCCCAATCTTGGAGTGGGTTGAGCTCGGATAAAGCGGCGCAGTGCGAACCTATACTGTGCCACCATGTTTTTGGTGTCGCTTTCATAAAACCTCCGCCGGGTACGGGACTCTGTTTTCTTTCCCGTATTACCGTCATGTTTGTTCTTACAAAAATCGCGTTGGTGTTGCACCGGGTCAGAAAGCATAGAGTGGGCCAATAGGTATCATTCTGAATTTTATGCATTTTATAGTTAAGATTTCACTAATGTGAACACTTGTTGTGTGCCATTAAACAGGCCCAAAATGATGAGGGTCGGTTAAGTGTCTGAAAAATTAGCGTAAAGCAGGCTGTGTTACACAAGTGTTCATACTTTACACTTTGTATTGAACACTCAGTGCGTGGCTATTATCAGGCGGACGAAGAACTTCGCAATTTTATTCTATTCTTCCGCTGGCGGAGTTCTTATACTGAATTCCAACAGTAACGCGAGTGATTAGCAGCATCATGCAAGAGCAGTTTCAGTATCTTCCGAGTCAGCATATTAATGGTTTGAGCGCTTTTTCTGCCCAGATGAAAGAGTTCAGCTATGACAAGCATGCGCATGAAGAGTACAGCATTGGTGTGACTCGCAAAGGTCGTCAGGACTTTTTCAGTGACGGGGTGTTCCATAAGAGTAATGCCGGTAATGTGATGCTGTTTAATCCCGAGCAGGTACACGATGGCAGTGCAGGGGCACGCTCAGAGCTGCAATATGAGATGCTTTATATTCCGCAAGCAACGCTGACCAATCTGATGCGATCGCTCGGACACATTTCCGACGATCAGGCGCGTCTTAAATCGTCGATCTTCAATGATGAAGTGCTACGCAGTCAGGTATTGCATCTAAGCCAAATGATGGGGCAAGCGGATCTGTCCGCTCTGGAAGAAGAAGCCGCGTTGCTGGCGATTGCTCAGTCGGTCATACGCCTCGGAGGCGGTACGTTTCATTCCGGCCATTATCACCGGCGTAAAGACACCCTGTTGCTGCGTGCTAAAGAGTACATTCTCAGCAATCTCAGTCAAAAGATGACAGTCGATGAGATTTGCCAGGCAGCAAACATGTCCAAATACCATTTTATTCGCGAATTTAACCTGCAGTTTGGCATGACGCCGCATCAATATGTGCTTAATTGCCGTATTAACCGGGCGAAACAGGCACTGCACACCGGGGATAAAGTATCCGATGTCGCGGTTAACTTTGGCTTTTCGGATGTGAGCCATTTAAATCGTAAATTCAAAAAGAGCTTCGGCATCACGCCACATCAATATCAGCGTCAGTTAAGCGTTTGATTTTCACAATCTGATTCATTCTAAGAGTAACCCATGACAGACATAATTCTTTATGCCTTTGGCGTGATGTACACGCCTGGGCCGGTGAACGCTATTGGCCTGAATAATGGTATTCAAAAGCAGACTCGCATTTTTGGCTTCTTTGCCGGAGTGGCCGTGGCCATGTTCATTCTGTTCTTTTCACTCGCTCTGATCGGTGAGCAGGTGATGAATGATTCGCTCCTACAAGGCGCCTCAGTGCTGGGCAGTCTGTATATCCTCTGGCTGGCGTATAAAATTTTCAGCGCTCCGGTCGGGGATTACTCTAATACCGAGCCTCGTGTACTGACTTTTCGTGATGGGCTGCTGATGCAGTTGCTTAACCCGAAAGGCATCACGGTGGCATTGCCGGTCGCAACCGTGCAGTTTTCGGCCGCAGGGATTACTGGTCTGCTGCTGTTGGCCTGGTGTATCGGTCTTGCTGTCTTCGCTTTTGGCGCGCCGTGGTCTTATTTTATCTTTGGCCGTTTGCTGGGGAAAAATATTAATCAGACCCGCTATCTGACCATGATTAATAAACTGATGGCGCTGTTTCTGGCTTTTGTTGCACTGAGCATGGGAGTCAGTCCGTTTCTGCACACCTGAGTGAAGTGGATATGTGGTGCCGTGGTTTTAACGGACTAATTGCCAAGCTTAACGCATTTTTAAGATGCGGAGACTGAGCACTAGGGTGTGTGTCCTTGTAACCGCTGTTTTGCATCCGTTTCCATCTTTCGTGTTGATTGAGATAGAATTTTTCTGCAAAACGCGCATAATCTTCTTCTACAACTCCTAATGAAGACATTACTTATGGCTGATTTTCAATATTACTTTCATCCACTTCCTTGTTTTAACTGTAAAAAAACTAAAGTAAGCACAGACCTTGGTTGGTTAACCGCTGCAATGAAAGAGGATGTCCTGGCTCAAGTGGCGACGATTATTGCGCAAGACAACATTGAGCCAGATATCTCGGTGAATGTAACTTGTACAAAAGAAGAAGCACGCGATTACCTGTTGATGAACTTCTACGGTTACTCTGACGAAGAACTGGCAAGCCAGGTTGAAGCGGAAGATGAGCAAGAAGTCGCGGATGAAATCGCGGAGCTGGTGGCTGAAGGTAACGATAGTGTGGTGTTTGAGCACGAGATCGCCCTGCAAAGTTGCACTGATTGCGATATTGAAGAAGAGTAAGCTCGTTCCTGTTCGACAAGCTCAATTTCGTTCTTTGTGAGTGATACGATGCTCTAATGATTTAAGGCGCTAGCAGCGGTAAAGTTGTTGGCGCCTTTTTTGTTTTTGTTGGGGATGATGTGTGTCCTTGTAATATTGCCAGGAGACGAGAAACCTAAAAGTCGCCTTTATTTTTTGACCTGCAGATAGTGATTCCAGAACAAGAATAGAGCACTGTCTTAGAAGTAAGGTAAGATCCAGAAAGTGTGTAATTTTAACTTTAATATTCAATTATTGTGAAAAGCCCTCAAAAATTAATGAGGGCCTGATTTATAATGAGCGGAATTATTTTTAATACTTTTTAAGTATTTCCGCTATATCGTTTTCATTATTCGCTGCAATAATAGCATTAATGTCATCATCGTTTTGGAATAGTTCAGATAGAGCGACTATTGTCTGAATATGACTATCTGAGTCCATTGCAGCCAGAGTTACGGAAAAATAAACATCTCCATTGTCTTGAGATTCTAGGTCTACACCATTTTTAAAAACGGTCACTTGTAAGCAAGCTTCATTAACACCATCTTCTGGTCGAGCATGTGGCATAGCAATCTTGGGGGCTAACACATAATAAGCACCAATTTCCTTATGCTTTGATTTAATTGCCTCCAAGTAGCTTTTATCAACTTTTCCATGTTTGATTAATGCTGAACAGGTGATATCCAGCGCCGCATCAACAGTTAGGTTTTCTTCGGTGTTGATAACAATACCGTTATCGCCAATTAAATTAAATATACTCATGAAACGAGCCACCCCAAAGCTAAACCAATGACCCCAAAATCAAAGTCGGCAAATGTCGTTGCTTCAAGACCAAGACCGCCAAGAAACAGGCAGTAACATCATCGGTAGGAATGAGATACATAGGCCTTGTGTAAATGAACCTAGAATCGCGCCACGAAGACCACCCATAGCGTTGCCGTATACACCAGCTGCACCGCCAACGAAGAAATGAGGAACTACGCCAGCAACTATAATAGTCCAGTTGAAAGCTCCTTGCACCGCCATCGCTACAAGTCCGGCAGCGAACGAAGACAAGAAGCCAATCAATACGGCGTTAGGTGCAACTGGAAATACCATTGGGCAATCCAGAGCTGGACGCGCTCCAGGGACTAGCTTGTCAGATATACCTTTAAAGGCTGGTACGATTTCAGCGATAAGCATTTTTACACCTTGCAGTACGATATATACGCCGCCTGCAAAGATGAGTGACTGGATGAAAGTAAACACCACCCAATTTTGCCCCCCTGAAACTGTTTCGACAAAGTCACCACCGGCAAAAATGGAGGATATCATGAAGAATAATGCCATTGTTACAGCAACTGCTACAGGTGTGTCGCGCAAAAACATTAAACTTTTAGGTACATTCAAATCTTCAGTTGACCGAGATGTATCGCCAAATTTAGCACCAACAAATCCAGCAATGATATAAGAGAATGTTGAAAAGTGGCCCATCGCGAGTTGGTCTGTATTCATAACCTTCTCAGTGTATTTTTGTACAAGAGCGGGCATGATAACCATGAGTGAGCCAACGATGATTGAGCCCATTGCTACTAGAAGAGCTCCCTCAATCTTCGCGGTCGATAGGATCACTGCCACCAGCATCGACATAAACATCGTATGGTGGCCGGTGAGGAAAATAAATTTTAATGGTGTAAAACGTGCTAGCAGAATGTTCACTATGAAAGCGAAGAACATAATTAGTGCCATTTCATAACCAAAGGCTTTTTGTGCAAGAGCAACAATAGCTTCGTTGTTAGGAATTACACCACTTACCCCAAATGCTTCAATAAAGACTGTTGAGAAATTATTCAGAGCACCAACAAGAGCGCTAGCACCAAAACCTAGGATTAGGAATCCCATTACGGTTTTAATAGTACCTTTAAGAATGGTTGAAATGTCAGATTTCTGCGCAACTAGACCTATAAATGCAATAAGACCAACCATTATTGCTGGTTCTTTTAATAAGCCAAGCATAAATTCAAAAAAGTTTGCCATAGTATTAAATCCTTACATAAAGTTTTTCAATTGTTCTTCAATTGAAGCCTTATCAAAGATATTTTTCAGGCTGATAATGTTTTCTTTACCTTGCTCTGCCAGTTGGTTTGCCACATCAGTTGCAGCTACCCATATATCAGCCTTACTGGACGATGCAGAAGATAAATCCTCATGGTCTACTTCAGCTGTCAGTCCAATTTTACTAGCAACTTCTTTAACAGCCATTTCCATCATCAGTGATGTACCCAGGCCGTTACCACATACAACCATAATTTTTTTCATAATTTAATTCTCTGTAGGGTTTCTTAGTAATAATTGTTTTTTCCTTTATAGGATGTAAAAAATGATAACTAATCGTTCAAAAATTAAATATGATTCATGTCACAAAGGTAAATTGCTCTTGTGAACTAGATCTCGTTAATGAGTGAGGTTTTCACACGACTGAAAGCCGGATTAAACCTCAGCATTAAATGTGTGATCCAGATCTTGTCGGTGTTACCACGGGAGGAAGGGAGCTTTCAAGGTGAGATGAAATAGCTATTTACCGTAGTCAGAAAGCATCTTTTTAAGCAGGCTATTGACGTCCTTGGTTTTCTTACTGCGTTTGGTTAAAGCACTCAATGATGTTGGTAACTTAACTGAATCTTGAGTCTCTTCTTCCGTATCTAAATTATCACGAAGTTTTTGTACCGCAGCCATAAGCAAGCGAACTTCTTGGCCTTCGCTATTTTCGAGCACAACAATGTTCTCTGACTCGACTTGTATAATAGTGAGGGTGCCGTGTTTTAATGATTCAATTTTTTCTCCCACCATAGCTGATTGTGGTGGTACAGAAACGGTCTGAGACTTGCCCGTTTCGTAGCTTTGCTGCAGTGATTGAACGAATATTCCCGGTATTTTCAAAAGCGACGATCACCGTATGAGTGTTGTAGTACTCCACCACCGTGACGTAGCCATGCTTTTTAGTTTCAAATCTGGCGCCTATTTGCATATCATGAGGCGCATCCATTTTTTTCATTAACATCCTGAATTCCTGATACTATCTATCACCATACTGGTATTTAGATAAAGAAACTTCTGGTTCAAAGTATATACGCTCATCGACTTCATAGAAATGATCAGGTCGGATTGATTGTCGTATAGATTTGGTGGAGCACAGGAGACCATCGATGATTAGGATTGCTCTAACTATCAGGGCAAACCGCCGGAAACGTCTATCCACGATAAACATTCCCCTGGAACACAGGACAAAAATTCAGTAAAAATTGCTACGCTGTTGGCGTCAGAAATAACTAAACCCGACCGGTCTACAACAACGAAAAACAAAACATATTTGCCCCGTTTTTCGTTGTTTGTTTCTGGATAACTGTCGATCACCGTTCACGGTTATCTACTTTCATTCTCTGAAACAGCCATCCTACACCCAGTAAACTCAAACCTAATCCCAGGAATGACAAGGCGCGGTAAAGGCCTGTCAGTTGGGACATATCGATTAAGAATGCTTTACAGACCACGGCGGCCAGCACAATAAAGCCGGTTTGGGTGAGGAGTGGCAATGTCATGCGGCGCGCGATAATCAGCGTCAGCACAGAAATCACCAGCCAGACCAGTGAATAGGCATACATCTCCTGTTGTTCGGTCGGCAGTCCGAGCCAGATCATATCCTGATGGAACGCATGCCTGATGGTACCGTTGATAAACAGCAACAGCCACACCGCGCTGATACCATACAGCGCCGGTTTTATCTGAGTGGGGATCAGGTTCAAATTCAAACGAGCCACAGCCAACAAGAGTAACGCCGGGATTAACCATAGCGGCAACATCCAGTTCCAAAGCGGTGTGTTGCCAATGGTAAGCTCTGCAAACCACGGATTAAAGGTGGTCAGCAGCGCGATGTGGTACAGCGCGGCACCAGCGGTTAACAACGCTGCGAAGCCAAGATAAACCGGCCGCAGAGAGCGGGAATATTGACTGCGGTAGGCATAAACAGTTGCCATGATCAGCCAGTTCATCGCGAGCAGAATCGCTTCTTTAAAGCTTGGTGCGCTGAAATCAGGATAGTGACCAACCAGTTGATAACTGCTTTCGGTGGTGACCAGCAGCGCCACCACGTGCAACATGGCGCCGGCCATGATTTGACGAAGCTGGGTATCCTGATAGTAACGGCGGGCGAAAGCGAGAATGACCAGGATCAGCGGATAAACGATCAGCGTCCAGTGTACGCCTAATATCTGATCATTTTGGTAATCATCCAGCCACGGGAAAAGGGTCAGGCGGATCAGCAGGGCAGCCAGCAAGGCTTTGACCAGCCATTGTGGCGGGGTCAGTGTCAGGCGCTGGCACCAGTAGCCCAGGCCAATCAATTGTAAGCTCAGGGCGAGGGTCAGTGTGCTTGATTCCAGCAGCATGGTTAAGATCAGGCTGATATTTAAGTTGGCAAGCAGGATGCCTGACAGAGTAACCCAACCCCAAGAGTGTCGTGCGGTGATTCGCTCGGCAATCAGGGCCAAAACCAATAGTTCCACTGCCCAGAGTGAATACATGCTCAGGTTGGCCTGCGGCGGCGAGAAGATATAGCTCAGGGCGAACAGGGAGCTTGGCCCGATCACCAGCAGCAGAGAAAAGGCCAGCCGTTTGGGCTGCCAATGTTGCATCCACAGCGCGTAGCCAAACAGCGCCAGAGCAATTGCCTGACTGAACAGGTGGGCGCCGCTGAACATAAAATCCAGATCCGTGTAATTGGTTTGTGGCAGTAGCATCCACCAGGTCACGATTGAGAGCAGCCAGCCGAGCAGAGGCCAGGTGTCAAATGCAGAGTGACGCAGTGGAGCGATGCATAACAGTGCCAGTATCAATACGCTGGCTAAGATCAGGCCAGGTTGATAGCCATGCACAATGTAAAACAGCCACACCGGAAGTAATGCTGCCAGCAGACCGGCTTGTTCCTTTCTCGGCATCAACAGAACTTTGATCGGTAGTGGCCGTTGCTGACCCTGTTGCAGGCGCCAGCCCAGTACATCGCTTAGCACATACAGGTAGAGCGAAATCAGGGCAAACAGCACGATAATCCCTGCATCTGAAACGCTGCTGAGCGCGATTAATACCAAGAACCAGCTGAAGTGGGCGCAAAAGCTCAGCCACCACAGCCAGGGGCGTCTGACTTGATTCGCCACCACAATGGCAGACGTGCTGACCAGCATGATGTAGCCTGAGATAGTCAGCAAACTGTAATCGAATGACCAGAACGGGAACGGTACCGAGTAGGCACCTAAAATGCCAATCACAGCGACGATCGGACCATAACGTAATGTCATGGCGGTGGTGGTCAGCGCTATGATAGCCAGAATGACGAATGCGGTACCGGACGAGATGAGCTGGTAATAGTGAGACGCGACCAGAGTCATGGCGTAACAGGTGATGACACCGGCTGACACCAGCGCGGCGCACAGATAGTCGCTGTGGATCTCCAGCGATTCTTTTTTACGGGTCAGATATTCCGCTGCCGCAATAAAGCCGATCCCGACCATAAAGCCCAGTAGTACCCGGGTTAGCGGGGAGAGCAGACCAGCCTCGAGAGTATATTTGGCCAGGAACAGACCACCAAAGGTGAGTACAATCCCGCCGAGCCAGAACAGCGCATTGGTTGACTGATCGCCGGTCGGAAAGTTGCTGATGGCCTGACGGATACGCTTCCACCAGGAGTTGGGTGAAATATCGCCAGCCGATGAAATCTTGTTGGCCAGTTTGACTTGATAACCTTGCGGCCAGGCGGAAGTCTGAGCTGCTGCTGGCTGACGTACTTGTAACTGACGTTCCAGTTGTTCAATACGCTGCTGCAGTTCGGTGAACTGACGTCGTGAACGTATACCCAGCATGGCGCCGTATACGACAAAGCCCATCAGAGCGAACATCGCTATCAGCATTATCAGATAAATCATCTCTATTTTATGAACTCGTCTGCCACATATAGAAATACTATAGCCCAGATAGGCAATAGGTTGTTGATTTTTAAACACAGACTCGTTGAATGTCTGAGTTATGGCTCAGGTTTGCATATCAAAGCTGGCTTCGCTAGGGTGGTGACAGATTGATAAAGCATCGTGATAGTCAGCTAATGTTAGCTTGATCGCCCTTATTGGCGCCGACCTTTGCGCCAAAGAATCTGATTGGTTAATGTGGGTTATCAGCAACCAGATTGCAGGACAGGCATGACCCGAAAAATCTTTGTGATTCGTCACGGACAAACCCAGTTTAACGCCGAACGTAAGTTGCAGGGACATTGCAACTCATCTCTGACCTCTACCGGCAGGGCGCAAGCCCTTGCGATGGGGACACAGCTCAAATCCCATCTTCAGGGGCGCAGTTATCGCATGTATGCCAGCTCCCTCGGGCGTGCGGTCGAGACCGCGCACATTATCTGCGATGAGGTTGGTTACGCGAAAGCGGACCTGACTCACGAGCCGCGTCTGAAAGAGTTTTCTCTCGGGCAATGGGAAGAAAAGCCTTTGTTTGACTTGCTGGATGAAAAGCCGGATTTACTGGCTACACCGGACTGGTATCTGCAAGCGCCAGACGGCGAGTCGTTTGCAGAGGTGAAATATCGGGTTAATGCCTGGTTAGATGAAGCGCCCCGGCATGAGGATTTGGTCGTGGTCAGCCATGGTCTGACCGGGATTGTGCTGCGTGGCCTTCTGCTGGGGTTAAGCTACGATGACATTTGGCAACTCGATCTGCCTCAGGATGCTTTCTATATTATCCAGAACGGTGAGGCCGAGCGGGTCAGTTGTTTTCATGACGGTCACTTTTTGGGACGCTGAGAAAATGGATGTAAAGGGCACGGTTAAGACTGATGCCACTTACTGCAGTCGGTGACTTACTTTATCGCTGCTGGCTTGCTTAACCTCGGCAGATTGCGTACTGTGAGCGGCTTCGCGCTTTACCTTGCAGAGTAGTAAAGTCCGGGGCAGTTGATGAGGGAAGAGAGTGTCTGAATCTAATATTATTGATCCGTTGCTGTGCCCGCTGTGTGGCAACAGTAACGCCTGCGTTAATCTGGGCAGTAACGATGTCACCAAATCGTGCTGGTGTAATGATCCAAATATTCAATTCCCGCCAGCACTGCTGGATCAAGTGCCTGCTAGCGCCAAACGTAAAGCGTGTATCTGTCGTGGTTGTGCAGAAAAATTCCAGCTTATGTCTAATCCAGATTCGGCCAATACAGAGAATAGTGCGGGCACTGCAGACTCAAGTGTTCACTCAGCTACCGGCAGCGCTGAGGTCGGCTATTATCAGCCGGATAATTGATCCGTCGACTAACTAATTGATTAGCCGACTAACTGATTTATTAGGCGAATAGCGTACCTGCCAAATAAGTAATCCCTTCAGAAGACGCAGCTTTACTACCTCAAACTCACGTTTCTGCGCATACACTGTGTGGCCCGAACAAAATGTATACGTCGGGTCAACCTGATGTGTGTCATAGAACACGTTTGAAGATGTGACTCAGAATAGCCTTACTGATCAATTTTTAACTTGGTATTTCACTTTTATGATTTTGATCAAGTTTCCTTTCGTGGTTTTGAAAATACGAGCTACTTTGTTGAAAAACGCGTGAGTTATCCCTTTTTGTCCCTGATAGCCTACCGGCAATGATTCGTAACGTACGGAGTTACGGACACGCAAAGCGCCATTGTTGGCTGCGCAAAAGGAGCACAAAATGTCTAATATGTTTTACATTCCTTCCTCTAACCTGATGGGTCCTGGTTGTCTGAGTGAAGCGGCAACTGCCATTGCCTCGCACGGTTTTACTCGCATTCTGATCGTGACAGACAAATTCCTGAACAAAATCGGGGTAGTTGAAAAAGTCAGTAAACTGCTTGAGCAGGCTGGTGTTGCGTCTGTTGTGTTTGATGAAACCAAACCGAACCCAACGGTGGAAAACGTTGAAGCGGGCCTGGCTAAGTTAAAAGCCAACAACTGTGACTGTGTAATGTCACTGGGCGGCGGTTCGCCTCACGACTGTGCCAAAGGTATTGCGCTGCTGGCCGCTAATGGCGGTGAGATTAAAGATTATGAAGGTGTGGATCGTTCAGCGAAACCGCAACTTCCTCTGTTTGCAGTGAACACCACAGCGGGTACTGCATCAGAAATGACTCGTTTTTGTATCATTACCGATGATGCACGTCATATCAAGATGGCGATCGTTGACAAGCACGTTACGCCACTGATGTCGGTGAACGATCCGGAGCTGATGCTGGCTAAACCTGCGTCGCTGACAGCGGCAACCGGCATGGATGCACTGACTCACGCCATCGAAGCTTACGTTTCTATTGCCGCAACGCCGATCACTGATGCGGTCGCGATTAAAGCGATTGAGATGATTCAGGCCAACCTGCGTCAGGCCGTCGATCATGGTGATGACATCCAGGCTCGTGACAACATGGCTTACGCTCAGTTTATGGCCGGTATGGCGTTCAACAACGCATCACTGGGTTACGTGCACGCGATTGCTCACCAGTTGGGTGGTTTCTACGACCTGCCACACGGTGTATGTAATGCAGTACTCCTGCCTCACGTACAGCGCTATAACAGCGAAGTCGCCGCTGAGCGCTTGACTGATGTTGCTCGTGCACTGGGTGTGGATACAACAGGTATGACAGGCAGCGACGGTGCGGCGGCAGCCATTGCAGCGATTTGTCAGTTGTCTTCTGATGTACGCATCCCGGCAGGCCTGACAGAGCTGGGTGTTAAAGAGGAAGACTTCGACATCCTGGCTGAAAACGCGCTGAAAGATGCTTGTGGTTTCACTAACCCTAAACAAGCCACGCATGAAGAGATCGTTGCGATTCTGAAAGCGGCAATGTAATCAGATAAGGCGCGGATGTCATTTCGCTGCGCTTTTGTCATCATGATACTGATGACAGTAAACAAATTCTGCCCGCAGCTCGCTGCGGGCATTTTGTTTTCATGCATGAGTGCAGTCGCTAAGTTCGCATTCTTGTCGCATTGTATTTGCAGTTTTATAGTGTAGTCTGCTCAAGATTGTAAACCAGACCTCATTCTTGCCTTTGTTACACGCCAAATACTCCCTTTTTTAGGGCAAGTGATGTTTAAAACAGCATTTATTCACTACACTGACAATCCCGAAAAATAACAATAATGACGACTTGGATGGCATGAAAACACTCAATAGTTTCCACCGCGTCGATGAAACGCAATACGCGTTATCGACCGGTAAAGTCAATCTGCTGCATTATCATTTGCCTAAGCATTTTCAGGGCGAATACCGCTGCTATGAAACGCCACGCCTGTGTACAATTTTACAGGGCGAAAAGCATATCCGAATCAATCAGTCCGAGTCGTTGAGTTACCATAAAGAGCAGTGCGTATTGTTGCCACCTCATGCCAATGTCATGATGTCGATGCCGGAGTTTACTGAGGCGCTGGTGTACGAGTTCAGCGAAGATGTACTGGAAGATGTCAGTGCCAGAGTTAATGAACAGTTGGAAGTCGACACCTCTTTGCAGGCTGAAAACGGCCATTTTCAGCTGTCTGGTTTACAGGATCGTATGTCAGCCTTACATCTGCGCACGCTTGAGATTCTGCGCAGCAATGACAGTAACATTCCTTTTCTGCTCGATCTGGTGACGCAGGAGATGGTGTATGAGCTGATGAAACGACAGGGATCTTACGATATTCTGTCCCAGCACAAAAATCATCCGATTCATCGCGCAATTCGGATCATGAAGTCATCGGTCAGCGAAGGATTGTCTATTTCGCAACTGGCAGAAGAAGTGCAGATGTCGCTGCCCAATTTCAGCCAGAAGTTCAAACTAGTGACGAAACCAGACTCCGAAAGAGTATCTGACTCGGCTTAAGTTACAGCAGGCGAGACGCTACCTTGGCCATTTGTCAGTGACTGACACGGCGCTAGAACTTGGCTATGAAAATATTTCCCACTTTATCCGCTTGTTCAAAAAGGAGTTTGGTGTAACTCCGAAGCAGTTCAAACTCTCACGCCACAGTTAGTCTTACACTTCAGGTATCGTCAGCCCTCACTCTTTTCGTGCTGGCGTATCACGGAGAGTCGTGCATGTCGGTATCACCTTTACTGTCTTTATCACCGTCTTTGAGCCAGAACACGGTGCTGATTCGTGGTTTGTTCCGCGGCAAATACCACTGGGGTGATTTACCGCAACGTCTGCAATGTTTGTTTCCGCAGCGTCGTTTTATTTGCCTCGATATTCCTGGTGCCGGCACCCGCTGCAGAGAAATTTCCCCCTGTAATATTGATGGCATGGTTGAAAGCTTGCGTAATCAATTGCCCAAGGATCAACCGGTTGATCTGATAACGATTTCTATGGGCGGTATGGTGGGGTTGCAGTGGGCGCACAATTATCCGCACCAGGTTCAGAGCCTGTTGTGTATCAACACCACGGCGCGTGGATTCAGCCCGTTTTATCAGCGTCTGCGCCCGAAAAATTATCTCACCATTCTCAGCGCTTTGTGTGCTGATCCCGAGCGCAGAGCGGAGCTGATTTACTCTATGATTGCAAATCGCCCGCCTGACCAGCAAGTTATTAACGATTGGGCGGAACTGGAGCGGCGTTATCCGATGCAAAGCGGTAATTTTTTGCGCCAGCTGCTGGCGGCCATGCGTTTTCGGGCGATGAAACCATCATGCCCGGTTCGCTTTATATCGTCACGGCGCGATCAACTGGTCAGTCACCACGCGACGCAGGCGTTAGCGCTCGCCTGGGGTTGCAGTCTGGTCATCAATCAACAGGACGGACATGATATACCGCTCGATAACCCGGACTGGATCTGTAAGCAACTGACCGAGTGGCTGTAGCACGAGTAATTGATATATTTATTAATTTAGTGTGCACCTATTCACATAAATAATTTGACGACTTTGCTTTTCTTTCAATATCGCCAATTTTTTAATTGATACATTAGTAACAACGTCAGAGGGTGAATATGAAGAGTTTAAAAAAGCTTTGGTTAGTACCATGCGCTTTATTATCAACAACGGCAATGGCAGTAGATTATAACGCTCAATCAATCACGCCTCACCCTTATATCGGGTTGGGATATTCCTATGTGGATACAGATGTAGATTGGGATGGTACCGGTTCTGAAAATACCGATAGCGGTATGCTGGGGCTAATAGTAGGTTACCAACTGCATCAAAATATCGGCGTTGAATTTCGTGGATATGGCAACGTTTCAGATGGTGATGCTTTCGGCTCAAAAGTAGAAATTAACTCCGCATTCAGTCTGTTTGCGCGTGGGATAGTCCCCGTATCTGAAAACTTTACCTTGTATGGCTTGTTGGGCGCCGGGAAAGTAAAAGCGAAAGTCGATGACTATTCGGAGACTGAAAGTGAAATTCAGTATGGAGTGGGGATGGCAATTAACAAGGGGCAGCCGTTGGAGTTACAGGTTGAATGGCTGAGAATGTTTGATGATAGCTTTGATATCGATAATGTTAATCTGCAGGGTGACAGCATCAACGTCAATTTAGTTTACCACCTTTAGTTGCTGATTTACCTGATATAAAAAAGGGCGAACCAGTGGTTCGCCCTTGACTTTCATCGTGCTTGTTAGCCCTGTTTACGAATCAGGTAATCAAAGGCACCCAGGCTCGCTTTTGCACCTTCACCCATCGCAATGATGATCTGTTTGTAAGGTACGGTGGTTGCGTCACCGGCGGCGAATACGCCTGCCATGCTGGTTTCACCACGGCTGCCAATTTCGATTTCACCGCGGTTTGAAAGTTCAACCGCAGAATCCTTCAACCACTCAGTGTTTGGAACCAGACCAATTTGAACGAAGATACCGGACAGTTCAAGCTGCTTGATTTCGTCGGTATTACGATCTTTATAAGCCAGACCGGTTACGCGTTTACCATCACCGATGACTTCGGTGGTCTGTGCCATGGTGATGATATCCACGTTAGGCAGTGAATTCGCTTTGTTAATCAGGACCTGGTCGGCACGCAGTGTGTCGGCAAATTCCAGTACCGTCACGTGTTCTACGATGCCTGCCAAATCAATGGCCGCTTCAATACCTGAGTTACCACCACCGATAACTGCGGTTTTCTTACCTTTGAACAGCGGACCGTCACAGTGCGGGCAGTAAGCAACGCCTTTATTGCGATATTCTTGCTCGCCCGGTACGTTCATTTCACGCCAGCGTGCACCCGGGCTGAGGATAACACTGTTACTTTTCAGGGTAGCACCACTTTGCAAATTGATATGGATTTTGCCATCGGAGGTAAATTCCGACCCCATCAGCTTTTCAGCTTGCTGTTCGGTAATAATATCAACGCTGTATTCTTTAAGGTGCTCACCCAGGTTCGCCGCCAGTTTTGGCCCCTCAGTGTGTTTGACCGAGATAAAGTTTTCGATTGCCATGGTGTCCATCACTTGGCCACCCAGACGCTGAGCAACAATACCTGTGCGTATACCTTTACGGGCTGCATAAATTGCTGCCGCAGCACCAGCAGGGCCACCACCGACAACCAGTACATCGTATGGGTCTTTTTCGTTTAGGCTGGAGGCCGCTTTCTCTGCCGCACCGTCATCTAACTTGTTGAGTATTTCAGCCAGTGTCATACGACCCTGACCAAACAGTTCGCCATTCACAAATACACTAGGTACTGCCATGATATCGCGCTGTTTTACTTCATCCTGGAACAGGGCGCCATCGATCATGGTGGTGCGCACATCAGGATTAATCGCAGCCATCATGTTAAAGGCTTGCACCACATCCGGACAGTTTCTGGCATGACAGAGAAATAAACACTTCCACGTCCAGTTTTTTGTCCAGCTGTGCAATCTGTTCAATCGTAGCCTGATCCAGTTTGATTGGATGGCCGCCTGAGTGCAGCAGTGCCAGAACCAGAGAAGTAAACTCATGGCCCATTGGTACGCCGGCAAAACTCAACGAGGTGCCTTTGTCAGGGTTTGTCACTGTCATCACAGGCTTGCGCTCGCTGACATTGTCGTCGCGTTCTACGCTGACCAGTTCGCTCAGCGAAGCAATTTCATTCGCCAGTTCAAGAATATTTTGCGCGCCTTTACTTTCATCTAGGCTGACCACTAGACGGACTGGCTGTTTTAAGTTCGTCAGATACTGAGATAACTGCTGTTTGATCGCTTGGTCTAACATACCGGGATACCTTTATTATTTATTTTAAATGGAGTGGTCACTCTGGATAAAAGGAAGAGCCGACCGGGCATTCAGGTCGTCAGGTAGAACGCCCGACCAGCTCTTAAATTATCGTGTAATCATGTGATTACGCGTTATTTCTATAGAATTAATTTCTAAGGACAAGGCTGATTAGATTTTACCAACCAGGTCTAGTGACGGAGCCAGAGTCTCTTCACCTTCTTTCCATTTTGCTGGACATACTTCACCTGGGTGAGAAGCAACGTATTGAGCGGCTTTCACTTTACGCATCAGGTCTTCTGCGTCACGGCCGATACCTTCAGCAGTGATTTCCATTGCCTGGATAGTACCTTCCGGGTCAATCAGGAACGTCGCACGGTCTGCAAGACCCTGACCTTCACGCATTACACCGAAGTTGTTGGTGATGTTGCCGGTCTGGTCGCCAACCATGTAGTAGTTGATCTTGCCGATAGTGTCTGAACTGTCGTGCCATGCTTTGTGAGTAAAGTGGGTGTCAGTTGATACTGAGTACACTTCAACACCGCGAGACTGAAGCTCAGCGTAATGGTCTGCAAGGTCGCCTAGCTCTGTCGGACATACGAAAGTGAAGTCCGCAGGATAGAAGAAAAATACTGCCCATTTGCCCAGAACGTCCTGTTCTGTGATGTCTACGAATTCGCCGTTTTTGAATGCAGTCGCGCTAAATGGTTTGATTTTAGTATTAATCATATTCCGTGTTTCCTTTAAGTTATTGGTTGGAATGTCTTGTCTTCGGGAACTATATTCCCACCAAGTCGAGATTAAGAAAAATCGCTTATTACTATTAAATTGATAGGTAATTTCTATCCAAAATTACTCATAGTAAGCTACGGTACAAACGAGAGAGGGAGAGTCAGAAAGGAGATTTCAGGAAGTTTGATTATATTTTTGTTATACTTTACAAGTGGTTATGTTTGTTTTTGTGTTGGCTTACTGTGTAGAGCCAGCGAAACTTTGGATATTGGTCTGCGACCCAGAATATGGCTGATAGCCCAGCCTGCGTTAGCGACTTGCTGCAGATCAACGCCGGTATTTATTCCCAATCCCTGGCAAAGATAGATCACATCTTCTGTCGCCACATTGCCCGCCGCGCCCGGCGCATAAGGGCAGCCACCTAATCCGGCTACACTGCAGTCTATGGTGGTAATGCCCATTGACAGTGACTGATACAAATTGGCCAGCGCCATTCCCCAGGTATCGTGAAAATGCACAGCTAACTGTTCAGTCAGCACTTGTTTCCGGACGGCCTCAAGCATCCGGGCGATACGCAGTGGCGTGCCCGTGCCGATCGTGTCGCCAAGCGAGATCTGGTAACAGCCGAGGTCTTGCAATGCTGCGGCAACACTGGCGACTTGTTCGGGTAGTGTCGGCCCGTCATAAGGGCAATCAGCCACGCAGGAGAGATAGCCGCGGACTTTGAGTCCTAGTTGTTGTGCCTGGCTGACAACGGGCTTGAAGCGCTGCAGGCTTTGCTCGATTGAGCAATTGATGTTGTGCTGGCAAAAGCCCTGTGAAGCTGACGTAAAGATGGCGATCTCATCCGCCTGACAGGCGATGGCCTGCTCCAGACCGCGCAGGTTAGGAAACCAGAGCCGAGTAAGTCACTGCCGGCGCACGTTGAATGCCGCTCAGCACTTTATCTGAATCTGCCATTTGCGGTACCCATTTGGGTGAGACAAACGAACCGGCTTCTATATAGGTCAGGCCACTGGCCGATAGCTGGTCAATCAGAGCGATTTTAGCCGCGCTGGTGACCGCATTTTCATTTTGCAGGCCGTCACGGGCACCGACTTCAACCAGAGTGACGGCGGGTGGAAAGTCACTCAAGACCCCAGCCCGTAAAAGAGGCGGTTTCATTGCGATTCTCCTTTGTTGCCGCCTGAAGGAGAGATCCAGTTTGGCGCTCGTTTGGCAAAAAAGGCATTCAGCCCTTCCTGGCCTTGGGGCGACACGCGGATGTCGGCGATTAACTGGCTGGTATAGGCGATCAGTTTTTGATCGAGCGGGCTGTCGGCACAGCGCTGGCACAGGGCTTTGGCCTGAGTCAGGGCGACGGGGCTGTTGAGCAGGATTTGCTCGCAAAGCTGTTGCACCGCCAGTGATAAATCCTGGGGCTTCTCACTGACCTGTTGATGAATCAGCCCCATCTGCAGCGCTCTGGCGGCATCAAACGGTTCGGCGGTCAGCATATAGCGCCGCGCCTGCCGCTGTCCCAATGTCCGGCATACGTATGGGGCGATGGTGGCTGGGACTAAACCCAGTTTCACTTCACTTAAGCAAAAGCGGGCATCGGCACTGGCTACCGCGATATCGCAACAACAGATAAGGCCCAGTGCGCCGCCGAACGCACAGCCTTGCACCGCAGCGATCGTCGGATGGGGAAAAGTATCCAGGGTTTGCATCAGCAGCGCCAGCTGGGCAGCATCGCTGTGATTATCAGAATGTGATTTGGTCGCCATCGCGCGCATCCAGTTGAGATCGGCACCGGCCGAAAAATGGCGGCCATTGGCCTTGATGACCAGCAGGCGCAGCGTGGTCTCTTTGGCCAGAGCGTTGAGGTGATGCAAGAGCAACGCAATCATCTGATCATCAAACGCATTCGATTTGTCGATACGGTTGAGGGTTAAGCTGGCAATCCCGCTGGCGGACAATTCACACAGTACACTGGGCTGATCTGGGTTCATGGCGCGATTCCTTATTTACATGCGGAAAATGCCGAACTGGCTGTCAGCGATTGGCGCGCGCAGCGCAGCAGTCAGCGCACGCCCGAGGGTGTCGCGGGTTTCCAGCGGGTCGAGAATGCCGTCATCCCACAAGCGGGCACTGGCGTAATAGGGACTGCCTTGTGTGTCGTATAGTTCGACAATCGACTGTCTGAAGGCGGCTGCTTCCTGTTCTGGCCACTCTTGCTGACGCCGGGCCTGAATGTCACGCCGTACTTGGGTCAGTACCCCGGCGGCCTGCTCACCACCCATGACCGAAATGCGTGCATTAGGCCACATCCACATCATGGTCGGATTATAAGCACGGCCGCACATCCCATAGTTGCCGGCACCATAAGAGCCGCCAATGATGACGGTGAACTTAGGCACGTCGGCACAGGCGACGGCCATCACCAGTTTCGCACCATGCTTGGCAATGCCTTCCGCTTCGACCTTTTTCCCGACCATGAATCCGGTGATATTCTGTAAAAACAGCAGCGGGATTCTGCGTTTGGCACACAGTTCAATAAAGTGGGCACCTTTTTGCGCTGATTCAGAAAATAGGATGCCGTTATTGGCCACGATACCGATGGCGTGACCGTGTAACGTAGCAAAACCACAGACCAGTGAACTGCCATATAAGGCCTTAAATTCATCAAACTGAGAGTCGTCCACCAGACGGGCAATGATTTCGCGTACATCAAACGACAAGCGCAGATCAGCGTTAACGATCCCGTACATCTCTGCGGCCTCATAGCGTGGCGGCAGTACCGAATCAGGCACAATTGTGGGCGCAAGATTCGTGCTGGCGATCGCTTGGCGGGCTATGGAGAGTGCGTGCTGATCATTGTCCGCGTAATAATCGGCGACACCGGATTTTTTACAATGCACATCCGCACCGCCCAGCTCCTCTTCACTGACCACTTCACCGGTCGCGGCCCTGACCAGCGGCGGCCCGGCCAGAAAAATGGTGCCTTGCTGGCGGACAATAATCGATACGTCTGCCATGGCTGGAATATAGGCTCCGCCCGCGGTGCATAGTCCCATCACCACCGCGATTTGTGGGATCCCTTTCGCTGACATACGGGCCTGATTGTAGAAGATACGCCCGAAATGGTCGCGGTCCGGAAAAACTTCGGCCTGATAAGGCAGATTAGCGCCGCCGGAGTCAACCAGATAGACGCAGGGCAGGTGGCAGCGTTCGGCAATTTCCTGAGCGCGCAGATGTTTTTTTACCGTCAGTGGATAATAGGTGCCGCCTTTGACGGCCGGATCATTGGCAACCACCATACACTCAATGCCGTGAATGGTGCCAATGCCGGCGACCACACCTGCGCAGGGCACATCATCTTCATAGACTTGCCAAGCCGCAAACTGACCAATCTCGATAAAGGGGCTGGCAGGGTCGAGCAACTGCATCACCCGCTCGCGCACCGGTAGTTTGCCTTTCTGACGCTGGCGTTCAATCGCTTGTTCGCCCGCCCCCTGCAGCAGGGTTGTCCGGTGCTCCTCAAGTTGTTGCACCAGTGACGTCATGTGTTCCAGGTTGCGTTGGTAAAGTTCTGAGCTGGTTTTGATTTTGCTGTTAATCACGGCCATACGCACTCCGTTACAGGTTTAACGTGACTCGTTGAACAGTTCCCGCCCAATCAATATACGGCGGATCTCTGATGTTCCGGCGCCGATTTCATACAGCTTGGCATCACGCAGCAGGCGACCGGCCGGAAAGTCGTTGATATAGCCATTGCCGCCTAACAGCTGAATAGTATCTAACGCCATTTGTGTGGCCAGTTCAGCACTGTACAGAATGGCTCCGGCAGAATCTTTACGGGTCACTTCGCCGCGATCGCACGCGCCAGCGACGGCATACACATAAGCGCGCGCAGCATTCAGGCGGGTATACATGTCGGCGACCTTGGCCTGAACCAGCTGGAATTCACCGATCGACTGACCAAACTGTTTACGATCGTGAATATAGGGCAGGACCAGATCAAGACAGGCTTGCATGATGCCCAGCGGGCCACCGGCCAGAACAACCCGTTCGTAATCCAGCCCGCTCATCAGCACCTCAATGCCGTGATTGACTTTGCCGAGCACGTTGTCATAAGGAAACCCGGCACTGGTCAAAAACCAGTTCGCAGGTATTGGAACCACGCATGCCTAGTTTGTCGAGCTTCTGGGCTGAAGAGAAACCGGGAAATTCCCGTTCAACAATGAAGGCGGTAATGCCGCGTGAACCGGCTTCGGCGGCCGTTTTGGCGTAAACCACCACCACATCGGCATCAGGCCCGTTGGTGATCCACATCTTAGTGCCATTGAGCACAAAGTGGTCATTGCGCCGTTCGGCTTTGAGCTGCATGCCGACAACATCGGAGCCGGCATTCGGTTCGCTCATTGCCAGCGCGCCGACCCAGGCACCATCGAGTAATTTGGGCAGATATTTGACCCGTTGATCGGCATTGCCGTTGCGAAAAATCTGATTAACGCACAAATTGGAGTGAGCGCCGTAACTAAGGCCGACGGAAGCGGAGGCGCGGCTGATCTCCTCCATGGTGATGACGTGGGCGAGGTATCCCATGTGCGCGCCGCCGTATTCCTCACTGACGGTGACGCCCAGCAATCCCATTTCGCCGAACAAAGCCCACAAGTGCTCGGGAAACTGGTTTTGCCGATCAATATGGTCGGCGATAGGGGCGATATGCTGAGCAGAAAACGCATTGACCTGCTCTCGTAACATGTCAATGGTTTCGCCCAATCCGAAACTAAGTGGCTGATACTGGCTGTTCATAACACCTCCGCGTCCTTCCTTGCGCAGACACAGCGTGTTGAACAAAACGCTGTGGTCACAGAAAGTAGCTAACGAAAGATGAAAATGCTGTTGTAGGAAGCGCCTATTTCCTTGAATAAATAAGTACCTTGAATAAATAAGTACCTTGAATAAATGATTACTTAGAATAAATAAGCACCCGGAAGAAAGCAGTATTTGGAAGACATCAGTACCTGGAAGTAATAAGTACTGGGAATACCTAACTGCTAACCTTCAGAGCCTGCTCGCAACGTTCGCGCGCAGCCTCCAACTCTCCCATCACGGCTCCGATGTCATCCAGCTGACGCTGCAAAACCGCCTTTTTATCCTCAATAATATTGAGCATTTTCACTAACTGTGTCTCGCCCTGATGAGCATCGTAAAGCTCAAACAACTCGCGAATTTCGGCCAGAGAAAACCCCAGACGTTTGCCACGCAAAATCAACTTCAAACGGATTTTGTCCCGTCGCTGATAGATGCGCACTGTGCCTTTGCGCTCTGGCTGTATTAAGCCCATGTCTTCGTAAAAACGAATACTGCGGGTTGTAATATCGAACTCCTTGGCGAGCTCGCTGATTTTAAAAGTTTCCACTGACCGAAGTCCTCCAACTGCTCATTAGGGCTGGTCTGAAACCAGCGATGAGGGACGTTTGTGCTGTCAGTCACCTGTGACAGAGCCAGGTGAGAAATTGTTATTGTTGTTGGTTTGTTTCTTTACGTTTACGTAAATGTTAGTGCTATGCTTACGTAAACGTCAAGAAGCCGCTGGGCGAAAATCGCCGGGTAGAAGCGCCTCAGAGAATCAACGAGGCCAAGTTGTTCAGTTGTACCCGCCTATAACAAGAGCCTTGTGGTGAATACTTTCGTCAACGATACCGAGGACGAGGGCATGGAAAAAGCCATTTGGATTGTATCTGCCAAACGTACACCGCACGGGCGCTTTCAGGGTGCCTTGCGAGATTATTCTGCTCCCGCACTAGGCGGGCTGGCCATTAAGGCCGCGTTAAATGCCGCGTCAGCGCCGGTTGAGCAGATCGACGAAGTGCTGATGGGCTGCGTGCTGACGGCTGGCTGCGGCCAGGCCCCGGCCCGTCAGGCCGCACTGGCGGCCGGACTGCCTTACTCTATCGGCTGCAGCACGATTAACAAGGTGTGTGGTTCGGGCATGAAAACCGTCATGCTGGCCTATGATTTGATCAACGCCGATTCTGCGCGCTGCGTTATTGCTGGTGGTATGGAGAGCATGACCAATGCGCCCTATCTTTTGACCAACTCGCGCAGTGGTATGCGGATGGGCCACCAGACGACCTACGATCACATGTTTCTCGACGGATTGCAGGATGCCTATGAAGGACATTTGATGGGGGTTTATGCCCAGCAAGTCGCCGACAAACTGCAATTTAGCCGTGAGCAGATGGACGAGTGGGCGGCGCTGTCAGCTCAGCGTGCCTGGGAAGCGCAGGGTCAGCAACTGTTCGTTGCCGAGATGGCGCCGGTGAGTCTTGAGGAAGGGGCGCAGATACTCAATTACGATGAGCACCCACGTTCGATCCGGTTAGAAAAAATTGCCCGGCTGAAACCTGCATTCAGTGCTGATGGCACGGTGACCGCTGCCAATTCGAGTGCGATAGCCGACGGCGCCTCAGCCTTGATGCTGATGGATGGCGAAACCGCTCTTCAGCAGGGAATTGAGCCGCTGGCCGTGATGCGTGGTCATAGTACCCACGCCAGACATCCGTCTGAATATACCTTAGCGCCGGTGTATGCCATTGAGCAGTTGCTCTCACAGCTCGACTGGTCAGCCGATGAAGTCGACCTGTGGGAAATCAACGAAGCGTTTCGCCGTGGTCACTCAAATTGCGATTCAAAAACTGGATCTGGATGTGGACCGGGTCAACGTCAAAGGTGGCAGCTGTGCCCTTGGCCATCCTATTGGCGCCAGCGGGGCACGAATTCTGGTCACTCTGATTCACAGTCTGCGTCAGTTACAGGCCTTAGGCGTGGATGGCAACCGTGAACATAAAAAAGTCATGCGCGGCATCGCCACGCTGTGTATTGGTGGTGGTGAAGCGACCGCAGTGGCGATTGAAGTGCCGGTGCCTGATGAGGTGCCGCTATCATGATGTTCTCGTTCCTTAATCCCTTATTACTGAGTCTGCATGGTATGCAGCGTCCCGTTTCTGCGGTCAGTTTGACCGGGCTGCCCCCGGTGCGATCTGCCTTGAAAGGATCCGATTATGAGTCATTCTGTCCCGTTGTTTATTGATGGTGAGTTTCGCCAGTCGGTGAGTCAGGAGTGGGTAGACGTCACGAACCCGGCAACGAATGAGGTTTTAGCACGTCTGCCTTGTGCCACCGAAGACGAGATGAGCGCTGCAGTGCGTAGTGCGCTGGCCGCGTTTGAGTCTTGGAAGAAAGTTCCGGTGCCGGAGCGGGCCAGGCTGATGCTGCGCTATCAGCATTTACTCAAAGAGCATCATGATGAACTGGCGCAACTGCTGTCACAGGAAACCGGAAAAACCACAGCAGATGCCAAGGGTGATGTATGGCGCGGGATTGAAGTGGTGGAACAGGCCGCGAATATCGCCAGCAACATGATGGGTGAAACGGTTGAGAACGTCGCATCTGATATCGACACTTATTCGCTTATCCAGCCGCTTGGCGTCTGTTGCGGTATCACTCCCTTTAACTTCCCGGCCATGATTCCGTTGTGGATGTTTCCGCTGGCGATTGCCGCGGGGAATTCCTTTGTCCTCAAACCCTCAGAGCAGGTGCCGCTGACCTCCGTGCGCCTGGCACAACTGTTTGAGCAGGCCGGAGCGCCGCAAGGCGTACTGCAGATAGTGCATGGCCGTAAAGCGCAGGTCGATTTTCTGCTCGCTCATCCGGATATTCGAACCATCTCTTTTGTCGGTTCGGTCAAGGTTGCTCAGTACATCTATCAGCAAGGCACTGCCCATTTCAAACGGGTGCAGGCGTTCGCCGGCGCCAAAAATCATCTGGTCGTGATGCCGGATGCCAATAAAGAACAAGTCATCAATAACCTGGTAGGTGCCTCGGTGGGGGCGGCGGGTCAGCGCTGCATGGCGATATCGGTTGCGATTCTGGTCGGGGACGCGCGCCACTGGCTGCCGGAGCTTAAACAGGCGATGGCCGCCATGCGCCCCGGACGCTGGGATGATGAGCAAGCCGCTTACGGGCCGCTTATCAGCCCGCAGGCGAAGCAGAGAGTGCTGAGCCTGATTGAACAGGGGAAACAGCAGGGGGCGGTGTGCGAACTGGATGGCAGCCAATGTACGGTCGATGGTCTGCCGCATGGTAACTGGGTCGGGCCGACCCTGTTTAGTGGCGTGACAACCAAGATGAGCCTGTATCGCGAGGAGATTTTTGGTCCGGTGCTGGTGTGTATGCAGGCGGACAGCCTGGAAGAAGCCATCGCAATCATTAATCGCAACCCTTATGGCAACGGTACCTCAATTTTTACCGCCAGCGGTGGTGCCGCGCGTAAATTCCAGCATGAAATTCAGGTCGGGCAGGTCGGTATTAACGTGCCGATCCCTGTGCCGCTGCCGTTCTTCTCCTTTACCGGTTGGCGCGGTAGCTTCTACGGCGATCTGCATGCCTACGGCAAGCAGGCTGTTCGCTTTTTTACGGAGACCAAAACGGTCAGCGCACGCTGGTTTGAGGATGATATTCCCGGTGGGCCTAACCTGACTATTCATCTCAGATGACGGTCTCAATTCTCTCCGGCTTTGGCAATGAACCTGGCTGTTCGGCTGAGGCAGAAACAGAGAAAGAGATAGAGAGAAAAACAAGGCTACAAAAACGGACAGACAGATACGGAGCTCAGTATGGACTTTGAACTGAATGAAGATCAACGGGCGTTTGCCGATACCGCGCGCCAGTTTGCCAGTGAACGTCTGGCACCATTTGCTGCGCAGTGGGATGAAGAACAGTTTTTCCCCAAACAGGTGTTACGTGATGCCGGAGAGCTGGGTTTTCTCGCGCTTTATACGCCTGAAGAGCATTGTGGCCTTGGATTGAGCCGTCTTGACTCGTCAATTGTGTTTGAACAACTTGCTATGGGCTGCACCTCTACCACAGCGTTTATGACTATTCATAATATGGTGACCTGGATGGTCGCCAGCTTCGGGACTCAGGAAGCAAAAGCCTATTTCTGTCCGCAACTGGTATATGGCAAATGGCTGGGTTCGTACTGCCTGACTGAGCCCAATGCCGGCTCTGATGCGGCGTCACTCACCACCACCGCGCGCAAGCAAGGCGATCATTACATCCTCAACGGCAGCAAAACCTTTATCTCGGGTGCCGGTGAAACCGATGTACTGGTGGTGATGGCGCGTACCGGAGAAGCGGGAGCAAAAGGCATTTCTGCGTTTGTGCTACAGGCTGACACGCCGGGAATCAGTTACGGACGCAAAGAACCCAAAATGGGCTGGAACAGCCAGCCGACCCGCTCGGTGACCCTGGAAAACGTCCGGGTGCCGGAAAGCGGTTTACTCGGCCAGGAAGGGGAAGGATTTACCTTCGCCATGAAAGGGCTGGATGGCGGGCGGATTAATATCGCCACCTGCTCTGTCGGCACCGCACAACAGGCACTCAATCAGGCCACACAGTATATGCAGGAGCGTAAACAGTTTGGTCAGTCACTGGCTCAGTTTCAGGGGTTGCAGTTTAAGCTGGCTGATATGGCAACCGAGTTAGTAGCGGCGCGTCAACTGGTGCGCTATGCCGCCAGTAAACTGGATCTCGGGGACAGGGAGGCGACCACTTACTGCGCAATGGCGAAACGATTCGCTACCGATGTCGGTTTTCAGGTGTGTGATGCGGCGCTGCAACTGTATGGCGGCTATGGTTACATCCGTGAATATCCGCTCGAACGCCATTTTCGTGATGTGCGTGTACATCAGATCCTGGAAGGGACTAATGAGATTATGCGTCTTATCATCGCGCGGCGGTTACTGGGTGAAGGATGTGCGATTTGGTAGCGGGAAAGAGCAATTTACGGAGCGATTATGGCTGAGCAAACGAATTCGGTAACGCCCATTGAGGTTGAAGTGCGTCAGCATGTAGCGGTAGTTACCATGAACAACCCGCCTGCCAATACCTGGACAGAACAGAGTCTGGTGCAGCTGAAAGGGCTGGTGGAGTCACTCAACGATGATAAAGATATTTATGCCATGGTACTGACCGGAGCTGGCGACAAGTTTTTCTCGGCCGGAGCTGATCTCAAGTTGTTTGCCGATGGCAATAAGGCCACAGCGCACACCATGGCGCGCGTGTTTGGCGAAGCGTTTGAAACCCTGAGTGCGTTTCGTGGGGTGTCGGTCGCTGCCATTAACGGCTATGCGATGGGCGGTGGTCTGGAGGTCGCGCTGGCATGCGATATTCGGGTTGCTGAGCGGCAAGCGGTTTTAGCGTTACCTGAAGCCAAAGTCGGTTTACTGCCCTGTGCCGGCGGAACGCAGAATCTTACCGCTCTGGTTGGTGAAGGCTGGGCGAAGCGGATGATTTTATGTGGTGAGCAGATTGCAGCAGATCAGGGGCGGCAGATAGGTTTGGTGGAAGAGGTGGTAGAAAAAGGACAGGCGCTGACTTACGCGCTTGAGATGGCGCAGAAACGTGGAAAATCAGTCACCGTCTTCCGTGGCTGCCTGCAAGCGGCTTATTCAGCAGACCCGTTATGCGACTCACCAGCAAGGTTTGATCAAAGAACGCGAATACTTCCTCAACCTGTTCGATACTGAAGATCAGACCGAAGGCGTGCAGGCGTTTCTGCAAAAACGCAAACCGCACTGGAAAAACCGTTAGGTCAGGAAGATAAACATCAATGTGAGGAGGAGATATGACTGACCGTGTCAGCTTTCAGGAGCTGAGGTGCCGGGATAATGTCCACAAAATTGGCGTCGCGACATTAGACAACCCGGCTTCGCTCAATGCTCTGAGTTATAACATGCTGGCCTTGCTGTTTGACCAGCTTTTGCGGTGGCAACACGATGACAATCTGGTGTGTATTTTACTTGAAGGTGGCGGAGAAAAAGCGTTTTGTGCCGGTGGCGATGTCCGCACCATGCACAATGTCATGCGCGATAAAAGTGATGAAGAGGTTCAGGCGTTCTGCACCGAATACTTTTCACTCGAATATCAGTGTGACTATTTGATCCACACCTATACCAAACCGATCATCGCGTGGGGAGATGGGATTGTTATGGGTGGCGGTATGGGACTGTTTATGGGATGCAGCCACAAGGTCGTCACCCCGCGCAGTCGCCTGGCCATGCCGGAAATCAGTATTGGCCTTTATCCCGATGTGGGGGGGACCTGGTTCCTGAACCGTTTACCACCGGGTATTGGCCTGTTTCTGGGGCTGACCGGAGCGTCGGTCAATGCCATTGATGCCATTGATATCCGCATGGCCGATTACTTACTGCATTACCAGGATCGTTCACCTTTGCTGTCGGTGCTGCAGGCTCTGGACTGGCAGGGAAACCACCGGGCACAGGTGAGCCGGGTACTTGATGAACTGGCGGCAAAGGACGGTGATGACGGCGTTAGTAGCCAGCTACTGCCTTATCTGGCCAAAATCCAATCGGCATCTAAAGCCGATACTCTGACTCAGGTGTGCGAACAGATACTCGCAATCGAAGGGCAGGATAAATGGATGGATACCGCAAGGCGCAACCTTGCTGCCGGTAGTCCGATCTCGGCTCATATCTGTTATCGCCAGATTACCCAATGCCAGAAACTGAGTCTGGCCGATTGCTTCCGGCTTGAACTGAGTTTATCGGTGCGCAGTGGTTTGTTGGGCGAGTTTCAGGAAGGTGTCCGGGCTCGTCTTATCGATAAAGATGGTGAACCTCACTGGACATTCAAAAGCGTGGCCAGCGTGGACGATGCCGTGATAGACCAGCTGTTTACCTCGTTATGGCCGGCAGAAATTCATCCTTTGGCAGGTTTAGAACAGGTGCATCAGTCAATTCCACCTCAAGGAGGCGTGGCATGAAGACTATAGCGTTTATCGGACTAGGTAACATGGGCACGCCCATGGCAGAGAATTTGATCAAATCAGGCCTCGCCCTGCAGGTGTTTGATCTCAATCGCGAAGCGGCGAAACGGCTGCAGCCGCTTGGCGCTAAGGTGGCAGATTCTGTCGAGGAAGTGGTTCAGGGCGCTGATACGGTGATTACAATGCTGCCTGCCGGCGTGCATGTTCGTGCGGTGTATCTGGGCGATCATTCCGGGGCTGTAGGGCTGCTGAATCTGGTTAAGTCTGGCACGTTTCTGATTGACTCGTCCACCATAGATCCTGAGTCGGCGCGGATTGTTGCCGAACAGGCAGCTGACAAGCAGTTGGATTTTGTTGACGCGCCGGTATCGGGCGGAGTGGCAGGGGCTCAGGCCGGGACACTGACCTTTATTGTCGGCGGGACAGATGCGGCATTTGAAAAAGCCCGGCAGGTTTCTGCAACACATGGGGAAAAACATTTTCCATGCCGGCAAAGCCGGTGACGGTCAGATGGCGAAAATCTGCAATAACCTGATGTTGGGTATTCTGATGTCCGGAACGTGTGAAGCTCTCAATTTAGGCATCGACAACGGGCTGGATCCTGAAGTGTTGTCTAACATTATGCTGCAAAGTTCAGGCAGAAACTGGGCCCTGGAGTTATATAACCCTTGTCCCGGTGTAATGGAAAATGTTCCAGCCAGTCATGATTATAAACCGGGCTTTATGAGTCAGTTGATGCAAAAGGATCTCGGTCTGGGTATTGATGCCGCTCTGAAAAGCCAGTCATCGATTCCGATGGGCTCGCTGGCACGTAATCTTTATGCCTATCACAACGCGAATGGTAACCAGGAACGGGATTTTTCCAGTCTGTTTGAGTTCTATCGTTCCCGGGGCTGACAGGAAAAGTTCAACAGGAGGCTGCAGAATGAATCTCAAAGAGAGTGTGATAGCAATTACGGGGGCAGGCCAGGGACTGGGGCAAATGATGGCGGTCACGCTTGCTCAGGCGGGAGCAGATCTTGCCTTAATCGATACCAATGAGGCGGCTTTGATAGATACTCAGAAGCAATGTCATATGCTCAGCGCCAAAGCGATTTATTATGTAGCGGATGTTACCAATGAAGCTCAGGTCGTCGACGCATTTCACGACATCGTGGTTGATTTTGGCCAACTGGACGGTTTGATTAATAACGCCGGCATATTGCGGGATGGTCTGCTGGTCAAAGTGAAAGATGGCGTGGTCAGTAAAATGTCACTCGATCAGTTTGATAGCGTAATGAACGTGAACGTCACCGGCACGTTTTTATGTGGCCGTGAAGCAGCAGTGAAAATGATCGAAACCGGCAGTAAAGGAGCGATCATCAATATCTCCAGTGTCTCTCGGGCCGGTAATATGGGCCAGACCAATTATTCAGCTTCTAAAGCCGCAGTGGCCACGATGGCCACCTGCTGGGCCAAAGAGCTGGCGCGATTTGGTATTCGTGCTGCAGCGATTGCACCGGGAATCATTCATACCGCGATGGCTGACCAGATGAAACCTGAAGCCGTGGACAGGCTCAAACAAATGGTGCCACTGGGGCGAATGGGAGAGCCAGTCGAAATTGCTCAAGCGGTTAAATATATACTGCAGAATGACTACTTTACCGGTCGGGTGCTGGAAGTGGACGGTGGCTTGCGCATGTAACTTGATTACCTCGTAATACCGTTATTACCTCGCAATACCGCTTGAGGGATGAAAAAAGCGTAAGTGAATTCACTTACGCTTTTTTATCGCAGCTTGCCTTTTTGTCAGAGCTTGCTGTTTGCAGAATTAGGCCGCGCCCAGTGACTGACTTTGCTGCTCGACCAGACCGGCAAAGTTGACCAGTACCTGTCTGGCATGATGGGTTTCTTTCACTGCTGCTTGCTTGCGTTCGTAATCATCGGGTAATTCATGCTGCAAGCCGGCTAACGACAGCTTCATCACTTGCGGAGTAAACTCCGGGTGGAATTGTACGCCCCAACAGCATTCACCGACCCGATAGGCATGATGAGGTTCAAAGTCGCTTGCCGCCAGATGGACGGCATCTTCAGGTAAGGTCAGTACCGATTGATAATGTACCGCCTGCGCATCGAAACTGTGCAGGCAGGTCACTGAAAATAGGGTCATGCTCTGCATCTGGCTGTTTGTTGATTGCTATGGTGCCTATTTCCAGACCTTGCGGATGGTAGCCGACTTTGCCGCCCAACGCCTGAGCGATCAGTTGGTGACCAAAACAGATCCCGAGCAGCGGAATACTGCGCTCGACCAGATGCACGATTTCCTGTGACAGGCGCAGCATCCAGTCTTCTTTGTCAGACGCCATGGCCAATGAGCCCATGATAATCACACCTGCCAGATGGTCGGAGTGTGGCAGTGGTTGATTAATACCATCGTGAAACTCAATTGTGGCCGCCTGATTGGCCGATTTCGGATGACGATGTGCCTCAATGACGTTTTTAGCCCACTGCTCAAATTTACCGAACGCATCTAATTGTGGTTTAGGTGGTAATCCCACATTAACGATTAATAACTTTTTCATAGCGCTCCTTGTGATTCATATTCATCCTTGAACATAATTTTCAATCTAGAGAAATATTCTCCTCACTGCAACGAGAATTTGTTGCGTTATAAGATGTGAACCAGCACCAAAATTGGGCAAAAGAGGGGGGCAATGACTGAAGAGTTGAGAAAAAAAGATTGAGCTTGCATAAAAAAATGGCTCGCGTAGTATGGCAGTTTAGATGGCTAAACGTCTGTGATGTACAGCATACGGAGAGAGTAATGAAAGGACTTAAGCGAGTCGGTCAATGGGCACTGGCTGCGGCATTGATAGCAGGTTTGACGGCCTGTGGTCAGAAAGAACATACAGAACTAAAAGTGGGTGCAACCGTTGGTCCTCATGCTCAGGTAGCTGAAGCGGTCGCCAAAGAAGCGGCGAAGCAAGGATTAAACGTTAAAGTGGTTGAATTTTCTGACTACATTACGCCGAATGCGGCGCTGGAAGATGGCAGCATTGATCTTAACAGCTACCAGCATCAGCCTTTTCTGGACAACTACAACAGCAGCCACGATTCCCATCTGGTCTCAATTGGTCAGTCAATCCTGATGCGAATGGGGATATATTCTAATAAATACCACTCGTTGGATGAGTTACCACAAGGCGCGCGCATTGCGATTCCAAATGATCCGACCAATGGCGGGCGTGGTTTGTTGCTGTTTGCTGATAGCAACCTGATTACCTTACGTGAAGGGACCGGATTTAAGGCGACTTTGAACGATGTGGTTGAGAATCCAAAGGATTTTCAATTTGTTGAAGTGGACGCCGCTCAGTTGCCACGTACCCTGGATGATGTCGATGCTGCGGCAATTACGATGAACTACGTCATGTCCGCCGGACTGGATCCGAAAAAGCAGGGTATCTATCTGGAATCTAAGCAGGCACCTCTGGCGGTGATGGTGATTGCGGCGCGTGAGCAGGACAAAGACAACGAAGATTATAAAAAGTTCGTCCAGATTTATCACTCTGAAGCCATCCGCCAATACATGCAGCAAGCCTTTAAAGGCACAATTGAGCCCGCTTTTTAAGTAGTTAGGGCTGACAACTAAACCGCTGTGGTTCTCCATGGCGGTTTTTTATTTTTCCCGGTCTGGGAAATGGATCTCAGAATGACGAAACCTGAAAAATGCTGACTTGAGTCATGGTTACAGGCTGCTACATTTATAATTGTGCGGCTCAAAAAGTGCGCACTTTATTTGTGTGACCAACCAACTTAACGAGGTTTCTATGCTAGGCGAAAATCACTCTTTAGCGCATGAGTATCCAGAACATATGGACACCATTTCCCAGTTAAGCGCGAGCGATGATACGTTTGCAGAAAATGCGTCGAATTACGATGCACTAGACAGAGAAATTAGAAAGTTAGAACTGCGAGGTGCACCGATTGATGATCACAACATGAATTCGATGAAGCTCAACCGGGCAGAGCTTAAAGACTGGCTCCATTCCCGAATCATGAACGTCTGAAACCCGGCGATAATCATCGGTTGGTAACCGCAACACCAGCCCGCCAAACAGCCACCCGATGGGTGGTTGTTTGTTATCTGAGCGTTATAGCGTTTTTTATGCCTCATTGCCGGTACACGCCTCAGCGCGCTGATGGTAAACTGCGGCTCTGTTTTATTGAGTAGCTAAAGGTAATCTCATGAACCCAATTATTGCGCTGTTGAAAGAGAACAACATCAGTGATCAGCAAATTCGCGACGTGTTTCAGGCTCTGACCCAAAACCCGCTGATGGCGATGGCCACTATCAGCCAACTTGGTCTGCCGCAGGAAAAACTGCAACTGCTGATGGGCCAGGTGATGCAAAACCCGGCTTTGATTAAAGAAGCGGTAGAAGAAACTTGGACTGGACTTCGCTAAAGTTGAAGAAGCGAAAGCGAAACTACAACAATAAAGGTTGTCGTCAGTTCAAAGTGAACCAGGCATTGTGTAGCGAAGACTCTACGCAACGTCTGGTTTTTTTTTCGTCTGGCAGAAACCATGTTCAATCATATCTGGCAACAATATATTTACAGATTTAATAAATCTGACATTTTAAGTGTCATTAATATTAAGTTGAGTTTCATTAGCATAAGGTTAATTAATTCTTGGGTCAGGTTAGCTCTTTCCTCCTAAACGTCTTACGTGTTGGAGTTAACAAAATAGTCTCTATTTTAAAATAATAGCTATTTTTTATTTTTCTAACTATTGTTTAATTTTATGTATTGTTCGTTATATCTATTCATTAAGCCTATTTTAGCGTTTTTCTATGATTAAATAACAATCAAGTGGTGAGTTTATTTTTAATAATATGCATCTGCTTTGATCTACGTTCATATTTTACGTGCTAGCACCGTGTTACCGTTTACACAGTTTCTCATCTTGTCGTTTAATAGGAACACAATAAAATGAATCTCTTTGAACAAACTCATCCTTCACGCAGACGTTATGGCTTAGCTGCATTTATTGGTGTCATTGCGGGTCTTGTCTCTGCTTTTGTTAAATGGGGCGCAGAGGTACCACTGCCACCGCGCAGCCCAGGTGATATCTTCCAGGCGGCGTGTGCACCGGAGTCGTTGATTCGTGCCGCTGAAAATATTGACTGTTCACGTAACTTCCTCAACCCTCCATATGTATTTCTGCGTGACTGGCTGGGTGTGATTGATCCTAATGAGGCTGTGTATACCTTTGCCGGACATGTTTTTAACTGGGTCGGTGTGACGCATATTATTTTCTCGCTGGTATTTGCTATTGCTTACTGTGTTTTTACTGAACGTTTTCCTAAGTTCAAATTATGGCAAGGTTTATTTGCCGGTGCATTAGCACAGCTATTTGTCCATATGATTTCTTTCCCTCTCATGGGACTGACTCCGTCACTGTTTAGTTTACCTTGGTATGAACATGTATCGGAAATTGTTGGTCACCTGATTTGGTTCTGGTCAATTGAAATTATTCGCAGAGATTTACGTAACCGTATGACTCACGAACCAGATCCAGAGTTTGCGTTAGAAAGCCGCTCATAATCTGATGGTTTAAATAGATAAAACAGGCCTTTCGGGGCCTGTTTTTAATAAAATCTGCGCAATAAAAAGGCTGCATAATGCAGCCTTTATTCGTTGTGATGCTTTGAATCGCCCATAATCCCGGCGAATTGGTTAACTTGTCGCCTGGTTGGTAGAGATTAATGTCCTTTGAAGAAACGGTTGTAAACCAGTAGCAAGACGATGGCACCGAGAGTAGCTGTCAGTATGCTGCCCAGATTAAAACCGTTCGTGCCGCCAAAACCCAGCACACGGCCGATAAGTCCGCCGACAAAGGCACCACCGATACCTAACAACATTGTGGCTATCCAACCGCCGCCATCTCGTCCCGGCATCAGCCATTTTGCCAATGCGCCCGCAATTAACCCCAGAATGATCCACGCGATGATACCCATATGCACTCCTTATGTTGTTTGGTGTAAGCATAGTCTATGAGTGTCATAGTAAAATGGGCGCATGACAATTTTTGGTCAGCGTCGTCACTCCTCGAAGGTGCATGCTGTGCCTGTCTGATATCGCTGATTAATAACGGCATAGCCTGCTCGCTGATAACGAACAAGCCTACTGGCAGAGTGACTGCGGGTTACTGACTGACGTAACGTGAAGACGCCAGGAAAGACTGATGGATATGTGCCTGCATCATATCTGATGCTTCATGGGTCATACCTTTGATGACCGATTTGACGATTTCGCCGTGTTCGACAAAGGATGAGCGCGCCCGATCGGCAAGCTTGAACTGCGCCCTGCGATAGGGCGCAACCTTGGCTCTGGCACTGAGCACGGCTTCCTCCACATAGCGGTTATGGCAGCCATGGAACAGAGCCTCATGCAGTTTGATATTGGCTTTGTCATAAGCATCAATATCGCCCGAGGTGACATGCTTATGGCTGTCGAGGTGGATGGCGAGCAGCGCTTCGCGCTCTTGCTGGGTCATATTGACCGCAGCAAGTCGTACGCACAGTGCTTCCATTTCGGCAACGTATTCAAACATTTCTGCCAGCCGGGAAACGGGTACGGCACCAACAAACACTCCGCGCCGATGACGATGTTCAACCAGACCACTGGCGGTGAGTTGTTTCAGCGCCTCACGGACAGGAGTCCGTGAGACCTGAAAACGCTGCGCAAGCTGCGCCTCATCAAGACGAGTTTCCGGCGCTAATCACTCCCGCCAGAATATCATCGGAGAGCGCAATCCGGATACTGTCCGCCAGAGGCACCGACGGGTCAGAGACCAGTGATGCCGGCATTGAATTCGAGTGTTCAGACATAGACTGATCTCCTTGAACGGCAAAGGTTTAACCAGCAATACCCGGCATGACCACACTTGGCAGCCACAGACTGATCGCGGGGAAGAGGTTAATCAGCACCAGCACAATCAGAGCCAGCCACACCAAAGGCAGTGAGCCGCGCACCGCTTCGCCATAACTGACGTTATCTAGGCTGCTGGCGACGAACAGGTTCATACCAAACGGTGGCGTGAACATACCAATCGCACAGTTCACACACAGAATCACACCAAGGTGAATCAAGTCGATGCCTGCCGCCTGAGCAACAGAGATAACCAGTGGTACCAGAATGATCACAATCGAGTTCGGGTCCAGGAACATCCCGGCGATCAACACGATACAGTTGATGATCAGCAGTAACATCAGTGGATTATCGCTGAGTTGGCCCAGTGCCGCCGACAGGGAGTCGGTCAGACTTGAAGTGGTCAGATACCAGGAGAAGGCCGCTGCTGCAGAGACGATAATCATGACCTGGGTGGTTACGACTGAGCTGTCGACACACACTTTCCAGATGTCCTTCAGTGTCAGGTCCCGATAAACAAACAGACCGACTGCTGCAGAGTAAATAACCGCGACCGCCGCCGCTTCCGTCGGGGTAAACAGGCCGCTGTATATACCGCCAAGAATAATGACTGGTATCGCCAAGCCCCAGATTGCTTCTCTTATGGCTGCCAGCAGTTCAGACATTTTAGGAAACGGCTGCGACTGCATACCAGCCTTGCGCGCCCGATAGTAACAGTATGCGAGGAAGACAGAACCGTACACGGCGCCGGCACCAATACCGGCCATAAAGAGTGCACCAATTGAAACACCCGCCATGGCGCCGTACACAATCATAAAAATGCTCGGCGGTATGATGATGCCTAAAGCGCCGGTCGCCATCAGCAAACCGACACTGAACTGGCGATCATAGCCTTCTTTTAACATTGACGGCAGGATAAGGCGTCCGACAGAAACCACTGTAGCCGGACTGGAGCCGGAAATGGCGCCAAAGAACATGGAGCCGGTGACGGTTGTCATGGCCAGGCCGCCACGAAACGGACCAACCAGCAACAGCGCTACCTTGAGAATGCGCGCTGACAGGCCGCTGGTGCTCATCAGGTTGCCGGCCAGAATAAACAGCGGGATCGCCATGAGCGGAAAACTGTCCAGGCCGGAAAACATCCGTTGGATGATGAGCATCAGCGGAGTACTGCCACCCAGATGCAAGCCGATAAATACCGCCAGGATCAGGGCCACAAAAATAGGCAGACCTAAAACCAGCAGGCCCGATGTTAAAGCAAAGAAACTGTAGCCCATGATTACGCTCCCACGTAGACGTTTTCGGTTTGCTGTTTCGGCTGTTTAAACAGCGCCAGCAAAGATTCACTGATGCGGATAAACATGCAGGCCGAACTGACCGGAATAGCCAGATAGAACCAGTACATCGGCAGTTCCATCGCCGACGATAGCTGGCCGAACATCATCATGCGCGAAGCCAGTTGCCAACCAAACCAGGCGAGCAGGAAGGTGGTGATGAGGCAGATCACGCAGATTACTATCTGAAACGGCTTTTGCAGGGCTTTGGGCAGCACTTGTTTGATGACATCGATACTGATGTGCGCGTTATTGCGAAAGGCGATGCTGCTGGCCATAAATACCATCCAGATAATGGCGTAACGTACGCTCTCTTCAGCCCAACTAAATGAGGTATTGAAAACGGCGCGGGCGATAATCTGGGTAAACAGCATTCCCGATGCGTAGATGATCAAAACACCGACGATGGTGTTCTCAAAAAGGGCCAGCAGGCGACTGAGTTTATTCCACATAAGCGTTTCTCCCGGGGGCAGCCCCGGGATCCTTGTTGAATAGTGATAATCGGAGGTGAAATGGTTGACGGAGCTTTGGTTTTCAGTCCGTTACATTTCAGACAGTTGGCTTAGTTTTGCCTGAGCACGGTCGAGCAGGCCTTTACTCAGCTTGGCGCCAAACTCCTGATAAACAGGGGACATCGCATTGCGGAATTCGCCCAGTTGTTCAGGTGTCAGTGAGATAACTTCGGTACTGCCTGCCTGTTTAATGCCGTTAAGGTAGACTTCCTCGCGTGCAATAGAACGTTCACGCTGGTACTGACCGGCTTCGCGCGCAGCCGTAATAAGCAGTTGCTGATTTTTGGCTGACTGGCTGTCGAACCAGATCTTGCTGAATACGAACGCCGTGCCCAGATAACCGTGATTAGTCAGCATCAGATCTTTTTGCACTTCGTAGAATTTCATTTGTGAAATCGAAACCAGCGGGTTCTCCTGACATTCCACCACACCCTGTTGCAGGGCGGTGTACGTTTCACTGAATGCGATCGGAACCGGGTTTGAACCCAGGGCTTTGTACTGGGAAATCAGCAACGGACTTTCCATCACGCGAACTTTACGATCCTGCATATCAGCGGGCTTGGTAATCGGGTCATTACAGGTCATCTGTTTAAAACCACTCTCCCAGAACATCGCCGGTTCAAAACCTGACGAGCGCAGGCCAGACAGCACTTCATCACCGATTTCGCCATCGAGAAACTGGTAGGCGACTTCGCGGCTCGGGAACAGGAATGGCATGTCGATCAGCTGCAGATCTTTATCAAAGCCACTTAATTTTGCCGTTGGAATCGGCGCCGCCTGAACGGCACCAAACTGCATTTGTTGCGCGACTTCCACGTCGTTGCCAAGCGCGTTATTGGCGTAGATTTTGACTTCATACTGGCCGTCAGAGCGGGCTTCGACCAATTGCTTAAAGCGTTCAATACCTTCCTGCTGCGCGCTGTCTTCCGTCATATCGCTGTGTACTTTAATCAAAGTTGCGGAATAAGCATTCATACTCATAGCAGATAATGAAAGAGCAAGGGTGCTGAACATAAATTTGAAACTGTTTTTCATCGGAATCCTCGTACCTGTCCTTGGTTGGTGTCTTGTATACAAGAGCAATATGGATGCCAGATAGTTAAAGCTATAAATAACAATAACTTACCATTTTTGTTATTTTTCTATTGCACTAATGATGTGCAAATGTTCTGCGTTGTATACTTATTGTAGGGCAGGAATTACGCCGCTCAGCCCTAACGGGATCGACTGGTATTAGACTGAGATCGAAAGCTGACAGCTATTGAGTGAGAAAATAATCGTCACTCTTTGCCGGGCTTAAAATCCGCGGGCAGGATTTATAGGCTTTAATGTAGAGAGGCTTTGCAAAAACAGAGGAGATACCCATGTTGAATCAGCTCAATCATCGACTAACTACGGTGGCTGAAAGTCTGGCAGAGTTCACCAGCATGATAACGCCGTATCTGAATGCCGGGGTCTGTACCTGCACCATCAGTCAGAATCGGGTGGAATTTGAATATCAGCATGACCTGAGTTTTGAACAGGCCGCTGAGCAGGGAGAGCGGCTGCTGAGTCTGTTCAGTTTCCCGCTCAGTTCTGATTCAGAGCAGCAAGTGAATCTGCTGGTGGATATTGCGGGTCAGGAACACACTACGCGTTTGCATTTTGATCTGACGGCTCCGCAAGGGGGCGATCTGCTCATTACTTATTTGTGCGCGGAACTGCTGGCCTGTTTTCAGCAACTGGAGTCAGATATCAAACCAAGCTGAGGTGATGAACTTGTTTAACGGAGTGCGCATCTCAGCGCGGTAAACCCCAGCGTCTGCCTTTTACAGCGTTAACGTGGTGATGATTTCCCTGACTACCGGCAGTACTGAAAGAACCAGTAGTGCTGCCATCGTCAGGTTAAAGCCACGTAAATATCGGCTGTCGGACAGGTAACGTCTCAGCAGCGAGCCAAACAGCAGCCAAACCCCGACGCATGGAAATGAGACAATAAGAAAGGTCGTGGCTATGGTCAGGTTTCTGCAGCGCAAACTGTTCGCCAACGGTGGTAAAAGCGGAAATGGCCCCGATAGCAACGACCCAGGCTTTGGCATTGACCCACTGAAACAGCGCGCCTTTGATAAAACCAAATGGCTGTGTATGGCTCGAGCTCTGGCCTACGTCACGGCTGATTGCGATCAGCCAGGCGAGGTAGAGTAAATAAAGAGTACCGACAACCTTCACCAGCATCGACAGGCTGGGAAACAGACTGAACAGTTGAGCAAACCCCAGCCCGACCATCAGCAGCATCAGGGCAAAGCCAAGACAAATTCCGCCAAGTAAAGGCAGACTCCTGCGCACGCCAAAGTTAAGCCCGGATGTCATCACCATGATATTGTTAGGCCCCGGAGTGACGGAAGAGGAGATGGCGAACAGCACCACAGATAAAATGTATTCCATAGATGAATGTACTTCCTTGCTGGCAGATGGTAACGGTGCGGTAGCGTTATGCTATGATGAATTATTTATCGCATAAACGTTCGATATAAAAAACGATAAAGTGATATTGGACAGCGTTGCATCGTTTGTCAAACAAAACGTTTGACCAATTTAATGAACAACCCCAAAGTCAGAGTCTGAACAAAACAGGATAATTATGAGTTATGAGCGCAAACCAGCCACCAATTGCCGAGATTGCTGCCAAATTAAAGTCTGAAAGACAGAATGCTGGCTTGAGTATTGCCGAAGTTGCCCGGCGTGCAAACATAGCCAAGTCAACCTTATCGCAATTGGAAAACGGCTCAGGCAATCCCAGTATTGAAACCCTGTGGGCCATCTGTGTGGTGCTGGATATTCCGTTTTCACGCTTACTGGAAGAGCCTAAGCAGGTAACGAAAGTAGTGCGTTATGGGGAAGGGATGACGGTGGTGTCGCAAAGTGAAAACTATCAGGCGACATTGTTGGCTGCCTGTCCGCCAAACGTCAGCCGTGATATTTATCAGGTGGAAGCCAAACCGGGACAGCCACATATTTCAGCAGCACATAATAATGGTGTCGTTGAGCATGTGTTGATTACCCGGGGGACAGCCAGACTTGGGCCAATCGGTGAAGAGTATGAATTAAAGCAAGGCGACTATATGGTGTATGCCGCTGATCAGCCGCATATATTCGAAGCTCTGGAAGAGGGCACCAGTGCGATGCTGGTCTCCGAATACCGTTAAATTGTTCAAGATTCATTGTTCGCGGTACAGTGAAAAAGTCCGGTATTGCTACTGACAAACCGGACTTAGAGATTGATGTTGCAGTGCCGGCGGTTAATGCCGCTTGTGGCTAAAGACGTTAGTCGCGCTGACCGCAAATACCGACAATACGATTAATGCCAGCGACGGCGCAAGCACCACCCAGTAGCTGCGTTCAATGTATGGCATGCCTTCAGCCAGAATCCGGCCCCATTCAGGACTTGGCGGCATAGCGCCAAGACCGAGAAAACCGAGTGAAGCCAGCGCCAGCGCCAGGCCGGGAACACGTAGCATGGCGTGTCGCAGCAATGGTTTAACCACCGCCGGAAGCACATAACACAGATTGCGTCTTATCACGCCGACCCCAATCAGTGGCAGCATCTGGATATACGGCCTTGCTTTAACTTCGGTGGTCAGCGCGGCCGCGTGTGCGGCGAGCGGCGCCCAACTCACCAGTACCACAGCCAGCGTTGCTCCAAATAGTCCCGGGCCATAAACGGCGGCGATCAAAAGGCCGCTGATGACTGGCGGAAGGGCGTTCGCCACTTCAATCGGTCCGCACATCAGGCGTGGCCACTGGCCGATGATAAAGCCTATTACCAGACAAAGTAGTGACACTGTCACGGAAAGCAGGCAGGTATAAAGGCTGCCATGGGCGACTCGAGCAAGCAGATCACGCCCCATGGCATCGGCTCCAAACGGCAGAGCCAAAGACGGAGATTCAAGTCGCATAAAAGCGATATTGTAAGGGTCCCGTCCTAAACCGAACAACATCACCGCTGCCAGAAAGGCCAGACAGAGCAGAGGTAACCAGCGCGTACTTTGGCTGATGGTGACGTCCGACTCTTTGGGCATTGGCATCGCGCCCTGATTCAGGGCACGGCCAAGCAGTAATGCTTTAAGCAGATTCACGCTGATGCCGACGACAAAAGCAAACAGCAAAATCAATAAAATACCAAACTGTAATGTGGGTACATCCTTAGCGATGGCTGCGCCCAGCGTTGCCCGGCCCAGACCCGGAATTGCGAATACTTTTTCCACCGCGATGGCGCCGCCGGTCAGCGATACCATGACCAGGCCAATCATCGGCAGTACTGTGGTCAGGGCGCGTTTAATCACGGCTAAGGTGATATTAAAACGGCTGATACCGGCAACGCTCCAGGTAGAAACCCAGGGCTCGGTAAATACCTGAGTAATGGCATCTGACAGCAGTCTTCCCAGATATCCGCCAGCCGGAATAGCCAGTGATAAAGCCGGAAGAATGGCATAGCTAAAGCCTTGCCAGCCAAAGGGCGGCAGCCACCGCAACCAAACCGCACCGACCAGTAAAAGTATCGAAGCCAGTAAGAACTCCGGTAATGCCGTCATGGCAACGGCCAGTGTTCCGCTGCTGCGATAGGCTTTACCGCGCAGCCCCTGGTGGATGGTCGGTATGGTCAGGCATAAGGCGATCGCAAAGGCGCCAACTAATGCCAGGCCCATCAGCGTCAGCGACACGCTGGCCGCGCTGAGCATACCATCCAGAATCGGTCGTCCCGACACCCAGGAGACACCGGGATTGCCTTGTAACAAGCTTTGCAGCCAGTGCCACATTAAAGTCATTGGCCCTTGATCCAGACCAAGTGATTCACGAATCGCCTGCAGAGCCTCCTGGCTGGGATTTTGTTCAGCAGAGCGGGCACGCAGCAGCGCCAGTGCCGGATCCTGGCCTGACAGCCAGGGCAAGAGTGCGACCAGCAACACTACGCCGCACAGAGTGACGATGCGTGAACCGATAGTGACAATCCTTGAACCGGCACGAGACCGTCGGAAACACCGATCAAGCAGACCGCTCAGGCGTGGCCGTCGAAAGCGAAGCCCGTTATCCGGGCTGCGCTGAACAACACTTTCAGTCATAGATAGCCGCTACCTTATTGCATGGTCTGTTGGTCAGACACCAGGTAGGTCTGATTGCTGACCAGTGTGCGCTCACGCGGATCACGCACTGCTGCTCTTACTCGCTCAGATTCACCCTGGATAACGCGCTCGTGCAGCATAGGAATTGCAGCATCACTGGCGAGGATCAGGCGCTCCGCGTCCATGATTGCCTGCTGACGTTTCTGGTCCGGCAGATAGCGAGGCTGCGTGCTGCAGTGCTTTATCGATATCCTTTTGGCAAAGCTGCGCGATATTAAATGAGCCTGCACAGCTGAAATCACTGTACATGTAAGCAACCGGGTCGCCGGAGTCGAGCACGGTAGCGCGGGAAAGAATGAAGGCATCAAATTTACCGGCCAGTGCGTCAGACTCAATCTGTGAATATTCACGCACCACCTGCTCTACCGTAAAACCGGCATCTTTAAGTTGCTGAGCCAGGTACACGGCGACCTCAGGTAGTTCGGTGCGATCAGTAAACGTAGCCAGGGTGATATGCGCACCTTCAGGTTGGGCTGCTGGGGTCGGGTTGGTGACTGGCTGACGCAGTTTCGCGGCCCACGGCAGCGCTGGTCCCAGTAAGCCTTGTGCAATATCGGCCCGTTTTTCGTAAACGTTGTCCACGATTTGAGCCCGGTTGATGGCATCGCGCGCGGCGGCGCGCATGGCCGGATCCTGCATTACCCCGTGACGAGTATTGAGATATAAAGTGTTGGTACGGGGCATTGGCACTTCGTGAATCAAAGACTGATCCAGTAACGGTGCCTGAGAAACCGGAATCGCTTCGACGATATCGGCGGAATGAGTACGTAGCGCTGAAGAGCGGGCCAGACCATCGGGAACAAAGCTGACATCGATACCTTCTGCCTGTGCCGGTTCACCCCAATAATCAGGGTTGCGGTCTAATGTCGCTGAACTGGTCCCGTTGACGCCGGTCAGTATAAATGGCCCGGTTCCCGCCAGCACCGGATTAATTACACCGTTTTCGCCATATGCACTGAGTGCGAGAATCGAAAGTTGCGGGCTGGTCAGTCGCTGAGCCAGCAAAGGATCCGGTATTTCACTGGTGATGATCACAGCGTGCTCTCCATCAGCACGGATTTGCAGTGTTACGCCATCCAGAATGCGCGGTTTCGGCATTGCATTGGTTGCGGTGCTTAACGCGTTGACCACCGCTTTGGCCGTCAACGGTGTGTGATCATGAAATGTCACGTCAGAGCGCAGCTGGAAGCGCCAGGTTGTCGGACTCAGCTGTTCCCACTGGGTGGCGAGGGCCGGCGCAAGATTGCCTTCCTGATCGAGAATGACCAGAGTTTCAGCGGTGCTCCAGCGAGACAATTTAAATGCGTCGTCGCTGAGCGGGGTCAGGCCGGAACGCGGAGGAAGCAGCATGGCTAACTTAATGCGAGCGGATTGAGCCGAGTTTTCGCTGTTGGTCTGGTGCGGTTGTTCAGAATCAAAGCAGCCCGAGAGCAGAGAAACGGACATAGCCAGCCCGAGCCAGGATTTGAGCGGTTTCATGAAGCAGAATATCCTTAAATATGAATTGGCGGACAATCGCGTTGATGACGATTGTGTTGACGCTAATTGTTTGAAAAAGTGTTTTTACAAAAAAGTGTGTTTATAAAAATCGAATCGGAATTTAATAACGTCACAGTGCGTGCGCCTGTGAAGCCAGATGACTTAAATTAATTTGCGGCACGGCATCAAGCAGCCTCTGCGTGTGCTGTGTCACCGGACTCGCCAGCAGGTCTGCTGTCATCCGGTCTTCAACAATGTGCCCCTGATGCATAACTAACATGCGATCACACAGGCCGGATGCCATCGAGATATCGTGAGTCACAACCAGCAACCCCATGCCATTTTGCTGACATACGCTGCGCAGCAGAGCTTTCATCTGCTCTCGCAAAGGCAGATCCAGGCCACTGGTCGGTTCATCAGCCAGCAGGAATTTAGGTTTCACAATCAGGGCTCGCGCTAGCGCGATACGCTGTGCCTGACCCCCGGATAATTCAGCCGCTTTGCGCTGCAGGATCTCCGGGGGTAACTCAACCTGGCGTACTGCCTGTTCCAGCATCGCCTGATCGGCGTTGCCCAGACCCAGTCTCTTGACCGGTTCAGCCAGCAAGCGAGCGACACTTTGCTGCGGTGGCAGGGAAGTGTGTGGATCTTGCGGAATGTATTGCACCAGTCGGCGGTAGGCTTTCATCGCCTTCCAGGATCTGTGGCGCAATGACTCACTTTCGCACCGGACATCGCCGTTTTGCGGTAATGCGAGTCCCAGAATGAGTTTTAGCAGGGTTGATTTCCCGCTGCCGGATTCACCGACCAGCGCAATGCGTTTCGTGTTGGCCGATCGCTAAATTAAGGTCGCGAATGATGTGACGTACCACTCCGGACTGGCGGACGGTATAGCTCAAATCGTTCAGGCGCAGAAAAGGGGCGGAGGCAATAACGGAGACGCTCATGCGCTTTTGACCTCTGATGTAAATTGATCATTCCAGTCAATGACTTGATTGGCGGCGCGTACCAGGCTACGGGTGTATTCGTGTTCAGGTTGAGTCAACAACTGATGCATGGTTCCGGCTTCGACAATGCGTCCGTTGTGCATCACGATTCCCCGTTCACATAACTGGGCCGCTACGTTGATGTCGTGGGTAATGAACAACAGCGATAAACGGCGGCTGTGCAATTGCTCCGGATGCTGACAGGCATCCTCACCACAACACTGTTGCAGCAGCTCGATGACTTGTTTTTGATTGATGACATCCAGCGCGGTAGTCGGTTCATCGGCAACCAGCAGGTTGGAACCACTCAACAAAGCGAAGGCAATACACAGGCGCTGACGCTGGCCACCGGAAAGCTCTGAGGGTAAGCGATTGAGCAGGGCTTTATCCTCAACAGTCGATTGCTCACTGTCATCGGCCGGGATGAGCTGCATCTGCTTGAGCAACGGCAGCAAAGCTTGCTGTGTATGAATATTGGTGCTGAGCGCCAGTTGTTTACCGACGCTCATCAGCGGGTTCAGTGCGCTGAATGTATCCTGGAATACGGTTGCCACACGTGCATTGGACGGACGGCCAAGGACTGGCAGGGTTGTCACCAGTTCACCATTAAAATGGATATTCCCCTCAACTTTGCAGTACGGGGCCAGAGTTCCGCTGATAGCTTTGGCCGTCAGCGATTTGCCCGAACCTGATGCGCCCAACAGGCAAACACGTTCGCCTTCATAAAGTTGCAGACTGATGTCACTGACCAGCTCGGACCCATCAATTTTAATTGATAAGTCTTTGATATCCAGGATACATTTTCTTTTATTCAAGCTTCGCAGCATAGCCGGGCCGTCTCATTATTTCGTTGCGTTATGTAATAACATAACAAAACAAAGACGAATGAGAAAGCTTTCTGTTGTTTTTTCAGATTATGAATCGTGATGAAGAGATACTGTCTTTCCTAAAAGTCAGCGTGCAGCCTCGTTCTAGGGCTGTTGAGCCTGTTTTCTGAACTGAATCGGCGACATGTTAGTTTGAGTACGGAAAAAGCGAGAAAACACCGACTGAGAGGAAAAACGGGTCAATTCGCTGATCTCACTCATACTTTTGTTGGTTTCAGTCAGCAAAACAACCGCTTTATTGAGACGAACTTTGTTATAAAGATCGGTGAAACATTGATTTTCATTACTCAGTTTATTATTTAATGTCCAGCGACTCATACGCAGATATTCACAGACTTTATTTAACGTACTGTGACCACAAGTCAGGTTATGTTGGGTCATCAAAGTGGCGATAATATTTTCAATGCTGGCCGAGAATGAAGATGATTGAATCGTTTGATGAATATTATCCACAGTGCGTCGCTGTAACTGATACAAGCGCTGATTAAATAATTCATTGGTCTGGTTGACCAGAGGGGAACGGATAATAAAATAGTTGTGACTGGTTCCAAATAAGCATTTCGTACCAAAACGGCGGTTAATCATTTTTTCCGGGATGTTGTTATTATGAATGAACCCTATTTCTGCCTGAAAATTGACCAGGTACTGGCTGCTGATGTCATGCAGAAATGCAAAATTAGACACAGCACTGGAGACCATTTGATTTGGCCCTTGATCGGTATAACCTACTTTCAGGCCGTTGGGCGTGACCTCAACCTCGCACAGGTCGCAACTGCCGATCAAAGGACGATATCGTACGTAAGACCTGATGGCATCGGCTAATGACGCTTCATTGCAGCATAAGCTGAACAGTTCAGGAAACAGGGAATAGGCGTTCTCGAGTCCGGAATGCGCAAAGAAACGTTTTCTGATAAGGGTGACATTCATCTAACAGTGCGTAATGGGCCTGGCTGCTGATACGGCCATGTTTTTTGTTGAGTTCATAACGATTAATATCACACTTTTCAATAATAATATCATTATCAATACCAAGTTGGGATAGTTGGCTTAATATACCAAAAGTTAATGAGCTCGATACACTGCTATTCATCATCCACCCTTTTATGTCCATATAAATGAGTCAACATCATCAGGCATGATTATATCAGTCTTTATGGTTTTATTTGTAAAGGAATATGAATTGGTGATGTCTATTCAAAAAATAATGTCAGGCAATATTCTTGTTACTAAACGTCTCCTGTTTGATACATAAACTTTTAATTTTCCTCATATTAATAAGACAAAAAGCCCGCAAGCGGGCTTTTAGAAAATGAGCAACGGTTAATGACTACGTTACTATTTTTAACTGACTCTTGGTACAAGTGATATTTTGTACGAGCGGTCGCGTTTTATACAAGTCATTACTTGGCGACTGTGATGAGCCCTGCTGTGGTCACACCTTGCGGCAGAGCCAGCGCGCCTGGCGTGGTCTCGCTTACGACAATCTCCTTGCTGACGGTAAACGTTACCGGTGCGGTTGCTGTGCCGTTTAGCTTGCCATTAACGTCTGAAGACGGAGCGATGTAGACCTGATAAGTACCTGGCTCAATAATCCACTCGTTGCGGCTGGCGTCAAAGCTGGCCAAATCGCGGGCAGGGATATTAAACGCCAGTTTCGCATTCTGACCAGGCTGTAATAGCGAAGTCTTCGCGAATGCTTTCAGCTCAATAACAGGTTTATCCAGTTTGCCCTGTGGGGCGCTGACATAGACCTGAGCCGCTTCTTTACCCGCGACATCACCAGAGTTATGGATGGTAGCTGAGAGCTGAATCAAACCGCCTTTTTTACCTTTACGGCCGAGGGTGTTGGCAACCACCGTCGGGTGACGGTATTCAAAGTTAGTGTAAGACATACCATAGCCGAACGGATAAGCGGTATCGACATCGAACGACGTGTAGTAGCGGTAGCCGACATAAATCCCTTCGTTGTAATGTGACTCATCAACTAATCCGTCATTATCGATGTCCGTACCCGGGAAACGTCTCCGCCGATGGGACATCACTGTAGGATTTTGGCATGGTTTGCGCGAGTTTACCGCTTGGATTGACATCACCTGCCAGAATATCCGCGATCGCATGACCGGTCTCCTGACCGCCCATGTATGCCAGCAGAATGGAGTCGACTTTATCTGACCATTCAGTGCTATCGACCACCCCGTTGACGTTAAGCACGACGGTCACCGGTTTGCCTTCTGCGTGGAAAGCCGCTGAGACAGCGTTGATGATCTGCAGCTCTTCGTCGGTCAGCAGGTAATCACCGCGCGTATTGGTGCGATCGCCGCCTTCACCCGCCTGGCGTCCGATGGTGATAACTGCAGCATCATCGTTTTGCGCGGCGGCGTCGACCAGACTTTGTAACTGTTCGCCGACCGGTGGTTCTTCGCAAAATTCATATCCGCCGATCAGAGCATCGTTGGTCTGCTTATTCTCGGCAAAATAGGTCGTGTAGTAATCCGTTAGTTCACTATTGACCTCAAACTTCTCTTCCAGAGCCGGGGCAATGTGAGCAATGTAGGCGGCGTTGACATCACCACTACCGGTCCCGCCTTTAAGCGTGTTGATCTGCGTGGTGCCGAATGAAGCGACTTTGGCACCAGAAGAGAGCGGCAGGGCAGCATTACTGTTTTTAAGCAGTACCATACCTTCCGCTGCAGCCTGACGAGCGAGCTCGGCGTGCGCATCCAAATCCGGTTGATTCGAGTAGGAGTAGTTCAGGTAGGACGGGGTTTTCTGTACCTGAGTCAGAATGGCGACGACACTGTTGTCGATCGCTTCCATGCTCAGTGTGCCCGCCGCGTAAGATGCTGCCAGATCGGCTTTTACACCGCCCGGTTCGATCAAATCGTTGCCGGCACTGACCTGTTTTGCCGCTGATTCGACATCGCGGCCGACATCACCGGTAAAGTCGCTGGTCAAACCGGAGACGTTGCCGGCAAACCAGTCAGACATCGCCAAGCCTTTAAAGCCCCATTCGCCGCGCAGGATATCGGTCATGACATCTTTACGCTGGTTAACGTAGGTCCCGTTAAGCAGGTTATATGAGCTCATGATCGCCCATGGCTGGGCATCTTCTACCGCAATCTGGAAGCCGCGCAGATAGATTTCACGCAGGGTACGCGGGTCTGCGATGGTGTCGTTGAAAAAGCGGTTGGTTTCTGCGTTGTTGGCGACAAAATGCTTAATGGTGGCACCGATGTGATTCGATTGCAGCCCGTTGACCATGGCGGCGGCAATATGGCCGGAAACAATCGGATCTTCAGAATAGTATTCGAAGTTACGGCCCAACAGCGGGTTACGCTGGATATTCATCCCCGGAGCGAGCAGAAAGTCGACGCCGTACTCTTTGACTTCATTACCTTCGGCCTGACCAACCTGCTCAACCAGGCGGGTATCCCAGGTTGAAGCGAGCAGTGAGCCAATTGGCCATGCAGTCGCGTAATACGTGCTGTCATCATTATCGCGGGTCGGATTAATGCGCAGGCCGGCAGGACCATCAGCCAGCTTAATCGCCGGGATGTCCAGTTTACGGTTTTTCACGCCGTTGATGTAACCGGCGACGCCGCTGACATCTTTACTTTCATCCAGGTTTATTGCGTCCTGACCTTCGTAAGTGGTCAAATCCATGCCAGGCCCCGACAGGATGTCGAGCTTCTCACTCAGGCTGAGTTTTTTCACCATAGATTCCGCTTTCTTGCGATATTTGACACCGCTTTGCTGAATCTGGGTCTGGTCTTTCGCCGGAGCGGCCACTGCTGTGCCAGACACTGCCATGGCAACTGCGATGGTGACTAATGTAGGCAACGTTTTGAATTGAGACATGGTGTTTCCTTATTAATTATTATTCCATATGAATAAACGAGTCAGCGGAGTGGTCTCCGTACTCTTTAGTGCTCACTCCATACCTTAAGGGATCGCATAGCCGGCTTGCTTTGCATCTGGGAGAAATATTTGACATTTCGGGGAAGAGTTGTGAAATGTGATATCGGTGGAGAGTTTGCCACAGACTCTGGTTATGCTTTGTGTAACCAAGTCATAACCATTCGATCTAACTAAATGAGACGCAGGGGTTTTTATCTGAGCTTGTCACCCCTATATCTGTGTATGCCGAACTCCAACATCAATAAGGAAACATAATGTCTAACGTATATGTACCACCAAAAGTTTGGACAATGGACAGCGAAAACGGCGGTCAGTGGGCGAGTATTAACCGACCTGACTCCGGCGCACGCCATGAAAAAGAATTACCGGTAGGGGACCACCCGATCCAGCTGTACTCCATGGGGACTCCGAACGGCCAGAAAGTGACCATCATGCTCGAAGAGCTGCTGGCTCTGGGTGTCAAAGAAGCCGAATACGATGCATTTCTGATTCGCATCGGTGATGGCGACCAGTTTGGTTCCGGATTTGTGGCGGTTAACCCGAATTCAAAAATTCCGGCGATGGTGGATCGTTTCCGGCGATGCTGCGATTAACGTTTTCGAATCGGGTAACATTCTGTTCTATCTTGCAGAAAAGTTTGGTCATCTGCTGCCAGCCGATTTGGCTGCGCGTGCGCAGGTGATGAACTGGTTGTTCTGGCTGCAAGGTTCTGCGCCATATCTGGGCGGTGGTTTTGGGCACTTCTACGCCTATGCGCCGGAAAAATTCGAGTATCCGATTAACCGTTTCGCGATGGAAGCCAAGCGTCAGCTGGATGTGCTGGACAAGCAACTGGCAAACCACACCTTTATCGCCGGTGAAGAGTACAGCATTGCCGACATCGCTATCTGGCCTTGGTACGGTAACCTGGTACTGAACAACTCTTACGATGCGGCTGAATTCCTTGATGTACAAAGCTATCAGCACGTGCAACGTTGGGCGAAAATGATGGCGCAACGTCCTGCTGTTCAGCGCGGCCGTATTGTTAACCGACCATTTGGTGAAGAGTGGGAAGGCATTGAAGAGCGCCACAGCGCTGCTGACATTGATGCGGCACTGGCCAAAAAGCCTCAGTAAACGCCGAACAAAGTAAAAAGAGAGCTGCGGCTCTCTTTTTTGATCTTAGCGTGTTTTGAGCAGGGGTACATGATGCGGCAATCGTGTTACATGCTACGGTATTGGTGTCACATGCTGCGATAGTTAGGGCCGCCGCCGCCTTCCGGCGGACACCAGTTGATGTTCTGCGACGGATCTTTGATGTCACAGGTTTTGCAGTGGATACAGTTGGCGGCATTAATCTGAAACTTAGGTTGTCCATTGACCTGAATGACCTCATACACTCCGGCCGGGCAGTAGCGTTGCGCCGGTTCGGCATATTTTGCCAGATGAACCTGAATCGGAATGGTCGGGTCACGCAGTTTAAGGTGGCACGGCTGATCTTCTTCATGGCGTGTTGCGGTTAAATAGACAGAGGATGCTTTATCAAAACTGAGTACACCATCGGGTTTTGGGTAATCGATCGGATGGCTGTGACTGACGCAAACAAGCCGTTCGTGATCAGCAAACGGGTCCTCCATCTGCCATGGGGCTGAGCGTTTGAACAGCGGCACCCAGACATTCTGCTCCAGGCTGTTGATCACGCCTCCTGCAAGGTTGCCATAGCGGTGGATAGTGGCGCAGAAATTTTGTGATTGTTCCAGTTCGGTGTAAAGCCAGGAAGATTCGAAGCGGGTTTGATAATCCGGTTCAGTCAGCGATTGGCCGGATTGCTGACAGGCAGCAAAAACGGCTTCAGCGGCCAGCATGCCGGATTTCATCGCGGTATGGCAGCCCTTTATTTTGGCGAAATTGAGTGTACCCGCATCACAACCGATCAGCACTCCGCCGGGAAACTGCTGTTTGGGCAGAGAATTGAGTCCGCCTTTTGCGATGGCTCGCGCTCCGTAGCCAATGCGCTGCCCGCTGGTCAGGTACTGACTGATTGCAGGGTGATGTTTGAGGCGTTGAAACTCTTCGAACGGATTCAGATACGGGTTGTGATAGTTGAGGTCGGTGATCAGGCCAATCGCGACCTTATTGTCGCCAAGGTGATATAAAAAGCTGCCGCCGGTAGTATGGGTTTCATTGAGCGGCCAGCCAAGGCTATGCAGTACGAAACCGGGCGTGTTGTGGGGATGATCGTCCGGCAGTTGCCAGATCTCTTTCAATCCCAGCGCATAATGCTGCGGCTGACGCCCGTGGTCGAGATCAAAACGTTCTATCAGGGCTTTGCCAAGGTGGCCGCGTGCACCTTCAGCGAAAATGGTGTATTTGGCTTTGAGTTCAATGCCGGGCTCAAAACTGCGTTTTTGCTCGCCATTTTTATCCAGGCCCATATCGGATGTGGTGACGCCTGTGACTGCGCCGTTTCTCAGCATAGTTTATTGTTGCAGCGGCAAAGCCGGGAAAGATTTCTACGCCGAGCTGTTCCGCCTGAACCGCAAGCCAGCGGCACAATTCCCCCAAACTAATCACATAATTTTTCTGACTGTTGTGCATGGTTTTAGGAACGACAAAGCGTGGCAGGCGGATATGATTATGTTCTGTGACCAGGTAAGTAAATTCATCATGGCGGACCGGAGTCGTAAGTGGTGCCCGGCGGCTGGCCCAGTCCGGAAACAGTTCATCCAGCGCTGTGGTTTCAAACAGAGCGCCGGACAGGATATGGGCACCGACTTCTGAGCCTTTTTCCACCACACAGATGCTGAGCCCGGGCCGGCTTTCACTTTGCTGCTCCTGGCTCAGTTGCGCGAGACGGCAGGCACAAGCTAACCCGGCCGGACCTGCACCGACAATGACTACATCAAACTCCATCGATTCTCGTTCCATGTCCCAGTCCTCGTTTCATGGCGGCGTGATGACTCTACTTACCTTTGGAGTAAATATAGTTCAGTTGACGTAAACGTAAACTAAACTAAGCTCAAATTAGCATCTTCACAAAAGCTGGCATAATGAATTTAACGTACGATTAAACAGTGTATTAGCTAGCTTTTCCCAGCGAAAATAGAACCCCGATGCAAGATCGAGTGCACAAGGAGGCGATGTGAAAGTCTTAGTTGCGATTAAACGTGTCGTTGACGCTTACGTAAAGGTAAGAGTAAAAAACGATGGCTCAGGCGTCGAAACCAACAACGTAAAAATGGCCATCAATCCATTTTGCGAGATAGCCGTGGAAGAAGCGATTCGGTTGCGCGAAGCTGGCAGCGCCGATGAAGTGGTGGTGGTTTCAATCGGCGCTTTAGCGTGTCAGGAGCAATTGCGCACCGCTTTGGCTTTGGGCGCTGACCGCGCGATTCATATCGAAACCGAACAGATTATGGAACCTTTGTCAGTGGCCAAATTGCTGCACGCGGTCATGGAAAAAGAGCAGCCGGGTCTGATTCTGCTGGGCAAACAATCAATCGATACCGACAATAATCAGGTGGCGCAGATGCTCGCCGCACTGAGTGGCAGACCGCAGGGTACCTTTGCTTCACTCGTACAGGTACAGGGCCCGGACGTTGTAGTCACCCGCGAAATTGATGGCGGACTGGAAACGTTAAAACTGAACCTGCCCGCCATCATCAGTACTGATTTACGCCTCAATGAACCGCGTTATGCCTCCTTACCTAATATCATGAAAGCCAAGCGCAAACCGATGGAGGTTCTCACCGCCGACTCTCTGGGTGTCACTGTGACTCAACATCAGCAAGTGCTGGAAGTGATGTCGCCGCCACAGCGCAGGGCGGGAATACTTGTCTCCGGGGTCGATGAATTGGTCGACAAGCTAAGAAATGAAGCCAAAGTGATTGATTAAGCTTGATATCTCTTGCGATTGCATCAGTGAAAGAAACGGGAGCGAACGATGAAGGATAAAGTGTTAGTGATTGCTGAACATAACAATCAGCATCCGGCGGTTGATACCTTACGAACCCTGCAAGCCGCACAAAGTCTGCACAGTGACATTGATGTCATGGTGATTGGTTATGGCTGTGAAGCGGTTGCTGAGGCGCTGCGCACTTGCCAGGGTATCGACACGGTCTGGCTGGCAGACGATGCGGTTTATGAGCACCATCTGGCGGAAAATATGGCCGAATTGATTGCCGATGTGGCCAAAGATTACAGCCATATCCTTGCTCCCGCGACCACATTTGGTAAAAATCTGCTGCCACGGGTTGCTGCACTGCTGGATGTCGGGCAACTCTCAGATGTGGTTGCGATAGAGTCTGCCGATACCGTGGTGCGCCCGATATATGCCGGGAATGCGCTGTGCCGGGTCAAATCACTGGATGCGATTAAAGTGATGACGATTCGCTGCTCTGCGTTTGATTCTGTTTCGACCCAAGGCGGTAACGCTCAAGTATCCGTGCTGGATCAGGTCATCAAGTCTACTCAATCCCAATTTGTTGAGCGGCAGCAGGCGCAAAGTGAACGTCCGCAACTGGGCTCCGCACGGGTTGTTGTATCTGGTGGTCGCGGGTTGGGCAGTAAGCAGCAGTTTAATTTGGTGGAACAGTTGGCAGATAAACTGGGCGGAGCTATCGGCGCTTCGCGAGCGGCGGTCGATGCCGGCTTTGTTTCGAACGACTTGCAGGTAGGGCAGACAGGGAAAATTGTCGCCCCTGAACTCTATATTGCCGTCGGTATCTCCGGCGCTATTCAGCATGTGGCGGGGATGAAAGACTCTAAAGTGATTGTTGCTATCAACAGCGATCCGGACGCACCTATTTTTCAGCTGGCGGACTATGGCCTGGTCGGTGACTTGTTCGAAGTGATGCCGCAACTGATTGAAGCCTTGTAGCTGTCTGGTCTTAGTTTCTGTGCTTTCAGGCATGTGTTTTTAGTGCAGGAGTACAGGAGTGCAGAGGGATTTTTAGTTCTGAGGTCTTGTTAGCGCAGAGAGAAAAACGGCCCCGAAGATGGGGCCGTTGCTTTGCAAGGTGTTTCTTGTCTTTGCAAAGTGTTTCTTATGAAACGGACAACTTTGGTAATTGCACTTAATTGCTTGCACGCTGCAGATCTTGTACCAGGGCTTTAGCGAAACGGGCCGCTTCGCCTCCGGTACAGGCTCGGTGGTCAAACGTGATAGAGAGTGGCATGGTCTTCACATTCATCAACTGCTCATCTTTTATCATCACTCTTTCCACTATGCGCCCGGCGCCGACGATGGTGACCTGAGGCGGTGTGACAACTGGCGTGGCAAAAATGCCGGCAATGGCACCAAAGTTAGAGAGCGTGATGGTGGCGTGTTGCAATTGTTCGCGACCAATTTTGCGATCACGAATTCCCTGAACGGTATTATCCAGCCACTGGCGCAGCTCAGTGGGATCGAACTCGTTCGCTTTACGCAGCACCGGAACATACAAGCCGTGCGAGCTGTCAACGGCAATACCGATATTGACCACGTTATGCACACAACGAGTCATGGTATCGGCATCAAACCAGGCATTGAGCGCGGGCTCTTGCTGACAGGCAAAGCAGATGGCCTGAATCAGGCGAATAGAAATATCCTCACCAGGCTTCCAGTCTATCAGCAGGGCCTCTTCGGTAATGGTAACGGCAGCGACCTGTAAATGTGATTCCGTCATGGTATTGACCATAGTACGGCGTGCACCTTTGAGGACTTCTGTGCCGGGAATTTGCTTATCTGCAGCCTGATACACATCTGTTTCTAAAATCAGTCCGTCCGGACCGCTCCCCGGGACGCGCAGCAAATCAACTCCGAGGCGTTTGGCCAGAAGACGGGCTGCGGGCATCGCACTTAACGGCTTTTGTACCGGCTGAACATGCTCACTGCTGCCGATCCAGAAGTCGTCGACATCGACGCTGTGGGATTGGTTGGAGACGTTGCCGACGACGGTTGCCGCATCCTGGCGTTTTTTACTCACGTCACCATTTTGCTTGCTGGTGGCCTGATCTTCAATTTCAAGCAGCAGGCTACCAATATTGATGACGTCACCTTCCGCACCGTGACGACTGACAATTTTGCCCGCGTAAGGGGCCGGGACTTCCACCACAGCTTTGGCCGTTTCGACTGTCAGCACAACCTGATCGACTTCCACCCAGTCACCGACGTTCACGTGCCATTCAACAATTTCTGATTCGGCCAATCCTTCACCAAGGTCTGGTAACATAAATGACTTCATTTCCAACCCTCCACTAATTCCCGTGCTGCCAGGACAATGTCCTGTTCCTGAATCATGAAATAAGCTTCATTCTTGTAATAAGGCATTATGGTATCCATGCCTGTCACCCGTTTAGGGGGGGCTTTGAGGAGACACATGGCGTTTTCGGCGACACGGGCGAGGATTTCCGCCCCGACCGCGCAACTGCGGCTTGCTTCGTGCACGACAAGCAGACGACCGGTTTTTTGCAGTGAGCGTTGTATGGTGGCCATATCAATCGGTTTGATACTGGCCAAGTCGATAACTTCCACTTCAACCCCTTGTGACGAGAGTGTCTTCGCTGCCTGCAGCGATTCCACCACGCACGCACCCCAAGTCACGAGAGTCAGATCCCGACCTTTGCGCAGGGTAAAGCAGGTATCTAAGGGCAGCGCTTCGCCGTTATCTGTGACATTCGATTTGACTGTGCGGTAGATTCGTTTGGGCTCAAAAAACATCACCGGATCATTACTACGGATGGCCGCCAGTAACAGACCATAGGCCCGCTGTGGAGAAGAGGGAATGACCACTTTAAAGCCGGGAATGTGGGCAAACAGAGCTTCAACACTTTCTGAGTGATGTTCAGGAGCATGTATACCGCCGCCGAATGGCGCGCGGAAGACAGCCGGGCAGGTGAGACGGCCACGGGTACGATTACGCATCCGCGCAGCGTGGCACATCAGATGTTCCATGGCCGGAAAAACAAAGCCCTGAAACTGAAATTCGGCTACCGGGCGCAGGCCCTGTGTCGCCATTCCGACTGCGACACCGCCGATCAGCGCTTCAGCCAGCGGGGTATCAATGACGCGCTTGAAACCATATTTCTCTTTGAGCCCGACCGTGGCGCGAAATACACCGCCGTTATCACCGACATCTTCACCCATCACGATGACGCTGGGGTCCTGTTCCATTTCATGGTGCAGAGCCAGATTGACGGCTTCCACCAGTGTCATTTCACTCATGTTGACCTCCCTGCATGCGCATCGCCTTATTGATCAGCTCGTCACGCTGGGCGTGCAGATCAGGGGATAACGAATCATAAAGAAAATCAAACGCAGATTCCGGTGCCTGAGGAGGCAGATCCAGATAGCGTTGCACGGCGTGCTCAACCACTTCTTTACAGTGCTCCAGCCAGTTTTCTTCTTCCTGATCACTCCAGACGTTCTGGTTCATCAAATAGGTTTTTAGCCGGGAAACCGGTTCAAATTGCCAGGCTTGTTGCAGTTCGTCTTCGCTGCGGTAACGACTGGCATCATCGGCGGTGGTGTGATCGCTGAGGCGATAGCTGACGGCTTCAATTAAGGTTGCCCCTTTGCCTTTGCGCGCCCGATCCAGGCTGGTTCGTACGGCGTCATAAACCGCGACAATATCATTACCATCAACGGTAATGCCCGGAATGCCGGCGCCCTTGGCTTTTTCCGATAAGAATTCGGCAGCGCATTGTAAATGGCGGGGTACAGAAATCGCCCATTGGTTGTTGTTCACCACAAACACCAAAGGAATGTGCCAGGCCCCGGCGCAGTTGATGGATTCGAGAAAATCACCTTTCGAGGTACCGCCATCACCACACATCACCAGAGCAGCCTGATGGTGTCCCTGAATTTTCAGGGCTGCGGCCACACCGACCGCGTGAGTACATTGCGTGGCAATCGGAAACGCAGAATGGCAGGTCTCGGCAGTGCTGCTCAGGATCAGGAGAAAAATCACTGCCTCGCTCGTCACCGCCCCAGTACTGGAGATTTTTTTCCATCGCGATGCCTCGCGCCCACATGGCAGGCATATCACGATAGTAGGGGATAAATACGTCATCGCGCTGCAAAGCACGGCCCACAGCGATGCCAACGGCTTCTGCGCCCAGATGGGAGGGATAAGTACCAAGCTTACCGGTGCGTTGCAGGGCCACAGCTTTGTGATCGTAGGTTCGGGTCAGCAACATATCACGATAGAAACTGGTCAGTGTCGCGATGTCTGCCCAAGCCGGGAGTGCTCTGAGCAGGTTGCCATGATGGTCGATAAATCGCTCCATAGGGAGTGCCTGAACATTCATCTCAAGCTCCTTTTTGCTACTGCATTGCCAAGGGCTGCAGGCAATCACTTGTTATGTAAAACTCACCGGTAATCCGACTGAAAGCCTTCACGTTTCTTGGTCGGTTTTAGGCGCAATGCTCGATATTTGCAGAGGTTTATGAATAAAGGTTCATTTATAAAACGGAATGTTGCTCAAACAAGCAGTTTTCAAACCGAAAAACATAATGTGCTGCAAATCTGTCTGGAACGATGTCGCGGAACTGCCCATTTCGCCTTGTTCCAGCAAGCAATGTTGCGAATACCAGATAGGGTAAGTGTAACTAAAATGTTAAAACTCGCACAAAGTCGGGGCAGGTAAGAGAGTAAAATAATGCTTACACCCGGTATAGGTTAGTGAAATATTCTGAATTTATCGGGGCTTAGGTCAGTGGATTGAAGATATCTGCCAAGTTGCAATCAATAATTGCACAAATATGGTGAAGATCGCATTTTGATAAATTTATCAGACGGGAAACTGAAAATAAAAAGAGAAAGCCGGGGGGAAGCTTTCTCTTATCGTTGACTCAAACAGCAGATTATTTGTCACTGCTACGTTGCGGGAGCATGCTTTTCACGTAAGGACGTTTTACCCAATGAGTCATAAATATTACCGCACAGATATGCGTTGCGACCGCCAGCATGGTCAGGTTGGCAAAAAAATTCGTGAATCGCTCTCGGCTCACTGCACGTGGTTGTCACCCGTACTGTAGGCGATGATCTGACTGATTTCGGTCATGCTGCGTCCCGACTGCTCTCGCCATTGACAAAAGGCTTCAGTGGCTGCCTGCATGGAGCGCTTGGTGTTTTTTCCACCTTCGATAATACCGGTATTACGCAGGTAAGCTTCCACATCACCCGTCAGGATAAAGGTGTCCGCACCCATTTGACGAAGGGTGTAAGGGCCGGTGTTACCGCCCAGGCGATCGCCATGCTTTTTGAGATAATCCCACAGTTCAGTGATGCGTTTCGGCAGGCCATTCAGCCACCAACTGGCTGAATGAACCGTGACTGAGGCGGGCTTCATAAATCATTTGTGCATTGTTGCGAATCGACATCACTTTTACCAGGTGACGGATAATGCTTGGGTCCTGGGCTTTTTGCTCCAAAACTTCATCCGAGAGCATCAGCAAAGGTTCGATGCGAAACTGAAAGAACAACTCTTCAAACGCCGGCCACTTTTTGCGAACCACGGCCCAGGATATACCACTCTGAAACACTTTCATGCTGAATGCCGATAACCAGCGATCTTCCGCTATCGCCGCCAGTTGTTCCTTACTCAGAGGTTTACTCACTAACGCTTCGAGTTTATCACTGCCCCCTTTACGTTCAGCAGCGCGTTGGTAAATGGCATCAAACTTTTCCATAGTCATGGTTGTCATCCGGTTTTGATTCAGGAAACAGTATGTTATCAAAACAATGCTGGGCAGACACTATCGGACCTTGATTAATCAAGAACCTGAAATAAATAGGTGAAGTACCTAATAGTTAAAGCAGCTTTGGTTGGAATGCGAAAGAGAAAGCAGGTCAAGGCTTTCTCTTTCATTTCACAAACTGCGATTTTAACTACTTATCAAAGTGTTACACCTGATTTAAATATTGCTAATTCTCTTATGTCATTAATTTCATTCTTGGTTTGTTTACCGCTTGAAATACTGACAATACTAGTAAGTAGCTTATCTAGCAGTGTATCCATATTGGTTCCGTCAACTAGTTCTCCAGCATTGAAATCTATCCAGTGTTTTTTCCGATTATACAAATCGGTGTTGGTTGAAATTTTTAAGGTAGGGACGAATCCGCCGTAAGGCGTGCCACGACCGGTAGAGAATAAAACAATATGGCAGCCACTCGCTCCTAACGCAGATGTCGCAACCGCATCGTTTCCCTGGAGCACTGAGAAGATTGAGCCCGGGAACCCGCAACACTTCACCATATTCAAGAACATCAACTACTGTCCCGGAACCTGATTTTTGGGTACACCCCATTGACTTATCTTCTAGAGTGGAAATGCCACCCTTTTTGTTGCCCGGTGATGGATTTTCGTATATCGGTTGATTGTGGTCGATATAGTATTGCTTGAAGTTATTTACCATAGCGACAGCTTTTGAAAAGACCGACTCGTCTGCACATCTTTCGAATAGCAGGTGTTCCGCTCCAAACATTTCAGGTACTTCAGTGAGTACGGATGTACCGCCATGTGTTACCAGATAATCGGAAACCTTACCAATTAGAGGATTGGCAGTGATTCCTGATAACCCGTCTGAGCCACCACATTCCAGACCTATTTTTAGCTTAGCAATAGGTGTTGGTGTACGACGGTCATATTTCATTGTGCTGTAGATATTTTTTAGCAAATCAAGTGCGGTGTGGATTTCATCTTCTTCTTTTTGAGCGATCATGTATTTAACACGATCCGTGTCGACTTCACCGACGAGTTCCTGAAAAGCGTCAACCTGATTATTTTCACAACCTAGTCCAATGACAAGAACACCCCCAGCATTAGGATGCTTTACCATATTAGCCAGGATTTTTCTGGTGTTTTCGTGATCATTGCCTAGTTGAGAGCAGCCGTAATTGTGTGAAAATAAAAATACACCATCACATTCAAGTTTTTTTACTTCTTGTTCGAATAACTTGATTGCTTGCTTTGCTATTCCATTTACGCAACCGACGGTTGGAATGACCCAAATTTCATTTCTTATTCCGACTTCTCCGTTAGCACGCTGATAACCGTCGAACGTTTCTTGAAGGTAGTGAAGTCAGTTTTTCAGAAGGGTGTATAGGTGAGTACTGATAACTTTGAGTGTCGTTTAAATTGGTTTTCAGATTGTGTGTATGAACCCAATCTCCGGTTTCAATGTTGGAAATGGCGTGCCCAATAGCCGAACCATATTTTAACACATTGGCGCCTACAGGAATCGTCTCGACAGCAATCTTGCTGCCCTGCGGAGTATCCTGTTGGAATGTAATGTTTTGGTTGTCAACTTGTATCACTTCACCTGAGGAAAAATGGTCAAGGCACACAATGACATTATCTTGAGGGTGAATTTTAATAAATCTGTTTTTCATAGGTAACTCGTTGTTAGTTACCTGTCCGACAGGGATATTCTAACCATAAATTTTTATTACAACCAATAAAAAACATGCGTTTAATATTTAATTATTTGATATTTTTAATTTTTTTGTTTTCATTGAATGAGATGTGTGAGTCTGTATAGATACTATAGAGTTTAAAAAACCAATAAAAAACACATTAAAATGATCCCTAACACGTTTGTTAATAGTCTGCCTAGAAGAAGTTCGCCTTACGCTCATAAACTCGTCCCATGTCATTAACAAACGCCTGTCCGACAACAGTAGTTTAAATCCATATAAACAGGGAAGAAGAATGAGCAATCTACTTAATCAGTTGACAAGAAATACTGACTTGTCCCCAAATAGAAAAGAAAAAATTCTCCAGTTTGGTGAGGGCAACTTTTTAAGAGCATTTTTCGATTGGCAAGTTGATGTATTGAATGAACATACCACTTTTGATTCAGGTGTTGTAATCGTGCGTCCGATTGACGCAGGTCATCCAAAACTTGACCAACAAGATGGTCTCTACACTGCGATTATTCGTGGTATTGATGAGAAAGGAGAAACAGTGAATGAACCTCGCTTGATCACATCGGTTAGTCGAGAAATTCTGGCTTATGGTGAATATGACAAATTTCTTGAACTCGCAGATAGCCCGGATCTTGAATGGATCGTTTCAAATACAACAGAAGCCGGGATTTGCGTTTTAAAAGATGATCAGCAGACGGATTTCCCACCAAGGTCCTTTCCGGCGAAGCTGACACAATTTCTTTTTCGTCGTTTTAACACGTTTAACGGGGCTGAGGATAAAGGTTTAGTCCTGCTTCCTTGTGAACTTATCGACTATAACGGTGAGTGTCTGAAAGAGTCGATACTCGAATACATAGCTCTATGGAATCTTGGTGATTCATTTAAGACATGGCTTCTGACATCCAATACATTCTGTTTCTACGCTCGTCGATCGCATTGTTACCGGCTACCCCAGAGATGAGGCTGATCAACTAGAAGTTGATCTTGGCTATAAAGATAAGTTTCTAGTAGCTGCTGAATATTTCTATCTGTTTGTCATCCAAGGACCAGAGTGGTTGAATAAAAAGCTTTGTCTGGATCAGTATCCGTTAAATATTCGTATTGTTGATGACATTAAACCGTTTAAGCAAAGAAAGGTTGGCATTCTCAACGGAGCCCATACCGCGATGGTACCTGTCGCCTATTTATCAGGATTTAATACAGTAAGAGATTCGATTGGTGATCCAGTAATTGGCGGTTTTGTCGATTCATTACTTGATGAAGAGGTTATTCCTTGTTTAGACATGGATCAATCTGAATTAGTTGAATTCAAAGACAGCGTACTTAACAGATTTAGAAATCCATTCATTCAACACCAACTATTGTCTATCTCACTAAATTCATTGACAAAATTTAAAACACGACTACTTCCTCAATTACGTTGTTATGTCGAAAAAACCGGTAACGCGCCTAAGCGGTTGTGCTTCAGTTTGGCAGCATTGTACTGTTTTTATCTGGGTGATCGTAACGGGGAAGTTATCCCTCTCACTGATGATGCAGAATTACTTAAATTTTTTGAAAAATCACGAGTGTCTTCGGTAACTACTGCTGAGCATGTCGTTGAGTTTTTACAACTAGTTGATCATTGGGAAATTGATATCGCAAGCTTGAGCGGTGTTTCCGCTCTAGTCGTGGAATATGTGAAATCCATTAAGGCACAAGGAGTATGTGAGGCTTTAAAACAAATTTAATCAGTAAATAGAGCAAAAAATAGATTACTCGTGAAACATATAATGACAATGATGAGGATAAGTCATGCAAACCCTACACCAAAGCATAAAGCAATTAACAAAAATTATTGGTTTAACTCTGGCTTGTGTTGCAACCGCAAATGCTGCCACGGAAATTAAGGTAGCTTACGGTAATCAACCAGGGGAACCTATTGATCAGGCTATGCACTACTGGGCTAACTTGGTAGAAAAAGAGTCTAATGGTGAAATAACAATGCAGTTATTTCCATCCAGTCAACTTGGTAGTGAAACTGAAGTGCTTGAGCAAGCAAGATTTGGCGCGAATATTATTACAATCAGTTCCTACGGTTACCTGATGGATATGGTTCCGGATTTGGGGGTTGTCAATGCTCCTTACCTGACCCAATCTTTTGAGAAAAAATCCAAACTTTTGAACTCCGAATGGTTTAAGGAACAGAGTAGTAAGCTAGATGACCAAGGTTTACATATTGTGGTGCCAGATGTTGTCTACGGTACACGTCACTTATTGTCAAAACAAAAAGTAACTAAGCCTGAAGATCTAAACGGTACAAAAGTACGCGTACAACATTCACGTTTGTTTCGTCGCCACAATCAAAGCGATGGGTGGTGTACCTACGCCGATGTCTCTGTCTGATGTCTATCCGGGTTTATCACAAGGTGTCATCGAAGGCGTAGAGAATCCAGCAGTCGTTTTGTTTGGTGGAAAATTTTATGAAGTCGCTAAGAATCTTAATTTAACTGCACATACAAAACATATGTCACCTTTCGTGGCAGGTAAGATGTTCTGGGATACGTTGTCTGATGACGAGAAATCAGTGTTAACCAATACTAGTCGTAAGATGGTCGATTACGGAGCAACGCTAATTCAAGATAGCGAAGCGAAGGCCATTGATGATCTTAAAGCACAAGGTGTAACTGTGAATGAAGTTGATGTGAAAGCATTCGAAAAATCGGCTCGTTCCGTGGTTCAGCAAGAGTTTCCTGAATGGTCACCAAACCTATATCAGAGCATTCAAGATAAACTTCAACAGTTATAATTCGCTGGGTGGTGTAATTGATTTTGCACCACCTCTCCCTGTTTTCAGGAGAAGTCTATGTATTTCGACACATCTGCCAATGTAAAGAAACCCACGTTGACATATAGAGCGTTTGGCAAGGTAGCCGATATGCTTGGTTTGATTAGCAAAATTGATCTTGTTGTTGCTGTAGCCTGTTTAGTTTCCATCGTTGTTCTTACTGCGTACGGAGTAATTACTCGTTATGTGCTAAATGATCCGAGTACTTGGGTGGAAGAACTATGTTTAGCTTTATTTGTTTGGATGACATTTATGGGATCGAGTGCTCTTATGCGAACGGATGAATTAGTTCGTATCGACCTATTAGTTCACAAACTTCCGGTTACAATACAACGATTAGCGGATCAATTCTTCAGACCAATACTACTGATCGTGACAGTTGTTTTCATCGTTTATCTGGGAAGTAAATTAGTACCCATGTCTCAAGTACGTTTTACTCCAGCCCTAAAAATCTCTTATATGTATATTTACGCCGCTGTGCCTATCAGTGGGGTATTTATGATTTATCATCAAGTGGTACATTTGATAAATGCAATTAAAAGCTTAAGACAGGAGTAATTATTGTGGCTGTTATTTTACCTGTATCGGTATTGTTACTATTTTTTGCTCTAGGAATTCCTGTCGCATTTTGTATATTTATAGCGACATTATCATACTTTTTAATTAATGATAATTTACCGATAATGATCTTAATACAGCGTCTGGCTGGAGGTTTAGACTCTGTAACATTGTTAGCTATTCCTTTCTTTGTCATGGCTGGTGTATTTATGAATGCTTCAGGAATAAGTGAGCGTCTACTAAAATTTTCTGAGGTATTAACAGGGCACATGCGTGGTGGATTGGCCCAAGTAAACGTTGTCCTAAGTACTTTAATGGGAGGCTTATCGGGTTCGAATATTGCTGATGCCGCGATGAACTCTAAGTTACTCGTACCACAAATGGTTGCACGGGGTTATAGCAAGCCATTTTCTGCTGCGGTTACTGCGGCGTCATCGCTCATTACTCCTATCATTCCACCGGGTATTGCACTGATTATTTATGGTTACGTTAACAATGTTTCTATAGGTAAGTTGTTTTTGGCTGGTGTTGTACCTGGTCTTATGGTTTGTGCCATGATGATGTTATTGGTTTCGATTATCGCTAAGAAAAGAAACTATGCACCGTTAAGAGAGAAAAGAGCATCAGCTAAGGAAATAACGCATTCAGCAAAAGATGCAGTATTAGCTTTGTTATTACCTGTTGTTATAATCGGTGGTATTCGATTCGGGGTCTTTACACCAACCGAAGCCGGGGCGGTAGCAGTGCTGTATGCATTGGCTCTAGGAATGCTTGTTTATAAGAATATGAACACAATGGAGCTATGGAAACGCTACTAAGGAATCTGTTCTATCTTCCGTTAATGTATTGTTTATTATCTGTGTTTCAGTGGGGTTCTCAAAATTTTTAACATGGGAACGAGTGCCTCAAGATCTGGCATTCTGGCTTACAGGAGCTGTAGAAAGCCCCTTTACATTTTTACTACTGGTCAACCTGTTTCTTTTGATCGTCGGAATGTTTTTAGAAGGCAACGCGGCTATGATCGTATTAGCACCGCTGCTAGCACCCGTAGCCAATTCATATGGAATAGATCCGGTTCATTTTGGCATCATTTTTATATTTAATAGTGCAATAGGTACAATTACTCCGCCTCTTGGTACCGTGATGTTCACGACTTGCTCGATAACAAAAGTTGCTATAGAGGACTTTGTTAAAGAGGTGCTACCATTCTGGCTCCTACTTATCGTTGCATTAATTATGATTACCTATATTCCAGTGATTTCGATAGGTCTTCCAAATTTGATCTTTTAAAAAACACCCGACCTAAGCGTCGGGTGTTGTTTCCTGTGATTAAACTATGTGCCATAGTTAGCTTAGAGGTATTCAGATGGCGACGATATTCACCCATTGCGCCAATGTCATCAAAACTAAGAATTTTGCTTAGTATAGACATATGTTCTTCGATGGCTACCATGTTTCTTTTTCTTAAGTCGCTGTTGTCCCATTGATAGTGGTAATGAAAAATAATAGAGATAATGTCATGAAACTCTTCCATGAAAGAATTATTGGCTGCAGATAGGATCAGCTTATGCAAGCGATGGTCTAAATCTGAAAATTCCTGATAATCATGGACGACTTTTTCTCTTAGTTCGCGATGTTCATGTAGCAAGTATTGTGCTTCTTTCCAACGGATGTCTGATTTGGGTAAATTCATAAAGCGACTTAAAGCATGACATTCGATCATTTCTCTTAATTCTGATAAGTTTTCCGCGTAACGTTTTTCAAAATTTCTCATTTCCCATCTTCCTCTGTCTATATTATTTACAAGGTGAAAGCGAGAAAATCTAAGTAGGAACTCTCTTACTATGTGAGTAGGGCAATGTGACATTTTGGATAATTCTAATTCTGTGAATTTCTGGCCTGGAACTATTTTCCTTGTTTTAATTGCGTCGTTAAAGAATCTCTCGAATGAGTCGATGTTTCCCTGTTGATTTAAAGCGTTTTGAATAAAGAAGTCCTCCTCATTGGGAGCACGATTGATAGTATAGATACCATTGGTATTTGTTAGCAGACCTTTCACTATTAAACCGTCTACGGCAAATCTAATTGTTGTACGACTAACACCAAAAAGTTCGGCTAGAGTGGACTGAGACGGTAAGGGGGATTCAATATGCCCCATATTAATTGCTTCTATGATCTGGTTACTGACATTTTTTCTCAAATTTTTGTTTTTAGCCATAAAAACCTCCGTCTTAATTAAAAACCAATTAAAAACAGAATTCTCAGTTTATGGTCACACTTTTACGCTCAGTTTTTCTTGTAAAAACATATTTTAATACAATGGTTTTAATCCTTGATCCAGAGAGATAGTTCATGAAAACTTTAATTTGCGAAAAGCCCTATGAATTGAAATACAAAGAACGTAGCCGACCAACTCCCAATGCCGGTGAAGCGTTAGTTAAGATTCTTTCTGTTGGTATCTGTGGAACCGATATTCATGCTTATACAGGTAATCAGCCATTTTTTACTTATCCAAGAGTTTTAGGGCATGAACTGTGTGGCACTATAGAAGAAACTGGGCGTTAGTTGTGGTGAAGACTTTGTTGTCGGTGACAAAATAGCTTTGATTCCTTATGTTGCGTGTGAAGAATGCCCATCATGTCTATCAGGAAAAACCAACTGTTGTGAAAATATTTCGGTAATTGGCGTACATCGTGACGGTGGTTTTAGCGAATTTCTAACCGTGCCAGTTAAAAATATTTTAAAAGTAAATGACATCGACAGTAACACTGCTGCGTTAATTGAGCCATTTTCGATTAGTGCTCATGCTGTGAGACGGGCAAATCTTTCTCATCGTGAACAAGTACTGGTTGTTGGAGCTGGTCCCATTGGCTTAGGAGCTGCTGCGATTGCCGCTGCTGATGGCGCTCAGGTTATCGTTGCTGATACCCAAGTTGCTCGCCGTGAGCATGTTCAAAAGCACCTTGGATTAGAGACTCTTGACCCTTCGTCACCTGATTTCGAGCAAAATCTGAGGTCAGCATTTGATGGTTCTTTGGCGGCTACAGTTATCGATGCTACTGGTAATGCGAGGGCAATGAATAGTGCCGTTAATCATATCCGTCATGGCGGCAAAATCGTATTCGTTGGATTGTTCAAAGGAAATCTAGAAATAAGCGACCCAGACTTTCACAAGAAGGAAACTACATTGATGGGAAGTCGCAATGCTACTAAAGAAGATTTTTCTAAAGTACAACGGTTAATGAGTGAAGGTAAGCTTTCTTCGAAGATGATGCTAACACATGCATTTTCGTTTAACACAATTGGCGATTCATACGAAAAAGACGTAATCAACAACAAAGAAACTACTTAAAGGTGTTATCGAATTCTAAAGATAGGCTGATCGGTAGAGTTGAACAAACTTCATAAACACAAAAGGCACTGTTTACAGTGCCTTTTTTCTTTTGCTTTCGCGAGGGGTTTGACCGGATTAGATGTTAACCCAGGTCAGGCTTAGCATCATCACAACCAGAGAGGTTGCAGAAAACATTGCCAGCATGCCGAACAGCTCACGAACACTAACAGACAGTGATTGTTTTTTATCTAACATAACGTCACCTTTTATCGACATAAGTAAATGAGGTATGAGTCACACTTTACTCCTTTATGTGCGCACGATCAATAAAAAGTGTAATTTTAATTCAAAATTATCGGGTAAAAACCGTGTTGCAACGTCTGTTGTGTAAGTTAATTACAGGATTATGACAGAATGAGAGGCTTAGTAGCCCAAATTTCAAAAGGAAAAAACCGTGTTTTGAGGCGTGTAAGAGTTTAAATGTATTTAAAAACAATAAATTAACTAACAAGATTGCATACGGTGTGTTAGATGCATAAATGATATTAATTATTATAACGATTTATATTGATATTGATGCCAATCGTTATAGTATAACAACCTTTGTAAATTGAATGATGACCGCAAGAAGGCAAAGGATAGGGTGAAGATGAAACGGCTTTGGTTAGTGCTGTTGATGGTGGTAGCACCACAGGTTTTTGCACAGGTAACGACGGTAACGGATGTTCTGGGCAGAGAAGTAACGCTGGACTTGCCGGCCAAACGCGTTGTACTGGGTGGTTATGGCGAAGATTACATGGCGATCGGTACTGAAAAAGCGTTTGACCGCGTGGTTGGTATGTCGAAAGGCATATGGGAAAAGTGGCGCCCGGCTAACTGGGCGATGTACGTTGCTCATCGTCCTTCACTGCAGACATTGCCTGATGTTGGTAAAGTCGATACTCAAACTTTTTCGGTCGAGAAAGTGATTAGCCTGAGCCCGGACCTGGTTCTGCTGGCGGAGTGGCAATACAAAGGGCTGGGCAGTGATGTCGAGCGTATTGAACAGGCGGGAATTGCGGTGATTGTGGTGGACTACAATGCGCAGACCGTTGAACGCCACGTGCAGAGCACGCGTATTATCGGCCAAATCACCGGTCAGGAAGAGCGGGCAGAGAAAATCGCCTCTGACTACAAGAGCATGGTCGACCTGATTACTGAGCGGCTGGCTAAAGCGAATTTGCCGAAGCCAAGCATCTATGCAGAATTCGGTTTCCCGGGTACCAGGGAATACGGTTATACCTTTGGTAAAAATATGTGGGGTGCCATGTCAGAGATGGCCGGAGGAAATAACATCTCCAAGCCGTTTGTCGAGTGGTGGGGACACCTCAACCCGGAGCAGGTGTTAGCGGCTCAGCCTGACGTGGTGCTGATCACCGGCTATGAATTCGGCGGTGCTGATGATGCCATGGTGATTGGCCAGAAACGTGGATCGAGAGACTGCAATCAAACATCTGCGCGGCTATAAACAGCGCATGGGCTGGCAGAGCCTGCCTGCAGTGCAGAATAACCGTATGATCAGCGTTTATCACGGCGCATGTCGTAGTATTCTGGACGGCCCTATGATTCAGTACATAGCTAAGGCGCTGTACCCGGACTTGTTTAGTGATTTGGATCCGGAAGCGGAATACCTCAATTTTTACCACCAATACCTGCCTGTTACGCCAACCGGCACATTTGCTGTCTCTCTGGCAGAGAAATGATCATTAGGTTAGAAAATCAGGTAATTGTGGATGCAATCTGAAATTTTATTACAGGCGATTGAACGCCAGCGCAGCAGTGAGCGGCGACGCTGGCTGGTATTGATGAGTTTTGGCTTCTTGCTGCTGGCTTCTTTTGTTCTCGATATCATGACCGGGCCATCCATGCTGGATGCGTCCCGGGTACTGAACGCACTGCTTGAATTTATTGGTCTGCCGTTCCAGGTGGATGATTCTACTCGGGTCATCGTTACCAATCTGCGTTTGCCGATTGCGCTGATGGCGATCATCGTCGGCGGTTTCTCTGGGTGTCGGCGGTGCTGAAATGCAGACCTTGCTCAATAACCCGATGGCCAGTCCTTATACTCTGGGCATGGCGGCGGCGGCAGGTTTTGGTGCAGCCATCATGCTGTATATCGGCTCGCTTGGTATGGACAGTCACTACGCGGTGCCGATTGGTGCGTTTCTGTGCTGCATGTTGTCGGCGTGCTTTTTGTTTGCCTTGGCGTCGATGCGTCACATCAGCTCAGGGCAACTGATACTGGCCGGTATTGCCTTGCTGTTTTTGTTCCAGTCGCTGCTTTCTCTGGTGCAGTTTGTTTCTTCTCCGGAGCTGAGCCAGCAGATCCTGTTTTGGCTGTTTGGTAGCTTATCGAAAGCGACCTGGAGCAATCTGCTGATCACGGCGGTGGTTGTGCTGGGCGGTTTTTTGCTGTTGATGCAGGATTCATGGAAGCTGACTGCACTGCGTCTGGGAGAAGAGCGGGCGAAAAGTGTCGGTGTGAACGTGACTCAATTGCGCCTCAAGATTCTGTTTATTGTCGCAGTGATGACAGCAACCGTGACCAGTTTTGTCGGCATTATCGGTTTTATCGGTATCGTTGCGCCTAATATTGCCAAAATTCTGGTTGGTGAGGATCAACGTTTCTTCCTGCCGCTGTCGTTTATTATCGGTGCTTTCTTATTATCGACCGCATCGGTGCTGTCAAAAGCGATTGTGCCGGGGGCTCTGTTTCCAATCGGTATCGTGACTGCGATTATCGGTGTGCCGTTCTTCTTCTGGCTGATTGTGGCAAAACGAGGTTAACGATGACGAATACACAAACCTGCGGTGATGCAGTGCAGGGGTTAAGCGCTGACAAACTGAATATTCAGATCGGTGCCTTGACTCTGGCTCGTGACATCAGTTTTGAACTCAAGCCCGGTCAGGTTACCGCCATTCTCGGACCGAACGGAACCGGCAAAAGTACGTTACTGAAAACCCTGTTTGGCGACATTAAACTCGATAGCGGCACGATTGTGCATCAGCAGGAAGCTCTTAATCTCAAACGTTTATCCCATTGGCGGGAACGTTTTGGCTATATGCCGCAAGACATTCATCTGGATGTCAACCTGACCGTGATTGAAGTCGTGCTGCTTGGCCGTCTTGATGCATTGAGTTTAAGAGTTGATGATCATATGCTGCAAGGTGCATTAGAAATTTTACAAAGCATGGGATTATCGCATCTGGCCAACCGCGATGTACGCACCTTAAGTGGTGGGCAGTGTCAGATGATTCTGTTTGCACAGGCATTGATGCGGCAACCACAGATTCTGATGCTGGATGAACCGGTCAGTGCGCTGGATTTACATCATCAGCATGTCCTGCTCGAGCACTTGGTGAATCAGACTCGTGAGCAGCAGTACATCACTTTAATGGTGTTGCATGATCTTAATCTTGCCGCTCAGTATGCCGATAATTTACTGGTTCTGAAACAGGGTGAGCTGGTGGCCTGCGGGCATCCTAAGTCCATTCTGACGTCTGAACTGGTGCAGGATATTTATAACGTTGAGGCCACGGTGATCAGTGATGAAAACGGCATTCCGTTTGTACGGACTCTGCGGTCGAAAAAGGTAGCGTAATGAAGCTTAACCACGTGATGAATGACTGGCGCCTGCTCTCTGCAGCAGGACGAGTGCTGGTCTTTAACAGCTTCAGCTTTAATCTCGGCTTTTATATGTTGCTGCCGTATCTGGCTGAGCATCTGCAAAACCTGGGTTTTAGTGGCTGGTATATCGGTTTGATCATCGGCCTGCGGGTGCTGAGTCAGCAGGGATTGTTCCTGATTGGCGGGACTCTGGGCGACCGCTTTGGTTACAAGCCGATGATTCTGATTGGCTGCGCGGTGCGGATTGTCGGCTTCTTCTTACTTGGTGTCAGCGACAGCTTCGCTGCGATTGTTGTCGGCGCATTTTGTACCGGATTTGCCGGAGCTCTGTTTACGCCAAGCAGCCAGGCTTATCTGTCCTCGGAGTATCCGCAACAGAAAGAGCGCAACCGGGTGTTTGCGCTGCAGAAACCTCGCCAGCGAGGTAGGTATGTTACTCGGGCCTTTAATTGGTCTTAGTCTGTTTGCGGTCAGCTTCATGTGGGTCGGACTTTCTGCGGCGGCGGTGTTCTTTATTCTGTTGCTACTGCAATGGTATTACCTGCCAAAAGATACGCATCATAGTGTTGAACAACAGCGTCAGGGCGTGCTGGCAGACTGGTGGCAGATGCTGCAGAACCGGCCTTTCATGCGTTTTGTTATGGCGGCATGTGTGTACCAGATCCTGTTTCATCAACTCTACCTGTCTATCCCGCATCAGGTGCGGACCCAGACCGGCGATCCCTCGGTGATTACCTGGGTGTTTATGGTGTCGTCTTTGATGGGGGTACTGATGCAACTGCCGGTCAGTCACTGGGTGGATAAAAAACTGGGGACTGCTAAAGGTATGGGCTTTGGTATGGCGCTGATGGGCAGTGCATTTTTGGCGCTGAATCTGCATTTTCCCGCTTGGCCGGCGCTGCCTTTTATTATTTGTGCTGTGCTGCTCAGCAGCGGCTCGATGATGGTTCTGCCTTTGATTGGCGCTTATATTCCGCGCTTTGCCTCTTCGACCCGGCTGGCCAGTTATTATGGCCTTTACTCCTGTATCGGCGGTTTCTTTGCGTTTGTCGGTAACTGGGGCGCCGGGTGGTTGCTGGATCTGCCGTCATTCCCGTCCGGCTGGTTGTGGCTGTTGTTTGCCACGCTGGGCTGTTTGTCAGGGTTGTGGTTGTATTTGCAGGTCAGTGCGCAGCAGGAGCCGGAAACGGAGCCGGCGTAAGGTCAGTTTTCGCTGTTTATGACAAAGCCGGCATCAGTGCCGGCTTTGCTGTTTTCGGAGCGTTTGTTGTAGCGCTGAGCCAGCTACCGTTAGCGACCTTCACATAAGGTCAGCAGGCAACATAGCACTGTAATGATAGTACCGTAACGATAGAAACGTAGTGATAGTACTGTCGTGATAGAACCGTCGTGGTGTTGCGTATTGATAGCACCGTTATGTGGCGTTAAATGCTTTCATGCCGGTCACTATGCACTCCTGCATCGCCTGAATGGATGCACTGAGCGGACGACCTTTGCGGATCACCAAATCGACCGTGGTATCGAGTGTATGCATGCCTTCGATATCAACCGCGACAAAGGACTGATTTTTTAGCTCTTTGCTGACGCAGACTTTAGGCAGTAAGGTTCCGCCCAGACCGGCCGACACATAGTTCTTGAGTGCGTCAAACGAATTGCACACCATCAGCTCGTTGAGGCGGATTTCCTGACGCACTTCATACAGGTCAACCGCACGTCGGATGCTGAATGATTCATTGAGCAGCGCCAGCGGTACTTCAGCCAGTTCGGCGGGAGTAATGATATCAAGCTGTGCCCAGCGGCTCTCTTTAGGCACCAGCAGGCTCAAAGCCTGAAAAGGGCAGGAGTAGAGAACATCGAGTTTGGCATCTGGCGGTGAGTTGAGCAGCACCCCAATATCGGTTTCTTCATGCTTGATACAGTCGATCACATCGTCTCCGCCACCGACTTGCAATACCAGTTTGACGCCCGGATGGCGCCTGGAAAACTGCGCAATGGCGTGATCGATGAGGTCAGGAATAAAGCCACCGCCGACAGAAATGCGCAGCGTGCCGCTTTGCAGATTTTCGATTTCCGACAAATCAGAAATCAGGTCGTTTTTCTTCTGGTTGATATCCTGAATATAACGAGCTAACCGGATTCCGGATTCGGTTATGTCGACGCCGCGCCCGATCCGGTCCATTAGACGTACGTTGAGTTGGGCTTCCAGTTGTGCCACTTTTCTGCTGATCGCTGAAGGCGAGACGTGCAGCACTTCAGAGGCTGCACGTATGCTTTTCGTTTTTGCGACCACTTCAAAATATTTGAGAGCTCGTTCGTCCATGACTGTTGTAATGCCGTTTAATTTGCCAGTAGGTGTTGTACCAGTCTAACCCAGAAATTGGCCCCAATAGGCAGAACTTCATCATTGAAGTCATAATTCGGACTGTGCAGATTATGTGAATGGTCAGCACTGCCGTTACCCAGCCAGATATACGCACCCGGCAATTTTTCCAGCATAAAGGCAAAATCTTCACCGCCCATGCTGGCTGGTGGGTTGATATGTACCTGCTGCACTTCCGGCATGGCTTCCAGCACTGCCTGACAATGCTTCGCCTCATCCACCGTGTTGATGGTGGCCGGATAGCGGCGCGTGTAGGTGATGTCTGCACGGCATCCTTGTGCCTGGGCAATCGTTCTGACCACTTCGTGCATCCGCGTTTCAATCAGGTCTCGAACCTCAGGACAGAATGAACGGGTAGTGCCTTTCAGGGTCACCTGTTCCGGAATGACGTTATAAGCGTGGCCGCCGTGAATCTGGGTCACACTGATCACGCCGGATTTTTGCGGATCCAGGTTACGGCTGATGATGCCTTGCAGGGCACTGACGATCAGGCTTGATGCATACACAGGGTCAACCGTCTGGTGCGGCATGGCACCATGACCACCGATACCAGTCACCGTAATATCAAAGGTATCGAAACGCGGCCATTACTGCGCCGTAATGCACAGCAGCTTCACCTGCAGGCAGAGCCGGCCAGTTGTGCAGACCATACACCTGCGACATAGGAAAACGTTCAAACAGGCCGTCAGCGATCATCGCTTTGGCGCCGGCCTCGTTCTCTTCTGCCGGCTGGAAAATAAAGTTCACCGTGCCTTTAAATACAGGATCCTGGGCCAGCGCGACCGCAGCGCCAAGCAGCATGGTGGTGTGACCGTCGTGGCCACAGGCGTGCATTTTGCCCTGATGCTTGGAGCAGTGATCGAAGGTGTTGAGTTCATCGAGGTCGAGTGCATCCATGTCGGCACGAATACCTATGGTCGGGCCATCGCCCTGATTACCGCGCAGGGTGGCGACCACACCGGTGCCGCCCAGGCCTCGGTCGACTTCCAGGCCAAGCGAGGAAAGGATCTCGGCGACTTTATCCGCCGTACGGAACTCCTCATAGGCGGTTTCCGGGTGAGCGTGGAGATCGCGTCTCCACTTCACCAGTTGCTGATGTTGTTCTGAATGCTGACTAATATAATTTGGCATAATCTTCACTTTTATAATGGTGCACATTGAGCCTGTGCTTTGAAAGTTTAAAGTGACAGGTTAGCGATGATCGCTGAGCCCAGGTACGTGCCGGTAAACACAAGCAGCGCAATAATGACCACTTTACCACCGGCAGTTTTAAAAGTTGATACTTCTTGTTTACTGATGGCGATACCCGCATACGCTAATACCGGGCTGACCAGGCTGAGGAAGTTAATTTCTTTTACCTGAGTCAGAATAAATTCCGATACCGGTGAAGCCGGAATAGTTAATACCACACTCACCAGTGACAGCCAGGCCACCGACGGTAAATAGAAAGGCATATATTTCGCTAATGCCAATCCAACGATAACCATACCAAAGATAATCACCATACCTGGCAGTGCTGACAATGGCGTAATACCGGTGCCCGTCCAGTTACTGATCAGTGCGATAATACACACAATCACCAACACTGATGCATAATCTAATAAGTTAATCGACGCGTTAACGTTCTTTTTTGCAGTAGTATCAGACATTGAGATCACTTCCTTGTGTTGCTGATTTCTTGTGGCGTTGATGCTTGTGGCGCTGATGGAGCGGCGGCTTTGTTACCAGTCAGCAGGCGATACAGTTTTTCCGTCAGGGGCAGGGCAATAAACAGACCGACAAACAGGCCAGTGGCGTTGGTCAGCAGGTTACTTGCGCCGGCCAGAGCCAGGATCTCTTCTTTCATTGCCGGCAGTGATGCGCCCAGTGCGGCAGAACAAGCGGCGGTCATACTGCCACTGCCAACACCACAGGCCATCGCCAGTGCACGAGGGTCAAACCATCCGGTTGAAGCCAGGAGCGAGGCGAGAATTCCGAAATAGAGTGTACCGAACATGGTACCCATGACGTAGACGCCCATAACTCCGATGCCTTCCGGACTTTTTAAACCGTACTTATCAGAAATCAGCGCGATATTCGGTTCGCGAGCGATAGAAAAACAGGCCCCGACGGCTTCACGGCCCATTTTCAGAACCAGGATGGCCAGTGGCATCGCAATTAAAATCGTGCCCAGGTTACCGAGTTCCTGCAGTATCATCGCCGGACCGATCTCGAGAATTTTATTCAAAGACGGGCCAATAAGGGTGCCGAATTTAGCCAGGAAAGGCAGTACAGAAATAATAATAATGGGGGTGGCTTTTTCAGCATGTTTGGACGTCAGAATGACTTTGGCTTTTTTGACCACGTTCGGATTGACTAATAAACCGAATATAAAGGCATAGAACAGCGGTAATAACACAACACTGCTGCTGCCGAGTGGCACCTTAATAATTCCTATCAGTTCTGAGATGACGGCAATAATAACGACCGTGAGGTGCAGACGCCAGTTACCAAGCTGGCCTTTCAAACTATCCATAGTTTGCTTCCTTGTGATTGTGAGCTTCTTGCTGGGGATCATTTTTGATTTAACCACAAAGATATTGATGGAACTAATGATATAAAACCAACGAATTGTTCTAAAAAAGTCAACACAAGATATGATTCTGTTGCTAAACAGAGATGCAAAAAGCTCGGTTGGGCTTTTTGCCAGAGACAGAATAATTCTCTGCTTATGGGCGCTAAACTGGTCAGCCATTAATTGCTGTCACTGGCTTGACGGACATTTGTGCCAGTTGCGTCCGGATCCTGCTGTTAATACTCGACGAGCAGACTAATTTGCGTTATACATGCAAAAATTTTTGGGTGAAAAACCCGCAATTCTTATCAATTATCCGTAGGCGAGGGACAGCATGTTAGAGATGTTTGGGGTGATCAATATTTGGACGTATCTGGCCGGTTTAACCATGATCATTCTCGCGCCCGGCCCTAACTCCCTGTATGTGTTGAAATCAAGCTCGTCGTTTGGTGTTAAAGCCGGCTACAAAGCAGCCAGCGGCGTATTGATTGGTGATGCAATCCTTATTCTGCTCTCTTATCTTGGGGTGGCGTCCCTGATTCAGGCATCACCGGTGCTATTTACTGTGATTCGTTATCTGGGTGCCGCTTATCTGCTGTATCTGGGGCTGAAAATCATCCATCAGTTGCTGCGTAAAGATGCAGTGGATGAGGATGGGGTAGAGCGTCCGAAGAAGAGTGAAAATATCTTTGTGAAGTCGCTGTCACTGAGCCTGACCAATCCGAAAGCGATTCTGTTTTATGTGTCGTTTTTCATTCAGTTTATTGATTACACCTATGATCACACCTGGATCTCTTACCTGATTCTGGCCACTATTCTGGAAGTTTTCAGCATCGTTTATCTGAGTGCGCTGATTTTCCTTGGTACTTCGTTAACCCAGATGTTCCGTAATCATAAGCGCTTGTCACAAGTAGGCAATGGTATCCTCGGTATGTTCTTTATGGGATTTGCCGCGCGTCTGGCAAGCCTGAGCTAGCTGTTCTTTCCGGACTTTTATTTCGGTCCGTAATACAGGCGGGAAGAGAAGTCGGTTCTGAGAAAAGTATTGGCTTCAGAAAAGAAAAAGTGCCGGACAGAACGGACAGTAATGCTGTCCGGCATTGTGATGCGGCGGGTTCAGGTGCTACGTCACATAAAAAAGACTTAATAAAGTAGTGCGGTGAGTGCGCCCGAAAGCGCGCTTAGTCAGGCGATATCAAAGCACTGACGAATAAATTGCGCAGCCTGCTTGGCGCCTTGCTGAGAGATGGTATGCGGAATACCCTCTTCAAAGATGGTCGTCACTTTGACACCTTGTGCTTTGAGCTGCTGAGCTGCTTTTTCTGTTTCACTGAACGGGATGACCGGATCCGCTTTACCATGAATGAGCAGCAATGGTGCCCGGGTATTCACCTCATGCGGTTGCGGAGAGGCCAGGCGGCCGGAAAATCCGACCACGGCGTGCACGGGTAAGCGGTTACTGGCTACAACATCCAGAGACATAATCGTACCCTGAGAAAAACCAACCAGCACAATCTGGTCTTTTTCCCATGTTGCGCCATGTTCCAGCAGCAGATCGTTCAGCGTTTTATCCAGTGCCGCACGGGCATCATGAACCCGGATAGCCCGGTTTACTTCGTTAACACCGTTGATGCTAAACCACTGATAACCATTGCCCTGATCGAAGGGAAACGGGCCGTTCGGAGACAAAAATGTCACGTCGGGCATAGAGCTTGCCCAGTAATCACCTAAACGCTCCAGATCTGCGCCTGAGCTGCCAACGCCGTGCAGAAATATCACAATTTTCTTAGTCATGGTTGATTCCTTATAAACCGTAGGCCGACATGTCCGGACCTACCGGCACAATCCCATTTGGATTCAATGCTTTAATAGAGTAGTAACCTTGCTTGATGTGATCAAGGTTAACAGTATCACGTACACCTGGCAGATCGAGGATACGTTTCATATAGCTATCCAGAAAGCGATACTCTCGCAGTTGGTGCAGGTTACATTTGAAAATACCGTTGTAAGCCGGATCGAAGCGAATCAGAGTGACAAACAAGCGGATGTCTGCTTCGGTCAGGGTGTCGCCCAGCAAATAAGGACGACCATCACTCATGCGCTGCTCCAGAGTGGAAAGCATGCTAAACACATCCTGAAACGCTTCTTCATATGCCTGCTGCGTCGTCGCAAAACCAGTGCGGTATACGCCGTTATTCAGTTTCGGGTAGATGTCGGCGTTGAGTTGATCAATCTCGCCGCGCAGCGGTTGCGGATACAGATCAAAGTCGTTACTAGCCAACTGACCAAAGCCACTGTTAAGCATACGCACAATGTCGGCGGACTCATTACTGACGATAGTGTTAAGGTGTTTATCCCACAAAATTGGCACGGTAGCGCGACCGGTAAAGTTAGGATCGGCTTTAGTATAGAGTTGGTGCATCCACTCAGCGCCATTGAGCTCGTCTTTATCCGAACCGGGGTAATCACCGAAATGCCAGCCCTGGTCAAGCAGTTTAGGCTCAACGACCGAGACGCTGATGACCTCTTCCAGTCCCTTTAATTTACGGGCAATCAGAGTACGGGAAGCCCAGGGACAAATCAGGGCGACATATAAATGGTAACGGCCCGGTTTCGGCGATGAATTGTGCGGTTTCACCAGGCGCCAGGCTCTCTGCCGGAACGACCCAATCACGAAAACTTGAGATTTGACGAACAAATCCGCCTTTTTCATCGGTTGCTTGTACGGGATGCCACTCTGCTGTCCATTGACCATTTACTAACATATCTCACCTCGGTATAAATCTGCTCTCTCTTCCCCGGACCTTTATCTGCAAGGTTGGAGCTGCGTTTGATAGACATTCATCGCTGGGGCGATGCATTCGATAGAGAGACTGTACCTTACTTCCAAAACAATGATTAGATAGCCTGATTGAAGATATTTCCTTCCAATTTGGAAGGAAATGCGGTTATGACATCTTCGGTTAAACCTTCCTGTGCCCAAAGGATAAAATCGTTACTCCCAGGTTGGACCGGCGCTAAAGCGGGCGACGAGAAAATCAATGAAAGTACGCGACGACTGCGCGAGATGCTTGGCGGGCGGATAGAGCGCGAAAAGCCCGATCGGCGGTACTTCATAGTCACTTAGAATCGGCACTAATTTATTACGCCGGATCGCATCGGCGGCCACGAAGGTCGGCAGGCGGGCGATGCCCAGTCCTGCACAAGCAGCTTCCAGACACACATCCGCGTTGGAAAATTTGAGCCGGCCGTTTACCGGCATTTCCTCGACGATTTGCTGGGCGTTAATATAGGGCCAGCGAAACGGGTCGCGGAAGTTGGTGTCGATAATACAGTTATGGCTGGCGAGCTCCCGCCAGTGCTGCGGTGTGCCGTATTGACTGAGATATTGCGCAGAAGCCAGGGTTAACACCCGGACATCACACAATTTGCGTGCGATCAGGCTGGAGTCTGTCAGTTGACCAATGCGCAAAGCGAGATCGAAACCTTCCTCAACAATGTTGACGCTGCGATCGGAGAAGCGCACATCGAGATCAATCTCGGGATACTGGGTAGAAAAATCAATCAGGCAAGGGGCTAACTGGCTTTGGCCAAATGTCACGGGAGCAGCGATACGCAGCCGGCCCGAAGGCTGACGTGAAGCGTTACGAATCGAGTCGTCCAGTTTCATCGAGATCGTCAACAATGCGTTTGATGCGTTCATAATAAGCCTGACCCACTTCAGTGGCCGCGAGAGAGCGGGTCGAGCGTTTAAACAGCTGGACCCCTAAATCCTGCTCAAGACGGGAAATAAGTTTCGATGCCTGTCCGCTACTGATATTGAGCCTTTGCGCGGCGCGGGCAAAGCTGCCCAGCTCCATCACTGCCACAAACATACGATCGCACTGCAGCCTGTCCATCCTGCTATCCTGATGATTTTATTAAACCTGATAGCAAGCTTAAGGAGAGAGCGCCGCAAAGGCAATGCCTTGTTCATGGTGACGTCACAACAAAGAGCGACGCCAGGCCGCTCTTGTTAATGTGATGATTGAACCGCCGTCGTTAGCGAGGCGGTAAAGGTATAGCTGGCTTATGCCTATTCAAGATTGCAGTGCCGGCGATTTATCGCGACATGGTTTAAATACACTCACGGTGATAAAAGTGATAAATCCGAGAGCAAGAGTCGGAACAATCGGATGAACACCGCCCAGGTCGGGTTTGAACCACATCAGGCCGATATAGACAGCCAGACCAACCACCATGGAACTCAGCGCTCCCGCAGCGCAGGCTCGTTTCCAGTACAAGCCGAGAATCAGCGGCCACAGGAATACGGCCTGCAGGCCGCCAAGAGCAATCAGGTTCAACCATACAATCATATCCGGCGGATTGGTTGCGGCGCAGAATACCAACAGCGCAAAGATTGAGGTTACCCACAGGGATAAGCGGTTCAGTTTGCGCTCCGCTTGCTCTTCTTCCACCACTTTCGGATTGATGTAGTTGATGTAGAGATCCTTGAGCAGAGTCGCGGAAGCCTGAATCAGCTGGGAATCGATGGTGGACATGATGGCCGCCATCGGACCCGCTAGAAAGATGCCTGCGACCACAGGTGGCAGCACGGTAATCATCAGGGTCGGCATGATCTGATCCGGGCTGGCGATATCAGGGACAATGGCACGCCCCAGAGCACCGGCCATATGAGTTCCAAACATCAGCAGTGCCATCATAATGGTGCTGATCACCATGGCTTTGTGCAGTGACGGGCTATCTTTATAAGACATACAACGTACCGCCGCGTGGGGCAGGCCGATAACGCCGAAACAGACCAGTACCCAGAAACTGAGAATAAAAGGCTGGCCGAGGAAATGGTCCGGCCCATACGGGGTAATTAGTGCCGGATCAATACTATGCAGATCAGAAACCAGCTCACCAATACTGCCACCAGCATGAACCACTCCAACTAGCAGCAGCACAGTACCAATTAACATCATGATGCCCTGAATGGTGTCGGTCAGGACGACGGCACGAAATCCGCCGATGGTAGTATACAGACCTACGGTACAGGCAAACAGCATCAGGCCTTGCTCATAAGGTAGCCCGGTCACGGTTTGCAACAGACGGGCACCGCCAACAAACTGCACCACCATAGTGCCGAAGAAAGCCAGCAGCAGTGACAGGGAAGCAAGAATCACCACAGAAACGACTTTTAAAGCGGGCATACAAAATATCATTAAGCGTCAGGGCGTTATGTTTACGGGCTTCAATGGCGAATTTTTTGCCCAGTACGCCCAGCGTTAACCAGGTCGCCGGCAACTGAATCATGGCCAGCAGTACCCAGCCGAGCCCCATTTTATACGCAGCGCCGGGGCCGCCAATAAAGCTGCTGGCACTGGCATAGGTCGCGGCGAGTGTCATCGCCAGCACGAAGCCGCCCATGCTGCGGCTGCCGACAAAGTATTCGCTGAGGAAGCTGCCTTTACGGTAATGGCGGCGTGTAAAGAAAGCGACTGCAAAAACACCGATCAGATAAATGATCAGTGGGATGATAAGTTGACTATTCATTCGATTGGTCTGGTTTTACATCAAGAGGAATATCACGGTAAAACGCTTTTACCATGACAGCACACAAACAGGTGAAGACGATCGGGCCTATCACACACGATAACAGGAACCAAAGCGGCATACCCCAGTAGAGCTCGGGCAGTGCAGTCTCCTCTGGCGGGGCGGAAAAGCCATAGGCAGAAATGTACCACCAGACAAAGTAGCCGACAGCGAGCGCAATGGCTAAAAGTGCTTCTTTGTGCGCCTGGCGATCGTGATTATCATTGTTGTCCATATTTTGTTTCTCACTCAGACAGCCATGTGAAAGCTGGCTATGGTATACAAATGTCCGCCTGAGCACAAAACTTTGCGCGTCTTTGGTGCAGACTTAGGGGGGCTTATTCGCGTGTTTGAGTTTGCGGGGAAAGCCCAGGTACATACGCTGAAAAGAACAACAAGATTTATTTCGTTGAGTTGTAGTTTTCCCACACCACTATCGCGGCGGCCAGATCTTCTAGTGAGGTACCGACAGATTTGAACAAGGTAATGTCGCTGTTATTACGACGTCCCGGAACCGATGCTTGGCTAAGTGTGGCCAAATCACCCTGAATTTGATTCATACGGAAAAACCCTTCGGTCATTGCCTGATGCAAATCGCCCGCTTCACCTTCAGCTCCTGCTAGGGTATCGACAAAAACCTGACTGCGCTGGACTGCCAGACCGTCACATTCACGCATATCTTTGCGAAACGCCCCTACCAAGTCGAGATGCGTGCCGGGCTGCAGCCATTGCCCAAGAATCAGCGCTTGGGTTGATAGGGTGGCGCAACTGATGATGTCAGCCTGTGTGCACGCCGAACTGAGATCGCTGACTGCACGAATGTCAGTAACGGGTCCAAATGTGCCCTGATAACCACGATACTGTTCGACCAGAGCGTGAGCTTTGTGTTCCGAGCGCCCCCAAATCAATACCTGTTGGATTGGGCGCACCGCAGCGTGTGCTTCAATCAACATCGGGGCAACTTGGCCAGTGCCGACAATCAGTAACGTGCGGGCATCTGATTTGGCCAGATAACGGGCCGCGAGGGCTGAAGCGGCCGCGGTTTCGACGTCTGGTCAGTTCATTACCGGCGATACAGGCTAACGTTTGCCCATGCTGGCCTTCGGATAACAGGTATAGGCCGGAAATGGCGGGTAAACCTGCATTGCTGTTAGCGGGAAAAACGTTAAGCATTTTGATTCCGATATATCCCTCGTCTTCCCATGCTGGCATCAACAGCATAGTCGCATCTGCGTTGCCCCGTTTGATGGTGTGATGATGACGGGGTGGTGCATTGACTCCGTTTCGAAAGGTGAACTCCAATTTGTCGATTAATGCTCGCCATGGAAGGTTGGCAGCGACAGTGTCCGCACAGATAAATTTCATAAAGCCTCGTGAGAAAAAAGACCGGCAGCAGGGCTGCCAGTCGGGTTACCTTTAGTTAATGGCATTTTGTTGCTTTATTTCCATGATGGTCCGCTCATGATATCGGGTAACCACAGCGCGGTAGCGGGAAAGATAAGCACAGCGGTTAAGACCATGACCTGAATAATGATGAATGGAATCACGCCGGCATACATATGACGCAGGGTTATGTCCGGTGGTGTGATAGCTCGCAGATAGAAAATTGAGGGTGCTAGTGGTGGGGTGAGGTAACTGGTTTGCAGTACGACGAGGAAGGCCACACAAAACCAAACTTCATCAAAACCAAGTAACCTGACCACAGGCATAGCGACCGGCACGACAATCAGCACAACAGACATCATGTCGAGGACAAAGCCGGCCAGAAACGCAATGATTAATATCAGGGCCAGAATCGCCCAGGCATCGAATCCTGTTCCTATCAGTACCGATTGCACCGTTGCCATGCCTCCGGCGGCAAAAAACACCCCGGCGAACATGTTACCGCCCAGCACGATCAGCAGGATCATTGCTGAGATATTGACCGTACCCATCAGGGAGTTCCACATCACCCGTGTTGTCAGGTTACGATAGCAGGCCGCTAGTATAATTGAGCCTAGAGCGCCGCAAGCCGCAGCTTCGGTCGGAGTCGCCAGCCCCATGAGTATGGTGCCCAGTACAGCGAAAATCAGAATGGCCGCCGGCAGAAGCGCAGTAAACGTCACGTACAGTTTCTGTTGTAAAGTGTAAGCAGTGCTGGCGTCATTTTGGCGTGGGGCAACGTCCGGTTTAAACCAGGATAAAGCGATAACGTACAGTACGAAAAGGCCCGCCATCATCAAGCCGGGAATAAGCAAACCACTGAACAACTGACCAACAGAAACGCCAGCGACCGGGCCGAGAACGATAACGGTAATGGAGGGCGGAATAGCGGTCCCCAGAGAGCCACTGGCACAGATAACGCCCGACAGTAACCGCTTGTCGTAGGCATGTTTCATCATGATAGGAATAGCCAGCATGCCGATGACTGCTTCTGTTGCTCCAACCACACCACTGGCGGCAGCAAAAACGGTTCCGAGTAGGATAGCCCCGACGCCGAGCCCACCGGGCATAGAGTGAGTCCACATATGGATCGCTTTAAACAACCGTTCAGCTATCCCGGACTTTTCCAGCATGGCACCCATAAAAATAAACAGTGGCACAGCAGCCAGCACGGAATTTGACGCGGTTTCTTCAATTTTACTCAACAACTGATAGGCAGTGACATCGCCAAACTGGATTACACCGAAAATTGAAGCGACCAATATCATCGCGAACGCAATCTGGAAGCCGGAGAAAATAAATAGCATTAACAATGGGAACATCAACAGCGATAGATAATCACTCATATTTTGCCCTCATAATTCAGAGTGACCTGAAGGGATTTTATTAACTCGGCCAGGATCTGCAGACTCAACATTGACATACCCAAAAACCATACGCTGTATACCGGCCACATCACTGGATTCCAGGCTGAGCGGCCAGAACGTTCACCACTCTGGTAGGCATCAAGGAAATAATGGTAAAGCTCACTGCTGATCCAGCACACCACGGGCAGAAACAGTAAATAACACAGGGAACGGATAGCCGCGTTGGTCCGTGCCGGCAGTTTGAGTGTGATGACATCGACACTGACGTGCTGACCAAGACGAAGCGCGTTGGCCAGGCCGAGCATGAAAATGGCCCCCATCACCATATAACTGATTTCAAATGCCCAAAGAGTTGGAGTGTCAAAGACATAGCGACTGAAAACTTCAGTGACCAAAGCGCCTATTAAGGGCAGAACCAGTAGCGCAGCAATGACCCCCGAGAAGCGGGTCAGCGCTTCAATACAGGTAATCAATTTCATAGTATTAACCTAAACGAAAAAAACAGGGTTGCGAAAAACAGAAAGGGCAGCCGCTTGGCAGCGGCCGCATTCGGACAATATTAGCCCTCGTCAGCACCTATTTGCAGACGATATTCAGGCCATAGTTTGATTTTTTGCTTGAATTCTCGTTGTGAGGTCAACACGCGTTTGAACCAAGGGTTATCAGCGGCGTGTTCGTCCTCCCATTGACGGGTTTCATCAAGGATTTTAGTGATAAAAGCGGGATCCAGGCGCACGATTTCATTGTCACCCTCAACCAGCTCTTTGTAAGCATCCAGGTCGGCATAAGAGGCAGCGAGCCAAGAGTCAAACAGGGATAGTTTAGCGGCCTTGCGGATCAATGTTTGCTCATCCGATGGCAATTTCCCCCAGGCTTTTTGGTTTACTTCGCACTCCAGGACACCTCCGGATTGGTGAATACCCGGTAGAATGACGTATTTAGCGACATCCTGAAATCCGGTCGGTCGATTCATTTCCGGGCTGCCCCATTCGGCGGCGTCAATCACACCGCGCTCTAGCGCGGAATAGATGTCACTGCCAGCCATAACGACAGTAGAAGCGCCCAAGCGTGAAGCGATTTCTGCCCAAGCTCCGGAGGTACGGATACGTAATCCTTTAAAGTCTTCTAACGTGCGAACTGGCTTATTGGAGTGGAGAAAAATTTCGGTGCCAAGAATGGAGCACGGAAAGGCCACTACACCGAATTTTTCTTTACGGTACTGTTCATAAAGTTCGATACCGCCACCTTTGTACATCCATAACATGAACTCTTCTGGGGTCAGACCGCTCGAATGTCCGGCTAGTAAAGCTGTGGTTGGATCTTTACCGTAATCGTAGTTGATGTAATTGTGGCTGACGGTAGCCACTCCAGATTTGACCGAATCGGTTACTTTGAGTGCGCTACCAAGCGTCCCTCCGGGAAATACTTTGACGGTAATGTCACCGTGGGTCAGTTTCGCTGACGTTGTCGGCGAAGTATTGCGCATCCCGCTCTAGCCAAGGACCGCCGGACCAGGGCGTTGCCATACGCCACTCGTCTGCGTGAGCAACATTGTTTACTAGGGATATGCAAGCAGAAAGTGCTGTGATGCTGAGAATTTTACTAAGACTTCCTTTCATATTTTATTATTCCTTTGTGGTTTTCAGCTCAGCCTGACTAAGGCTGACGTTATTGGATTGGTCACAACAATGACAACGTTACATCTGTGGACCTTGAGTTAGATAAGTGAAAGTAGTTAAGAGCATTAGGTGAGTTACAAGGCTGCGCCGAACTGCGCTTGCATCTCTTTGGCACGGTCGGCGCAATCCTGCATTGCTTTGGTGACGATAGTGCGCAGACCTTTGGCCTCAAAGGTGGCAATAGCCCGTTCGGTTGAGCCTTGTGGTGACATGACATTACGCATTAACTGCTCAGGATCTTGTGAAGCAGTTAACGCCATAGATGCGGCCCCCAGTCCGGTCTGCAGTGCAAGTCGACGTGCCGTTTCTCGGTTCAGTCCCTGTGCTACACCTGCATCTTCCATGGCCTGGAAAAATAGAAAAAAGTAGGCTGGAGCGCTGCCAGAGATAGCGGTTGCCGCATCCATTAACGACTCTTCAGGCAGCCATTCCACTAGTCCGGTACTGGACAGCAGGTTTTTAACCTCATGAGATTGGGTCTGAGTGACTTGTGGGTTGGCATACAAAGCTGTCGCGCCGCAGCTAATCATAGCTGGAGTATTTGGCATCGCTCGGACGATCGGAAGGTGATTTCCGAGCCAGGTTTGTAGCGAATGCAGTGGAATGCCAGCAGCGATGGAAAGGATCAGTGGATTACGAGAGTCAACTGCCGGTCGCAGTTCGGCACAAACCTGCTGCAGTATTTGAGGCTTAACCGCCAGCACCAGAATATCGGCGCGCTGAGCGGCTGCGATATTGTCACTACTTACCTGAATACCAAACCGGCCTTGAATCGCATCGAGCATGGTTTGGTCCGGGGAAGTCGCGGTGATGCTTTCAGATGAGTAACCTTGACTGATTAAACCTCCGATGATGGCGCTGGCCATATTACCGGCCCCGATAAAACTGATATGTGCTGTCATTACGTTTTCCTGCTCAAAAATTGCTCTGCGAGAGAGGTGTTGCGCATGGTGCAAGCGCTCTTCAGCAATTTAAGCAAGACCACCGTACGGAATCTTGTTTAAAACTCCTTATTTTTTGCGCAAAATGCAGCATTTGCTTAACATTTGAAACCTTTTTGACATATCTGGTTGTTTAATTAGTGAGGCTTTTGTTATAAGAGAATAATTCCTATTACCTGGTCGGACATGTTATTAAATTCATCATGGGCATTCGTATACGCACACAGACTTTACAAAACAGTTGCTTACATCATGATCATGACTATCACCAGATAGTCATCGCTTATCGTGGCGGGGCTGAATTTGAAGTTGAGGGACGTGGTGGTCAGGTCGACCCGTTTCACGGATGTCTGGTACCTGGCGGTGATGAGCATTTCTATCAGGGGATTGGTGACAATAGCCACATTATTATTGATATTCCGTCTCAGTACGTGGCGCCAAAAATGGAGCGTTTGTTTGATTCGGCACACTATTTTGATATTGATCCGGGTCTGCGCTATCTATTGGCTTATATGCATCATGAAAACAAACTGTGGCAAGCGTATCCGGCTGCGGCGGAAAGCATTAGCATCACTTTTTTATCCAGCTTGGATCAGCGTCTGTTCTGTCAGCCTGAGGCGGTGTCTCGCGGGCGTCTGGACCTGATTGCTGTTGATGAATATATAGCACAGCATATCGATGAAGCATTGCCCACATCTGCACTGGCAGCGGTGTGCAATGTAAGTGCTGGTCATTTTCATGAGCTATTTCGACAGAAAACCGGGGTAACTCCGGGCCAATATGTGTTTGCGGCAAGAATGAAACGAGCACGTCAGTTGACCCTTGAAACCCGGCTGCCGTTGATTGAGATCGCCGAGCAGGTGGGTTTTTCCAGTCAGAGCGCGTTAACCCATGCATTCCGGCGCTTTTATGATGCCACCCCAGGCCAGATGCGACGAAGTCAATCCGGTAGATCCTGAATCACCGTATGAACCCCGTGGCTCTGGCGCATAAGGTGCGCACTGGCAGTTTTTTTGTTCTGGTGCATAAGTTATCTCAATGCATCTGTGATCCTGATTATCCTCATCTTATCTTTGTTCTATGAATCACTACACATTTACGGGTAACGATAGTAATGTGCGGGGTCTGTATGCTTGCTACTTATCCGGTAAAAATGAACTTAGACTTTATTGGTTTTTTTCAGCGGTTTTTCGTTACTGATTCTGACTCCTTAACATTAATTTCAGGCAGTTATGATTTACGGCTGGTGGCGTTGTCCGTTTTTCTTGCCTCTATGGCGTCATTTTTTGCGCTAAGAATGGCGGCGACTGCACGGCATATCGTGGCAAGTAAGTACCGTCAAATCGCTTTATGTTCTGGTGCCTTCATCATGGCCGGCGGGATCTGGAGTATGCATTTTGTGGGCATGCTCGCGTTTGAGATGCGCTACATGATGGAGTACGACTGGGTGTTAACCGGCATCTCGGTGCTTCCGGCTGTTCTGGCAAGCTACATCGTGTTGAGATCTTTGATCAAAAAACGTGATTCGCTGGGTTTAACCATACGTAACGCTTTTATTGTCGGATCCGGTATCGGTGCGATGCACTACATCGGTATGGAAGCGATGGAGATGGATCTGACCCTTCGGTATGACCCGTGGTGGTTCATATTATCTGTGGTGGTTGCGGTCGGTCTGGCGTTTGTTGCCCTGACGGCTCGTCGTGTTTTGCGCCAGTACTTCCCTGATTTAACTGAGCTCAGGCTGAAGCTGATTTGTGCTGCTATTATGGGCAGCGCTATCTCCGGCATGCATTACACAGGCATGCATGCAGCCAGATTTATAGAAGTCACGCACACTGACGATTTGTTGATGATGCCACACCATCACAACACCATGGCGCTGTTGGTGGCGGTATTTACCTTATTGATTTCTACGTTGGCCGTGAATATCAGTGCCCAGCTGCGTTATCGCCATTTGTTGTCGGAAAAAACAGCCGGTGAGGCGCGGTTACAAGCGATTCTGGAAACGGCGACCGATGGCGTGATCACCATTAAAGCCGACGGTGAAATTCTCGGACTCAACAGAGCTGCCAGTCATATCCTCGGCTGGAATGAATCAGAAGCACTCGGCCAGAATGTGGCGATGTTCATGACTCCTGAGATGCAACAGCGCCATCAGGTTTATTTCGAGCAGCATGGTGAGACTGGCCTCGCCAGCATGATTGGGGTGCAACGTGAAGTTTATGCCCGTCACCGGTTTGGTGAACATATTCCGGTTCGTCTCGGAGTGGGTAAGGTCGAACTGGAAAACGAAACCTTGTTCGTGGGTTTTATGGAAGACATTACCGAGCGTAAAGCGATGCAGGAAAAACTGCGTGAGAGTGAGGAGCGGCTCAGTTTCCCTGATGCAGAACATTCCGGGCGCTTCGTTCCGTCGCCTGCCGGATGCGAAATTAACTCCGATATTTTTAAGTGATGGTATTACCGATTTGTGCGGATATAGCGCGGATATCTTTCTGTCCGGTGAACTGAAGTATCCGGATCTGTTACCACCGGAAGACTATCAAAAGATCTGCGATATCATGCAGAACACTCCGGTCGGACGTGACATCTACGAGATTGAATACCGTCTGACGAATATCGACCGTGATACGGTGTGGGTGCTAGAAAATGGCATGATAGTCCGGGATGCGGAAAAGCGTGTGTTGTGGATCGATGGTGTGGTGGTTGATATTACCAGCCGCAAGCAGATGGAGTGTGAGTTAGTTGAAGCGAAACGACATGCGGAAGACGCCGCAGAGATGAAAGCGGCGTTTCTGGCCAACATGAGTCATGAAATCCGCACCCCAATGAATGCCATCATTGGTTTTACGGATATTTTGTTAGAGTCAGAGATGACAGGTGAAAATCGCCGCCATTTGCAGACGATTTCCCAATCTTCGCGCTCTTTGTTGCATCTGCTGAACGACATTCTCGACAGTGCCAAGCTGGAAAAACATAAGCTGGAAATCGAGACGGTTCCGTTCAGGTTATCTCCTTGTGTTGATACCGTTATTTCGACACTGTGGCTCAATGCCAAAAGTAAAGGCATTGAACTGGAACTGGATATGTCTGCTGAATTGCCAGAAGAAGTTCAGGGCGCGGAAGATCGTATTCGTCAGGTACTGATGAATCTGGTTGGTAACGGGATAAAGTTCACCGAGCAGGGGAGTGTCAGCCTGGTGGTTGAACCCGTCAGTGAACGCCCGGACTGGATAAGATTTAATGTGATTGATACGGGTATCGGGATTGCGCCGGATCGTTTACAGGCTATTTTTGATCCTTTCACTCAGGCGGATGCTTCGATGAGCCGTCGTTTTGGCGGTACTGGTCTTGGAACGTCCATTTCCAAGCAGCTGGTTGAACTGATGGGCGGGACGATTTCTGTCACCAGTACGCCGGGTCAGGGCAGCTGTTTCAGTGTTGAATTACCTCTGCCTCGCGGCAAAGTAACCGAGAATACCCGCCAGTCAAAAGTTCTGGCTCTGCCGCCGAAGCGAATATTGGTTTGTGATGATATTGAACAAAATATCAATTTGCTGCGTATACTGCTCGAACGTCAGGGACACACGGTATTCACCGCGCAAGATGGCCGCGAAGCGGTGATTCAGTGTCAGGAAACGCGCCCAGACGTGGTGCTGATGGATATTCAGATGCCAAACCTGGACGGTCTGGAAGCCAGTCGCACGATTCGGGCACATGAGCGGGAAACGGGCAGCGACAATGTAGCGATTATTGCGTTAACTGCGAGTGTATTGCTGGAAGATCGCATTGAAGCCAAAGAAGCGGGCATGGATGGCTTTGCCAACAAGCCAGTGGATTTCGCGCTGTTGACGCAGGAAATTGCGCGGGTGCTCAATCTGAGCGCTGAAGAGCTGCAAGCTGCGCAGAAAAAAGAGCCCTCAGTGTCAAGCCCGTCGGAGTTTCAGATGCTTAATATGAGCAAGGCGCTGAAGATTTGGGGTGATGAAGCACTATACTGTCAGGAATTGCATGCATTAGTAGGTAAGTATGCTGATGTGGTGCAGGAGCTCACTGCTCTGTTCTCGGCTGGGAAATGGCGCGACCTGGGTGAAAAGGCCCATGCCCTAAAGGGATTAACTGGCAATCTGGCGCTGCTGCCTTTGTTCCACGCCTTTTCTCATTTAGAGAAAGCGGCTGATCAGCATCAGCCGGTGCAGTGCAAACAAGCGATTGAAGAGATTGCCAAGGGCTGGCTGACATTACAACAGGATGTTGATCAGTTGGATATTCCGGTGGCAGACAATCTGCCAAGTGAAGGCGTGGCAGCGATCGAAGATCATCATGCCATCATCACGATTTTGCATGAATGGTTGCAGGCCACACAGCTGGGTGAACTCAGAGACGATTTAGCAGTGCAGCTGCAGCGCTCTTCACCTAATACCATCAAGAAGCAGATCGTGGATGCGATGAATGCGATTGATGAGTTTGATTTTAAATCAGCGGTCAGCTCATTGGAGTCGGCCATTGATACACTTCAGTAGAAGGAAATATTATGTCTTTGCTTGCTAAACAGCAGCCGAGAATTCTGATTGTCGATGATGAACCCGCCAACCTGAAAGTGATGCGTCAGATTCTGCATGAAGAATATCGCCTCTCCTTTGCCCGTAGTGGTCAAGATGCTCTGGCACTGTTAGAGCAGGAGCCGGCAGACTTAATTCTGCTCGACATTATGATGCCGGAAATGACCGGGTTTGAGGTGTGTGAACGGTTAAAATCACAAGCGGAAACTGCGCATATACCGGTGATCTTCGTTACTGCGCTGCGTGACAGCATTGATGAAGAAAATGGTTTTGCACTGGGTGGGGTGGATTACATTGTCAAACCTGTCGTACCAGCGATTGTGCGTGCCAGGGTCAAAACACATCTGTCGTTGGTGAAAATAGATCGGTTGCGTGAGACGCAGATTGATTTGATTCAGCGTCTCGGCCGGGCCGCTGAATACAAAGACAATGAAACCGGTATGCATGTGCAGCGCATGAGTCATTACACCAAGTTGCTGGCGATGGCTGCGGGGATGGATGAAGAGCAGGCGGATGAGCTGAGAATGGCGGCGACCATGCATGACATCGGCAAAATTGCCATCCCGGATAATATCCTGCTTAAGCCGGGCAAGCTGGATCCGGAAGAATTTACCCATATGAAGCGGCACGCCGAAATCGGGGCCAGTATTCTGGAGCAGCCGCGTTTCTTCGCTGGTGGCACTGGCGCGTACTATTGCGATTACCCATCATGAAAAGTGGGATGGCAGCGGTTACCCGAACGGTTTAGCCGGAGAAGAGATTCCGATTGAAGGGCGTCTGGCGGCTGTCGCTGATGTGTTTGACGCCTTGACCAGTGAGCGGCCATACAAAAAGGCCTGGAGTGTTGAAGAAGCGGTCGACTTTTTACAGTCACAGGCGGGTAAGCACTTCGACCCGCTTCTGGTGCCGATGTTTGTCGACTTACTGCCCCAGGTGCTGACCATTAAAGAGCGTTTCAAAGAGGGCGACGCGCAGGCATATTACCAGACGATGTAACCTTTTACTCGTTGCTAACATGATGTAATTCAGATATCTCCAAACAACTTCAAGCTGCAGTGATGTTGGCTGCAACGCCAGGTTGTTCGGGGTTCACGTCCTAAGATCGGTTTTAAAAGATAGGTTATAAAAATAAAGCGGTTGATTCTCATTCAACCGCTTTATTTTTTAATGCTGCCTGCTTTACAGGCTGACAAGACCGATACAGCGCTTACTCTGCATAGTGCCTGTTAACACGAGGCGTCAGTTTAATCGTCAGCTCATAAGGAATCGTGCCGACATGACGTGCGACGGTTTCGATCGGCAGGTTAGCGCCCCACATCTCGACCACATCGCCCACTTTATCCTGAGCATCCGGTCCGAGATCAACGGTAATCATATCCATCGATACTCTGCCGGCGATAGGCACCTGGCGGCCGTTAATGAACACCGGCGTGCCGTTTGGTGCGCTGCGCGGATAGCCGTCACCATAGCCCATGGCGATCACGGCGATTTTAGTATCACGCTCTGACTGCCAGGTTTCGCCGTAACCAACCGGCTGCTGCGCTTTGTGATCACGTACCGCGATGATACGGGTATTGAGTGTCATCACCGGTTTCAGGTTGTGGTCAGCGCCGGTATGGTCAGCGCTCGGAGAAATGCCATACAGGGCGATACCTGCACGAGCGACATCAAATTGTGACTGTGGCCAGAACAGGATCCCTGCTGAGTTGGCAATCGTTTTTGGACCCGGATAATTTTTGGTTGCGTCAATAAAGCATTGTAGCTGACGTGATGTTGTCGGTTGCTCAACTTCATCGGCGCGGCAGAAGTGGCTGATGAATCCCAGTTGTGATTTCAGCTTACCAGTACGTTCAATACGCTTTACAAAATCAGAGACTTCATAAGGCTGCACGCCAAGGCGGTGCATGCCACTGTCTACTTTGAGCCATACATTAACCGGATTAGCCAGTTCACTGCTTTCCAGGTCATGCACTTGTTCTGCACAATGGATGGTGGTGTCGAGCTGCATTTGCGCAGCACGTTGTAAATCCTCGGCGCAAAAGCAACCTTCTAACAGTAAAATAGGCTGTTCAATCCCGCCATTACGTAACTCTTCTGCCTCTTCCAGGCGAGAGACGGCAAACAGGTCAGCAAAGGGCAGTGCTTGTGCCAACTTCAGGGCGCCATGTCCGTATGCGTCACCTTTAATCACAGCGATCACTTTCTGATCCCCGCTCAGGGCTTTGAGGTGGCGGTAGTTATGCTGAAGAGCGTTCAAATCTATTTTAGCTTGGGCGGTAATCATTTTGCTTCCTGCTTTGATAAAACCATACAACGTGGAGCTGACTGACTTAGGAAACTGACTCACTTAACAACTGACGAACTTAAGTGAGAGATGCTCCCAGGTGGTCGCTATTATGTAGCAAAAATATTGCCGTTGTTAGTCTTTTGTAGTGAAACACACTGTGATAATGGTCAATATGTAATGATAATAACTGAAAATATTAATTATATTAGAGTATAGATTTGTTTGTTTAGTGTTGTTTTATATAAAAAACTAGTTATGGTGTTTAAAAAAGTGATTTGTAAAACAGAGAATTTGGCTGGTGACTGGAAGCGTCCGGCTAACGTGATGGAACTCTTTCGCTTATGCTTCACCATCTTGGTGCTCATGCACCACTATCAACACTAAATGTAGTCAAAACTCGATTTTAAATCGGGGTCTAATGATATATGTGCTTGTCTAACAGCTGACCATTTAAAATTTTGCTTATTTATTGTTCAGGATAAACAACTGGTTTTTATTCTATTTGTGAATTTATATAACGCCGTTAAAGGTTGGTTTAGTTGCCGGTTATTCTGAAAAGTGTTCTGCAACAAACATAAATACTATCTGAGTACAGTTTGGCAGAGTTTTCTCAATTCAGCCCGGTTTTTGGAGATTGCTTCCACCGGCATAATTAAATTGATCAAAATCAACAGGCTAAACTAATAAATCACTGGTTTGATTTATTGGTCACGAATTTTGCACTGTTATTTCTATGACGTGTGAATTGTAATGCTAATAATTATGTTGAAATGGAGCATTTTAAATGGAATTAAAACAACCTTACTTGCTGTTTTTAGGTGATGCAGCTGATGCGCTGGCCGCAAAAGTGGCTCAGGGAATTAAAACCTGGCGTCCGGAGCACTGTATCGGGCAACTGAGTCTGCCTGAGTGTCAGGCCGACGTCGGTTTGCAAGAATTGAGCGTACCGGAAGCCGCCCGTGCCGGAGCGAAAACGCTGGTGATTGGTGTCGCCAACCGGGGTGGGGTGATTTCTCCGGCCTGGATTGAAGTATTGCTTGAAGCGCTTGAGCAGGGCATGGACATCGCGGCGGGCCTGCACAATAAACTGACTGATATCCCTGAATTGGTTGCGATGGCACAAAAGCACGGGCGAAATCTGTTTGATGTCCGTTATCCGACCCAAAGTTACCCGGTGGCCAATGGTAAAAAACGCAGCGGTAAACGCCTGCTGACGGTCGGTACAGATTGTTCGGTCGGGAAAATGTATACCTCGTTAGCCATCGAGAAAGAGATGGCGCAACGTGCAATGAATGTTGATTTTCGTGCCACCGGTCAAACCGGTATTTTGATTACCGGATCCGGGGTCAGTGCGGACTGTGTGGTGTCTGATTTTATTGCCGGCGCAATAGAAACGATTTGCCCGGATAACAGTGCGGAGCACTGGGACATTGTTGAAGGGCAGGGCTCGCTGTTTCACGCCTCATTTGCCGGTGTGACGACGGGATTGATCCACGGTGCGCAACCTGACGCTTTAGTCCTGTGTCATGAACCTACCCGTAAGTACATGCGTGGATTACCGGATTACGCCTTGCCGGACTTAGCGACCTGTATCGAGGCTAATCTGAACACGGCGCGTCTCACCAATCCGGCCGTGCAGATGATCGGCGTGTCGGTGAATACATCGGCACTGAGTGAAGCGGATGCGATGGCTTACATGGATAAGGTGGAAAGCGATTTAGGGCTGCCGGTGGTGGATCCGTTTCGTCAGGGTGTGGCTCGTCTGGTTGATCGCCTGCTGGAGTGTGTATGAAGGTCACGATAGAACGCAAAAGCTGGCCGATTCGTGGTCACTTTACCATTTCACGTGGCAGTAAAACGCAAGCCGATACGGTATTAGTCAGCCTTGAGCATGAAGGCGCGACTGGGCGTGGTGAATGTGTCCCTTACGCCCGTTATGGCGAGTCATTGCACAGTGTTGAGGCGCAGATTGAAACGCTGGTCCCTGCCTTTAATGCAGGACTAAGCCGAGAAGAATTGCAGACATTATTACCGGCTGGCGCCGCCCGCAACGCCCTGGACTGTGCCTTGTGGGATTTTAACTGCAAACGAAACCAAGCGTCGATATGGACGCAGACCGGCATTGTCCCGCATCCGCTGCTGACGGCGTTCACCTTGTCACTTGATACGCCGGAAAATATGCAGCAAGCGGCGTTCAGCAATGCCGAAACGGCCGCTGCTGAAGCTTAAACTGGGCGGCGCAGAAGATTTGGCCCGGGTACAGGCGGTAAGACGCGGCGCACCGGCAGCCCAAATCATACTCGACGCCAACGAAGCCTGGAGTGTGAGTGATTATCAGCGACTGATCCCTGAACTGGTGAGCCTGGATGTCGCGATGATAGAGCAGCCGTTTGCTGCCGGTGAGGATGATGTGCTGGCAAAACTAGAGCGGCCGATCCCGATTTGCGCTGATGAATCCTGTCATGACCGGCACAGTCTGGAACGCTTAGTCGGCTTGTATGACATGATCAATATAAAGACCGATAAAACCGGTGGTCTGACAGAGGCGCTGCAGCTTAAACAGCAGGCTGAACAGGCAGGTTTGGCCGTAATGGTTGGTTGCATGTTGTCATCTTCGCTCAGTATGGCACCTGCCTTTGTCGTCGCGCAAGGCGCTCAGGTTGTCGACTTGGATGGCCCACTGTTACTCAGTGAGGATATTGAGCACGGATTTGAATTCAGTCAGCAACAGATGTTGCCGTTTTCACCGCGGCTGTGGGGATAACAGGGAGGAATAAAGATGGAACGAACAGTTTATGTGAATGGTGACTATCTGCCGGAATCTCAGGCGAGTGTCTCAGTTTTCGATCGTGGCTTTTTGTTTGCAGACGCAGTGTATGAAGTGACCGCCGTGCTCGATGGTAAGTTAATTGACCAGGCAGGGCACCTGGCGCGCCTTAAACGCTCCGCTGCTGAGCTGGGCATGGTGTTACCGTGCTCTGAACAGGAATTGATTCAGATTCATCATCAGTTGATTGAAAAAAATCAGCTGCTGGAAGGCGGCATTTATCTGCAACTGACCCGGGGCAATGAGGGTGACCGTGATTTCAGCTTCAGTGACGGCATTAAGCCGACCTTGGTCTTGTTTACCCAGGCGCGCACTTTGATTGAGAGTGACACGGCGAAACAAGGCATTAAAGTGATTTCGGTGGAGGATATCCGCTGGCGACGGCGCGATATTAAAACCACCTGCTTGCTGCCCGCTTGCCTGGCAAAACATATTGCCCATCAGGCGGGCGCCGATGATGTCTGGATGCTTGAAAATGGTGTTGTGACCGAAGGTGGATCAAGTAATGCCTATATTGTTGACCAGCAGGGACGAGTCATTACCCGGCCACTCAGTCAGGATATTTTGCATGGTATTACCCGTGCATCATTGCTGAAAATGGCGCAGGATCTGGATATTACGATTATCGAGCGGCCGTTTACCTTGCAAGAAGCCTATGAGGCACAAGAAGCCTTTATCAGTTCGGCCACCGCGTTTGTCTGGCCGGTGATCGCCATTGACGAACACAGAATTGGTGATGGCAAGCCAGGACCGGTTGCGCGTAAGTTACGTGAAATCTATATCGAAATTGCACGTTCGCGAGCCAGTTAGAAGTGATGACATAACGCCATCTGAACTGGGGATTTGTCGCGATGATGCGGATTCGTGGCGACGATGCGAATTTGTGGCAACGATGCGAATTTGTGGAATCAAGTAAATGTAAAAAACCGCTCAACTGAGCGGTTTTTTGTCTTCTCTGCACTTGCTCTATAGCCGGTTACGATTAGCCAAATAGCGGGGCCAATCAGCCAACTTAAGGCTTTAAACGTCATTGAATCAGGCAGACGCTGTCAGACCAGCAGATGGTGGATGCCGTTCATCGACAGCTCAGACTGCACTTTGGCGTCCAACTGCTGATCTGAAACCAGCATATCCAGCTCATTGAGCTCACACACTTTAAACAGTGAGTACTTGCCGTACTTACTGCTGTCGGCAATCATGACTTTCTTATCTGCATTGGCCATCAGGTCATGCTTGAGAATGGTTTTTTCTTCTGTCGGTGTGGTAATGCCGCGCTCAAGGCTCCAGGAGTTGCAGGTCACAAACGCAATATCCGGGTTAATGGAGCGTAATAACGAGCGGCAATGCTCACCAACGGTCGATTGGCTGCTGTTGTCCACTTTACCACCGGCGACGATCACTTCTATCTGGGTATACTGCGACAAAAACAGCGCAATATGCAGATCGACCGTGATCACTCGCAGTGGCATATCAATAAAGTGGCGTGCCAGTGCCATCGATGTCGTTCCGGCATCGAGTACCACTGAATCACCCGGTTTCACCAGCGAAGCGGCGGCTTCTGCGATAAGATTTTTCTCACGCGTATGCTGCACCATCTTTTCATTGGTGGTTGGCTGAGCGGCGATAAAGCGGTTGAGGGAGACACCACCATGAGTTCGGGTGATGACGCCCTGATCGTCCAACTTAATCAAATCCCGGCGGATGGTTGCCGGTGATACATTGACAACCTTGACCAGATCCTCAACCGTCGCCAGATTATGCGCGGTTAAGTATTCGACAATTTTTTCTACTCGATGCTGATTTTTCATATATTGCTTAGTTTAACGGCCAGTTCAACTGACGTAATCATACTTTCTGGATTCGCTTTGCCAGTCCATGCAATATCAAATGCAGTTCCGTGGTCGGCAGATGTTCTGAAGAATGGTAATCCAGCCGTAATATTAACGCCATCATAAAATCCCATTAGTTTCAATGGAATGTGTCCCTGGTCATGATACATGGCAACCACGATATCATACTGACCCTGTTTTGCCTGCAGGAAAACGGTATCCGGCGGGCAAGGGCCGTAAACATCGACACCTTTTTCTTTCATCTGCGCGATAACCGGATTGAGGATATTGATCTCTTCTTTACCGAACAAACCATTCTCACCCGCGTGCGGGTTAACCCCGGCTACGGCGATACGCGGATTGTCGAAACCGGCTTTCTTCATGAATGAATCGGCGATGTCGATGACGGTGGCAACGCGCTCTTGCCCCAGCTTTTGCAGGAAGTCGAGCAGCGCGATGTGCGTGGTAACGTGGATAACTTTCAGCGTATCCGTGTACAGCACCATGGCGTAGTCTTTAGTGTCTGTCAGATGGGCCAGCAGCTCAGTGTGTCCCGGATAGTGGTGACCGGCTAAGTGCAGCGCTTCTTTATTCAGCGGCGCGGTTGCAATGGCGGCGATCTCTTCGTTCATCGCCAGCTCAGTCGCCTTCTTGATACAACGGTACGCCAAATCACCGGCTTGTGCCTGAACTTTACCAAATTCAAAGCTGGACAGATCTTCAAGCGGAATATCAATCACGTTCACAATATCCGGGTTGAAAACAGCGTCTTCGATACGTTCGATAACGTGAATATCTGCCGAAGGTGCCAGACCTTTTTCCTGCACCATACGCAGGATTTCCGCGCTGCCAATCACGACGCAATTGCGGCCGCTCAGTGACGGCTCAGCCAGTGATTTTAGAATGATTTCCGGGCCGATCCCTGCCGGATCACCCATAGTAATACCAATGATACCGTTCATTATGCTTCCTCTTGTTCCAAAATGGTTATGATTTGATCAAAGCTGCTGTCCACACCAAAGCCCCCAGCTTTGGTAAATAGGGGAATACTGGCATGCTTGTAAGGCAGTATTCCCCACGGGATACATTGCGCACTCAACCCTTTCAGGTTGAATTGGCCGATTTTGAGTTGGTGGCACACCGCCAGTGCGATATCGCCACCGCACAGTAATAGAGCGCCGGGAGTGCATTGCCTGAGCACTTCCTGAGTGGTTTGAGCAAGAAACTGCTTAACCCGGTTACCTAATTCAGGTCGGGATATCGTTAGCTGCGCGCAAATCGTCTCGATGTCGTGGCGTTGGTCATTGCTCTGGCAGGTACGGATAAAACAGTGGCGTCCGGCCTGATGAGCTTGTGCTATGGCCGCAACCAGGCTGTGCAGATAATCCTGATTTTCAGCGAACAGTGCGGTTTTGACATCCACGTCAATCACTTCCGCTCTGTGATGTGTCTGCAGGTATTGCACCTGTGACAAGGTAATGCGGCTCATGGAGCCGACCACACCCAATAAAGGTTGCTGGTTATACAGCTTGGGTTGCACTGGTTGATGCTGCGCAGAGCTTGGCAGTAACGCCTGGGTCATCTCACCGGTGGTTACAATCACGCATGAAGTGCTCAATTGATTGGCCGCCTGATAAATTTCAATCATATCTTGCGCGGTTTGAGCATCACACACGATGACTTTCGTGCCGAGATTGACACGTGCCTGCAAGGTATCCGTCAGAGCAGGTGCACGTACTTGGTCGAGAAAAAGCTCACTGACCGCGAGATGACTCTGGCTTTCGATCAGAGTTTTGATACGCGCAGAGGTCACTGGTGACTTGGGATCCGAAGCGAATTCAGTCTCGGTCAACAGCTGGTCATGAACGAAGCACTCGCCACCTATGGTTTTACGCCCGGCATTCGGTGCGCACATCACCATGATGGCAACGGAATAGCAGGACTCGACCCAAGGTGCGATTTCAGCCCCGACATTACCGCGCAGAGTGGAATCTATTTTCTTTAGCAGGATTTTTTGCTGGGTCAGTTCAGGGTAGCGCTGCATCAGCTGACGCATTTTATCATCGGCGTGAGCGGCACTGTCATCACGGCTGTCAGTACAAATGATGGTTGCCTGGTTTGCAGCAACATCACTGCTGTATGCACTATTTAATAGCACCGATACATCGATACCGTGTGCGGCTAAACCGACACCGACATCATTCGCGCCGGTGAAATCATCCGCGACGATGAACTTTGGTAATGGTAGTTGACCCTGTCTGAGCATTGTTGTGTTAATCCTGTAACTCGTTTGAAATCATATTAATCAAAAAGTGCGCAACTACAAAGTCATTTTTGATTAAATTTATTCATTTTGATTATTTGAGAGCGAGATCAAGCAATTTTGATTTATTTGTCGTTATTATATTGAGCGAAATTAAGCAAGTGATTAAAAAGAATCATTATTTAAAGGAAGACAGCAAATGAACATTTTCACCACAGTGTTGAGCGGAAACATAGATCAACTCGCTGCCATTACTGCCAAACACGAGCATATCTTGCTGGCCACGGATCAAAACGTCAGCTCACTGCCTCAGGTTCAGGCGCTGACCAACCAGTTGCAACAGGATTGCACTCAGTTGACCGTTATTGACAACCTGCCTGCGGAGCCGCGTGATGAAGACGTACAACAACTGATTGCTCAGTTGCCACAGACAATCAGTCTGGTCGTGGGTGTTGGTGGTGGTAGCGTACTGGATGTGAGCAAACTGATTGCCGTGTTGGGTGTGGAAGCGGACAACGTGCAGCGTGCTGAGAAGTTCCAGCAACTGCTGGGTGGTGAAACGCCGGCGCAGCGTACTGAATTGCTTTTGATCCCGACCACAGCTGGTACCGGCGCTGAAGCGACGCCTAACGCGATTGTCGCTATTCCGAGCCGCGCGACCAAAGTGGGTATTATTTCTCCGGTTATGCTGCCGGATTACGTGTTGCTGGCTCCGCAACTGACTACGTCAATGCCTGCCCATATTACTGCTTCTACTTCTATTGATGCTCTGTGTCACTTGATCGAGTGTTTCACTGCCTGCATTTCTAATCCGGTTGGTGATAACTACGCCATGATCGGTATGCAAAAGTTCTTCGCCAACATCGATAAAGTGATGACGGCGCCTGAGGATATGCAGGTACGTCTGAATCTGCTGTGGGCTTCTTATTATGGCGGTGCATCGATTTCTCACTCAGGTACGCACCTGGTGCATGCCCTGTCTTACCCTCTGGGTGGTAAGTACCGCATTCCGCATGGGCTTGCTAATTCGCTGCTTTTAGTACCAGTGATGAAATTTATCTGTGAGCCATGTCAAGAGAAACTGGCGCAAGTCTATGATCTGCTGCCTGAATCCGATAAATCTCTTCCGTCTCTTAATAAAGCTCATGCATTAGTCGACTACCTTGAAAGTCTGGTAGTGGAACTTGGGCTGCCTACCAAACTGAATGCTATCGGTATCGATGAGTCTCAGTTACCAGAGCTTGCAGCTAACGCAATGGAAGTGAAACGTCTTATCAACCATTCTCCGGTTGCAGTAGACGAACAAACTGTTTTGGCTATTTACAAAAGCATCACTGACTAAGGGAATATCATGACAAATCCAATTAACGGCCCATATGTAGCTATCGTAACTCCATTTGATAAAGAGGGTGAACTCGATCAAGTCGCTTTGAGAGATCAGGTAACTCGCCAACGTAGCCACGGAAATAAAATCTTTTGTAACGGAACCAACGGCGAATTTTTTGTTCTGAGCGATAGCGAAAAACGTAAAGTCACCGAAATCTGCCTCGATCAAGCTGGCGATGCTGATCTGGTGGTTCCGCACGTAGGTGAAGCGTCACTGCATCATACAATCAAGCATGGTCTGGATGTGGTCAATATGGGTGTAAAGGCTGTATCAGTCATTACACCTTGGTTTTCAGCACTTCGCCCACAGGAATTGATTCAATACTACCGCGATGTCGCTGACCGCCTGCCAGTTCCAGTCTATTTGTACAATATTCCGGCCCGAACAGGTAATACGATTTCTCCAGAGGTGGCGCTGGAGTTGGCTAAACACCCAAACATTTGCGGTATTAAAGACAGCGCTGGTTCATTGGAAAGCCTGAAGGGGTTTCTTGGATGTCAGCAAGCAAGTCGAAGGTTTCGACGTATTAACTGGTCCGGATTCACTAATCTTGACTGGTTACCAGCTAGGAGCCGTTGGCTGTGTTTCAGGCATTGCGAACATCGTTCCTGATTTAGTGAACCACGTTTATCAAGGCTTCAAGTCTGATGAAGTTGCTAAAGCGGAAGCTGCACAAGAGCGAATTAACTATTTACGTGCCAATCTGTACCCAGTCGCATTTGCTCCGGCGGTCGTGAAGAAGATGGTAAACCTGCTTGGCGATAATGTAGGCGATAGCCGTTACCCAGTCAGTTTTTCTAAAGAAGAGGAAGAGAAACTGCTGCAAATCTACAATGCATAGTCATTCAGCCTGAATATATTACGGATTTATAAATATACATAATAATAAGGACGCTCATATGAACGTGAAGACATTACTCTGCAAAACAATTGTGACAACCATAGCTATTTCAGCTAGCTGTGCTGTCTACGCTGAACAATATCCAAGTAAGCCAATTACGATGGTTATTCCTTATAACGCAGGTGGTGGTACTGATGTACTGGCACGTGCGTTGCAGCCAGCTTTAGAAAAATCTCTTGGTCAGACTATCGTTGTCTCTAATATCCCTGGAGGTGGCGGAATTTTGGGCTTTACTAAAGCTGCGAATGCCAAAGCGGATGGTTATACTGTTACTGTACCAAATAACGTTATTTTCGCAAACCAAGGGATGGGTAATGCGACTTACAAGTACAATGATTTTGATTATTTGGGCAATATACTGAGTGAAGACTATTTGGTGGCGGTTCGTGCCGATGGTCCTTGGAAAACTTGGCAAGAGTTTGAAACGGATCTAAAAGCGCATCCGAATACCATTAAGTTTGGTTTCTCCGGATATGGTGGTTCGACTCACGTAGTTAGTAAGATCCTCGCTGATAAAGTTGATTACAAAGCTAAGCAAATCCCTTATGACGGTTCGTCAAAAGCGGTGCTTGCGGCGATGGGTGGTCACGTTGATGCGTTAACGTTGAATATGGGCGACCTTGCTTCAGGTCTTCAATCAGGCAAACTCCGTCTACTGGCGACAATGGGTAACGAAACGCTTGCCTGAATATCCGAATGTCCCGACACTAAAAGAACTTGGCTACGATATTTCTCTGTCAAACTGGCGTGGTATCGTCGCTCCAGCGGGTGTTTCAGATGAAGTAAAAGCAGCATGGAATAAAGCCATCAAAGAGGCTACATCTGATAAGAAGTTCATCGCAATGATGAAAAACCAAGGCAGTGTGGTTGATTATCAGGCGAGTGGTAAAGAACTTGACGAACGTATGAAAACTACGGCTCTTTCCTTTATTGAAACAGCACAAAAGCTAAAAAACTAATGAAAGTCTATTATATAAGTACCTACGGGTACTTATATAAATTGCAAGGAGAGATGTATGAATAAAATACAAGAGAAGCACGTATTTTATGTTTTCTTATTGATCGTTTTTGGTTGCTTTACATCTATGGCGCTCGACGTTCCTAAAATGTATGGAGTGGTCGGTGACCCAGGGCCAGGATTTATTCCTCTTTGGTTCAGTATTATAGCTGAGTTATTACTTGTCTATCTGATTGTGACTGAAGTGTTTTTGAATAAAACCGAAGACAAAATCGCTAAGCTGACAAAACACGAAGTTTTTGCTTTAATCCTAACAATTGCATTGGTTGTGTCATATCTTTTAGCACTTTCCAATGTAGGCTTTTTAGTAAGTACATGTGTGTTTTTATTCGTTTATAAAATGTTAGCGGATTTCTTAATTTCCGGTATTAAACCAACTAAATCGAGTGCTTTGAAATCACTTGTATTTTCTTTGATATCGACAGCGGCAATTTATTTTATCTTTGGCGTTGTATTTAAGTTGTCATTACCCTAACGTAAGGTGTTAAATCATGTTGTCCAATTTTATATCAGCAGCAGATTTATTTCTGGATCCAATTATTTTTGTCGCAATTTCTAGCGGTGTTATTTTAGGACTGATTTTTGGCTCTCTGCCTGGTCTGACCGCGACTATGGGTATTGCATTGTTGTTGCCACTTACTTTCAGTATGGAAGCGGTGACTGGCATGGGGATGCTACTCGGTGTGTATTGTGGTGCAATTTCCGGAGGCAGTATACCTGCGGCTCTGCTTAACATTCCGGGCACACCATCTTCGGTAGCAACGACACTCGATGCATATCCTATGGCCAAAAATGGCGAACCGGGCAGGGCGTTGGGGTTGGCTATTGTGGCTTCACTTATCGGTGGTTTGGTAAGTGTGGTTATTTTTGCTTTTCTTTCACCGGTTATCGCGAATGTGGCGTTAAAATTCAGTGCTATTGAATATTTCTCATTAGGCCTGTTTGGACTGACGATCATCGCGTCTGTCTCCGGTAAATCAATCGTGAAGGGATTGGTGGCTGGCTTGCTCGGCGTTTCTATTCTCATTGGTAGGGATTGATTCCTTAACAGGGGTAACACGGTTAACGGGCGGTGTGCCAGATTTAATTGGTGGTATTGAGTTTATGCCAGCCTTGATCGGATTGTTTGCATTGTCACAAATTCTGAGTGATGCCATCACCCGTATTACTGCGAGAGGCAATACAAATGTCAAAGTGAACAACGCTTATCCTCGCGTTAAAGAGACTTTTTCACTTTGGAAAGTATGGGGCTTGAGCTCTCTCATCGGTTCTATTGTGGGCGCTATTCCTGGTGCGGGTGGCAGCATTGCTTCTTTCTTGGCTTATGATCAGGCAAAGAACATGTCGAAAACGCCGGAAAAATTTGGAACCGGTCACAACGAAGGCGTGGTGTCCTGTGAATCAGCGAATAACGGTATGACCGGAGGCGCTCTGATTCCGATGATGACTCTTGGCATTCCTGGTGATGCGTCTGCCGCGATTCTGATGGGTGGCCTGTTGATTCACGGTTTGCAACCAGGACCGACATTGTTCACAGATACACCTGATATCGCTTATGGAATTATAATTGCGTTTCTTGTCGCGAATATACTGATGTTTGTTTTCCAGTCGATCGGTATTAAACTTTTCGTGAAAGTACTACAAATCCCGCGTCCTTACTTGCTCTCATTTATTTTGGTGATGTGTATTCTGGGCTCATACGGTATCAGTGGTACTCTAATGTCAGCATGGATTCTGTTGATATTCGGTGTTTTGGGTTTCTTCTTAAATCGTTACGGATTTAGCAGTGCACCAATTGTATTGGGTATGATCCTTGGTTATATGGTGGAATCTAACTTCCGTCGTGGCATGACTATGTTTGAAGGTGATTGGTCAATTTTCTTCACTCGCCCTATTAGCTTAGTCTTTATTCTGCTGTCTGTGATTTCGATCGCTCTGCCCGTGTATAAACGATATGCAAAAAAAAATAAAGATATGACTGTTAACGGAACATTAAAGGAAAATCAGTGATGAAAGTATTATGTAGTTCAGATTCTTTTGCTAAATATTCTAATGCACCGGTAGAGAAATTACAGCAACATGGTTTTGAGTTAGTCAGAATTGACTCTAAATTGACTGGTGAAGCACTGTTTGCAGAGTTAAAAGGTGCAGTGGCGATGATTACCGCGTTTACGCCGACAGATGCTGAATTTTTTCAACATGCTCCGGATATGAAGATCATCTGTAAACACGGAGTTGGGGTCGATAATATCGACCTTAATCAGGCATCGCTGAATCATGTTTATATTACTAACGTACCGAATGCGAATAAACATGCTGTTGCCGATCATACTTTCGGTATGTTGATTGATGCTGCTCGTCAGATTTCTTACTGCAGCGAAAAAACCAAGCAAGGTCAGTGGCCAAAAGTATTCTCGACTGATGTGTACGGTAAGACACTAGGCATTTTGGGATTAGGTAGTATTGGTCAGCAAGTGGCACTAAGAGCTTCCGGCTTTAACATGACCGTGAAAGCGTATGACCCGTTTCCGAATGAAGAGTTTGCGAAAGCGAATAATATTCAGCTTTGCAGCTTGGAGGAGGTTATTGCAGATGCTGATTTTATCTCTCTACATTTGCCATTACTTGAGTCAACCAAACATATTCTTAATAAAGAAAACCTCAGTTTCGATGAAATCTTCAGCGTTCATTATAAACTGCTCACGTGGTGGGTTAGTTGATGAGGAAGCACTGTATAACGCCCTAGTTAACAATAAACTGGCTGGCGCCGCGTTTGATGTGTTTGAGCAGGAGCCAAGTGTGGACAGCAAACTATTTGGACTAGATAACTTTGTCGCCACTTCACACGTGGCAGGTTATACCGATGGTGCAATTAATGAATTAGGCATTCAGGCTGTTAATAACATCGTCGATTTTATCGTGCATGGTAAAACACCAAAAAATGTTGTTAATAAGATGTAACTCATTGTTTAGTGACAGAACAGGCGAATACAGTGTTGTTCATTTGTCTGTCTGGTAAAGCTTGAGTTTTAACCGCTGAAATTCTCAGCGGTTTTTTATGTTTAAACCTGCCAATATCTGAATTGAGCTACGGCGGTGTCCGTCACGCGACAGTCGCTGACCGGAACGAATAAGACCCGTTTCCTCTGCTGGTTACACTGAATCAAACTCAAACAACCAAGGTGTAACATGATTTCTAATCCCGAAAGCAAATATCAACCGGCTTATATTATTGCCAACCCACAACGTAACTGGCCTGATAACCGCTTAACTCAGGCGCCGCGCTGGTGTTCCACTGATCTGCGTGATGGAAACCAGGCGTTAGCCACGCCTATGGATCACGCACGTAAGCTGGCCTATTTTCAACATTTGGTGCACTGCGGCTTTAAAGAGATCGAAGTCGCCTTTCCGTCCGCATCGGAGACAGAATATCAGTTTGTTCGTAAGTTAATTGAAGAGCAGCGCGTACCTGATGATGTCTGGCTGCAAGTGATTACCCAGTCCCGGTCTGATCTTATTGATAAGACAGTGGCTGCGTTGCAAGGCGCCAACAAAGCCATTGTGCATATTTATAATGCGACAGCGCCTTTGTTTCGTGAGGTGGTATTTAACAAGTCGAAACAGGAAATTATTGACCTGGCGGTGGCGGCTGTGCGTCAGGTAAAACAATTGACCGAACAGCAGAGTGCCACTCAATGGTGTCTGCAATATTCACCGGAAACCTTCTGTTTTACCGAGATCGATTTCGCGCTGGAGCTGTGTCGTGAAGTCAAGTCGGCTTGGCAACCCAGTGAGCTGCGCCCTTTGATCTTGAACTTGCCGACCACGGTTGAGGTGAATACGCCGAATGTGTTTGCTGACCAGATAGAGCAATTTCGTCGCCAGATGGATGATTTATCCTACACGACCATTAGCGTTCATCCTCATAATGACCGTGGGACCGGTGTTGCCACCGCGGAAATGGCTTTACTTGCTGGTGCAGAGCGAGTAGAAGGCTGCTTGTTTGGTAATGGTGAACGCACCGGTAACGTAGATCTGGTGACACTGGCACTCAATCTGTATACCCAGGGGGTAACGCCTAACCTGGATTTCTCCGATATCCGTCAGACAGTCAAAGTCGCAGAATACTGCAATCAGCTACCAGTCCACGCACGCCATCCTTATGCGGGTGAACTGGTTTTCACGGCGTTTCTCTGGTTCACACCAAGACGCGATAAAGAAAGGCTTTGCTCAGCATAATCCGCAAGGGTTGTGGAATATCCCTTATTTGCCGCTTGACCCGAAAGATGTCGGCTGCAGTTACGAGGAAGTGATACGGGTCAATAATCAGTCAGGCAAAAGCGGAGCAGCATGGTTACTGGAGCAAAACCACGGCCTTAGTTTACCACGTGCATTGCAGGTGGATTTTAGTCAGAAAGTTAAAACCCATACTGATCGCTCGGGACAGGAAGTTGCTCTGGCTGAATTATGGACCCTGTTTCGCCGTGAATATGGTGTGATCGAACAGCCTAAAATAGCTTTACTTAGGTATGGAAGTTCAGCTTACGAAAAAGGTCAGCAACTGAATGTCTGTTTTAATATTGGCACGGAAGAGTATAGCGCCCGCGGGCAAAGCAGCGGTTTATTGAGTGCGTTAATGGATGCTTTAAAATCAACACTTGCACTGCGTATGAATATCAGGGATTACTCTGAGCATACACTGGGGCAGGCGTCAGACAGCAAAGCGGTCGCGTATGTTGAAATTGAGAGTGCCCGCGGGCAGCGTTTCTTTGGTGTAGCGGTGGATGCCGATACCAGCCGCGCTTCGTTGCAAGCAACGTTAAACGCTGTTGCCAATGCTCTTGAATTATAATCAAAGCCGCATCAGTTCGAGGGCGGAATGTATTCAGTAGGGGCAAGGCCGATTCGGCGTTTGAACATGGCAGTAAACGCTGCTGGACTGTCGTAGCCGACCGCTAATGCCGCCTGGATGACACTGTGGCCCTGCGCCAGTAATTCCATGCTGGTTGACAGCCGGCTGCGTCGTAACCACTCGCCAAAACTGAGGCCAGTTTCGTGATGAAATCTGCGTGATACGGTGCGTTCAGAAACCTGCAGTAAAGAGGCCGCGTCAGATACCGACCAAGGATGGTCGATGCGGCTTTGTACCCGCTGACAGAACTGGATTAAATCATTTGAACAAGGGCAAGGCACATTGAAATCGACCAGATGGATGGTACGAAGTTCATCAAGCAACAGCTCTAACAATCTTTCATCCCTGGTCCCTGGCACTATGGGACCTTCAATTTCGGTTGCGCTGACAATTAATTCCCGCAGCAGCGATGAAACCTGAAAAATACCACATATACCCGGCAAATCCGCACGGGCTAATGGGTCAAAGAACAAGGTTTTGACCTCCACCGATCCGACCGCCATCAGGCGATGAGGTATACCGGCCGGGATCCACAAGCCGCGATGGGGAGGGATAACCCAACATTGCTGTTCGATATAAACCCGTAATACACCGCTGGTGATATGCAGAAGCTGGGTGACGTTGTGCTGATGCAGAGGCTCTTCAATACCGTGTTGGTAGTGATGGCTCAGGGCGACGATAGAGTGATCTAATGTTTGGTCCTGAAAATGCAAGCTGTTATCCTGAATTGAGTGAGTCGCACAACGAGACTCATTGTTTCCTGACCAATACGCTTGAAGTAATGGGGCTGGTATCGCTTAAATGGCGGTACTCGCTAACTTAGCGGGTATACAGTGAAAAGGAAACCGAATTATGCGTTTAGGTTTTCTGTTGCCTTAAATGCGAAGTATGCTTCCTATTTTATAGAATGAAACTTGTACTGTACCAACTCATCGATCGGTGTATGCAGTGTCGGATCCTGAGCGAATGTCTCAAGCAGATACTCTACCGTTGCTTTGACGCGTGGTGCGATCAGCGAGCGGTGCGGGTACTGAATCACCATCTCGTAGTTGCCCTGGTCATGCTGGTCGAGCAGCACTACGTGCAACAGACCTTGTTGTAAAAAGGGCAGGGCATCATGTACGCCCACCTGGCCTATGCCCAGTCCGTCCACGGCTGCCTGCACCACAGCTTCGGGAGCGGATAGTGTCACTAGGGTTTCCTCGCTCTGTCCTTGCTTTTGAATCACATCCATCTCTCGGATCTTCTGTATCACATTCTGACGAATTTCATAATTTAGAACCAGAATCACGTTTTGTTTAATTCGGCATAAGTGTTAGTAAAATCTACATATTGTTACATTTTTATGTAAGATAGATCAAAGTATGCCTAGTTATTTTGCGGGTTATTTATTCTTTAGTGTCAGATAGTCGTCTTGAATATTAGTAAAACCAAATTTAATGGCGAAAAAGTACGCTCAACCCGACAAATTCAGACCGTATACCATTCCTTAATGAAAAATTTATCAATAGCTAATCCATAATTAAAATGCTATCAAAACATCTGACTATACTAATTTAGCAAAGTGTCTTACGCATCGAGTTGAGTAGGATAGTGAGTGGTTATAGCTGTTGATGGTCTATTCAAAATAAAAATAAAAACAACGCCGTGGCATGGAGAAAAAGCATGAGCAATAAACGCAATGTGCATGTTGTTGATAGTGAAGTTACCTTTTCAAAAGACGAGCAGTTAGTCTCAGTGACTGACAAACGAGGAGTTATTCGTTACGCGAATAAAGAATTTTGCCGTGTCGCTGGGTTTGAAGAATCCGAGTTGGTAGGCAAAAACCACAACATCGTGCGACATCCGGATATGCCCAAAGCGGCTTTTTCGGATATGTGGGCCAAACTTCAGGCCGGCCTTGAGTGGCGAGGCGCGGTAAAAAATCGGTGTAAGGATGGTCGTTATTACTGGGTTGATGCGTTTGTCACTCCGGTGTTTGAAAACGGCGAACTTACCGGTTACCAGTCGGTCCGGACCGTTCTGGAAACCCAGGGTTCGTCAGCGTGCTGAAAAGATGTACGCTCAGATTAATCGCGGTGTGAACGTGGGAGAAAAGTGGTGGTTCAGCCATACGTTCAGACTGGCGCTGCTTGCGGCGATTTCGCTGGGGTTGTGTGTTGGCGCTCTTGCTTTGCCGTGGTTAAGTTTTATTGTACCTTTTGTGGCGCTGGCGTGTTTCTATCCTGAGATTTTTGCGGCCAGTCGCTCCATTGCCGATATGAAAGCACACTATGACAGTGTGTCACGTTACGTTTTCTTCGGAACATCTCCCTGCAGTGTGATTCAGTTTAATGATGCTCTGCACCGTGGTCGTGCTCGTACTATTCTTGGTCGAGTGGGTGATGGCGCTAAGGTATTGATGGACAGCGTAACTTTACTGGAAGGGGCATCGAAAAAAGCTCATGATGGCGTAGAGCGTCAGTCTTATGAGTTGCAACAGCTTGCAACTGCGATGGAAGAAATGACGATGACCATCCAGAATGTGGCTGACAATACCGCGCAAACCTCCTCTAAAGTCAGCTTGGTCCACAGCGATTGTGAGGGGGCAACGAAAGCGATTTCCAATACCATGAAGTCGGTTTCCCATCTGGCTGAAGAGGTGAGCAAATCGTCTCTGGCGGCGGAGGCTCTGGCGAAAGAAGCCGAGCAGATTGGTCAGGTGACCCAGGAAATCCAGGGGATTGCGGATCAAACCAACCTGCTGGCGTTGAATGCGGCTATTGAAGCTGCCCGCGCCGGTGAACACGGACGAGGTTTTGCTGTGGTTGCCGAAGAGGTGCGAGCGCTCTCGACCCGGACTCATAAGGCTACTGAACAAATCCACAATTCAATGGGTGAAATACAGTCGTCGCTGATGACCTTGTCGAAAACCATGATGGAAGGCCGCTCATCGGCGGAAGAGTGTCTGGATGAAACCCAGTCATCGGTGGATCGTATTCAGCAGGTATACAGCGCAGTAGCGGAAATTTCTGATCTGGCGATTCAGATCTCAACTGCGGCCGAGCAGCAAAGTGTGGTGTCCGGCGATATGAGCCGCAATGTTGAAGCGATCAATCAGGTTTCGCAAGAGAAACGTTAAGATGGTTGATACTGTGAATACTGAATCCGAAAATATTCATAAACGCGCCTCGGTGCTGGCGTCGATGCCGTTAAGTTTTCGCATTTGAGCTTGATTCATCTGATTTGTGATTCAACAAATAAGAAACCCGGCAATTGTGGCCTGTCTTTCCTACACAAATCCCTCGATGAAAGTTGAGGGATTTTTTTTTGAATTTTTGTCGATTTTTATGATCTCAACAAAAAACAAAGTGTTGAGGTAAAGTATGGTGTTTTTAACAGATGCAGAGCAATGGGCGACTGAGACTTTTTCACAAGCTAATCTCGGAGATCTTAGACGAACCAAACGTTTAGTTAAACTCACCGCATCTCTTGCTAATCACGTAGGGCAGTCTATTGTGCAATCTTTAAAATCTCCTTCTGACATTGAAGCCGCTTACCGTTTTACCCGCAATCACGCTATTGACTCTCAATCGATTGCAGAAGCAGGCTTTGCCGCAACGGCCGAACTGGCTCAATCTTATGACTGTCTACTGGCTTTGGAAGATACAACCTCACTGGACTTTACCCATCGAACCGTCAGGGATGAAATGGGATATACCACCTCTAGGAAAAGCGCCAAAGGCATGCATGCTCACTCCGTGTTGCTGTTTGCTCCCGAGGAGAAGCAGGTTGTGGGGTTGATTGAGCAGGAGCGCTGGATAAGGGACATGAGCTTATATGGAAAGAAAGCTCAGCGAGGTAACCGAGCCTATGAAGAGAAGGAAAGCTTTAAATGGGAACGTGCGTCGAGAGCCATGGAAAAACGTCTCGGCTCAGTGATAGACAAGGTTATCTCCGTCTGTGACAGAGAAGCCGACATCATTGAATACCTGACCTATAAAATGACCAACCGACAACGCTTTGTCGTCCGATCGATGCAAAGCCGGTGCATCGAAGAGAGTACAGACAAGCTGTACTCATTTAGTGATGCCTTACAGCCCGCAGATGAAAGAAAAGTTCAGGTTAAGCAACGAGGAGGACGTAAAGCTCGAGAGGCTATCTGCGAAGTTCGATATGCCCCAATCACCATCAAAATGCCAGCAAACAAACGAGGTGAACCCGTCTCATTGTACTATGTGGGCTGTCAGGAAACGAATCACGAGCAGGCCCTTTGCTGGCATATTCTCACGTCAGAGCCAGTGTTGAGTAAAGAGGATGCTAAGCGTATCTTGGATTACTATGAAAAACGCTGGTTGATTGAGGAGTTCCACAAAGCCTGGAAAAGCGGAGGAACACAGGTTGAGGAGCTCCGTATGCAAAATAAAGAGAATTTAGAAAAGATGGTCGTCATCCTAGCGTTCATAGCCGTTCGTGTTCATCAACTGCGTTATCTTGGTCTGAACAAAAAAGAAGCGGAAAAACAGAGTTGTGAAACGCTCTTGAGTCCGGTTGCTTGGAAGCTACTTTGGTCAAAACAGGAAAAGACGCGCCCCCCTAAAAGAGCACCAAGTGTGTACTGGGCATACATCAATCTCGGCAAGCTCGCGGGATGGTATGACTCGAAACGTAATGGTCGTGTGGGCTGGGAGCGGTTATGGGAAGGATGGTTCTTATTACAAACCATCCTTGAAGGTTATCTGTTAGCCAAGTCTCTTGACCTATGAGATGTGATCAAGAGACAGGCAATTGTGGCCGGGTTTTCTGTTTCTGTGTTACTGCTAATTTCTGTGCTAATGCTATTTATCTTGTCGGCTATCACTTTGGCTATGCTGATACTTGCTGACTCAAACTACTGGTCTAGATACACCACCAACAGGTCAGATTCGACCGCATTGGCCACCGCAGGGATGTGGGAGAACAGCCTGCTTAATACCTTATGGTGATGGCCGCAAACCACCAGGTCGATATCCCTCTGTTTCACCAGACCTGACAGTTTGATGTGCAGATCGCCAATTACGACGGAACAGTCTTTGACAGGGTAGTCACACTTATCAGCCAGTGCTTTCAACTGTGACTTAAATTCGAGTTCTTCTTTTGGTGATAAGGCCATACTGTCGACTTCGACAAAGACCAGCGAAAGGACACTGCCGTCGCTTTTCGCAATGGCAATCGCACGGTCTATAACATCTTGACTGGATGGAGACAGGTCAACGGCTGCCAGTATGTGTTTATAGCTCATTACGTTTCTCCCGATTCTCGGTTAGGTACGTAATGTGAGTCTAGCAGGTGCATATTGGGGCAAGGCGAGAAATTGAACAAAATGCCGAAACGGTCAAGAGATGTTGAAATAAATCGTCAGTTGAATGGAACAGGAGGGGCAACTCAAGGTGCAGAGCAAGGTGCAGATCTATCAGCGTAAGAGGCGGAACCCAAAATCAGATCCCGCCTGTCTTAACCAGCTTTATCGGGGAAAGTAATTGTCCTTAACCGAACACAAAACCGGATAGCTGAGTTTTCATCACTTGCTGTGAATACACTTTACGGCCGCGATCGCTGCCGGCAGCACCAGCAACAACCATAAGTGGCAGCAGGTGCTCTTCGTGTCCTTGCGGATGGCAGTTAAATGCGTGTGGCGCTTGTGCCCATTGGCTTAAACCAGCGTTACGTTGTTGTGGTTGCGCTTCGACCGCTTCCGTTAACCAGTTGTCAAACATCACAGAAGGTTCGGTAAAACGGCTGTCGCCGTAACCGCGCATATTGTGAAAACTCATGCCACTACCAACGATAAGCACACCTTGCTCGCGCAGCGGTGCGAGCGCTTCACCAAGGTCAATGTGCGCCTGCGGATCGAGATCGTTGCGCAGTGACAGCTGAACCACCGGGATATCGGCATCCGGGAACATCAGTTTCATCGGAATAAACATGCCGTGATCGTAACCACGCGTGCTGTCTTGCTGGCCGCTCAGACCGGCTTGTTTTAGTAAACCTACCACTTGTTCCGCTAATTCAGGGCTGCCAGGTGCAGGGTAAGTGAGCTGGTAAGTATGAGCAGGGAAACCGTAGTAGTCATAAATCAGCTCAGGATTTGTGCCTGAAGTGACAGAAAACTGCGCGGTTTGCCAGTGTGCTGAAACCATCAGAATCGCTTTTGGTCGTTCTGGTAACAGATTTTCGATGTTTTGCAGAAATTCCGCCATATTGTCCCAGGTATCGGCCGGGTTCCAGTCCATAAAGAAACAAGGGCCACCGCCATGCGGGATGAATACGGTCGGCTGGGTAACGGAATTCGCGGTAAATTTGTCGTTGGTCATGCTCAATGATCCTTAGTGCAAATGTGATATACCCTTCAGACTCGACACTGCAGCGATGTGGGCTGCAACTCAAGGTTATGTGGGTAAAATTCGTTATGGCTATTATGCGCTGATAAGCATTATTCGTTTGTGACACCCATTATCTATCTGTCAATCTGGTAATAGAACATGCTAAATTTGATGAACAGCTTTAACTCAGAGTAGGAAATCAACGTGGATCGCTTTACCAGCATGCGGGTTTTTATCGAATCCGTGGAACAGGGCAGTTTGTCAGCCGCCGGACGTAAATTGGGCATGTCGCCGGCAATGGCCACTAAACATGTCGACGCGCTGGAAAGCCGGTTGGGCATCAAGCTATTGCGCCGTACCACCCGTCAGCTCACTTTAACTGATGGCGGGCGCGAATATCTCGAAGCGTGTAAGCGTATTCTGCAGGAGCTGGATGAAACCGAATCGGAACTCTCGTCACAGCGCAATGAGGCGATAGGACGGTTGAGAATGAATGTGCCTCTATCTTTCGGTACCCGGTTTATTGCGCCGTTGCTGCCGGCGTTTTCCCGCGATTATCCGGGCGTCGAAGTGGACCTCGGCCTGAGTGACAGTCAGCAAAACTTACTGTATGAAGGCTGGGATCTCATTTTGCGTATTGGTCATCTGGAGGACAGCCAACTAAAGGCACGTAAGCTGGGTAATTGTCCGCTGCGTGTTTGTGCGGCGCCTGACTATCTGGCCCAATTTGGCACCCCTAAGCGGGTGAGCGAACTTTCTTCCCACAACTGCCTGAGTTATACCTTGTCTGCATTGCAGGGTAACGGCGCCTGGTTTTTCGGTGTGAAAGGTGATGTTCAGGTTCAGGTCAAAGGTAACCTCAAGGCCAATAATGGTGATGCTTTACTGGCTGCGGCTATAGCGGGGCAGGGCATTATTTATCAGCCGGATTTTATTGTGGCGGATGCTTTGCAAAATGGTCAGCTGGTGGCTCTGGATCTGGATCACCCAACGGTAGATATTGGTGGTATGCACGTACTGTTTCCGCCCGATCGCCGCTTACCCCTCAAAGTCAGGGCAATGATCGACTATTTGATCGCGACGTTTGCTCAGGCAAAGTAAATATGAGTGAAAAACAAGCTATGTTCGCTTTGTCGGCAAAGGTGCTGAATGTCAGTGATACTTCCCGAGAGGCTGAATTGACGTAATCGACTATTGTTAGATACACTCTGAGATAGAGTTCAATCTGGTGCATATTAAGTCTGGTTTCTGGTTTCTGGTGCGTTGCAGAATTGCGGAAGCTTGAACTTGATGGAGTATCAGCCAATTCACCTGACGTCGGTTTACATGGTGATTAAACCAACCAAGGACGCTCGGGAAAACTAAGTTTTCATCCCTGTTTAGCGGGTTTATTTATAACCCTATCATTTAACTGGTTGACAAATAAGTAGAAAAAATAAATCATGAAATTTGATAGTTGAGTCCCATGGGTAATCGATTACATGTATAGACAGCAGCGTCTCGAAGCTTTTTCATCCAACCTGTGTTTTCTGGTTAGTGTCAATATCGCGATATCTACCTTATTGGTGTTTAGCGGTATTTACAGTGATATCGGAACAGACAAGCTCGTATGGCTGATGGGAATCTATCTCGCATGCATTATTCGCCTTTCTGTTCACTTTTTTATCCCTAACAGTAATCCCCACAAACTCGATTTTCATTTTATGGGAGTATTGCTTGCGGCGGTTGCCTGGGCCAGTTTTCCTTATCTGTTTCATGATGAGTTTGGTCTGCGAGAGAAAGCGATCACCATCATTATTTTCTGTGGCATGTCCGGGGGCAGCGCCACTTTGCTCTCTTCTGACATCCGCTCTGCGATTGCTTTCACCGCGATTACTGTTTTTCCGTTTAGTCTAGTGCTGATTAATTCGGACAGCTACGACGAACGAGTCATCGGTGTGATGTCGATAGGTTACGGCGTTGCGCTGTGTCTGAGTTTCTTTACGCAGCTGTAAGTTCATTATGTCGTCGATTCGTGACCGATTTAAAGTCGACAGCCTGGTTAAAAGCCTTGAGCATGAAGTCGAAAGCCGCACAGAAAAAATCACCCTGTTAGAGCAAAAAGACAGCGTGACCGGTTTATTAAACCGCACCAGTTTTCTTGCAACGGTCAAGTCACTGCAAGAAGCGCATCTATGTGAAGATCCTGAATGTCGGTGTGCGATGATCTATATTCATCTGAGCAAATTCCAGCTGCTGTGCAGTAATTACGGTCACGGTTACGGCGACTACGTGCTGAACGTGATCGGTAAGCGGTTGCTTAATATCGATGAACGCTATAATACGATTGCTTCCAAATGGAACGGCAGCGGTTTTATTCTTTATTTCCCGCACGGCAATAATGTCAGCATTGCGCGTTTCATTGAGAATATTAACCATCTGCTCAGCCGGGAAATTCAGTATCTGTCGTTGATAACGACGCCAAGCTTTCACTACGGTTTCTATGAACTGGGTAGCGAAATGACGTTGTCGAATGCGGTTAATAATGCTTATCTTTCCATGTTGGAAGGTAAGAAGAAAAACATCAAAATTTATAGTTTCGACCAGGGTCTTAAAGACAAACTCCAGTGGCAGGAAGAGTTGCTCGCAAAAATGACCACGGCCATCAATGCGGATGACTTTTACATGGTCTATCAACCGATTGTTGATGTTACCACCGACAATGTTTCTGGCTTTGAAGCTCTGATTCGATGGGAACTGGATGGCAAGTTTGTGTCGCCTGACGATTTTATTCCTATCGCAGAACAACATGGTTTGATTTTTAGTATCGGTAAACTGGTGCTGCGCTCATCGCTGCAAACTTTGCACGAGATTAACCAGCATCTTCCCCATATATCGATGTCTATCAATGTGTCGGTGATTCAGTTTGAAGATGAGCATTTCCTCGACCATTTGCGCAAACTGCTCAGCGAGTTTGATGTCCGGGTTGAAAATATCCATCTGGAAGTCACCGAAACGGCCATGATCCGTGATCTGGAAAAACTGTCTTATGTCATATCTGAAATCAAAAAGATGGGCGTAAGAATTTCCATTGATGATTTCGGCACGGGCTTCTCTTCGATTGCGGTACTGAAAAGCCTTAACGTGGATTACATCAAAATTGATAAGACTTATATCGATGATATTTGTCACGACGAAAAGGATCGCAGTATTGTTTCGGCTTTGACGAAAATGAGTCATGCTATTGATGTCAAAGTGATTGCCGAAGGGGTTGAAGAAGAGTCGCAAAAAACATTGCTTAGTGACTATGACGTTGATTTCTACCAGGGTTATCTGTTCAGCAAGCCAATGCAAAAAGACGATGCTTTTAATTTACTGGGTATTAAATCAGACGATGCCAGTGCTGTCGTAAACAGCGGGTGGTAATGCATGGACTTGAGCGCTGTCTTTAATGGGGTTTCACCAGCCATTGCGGCGCTATTGATCGTGACGGCGTTTTTCACCTCGATGTTTACCGCCAGTTTCGGCGCCGGAGGCGGAGTCATGATGTTGGGTGTGATGGCGCAGGTTGTGCCGCCGCAAATTATTATTCCGCTGCATGGTTTTATTCAGCTTGGTTCCAATTCAGGCCGCGCTCTGATGAGCCGCAAGCACATCGATTGGTTACTGATTTCCCGCTTTGCGCCTGGTGTACTGGCCGGAACCATTATCGGATTCTTTGTATTAGTTGTGCTTCCTCCTGAGGTGATGTACCTCTCCATTGCCGGTTTTATTCTGTTCTTGTGCTGGGGGCCCAAAATCCCGTCGGTCGCTTTAGGGGCGGCAGGAGTGTTTCTGGCTGGTTTATTGACCTCTTTCATTGGGCTGTTTGTCGGGGCCTCCGGGCCGTTAGTCGGCGCGTTTGTCAAACAAGTACATATTGCCCGGCTTACCACCATCGCCACCTTTGCATTGGCGATGACACTGCAGCACCTGACGAAACTGGTGGTATTTGGTGTGGTCGGCTTTGAGTTCTGGCCATGGTTACCTTTGTTGATCATGATGATCATCGCCGGAGCTATCGGAACCTGGGTTGGCCTTAAATTCGTTAAACGGATGAGCGACGTTTATTTTAACCGTGTGTTTAACCTGGTTCTCTCAGCATTGGCATTACGCTTGATTTGGCAGGCGTTCGCCTAGCTTTTAGGTGCTCACATAGTTTTAAGGTGCTCACATAACTGGACTTGCTCACATAGCTTTCAGGTGTTTGATTAGATATCAGGTGTTTGATTAGCTGACAGGCTTGCGATTCTCTAATCTGACTAGTCATTGCTGTCAGCAGCTGAATTGGTGATAAATGCACACCGCAGCAACAGGCTGGCGGTGTGCACATTCAATTTACCTTATCCGCGCTTCGGCACTGTTACTGTAGTCAGAAGTATTACCGTCTGAGGAAAACGCTTTGATCCGATAGCTGTAAGTGCCGGCAGCTAGGCCCGTTTCAGTGTACTGATTGATGCCGGGAGTGACGATGACAGGGTCGCCTGAATAGGTCACTTTACCTTTGGCTTTATCGCCGCGTTCAACATAGAAACCCGCAATACCATCCGTGCTGTAATTCCAGTTCAGGGTGACGCTATCGCCACTGCTAGCCGCAGTCAGGTTAGTCGGAGCGGGCAGGGCATCCGGGCTTGGCTGGGAAGTGGTCACTGAATCAACGGTAACCCTCAGCGGTGAAGACGTGGCCTGACTTTGTGAGTTTTCCACTCTAATCTGATAGAAGTAGTCACCGGTTTCATCGACAGTATCGACAAAGCTGGTGCTGTCCGGGCCGAGCGTAATGAGGTCCGAGTAGCTTGTTTTACCTCTCGCCTTCACTCCGCGTTCAATGGTCACGCTTTCCTCACTCAGGCTGTTATCCTGCCAGCTTAACGCAACGTTAAAGCCAGACACGGACGCCTGTAAATTGGTCGGCGCAGAAAGAATATAAGGGTCGCTGACTTCAATGCTGATATCCGTGCTGCTCTGCGCGCTGGCGTTGTCTGTTACGGTTAGTGTGACGGTGTAACTCCCACCTGTGCTGTAGGTATAGTCAACCTCTGCGCCATGAGCTGTCTCTCCGTTCCCCAAATCCCACTCATAGTCATCGATAGTGCCGTCACTGTCAGTCGAAGATAAGGCACTGAAATGAACAGCGTCACCAATGTTGTATTGGGTCGGCATATTATCGATGACCGCAGTTGGCATCGCATTCGTGACCTGAATAATGCTGGTCGCGGAGTTTGACAGTCCATGATTATCGGTGACGGTTAAGTTGACCTGATAAGAGCCCGCGGCAGCGTAAGTATGGTTAACACTGACCTGGTTGGACGTGGTGCCGTCACCTAAGCTCCAGTAATAAGAATCGATGGAGCCATCTGAGTCACTGGAACCTGAACCATCCAGGGTCACAGCGCTGCCAAAGGCAACCGAGCTACTGCTGGCGTTGATCACCGCGACGGGTGCACTGAGGTTATCGAGGTTTTGCGCGTAATTGACTGCAGCCTGAGCATCGACCAAGCCGTGGCCGTACACATTGTCGTCTCCCGCGGCGCCGATATCCGCTGCGGTTGAGAACAGGCCATTTTCGATTTCATTGGCACTGATCCCCGGATTGGCCGCGACCATCAGGGCTGCAACACCAGCGGTCAGCGGTGATGAAAATGATGTGCCGCTGTAATAGACGTAGCGATTGCCCGGATAGGTGGTACGAATGCTGGTCCCAGGCGCCGTGATATCAACAAAGGTGCCCCAGTTGGAAAAGCTCGCCCTGGTGTTACTGGTGTTTGTGGCGGCCACACCGACAAAGCTGGTGTAATCGGGATAAGCAGCAAATTCCTGACCGTCGTTACCCGCAGACATAAATAGCAGGCCATTTTTGCTGCGCAGATATCTGGCCGCGCTGTCAATTGTCGCGTATTGAATGCCGCCATAGCTCAGGTTGACGATTCGGGCGCCTTTATCTGCGGCATATTCGATACAGGTTGCCATAGTTGAGATATAGGCGCTGCTGTTGCTGTCGCTGATCGCAATGCGGACCGGAATAATATCAACATTCCAGTTAACACCGGCCACGCCCAGAGTATTGTTACCCACGGCGCCTAACGTTCCCGCCGTTCCGGTACCATGTCCGTTGGCATCGGCAATATAGTCCGAACCATCTTGGGCGTTAAAGGCTAAATCGGTGCGCAGGTTGGCGCTTAAGTCCGGGTGAGAAACGTCAAAACCGGTATCGCACACCGCAACCAATACACTGTTACTGCCGGTCGTGACGTTCCAGGCTTGCGGCGAGTTAACCGCAGCATGGTGCCATTGCAGGCCGAAATCAGCATCGTTTGGTGTCAGGGTCGGAGCGACAGCATAGTCCGCTTCGGCAAATTCCACGTAACTGCTGCGTTTGAGGATATTGGCGACCGCCGTCTCTCGTCCGGCGTGCTCAAAGGTAGCAATGGTAATCTGGCTGCCTTGTAAGGTGCGTTGTGAGACCAGCCCCTGGCTGTGCAGTAAAGCGTTGAGTGCTTTTAACTCATTCGCCGGTATTGAACTATTGATTTTGAAGAGCACTGTGCCCGGGCGGACCTCTGCTGAATGAGGGGGTTCAGCAAAGACGCTGAAAGATAAAGGAAAGGTGAGCAGAGGAAATAAAGATCTCATGATCGTTGTTTTATGCATACCATCACTCCTGATGTAATTGTCAGTAAATAATGGTTAATAAACGGCCATAAGTAAAACGTCATGAAATGCGTTAGCCAAATAGCGTGAGTTGGAGGCCAAAATACATCGAGTAGTAATCAGGGGGAGGTAATGAGTCATGAGAAGCAGTGGCGAAAGGCTGCCTGTTCGCTTTGCATTAGTTAATGCGTTGCAGCGAACAGGCAATTCAGAGAATCTGTCTAAGCGGATTCAGTCTCAGGCAGACAGCTCTTTACGGATAATTTCCGCACCGGCATGCAGCGCATCCAGTTTTGCTCGTGCCACGCCACGCGGCAGTGGTGCCATACCACAGTTGGTGCATGGGTACAGTTTGTCTGCGTCAACAAACTGCAGCGCTTTACGCAGTGTTTCTGCCACTTCTTCCGGCGTTTCAATATCGTTGGTTGCCACGTCAATTGCGCCCACCATGACTTTTTTACCGCGAATCAGTTCAAGCAGTTCGATAGGCACACGGGAGTTATGACACTCAAGTGAGATAATATCGATATTAGACTTTTGCAGTTTCGGGAAAATTTCTTCGTACTGACGCCACTCAGAGCCCAGCGTTTTTTTCCAGTCAGTATTGGCTTTGATGCCGTAGCCATAACAAATATGGACAGCGGTTTCACACTTGAGGCCTTCAATCGCACGTTCCAGCGCCGCGATACCCCAGTCGTTGACGTCATCAAAAAACACGTTAAACGCCGGTTCATCAAACTGGATGATATCCACGCCAGCCGCTTCCAGCTCTTTCGCTTCCTGGTTAAGAATTTTGGCAAATTCCCACGCCAGTTTCTCGCGGCTTTTGTAATGGTCATCGTAAAGGGTGTCGATCATGGTCATAGGACCCGGCAGAGCCCATTTGATCGGTTGCTTAGTTTGCTGACGCAGGAACTTCGCATCTTCCACAAACACCGGCTTTTGACGGCTGACTTCGCCGACCACTACCGGTACGCTCGCTTCATAACGATTACGGATGGTAACAGTTTTGCGGTTTTCGAAATCAACGCCGTTCAGGTGTTCAATAAAGGTCGTGACGAAGTGCTGACGTGTCTGCTCACCATCGCTGACAATATCAATGCCTGCCTGCTGCTGATCTTGCAGCGCTAAACGCAGCGCATCTTGTTTGCCAGTAATCAGTTCTGCATCCTGCAGTTTCCATGGTGACCACAGAGTCTCTGGCTGAGCCAGCCAGGATGGTTTAGGTAAACTGCCTGAAGATGAAGTCGGTAATAGTTTTTTCATAATAAATTCTGTCTTGTGTTGTCGTTAATTATCAAGCGTAAGCAGCAGACCATTGCTCAAGCAGCGTTTGGTATGGTTTGATGAAGGTCTCTTCAGTGAATTTGCCTTGTTCAATAGCTAATTTGCTGCGTTTCTTCGCGGTCATAAACAATATGCGTGATTGAATGGTCCTGATTTTTCAGATTAGGCTGGTAACATTTTCCAGCCGCAGAGTTCGCGTTATAAATCTCAGGACGGTAAATTTTCTGGAATGTTTCCATAGTGCTGATGGTGCTGATCAGTTCCAGATTGGTGTAATCATTAAGCAGATCGCCAAAGAAGTAGAAGGCGAAAGGAGCCGCACTGCCTTTCGGCATGAAATAACGCACCTGCAGACCCATTTTCTTGAAGTATTGCTCGGTCAGCGATGACTCATTCGGTTCGTATTCGTGGCCCAGAACCGGGTGTTGGTTGCCCGTACGATGGTAGACCTTAGCATCCGACACACTCAGACAGATAACCGGCTTCTTGGCAAAGTTGTTCTGGTATACCTCTGAATTGACGAAACATTTGAAGATGTTGCCATGCAGGTCACCGAAGTTTTGCGGAATACTGAACTTAGGTTGGTCTCTGTTGTGGTCAAGCAGCAATACGCTGAAGTCATAGTCACGAACGTATGAGGAGAAGTTGTTGCCGACAATGCCTTCGATACGCTGATTGGTTTTATGGTCAACGATGTTGGTTTTCAGCACTTCGATGGTCGGGAAAGTTTGTTCATTGGTCGCGTTGCCAATATTCAGATCAACCGAAATGATCTCCAGTTTCTACCGAATAACGATCGCCGTTCGGGTTATCCCAGGTCGCTAACGTATTAAAGCGATTATTAATCATCTGTAACGTATTGCGCAGGTTTGACTGACGACTCTCACCGCGGGCCAGATTCGCAAAGTTCGTTGTGAGACGAGTATTGTTTGATGGTTGGTAATTTTCATCAAAACACAGGCTTTTAATCGTAAATGTAAAATCGTTATTCATGTTCTGGTATCCCGTTGCTGCGATAAATCGAAAACTCATTCCTTGCTTGGTGTGGTATTTCTGACTATCCCGGTCTTTACTTCCACAGCCTTGAGTAATTTGTTGCCAAGTGACGTAATGAACTCAACTGTTTTCGCTTTGAATTCATGGCTTGGGTATGTTGTACCCTTTAACGGGTATCTGAATACAATGGTATTATTTAATGTGCTACATGAGGTTTCTTCATGTTTTATTTTGCTAATAGAGTTTTATTAATGCAGTTCATGAAGAAGCTTCATGTTAAGCGCTGATATAGAACCTGACAGGGCGCAAAGACGACGGACCAGATGATTGAACCATTCACTGTGTAAATCCTAAGTTTTCTAACTAAAACCTTAACTTATTCAATAATCAATATTGATAATGATACTAATAATCATTTAGAATGATTTTTGATAAAAACATCCGTTACGTGTATGCAGTGGGCGTGAGGGGGCAAAAGATTTTTATCAATTATAAATAATTATTAAAATTCAAGGTTTTATTTAAATGAAGAAAACACTTCCAGTGGTGACGACATCGATCATGTGTCTTGGTGTCGCCAATGCCGGCTACGCGAATAATGATGAGACTAAAGCGGGCCAAATGACCTCCCTCGTTGTGATTGGTCAGCAAGATGAATTAAGTTATACCCAAAGCTATTTAGCCGGTGCGCTGGATACGGTGACACAAGAAGAGATTGCCGGCGCGCATGTTGATAATGCGATGGAACTGTTCACAAAGCTGCCGGGCGTGCATATGGCGCCATGGGGGCAGGGCGTGTTTGAATCGGAAATCGGTATCCGTGGTTTTGCCGCTGACGGTTCGACGCCACATGCCAAGCTGTTGATCGATGGCATCCCGTCCAACCTGAACGCGGGCTACAACGATATGGCCCAGCTATTTTCCAGCAACATTAAGTCGATTAACGTTTATAAAGGCACCAGCGATCCACGCTATGGTTTGTACAATCTGGCCGGTGCATACAACGTAGAAACCCGCTCCGATGTGGCGCAAAGTGTTGAAGTAACAGTGGGCAGCTTTAATGCGCGCGAGACACAAGGTTACTTTGGCTTTCAGAACGGCAACCTGAAGCACAGTTATTCGCTCGGATACCGTAAATCCGAAGGGTACCGTGATCATGATAACGTTGAAAAATATGGCGCTTCCGGCCGCTGGTTTTACGATTTTTCTGACGCGACGTCACTGGGCCTGATCGCCCGTATCGCGCGTATGGATACCGATGCGCCGGGCTTCTTACTGTCAGAGCAGGAAGTGAACCGTGATCCGCGTCAGTCAGCCAGCTACTCCAATCAGGACGGCGGTAAAAAAAACACCGATGCGGTCAGTATTCACCTGGATCACCAGTGGTCTGATACTGTGGCCTGGTCGTTAAAAACCTACTACAACCATTTTGATCGTCAGCGCTGGCTGCGATTCAAAACCGAATGGCCGCTGCAAGAGCGCATTTATGACGAAAAGCACTATGGTGTGATTTCTACCGTTACCTGGGACGTTGCGAACGATTGGCAACTGCTGTGGGGCGCAAACTACGAGACTCAGGATGTAATAGAGCAGCGCTGGGGCACCATCAATAACCAGCGCATCCGTAACAGCGCAAGTCCTATCTGGAACTACCAGTATGACTACAACAACTACGGGACTTACGTGCAGGTTAACCATCAGGCCACCGAATGGCTAGACTGGAACGCGGCCGTACGTGCTGATCGTCTGAGCGGTGATTTCACTTCAACCGACAGCGCCAATGTGAGCACACATGCCGATATGTATGATTTCGGCACCATCATTCAGCCAAAACTAAATGTATTCCTGTACCCAACTGACGATGTGGTGGTTTTCGCCAACTTCGGTCGTACCTTCCAGCCGGTGTTCAGCAGCAGTGCTTATACCACGGGTGACACTCACGCGCGTGATATCTCGGTCAATGACGGCTGGGAGATCGGGACTAAGTGGCAGGCGACACAGAGCCTGCAGACTCGTGTTTCATACTGGGAACAGCGTGCTAAAGACGAATTTGTGCTGGTTAACGGTGTGGAAAGCAACGTGGGTAAAACACTGCGTCAGGGCGTGGATTTAAGTGCTGACTGGATGTGGACCGATTCGCTCACGCTGTGGGGTAACTACTCCATCACCAAAACCGAAATCCAGACTGAAGGTGCCAACAAAGGCAATGATCTGCGCAGTATTCCGGCTTACACCGCGTCAGTCGGTTCAACTTATGCCATCACCGAGAATTTAACCTGGCGTCTGCATTACGACATGCAGGGTGATTACTACATCAACGAGGCCAATGTCGGCGGCAAGTTTGGCGGCTACAAGCTGATGAACAGTAACCTGGAATACAAAACATCGTGGGGTGGGGTGAACTTCCAGGTCAACAACCTGTTTGATGAGCAGTACGAGTACGTGTTTGACTTTACCAGTGATGCATCTGGCACAACGATTCACGCGCCGGGCGATGGCTTGAATATGAACCTGAGTGTGAATTACGATTTCTGATTGTTATCTGATTAGAAAGAGCAGAGCGGGGCATTGAGCCCCGCTTTTTTATAACTAAATAAGCTTATTTCGCTTGAACGCGTTTCTTCTTTTTGGGCACCGGAGTAGATGCAGAATGCGGAGTTATAATCGTTGTAAGCGACAGCGTAATTAAAGTCGCAGAAGTAAGCCGGATGTTTAGTGGCGATCGCATCACCAGCCTGACACTGCCCACCCAGTGATTCAACTAAGGAATCATTATTTGCGCCCAAACACGCTTGTCCGGTTTGTTTATCTTCTGACATGCAGCCAGAAAGTAACGCGGCTGTAAGGACAACCAGGCCAACTGTTTTTTTCATTCTGAATCTCTATTTTATTGTGATAATAGTATTGGAATGATATGCGTCAGTTGCATATCTGGGCTGAATGCTATCACTGATTTATTAGTTGGAGCAATGGGTTAGGGGGTTTTAGATTAGTGGTTTAGAACTGGATGGGGTATGTCCCGCTTTTACTCTGGCGGTTATCTTAAGCTTGGTGCAAGCGGGCCAGTTACTCTTTGCCTTGCCAAAGAGTAACCAGAAAGGCGCTTGGTTTCTTTGTCGCTGGCCGGGCCGGTTTTAGGCGTTCCCTACGCCAAAAACCTAAAAATTCGTCCTGAATTTTTGCCCTGTGTTGGAGGTTAATGGTTAGGTTTTTAGCGTTTGTGCCGGATTAGGAAACGTATGTTGATTCTTTGCTTGCTATGTTGTCGCTACGGCATACCAATATTTTTGGACATATTGAAACCAGTAATCACAAAGCCGACTTCTTGGTACAGCTTGAGCGCGCGCTCATTTTGATAAGCTACTCTTAGCTTTATTTGATTAATGCCAACTTCTTGCAGCTGTTTTTCCAAAGCAGAGATAGCTTGAGTACCATAACCCGAACCACGGTATTCTCCGGACACAAAGAAATCATATATAAAGGTCGACTGATCTGTGACATTAATTGAATGCCACAAATAACCAACACGGTTTAACTGCCCGTCAACCTCAGCATCAATGCATAGCAATGAATGCACATTTCCCTCTAAGCCATTAGGAAAGCAACGATGCAGCTCCTTTTTAGCCAACTCAATTGACAGTCCTCTGGAATGACCATAATTCGTGGCGATTTCCTGACTATAATCGTCAACAAAATACTGGCAATATGCCGGATACTCTTCTTGCCGCATTTCTCTGAGTACAACCATGTCTCTTCCTTTTTATGCGATGAATTCAATCCGCAACATAACAATTCTTAATCAGACAATGTTAGTCAGAAATTGTCTTTCTAAAACCCTCGGCTTAGCTCTTCCAATCTGTCATTAATGGCTGTTTGAGCTTAATGCACACTACCGTTGGACAAGCATGCTTGTGGCCATCAAATCGACAAAATGCGGACATCTTCGAGCAAACATACCATAGCAAACTAGCTACATAGTTAACCATTAGCCAAAGTAGGTCAATAAATGACAATAGTATCGAGTCAAGAAGTGTCTCCAAAGCGTATTTTCAGGCCGCCTGACCAGTAAAAATTGCGGGTCAGTTGATCGTCGTCAATGGAACATCAATCTACGGGGATTGCTGATGTTCAAATGACATCAACTTGCCTAGCATGAGCGTTTTGTGGCTATTTTCTGGTGTGTTATGTCTCCGACCGTTGATCATGTTCTGCTGAATCTCGCGCTCAATCTCAGTTCCAACCGTTCTCATACTCAGCAATACCAAAGTTTGATTGATGGGGTTGCGCAGGTGTTTCCGTGCGATGCGAGTTGTCTGTTTATTCTGGATGAAGAGCGGTTTCTTACTCCGGTTGCGGTGCGAGGATTGCAGACTTCCGTGCTTGGTCGTCGTTATTTCCCCAAAGCGCATCCGCGGCTGGAGGCGATCATCGAAAGTCGTGAAGCGGTGCGTTTTGACGCTGACTGCCCGCTGCCTGATCCGTTTGACGGCGCTTTGTTGAGCGACGATCTGTGTATCGATGTTCATGACTGCATGGGGTTTAGTCTGTATGTGGAAGGGCAGTTGGTCGGCGCGCTGACCATGGACGCAATGGCAGTGGGGGCGTTTGATGATATCGACCCGGTGACGATCGAAACCTTTGCAGCTCTGGCTGCCGCGACGCTACGCAATATTGGCCAGATTAAAGCGCTCAAAGCGCAGAACCAAAAACAGAAAAGTGTTACTCAGGCACTGATCCAACAGGCGCGATCCCAGCATGGGGAAATGATCGGGTTAAGCCCGCAGATAGCTCAACTGAGGAACAACATCGAGACGGTGGCGAAATCGGATTACGCGGTGCTAATTAGCGGTGAAACCGGCACCGGTAAAGAGCTGGTGGCGCACTCAGTTCACGCGCAATCTCTGCGCAGCGACAAGCCGATGATTTACGTTAACTGTGCTGCGTTGCCGGAAGGGCTGGCGGAAAGTGAGTTGTTTGGTCATGTCAAAGGCGCATTTACCGGAGCCAATAGTCAAAGAGCCGGGAAGTTTGAACTCGCCGACGGCGGCACGCTATTCCTGGACGAAGTGGGAGAGCTGCCTTTGGTGCTGCAGGCCAAATTGCTGCGGGTTATCCAGCAGGGTGAGCTGCAACGTGTCGGCAGCGATCAACATCTGCTGGTCAATGTACGTATCGTCGCGGCGACCAACCGCCAATTAGAGAAGGAAGTCGAGGCCGGCACGTTCCGTGCGGACTTATTCCACCGCCTCAACGTGTTTCCTATCCACGTGCCGCCGCTGCGATCCCGCGAGGGCGATATTCCTGTATTGGCCGGGTACTTGCTGGAAAAAGTGCGCCAACAGTTTAACGCGCCTAACTTGCACGTTCATCCTAAAGTACTGACACAGATGGAAAAGCATCCCTGGTACGGTAATGTGCGCGAACTGGATCACACGCTGACCCGCGCCGCGCTACACGCGATTCAGCAGGGCGCGGTGACGATTCTCTCCACTCACTTTGATGCGTCTCTCAATCTGGATGATGTAAAAAATACATCGCAGTTTTTGCCTCAGCAAAGTCAGCCGATGCGAGACCTGGTCGAACGCTATCAGCATGAACTGATTGAACATGCTTTGCGCCTGAATGACGGGGTGTGGGCAAAAGCCGCGCAATTTCTACAGATGGACCGTGGCAACCTGTACCGCATGGGTAAAAAGTTCGGGATTAATAAATAAGCATGTTTGCGATTGTGATGTCATTTCAACACCATCAGCGTTGTTGCAATGACATCAATCAGATGCTGTCGTGTAATTAAATTTAATAAAATTCAATAAGATAAGCTTTGGCACGCATTCTGCTCTTCAGTGGTGACTATCACAACGATGACAACAATCACTGGAGAACCCAATATGTTCTGTATTCAATGCGAACAGACAATTCAAACCCCTGCTGCTAAAGGTTGTTCTTACGCACAAGGTATGTGCGGCAAAACCTCTGAAGTTTCTGATCTGCAGGACGCGCTGGTTTATACCCTGCAGGGCGTGTCGTTCTGGGCGGTCAAAGCAAGAGAATTTGGCATCATCAGCGATGAGATCAACCAGTGGGCGTCAAAAGCTTTCTTTGCGACCCTGACTAACGTTAACTTCGATCCTGAGCGTATTCTGGCACTCGCTTCTCAGGCGGCGCTTTACAAAGCGAGCCTAAAAGAGCAGGTTTTGGCTGCGGCGACTCTGGCCAATCAGGTGGTACAAAACGTCCCGGCGGTGGCAGAATTCGAACTGCCTGGCAGCGCACAAGATATCCTCGCACTGGCACCGCAGGTGGCGGTTAACCGCGGCAAAGATCAGCTGCACGAGGATGTGATTGGTCTACGTTTGCTGTGCCTTTACGGCCTGAAAGGGGCCGCCGCTTACATGGAACATGCCCGCGTTTCTGGAGCAAACCGACAACGAAATTTATGCCACTTATCATGACATCATGGCGTGGCTGGGTACGGATCCGCAAGACTTAGCTGCGTTGCTGGACTGCTCGATGCAGATTGGCCTGATGAACTACAAAGTGATGGAAATGCTGGATCGCGGTGAAACGGAAACCTTTGGTCACCCGCAGCCGACCACAGTCAACGTCAAGCCAGTTAAAGGTAAATGCATTCTGGTTTCCGGCCATGATCTGCACGACCTGGAAAAAATCCTGCAGCAGACGGCAGGCAAGGGCATTAACGTCTACACCAATGGTGAAATGCTGCCGGCGCATGGTTATCCTGAACTGAAAAAATACCCGCATCTGGCCGGTAACTACGGCAGTGCCTGGCAAAACCAACAGAAAGAGTTCGCCAATTTTCCCGGTGCGATTGTGATGACATCGAACTGCCTGCTGAACCCGAACGTGGGCCAGTACGCCGATCGTTTGTTTACCCGCAGCATTGTCGGCTGGCCGGGTGTTGCTCACCTTGAGGGGGACGATTTTAGCGCCGTGGTTGAGTGCGCACTGGCGCAGCCGGGCTTTCAGCATGATGAAATTGAGCATCACATTACGGTCGGATTTGGCCGCAATGCATTGATGAATGCCGCGCCTGCGGTGATCGAGCAGGTGAAACAGGGCAACATCAAACACTTCTTTTTGGTCGGCGGTTGTGACGGCGATAAGTCCGAGCGCAGCTACTATACCGATTTTACCGCTGCCGCGCCGGAGGATACGCTAATTCTGACCCTGGCCTGCGGTAAATTCCGCTTCAACAAAAACACCTTTGGTGACATTAACGGTATTCCGCGCCTGCTGGACGTGGGTCAGTGTAACGATGCCTATTCTGCTATTCAGCTTGCTCTGGCGCTGGCAAACGAATTTGAGTGCGACATTAATGAACTGCCACTGACTCTGGTGCTGTCATGGTTTGAGCAAAAGGCGATCGTTATCCTGCTGACTTTGTTCGCTCTGGGTGTGAAAGGCATCTACACCGGCCCGACGGCGCCGGCGTTTCCTGACTCCGAACCTTATCGCCATCATTCAGGAAAAATTCGATATGCGCAGCATCGGCAATGTGCAGGATGACCTGAACGCGATTCTGGCGGCGTAACTCCGATACCTTTTTCTTCGCCCCGCCTTAACGCGGGGCTTCTCGCAATGCATCAAAGAGAAGATAATGTTTTTTGAATGGCAAGGTCAGCAGCCCGTCACCCTGCGCTGTATTGATAAGATTACTGAAACCCGGGACAGCGTCAGCATCAAACTGGCAGCGCTCAATCCAGCGTTACTGTTCCGCTTCAAGCCCGGCCAGTTTATTAACCTCGGAGTAGAGATTGACGGCCGGAGCGAATTTCGTGCCTACTCCATCAGCTCAATGAACGATGAAGATTATCTTCAACTGACGATTAAGCGAGTCGATGGCGGCAAGGTCTCTAACTTTGTCCTTGATTACCTGTCACCCGGTGATACGGTTCAAGCACTGCCTCCGGCAGGAGATTTTAACTGCATTGATCATCCGCCTGTCCAGTCTCAACAGGGCGCTAAAACGCTGCTGATCAGTGCCGGATGCGGTATTACGCCGGTCTTTGCCATGGCAAAATACTGGCTGCATAACGCGGAAAGTGATGTGCATATTACGTTTCTGCACATCGCACGCAGCGCTGCCGACACCATTTATTACGACCAGCTAGAAACATTGCACGCCATCTATCCCAACTTTGATTTGCAGTTGCTGCTGAAAAACAGGGCAGGCACCCGCTATCCACAAGGTCGCCTCAATCAAGACTGGTTGCGTGAACTGGTGCCGGATCTAGAGCAGCGCACGATTTACCTGTGCGGCCCAAATCAGTTTATGCAAGATGTACAGGGTTATTTAGCCGCCCTTAATTTTGATATGGCCAACTTTCATCAGGAGAGTTTTACCCCGGCAACCAGCCAACACGCTGACCTTGCTGATGAAACGGTTAACGTGTTTGTCCCTGACTTTGGTCAGAGTATAGAAGCGCAAAAAGGGCAACCACTGGTTGAGGTATTGGAGAATGCAGGGCTGCCGATCATCGCTGCGTGCCGCAGCGGGATTTGTGGGTCGTGTAAATGCAAAGTTGAAACGGGCAGTGTCACCTCGACCAGTCAGCAGACGCTGACACCGCAAGAGATTGAGCAGGGCTATGTTCTGGCCTGCTCTTCATCAGTGGAATCGGATCTGCAAGTGCAGTTAGGCTAGGGCGGGCAACGGTTTAGCTGTGCTGCCTTGGCTCGTTCATCTAAATATTCAAATGGCTCTGCTGAGTTCGATTCAAGCGGGCCATTTTTGTTTGCACAAATTCTATTGTGAAGTATTTACCTTAAGCATCAGGTTGTGGTCATCAACGCTGCAGATCGTTAAATACTGCCTTCACGCTCGATGACTAAGATTCTGGCTTCACCTTGAGGATGAGCGACATGTTCGGTGCCGACGGAGGCAAAGAAAATATCCCCGGCATTTAAAATCGCAGATTTTGTCTCGCCGTTTCTCTTTATAAAGCATTTTGACCACGCCGTGCATTACAGCAAAGACTTCTTCACCATCATTGACGTGCCAGATGTACGGTTTATCGGTCCAATGTAAACGCGTGGTGACACCACTCATGTTCGCGATATCCCTGGCGCCCCAGGCTCTGTCTGCGGTAAATTCCTGGCTTCTGATTATTTCCACGTCATGTCCTTATTACTGAGTTCCTGAACGACTGTGTGTCGTTGCCTCATACATCATAATCAATTGAGCACATAGTTAACCATCCGCTACAGCAGGTCAACTTATGCCAGACAACTCGTGACTGGTTGCAGTGCACAAAGTGATTTACTATGCCAACAATCACAATAGCGTTGTTGGCCATTCATGAGCGGTAAAAATAACAAAAATCTCGGCATTCTTTTTAAACTCAGCATCTTCGTCGCGCCCTATAAATGGCGGGTCGCTGCTGCCCTTGTGGCGTTAGTGGCGACGGCGAGCCTGACTTTGTCGGTCGGATACGGGGTGCGTATTCTGATTGATCAGGGTTTCGCTCAGCAGTCACTGCAAGAGCTGACCAGTGCGATTCAGTATATTGTCGCTATCACCTTATGTATTGCGATTGGCACCTTCTTTCGCTTCTATCTGGTTTCATCGGTGGGGGAGCGGGTCAGTGCGGATATTCGCCTGGCGGTGTTTAACCATGTGATTTCGCTGCATCCCAGTTATTTTGAAACCAACAGCAGCGGCGATATCATGTCGCGCCTCACAACTGACACCACGTTGCTGCAGAGCATCATTGGTTCCTCATTTTCGATGGCCATGCGCAGCGCCTTAATGTGTGTCGGGGCGATCATCATGCTGTTTGCGACCAACTTTAAACTCACCCTGATCGTGCTGGCCTCGGTGCCTTTTGTTTTAGTGCCGATCCTGGTTTATGGACGACGCGTGCGTGCGCTGTCACGCAAAAGCCAGGACTCAATGGCAGATGTCGGCAGCTATGCCGGTGAAGCCATCGAGCACATAAAAACGGTGCAGAGTTTTAACTCCGAACCTTACGAAAAAGCCGCCTTTGCTGCAGAAGTCGAAAAAGCGTTTGAGGTTGGCCGTCAGCGGGTCAAGCAGCGGGCGATTTTAATCTCTGGTGTGATTGTTATCGTGTTTAGCGCAATCGCAGGCATGCTCTGGGTCGGCGGCAGCGATGTCATTCAGGGTAAAATGTCGGCGGGTAATCTGGGCGCTTTTGTGTTTTATGCCATTATGGTTGCCTCTTCGATGGCGACGATTTCTGAAGTGCTGGGTGAACTGCAAAGAGCAGCTGGCGCAACCGAAAGGCTGATTGAGATCCTGCAGGTCAAGAGTGACATCAGTGCGCCGAACAATTGTGTCGCCATCACCGAAACTCTGCCTGCCGAGGTGACGTTTGACTCGGTCAGCTTCAACTATCCCTCCCGTCCTAACCAAGCGGCGATTCAGGCATTAAACCTGACAGCAGCGGAGGGCAAAGTCCTGGCACTGGTTGGGCCGTCCGGAGCAGGTAAAACCACCTTGTTCGAATTGCTGCAACGCTTTTACGACCCGCAGCAGGGCCGGGTGTTGTTTGGTGGTGTTGATATTCGCCAGTTCGATCCGGACGATCTGCGCCGTCAAATGGCGCTGGTACCCCAGCAGCCCGCTTTGTTCAGCCACGATGTGTTCCACAATATTCGCTATGGCAACCCGCAAGCCACCGATGAGCAGGTTATTGAAGCTGCGAAAAAGGCCCATGCGCATGAATTTATCGAAAAGCTGCCGGAAGGTTATCACAGCTTTTTAGGAGAAACGCGGCGTCCGCTTGTCGGGTGGCCAGAAACAACGCATCGCGATTGCCCGCGCGATTCTGAAAGACCCGAAAGTTCTGTTGTTGGATGAAGCGACCAGCGCTCTGGACAGCGAAAGTGAACATCATGTGCAGCAGGCGCTGGAAGCGCTAATGAAAGGCCGCACCACGCTGATCATTGCGCATCGTCTATCGACCATTCAGCACGCAGACAAGATAGCAGTATTAGATGGCGGTCAACTGGTCGATATCGGTAATCACCAGTCACTGATGCAAACCTGCGATCTCTACCAACGGCTGGTGGCACTGCAGTTTAAGCACCTGGAATGATGACGGATTGTCGCTAGTTTAGTGGCTTGCTGTGGCAGTAAGGCAGGCCGCTAGGAGTTATGGCAGATACAAAAAAAGCCGCTGAACAATCAGCGGCTTTTCGAATGTGGCGGAGAGATAGGGATTTGAACCCTAGGTACGCTATTAACGTACGCCGGTTTTCAAGACCGGTGCTTTCAACCACTCAGCCATCTCTCCGTAAGTGCGATGAATAATACGCGCCGTTGATGGGGTTGTAAATACACTTTTGTGCTAAGTGAACAATATACAACCATTTTTTGTGATTTGTATGATATCGCGCGGCTGGCTTTTGGTTGATAAAAGGGAAGTCTTTGGTTGTGTGTGGCAAAGTAAAAAGGCTGACTCATCGGAGTCAGCCTTTTAGCTATGCTTTCAGCAATCGATCTTAGTTATCGTTCGCTCAGGACATTCTCTTAGCAAGAAGTCGTTCAGCTGCAGTGATTAACGCAGAATCATCTGGGCACGTTCAGGGCCGACTGAGATCATCTTCACTGGCACACCCATCAGCTCTTCGACACGCAGTACGTATTGCTGTGCCGCTTTTGGCAGGCTTTCGAAGGTGCGACAGCCTGTGATGTCTTCAACCCAGCCTTCCATTTGCTCGTAAACCGGAGCCAGAGAAGAGGTTTGTGGCCAGATTGGGTTTTCGCTGTGCTCGCCGTCGTAGCTGACGCAGATCTTCAGATCCTGCATACCAGACAGGCAGTCCAGTTTGGTCAGTGCGACTTCAGTGGCCGCTTGCAGCTCAACACCGTTGCGGGTTGCAACTGCGTCAAAGTAACCCATGTCACGTGGACGACCCGTTACTGCGCCATATTCGTTGGCGGCTTCACGGAAGTTGTCCTGCTCTTCCATTGCAGTGATCAGAGTGCCGGTGCCTACTGATGAACTGAACGATTTCGCTACAGCGATAACGCGCTCCGGACGCAGAGCGGGAAGGCCGCTGCCCAGACCAGCGTATGCTGCGGTTACGTTTGATGACGTTGTCCACGGGTATTCACCGTAAACCAGGTCACGACCGGCACCCAGCTGCGCTTCAAACAGCAGGTTTTGATCTTTGGCTTGCAGTGCTTTCAGTGGTTCGCTGACGTTGCAGATCGCATCACGCCATGGCGCAGACACTTCCAGCAGCCAGTCTGTCATCTCTTGAGCGGTCTGAGAAAATTCAAACGTCGGGTACAGCGCTTTCAGTTGTGGCAGTTTCCAGTCCAGCATGAACTGGATGCGCTCACGCAGTACTTCAGGTTGTTTCAGCCAGCCGACCAGGATGCCTTTTTTCATCACGCGGTCGCCGTAAGCCGGCGCGATACCCTGACGGGTTGAGCCGTAAGCGCCGTCACCGAGACGAACTTCTTCCAGTGTATCTTCCAGTGCGTGGATAGGCAGACACAGGGTGGCGCGGTCTGAAATGCACAGGTTCACGTTAACGCCGGCTGCTTTTACTTCTTCGATTTCCTGAGAAAGCGGAGCAGGACTGATGACCATGCCAGGGCCAAGAAACCGCCAGACAACCCGGGTTGAACACGCCGCTTGGCAGCTGGTGCAGTTTGAATGTACCCAGATCATTAACTACGGTGTGACCGGCGTTATTACCGCCTTGGAAACGGATGCTCGCTGCGGCGCTATCTGCTAAATAGTCCACGATACGGCCTTTACCTTCATCACCCCAGTTTGCACCAACAACAACGATAGACGACATGTTTTTATCTCCTCAAAAGTTACGCATTTATCCTAGGGGGACGGCGAGAATAAGAAAAATTAATTATTATTATTAACTTGATAAGGATTCCATATCGGGATATTTTGCCCGCCATTGACCGTGAGCGAAAAGGCGGTCTGCAATCATATTGATTTACGAGGACTTGCGATGCTTGATCTGCACTGGCTTAACACCTTTGTCACCCTGGCCAGGCTGGAACATTTTGGTAAAGCGGCCAATGAACTGCATATGACCCAACCTAATGTCAGCCTGCACATCAAACAACTCGAGCAAACGACCCGGGTGAAGCTGATTGAACGTAATCCGTTTCGCTTAACCCAGGCCGGAAAACGTTTATTGCAGAGTGCACAAAACACCTTGATGGAGCTACAAAGTTGTCAGGCAGATCTTAATGCGATCAATGATTTATGCCAGGGAACGATGACGATAGCGGCCAGCGATATTATCTCGCGCTGGTTGCTGATCAGCCCGTTTCAGTCGTTCAAGTCCGAGTTTCCCGGCATCGACCTGACCTTGCTCAATACCACTTCTTCTCAGGCGGCGGATCTGGTCAAAAATGCCAAAGCTGATTTGGGGTTTGTGATGGCGCAGAAGGAGAGTCAGCCGCTGCATTTTGTCGAGCTGAAACAGGTGAAGTGGCGCGCGCTGGGTAATAATTTAGCCGCATGGCAACGGGGCGAAACGGTCGGTAATCTTGAAGCACCAACCCTGATTCTGTTAGGTCACGATACCCGCACGCGGGATCTGATTGACCCGGCCTTGGCCGAATTAAAGCTGCCTGATTACCGCATTATGGAAGTGGGTAGTGTGGATGCGCAGATAGACTGGGCCGAAGCGGGGTTTGGTATTGCGATTGTGCCGGATTTTGCACTGCATCCTAAGCTGAATCTGCAGTCGGATATTACGCCTTTACCATCATTTCCTTCGGCCAGTCTGGGTTACATCGTGCGCCAGAATCAGGTGCTGTCCAAAGCGATGAAAAAGTTGTTGCACTGGGTTGATGAAGAGATTGTTCGTTCACCACATGTCAATGGCTGATATACCGTACGGGGAGGCTAAAAAGTCCTGACTGGCGTTAAATACTCAACAATTTGCTTAAGTTGGTAACGATTGTCTACAGTTATGGATGCCGCTTTAATCAAAACCAGCGGTTAAATAATATCCATATTAATCGTGTTTTTACTCTAATTGCTGAAACCCTAATAAAATAATGTTTTATTAGTAAGTTTTTGAATTTAATGGGGAAATGGTGTTTGAGTAAACGCTTGTACGCCCGAAAGTATTTGCAGGTTACTGTGAAGTACTTCAAAATTAGCGGGGTAGCATTTCTTCTTAGTTAAGAATGAGGTTTTGATGAAAGTCGCGGATTTATTTAAGCATCGTGCAGAAAATTTGGTCAAGCACGCTGAATCTAAGCAGTGGGTCACTCCCGCTATGCGCGAATATTGGGACGAGTTCTTAGGCAAAGCCAACAATCGTCAGTTGTTCTCTTGGTTAAAAGAGTTCCATCCGGCGAATGAAGACGTACAAATTCCTGAGCCAATCGTGCTGAAGCCCGAAGCGCAGGCAGTGTACGATGAACTGATGCCCCAAATTGGCGAAGTCATCCACGTGGGTGACTGGATGCTCGTGGATCAAGAGCGCATCAATCAGTTTGGAGCTGTCACGGAAGATAAGCAATGGATTCACACTGATCCACAGCGTGCTGAAGCGGAATCTCCGTTTAAGACGACTATTGCCCATGGTTTTCTGACTCTGTCGTTGTTGCCAAAACTGACTGACAGCGTCGATGAAACAAATGCTCTGTTCCCAACCGCAAAACTGGTGGTGAACATCGGCCTTAACTCTGTACGTTTTCCTTACCCGGTCAAGTCTGGCAGTCGAGTTCGTGCGGTCAGCACGTTGTCGAAGGTGACCCCTATTAAAAAAGGGTTGGAAATCGAACGTGAAATCAAAGTTGAGATCGAAGGCATTCGCCGCCCGGGTTGTGTGGTGGTTTCAGTGATTCAGTTGCATTTTTGATCGCTGATATACGAATTTTTGTGAAGTAATAGTTTCTTTATGAAATAGTATTTTCTTCATGAAATAGTTTATTGCTGAGATAAAAAGGAGAGCATTTGCTCTCCTTTTTTGTGTCTGTAATCTTGCGCCGCTTATTTGGTCACAGGAATGTAGCCATATTCGACGATGCGCTCAACCGCGCGTGGCGAGTGCAGGAAGTCCAGAAACGCTTTGACTTCCTTATTCTCTTTATGAGCATAGTGCAGAATCAGGAATGGGCGTGACAGCTCATATTTATGCTCAGCAATGGTTGTTGCACTCGGTGCAACACCTTCAAAGCTGATCGCTTTGACTGATTTATCGACAGAACCGGTAGAGATAAAACCAATCGCCTGAGTGTTATGGTTGACCAAGGTCTTGACCATGCTGTTGCTGTTAACGACCAGGTTGTTTGGGTTGATGTCTGATACCAGGCGTTCATTGACGATGGTGGTCAGGCCAAGCAGGCTCTCAAAGCTGTAGCGGGTGCCGGATGAGGCTTCACGTGTCACAACGGCGATTTTTTGATCGTGACCGCCGACCTGTTTCCAGTTGGTGATATTGCCTTTGTAGATATCGTACAGTTGCTGACGAGTCAGGTTGCTCACCGGGTTAACGCGGTTGATGACCACGGCCAGGCCGTCGAAACGCGATGGTAAAAGTAGCGAGATTTTCTTCTTCACTTTCTGTCAGGTAACGCGAGCTCATCGCGATATCACTGACGCCTTTTTTCAGCAAAGTAATCCCTGCAGTAGAACCGACACCTTGCACGGCGATGTACGTATCGGGATGTGAGGCGTTGTATTCTTCTGCCAGCACGTCCATCAGGCGCGCGACGGATGTAGAACCAGAGACGTTGATTTCACTGGCTTGCGCAAAAGAAGTAAATAAACAAAGGGAGTAAACAGCGGCAAGCACTACCCGTAACATAAATTAAACTCCAAAATCGATGAGAGACAAAGCGTTATGGTATGTCGCTGATGTGACAGTTTTGTGAATGCCGGAGTAAAAGCACGCACATGCCAGGTTTGGCCGGCAAAGAGGCCGTGTTAATAGTTGCTTGGCTTGGCGATTAAAAGATCAACAATCTCGGTATGGGTTATACTCAAAACACTTTGAGATCATAGTAATAGTTGTAAGTTTACGCGATACTAGAGGCTGGTTTGCTTATCAGGGCGTTAAGGAAGTCATGACAGTTATTAATTTACTGCAGCGTCAAATTGAACGACGAGCGGAGGTCGCATGCGCCAACCGCAACCAGAGTTTGCCTGCAGAACTGGGCAAATCGGGTTTTGAGCCAATAGAAAATGGCGTGCACTTTGTTCAAAGCCACTTCAAACTCGATTCAAGTCATTGTGATTACACCAGCCTGGTGGCAAAGGTGATTTGGGAAGAGAGCCACAGCTTATGGGGCCTGTATGTGCCTTCTAACCAGGACGAGACGCCAGAGTGGGTGCCTTATCCGTACCTGTCTAAAAGCGGCGATCTGACAGCCCTGATTCGTGAAATAGAAAAAGATCCGAAATCCTATTTCTGGAGCTGAACGTGCTGTTTTCTCTTATCCATCATGTCATCGTTTAAAGCATCTTTTCGCTTCAAATAAACGTGAGACAACGAACCGGGTTGATCCGATTCGTTGTTTGAATAGCAGGCGCTTTATTGACCCGCCCGTTGCAGTTTATAACGTCACGTCTGCCACTGCCGGATCCTGATTGAGTGCTTGCTGATCGAGCGTGATTAAACTGCGTTGTGGGCTGTTGTTCCCCATAGTCCAAACCTCAAACAGTAACTGCGTAGTGCCGGCCGGTAGTACCAATTGTGTTTCCAGCTTGTTGTCGGTTAATGCAGCGGTCAGAAGACGACTGCTGCGCACCGGCGTGACTCGTTCATTACTATCCGCACTAAAAGAGCTATAAATGGACAGTGTATGCTGACCTGCAGGCAGGGAATCGGCATTCACGGTCAGGTTCACTTGCAGCTCGGTTCGGTAACTAAACCCATCCGGTACACTTAAATCTTCCATAGTGCGTTGCGCAGCCGGCTGACCGGCTGCAACCGGACTGGCGGGTGCGGATGAAGTGGGTTCGCCACCACCGCCACCACCACCTCCGCAACCAATCAGGAGTAATGCAGTGGTCAATGTCAGTAAGTTGATTTTCATAGTGCACCTCATGGTTGGTAGATGAATTCTGACTGGGCATTTTTGTGCAGATACCATTGCTGCTCTCGTGCACCGGCACTTTCAGCAAAGTCGGCAAATTTTGGATATGCCCGAACCAGGTCAGCGCGTTCAAGCGGCCATTGCCATTCCTGATTCATCAGCAGTGCCCAGGGCAGGTTGGTGGTGGTTTTAAAGTAGATTCCTTGTTCAGGAATGCTGCCATCGACTCCCAATCCCCACATGGCTTCACCGTCAAACTTCTCGGTCGGGGATTGATCGGGCAGGTGAACTTCCCAGCTGCGTCCGGGTTGGAAAGGCAGTTTCTTCACCGTGGTAATAGCCGGGTGTTGCGAAAATAAAGGGGTCATAAGGCATACCGACAAGAGTGCTGCTGTCGGCACTCTCTTTTATTGCAATATGGATTTCGAACTGGAATGATTCTTCCTCCCGGCACTCCTGACGCGTGCGGTAATACTCACACTGCGCAGTTTTTTTAGTGGTGATATCGTCAGATACGATGAAGATGGCTTCCGAAGTATCGGATTCCAGTCCGCTTTCGCTCAGTAATTGCTGATTGTGATATCGACGGCTTAGCTGAGGATCAACTGCATCGCGTGACAGCCCCTGCAAACGAATGGCAAAACCATTGTGATAGTCGGCACCGATAGCGGCGAGCCTGCCCTGAATAAAGCTTTTACGCACCGCGCCGTCTTCCACGAATTCTGTAATGCGATAATGGATGACCACATCATTCATATCGTAGTCTGCGGTATGTGGCCAGTTGTCTTCGTAGGCCAGAGTGGCGTAGCCGGTTTCACTCGGAAAATGACGTACTGTGATTCCGGTTGCGGTGACATAAATCTGGTGGTCTTCGACTTCACCGGAGCCGGCACCTCCAAAATAGCTGAGGCCGGTTTGCTGACTGAAACGGGCGCGCATCCAGGTCGGGCCTTCTGTGGCGTTCAGAGGTACCGATAAATAGAGAGTATTTAACCCGGCTTGCAGCAGGTTGTCGGTAAGGACTTGTTCACCCTGATCAGCGAAATCGCCGTCCTGATTCCAGTCTACCCATAGTGAGAGATACCCGCTGGTGGAGGCGTCTGCTACTGCCATTGCGTCCAGACCAGCCTCCAGAGCCGTTACAAAATAGATACCTTCTTCATCGTTAATGCCAGTCGCGTTATCACTCAGTGAACCGACCATGCCATCCTGTTCACCATCCGGAGCGCCGTCACCCAGCCAGGTGACGCCATCAAGCTGGTGTCTCGGCCCATTACTGACCAGAGTGGTGGCATAACTGTCAGGAGCATCGCCAAAATCAATGGTTGAGTCTTCATCAATGAGCGGAGCCTGTGCGCAGCGGGCACCATCGTTTTGACTGGATGACGGGCCTGAAGCAAATTTTACCGCGCTGACGTTTCCGGACTGAAGATTGGCATCATTTGACAGGTCAATACGGAATATATCGCCGTCCTGGTTACGTGAGACATAATAGTAACCATCGGCGTCAAAATAGCCGGCGCCAAACGTACCCGTTTCACCGGTATCACCAATGTAGGTTGTACTGCCATCATTGATGTCAAAGGCATACAAAGCTCCGCTGTTGTTGTCGACTCCGTACAGATTGCCGTTACCGGGATGGAACGCAAAGTCGGTGAGAGCAACGGTTGCCTGAGCGCTTATTTGCTCCACCACAAGGACCGCATCCGGGTCATTGTCGAGAGGGGAAAGATCAATACGAAATAGTCCTTTGCCTTTACGGTAAAGGTAGTAATGTTTGTTATAGACATCGCCGACAAAAAAGGTGTAGTCGCTTGGCAGTCCGCTGGTAGCAACTTGGGATACATTGAAGTCTTTATCCAGCCGCACGACTTGCTTTAGCGTGGTGTCGTAACCAAAGATATAACGGCTGTCGAAATCGAAACCGACCGCGTTGATGTTGCTGCTGGTGCCAGTATTGCCTTGCAGCAGTGAAGTGTTACCTGTGACCAGATTGACACCGTAGACCTGAACAGGTTGAGACTGGAACAAAAAGGCTTTACTGGGACAGGATTCGAACGGTTGGGAAAATGCAGCAGAAGCGCAGAGCAACGAGCTTAACCCTAAGAGTTTTATTGGTTTCATTCATGTGCCTCCCTTGGCCAGTACATTAAGCGAATGATGTTTTACCTGTGGTATTGGCTGAGGTTTCAATTTGCATGCCTGATTTAAAGTGTATTTAAATCAATTGGTTGGGATTTTGCCTTGTGAAGGGTGACATCCTGAGAATCATTTTGAGAATGATATTGATGGGAGGGGAGATCCATATTGCCCCAAAGAGTGACTGGACCAATGGAGTTATTGAACCTGTAGTGATTGAAACTGTAGTGATTGTTAATCGCCAACAGCGTTACAAAAACAGGTTCGCAGTAACCAAGCAGCCCGCATCGAGTGCGGGCTGTATTCTATTATGAATATTGTCAGTCATATGTGTTGAGCCAGAGCGACCTCAAGTCAGCGTGAAAAATGACTGGCGGAGAGCGCTCTGAGGGGACGCAAGCTGTCAAACCACGCCGGTCTTCGACAGTATTGTGTACTAGTCAGCAACTCCTCGTAGAGACTGGACAGCTTGCTGGTATTTGCCTGCAGGGAAAACTGGCTGATGGCACGCAGATAAGCACATTGACTCAAGGTTTGAGCGGTGCAGCGATCCGTCAGTAGTTGTTCGGTGAAGTGCGCTAATAATTGCGGCTGCTGCGGGTCGTAGAGCAGCGCTGAGCTGTCGTGTTGCAGGACTTCCGGTATGCCGCCAACTCTCGGTGCAATCACAGGTACGCCAGCAATCGCCGCTTCCGCCAACACCAGACCAAACGCTTCATCACGTGTGCCGCTGATAAACAGGTCCACTCCGCCACGCAGCCAGCCGCAGACATTGGCTTGCTCACCGACCAGGTGTATTTGTGAACGGACATCCAGCTCCGCCGCCAGTTGTTCCAGAGCGTGTTTCTCAGGACCATCACCGATAATGACTAAATGGACATCGCTTTGTTTCAGGTTGGCTACCATACGGATAAGTCTATCCATGCCTTTGCGATAAATTAATGATCCGACACTGGCAATCACTTTGCAGTCCGGCGGCAGACCCAGAGCCGTGCGAAACGCAGTGCACCGGCTGAGCTTGCAGTTCATCAATATCGATACCATTGTGCACGACGCTCAGTTGTTGCTGCGGATAACCTTCACCGTGCAGTTTGGTGCTGATGGCATGACTGACAGTTACCAAATGCGGAGACAAATGCAGGCAGAGGCGAAGCCTGTCGCGCAGAGTGTAATCGCTGTGCAACTGGGTCAGCATGGGTACCGAGCAGCGTTTGGCTGCCCACCACATCCATTGACAGGGCGCGCCGCTGTTAACATGAATCAGCTGAATATCATGCTCGCGAATTAAAGCGATAGCCTTGTTTATCTGGCGCAAGTATTGCGACAAAGAAGCGCGCTGACCTGGCCAGCCAAAGAGTACCCGGAATGTACTGAGTTCGGAGGTGATCCCCAATTCTTGAGCCTGTTGATGTAACTGCGGATTATTGGTCCACAGTACGGGCATAAAACGTTGGGTGTCCAGACTCTTGAGCAGATTGAGCAGGCAGACTTCACTGCCGCGTAACCAGTTATCACCGTAGTGCACATAGAGGAGTTTAATCATTACTGCCCCCTGCCCATAATGACCACTGAGATGGTCTTACATAAAATCAACAAATCCATCGCCAGCCAGGTTTTGAAAGAGCTCAGAGCGAGGGCGTAACCATGGTCAAATCCTACTTTGCGACGCACATCATCAATACAGGTATCGTATCCCTGACTGACCTGGGCCAGTCCGGTAATCCCCGGCAGCAGTCCGTAAGTTCGCTCGGCAAAAAAGGGAATGGCGTTTTCCAGTTTGCTGTAGAAGCAGGGACGTTCCGGTCGCGGACCAATCAGCGACATTTCGCCTTTGACCACGTTGATCAGCTGAGGCAGTTCATCGAGACGGGTTTTACGCATGAAACGCCCGATTGGGGTGATGCGAGGGTCATTTTCGGTTGCCCAGCATGCGCCGCTGCGGCTTTCACAGTCCTGGTACATGGTGCGGAATTTAATGATATGAAACAGGTGTGCTTTTTCCGGTGTGTAGTAACCGACCCGTAACTGGGTATAGAAAACCGGTCCGCGAGACCCCAGTTTTATTGCTGCAGCGATAAGAGGAAACAGGGGTAACACCATGGCCAATAGCAGGGTTGCCACAGTGAAATCAAACACACGCTTGGCGCGGGAAATATGTATCGGTCCTTGAATAATGTTTAACATGATTGACTCCTTGGCTTGTCATTCTGTCATTCTGTCATTCTGTCATTCTGTCATTCTGTCATTCTGTCATTCTGTCATTGCGTCTGGTTTGTTATTTGCCTGATACCAGGAATGAGCCGGTATGCATAATAAATCTAGTGTTAGTGCTGCGGCTGGCTTTTGCGCCAGCCACGCCCGCTAATCAGGTACTGCCATCCACCGATCAGGCTTGCGCTGTGGCCCGCGACGAAATAAGTTACCAAGCCAACAATTCGGTTGCTTCTCAGCGCCGGGCTTAACCAACCGGCCAGCGCGATGAGATAGAAGAGCCCCTGAGCGGCGGCGAGCAACTGATACCACCATTGATCCAGGTGCGTGGCAGGCAAGATCAGCATCAGTATCAGGAAGTATGGGGTGAGCAGACGTAAGCCTTTGCCGGAAAAGAAGGTAAAGGCGACCCCGCTGCGGCCCGGGCTGAACAAACGCCATAAACGCAGCGCCTGTTGCATGTTGCCCGCTGAGATACGTAGTCGGCGGCGAAAGTCTGCAGGCTGGTCGGTCGGTTCCAGTTCAATCGCGAGCATCGCCGGCTCATAAACTGCTCTGAAACGTTTTTCAATAATGCGCATTGGCAGCATAAAATCATCATTGATGGTGTCCTGGGCCAGCGGCTCAAACAGCTCCGAGCGGAACAGGTAAAAAGCACCATGGCAACCGAGTACTGAACCCAGACTAGACTCGGTTTGCTTGATTCGCTGCTGATAGCGCCAATATTCACTCTCACCATTAAATTGATGATTGAGCAGGTGATAACTGGCACCGACCACACCGACTTGCGGGTCTTGCATATGGCGGGCAGCTATCAGCAAAGCATCAACCGAAATTAACGCGGAAACATCACTCAATACACATAAGTGAGTGTCAACTTGCGGAATGAATTCATTCAATAATGCCACTTTGCCGCGGTTTTCTGTGCAGTTGATTATTTCGTAGAAAGTGTCAGAACAAATGGCCTCCTGAATAGTGGCGGTGGCGATTTGAGCAGTGTCATCACTGCAACCATCACACACGATTAACACTTTCAGCTTATCGCGTGGGTAGTCAATACTGGCCAGATTACGAATTTTCTCGCCAATGTATTCCGCTTCGTTATAGGCGGGCATCAGAATGGTTACGCTTGGTAGCTGCTTATCCGCCACACCGGCAATGTAGCCGCGCGAAACCCGGTTGCGCGTTTTGTGTCGGGTGCCTGCGCGCGTACCAGCGCAAGAACAATGGGTATCCGACGTGGTGATAAAGGATAGTGCCGCCGCTTACGACGACCAGCAACGCTGTCAGTAAGTCCGTCATGCCAGTTCTCCCAAAGCCAGTTCGTGATAAGCCTTGGCCATTTTGCGAATTTCAAAATTGCTGAGCACGAAATCACGCGGCTCATGGCTGTTGGTTTGCAGCAAGGCTTGCAGCAGGGTGGCAGCAAGACCGGGAACGTCACCGGTTTTAACCAGTTTCCCGGTGTGGGGACACATGGCTTCTGCCGAGGCTCCGACATCGGTTGTCACTACAGGGATGTTACAGGCCTGCGCTTCGAGCAGGGACAGAGGCAGACCTTCCATCAGGGATGGCATGCAGAACACATCCAGAGCCTGATAGAAGTGCGGCATGTGATCGGTCTGACCGATAAAGCGTACCCGCTGCTGCAAATGGAGTTTTACTACCAGATTTTCCAGCATCTCACGTTGTGTTCCTTCTCCGGCGATGGCCAGCATGCTGTGTTCAGGCAAAAATCGCATTGCTTTGATGGCGGTCTGATGATCTTTCACCTTTTCGAGCCGGCCCGCGCAGCCGATGATCAGCTTGTCCTGAGGTAAATCAAAGCGATGGCGGGCCAGATTTTTTGAACCCGGGCAGAATTTGTTGCAATCAATCCCGTTTTTGATCACTACGGTGCGACTGTAGCGGAAAAGGTTATCCAGTTGCTCTTTAACATGGGTCGCATCGGCGACTATGGTTGGTTTGGCCGCCTTGAGTAATACGCTCTGCATCTGTTTATGCTTACTGTTGTTAAGATGCCAGGCATCATGTTCGGTGTGGATCCGCACTGGCACGCCAGCCAGTTTGGCAGCGTAACCGGCGTACATCAGCGGGCCGAGATGATGGGTATGGACGACGTCCGGACGAACGCCTTTAAATGCTTTGACCAGAGTAAAAACCAGACCAAGCTGGATTCCGGGTGGCTTTTCCAGAAATATCATCTGCTGCTGATATTCGGCCAGCCGCGGCCAGCGTTGCAACGCTTCATGTTTATTGCCTTCCATGCTGACGATTAACACCTGATCATCAGGATTGGCGAAGCGCAGTAGCTCCAGAGTCAGACTTTCAATGCCCCCCGGGGCAAGATGCTGAACGACATGAATAATCTTTTTTCCGGTTTTAGAAGGGATGTTATTCATATGAGTATCCTTACAGTAAACGTTCTGAGTTTTAAATACAGGGAATTAAAATTCTCACCTTTCTCAGTATCTGGCATTAAGCGTGCCAAAATTTAAATCATTTAAAATCAATCATTTATTTTTAATTTCTCTTGATGGGAGGCCCTGGTTACTAATTTGAGAACGAATTCGAGAGCCACATCAGCTACTGCTGCGGATCCGGGGGATGACACTGAGGACGGGTGCCTGACACAAGAGATTCAGCGTCTTGGGTTGGTAGATTCGGGTATCGGTACATTCGAGTAATACCGTCAGCCCGAGGCCAAGCGCGATACCCGCAACGAGGCCAATCACAGCGTAAAGGAACTTAGGCAGATTGGCTTTTGAACCGGGCGTGTAGGGCAAGTCGATAATCTTGACCCGTTTACTGTGTTCAAATGCGCCTAAAGATCCGGTCAGCTTGGCCATTTCGTAACGGTCAACCAGTTCGTCGTACAGACGGCGCTTGAATTCCACTTCCCGTTTTAGGCTGTTGAGGGTTTTGGATACATCGCCAAAGCGACTGTTCTGCTTTTCCAGCGCGGCAATCATGTTCTGGATCGCCTTGGTCTCCTCTTTTAGGGATTCATAACGGCTGCGGGCAATTTGCAGGTTTTCCAACTGGGTGATCAGCAAAGGACGCACTGAACTTTGATCGCTGGTGGTGTTGCTGCTGGCGATGTCCCAAAGTACATCACTCGTCAGGCTTTTATGCCCCTCGTTAAGCAGATTTTCCCGCTCTCTCTCCAGTCGTTCCAGCTCACGTTTAGCAGCCACCACCGCGCTGTGACTATTGGTGTAACGCGCAGTGAGCAGCGTCAACTGGCTGCGGATATCGATGATTTTCTCTTCAATCTTGCCCAACACCGGATTGGTTCTCGAGAGCTGCTGATCCAGGCTGCCCAGCCCCTTATCAGCGCCGGCCAGCAGGGCCTCTTTTTCGGCCAGATTCTGTTTGAGCATTGCCAGTCGGCTGAGATTTTCATTCAGAAACTCAGGTGTTGTCGTCGGATTTAAGTTCTGAAACTCAGCCAGATTCTGCTCGGCGGTTTGCAGCTCTTCGAGACGCTTATTAATGTGCATTGCCAGAAAACGGGATGAGTCATCAATCGAAGAGCGTTTCCGGAGCCAGCAACTGCTCAATAAAATGGTGGCTGACGGACTCCAGCATCTCCTTCATGCCCTTAGGTTTGCTGGCTGACAAGCTGATCGTGACAAAGTCCTTACCGGTCTGACTTACGGTCAGGCTGGCTGCCAGCTGACCAATAATGTATTCGCTTCTGGCTGCCGGAGTCGCATCATCAATCAGCCCTTGTTCACGTGCAACCGTACCGAGTACATGGCGGCTTTTCAGCAGGGTACTCAGTGCGTTGATGCGTTCTTTAAACTGGGTTTCAACCGCAATGTCCTGCAGGAAAGGATTCATTTTGGCCGACTCCTGAATCAGCATACTGGTATGGGAACGATAAATATCCGGAGTCATATGACCGATACCTAGCGCCAGTAGCGGCATCACTACGATAGGAATAGCGATAACGTAGCGGCGACGCCAGGCTGCGGTCAGTGCAAGAAACAGGTGTGATTTGAGATCTTTCATAGCAGCTCCAACATCCAGTTAAGAAAATGACTGCGGTCATCCCAGCTTTGCCCGGTGATCGCGCCGGGAGGAATACGTTCTGCCTGAGCCGCAGAGAGTAGCGCGTCGACAAAGCCTTGTCGGTGGTCGGCGGTATACAGGTAACGACGATAAGGGGCCAAGGCAGGAAAATCGACGGAGGCAATCGGCTGACCCGCGGCCATATACTCGAGCAGTTTTAGCGGGTTACAGGCGTCAATTTGCGGATTACGCAGGAAAGGCAGCATACTGACAGTCCAGTGCTGTGAATAACCCGGTAATTGATGGTGGGCACGCGGACCCAGATAATGAATATTGTGCCGGCGTGGCAGGCGCGCATTATCCATACATTGCGGTCCGATAAATACAAACTGCCAGTCGGTAAGAGTCGTGGCGCAATAATCGATTAAATCGTAATCGAGCCAGTCAGAGAGACTACCGTAAAAACCGGCGATAGGTTTGTCACTGACCGGAAGGTCAGCAGCACGAGGCGCTGGCTGTGAAAAGAGTGTACTGTCCACTCCGTGCGGCAGCAGATGAGTCTTGCGCGGCGGGAACTTATTCTTTAGTTGGTCGCTGGCGACCAGAATCAAATCGGCGTGCTCAACCAGGTTTTTCTCGTGCTGGCAAACAACCTCATGATCCACACCGGCCAGAGAAGAAAAATCGTCTCCGCAATAATACACCACGCCACTGTGATCAAGGTGAGAGCAGAGATCGGCAGCGGTCGGGAGAGAACTCCACAAAATAGGGCGCTTGAGTCCGAGCTGGTTGATCTTGGGCGTAAGTTGCATCAGCATCATATCGCGCGCCACCCTCCTTGCCAGCTGAGAAACGCGGAGCCGGAACCGTCAGCAGATTGGCCTGGATGATATTGGCCTGCTGTGCAGGACTGTAGGTCTGGCTCTGCATCGCAGGCTGAGACGAGTGACTGCCCGGGCGCACGCCGCGTGGTAGTTTGATTGGCGGACATAATTTTTGCCATACCCGTTGCAAATCTCGTTGGTTTAATCCGGGTTGACGCAGACCAATAGAATTGATCCACAGCACCTGGCGTTCGTTTGCCAGACGTTTGACCAGATGCTGGGTACTGGAAGGTAAACCGCCAAAATCTTCGCCAAATACAATCAGATCGCGCATGGTTTTTCTCCTGTGTCGCTGCGGTGGCTGCCAGAAATAAGTGGCAGCCAGTCAGACGGATAGGGTTATTGTTGTGTCCGGATCGAGCGGATCACCCGTGCCGGATTGCCTCCGGCGAGCACATAAGGGGGCAGGCTTTTCGTGACCACGCTGCCGGTGCAGACTATGGTGCCGCGGCCAATTGTGACCCCGCCTTTAACACTGACATTGCTGCCCAGCCAGACACCTTGCTCAAGATGAATATCTCCGACTTGCTCATCATGGTCCGGTAAACCCTGAGCACGTTCGGCCTCATCGATAGGATGACCCGGATAGCCAAACAGAAAGCCCCTCCCGGCAATGCGTACATCATCGTCGATGATGACCCGGGTTCCGACCGCGATGGTGGTTTGCCAGCCGATACCAACGTTGTTGCCAATGACAAGGCGAGGAGTTGTGATTGAGGTGCGACCGCTGAACGTGGTTTGACCGGAAATCCGGCACCGGTCGCCAACTTCGATATGTAATGGGCCGGAAATATAAGGCAGCCCGCTGTAGAGATTTAGCTGACGACCGCATGAGGCTAAACGCCCTTTAAAAGCCGGCGTGCAGATAAATATCCGGCGCAGGGTCTCGATACCGTCTCGTAGCGCAGTACACAGGGTGTACGCGATGCGGTTGTAGAACGCTGGTGTAGGAAGTTCCAGATTACGAATACGCTTTAACAGTTGAAACAGTGCGCGGAATTTAGGGTCAGGGTGATTTTGCAGCCAGCTTTTCCACTGGTAGAGTCGGATGCTAAGCATAAGGTTTACCTCGTATCATTTTGACATTGGGTTATGCAACTTATTACGAGGGTTCACACTTTGTGCCAGATTTTAACGCCAATAAAAACAATAAATTAACTGTTGCTGTTATTTTTATTCTCAATTTGACTAGCAATTTGAGCAACGGCAACGATAAGCGCACCAAGCAGATAAATCGGCCAGTTGAAGCCTTGAGTGAGAAAGGTACCGGAGACGACGGTACCGACCAGCCCGGCATAGACCGCGTGAGCAACGATCCTGACCGGAGCTTCGAACAGATGAAGCTGTTTTTCTATTTTGTGAATAGTGTTACGAGCGGTTTTAAGCAGAGAAACGATACAGCAGATGAAAACCGTTAAGCCGAGGAAGCCGGTTTCGGCCAAAACACCAAACCAGGTACTGTGCACGGCATGGTTGAGTCCGTCCCAGTGCTGACTGTAGTAAAAATAGTTGAAGTAAAAGTTATTCAGGCCAACCCCGGTCAACGGGTTATCCAGTGCCATATAAAACGCAGCTTCCCAGGCGTAAAGACGGCCCATTGCAGAGGCGTCTATGCCTTCTTCAGCCGCTCCGCCTGAAGCGCGGTCAGAGACGCCGCTGGCAATATAGAGCAGCAGAGCACCACAGCCGGCCAGAAAAAGCAGCAAGCCTTTGTTACGAATAAAATGCAGCGCAAAAATACCGGATACCGCAAGAAACGCCCAGTAAGCCCCCCCGGCTCTGGGTGGCAATCACGGCCATCAGCAATACAACACAAATCACCAGACACAAGGCGCGGATCAGACGATTACTACCGGGCATGAGTAACAAGCTGAGTGAAAAAGCGAACGGAAACATCAGTACCAGCGCCAGATCATTAGGATCACCGAGCATGGAGCCGATGTCGCGTCCGATTGTGACACGAGTCCCTTCCACCAGTCCGATCCCGTTGGCACTGTTATAGAGCGCGGTGCAGCCCACCAACAATCCGGACAGTGCGATCAGCACCGCCATTTTGTTCAGCTGACGGGCATCATTGACTATCCACATGATAGCCAGACTCATCACGATAATTTTCCAGTAGATACCTTTGAAGTTACCGATTGCGATACCGCGGTTGGACGCAAATACGATACCGATTGTCACAAGTCCCCAGAACAGCAGTAACCAGGCCATGGAAGGATGCCAGAACGGAACCAGCTTACGGCTAATAATCAGGTGCCAGACTATACCTCCCAGTGCAGCCATTGACAGTAACAGCGGGATTTTGAAGGAGTAAAGTTGAGGAACAACTTCGTGAATACGAAAGAAGGAAAACAATATAAACAGGGTAACGAACCAAAAGTGACCGGTCACCACCAAAACCAATCCTGCGGGTAACAGCGCCAAGGCCAGTGCCGCGATAGGGGAGCCGCTGAGCTGCCAGGCCAGTGCCATAACCAGGCAGTAAATCAGCGCCAGTAAAATACCTTTACTGGTTTTAAATTCGGTGAAGTGACTGGTTTGCGACTTCATAGGCGTTCAACGGTGGCAATCCGGTTTTTGCGTAACCAGTAGGGCAGCGGCAGCAGACCAGCCAGCAGAGCGACTAAGATGACGCTCAGCGGTGCCAGCAGCGACATTATCAATTGAAGTTGCCAGGAGGAAAGATGAACCGAAATCAGTAGATGAGTGACTGCAGTGACTATCACCAGCGTCAGCCGGCGTAAGGCATACGGTAATGCCATCGCAATCTGGCTGGCTCGGTAGACCAGTGTGAGCTTGGTGAGTTGCGCTAATACCAAACCGGTGATAATCCCCCACACGCCCCAGGAAAGCATGGTCATAATTAATAAGGCGCCACTGCCGGCTGCGATCAGGTTAAAGCGTAATAATTTCCCGGTCTGTTTACTGGCCAGCAATCCGAGGTTAACCAGCTCGGTCAGCTCTTTGAATAACGCAGCCAGCAGACACAGCAGCACCATCTGTCCGGCTGAATGGTAGTTAGCTGGTAACGTCAGCTGAATGAACAACGGCGCGAAATAGGCCATTGCTGAACACAGCAAAGCGACCCAGATAATACCGTACTGAGTGATTCGGGTTGCTTCACCGCAACCTTGATTGAGCAGAACGGCAAAGCGTTTTGGCATCCACCACATCCCAAATGGCTGGACCAGAATACACAAAGCGAGAGCAAACTTAGCGGCGATAGCGTAGTAGGCGAGCGACTCAATCGTATCTGTTGCGGCGATGACCCAGCGCTCGGCGCCATTGAGTGTAAAGGCCACCAAACCCGCTAAAGCGATGGGTAAACTGTAAGCGACGAATTCACGTGCCCGCTTGATACAGGGGCGTTGCATCGGCAGGCGGCACAGGCGCTGCAGCCAGATGAACTGAATAAAATGAGTGATAACTGATGCGGCAAGGATCGATAAAACGCCCGGCATCAGCCACAAAGAGAGCGCGACCAGTGAAACCTGCAACAGACAGATGCAAACGGTCACCTGCAAGAATTGTCCGGCTCTGTCTTGCATGCGCAACCAGGCGAGTTGCAGTCCGATCAGACCTTCACTGGCGACTCCTAATGACAACAGCAGCATGGCTTGATCGGGCAGTTGCGGAAAGAGAGTGGTTGCCAGAGTAATCAGCAGTAATAATCCGGTCAGCGATATGCCAGCGACCATACAGGCAAGCGTATAAATCTCTCCCGCTACTTTGGTTTGTTTATCAGAGCAGGCTTCATGGCCGGCGAAGCGGTATAGAGCTTCATGAAGCGCCAGGCTCAGAATCATGGCAAAGAACACTCCACTGCTGGTATACAGCTCAAGCTGACCGATCTGCTCGACGGATAAGTGGTTGGCAAGTATGGGCAACATGATGAGTGCCAGCCCTTTGGTCGCAAACAGCCCCAAAGCGTATGCGACGGGCCGGCTGATTGCCGCAGGCAGTTTTAAGCTAAGCATAATACTGTCCTGTTTTTAGTGGCACGCTTTGCTCTGTGCAGGAACTGATATACTGCACAATGGGTAGATAACAAGTTTCGGCTCGATAATTCTCTGCGTACAGTTGTCCCGCCTGACCAATCTGACGCAGACAGACGCGATCGGAGATTAAATATTTCAGTGTTTGTGCCAGAGCAATCGGGCAGTTGGGGGTATATTTAATGCAGTTAACGTTATGACGTAACTTTTGGTCCCAGTACGAACCATCTTGAGGGATGACAACACACAGTCCGGCGGCCAGGGCTTCCAGAATAGAAAGACCAAACGGTTCTTGCTGGCTGGTGGAAACAAAAATTGAGCTGTTGGCACGAATACTATCAAGGTTTTGCGGCTGCTCGTGCCAGCTGACGCCCGGCAATGTCACCGGAGCCTGACTGTGTGGCAGGTTAATATTGTGCGGTCGGATAAAGCAGATATCACATCGTAACGGGTGTTCGTCGGGTAGCAGACGCAATGCATCGACCATAATGTCGAGGCCTTTCCATTTCAGCAGCGAGGCTGCCCAGAGCAGACCAGCCCCGGAGTAATGGCTCGCAGTCGGCCATTGGCTGTGTCCAATTCCATTGATAAATGGCTGATATTGCTTGGTTGCCAATAAATAGTTTGCCAGTGCCTCACCACTGTTATCCGGTAACCAACGATTAAAATAGTGACTGACAGAACGCCGCATCGAATCCAGAGTGCTGGGCAGATAAAACACCCGGTCAGCCTGGGTCAGACAATAGCCGACCGAGCCGGAGCAAGGAACCGGGCCATGGATGAATTGTATTAATCGGTAGCGTAATAGTTTGCGGCAGCCATACAGTGCCATGTCAACGCCCGGCCCGGAAATGCCGATCAGTGTTGTAACAGAGCGGTGTTTCAGCAGGCACAGGCAAATCATCAACATAAAGTAAAGGTGCTTAAGCCAGTATTGCCAGCCACTGGTGGCCTTACTCAGGCTGCCGGGTTTGTGAAAGGTGACCATATTAAAGGGCATGGACTTTGGCCAGGCAGCGCGCCAGCTGTCGGGATCACAAGTCAGTACGGTGAAGTTTACCTCTGACTTGAGACTCTGCCGGACCATCTCATAGCTGGCGACTTTTGAGCCGCCGTTAAAAGGTACCGGATCAAAGATAAGGCAGTGACGGCTTGAGTGAGATTTCGTAGATGATGCCATAGTGAATTCCTTTACCAATCTGGGCGCATAATGAGTCGTAAAGGAAGTGGAGCAAATGGAGTGCCAAATTACCTTTCATCTATCATTCTGAAAATTAAAAGAAATAATCTGGTGGCTGAGGTTTTCTCAATTTGAGAATCAAAATCGGCTTCAGTTTTGGTTGCGGTAGTGGCGTTATGAAGCCATTTACCGGCTCTGGTACAGATTGAGCAGCTGCGGGATGACAGCCTGGTCGGTATAACTCTCGTTGATGGTGTGACGCGCACGTGAACCTATGGTGTGTCGCTGTTGTTGGCTCAGTTGCTGCCATTGCTCGATACCTGTCACCAGGTCTTGCTCGTTATCGGCTATCCAGCCACTTATCCCGGATTCGATCAGTGTATCCAAAGCGCCAACCCGGGTTGCAAGGACAGGAATACCGCGTCCCATGGCTTCGAGACTGACCATTGGCAGCCCTTCAAAACGTGACGGAATAATGACTAAAGCGATATCTGGCCAGTGCGGCTGCATGTCACTGATGTGTCCGTGCAAGGTGAGGTTGTCTGGTGCGCTGTTTTTAATCTCCTGATAAAGTGGCCCGTCACCATACAGATGAAAGCGGTGACGGGGGAACTGTTTGGCCAGCGCGACAAATCGTTCCGGTGCCTTTTCATGGCTTAAACGGCCAATAAAGGCAATCTGCTCGCCAGTAAGCGAACTTTGTGTGGTTTGTGAGATGAAATTATTGAGCGTGATGCTGCCAGGCGGCAATTTAGCCGCGATAGCCTGACTGACACTAATTGCATGATTGGACATCCGGCTGGTATAGCGATCAAGCCAGTCATACAGCCATACTTTGCCGCGGGGCGTTTCACCGGCGTGATAGGTCGAGATCTGGTGGGTCCCGGTCAGTAATTTAACAAGACGCGCGTAAATACTGGCTTTGTATCCATGGGCGTGCAGAAACCTTGGGTTGGTAGCAGCGTACTGCACGATACAAATCGAATAGCAGATTGCGCCCCTGTTGTTGCTCGCCACAAGCGAACTCAGAGACAAAAGAGCAGGAGATACCAAGCTCGTGCAAGCTTTGCTCGAGCAACTGTGGTTCAGAGTAGCGGCGCAGAAATACGACTCTTACCGGCTGTCTAAAACGCACCAGACCGCTCGCCAGTTCACGTACATGAGTTTCAATACCGCCAAAGCGTAAACTATCAATTAATAGCCAGATTTCTCCCGGCTCAGCTACTTGCCGAGCCGCTTGTTCAGGCTTGCTCATAGCTGTCTTCATTTTCCCACGCCTGCTTTTTACGATAAACAGTCGACGGACTGAGCTCCAGCAGCACAGCGGCGTTAAGCACGTTACCGTCACAGTAGTCTATCGCTTGTTGGATCGTTTCCCGCTCTACCTGCCACATCGGTTTAATGACAGGCGCTTGTTCACTATTCTCTGCGGTTGTCTGCGGGTTTGGTATCGAGTGGTGAATAGGAACCACAGATTCTGGAGGCGCTGACTCGCTGACTGCCGGTATTACCGGCGGTGTGTGAGTAACCGGTTTAACCACAGAAGTTAACGCCTGCTTAGTCTCAAGCGTTTCCGGCAGGTGCTCCCGAGCCACATATTTAGCATCGTTGAGGATAACAATATTACGGATAGTATTTTGCAGCTGACGCACATTACCAGGCCAAGGGTAGCGTTTGAACAGACGCTCAGTGTCTTTATCCAGTGCGACAAATTTTTTGCTGTCCTGGCGCGAATAGGTTTTCAGGAAGTGGTTAGCAAGTGTGACAATATCCTGGTCCCGTTCACGCAGTGGTGGCATCACGATAGGAATAACATGAACTCGGTAGTAGAGATCTTCACGAAAGCGACCTTCGCTCACTTCGTTCATTGGATCACGGTTAGTGGCACAAATAATTCTGACATCAACTTTGCGCTCGCGGCTGTCACCAAGGGGAGTAAAAGTGCTGGTCTGCAAAAAACGCAGCAGTTTCTTTTGCAGGTTTAAGTCCATTTCACACAATTCATCGAGAAACAACGTGCCGCCATTGGCCTGCATCGCAGCACCACGGCGGTCCGTGGTTGCGCCGGTAAATGCGCCCTTGATATGGCCAAAAATTTCACTTTCCATCAGATCTTTGGGAATCGCCCCACAGTTAATCGCAACAAAAGGTTTGTCATGGCGGTTACTCTGTTTATGGATTGCTTCTGCACACACCTCTTTACCTGTGCCGCTTTCCCCGATGATAAAAACGCTGGCGTTGGTCGGAGCCACAGCTTCAATGGTTTTATACACTTTTTGCATCGCCTCACTGGCCCCAATAAAACCTTGAAAACGCGGTCGTTCAATACTGGATTTGAGATCTTCGACCATATTTTCCAGTTTAACTTTCTTGAGGTGAATCCGAATCGAGGCTTTCAGACGCTCAGCAACGATGGGTTTTTCGAGAAAATCGTCTGCACCGCGATGGAGCAAATCGACCGCTATATCAACCGACCCATGGGCTGTAGCGATCAGGACAGAGGTGGGCAGTTCGTTCTCTTTAATCCAGTCGAGAATATCCTGTCCGTCCATATCCGGCAGATTCAGATCGAGGATCACCACCTGCGGGAGATAACGCTCAATAAATGCTTTTGCCTCTGCGCCTGTTTCTACGTGGAAAAACTCGAATGGCTCATCTTTGACATACTGTTTGTAGAGGATGGCTAACGAGCTGGCGTCTTCAACTAACAATACTTTCGGCTGCATAATGTTATCCTTATTTTCGGTCAGATTTTGGACGCTCTATCCTGGTCTGAAAATCCGAGTGCTTTGCGATCCAGCAAAGCCTGCAGAGATTGATCTATTAATTCATCCAATTGTTGTGCCAACGTGTAAGCTTGTTCGGCTTGCTGGTTTTTGCACTCAACTTCTATCGCTCGCGCCATGGCTGATAATGCACTGTTGCCCAAGGCCAGCGATGAGCTGATCAGTTTGTGTACCTCAAACCGGAGGTTTCTCGAGGGATTGTTCCTGCGCTGCATCGCGTATCTGAGCCTGATGCGTACGGGTTTCCTGTACATAATGATCGATGAGTACGGGTAACAGCTCTGAGTTAGTATCTTTGATGATTTGCTGCAGGGTGGCTTCGTCAAGTAACAGAGGCTCCTTGTCACCGGCCAAAATAGTGTGTGCAGGTTCAACCTGGTGCTGATCTGAGCCAGCGTCATCAGAGACCAGGGTCAGCGCTGTTCGAAGCGTAGAATCAGACATGGTCTCGTCATTCTCACGGTTCTCTTCAATATCAGGTTGGTCCTCTTCGCACGGAATATAACGGTTTAGCACATCTATTAATTTGGCCAGGCTGACGGGCTTGGCAAGATAGTCGGTCATTCCGGCCTTGAGAAATTTCTCTTTGTCACCGGTGAGCGCATGTGCGGTAAAGGCAATCACAGGCAGTGAGGCTTTATTGCTGTCGGGCAGGTTACGTATCTCCGCGCAGGCTGTCAGACCATCCATCTGTGGCATGGATACGTCCATAAACACGATGTCATAGTGGTGTTGTCTGACTTTATCGAGTGCTTCAAGACCGTTATCAACAATGTCGGTATAAGGCGTAATGGTGCGGAACAAATTCCGTATGACCATTTGGTTCGCCTTGTTATCTTCGGCGACCAAAACCCTGGCTTCTTTGCAACAGGAAGAGAGCACTGCCGGCGGCTGGTGTTCGGATTCAAACTCCGCTTCACTGCACAGTTCAAAGGGAAGGGAGAAGGTGAAACAGCTGCCGATGCCCTCGATGCTGTCTACTTTTATGTCGCCGTCCATCATGTTCAGCAGTCGTTTACAGATTGCAAGGCCCAAACCTGAACCGCCGTGCGTGCGGGTAAAACTGCTGTCGGCCATCGTAAATTCATCGAACAGGTAAGGCTGATCGTCGGCCTTGATACCGATGCCGGTATCTTTCACCTGGCACTCAAGCACGAAACGTTGTTCGGGCAGAGGGCGTGAGCGCAGAGAGACGGATACTTTGCCTTGCGGAGTGAACTTGAGGGCATTTCCGACCAAATTAAGCAAAATTTGTTTATAACGGTTGCGATCACCAATCACATAACGGGGTACATCATCGATATCAGCAATCAAGCTCAGGCCGGTCTGTTCTGCGAGGGGCTGCATGCTGTTCAGTACGGTTGTGGTCGCTTGCCTGAGGTCAAACGCCTCGCGTTCTATTTCAAGGTTATTGGCTTCCATGCGCGAAAAGTCGAGGATGTTATTGATCAGCGCAAGCATCAGGTTGCCAGATTCACGAGCAGTATCCACCAGTGTTTTCTGCTCAGGCTTGAGAGAGGTCTGCTTAAGCGCTGTCAGCAAGCCTAGTACGCCGTTCATCGGGGTACGGATTTCATGCGACATGGAGGCAAGAAAGCGCGATTTGGATTGGTTGGCATGTTCGGCTTCTTCACGCGCCTGCTGTAGTTCCTGATAACTCTCTTGCAAACTTTTCGACATACTGTCAAACGCGCTGGCGACCTGACCGAGTTCGTCATTTTGCTTGAGGTTGATTTGATAGCCCGGACCTTTTTGTTTAACCGTTTTCGCGGCATCACGCAGACGAACCAGATTGCGGGTCAGGTAAGTGCCGAGGAAAAATGAAAACATACCAACCAGAATCACTTCCAGAGAAGCGATGCCGATGATGGCCCGTCGCGCCTGACTTAGGGTACTGTGAATGGCTGTGGTGGTAAATCCCAGCTCAATATGGCCGTAAATTATGCCGTCGATTTTGATGTTGACGGATGTATTGATGATGTCCTGTTGCAGTGGCTTCTGCTCTTCATCCGGATCGATATTCTCGCTCAGAGAAATGTCTCCGCCTGAAGCAAGAAGCCGGTTACGCCGGATGACTTTGGCGTAAACAACGTCTTCCAGCAGCATAATCTCATGCACCATATCATCTAAGGTAGCCAGGTCAGTCGAAATTACTGCATCCTTGACTGCATGGGCAAACATGGTCGCCGTGGCGTGCGCACGCTGGGTCAGTTGACGCCGGTTGGAGTCATCGAGAAAAGTTAGCGCGCTGACAACCAGAATTACCAAGAGTACGACTTCTATCAGCGCAATTCCGATAATCGTTTTAGCACGAAATTTAAGCATAGGCATCCGGTCCCGTCGGCTTGATTAACGCTTAATCCTGGGAGAGTAAGTCAATATTGAGTGCTCGAAACGTCGTCCCAGTCTTTATTATCCGCTGCGACAAAACCTTTTAATTTGAGCGGTGTCAATAATGGTTGATCGAGCGGGTTACTATCCATCTGGAGCAAATAAGTCTGAACTTGTCGGGATAACTTCGGGTCGACATTTGGGTTAGCCGCAATAGCATGGGGAGTAAAGCCTTTGGTCGACCATAGCGGCACCAGTTGTTGTCTGATCTCTTCAGGCATTGCGTTAAAGGTGCGCATGACGCCGCCACCGGCGGGGTAAATGCCACGTGCTACAGACAGATAAACGGAATCATGTGACGAGACATAAACCGGATTAAAGTCGACGCCGTTATCATGCAGGTGACTACGGGTCAGAATGCTGGCTGCAAAAGCTGCAGGCGACGGAAAGGCCAAATCATGGCCGCTGAGCTGACTCAGTTCGGTAATGTTACTGTCTTTTCGTACGACGATGATGCCGTTGATCTGTTTGTCTTTAGCACGTACCAAAGCCTGGTAACCCGGTTTTTTATTGTAAACAGTGAAATGGTAGGGATTCATATAAGCAAAGCTGTATTCACCTTGCTTAAGGCGGGCTTCAAAAGTAGGGATGTCAGGTGCGGTGACAAAGATAATCTCTTCACCGACATACTCACTCATCGCCTCCACAATTGGCCCCCATTGCTTGGCGAGACGACTGACCGACTGCTGAGGCACAACGCCAAAGGTTAGTGGTGCCGCTACAGTTAACGCAGGTAACAGAACTGCGACCAGCAACATAGCCCGGATACAGTGTATTTTTGCAACGAGGTTGGTCACAACTTTGTTCGCTACAATGTTGTTCGCTATAACGATGTTCTTCACAACTGTGCTCTTCACAACTATGCCTCTCACAACGATGTCCCTCACAAGTTTGCTTCTATCCACGAGCGTTATCCTGATTTAGTCAACAGTTCTTTCAATATTATGTTTCCTTTCAAGATGTTGTATTTTTTAGTCTAGAAGATGTTATTAAATATGCTATCGCCCGAAAGTATAAATATATAGTCATATCACGTTGTTGCATTAAGATATTCGTTGTTCATCACACGAGCGTTAAGACGCTCTTTCCAACGTTTGGGCAGCAAAGGGATTCGGTTGATTTCACGACAAATCTCATTAGCCAGCGTCGGTTTGTCACGGCAGTTCAGTACTGTCCCCAACAAACTGATGTTGGCTTGTTGCAGGAGTTCCATGGCTGCCTGAACCTGCAGAGTACTTGTGTGTCCGGCCATCACGACCAAAATGGCGCCGTCACAGGCACCTGCAATGCACTGAGCCGGTATATTGTTGCGGTTTACGTTGAGCAGGGGTGAGGTGTCCACGACGACACGTTCATATTGACCCAGCCAGGTTTGCATTGCTTTATTCAAAAAGTCCGGACGTTTGTAGACCAAGCTATCCGCCGTCTCTTTCGGAACAGTTATTCCGGTAAAGCAGCGCAGAGACTCATTGTGTTGTAACCAGTTTGGCTGGTCACTGCTCAGTTCAGCAGCCATAAAACCAGGATGAAACAAGTTGAGATCCACCAGAGCGGTTCGGTAGCCTGCCAGCAGATAACGTTCAGTCAACGCCATCGTCAGGGCGGTTACGCCTTCATCAGTCTGACAGGACGTAAGGCAGATAGAGCGGCAATGGTTGAGTTCGGCGTTCAGATAGATCTGTTCAACCTCGGCGTGAGTTGCTGGAATCGTCATCATAATGCTCCTATCAAAGCAACCGTGGTTGCCATTTGGAAAATGTCTTTCAGACCTGTACGCAGTTTGGATGCCAGGCTATCGCTTTGATCAGGTATATAAACAGTATCTCCGGCTCGCAGTACGGGCAGGTTGCGCAGGTTGGCACTTTTACTGAAAGCGATTAAATCGAAGGTGCGGGCCTGATTCTGGCAACAGGACACGTTGACGATAGTAATTTTCTCCAGATAGGCCGATTCACGCGGGCCGCCGGCCTGAGCCAGTAAATCAAGAATGGTCATGGTGTCATCAAACTGATAGCGCCCCGGTTGATTAACTGCTCCCAGAACACGGATGGTGCTCTCTTTGGAACGCTCGAGCCAGTTACGATCTTTCTCTGGAATATAAATGGTGTCGCCACGTTTGACTTTAGGCAGCAGGCTTTCATCGCCGGTTTCAAAGTACATTGACAAATTGAGTTTACTGACTCTGGCATAGCTTTTGTCGCGGTGAGTCACGCGGATATTATGAATGTCAGCCTGGCCGGTCGGGCCGTCAGCGGCAGACAAGATATCGAGAAAGTGCATTTCATCGGTAAAACGATAACGACCGGGGGCATTAACCTGACCAAACACATAAATCGAGCTGTCCGAGCTTTGACGTACCCACTGTGATTTGTTGTCTGAGGGATCCTGGGGCAGATCATGGACGCGGATAATGGCACCGGCGGCAATACGTGGCAGGGTATGACGCGGAGCACCGTTCTGGATGAACTGGTCGAGATTAAAACGTTGCATGCGCTGGTCGCCGGATGAGGCCACAATTTCGATACGGGTGGTATCGGCACGCAGGGTCGGGCCGCCGACATGAGCCAGTAGATCCATCAGATTCATTTCGTCAGACCATTCAACCCGTCCGGGGCGAGTGACCTCACCGAACACGCTGACGGCGCGATCCGGGGTGACTTTCAGCCAGGATTTTTCGTTCATATCAAGTTTTTCCGGAACAAAAATAGCGTCCCCGGAGTTGATTACGGGTAAAGGAACCGTGCTGCTGCCTTCTGTGTAGGCGACCATGTCGAAGCGAACAACCTCGCCTCCGGCTTTGATGATTCGAATCTGGCGTGATTCGGCAAAGCGGGTCGGACCTCCGGCATTGGCAAGGATATCCATGAAGCTCGCGCCGGGCTTGCCTTCATAGGCTCCGGGTATGGCCACTTCTCCCATCACGTACACCACGTTAGCGCCGGCTTTAATTTCCTCTTCCTGTTTAGGCACAAATACTGTCGATCCCGGTTTTAGTGTCGGTAGTAAGGCGCTGTCGCCACTGTCGAGATACTTTTTGAGATTAAACAGGGTCGGCGTGTTGTCTGAAATAATGCGAATCTGCTCTACGCTGGCATAGCGGGTGACGCCGCCGGAGCGCATCAGAATATCGACCAGGTTTGTGTTGGGTTTGAAGGAAAATGAGCCCGGTGCATTGACCTCACCAAATACTTTAATTGAGGTTGCACCACTGGCGCTGTCACCGGCGTTGGCTAGTGCGGTTGGATTAAACTCCTGCTCAATGTTACCGACCAGTGGTGAGGCGGGTACAAACAAGGTGTCCATTGAGCGCAGTTCCGGCAGCGTGTCATCGTCACCGGTTTCCAGGAAGGCTTTATAGTCGAACACGGTGACGCTCTTGCCTCGTTTGAGCTGAATTTTGTCCAGTTGCGCCCCGGAAACGGATACCTCCGGCAGACGTGAAGGCCTCCTGAATGGTGGTATTCTGATCAAGAACTTTTTCACCCGGCTTCTCGACATAGCCAAGCACATTAATGATCAGCTGCTTGCGGGCAATGAATACTTCCAGGTTATTCAGATCGCGATAAATTTCACCCAGGCGCAGCGATACCTCTTTGAACAGTTGTTCTTCGGTATAACCTGCTACAAAAACCGAACCGGACTCAGGCAACTTGATTGCGCCACGGCGATCGACCAGAAACCCTTGATTGAGCTGTGCTTCGCCAGGCAGGTTGACCTGAATCATGTCACCGACGGCAACAAAGCGCTGCTGAGTACTGGAGAAAGTGGGCATGCTGAGCATCATACATAGCGCCAGCAGCAGTAATCTGTATAGAGCTTGAGGTTTCATTGTATACCTCCGGCGTGAGTTGAAATCGGGTGGGTCTGATACGAGCTTGTTTGGGTTGCGTCTGATTGTGAGTCATTGCGTTGTGTGATTACTTCGACACTCACGCGGCGATTGGTGAGCATAACGCCTGGTGTATTACCCTCGAACAGCGGTAAACGTTCGCCAAGTGAATGGGTGACAATACGCTGCGCAGACAGGCCGAAAATGGTCAGGTAACGTTTCACCTGATTAGCCCGGTCGAGTGCTAAGCGGTCGTTGTACTCTTGCGTGCCATCGGCGTCGGCATGGCCGGTGACCGCCAGATTAAGGTGCGGATGTTGTTTGAGGATCTGCGCCGCCTGAGCCAGATGACCCATGTATTTCGGATTGATTTCAGCCGAGTTGTGCGCGAATTGATTGTCGGCATTGAGCAGATCAATCAGGGACTTTACTGCGTCCAAACCAGTAAACGCGCTGTTGGCCTGATGAGACTGACCGTTTGGCGGCAGACACTCTGCCTGACTGGTGACGTAATCGAGTTGCTGTTCGAGTTTGCTCAGTGCTTTACGCTGGATAGCGATGTCATTGGCCGCATCCAGATGTAAACCACCTTCGAGTTCACGTGCAATGCGCTGCTGGCGAATATTGAGCTGCAGCACTGAAGCGGGGAAACACCATCTTGCGCCTTCCTGAACCAGCATATCCAAATGCAGTTTAGCGATTTGCCAGTCGAAGCGCAGACCGTGTTCGGGGCCAAGAGGTTCATCAGGTAAAACGGGAGAAAAGTCGGCACTCAGAGTCTGCTCGGCCATTCCGCCCTTGCCGTAGGGCGGAAAGCTGCTGCAACCCGTACTCAGTGCGAGTGTTAAAGCCAGAATGAGGGGCAGGTGTAATCTTAGCATGACTTCTCTCCCATCAGGGGTTCACTGCGAAACGGTGACTTTCAGCCAGCCTTGCGGCTTAGCTGTTTCGAATTAATCGGAATCGCATGACCAATTCGCAACAGGGTAAAAATCTCCAGCGGCTGGCCACTCACGTTTTCAATCCGCATACGGCGGTTATTCGCGACCAGGCGTTTATAGAGGTAAACGATGGCGCCGATACCGGATGAGTCGAGGAAGGTAACATTAGAAAGATCGACTTCCACATCTCTGAAATCAGGGTTGGAAATCACTTTATCGAGCAGGGGCAGGGCTTTTTGGCTGCCGTCTGCGTCGAGATTGCCGGAAAAAAGCAGGGTTAAAGTCGTGTCATCAAAATTATTCGTATGCAGTCCCATCATCAATCTCCTTATGTTGGCCTATTGTGCCTTTGGGGTTGATGGGAGTAATACAGATAGCATGCCAGAAAAATAAATTCATAAATTCAATGGCTTGTGTTGTTTCTGAACCTTGGCGTCAAAATGAAAAACAGGCTCGGTCAAATTGAGAATCAATCTGCAACAGTCAACGAAGATTGTTGTGACGTATCAAACCAGCACGGCAGGGAAGAGTTGAGGGTAATGTGACGCTGAAAATAAAAAGGGCATTCATCAGAATGCCCTTAAATTTTTGTATTATTGGCGGCTTTTAACGCCTAATTCCGGACTCAGGCCTCGGTGGTCTGCTCCTGAGGAGCCGGTTTCCTGAGCGGATGGCTCTTCTTTTGGCAGCTCTACAAACACCTGAGTTGGTTTTGCAATCAGGCTGCGGTTCTCCTGGTTTACTTCATTCAGGATAACTTCCAGCGTATCACCGAGTTTAAACACCACTTCTTTATCAACCGATACGGTGCCTTGCTCGCCGTTACATTCCAGACGCTGTTTGTTGTCCAGAATCAGGCCGCCAGGAATAAAGGCAGCTGCGCCATTTTCCAGCAGACGTACACGCATACCTGCGCGGTTGATGTCAAAGATCTCGGCCGTGAAGCGAGTGCCTTTGGCCGGCTCTTCAGCCAGAGTGCGAGCGTACAGCCAGTCAGCGACATTACGTTCGGCAATCTTGTGGTGCTTACGATGCAGTGCCAGCTCTTCACCAACGGTTTCGTCAGGTTTTTGTACCGACTCTTTACCCAGGATGTGAGCCTTCAGCATACGATGGTTGATCATATCGCCGTATTTACGGATCGGTGATGTCCAAGTCGCGTACACGTCCAGACCCATAGCGAAATGTGGCAGCGGTTCGTTGCCGATTTCACTGTAGCTCTGACTCTTACGGATACGGTTATCCAGGTAAGCGGTTTCCTGAGCAGACAACCAACGGCGCAGCGCGGCGAAGCCTTCTACCGTTGCCACGTTTTCGGCATCAATTTCAGCGCCGTGCTCGTTCATCAGCTCCACAACGTCGGCCAGTTTCTCTGGTTTGAAGCCTGCGTGAGTGTTGAACACGCCGGTACCAAACGAAGCCTGCAGCGTTTTACCGGCACAGATGTTGGCAGTGATCATGGATTCTTCAACCAGGCGGTTGGCTGTGCGACGTGAATCCGCGTGAATCGCGATAACATCGTTGTCTTCACTCAGCTCAAAGCGGTAATCCGGACGATCCGGGAACACCACAGCGTGGGTTTCACGCCAGTTAGCACGTGCCTGAGCAAAAGCGTGCAGATCGCGCACAACGGCGGCGATAGTGTCGTTTGGCTGCCATGCTTCGCTGCTGCCGTTTTCCAGCCAGTCTGATACGTGATCGTAAACCAGACGAGCGTGCGATTTGATGTTGGCAGCAAAGAAGCGGATGTCATCGCCAATCACGCCATCTTTATCTACTGTCACACTGCAGCACAGCGCAGGACGTACCTGGTTTTCAATCAGAGAGCAAAGCTCGTCAGCCAGATCGCGCGGCAGCATCGGAATGTTGCGGCCCGGCAGATAAATAGTAAAGCCACGCTCACGCGCTACTTTGTCCATGTTATCTTCCGGCGTGATGTACGCAGTCGGATCCGCAATCGCAATGGTCAGCTCAAAGCTGCCGTTGTCCAGTTGCTTGGCGTACAGGGCGTCATCCATATCTTTAGTGGACTCGCCGTCGATGGTCACTAAAGGCATGTCGGTCAGGTCGACACGCTCCAGATCTGCATCATCTTTCAGTTGCCAGTCATCAATACCGGCCGGTTTCGCTGTTTGGCAGGTCGTTTTCTGCCAGCGTTACCCACCATGGTGCAATTTTGTCGTCGGCATCAGTGATTTTTTCGGAGATTTCAACAAAGAAACCGTTGTCACCTTTTAACGGGTGACGAGTCAGATGAGCGACAACCCAGTCGCCTTCTTTGAACAGCTCCGGGTTGAGGCCTTTTTTCGTTTTGGCTTTGAGCGGCGTTTTCTTCAGTTGCGGGTGATCCGGTGCAACGTTCAGTTTGCCTTTGTGCAGTTGCACACGGCCAATGAAGCGCGTCAGAGACTGTTCGACCAGCTCTTGCGGCTCTGCTACTTCACGCTCTTTTTCAGTGCGGATGATAGCCACGACTTTATCGCCATGCATACATTTCTTCATGTACGGAGGCGGGATAAAGAAACTGGTTTTGCTGTCGACTTCAAGGAAACCAAAACCTTTATCAGTGGCTTTGATCTGACCTTCTTTCTTCGGCAGGTTTTCTTGGATTTGTTGTTTGAGTTGGGCTAGTAGCGGATTATCTTGAAACATCTTATTTCTATCTGACTCGGTTGATAGGGCACACTATAATCATTGCTATGGCTGATTACTACCGAAAACGTGCCTTTCGCACCGATTTACATGGTCTGGCGTGGTGCAAAAATGAACGAATTGGTTGCAAATGAGACGATTAGCGCACGAGTTGTCGAGCGTTTTATCACTACAGGGAAATTTATGTGATGAATTTCAATTTTTTGTAGCTTTTTTTATGCATTTAGGGAATAATCCGCCTCCCTTAGATGTCCCTAGTGGCTTGTTGCTTTTTAATACTTGTCCTCATCTGAATGGAATCAGCAACTGAACGGAATCAGCAACTTCTTGGATTGGTTGGAATGGTAAAGCACGTGGGACCTAGTTATTCATTATTTTAGTGGGATCCCCATGCAAGAAAACGTCATTCAATTTAGTGACTTAGCACTTAACAGTGCCATCCTTTCCGCCCTTAACGAAATGGGCTTTGTTTCTCCGACTCCAATTCAGGCTGCTGCAATTCCTTTGCTTCTGGAAGGCCGCGATGCTCTGGGTAAAGCGCAAACCGGTACTGGTAAAACAGCTGCATTCTCTCTGCCTCTGCTCAACAAACTGGATCTGTCACAACATAAGCCACAGGCTATTGTGATGGCACCAACTCGTGAACTGGCTATCCAGGTTGCGGCAGAAGTGAAAAACCTTGGCCAAAACATCAAAGGCCTGAAAGTTCTTGAGATCTACGGTGGTGCATCTATCGTTGATCAAATGCGTGCTCTTAAATCAGGTGCTCACATCGTTGTGGGTACTCCTGGCCGTGTTAAAGATCTGATTACTCGTGAACGCCTGCACCTGGACGAATGTCATACTTTCGTTCTGGATGAAGCGGACGAAATGCTGAAAATGGGCTTCGTTGACGATGTAACCTGGATCATGGAGCAAGCTCCTGAAACAGCACAGCGCGTTCTGTTCTCTGCAACCATGCCTCCAATGGTTAAAGACATCGTTGACCGCTTCCTGCGTGAACCAGCGCGTGTTGACGTTGCAGGTTCTAACCAGACTGTTGCTAAAGTAGAGCAGCAATTCTGGGTAGTGAAGGGCGTAGAGAAAGACGAAGCAATGGCTCGTCTGCTTGAAACCGAAGAAACTGACGCATCTATCGTATTCGTACGTACTCGTCAGGATACCGAGCGCCTGGCTGACTGGCTGTGTGCACGTGGCTTTAAAGCAGCGGCACTGCACGGCGATATCCCTCAGTCACTACGTGAGCGTACTGTTGACCACATCAAACAAGGTGTGATTGATATTCTGGTTGCTACTGACGTTGTTGCTCGTGGTCTGGACGTGCCGCGTATCACGCACGTATTTAACTACGACATCCCGTTCGATGTAGAGTCTTACATTCACCGTATCGGTCGTACTGGCCGTGCTGGTCGTAAAGGTAAAGCGATCCTGCTGGTTCGCACTAACCAGATCCGCATGCTGCGTACTATCGAGCGCGTGACTCGTTCTTCAATGGAAGAAATTCAACTGCCACACCGTGACAAGGTTGCTGAAGCACGCCTGAGCATGCTGGCAGTAGAACTGGAAGCAGAGAAAGAGCACACTTCTCTGGAGAAATTCGCTGAGCTGGTTGAAAAACTGCAAGCTTCTCTGGAAATTGATGCAACGACTCTGGCTGCTATCCTGCTGAAACGTCAGCAAGGTAAGCGTCCGCTGTTCTACGTTGGTGAAGACCCAATGCTGGAAGCGCTTGAGCGTGACAAGCTGCGTCGTCGTGAGCGTCGTGAGAATGGCGATCGCGGTGAGCGTGGTGGCCGTCGTGAATTCACGAACACTGAATGGGATACATACCAGCTGCAAGTTGGCCGTGACCAAGGTGTTCAGGTTAAAGACATCGTTGGCGCACTGGCAAACGAACTGGGTCTGACCAAAGGTTCTATCGGTGCGATCAAACTGGCTCAGGGCCATACGTTCGTACAGCTGCCTAAGAGCATGACCAGCGAAGTAAGTTCTAAACTGCGTAAACTGCGTATCCGTCAGAAAGAAGTGGGTGCGGTAGTTTGTGATTTTGATGACTTCCGTGAGTCTCGTGGTCGCCGTGAAGGCGGTAACGGTGGCGGTCGTCGTGACGGTGGTTTCCGTGGTAACCGTGAAGGCGGTAACGGTGCTCGTCGCGAAGGTGGTGGTTACCGTGGTAACCGCGAAGGCAGCCGTGAAGGTGGCAACCGTCGTGAAGGTGGTGAACGTCGCTTTGATCGCAACCGTGGTGGCGATGACCGTGGTAACTACCGTGGTGAACGTGGTCACAGCCGTCGTCGTAACGACGCATAATCAGCACTTATCAGCTGTTAAGTTTGCATAAAAAGTCCGGGGCCTTGCTCCGGACTTTTTTTTTGCCTGTACAAAATGGTTGAGGGGATTTGTAGCGACAATCGTTGCTAATGGGTAGGTTGCTACTGAGTAGTCTGCTACTGATAGGCTGTTGCAGATAAGGTAATGCAGACAAGATGCAGATAGGATTCAGTCAGCAGGCCAGCGCGGCAGATGCTGCGAGAGGATAGTACGCCAACCCGGTTGGTGAAGGCTGGCGCGTTAATTCAGGTTTGATTGATCTTTTCAGCACGCATCGGGTGCTTTAGTGATACTGCTGTTTGTCCAATAGCCAATTTTGTTTAGTAGCTACGCCTGGTTAATAACTATGTCTGTTTAATAGCAACGCCTGGTTAATAGCCATGTCTGTTTAATACTCACGTCTGCTTAATATTTAACGCTTCTGAATGCCCAGCGGTCGGTTTAGGACGCGGCGTCAAGCTTGCTGAGCATAACGCTGAAATTGTCTTTTGCGACAGGTGGTGAATAGAAATAGCCCTGAATAAGCTGGCAGCCTTGCTGAGTAAAAAACTGAAGCTGCTGTGCTGTCTCGACACCTTCTACCACAATGACCAGAGAGAGGTCGTGCGCCATCTTGATGATGGTTGAGGTCAGATTGGCCTGCTCTTGGTTCTCCGTTACATGCATGACAAAGCTGCGATCAATTTTTAATGTATCACACGGCATTTTTGACAGATAAGAGAGCGATGAGTAGCCAGTCCCAAAGTCATCGATGGCCAGACTGACACCGAGTGTCTTAATTTGAGCAAGCAGATTAAGCGCATCGTTTTTACGCTCAATGTAGGCTGATTCTGTCAGTTCCAGCTCAAGCTTAACGGCCGGAAATCCGGAGCTGGCTAAAACTCGCTGCAGGGTAGCGGCAAAATGACCAAAGCGTAACTGATGGGCTGAAACATTCACCGACATCTTATCCAGTCTATATCCCTCAGCCAGCCACAGCGCAGCATCCGAGCAGGCTCGCTCCAATACATAATCGCCCAGCTTCTCAATCAGTCCGGTCTCTTCTGCGACTGGCACAAACTCGGCAGGGGAAATCCAGCCCAGATCTTCATCATGCCAGCGTGCTAACGCTTCTGCGCCAATCAACTGCTGGTGAGTAGTGTTATATTGCGGCTGATAGTAAACCTGCACCAGATGCTGCTCTAATGCGGCTTTAAGCTTGGTACTCAGCAGCAACTTGCGTTGGCTCTGCTGAGTCAGTCTGTCTTCATAGATGGCGTAAGTACCGCGCTGGTTACGCTTCGCTTCATACATGGCGGCATCTGCTTCCTGGAACATATCGCGATGTTCCCCATTGGCCTGCAAACTGACACCTAAGGTGGCTGAAATGAATACCGAGGTATTATTGCCAATCAGGATGGCGCGCGTCATCTGCTGCTGAATGTCAGCAATGATGGTCCGGATCTGATTGATGTCGTTGTCTTTCACCAACAACGCGAATTCATCGCCGCCTGTACGGTGCAGAATCGATTCAAGCTGCGCGTTTGTGCTGAGTGAAGCGAGCAGGCGATAGGCGACCTGCACCAGCACTTTGTCGCCGGCAGTGTGGCCGTAACTGTCGTTGACATCCTTGAAATGGTCCAGGTCGATGACAACCAGAGTTGCCGGACAACCTTCGACCCCGGCCAACTGTGTGTCGAGCACACGGCGGTTAGGCAACTGAGTCAACTGGTCATGGGTCGCCAGATGATTCAACTGATTCTGGATGCGCTTCTGCTCGTCGATGTTAACCAGCGAAAAAACATAGGTGGCCATCGTTGCCTGGTTTGAATGCACTTTAGTGACTGAAAGCAGGCCCTGATTCTGGCATTCCGGCCCGAAGATAACTTCACTCCGCCAGTCGTCCCATAACAGCTCGTTTAAGGGCAGAGGTTGCTCGTTCGCGTAAAACAGGCTGGCGGCGGAAATTTTAGCCAGTTTCTGCACTGTGATTATGGATGCTAACCATGTGGCAGAATGCTTCATTCGCTTGCAGCAGTTGGCCGCTGCCACTGACGATCGCTAAGCCTTCGTTCGAATTATGGAATACAGTTGCCGCCTGTTTCAGTTCATGGTCTTTCTCCGACATTTCTTCCATTAACTGAGCACTGGTTTTGAACATCAGATTCCAGCGAAAGCTGTCGGACTCAAGATAGTGGATAAAAGACTGACGTTTAAACAGGGCAAACAGCAGGATTGGGATACTGAATGCACTGGCGGTCAGTAGTTTACCGTCCAGGTTACCAACGATGACAGAAACGATATGGTCGTTGTAACCAAACGCGATCAGCGGGAATAAGATGCCATCAGCCGCCAGTACCCCAATAAACAGCGCGATATAGAGCAGGGTGGTGGTCACATGACTGAGATTAAGCCGCTTGAGTTGCTCAAAAGCAAACAGCAGCACAAACAGCTCACTGATGATCAGCACTCCGCCCAGAATGATAAAAGGCGTTGAAACGGCGAACAGGTCGGGCGAAATATTATGCGGATTGATAATGCCATCGCTGAGCAGGCTTTTTTCCGCCAGCATGGAAAACGACACTTTAAACACGTCGACCACGATGACCAGGCGAATCAGATGGCGCAGGATAAGGAGATCTTTCTCAATTAAAACAAATAACACCGACGTCATCATCAGCGCGCCATAACACAGACTGCCACCGGAGACTTCTATTCCCGGCGCCAGGGACAATGAGTAGACATTACCGAAAAAACCGCCGATCAGCAGAACCAGAGAAATATAGATGTAAAACGAAACTCGGCGCAATGGCCCTTGCTGAGTAAGAAAATAAAGTGGAAACAGCGAAAAAAGTGTTACCTGAAGAGCGAAGAGTCCGAGCATGAACGTAGGGTCTACCTGTCATATTTTGAAGGTTCGAACTTTAGTGTAGTTTGTTTTAAAGTCAACTCGGTTAACCCTATATCAGGTTATTGTTCAGAATTTGATACGGATTGCATAATGGGTACGCTGACAGTGGATGTTGGTGCTCAGCTTTACCTGAATAGCAGGGGGCCATCCAGGCCCGAATGACAGATGACAATAGGATGAAATTGGTGCTTAACCGCAGAATATCATTGAGATTTCATCTGTATTAGTTAGAATGCTTTTTTCGTGCTCAGGCTGGTGCATCCGTATTTGTGCCAAAATGTGTACTCAAAGTTTTAAAGTTCGCGTGCTTGGATTTATTATTTATTGATTTTAAAGCACAAAATTCAAACAAGTGTTGCTTGGTATGCAACACCACTGTAGGGATATATCATGCCTATTATTACTCTTCCTGACGGCAGTCAGCGTCAATTTGACAACCCGGTTTCTACTTTTGAAGTTGCCCAATCTATTGGTCCTGGTCTGGCGAAAGCGACCATTGCCGGCCGTGTAGATGGCGTACGTGTTGATGCGTGCGATCTGATCGAAAACGATGCGAGCCTTGAAATCATCACCACCAAAGATGAAGTAGACGGTCTGGAAATTGTTCGTCACTCTTGTGCTCACCTGCTTGGCCATGCGCTGAAGCAGCTGTACCCACAAGCAAAAATGGCGATTGGTCCAACCATCGACAGCGGTTTTTACTACGATATCGACCTGGAAGAATCTCTGTCTCAGGAAGATCTGGAAAAGATCGAAGCTCGCATGCTGGAACTGGCAAAGACCAAATATCAGGTTGTGAAAAAGAAAGTCAGCTGGCAGGAAGCGCGTGATACGTTTGAAGCGCGTCAGGAACCATACAAGATGGAAATCCTGGACCAAAACGTAGCTCGTGATGACCGTCCTGGTCTTTACCACCATGAAGAATACATCGACATGTGTCGCGGTCCTCACGTACCGAACATGGGTTTCTGTCAGAACTTCAAGCTGCTGAACATCGCTGGTGCTTACTGGCGCGGCGACAGCAACAACAAGATGCTGCAACGTATCTACGGTACGGCTTTCCATGACAAGAAGGCGCTGAAAGCGCACCTGACTCGTCTGGAAGAAGCGGCTAAACGTGACCACCGTAAGATCGGTAAGCAACTTGACCTGTTCCACATGCAGCAAGAAGCACCGGGTATGGTGTTCTGGCACCACAATGGCTGGTCTATTTTCCGTGACCTGGAAGTTTTCGTTCGTCAAAAACTGACTGAGTACGATTATCAGGAAGTGAAAGGCCCTCTGATGATGGACCGCGTTTCTGTGGGAACGTTCAGGTCACTGGGATAAATACGCAGAGGCGATGTTTACTACCCATTCAGAGAACCGTGACTACGCAATTAAGCCAATGAACTGTCCTGGCCACGTACAGATCTTTAACCAAGGTCTGAAATCGTACCGTGACCTGCCGCTGCGTATGGCGGAATTCGGTTCATGTCACCGTAACGAGCCATCGGGTTCACTGCACGGCATTATGCGTGTGCGTGGCTTTACTCAGGATGACGCGCACATTTTCTGTACTGAAGATCAGATTCAGCAGGAAGTGACGTCGTGCATCAAGATGGTTTACGATACATACACCACTTTTGGTTTTGAAAACATCGCAGTAAAACTGTCTACTCGCCCTGAAAAGCGCGTGGGTAGCGATGAAATCTGGGATAAATCTGAAGAAGCACTGAAACATTCTCTGGAAGCAATGGACATTGCTTACGAGATTCAAGAGGGTGAAGGCGCGTTCTACGGACCTAAGATTGAATTTACTTTGTATGATTGTCTTGACCGTGCGTGGCAATGTGGTACTGTGCAGCTCGATTTCAACCTGCCAACTCGATTGGGCGCGACTTACGTCGGCGAAAACAATGAGCGTTTGGTTCCGGTTATGATTCACCGAGCTATTTTGGGCTCTCTGGAACGCTTCATTGGTATTCTTATCGAAGAATACGCAGGTTTCTTCCCGACCTGGCTGGCACCAGAACAGGCTGTTGTTGTGAATATTACCGACAAACAATCTGATTACGCTCAAGAAGTGGCCCAAAAGCTACAAAAATGTGGCATTCGCGCAAAAGCGGACTTGAGAAATGAGAAGATTGGCTTTAAAATTCGCGAACACACTCTGAAGCGTGTACCGTACATGTTAGTTTGTGGTGACCAAGAAATGGAAGCCGGTGAAATTGCAGTACGTACTCGTAAAGGTAAAGATCTTGGTAAGTTTAAACTGGATGACTTCGTATCTTATATCCAGACCGAGATTGCTAGCCGTAAGTTAAATCTGGAGGAATAAACTATTAAAGGCGGAAGACGTGGCCAAGTACCGGCCAAACAAAACCAGCACCGTTTAAACGGTGAAATTCGTGGCGTTCGTGAAGTACGTTTAACAGGCGCTGACGGTGAATCTGTTGGTATCGTTTCGATCCAAGAAGCACTAGCAGCGGCCGAAGAAGCTGGTATGGATCTTGTAGAGATCAGCCCTAACGCCGAGCCACCAGTCTGTCGTGTGATGGACTATGGCAAGTTCCTCTTCGAAAAGAGTAAAGCTCAGAAAGAGCAGAAGAAGAAGCAAAAGCAGATCCAGATTAAGGAAGTTAAATTCCGTCCTGGGACTGATATTGGAGACTATCAGGTAAAACTACGCAACCTGACTGGTTTCCTTGAAGAAGGCAACAAAGTGAAAGTAACTATTCGCTTCCGTGGCCGAGAGATGGCACACCAAGACATCGGTGTTGACGTTCTGAACCGACTAAAAGAAGACACGGCAGAAATTGCTGTTGTGGAATCTTTCCCGTCGCGTATTGAAGGTCGTCAGATGATCATGGTGCTAGCCCCTAAGAAGAAGTAATTAACGGCTTACAAGTAATTGACCTGGCCGTCCCCGTAAGGGTAAGACGGTAGGGTTTTATTCGCCCTGATTACGTTGTTTATTAAACTACTACAATGCGGAGTTATTCATCATGCCTAAGATGAAAACCAACAAAGGTGCTGCTAAGCGTTTCAAGAAAACTGCTGGTGGTATTAAGTACAAGCACGCTACTAAACGTCACATCCTGACTAAGCGTACTACTAAGAACAAGCGTCAGCTACGTCCAAATGCAATCCTTCCTAAATGTGAAGTGGCTGCAGTAATCCGTATGCTGCCATACGCTTAATTCTTTTTAGTTTATTTATCGTTTAGTTTAGGAGAGACATAATGCCTCGCGTAAAACGTGGTGTACAAGCTCGTGCACGTCATAAGAAAGTTCTGAAACAAGCTAAAGGTTACTACGGTGCACGTTCACGTGTTTACCGCGTAGCTTTCCAAGCAGTTACTAAAGCTGGTCAATACGCTTACCGTGACCGTCGCAACAAGAAACGTCAATTCCGTCAACTGTGGATTGCACGTATCAACGCGGCTTCTCGTCAAAATGGTCTATCTTACAGCCGTTTCATCAACGGTCTTAAGAAAGCATCTATCGAGATCGACCGTAAGATTCTTGCTGACATCGCAGTATTCGACAAAGCAGCATTTGCTGTTCTTGTAGAAAAAGCGAAAGCTGCTCTGTAATTAGCAGTTCAGGTTTAAGAGAAGGAGAGCTTATGCTCTCCTTTTTTATATCTGCTGATCCCTGATTCGTCGTCAATAATGTACGAATACCTGCCTTTAGCCGGAAAATATCTCATGAGTGAAGCTCAACCGAATAACCCTCTGCACGGGTTAACTCTGGAAAAAATTTTAGTACAACTGGTCGAACATTACGGTTGGCCGGAGCTGTATGAACAAGTCAATATCAACTGCTTTTACAACTCACCATCCATCAAGTCATCACTGAAGTTTTTACGTAAAACTCAGTGGGCGCGTGATAAAGTTGAAGCCTTATATATCGATACCTTTTGCTGTTCTTAAAGGTCAGCTGCTAAAGGTAAGCAGGTAAAGGTAAGTCGATAAAAGTAAGCAGGCCGTGAAACTAGGGAGAATAGAGTGGTTAACGATATATACGAACAGATGTGGCAGCAGTTTACTGACGCTTTGAGCAGCAATTCGTATCAATGCGACCCTTATCTGAATGGTCTGCCGGACACGCGGCGTGGTATCACCGCTCTGGCTTATTTAGCGGACAACAGCCCGGATGTTGCGGCTCGGGTCGGTCAGTTTCTTGATCACATTAGTCACCACGAGCCACAACAATACTATTATCCGACTGATGAACTGCATGTTACCTTGCTGTCGGTTATCTCTTGCCTGCAAGGTTTTCAGCTCAGCGACATAAACCCGCAAGCCTACATAGAAGTGTTTCATCGCGCTTTGCGCGGCCTCGATCCGATTCAGCTAGAACTGCGCGGCGTGACGGCATCGCCTTCATGCATCGTCATTCAAGGTTACCCGGTTGGTAATGAGTTAGACATTCTGCGCCAAAGATTAAGGGACGGTCTGCAGGCTTCCGGTCTTCAAACCAGCATTGATGCCCGCTATAAGCTGGTTACTGCTCATCTGACGGCGATGCGATTTCGTCAGCCTTTACAGAATCCGCAGCAGTTGCAGGCGCTGTGTGCTGAGTATCGCAGCTACCCGTTTGGCTCAGTGATGTTGAATCAGTGCGATTTAGTATTTAACAACTGGTATCAGACTCTCGCAGAGACTCATCATTTGTCCAGGTATTGTTTGGACAGTCAGCCTTCGTATTCTAGGACGGATTGTGAATCCAGGCTGGATTATTAATCGTTGCAGCGTGCGGCTCGATGCCGTTATCACATGAGCCATTGTGATCACAAACTCTGTTTAGTTATTGTTTTCATAATTAACACCATTTCTTTTCATAAAAAGAACAATTCTGCTCACTGCCGCGTATACAGTACTAAGATTCATCTATTAAACCCATAACAACAAATAGAGTTTGAAATGAAAAACTATCTACTGATCGCAATGGTATCTTTTACACTTTTTGGTTGTCAGCTGACTCGAGTTGAAGGCCGGGTAGACGATGTCGATGTTAGAGTCGGCTCAGATGGCAGACATCATGATGGTCACGGCCAATTCTGTCCTCCGGGTCAGGCTAAAAAAGGCAACTGCTAATCCGGACTGCCGGAAACGACGCACCAGACGCCAGTCATTTTCTGGTTTCTGCTGTGGGTCTTTTAAAGTAAATACCTGTCACGCACTGCCATCATGGTGGTGCGTTTTGCTATCTGTCGTTTGGGATCACATCGATGTGAATACTATCGGCTATACCTTACTTAGTGCTGAAATGGCTTAGTACTGAAATGGTTTAGTGCTGAAGCGGGTTGAGTGTCGAAATAGTTTCGCGGTGACGTGGAGTAAAGAATGTTGAGGTGAAGGAGCGCGTTAAAATAGTGGCGAGGTAAATAAGGCAATATCAGCTACTGGGCGGTACTTCTGCACGCTGATATTGCCTGGAAAGTCTTCATTATCTGAGATTTTAATGGAACCTCAGTGCTTTGTGGATATCTGCAGGCTGATTGGAGTGCAGCGTTAAACGGTTGAGCGTCGTTGCTACACTGAGCCGAAACAGGTACCGGGAAGGGGAGGTCGGGCACTATTCTGTACTATGCGCTGATCACCACGTTTTTGTTTTCATCGGTATACAGGCTTGCCTGGTTACGTTGAATTAACTGTGCGGCGTATGAAGGAGAAACCGCATGCAGCTGGCCTTTAAGATGTAACGCTGGTGTTTCCCATGCATCGTCTTTGTACATACCAGTCTGTGTATATTGAATCAATATTTTCATAAAACTTCCTCTGAATCGTTATTTTTATGCTGAGCCTCACACTTTGCGGGCTTGCTTTTACAATATTGCGTTTTTGTTGGTTGTGCATCTGTTAAAAATGAAACATTATTTTTACCGATTAGCCGTCGTTGGATTGGAACTTTTGCGCCATGATAACGTGCTTCAATTTTACGTTACCCTTCACTCAGGCATCACATGACGTGCTTCGCCAGGTGCATCTCAAAGGAATAGAAGATTATGCAGTTTCCGATTCACGCCTCCTGCCAATGTGGTCAGGTTACTTATCAGTTACACGCAGCACCGATGAAAGTCATGGCTTGTCACTGTAAAGAGTGCCAGAAATTATCGACCGCACCGTACAGTATTACGGCCCTTGTTGCGGCAAAAGATATTGAATTTAATGGTGAAATGACGGAATGGGGTCGAATTGCCGAAAGTGGTAATCATAATTTAGGTTTCTCCTGCGTCCGCTGCAGCAATCGCATTTATCACCTCAATCCGGCTCAGCCGGAGGTCATCAAGCTCAAGTTACGCCCGGTTGATCTTGAAGATGATCGTTTATTCGAACCAACTGCACATGTGTGGGTAAGTGAGAAAATGAGCTGGCTGACTTTGCCGTCAGGCGTAGCGGTTTTTGATAAGCAGTCTTGAGTTTCTGATGATGGAGCCTGAAATTTCAGATGATTAAGCAAGTTGGCGAAACTCAGATCCGGGAGAAACACACGGCAAGCTGCCATTGCGGTACCATTGAGCTGGAGTTGACTTTACCCCGCGGAATAGAGGATCCACGTCGCTGTGATTGTTCAATGTGCCGGCGCCGCGGTGCGATTGTCGCGTCAGTCCCGTTGGAGAAACCTGCGCATCGTCAAGGGGCAGGAAGCGTTGCGTCTGTATCAGTTTGGTACGCGCACTGCTCAGCACTTCTTCTGTTCTGTGTGCGGTATTTATACGCATCACCGGCGCCGATCCAATCCGACTCAGTATGGCTACAACGTGGCGTGTCTGGAAGGCGTTAACCCGTTTGAACTGGGCCACGTCAAGACATATGACGGGGTTCATCACCCAGCGGATCAATAAAAGATCCTTGCTTGGCGATGCAGGTGGTCATAGCGCATAAGCAATGAAAGCAATAAAAAAACACCAGGTCACTGACCTGGTGTTTTGTCATCATTTAGCGTAATTACAACGCTGCAAGAATAGTTTCTGCTTTGCTGACTTCAAACGATTTAGGTGGCTCAACATTCAGAGTCGTCACTACACCGTTTTCAACAATCATCGCGTAACGCTGTGAACGAACACCGCCGAATGCGCCAGTATCCATTTCCAGGCCCAGAGCTTTAGTAAAGCTTGCATCGCCATCAGCCAGCATCAGTAGTTCAGATGCATTCTGCGCCTCGCCCCATGCTTGCATAACGAACGCATCGTTAACTGCAACACAAGCGATCAAATCAACGCCTTTTTCTTTCAGTTTGTCAGCCAGTACTACGTAACCAGGCAGGTGAGATTCAGAGCAGGTCGGAGTGAAGGCACCTGGTACTGCAAACAGCACAACTTTTTTACCGGCAAACAGTTCTTTGACGTCGTGATTCACCATTCCGTCTTTAGTCAGCTCGCTCAGAGTGGCTTCAGGAAGGTTTTGTCCTTGTTCAATCATGATGATTCCTTAGTTTATTGGACATTATAAAAGCGGTTGAATTTTCGGGATAATGATTCGGACTCTGTACAAGCCCGAAAGTTCAACCGCCTCTAAGACCCGCTTGGTCGGGCATAACCACAGTCTAGCCCTAATTCACTGAACTAAAAACAGAGAATCTCTACGGGTATTCGATTACGCGTGGGGAACCGTTCAGTCCAAGGTCCGGAAACGGCTGCAATCAACTGCGGCTAAGGTCTGGTTAATGAGAGCATTGATTTTTTATACCTGACGCGGGCTTCTATACCTGACACAGGCTTCTATATCTGGTGCGGCTTGGATACTCATTGCGCTATCAGGCACTTTCAGGTTCTTATCTCGGCGCGATTTTACCTGTCCTGCAATGAACTCTGATGCGGTTTTGGCCGCCGTCAATCAGATTGGAAAAGAATGTTATTTATGTGAAGTGACCCCGCAGCTCAACGCATTGATGGGGGCGTGGGGTTATGTTAACTGATTGTTTAAGCTACAGTGTTTATATAAACATACGTTAAGTAGGCGGTAATCAGGCGTGTTAAACCTTCATCCGATGCAACCGAAACACCTCGCGGAGGTGGCCGAATTGCAAGTAGCACCCGAGCAGATCAAGTTTGTAGGTTGTATCGAAGATATCATGGTGAACATTGATAACTTCATTCATCCTCATGTCATGTTGTTCAATGACACTGTGGTGGGTTTCTTCCTGATAGATACCACCTATAGTGCTCAGTATCCGTTTGCTGCGCCAGGCAGCCTGGGGCTACGTGCATTCTTTGTGTCGGAACCGTTTCAGGGCCAGGGATTTGGCAAGCAGGCCGTACAACTACTCTCGATTTATTTACCGGCGCACTATCCGCAGTACGACACCATATATCTGACGGTAAACTGCAAAAATCCCGCGGCGAAAAGATGTTACGAGCTGGGTGGATTTCGTGACACAGGTGAACTTTATCTGGGTGGTGATGCAGGGCCACAGCAGATTATGATTCTTAATTTTCCTCTTAACAGACGTGATTAGCATGTGAATGCGAACAGTTGTACACGTTCTATACTTTCAGTTCTGACTAAAGGAGTTAGATATGTATCAAAGTGTTCTGACATTCTGGTTTAATGAGATCACGCCGGAAATGTGGTGGCAGAAAGACACAGCATTGGACGATCAAATTCGTGACCGTTTTTTACCGCTACATGAGCAGGCAGTGAAAGGTGAGTTGTTTCATTGGCGGCAGTGTCCACAGGGCGCGTTGGCCGAGGTGATCGTTCTGGATCAGTTTTCTCGTAATATTTATCGCGGACGCCGCGAGGCTTTCGTTAACGATCCGCTGGCTCTGGCATTGTCTCAATTTGCGATAGAAAAAGGCTACAACAAGCAGCTCACCAGGGAAGAGCAGGTTTTTCTCTATATGCCGTTTATGCACAGTGAATCGCGCCTGATACACGCTGCAGCGGTCGATCTGTACTCTGAACTTGGTCAGCAAGGCAATCTGGACTTTGAAGTGAGACATAAAGTTGTGATTGACCGCTTCGGTCGCTATCCGCACCGTAACTCCATTCTTGGCCGGATTTCGACCACGGAAGAGATCGAGTATCTTGAACAGGGTGGTGATGTCTTTTAGCCGGGCTGCCTTCACTGGTTTAGGTTACCAGGAGGCGGGCTTGCAAGGTGAAGGACATAGAGTAAAAAGAGAACAAGGGTAAACAAGCTAGCAAGGTTAAAGTGATGAGTAGGATTTATCTGTTTGACTGGGGGGACACTCTGATGATTGATAACCCCTCTCTGCCGGGAAAAATGTGCGACTGGCCACAAGTGGAAGCTACGCCTCACGCGTTGGAAACGTTGCGCCGTCTGAGCCAGCGCGCAGAGATCTATATCGCCACCAACGCAGAGAACTCGGTTGAAGCAGATGTTCGAAATGCATTTTTACGTGTTGGTCTGGATGATTATATCCGGGGCTATTTCTGTAAACAGACTCTCGGCGTTTCGAAAGGAAACGCCGTTGTTCTACCACATGATTATCGAGCATTTGAACGCAGTTCCTGCTGCGGTCACTATGGTCGGTGATACGCTGGAAAATGATATTTTACCCGCCGCAGAGGCCGGTTTGCAGACCATCTGGTACAACCCGGGCCATCAGCCATTTACCAGCACTTATGCCGGACCGGTCGTGCATTGTCTTACGGATATTTTAGACTTGTGAGCAAGCCATCAGGCAATCAGTGCTGAACGAATGTTTCATTAGGTAGCTAAATCATGTTAGTCAAAGAAAATACCGGTCTGATCGTGGTTGATGTTCAAGGCAGGTTGGCGCGATTGGTCCACGATAGCCAAGCGGTACTGGACGCAACAGCCAAACTGATTAAAGGGGCGCAAATTCTGGGACTGCCTGTGATATGGCTGGAACAGAATCCCGATAAACTCGGCGCAACCGTTGCGGAAATTGGTGAGTTGTTGGCACCGGGTCATCATCCGATTCAAAAATTCCACTTTTGTGCAGGCACTGAAGCCCCGTTTGCAGAAGCGATTATGCAGGCTGGGGTATCATATTGGCTGGTGTGCGGCATCGAGAGCCATATCTGTGTGTATCAGACAGTGGCCGGTTTACTGCAAAGCGGCTATCAGGTAGAAGTGGTGCAAGATTGTATCTCTTCACGCAGTCAGGCTAATCGTCAGTTAGGTATCGAAAAGATGTGCGCGCTTGGTGCGCATAAAACGTCGGTGGAAATGTGTTTGTACGAGCTGGTGAAAGATTGCCGCAGCGAAAGCTTTAAGCCCATTCTACAACTGATCAAATAACAGGTTCTGTTTGCAGCACACTTTAATCATGTAGCAACCGACATTAATATCAGGCCGCCTGCGTTAATATCAGACACGGCCGCCTGAATAGACGACCAATTGCCAAAATAGACTAATTGCCAAAATAGACTAATTGCCAGAATAGACTAATTGCTGTGAGGCGCCGATTACCGGGCAGGAATACGAACCTGTAGCCAGAGTTGTAAGGAAGTTAAAGTGGAAATAAAAATCGATGATTTACAAGGAGCGGGCATCATTGGCTTGCTGGAAGAGCATTTAGCCGATATGCATGCAACCTCACCGGCGGAAAGTGTCCATGCATTGGATGTCGAAGCGTTACAACACCCTTCAATTACTTTCTGGTCAGCGGCTGAAGGCGATAGTGTGCTCGGTTGCGTGGCTCTCAAATCATTAAGCCCTGAGCATGGCGAAATTAAATCGATGCGTACTGCCGGCGCTGCGCGTAACAAAGGGGTCGCGACCAAGCTTCTCCATCATCTTATCACCGAGGCGAAATCCAGAGGCTTTAAACAGCTTAGCCTGGAAACCGGCACTCAAGAGTACTTTAGCGCAGCGCATTGTTTGTACGCCAAATATGGCTTTGTTGATTGTGAACCTTTTGGCGATTACCAACCGGATCCCAACAGCAAGTTTATGACCCTGGTATTAGCGCAGTGAGTCAAAAACAGGGCAGCTGGCTAAGATTGCCTATGCAATCACAACCGATTGATAGGCAGTTAAAATAGGCGCGACTTTTTGCGGATTGCTTTGTTGCATGCGCCCATAATGGGCCAGTAATTTTTGTTGGTAACGGCGGGCAAGCTGTCGACTGGATTCACATTCAGTGCGCCATAAACTGTCCCCGGTCAGACTGACCAGAGGTTGACTGCTGTACTGATGGTTTGTCGTCAGGTGCAATATTTCGTAAAAGCGGCGGTTGTCTTCAATCAATTCTTCTTTAATGATGCGACATTTAAGATGGCGCAGCTGTTCTCTAAGCGTATACGTGTGGTGAACCGGACACAACAGAAATTCCAGCGGCGTGTTTGGATTAGCGCTACAGATGGCTGCAATCAAATCTGACATCAGGTCACCGCCGACACCAGCAATGATGACCAGGTGTGAGCCGCACATGTCGGCTAGCGGAATTCGCGCAACGTCCATACAGTAGGTCTGCCATGGACAAGGCCACTCCTGGCCAAAATAACTATTCAGGCGCTGCTGTAATGACGTCATCAAGTCCGGCACGATATCAACAAAGTGTATTTGTCCGCCAGCCTGGCGCTCGAGCAGCGCTGCTCCGAGGAGACCATGGTCGCAGCAGCAATCCCAGATATGGTCGTAGTGTTGGCGTACCTGGTTTTCCAGTAGTTTGAGACGTTTACTTAATTTCATCGGAAGTGACTAGTTAGTTTTATCAGCAGTGTATAAATGGTCGAAAAGCGGAGCTTGCTTTGGTGCGCTGACATTGTAGTGATTTCGGCCGGTTTGGCGAATCAATTTTCTCTGCTTTACTTAATCTGTTGCTTGCTTTTTTTTGAACGATTTCAGGTTCACTTTGACTTGATGCTTGATTGCAACAAGCTACGTGTGGGGCAGGTATACGTAAAACATTCCGTATACTTAAAATAACGCTGTATACGTAAAATAACTGAGAACGGAACGGAGAATTGTCCATGATAGAGATACAAGGGCTTGATCATGTCGTGGTACGAACCACGCAGCTGGAGCAGATGCTGAAGTTTTATCGGGATGTACTTGGTTGTCCGGTTGAGCGTGAGTTGCCTGAAGGGCTGACTCAACTGCGCGCCGGCAACGCGTTAATTGATATTGTGACGGTCGACAGCCCACTAGGAAAAGAGGGCGGTAAACCACCGCAACAAGACGGACGCAATATGGACCATTTCTGTCTGCAGATTACACCGCGTAATGAAAAAGAGCTGGTGGCGTATTTAGACAACCATGGCGTGCAGCATTCTGATTTTGCCAAACGGTATGGTGCTCAGGGTTACGGACGTTCGATTTATCTGCACGATCCCGAAGGCAATGTGGTGGAGCTCAAGCCCTGGGCTCCTGAATCTTAGCATGATGGCCGTCATGCTTTGTCCGTCATAGACTGAAACGACCTCTTGGCCAAGTTCCTGATATCAGGAACAAAGCGTTTTATCGCTTTACGAAAAACTAACATGGTTGACGGCTTGCCCGCGACTTATTCCCGCGTTATGTTGTGTAGGTTCATATCAACAAGGAAAGGGTTATGAGTATCGAGTTAAAGGCCTCGTCACAGCGAGTACAGGATTTTCTTTCTCAGCACGGGCAGCAGTTTGTGGTGAAACAAATGCCGGCTTCCACGCGTACCGCCGCCGAGGCTGCGCAAGCGGTCGGCTGTTCAATTGGCCAGATCGCCAAATCTCTTATTTTTAAAGACAAGCAAACCGGAGATCCGGTTCTGATTGTCGCTTCAGGCGCCAATATGGTGTGCACGAAAAAAGTAGAACAGGCGACCGGTATCAAACTGGGTAAAGCGGATGCCGATTTCGTGCGAGAAAAGGTCGGCTATGCCATCGGTGGTGTACCTCCTGTTGCCCACCACGCCAAAGTGACCACGATTCTGGATCCTTCCCTGCAATCTTATGAAGCCATCTGGGCTGCAGCGGGCACGCCTAATTCATTGTTTGAACTACACTCTAAAGACTTAGAGCTGTTAACTCAGGGAAACCTGGGTGGAGCTGGCCAAATAATGCTGATTTTTTCACGGCGGGAGGGTGTTATGAATGCTCAAAGACATGGTATTTCAATTGGGCTGGATCGAGTGGATGATGAGTTCTTCGTTACCATCAAAGCGTTCGGAACATTAACACACCGTGATTACCAGGCAATGACCCCGATGCTGGAAGCAGCGCTGATTAAGGTTAATGAACCGAAAGTCAGAGTCATGCTCGATGCCACTGAGCTGGATGGCTGGGAGCTGAGAGCTGCCTGGGATGATTTCAAGTTAGGCCTTAATCATGGCGCTGATTTTGATAAGATTGCGCTGTACGGCAGACCCGGCTGGCAGGAAAAAGCAGCGAAACTGGCCGGGTGGTTTATGTCGGGTGAAGTGCAATTTTTTGATGATTATCAGCAAGCGCTGGATTGGCTGAAATAGCCACAGGGTTAGACGAACAAGGCGTATGTTTCATGGGCAAAGTCGCTTTAACGGTGCAGAGGCTTCACTGGTAAATAACTTAATTAGTGAGACGCTGAATTGGTAATAAGGCTTAGTTGGTCATGAGTTGGCGGAGTAATCAAGCGATTGGTAGCAGATATGAAAGAGAAATACACGCTAAGTAAACGTGGGCTGGCATTGGCTGGATTTGTCATGTCAGCTTTATCGCCAGCATGGGCGGGCATACTGACCACAACCAATTATGTGGTAACCATTACGCCCCATTGCGGTGAAGGCCAGGTTACTTGTGACGATGTCACTTATCACGGGCGTTCTAAACTCAGTGGTGAAGAGATTGAGTTAAAGGGCGAGACAATGCATCTGCTGTGTGGCGACAAGAAAACTCCGTGCCGTTTTCTGGGATATCACTTTCAGAATGATGATTACGAATATCAGGTTTTTGATAGCGGCGTGCTGCGCGTTAAATACAACGCTAAACTGGTGGTTGATGAACGTGGTCAGTGGTCAAACTGACGTCTTGGTTTTGTTTGGATGGACTCGTTTTCAACCCGGAATGGCGTGAGCCAGAAATGTGAATTCTTTAATGATTATTGGACGGAAACAGGCATGGAAGTGTATCAATGCGTCTCTTTTCTGGTCGTGAAAGACAATCAGGTACTGCTGGAAAAGCGCTCGGCTGAAAAAAGTTGCGACCCCAATCTGGTGGCGATACCCGGCGGGCATATTGAAGCCGGTGAATCTCAGCAAGAGGCACTGTTGCGCGAGTTAATGGAGGAGTTGGCGATAACGCCAACGGAGTTTGTCTATCTCTGTTCCCTTTACCATCCCACCAATGAACTGCAATTGCTGCACTACTATGTGGTTCCTGCCTGGCAGGGCGAAATCGGCTGTCATGAAGCGGAAGAGGTATTCTGGCGCCCGATCAATCCGGATTGGGTCGATACCCGCGCAGACAAACTGGCTCTGGCAGAATATCAGCGTCTATTTCAAACCGGCATTTTATCGGCCTGAATTTAATTAACATTTCACCGGAATGCGTATATGGTGAACAGAGTGCGACTATGGAAAGGTTGCATATCATCGTTCTTTCAGTGAATCCTTGCAGACGTTATCGGTTCTGGAAGGATGATCTCAAGTGATCAAGGAGTGTTCACTATGTCTATTGAAACCTGGTTGATTTATGCGTTGGCGGTATTGGTTTTGACGGCTTCGCCCGGACCGAGTTTCTTTGCTGTGCATGACCAAAGGTGTCACCTCAGGTTGGCGTAAAGCCTTTATGACCGCTTTAGGCAGCCTCAGTGCTATTACTTGTATCATGACCTTGTCATTTACCGGCCTCGGGGTGGTAATTGCCTCTTCGGAGCTGATTTTTAATCTGGTGAAATGGTGTGGAGCCGGGTATCTCGCTTATCTAGGCTTTAAAGCACTGACATCGAAGCAAGATGACTATCAGATGGCATCGGGTCAGTCGGTGTCTTCTGCGGGGTTTGGCGCTCATTATTTGTCCGGATTGGTGGTGGGAGCCAGCAATCCTAAGGCAATCCTGTTTTTTACCGCTTTGTTTCCGCAATTTATTCAGCCACAGGCTCCTCTGCTTTCTCAATATCTGATTTTTGCTTCGACCTTTATGATCATGGAGCTGTCGTGGCTCTGTTTTTACGCTTATCTGGGTGCAAAGTCTTCGACCTGGATTTTGGCCAAGGGGCGGGCTCGACTGTTTAATCGCCTGACCGGCGGAGTATTTATTGGCGCCGGGGCTTGGCTGACCAGCGTATCTAGAACCTGATTTTGGAGTATTCATGTCTCAACACACCGCTACGGTTACGTGGCAGCGTCAAGCTGATGAAATTTTTAGTGATAATAAATACAGTCGCGGTCATGAATGGCAGTTCGACGGTGGTGCCAAAGTCGGCGCTTCCGCGTCACCGGATGTAGTGCCGCTGCCTTATTCGGTTGCCGCTAACGTTGACCCGGAAGAAGCGATGATTGCCGCGCTATCCAGTTGCCATATGTTGGTTTTTTTGTCGATTGCGGCAAAAAAGCGCTTTGTGGTTGAGTTGTATCAGGATAATGCAGTCGGGACACTGGAAAAAAACGAGCAGGGTCGGGAAGCACTGACCAAAGTGGTGCTGAGGCCCAAAATTGTCTTTTCCGGTCAATCACAACCCAGTATCGCTATGCTGGAAAAAATGCACCATCAGTCTCACGAGAACTGTTTTATTGCCAACTCGGTCAAAACGGAAGTGACCACCGAAATTATCCTTTAAGCAGGCTGTCAGAATGAATATTGGTATCTACATCTATGATGAGGCCGAAGTATTGGACTTCTCCGGCCCGTTTGAAGTTTTCAGCACGGCTAAACGTTTAGCCGGGAATGACTGGAATATCTTTTTTGTGGCGCAGGATGACGTGTTGGTCAAAGCGCGCGGCAACTTTTTGGTTAACCCTCATTACAGTTTTGCGGATCATCCGCCGATTGATTTATTGATCGTGGTCGGTGGCGTGCACACTTTTGAACTGGAAAAGCCGGCAGTGATCGACTGGATTCGATGCGTATCTGCACAGGCCAGTCAGGTTGCCTCTGTGTGTACCGGAGCCTTTTTGCTCGCTCAGGCGGGAGTTCTGACTGACCATTTGGTCACCACCCATTGGGAAGATATCGCTGATCTTAAAGCGAGGTTTCCGCAACTGGATGTGAAGCAAAAATGCCGCTGGGTTGCTGCTGATGAACGGATTACCACGTCAGCGGGCATATCTGCCGGCATTGATATGAGTTTGTATCTGGTATCCAAACTGGCATCTCTGGCGCTGGCAGAGCAAACGGCACACCAGATGGAGTATGACTGGAATAAAACTCAGCCGTGAAGAAATCCTCTGCGTAGCTTATGCTTGAGATGGAAGTTTGTATTACTTGCCAACACGAAGGCGAGGGTGATGCCCGTGACAGGGGGTGGAAAATGAAAAACAAAGCGCTATTGATTATTGATGTTCAGGAGTCTCTGTTTGAGCAGGAGCCCAAGCCGTATGCCGCGAAAGAGGTGGTACGCAATATCAATACATTGAGTTTCCTGGGCCAGGGTGAAAGGTTACCCGGTTATCTTTGTTCAGCACGAAGAGCCGGAGTATGCCCAGTTGAAGTATGACAGTGAAGGCTGGCAACTCCAGCATGATATCCATACCGAAGACGGCGATCTGTTTGTGCGCAAAACGACCCCGGATTCATTTCACCATACCGATCTGCGGGCTCTGCTCGAAGAGCAGGATGTGGATGAGTTGATTGTGTGTGGTTACGCTTCTGATTTTTGTGTGGATACCAGTGCCAGACGTGCGGCAGCTTTGGGTTACTCGATCATTGTGGCCACCGATGCTCATACCACTCACGATAAACCGCATGCATCGGCAGAGCTGATTCGCCATCACCACTCTTATGTTTTGTCTCATATCTCCAGCTTTCGGGTACCGATCAAAGCGATGACCACCTATGAAATCTGTCACTGAGGCCGGGTTTAACCGCTTGTTCAGGCCTGTCCTTTGCTAATGATACAAGGTTCAGGCTTCACCAAGCAGACTTTCTAATAACGGCAGACAGGCACGGGCGGCGTTACTGTCGTTATTGACCTGAGCAGTCACGATCGCGCCTTCTTTCAACAGACACAAGGTATCGAGCAGCCCCGGCTGCGCTTGCTGTTTTTCTGTGAGGCAAGATTGAATCAGGGTGCGAACCTTCTGTTTATGCTGCTGGCACGTTTCTCTTAGCCCTTCAGCTTCCTGCCCATATTCCACGGCAGTATTGATAAAAAAGCAGCCCCGGAACGGACTCAGCTGCTCAACATCGCCATGCAACCAACGATCCAGTGCAGCGAATAGCCCTTTGATGGCAGGCAGCCCCGGAGAGTACTGGGCCATTTCTGCGCTTAACCAGCCATAAAACAGCGTGTCACGGTGCTCCAGTGCGGCAGCGATCAGTTCTTCTTTACCGGCGAAATGATGATAAAGCGTCTTTTTGGCGATACCGGACTGTTTGAGAACTTCATTGATACCTACCGCGCGGATCCCGTGGCGGTAAAACAGGGTTAGTGCGGTTTCAATTAACAGCTCTCGTTTATCATTCATCAGAGACTTCCTTTTAGTATCCTGATTTATCCCCTTTTTACTTGAAGCTGCAGCGCTGTTCGCTGTAACTCCAACTTGTTTGGGATATCACCACCAATTTTGTGGACAAAAGCATCTTGACATAGGTAGACCACTTTGTCTACTCTTGCGGGTAGACAGAGTGGTCTACCTAAAGGAAGCAACAATGAATCATATAAAATCAGCGTTATTGGCAGGTATCGCGGCAACATTCGCGATTGGAGTTTTATCCTATGCAGATGCATGGAGTGGTCATGGTCTGTGGCTCATGGCACCCTTTGGTGCAACCGCAGTGTTGGTATTCGGGGTGCCGGACAGTCCGTTAGCTCAACCGAAAAACGTTATTATCGGCCACCTGATCACGGCAACGATTGGCTTAGTGTTTGTGCATTTTGTGCCGGTTGAACCCTGGAGTCTGGCGTGTGCAACCGGGCTGGCTATCTCTGCGATGCTGGTGACCAAAACCACGCATCCGCCTGCCGGAGCGAATCCGCTGTTGATCATGCTGACAGGTCAAAGCTGGTCATTCCTGGTGACTCCTGTGCTGCTGGGCGCTGTGATTATTGTGTTGTGCGGTAAGCTGGCCAAAGTGTGTCAAAACCGTACTCTGGCGGCGAGTAAAGCCTAAGGCAGTAACTTGCAGCCATGCGAAAGTACTACGATAGCCACGCAAACCTGATTGGCTGAATTGGTATCGCCCTACAAAGCTAAAGACCTCGCTGCTTGCTTGTTTCAACAATGAATGTTTGTTTTAACAGTGATTGTTTGCTTCAACAGTGAGGTCTTTTGTTCTGAAATCAGATGAAAACGCTTAAAGCCTTAAAGGTTTGACGCTTTCAGAGCCAAATTTAACTGACTGCCTTGAGATTGGTTCTTAACCGATGACGACGCTTTTTCAGGTAACGTTCAACCAGCTCAATGGTTTGTTCATCATGATCTAAACCGAGCTTGGTTCGGCGCCAGAAAAGATCTTGTGCACTGAACACCCATTCATGCTCAGCGAGATAATCGACTTCTATCTGATACAGAGACGGGCTGAAAGCCTGACCGAGATCTTCCGGCTGACAGACTCCGGCCAGTAAAGTGCGGATACGGCTGCCGTAACAGTTAAGCCAACGTTCCAGTAAACTCTCACCGATAAACGGATAGCGTTGTTTGCATTCTCTCAGCAAGCGATGGAAATTGAACTCTTCTCCGCCCGGTAATGGTGCCTGGCTGGTCCAGTCCGGCTTCATGTGCGGGAAACACGGTTGAAGCTGATGCATCGCGATTTCAGCCAGTTTACGGTAAGTGGTCAGCTTGCCACCAAAAACAGATAAGAGCGGGGCCTGGTGGTTTCTTGTTATCCAATGCCAGGGTGTAGTCACGGGTGACGCGTTGCGGTGTGACAGCCTCATCATCCAGCAGGGGACGAACACCGCTGAATTCATGAATGATATCGTTTTTACAGATGTTTTTAACAAAGTGCTGGTTCACAACGTCGATGAGGTACTGTTTCTCATCGTCGGAGATCTTGACCTGACGCGGATCGCCCTGGTATTCGACGTCAGTCGTGCCAATCATCGAATACTTGTCGAGATATGGGACTACGACAACCAGTCGTTTATCGTGATTTTGCAGCACGTAGGCGTAGGGTTCAGAGTGAATCTTGGGCACAATAATATGCGACCCTTTTACCAGTCGGATACCATAAGGGGAGCTGAGATGCAGGTGATCATGAAAAAAGCAGCGTACCCAAGGGCCAGTAGCATTTACCAAGACCCGGCACTCACGGTTAAATGAACGCTGATGACGTTCATCAAACAGTTCAACTTCCCATATGGTGCCGTTACGTTTTGCACTGACGACCCGGCAATAGTTGATCACTTCACTGCCCATTTCTTTGGCTTGCATGACATTGGCCAGTACCAGACGCGCATCGTCCGCCCAGCAGTCGGAATATTCAAATCCGGTTGTGAGTTCCGGTTTGGTCACCGTACCTGCCGGTAAACGCACTTTATGGCTGCCTGGCAGAGAGCTGCGGCGGCTGAGGCTGTCGTATAAAAACAGCCCGGCACGGAGTAACCAGGAAGGGCGGAGAGAGGGCCGGTAAGGTAAGCGCAGGCGCATCGCTTTAATGAGATGCGGTGCTTTTTTTAAAAGAATTTCACGCTCGGTAAGGGCTTCACTCACTAAGCTAAACTCATACTGTTCAAGATAACGCAGACCGCCGTGAATCAGTTTTGAACTGGCTGATGACGTTGCGCCAGCAAAATCCTGCGCATCGTAAAGACCCACTTTCAGTCCGCGCCCCGCAGCGTCGGCAGCGATACCTGCACCATTAATACCGCCTCCGACTACGATGAGATCGAGGACCTTATTATGGGATTGAGGAGCTGAGCCCGGGATAGGTTCCATCAATGTGCTCTCCATGTACGTTACGTGACGACTGCGATGACTTTTTAACCTTTATCGCTAGCAAAGCATGCTCTGTAATGAATACTAGCCTGACAATAAAGAGTTTTGATCTGGATCGAACAAAGAGATGTACTTTTGAGAGCTGAGAATCAAAATTTCGTAAGCTTAGCAGCGTCAGTTTCACAGGGCTGGCGTTAAATTTCGATACAATGAAAAGATAGCGTTGCTTTGAAAAAAGACGGGGCTTCTTTGAAAATGATAGCGCTTCTTTGAAAAAGAACGGATTGAAATGAAAAAGCCCGCTCAGTGGCGGGCTTGGAACGATTTATATCTGTAAACGCTTAATTACTTGTCGAATACTTCTTTGAAGTCACGTTTCAGGATTGGATCGCGGCGTGCTTTTTTGATCTGTTTAACCATGTCTTTCACACAGTTATGCAGCACCTGGTCAAGCAGCTGGGCACGGTACTCTTCCTTGTCCTGCTCGGTCATGTCTTTAGGCAGGTTCAGAGTCGGGAACTCTTCCATTACGTTGATGCCGGCAAACGCCTGGCTTACTGAGATAAGCGCGTGGAACTGTTCAAAGTTATCGAGAATATTCTGCGCGCTGCCTGGCAGACTATCCCAAGCTTCACGGACCGCTTCTTCGGAAACTTCGTGAATTGAAGTCACCATGTGGAACATACCTTCTGGTACCTGATCAAATTCCAGTACCTGACGCAGTTCTGGAGAAATGGAATCCAGGTCCACTTGTGGGGCTTCTGTTTGTGTAGTGTCTGACATGAAAAAGTTCTCATTGATGAAAACCGCAATGCTAAAAACTTATGGCGAAATGTCAATACAAGTCTCTAAATAAAGCAGTGAAAGCGTGACAAAGTTATGCTATAGCTAAGCATAGAATAGTATTGCACAGAGGTTAATATGGTGAGCACGGGTTCATCGATGAGAATTCTGCTGGTGGATGATGTGCAGTTAGAACGAATGCAGCTCGCGATTCGCCTCAAACAACTGGGCCACTCTGTCGAGGTTGCCTCCAGCGGCCGTGAAGCGATGGAAGTCTTTGCCCGTTTTGATCCCGAGCTGGTATTGCTCGATGTCACTATGCCGGACATTGATGGGTTTGAAGTGGCTCAGGAGCTGCGTAAACGCTATCAAAAGGATTGGGTACCGATTATTTTCCTCAGTAGTCATGACGAACCTTCCATGATCGCGAAAGCGATCGACTCCGGGGGCGATGACTATCTTATCAAGCCGGTTGATAAACTGGTGTTGAGTTCCAAATTACTGGCGATGCAGCGCATTGCTAATATGCGGCGGGAATTGAAGCGCACCACAGCAAAGCTTGAAGAGCTTAATTTGCAGTTGCAGCATCAGGCTAACGAAGATGGCCTGACCAAGGTGTTTAATCGCCGTTTTATGGATGAAAAGCTGGGTGAAATGCTGACCTGGCACGGGCGTCATAACATGCCACTGTCGTTGATTCTGTTCGATGTCGATCATTTCAAATTGTTTAATGACAATTACGGTCATATTGAAGGCGACCGCTGTTTACACACCTTGGCTCAGGCCGCCAACAAGCTGTTTCTGTCGCAGCGGCGAGTTCGTTGGCCGCTATGGTGGGGAAGAGTTTGTGATTATGTTGAGCAACACTGACCAGGAAGGCGCACGCGTTGCGGCGGAAAGGGTGCAGGACGCGATTGAACATATGCACTATCCACATAATTTCAGCCCGGTGGCCAGCCATGTCACTTTATCTCAGGGCGTCGTGACTCTGACGCCTAATGGCAGTGAAACCCTGACCGAAGTCTATCAAGGGGCGGATCAGGCGCTGTATCAGGCCAAAAGCCAGGGCCGTAACGGTTACGTTCAGACTGTGCTGGGTGAGAGCTAACGCTGGTTACACTGCGAATAACCCTGATTATCTCAAAGCAGTAAATATCTCAAAGCAGCCAATAACCGAAAGCATTCAAACAATAAGTTGCAGCCTATCAGGACCGGGTAAAAAGTCCGGGTGCATAAAAAATCCAGGTGTATCGCTACACCTGGATTTTTTTACTCTGAATGCTTACCAGACAGGCTGGTGGGCCGAATCTTCGCTGATGGAAATATTCAGCCCCAGCAAAGTTAACGCCAGTCATCATCCATAAAGGTGCGACCTTCAAGCGAATAGGGATCTTCGTCAAATGGATGCTCTATTTTGCCACGCAGGCGTTCGAGCTTTTGTTCCAGCATATTGACGGTATCAAAATCCCCTTCAGAGCATGCCACGTAGATTTGCTGCTCCAGCGCATCAATACTGTCTCGAATGTTCATCTCGCACCTCCTGTTAGTTTAACGTGAGTTGAGATTCATCATCGGTTCTCAAATCTATTGTAGTCCAGCAGACCGAATTCGATAGGCTGATGTTGCTTGTACCAGGCATGAACTCTATCGCTGAACGGCCAGAAGCGTGGCGAACTACGACGAACTGCAAACCGATCCAGAAGCTTGATGTAGTCTTCTTCACTGTTTAGTGTCTGTAAGCGCTGCACAAGTTCCGGAATCTCGCTTTCTTTGAGACTTAGGTACGCAGCCGGATAGCTTCCGATCACACCGCGTACGATCGTGAGATCATCATTTTTGTAGTCACGATTGTTCTCTTCGTCAAATAAACTCGAGATATTACTGTGCGCGTTTTTGTGCAGAATCGTGAAAAGTTGCGACGGGCCGTTGTCGGTATCAATCATCGCCATGATGATTTGTGGCATCGAACGCAGACCTTCTCCCTTGATATGACTGATGCTGGCCAGTGCTTTTTCATGCGCAGGTGTAAATCCGGTATCAACAATATCGTAACGGTGACTCAGTACCGGTTTCACTTTGTCGATCAGCTTGTCATACAGTTCTGACTTGTAGTCAGTAGTTTTGTACTGCACCTGAGTCGGCTGGTCGAACGGTTTCACGTTACGTAGCAGGAAGTTTGAGAACTGTTTGCTCTGGTCTGCGTACCAGCTCGACATCTCTTTGTGACGCATGCTGCGCGGCAGCAGGGCGACAAAGTTACTTTCGCCTTCCATACGCAGGAAGTCCATAAACATACGGGTCATCAACTGATGTCCGAAGTTACCGTAGACGTCAAACCCTGCCACCAGCAGGTAATGAATACGTTCCAGCAGAGCATAGTCAATCACCCAGGCTGTTTTTGGTTTTTCACCAACCAGGCCCTGTACAACCGACGCACTGTCAAAATGACGCATAATGGTCAGTGCTGCGTTCGGGTTGGTTCCGTTACCATCCCAGATCACATCGGTCGTCAGATGTTTGCCGTCCTTAAACCAGCGGTTGGTAAAGTCGGATTTGGCTTCCAGATAATGCGCCTGCTGGTTGGAGAAACGAATCCAGTTGCTCAGTGGCAGGGTATTACTTTCCAGCTCTGCCGGCAGCTTGAGGTTCTCAGCCTGATCGCGGTAAAACTCATTGACCTCCGGCATGTCTGCTTTGTCCGGGTCAAGGAAGAACACCCAAAAACGGTCATTAATCACGTTCAGCGCCAGCTGACCACGGCATACCGGACCTTTGATGAAGGACATAATGGTGTTTTGTGCATTGTCGAGCATGAACTTAAAGCGTGCTTTTACTGGTAGTTCAATAAAGGAGGTCATCGGGTTCGCGGCCACAGAAGCATCGTAGCTTGGCAGAGCGGTGACTTTATAATCCGCATCGATAAACCATTCACGCCAGTGTTTCATGCGCTCCATGTTCAGTGCGTACGGCATGTGGGTTTTATCCACTGTAGTGCCTTGCTCAGGGATCAGGCGGTAGTAAACACGGTCAACGCCCGGATCGTCATACGGGCGACGTGTGCTGATACGTTTAACCGGCTGTCCGGGCGGTGTTGCCGAGCGAACCAGGTTAAAAAAGCGAGGCGTTTCGCCAGGTTTGGTGATGTCGGAAAAATAAAGGTGTGACAGAAACAGGTGTTCGTAAATGTAACGACCAACAACACGGTTTTTGAGTAAATCTTGATTAAACAGACTTTCGTAATGATTGACCAATGCCTGCTGTTCCATTGTCAGCGGGATATGTTCATTCATCACGCCGCCATTTTTCAGCCAGGTCATCAGAGTATTGTATTCCGACGACTCCAGATTTGGCATGCCAAACGGCATTCCCCAGTTCGGGTAATCTTTCTGGTAGGACTCGTGTTCTTCGAGTGTGACGCATTGTTGGTCACGATCGATTGAGAAATCGAAGCCTTCCAATTGATCCTGCTGAGGTAACGGATGCAGCTCTTTTTGCTTGAGCATACGAGCCATCAGACCTGCCTGAATGTTGGCTTCAGGTGACTGGATGCGCTCATTAAGTACCGGATGAAAGTTGAAGTCGCGCCACTCTTCGGTCAGTTGGGCATCCTCAAACAAACGGGTCGGTGTTGCGGCCGTCAGACGTGTACCATGGTAAACCATGTCTTTACTGCCACCACGGTCGATACCTTCGACAGAAGACATTTTGAGCTGACAGGGCGCATCGTAACAGGCATGACACACCACACAGCGTTTATCAATGATCGGTTTGACCTGATCGAGAAAGAAATGAGCCTGGGCTGATTCAATCGGCGCTTGTCGATCGCGGACCTCTTCATCACCAAACATCTGATCGAAGTTAAAACCGGCCAACACTGCACAGCCGTAGAATAAAGGCACCAACGCAACGACGAATAATTTTCTTAATTTCATTCGGCTAACTTATTGATTAATCGTGCCGTAATTAAAGCAAAAAGCGATAAAGATCACCATTTTTTTCTTCATTTAGTGATTTACGTAGCAGACAGAAAACGGCACTGTGAGCTGCTCAAACCGGGCCATCCAGCGGTATTGATTGTCCTGCAATTTGTCGCCCGGGCCTTTCACTTCAATCCATTCGAACTGACCTTCTTTAAAGGCAATCAGGTCGGGCATGCCATTGCGATAGAGTTTTAAATCACTGAGCATTATCTCGAATAACCCGACCAGGATGTCAGGTGCAAAACACTGCTCCGTAAGCTCAAACAAGGTCTTATCCCATCCGGCCCAAAACACAAATGGGTTAGCCAGCGAGAATTTATTTTGCCAAAGCTCCCACAATGGCATGACGCCTTCATTTCGCAGACGGGTGATTGCCTGTTCTATCCAGAGCTTGCGTTTGCTGGCAAAATCACTGTGATAGAGATCTAGCGGGCGATATTGATAACGGTTGATGAAAGCGCCCTCTACCGGAGCAAATATCGCGTCCCAGAATGTGAGCCCGAACAGGGTATTCAGAAACTGGTTCTCGAGATAATAAACCTGATAACCTTCACTCTCTAATTGTTGTTTGACCGCTAATTCGACCCGTTGCTGTGACAGGTCGAGTTGCAAGTGGCGGGTAGGGTAGGCAGGTTTACTTTCCCGCGCCACTTTATGGCCTTCGAGGCGCAGCAGGCGTTTTTGCAGTGTTTGAGCGACTTCATACTCAGAGTAATTGAGTGGTTGTTGAAACATGGCTTCAACAATGTCACGCATGTGTTGCGCTTGCTCAAGCTTTTCATAGATACGAGCCTGACGTTCACGTGACGGAATCACTTCGGTTTGCTGGTAAATGGTGAGTGCTTTATCCAGACATTGCTGACGTTCATAGTCGCGGGCGATCTGGTTCAACTGGTGCTGTCTGCGCCGCTCGATATAAGCATGCTCACCAGGCTCAGGAAGTTGAGACAATAGCTTATCTAACATCGCTTCATCGGGCTTGGGGTGTTCATCATAATGAGCCTGGATACGGCTCAAAGCGAACAGGTGGTCTACCTGCTGACGGGTTTGAAAGAAGCGACGTTTCTTTACTCAGCGGGTAATGCTCGAAATTATTTAAACCCAGGTCATCAAGGACAAATTGCGAGAAGGTTTGTCGCGTATTAGCGAAAAACAAGATCAACAACAGCTCAATGATGTCACCTTGATTGAGATAGATAATGTCAAAGCTCAGATTCGGCACATGCTCGATCGGCTCTGTCTTCAACGCTTCGATCAGCTGCGGCTTGCGTAATGACCTGCCCAGCCGTGGATAGAGCGCCACAATTTCCGCTTTAGTGAGAAGTTCCCGGGCGACTGCCACGGCATCTACCTCAGGATTGAGGCTGATAAAACCTGAGCGGGCAAGTTCATCCAGTGCATGTGTCTGGTCAGTGATTTCCGCATAGTTGAGTTTATCGCTGCGAAACCAATGCCCTTTGCGTGACAGCAGGCGAACCAGCAGACACTGCGCATCATGAGACAGCCGGTGAAAATCATGACACCATTTTAGCTCACCAGGCTGGAGTAAATCGGTATACCACTCCAATGCGTGTGAGGTCAGCTTGTGAAAGTTCGTCAGATAATAGTCGTCAGGCAAAACGGGTAAAGGTTGCATAATCGGTCAGGCAGTCAATGGGTCCACCTAGGGTAGCCCTATTTGTCAGCGATGAACATATCTGCGGCGACGCATCGCTATAGCAGTCATTAAGTTTCTATAGCGGTCATTAAGTTCTAAACCGGTAACGCAGCGCTAAATCAGTAATCTTAGAAAAACTGTGCGGCATGTCGAAAAGCTAACCAATTGATGTTTAATTGATTATTAACTATGCAAACAACCTGAATTTACGAAAAAACGGTTTTCTTTTTCAATGGTTGTGGCATAGTAGCTTCATCGCTTCGATGCGCGGGCATCGTATAATGGCTATTACCTCAGCCTTCCAAGCTGATGATGCGGGTTCGATTCCCGCTGCCCGCTCCAAGCTTTCTCTTCTGTAGTTAATCCCTGACTAATTCAAATAAAGCGCTTAATTGCGTGTTTTTGCGTTGGTGTTTTTCGTGGCCAGTCGGTGGTGAAAAAATATCCTTATTTCGCGCCGCACCCTGCAATCATTTTGAAACTGTCTATTACTCTATAACTAACCATTGCAATGGAAGTGACTGTGTCGCTTAAACGTTTTTTGTTTTGGAAGAAGGTTATAAATTGAGATTAATCGGAAATTTTGTCCGCTACCTTGGCTAACAGTAAGGCGTTCACTCATTACTTTAGTAAATTAATATTCTATTAAATAATAGATTTAAATTATAAAACATCAATTGTAATGCTACTATCTTCTCTTTTTTTGTAATCATCATATCTAATATAGGTATTGCTAATGTTATGTGTTGTGTGGAAAGGTGGATTTAAATTGTTTGTCTGGAATTAGCTAATTTTCACAGGCGTGGAAAATTCTTAGACTAAATAATCTAATGTATTATGATGACAAGTTATTGTATTTAAAAGGGCGTGCGCCATTATTCAATTTAAATCAAGCTATTTAACTTACTATTTTTTAGTAGATTACTGATAGTGGTTTGTCATGTTTAATTAAGATTAATTCACTGCATTGATGCGTTGCACCTTAAATATATAATCCATCTAAATGTTTAAGGTGGCCACTTTTAAATAAAGTTTGTTGTTTATTATTAATAACTATCTCTATTGATTTTGATGTCTCACCAGATAGAATACGCCCCTGATATTCATTATTATTGACAGAATAATAATGAATGCTTTCTCGCATCCTATTTTTATATAGTGCCAAGTAAACATTCAGGGAAATAACATGTTTCACTCCGACGATCTTTCCGAAGGGAAGGTCCAGTTTTCACGCCGGAAAGTCCTGCTTTCTGGTGCGGTGATTATCGCTGGTGGTGTAGTCACCTCCGCGCTACCGTCATTTGTGATGGCAGAGTCTAAACCATCCAAAAGTTTTTCTCCTTTTATGCAGATTTCTCGCTTGTTGGTGAATCATCAACTGGATGAAGCAGTAGGGCAGCGTATGTTGGCGGTCCTGGAAAGCGAAGAGCAGGGCGTACTGGAGAATATCTATCAGTTAATCGCTATTGCCCGCTCACGTAATGCTTCAATAGTAGAAGATTTCTTCCCTGCGATCCCGCAAGGTGAGTTACAGGATCTGGCTTACAAAATTATCTTTGGTTGGTATACCGGTAGCCTCACTCCGACGCGCACTGCCAAAACCTTCGCTTTCGAGCAGGCTCTTACCTGGCAGACCACGCTGGATGTGATCACGATTCCGTCTTATGGCATCAGTGGTCCGAACAACTGGCAGCGTGTAAACACCCCAGTCCTTCCCGTACCTCAATTCTGAATCTGACAAGAAGAAATTTATGACATCCCCAAATCAGTCACCTGTAGTGATCGTCGGTACCGGCGTTGTCGGCGTGGTGATCGCAGAGCAATTGCTCGATGCCGGTGTTCCGGTCCTTATGATTGAAGCCGGTCCGCGTGTATCACGTGCGGAAATTGTAGAAAACTATCGTAACCTGCCTCTGGCTGCCAAAGGTACGGCGATTGAGTGTTATCCGTCTCGCGAGTGGGCGCCTCACCCGGAGCCGGTCGGCCCGGGTCAGGACTACCTGCAATTAAGCGGTAAAGATGCCTACGCGCAAAGTTACGTCCGTTATGCTGGTGGTTCGACCTGGCATTGGGCCGGAACCTGCTGGCGGATGACGCCGGATGATCTGCGACTGCACAGTCTGTATGGCGTCGGTCGCGACTGGGCCTTCGACTACGATACGCTGGAACCTTACTATGTGCGCGCAGAATACAAACTGGGTATTTGTGGCCCGGATGATCCGGCACTGCAATGGCCGGCGAAGCGCTCCAAGCCTTACCCGATGCCGGCGTTACCGTTTGGTCCTGGAGAAGAGCGTTTTACTGCGGTGGTGCGTGAAAAGCTCGGTCTGCATAATATCCCGACAGCGCAGGCGCGTAACAGCGGCACTTCTTATGATGATCGTCCTGCATGTTGTGCCAACAACAACTGTGTGCCGGTTTGTCCGGTAGGCGCTAAATATGACGGTGCGACCGCGTTATCCCGTCTTGAAGCCAAAGGTGCGACGATTCTGTATAACTCGGTGGTGTGGCGCATTGAAACCAATGCCAAAAACAACATCGAAGCGGTGCATTACTATGACCAGCATAAGCAGACTCATCGGGTGAACGGTAATTTGTTTATCATCGCCTGTAACGGCCTGGAAACACCAAAGCTGCTGCTGATGTCGACCGATTCGCGCAACCCGAACGGGATTGCCAACAGTTCGGATCAGGTTGGTCGTAACATGATGGACCACCCGCAGATCACCATGACGGTAACCTTGGATGAACCTTACTGGGCGGGTGTTGGCCCGGTGGTGAACAGTGGTATTATGGAAACCTCGCAGGGCGATTTCCGCTCACAGCACGCGGGGGCGTATTTCCGATTCAACAACTTTGCCCGTAACCGATTTGTTACCTTCGGTGCGTTGCAGAAAGGCCTAGTGGGTAAAGCGCTGGATGAAGAAATCCGTCGCATGACCGCGTGTACTGCCAATATTGTCATGGCGCATGAGATGCTGCCGGATTCCAATAACCGCCTGACCCTGTCGGATAAAAAAGACTGGCTCGGCCTGCCAAAACCCGCGATCAATTACGATGTGGGTGATTACGTTCGTCGTTCTCACGAGCAGTATTCAAAACCGATTGCCAATGATATTGCCGAGGCGATGGGCGCGATTGATAAGACCTTTTCCAAGCAGTTTAACCCGAGTAAACACATCATGGGCGGTACCATTATGGGCCGTGATCCTGCGACTTCTGTGGTCGATGATGTTTGTCGTTCGCACGATCACCGTAACCTGTTCCTGCCTGGCGGCGGCGCTATGCCGAGTACCGCTTGTGGTAACAGCACAATTACCATGGTCGCGTTGGCATTCAAGGCCGCTGAAGCCATTGTTAAACAGGCTCAGGAGGCGTAATGATGCTGACACTCAAATCCGGCGCGCTCGCGTTGATGCTCGCTCTGGGCTACGGTTCGGCTTATGCTGCTACAGATGTTGCTGCTCATGGTGCCGACGATGCGCTGATCCAAAAAGGTCAGTATCTGGCGGTTGCCTCGGACTGTACCGCGTGTCACACGGCACACGGCGGACAGCCTTTTGCCGGTGGTAAAGCGATTGCTTCCCCGGTAGGTGAGATTATTGCCACCAATATCACGCCGTCAAAAGCGAACGGCATTGGTAACTACACTGAGCAGCAGTTCGCTGATGCGCTGCGTAAAGGTGTTCGTGCTGACGGCGCGCGTCTTTATCCGGCGATGCCTTACACCGCTTATGCCACACTGACTGATGACGATATTCATGCTTTGTATGCGTATTTCATGTCCGGAGTGCAGCCGGTTGATCGTCCGACGGCGGAGACACAACTGCCATTCCCGCTCAATCTGCGTTTCTCTATGATGGTCTGGAATGCACTGTTCCTGAATGATCCTGGTTACCAGCCGGATACGACACAAAGTGATAGCTGGAACCGTGGCCGTTATCTGGTGGACGGGGCCGCGCACTGCAGTACCTGTCATACGCCACGTGGCTTTCTGATGCAGGAAAAATCCGCTGAAGCGATGACTGGCGCTCAGGTTGGTGGTTGGTACGCGCCGAATATTACTTCGGATCCGGTCAGTGGTATTGGTGAGTGGTCACAGCAGGAGCTGGTCACCTATCTGCGTACCGGCCGTCTGGAAGGCAAAGCGCAGGCGGCAGGCAGTATGGCTGAAGCGATTACCCATAGCTTCCGATATCTCTCGGATGAGGATCTGAACGCGATCGCTGAATATATGCATAGTGTGCCGGATCAGACTAACGTATCTTCCGGGCCTTCACGCTTTACTCAGGGAGAAGCGAGTCATAACCTGGTGGCGATCCGCGGCATTGGCTTTAATGAAGCGGTCAGTGATGAAGGCGCCCGTCTGTTTTCCGGCAACTGTTCATCTTGTCACGGCAGCAGCGCGCAAGGCACCAAAGATGGTTTCTATCCAAGCCTGTTCCACAACAGCGCTACGGCAGAGCATAATCCATCGAATTTGATCGCGACCATTCTGTTTGGTGTGGAACGTGATACCGCAGAAGGCGACGTGTTTATGCCTCCGTTTGGCGACCAGCCCAACGCGCTCAATCATTTAGATGATCAGCAGGTGGCAACCTTGTCGAACTGGATCCTGCAGCGTTATGGTAAGCAAGATGTGACGGTGTCACCAGAACAAGTTGCTGAAATCCGCCGTGGCGGTCCGACGTCTCCGCTGGTATTACTGGCGCAACTTGGAGTGGCGGCTGGTGTGTTGGTGCTTATTGCTCTGGTCGGTTGGTTGATGTGGCGTCGTAAGCGTTAAGTCCTAAGCAGGACATTATCGAGCGGTAGCATTAAGTCTGCTGTGTTTAATCCAAAAGGCCAGATTGGTTATAACCAGTCTGGCCTTTTTACTGGCATTTACGATCTCAAAAGCAGAATGTGTGAAGTGTTGTGCGACTTATATGCATACTAACAATGAGATATTTGTGCGAATAAATGTCTGGCTCATAAGTAACTTAATCGATGAAAAGCAAGTTTTAATTTTATTTGAAGATCAAAATGGGCTTTGTGCGTGTTTTGTGCAAGATAAGTAGACGCTAATTCAGAGGCAAACTATAGTTTTAGGAAGCTGTAAATTGTTGTAATAGACGTTCAGGTAGACTTTATGCCAAACCCATTGTTTACAAAGAAAGCTGCTGCACAAACTGCAAAGATTGATACCGTTAAGGTCAATCAGGAAGAGACTCTTTTTCCCTGGAAAGTTGCCCTGATTGATGACGAAGATGATGTGATCACTGTGTCTGAGATGGTGCTAAAACGTGTTCTGGTAGACAGTCGTCCTCTGCAGTTTTTAAAAGCCCATTCAGCAGAAGAAGCCAAACTTCTTTTTGAGCAGCATTCAGACATTGCACTCGCACTGGTCGATGTGGTGATGGAAAATAATCATGCTGGTCTGGAGTTAGTAAAATGGATTCGTGAACGTAATACGTCCACTCGTCTAGTGTTACGCACCGGACAACCGGGTGAGGCACCGGAAGAAGATGTGATTCGTGATTACGACATCAACGATTATAAAAGTAAAACTGAGCTTAATTCTACTCGTCTCAAAACCACCATCTATTCTGCGATTCGTTCTTATCGCGATATTCTCGAAGTTGAGCAGGGCCATCGTGGGCTGGAAGATGTCGTCAGCGCAACAACCCGGGTACTACAAGCCTCGAACAGCGAAGGATTCAGTGAGCAGGTGCGGAAGGAAGCTCAGAATTTACTAGGGCAAGACAACGTTGGTTTTTACCTGAAATATCAGCAGATAAACGCGTTAGGTAATCGGGAACAGATCCTGCTGTCGTTTGATGGGCAGCAATTTAAAATGGAGAGCGGTTTTGACCACGATATTTTCTCGCCTCAGGTCAGTGAATATTTAGACAAGACGTTAAGCCACAAGGCAAATCAGGTCGACATCGGACACTTTTGCAATTTCACGCAGCTTTCGGAAATCAGTGAGAGCTCGACCCTGATAACGTATTCAGTACCAGTTTCTCCAATGACGCTGCGTTTACTCAACGTCTTACTGACCAAGGTATCCATCATTTTTGAGAACCTTACTCGTCGGGAAGATATTGAACGCACCCAGCAAGAGCTGATGTACATTTTGGGTGACGCCATTGAGATGCGCAGCAAGGAGACCGGTTCACATGTACGCAGGGTTTCTCTGATTTGTGAGTTTTTGGCCCAGCGTTTGCGACTGGATGAAAACTTCGTGCAACTGATTAAACACGCGACGCCAATGCATGATATCGGCAAGATTGCGGTACCAGAAACGTATACTACATAAGCCCGGTAAACTGGATGCAGATGAATGGGAAGTGATGAAAACCCATGCCCAGGTTGGTTATGACCTGCTGTGTAAATCCAAACGGGCATTGCCGCAAATGGGCGCGCGGATTGCGCTTTATCATCATGAAAAATGGGATGGTTCTGGTTATCCGTCGGGCTTAAAAGGCCGGGAAATTCCGGTCGAAGGGCGATTGATGGCGATTGCCGATGTGATTGACGCACTTGCCGCCCGTCGCTCTTATAAGGAGCCGTGGAGTGCGGATAAGATTCTTGAACTGCTGAAGCAAGAGCGCGGTCGTCACTTTGACCCGCAGATTTGTGATCTGGCCATTGAACACTTTGCCAGTATTATGGCTCTGCGTGATATCTATCCTGATTAGTGCGCAGAGAGATTGGCCGGGCATTATCGAGCAGAGAGTGGCGTATTGATTTAAATACGCCATTTTTCATCTGTGCCAGTGTTGAGCTGCAATCGAACTTAATGCGTGATATTAACGCTTACACTCTTTCTTTTACTTTCAGGTTTAGCGTGAATTCGACGCCTTCATTTTCCTGACTGCGACAAGTAATGGAGCCATGAAAGGTGTTTTTGACGATATTATAAGTCACATTCAGGCCTAAGCCGCTGCCGCCATTGGCGCGATTGGTGGTAAAGAAAGGATCAAATATCTTGGTAAGATTACTTTTGCTGATCCCCTTGCCATCGTCCTTGTAAATCATCGTAAACTGCTTGGCGCTTTTTTCACGTATGTTGATGTTAATTTTACCGCCTTTCTTGTCTTGAAAACCGTGCGTAATGGAATTGACGATCAGGTTGGTGACAACCTGTGATAAATGTCCCGGGTTGGTGATGACATGGTAGTCTGGCGGGCAATCAACCTCGATATTCGCATTGGCTTTACGTGTCACTGAACCCAGACTGAAAATGATTTCTTCTATGTACTCTTTGAGGTTAATGGCCCGCTCTTCTTCACTGGCTTGATCGACAGCGATCTGTTTAAAACCGCGCACCAGATGTGCAGTCCGGTCGAGATTTTTGAGTACAATTTTCGACAAGTCGGTAGTGTTGCTGAGGTAATCTTCGAACACTTCTTCGCTGAGTTCACCGTTTTGATAGCGCTTACGTATCGCTTCATTCTCTTCCATCAGATGAGTGATTCCCATCAATCCCACACCGACCGGGGTATTGATTTCGTGAGCTACGCCAGCAACCAGTGAGCCAAGGCTGGCCATTTTTTCAGACTCAACCAACTGGTCCTGAGTTTGTTTCAGATGATCAAGCATTTTCTCCAGGTCCTGATTGGTTCTGTCTAATTCTGCGTTACGTTCATACAGTTCCAGCTCTAACTGTTTCTTTTCAGAAATATCCCTAATGGCCGCGTAGATTGAAAAGACGCCGTTTAATTTCACCTTGGTCAGAATCACTTCTGCCCAAAACTTAGTGCCGTCGACTTTCTGGTGCACCCATTCAAAGCGGGTACTGCCTCTGCCTAAAGAATCCTGCAACACCTTACGAACCGAATCTCTTGAAGTTCTTCCGTCTGGCTGCAACTCCGGTGAAAGGTTGATAGGATGTAACCCCATGACCTGATCTTTGTGGGTGAATCCGAATAAGTTCAAAAACGCTTTGTTGCAGTCGATGTACTGATGACCATCAAAAATGGACAGTCCATCCATGGACTCGTTAAACAGGGTCTCAAAGATTTCTTTCTGTTCGGCAAGTTTTAATTCGAGGTCTTTCTTCTCACTAATATTGCGCCAGTTGGTATGTACCACCACATCGCCGTCCAGGATCATAGTGGTGATGATTACTTCACACCAGAATGGCTCCCCGTTGAATTTTTGGTGTATCCACTCAAAGCGGACACTGCCTTCATCGTAGCAGCGGTTGATGTATTCCATGCCTTTCTCTTCCGAGTTGCGACCATCAAATTGGTACTTAGGCGAAAAGTCGAATGGAGTCAGGCCAATAAACTGTTCTTTTTCCTGTAAGCCAACCAACTCGAGCATGGATTGATTACAATCTACAAAAACACCGTCTTTGAAAAGGGCCAGACCATCTTTGGAGTACCGGAATACGGTTTCAAATCCGTTGTCATGTGTGTTCTGTTGTTCCACGTTGACTCTTATCCAGTTGAGTTACAGCCTTGTCTCGTTACTAAATAAGCTAGCAAAGAAACAACAGATTTTCCTAGTCAAATCGAGGAATTCGAACTTATGACAACAAAATGTCGATTTGAGATTTAGTAATGATTTAAAGGTGTTAGGTCGGTGAATGTTATTGAAAAGCAAAACACCAGCCTGAAACTGGTGTTTTATACCTAAATCCTTTTGTCTTCATCGCGTTGCTTAATAAGCTGTGCGACGGCCAGCACGGGATTTATCACCGGTAAATCAGTGTAGGGCGCCAGCAACCCAGCGACATCGGTAGTGGCCATTCCGGTACAGGCAAGGGCAATCACTTGGGCGCCGAGACGCTCACATTCGAGAGCGGCAGCGATGATCGATGCCTTGCCCTCGGCTGTATGAATATCGTGCGTACAGTCCACCTTGTCCGGACGCCGGTAAATCAACTTGCAGTCTCGCAATGCCCGGCTAAAAGCCGCAGGTTGTTCAGGTTCGATGCCCAGAATTCCGATAACATCACCATGTTGACGGGCCAAATGACAGCAAGATTCGCCAGCGCCCATGACCGGAATCGACAGTGCGCTGCGCAGGGCTGCTACTCCGGGATCTGCGGCGCAGCTGACTACGAGCAGATCAATGTCCTTTTGCCATTGTTTCCCCAATGTGTGCCTGATACCAATTAAGGAACGGCTGTATCGTGATATCGGCCTGATGGTGGCGCAGAAACCGACCACTTTCTAAAGCGGCTCAGGAACTGGTTAATGTCATTTTGCAGATCGTCGGAGAAAATCGCAGTTTGCTGCCGCGATCAGACTAAAATTAGCGGATAACATACAGGTTGGAATGTTATCCGCCAGTTCCCCCGGCGATCACCCGGCAAAGATAATTGCGGGTGTAGGTCTGGTTGATGTGAGTTGTGTTGATGTCTGCTATCACGGCCTCGATATCGTGTTTGGCACGGTCAAACAGCAAGCCAGCCACTGTGCCGCTGTGGGCGACATTGATGCCGTATAAGCTGTGTTTTTCAACCAACTGCACAAGCTGAGTGAAGTGGGGCTTCATGACAATATGTTGGCTTTCTATCGCGCTGGTGGTCACGGACCTGCCGAGTTGATAGAGATCCTGCGAGCGCAGGGCTTGTGCAAACTGAACGACCGAGTGTTCTAGCTTAGTGGCGGAGCGCTGCAGCTTCGCCATCCGATCAAGACGGTGATAGCTGGCGGTACATAACTGATGGGTGCTTTCCAGCACCAGAACATCAAGATTGTTTACCGTATCGAACTGTTCAGTCACGGTTCCGCGGTGATGATCAAACAGGGTGAAGCGGCTGAACATAATGCTGTCGCTGGGTTCGATTTGTGCGCACAGCGCAGCCAGTTCGGATTCGGATATGGCTTGGCGATAATGACGATAGGTCGCGGCGATGGTGGCGGCAATATCCGCCGTACTGCTTGCCATGCCTTTGGCGACAGGGATGGTGGAGTCAAACTCGATTTTAAGACCATGACTTTCGCTGGCATCGACGCCAATGGTTCGCAGAGCGAGCTCAAGCGCTTGTCTCATGAGCGGGCGCTGCTGGCTGCTGGCGGCATTGCCGTCAGTGACGCTCACGGTACTGAACCAGTCAATCGGGCAGGAAATCAGTTTTTCGCTGCCACCAATCCAGCCTTGAATAAACTCACCACAAGAGGCCGGGCAGCGGGCTTCAGCCATGAGCAAAAATCATCTGTAAGGCCTCAATCAAACGCTGGTTATCCTGATGGGATTTAATCGCAACGCGATAAAAGGCATCACTCAGGCCAATATAATTGGCACAACTTCGGATTAAAATTCCGTGCTGCATCAGCTCACTTTGCAGCAATGAGTTGGTGCTGAGATGTTTAAAAAACAGGTAGTTGGCGCTCGGTGCAAAGAGTTGCAACTGTTTAAACTGCGCTAGTTCCGTTTGCAGGTAGACTTGCTCCTGTGTCAGCCACTGATAGGTGGTCTGGCAGTAGGAGTCATCTTCAAACAAGATCTCACCGGCCAGCGCTGCCAGTGCGTTGATGGTCCAGGGCTCGCGTTCATCACGAATTTTGGCCAGCAAACGGTGGTCAGAAGAGAGCAGATAACCAAGGCGCAGCCCCGGCAACGCGTAAAACTTAGTCAGCGAACGCAGTACATAAAGGTGAGGGTTGTCTGCTAAACACTGGCTCAGGCTCGGACGACCCGGCATAAAATCAATAAAGGATTCGTCGACAAACAGGTGAATATCCAGTTGCTGACAGCGTTTAATAATCGCTTGCAGCAGTTCTGCATCAGGAATCAGCCCGGTCGGATTATTTGGCGTGCAAATGAACAGGCAGTCCAGTTTCGCCGTGCAGCGCGTCCAGCACGCGCTCAGTGACGGCAAAACCGTCCTCTTCACGTAAGACATAATTGTCGATCGCACAGCCAACCCGGCTTAGGGCGCGGCGATATTCGGCGAAGCTGGGTTCAATCAACAATGCCTTTTGCGGTTTGACATGCTGCGCCCACAGAAAGATCAGCTCAGTGGCACCATTGCCGGCAACGACAGACAGCGGCGAGCAGTGGTGATGAGCGGCGATAGACTGGTGCAGTTGGCGATACTCGATATCCGGATAATGCTGCAGGCAGTCGAGTTGACTGATAATTGCGTCACGAACCTGCGGCGGTATTCCGAGCGGATTGATATTCGCGCTAAAATCGATCACATTCGTCGGGTCGAGATTAAATTGTTCTGCCATTTGCAGTACGTTACCGCCGTGTTGTCCGCTTTTCGCCATATTTACCTTCAATCTTTATCTTATCCGTTATCATGGATGTTGAGCCGCACCAGCTAGCGTAACCGGTATTCCATCCGCTGCTCAATCCTGAGCGGCGTAGCGTACAACTGCCACTGGCGGAAGAAAAGGATTTATCGGCTTAAACCGTGATATCGCGGCCCCGGCGCGAACAATGGTATTGATGTGATGCAGATTCGCACGCGACACAGTATTTAAGATTGAACTCGTTGCGTGAACTCTGTAGTTTAGCCACATTCTGATGGCTTTATCGCTGATACGACAAGGTGTTAGCGGACAAGTAACGATCCTGGAACACAACTATGACAGCAATTTTAATCGCCGGAACCAACAGCGGCAGCGGAAAAACAACCACTACACTCGGTATCCTCAAAGCCTTATGTTTGCGTGGACTGAAAGTCCAGCCGTTCAAAGTCGGACCCGATTACATTGATACTGCGTGGCACGGCAAAGTGGTGGGAACTCAATCCCACAACCTGGATGAATTCATGCTGCCGCCTCACGAACTGCGGGCTCTTTATCAGCAGCAAACGGCGGATAAAGACATTGCAGTTATCGAAGGTGTGATGGGCTTTTACGATGGCTTTGGCACTGATCCTTATTACTGCAGCAGTGCGGGCATGGCGAGAAACGCTGGGTTGTCCGGTGATACTGGTGCTGGACGGCAAAGCCATGTCGACCTCGGCCGCAGCGATTGTCAAAGGCTTTGAGTCGTTTGCGCCGGACATCAATATCGCCGGCGTCATCTTTAACCAAGTCAATACTGAAAACCACTACCAGCTGTTGAAAAATGCCGTTGAGACCTATTGTAATATGCGCGTATTGGGCCGTTTACCTAAACTGGCGGAAGTGGAACTGCCTTCGCGTCACCTTGGCCTGGTCACCGTGCATGAATCACCGGATATGACCGATATGTGGAACCGTTTGGCGGCGGCGGTGGAAGAGTTCATCGATATGGACGCGTTACTCGAAGTCGCACAAACGGCGGCGCCGGCGCAGGTGACTGAGCAGGCCAGTCAGCAACCTGCAGTGCCTGGAGTGCTTGAAAGTGTGGCAGGGATTGGTGAGGGACTGACCATCGCCATTGCGCGCGATCAGGCGTTCAACTTCTATTATCAATCCAATTTGGATCTGCTGGCACAAACCGGTGCCAAGCTGTGTTATTTCAGTCCGATGCACGATGCGCAATTGCCTGAGTGTGACATGGTTTATTTGGGCGGTGGTTATCCGGAGCTGTATGCCGAAACACTGGCTGCCAACGTGTCGATGCGTGAGTCTATTTTGTGTGCTCATCAGGCCAACGTGGCCATTTATGCCGAATGTGGCGGCCTGATGTATCTTGGCTCCAGCCTGCGCGACAAAGAAGATAAAGTGCATGCAATGGTTGGCGTACTGGATGGTCACAGTCATATGACGGCGAGGTTGCAGCGCTTTGGTTACTGCTGTGCTGAGGCGAAAACGGATACCTTACTGTGTAAAGCGGGTCAGGAGTTACGGGGTCACGAATTTCATTACTCCGACTTTGAATCGCAACTGCCAACAGCGTTTGTACTGAGTAAACGTCGTGACGGCGAAGTGCTGTCCGAGTGGCATGGCGGTTACCAGCAAGGCAACACATTAGCCATGTATCTGCATCTGCATTTTGCCCAATCACCTGAGATTCTCAAACAGTGGATCGCGCGGGGCCGCAAGCAATGATTTCACTGGCGGTCTGTATTGGCGCTTTTGTACTGGATGTGCTGCTGGGCGATCCTGTCAACTGGCCGCATCCCATCCGCTGGATTGGCAACACCATCAGCCGCAGTGAGAAAATGCTGCGGCGTTGGTTTACCAGCCCCTCGCAACTCTATATCGCGGGGGGATTACTGTGGATCATCGTGGTTGGATCCAGTGCAGCGGCAACCTGGTTCGCCATCTGGGCAGCGTTTCAAATCCATTGGTTAGCGGGGATCGTGCTGCATTTGTGGCTGGCGTTTACTGTATTAGCAGGCAAGTGTTTGCAGGACTGCGCACTGGACGTGCTCGAAACCGTTGCGGCGCGGTGATATTGCTGAGGCAAGAATCAAGCTTTCTTATATTGTGGGGCGTGATACGCGCTCGCTGGATAAAGATAAAATTACCCGGGCCACAGTAGAAACCGTCGCGGAAAATACCGTAGACGGTATTATCGCACCGCTGTTTTACCTGTTTATCGGTGGCGTGCCGCTGGCAATGGCTTACAAAGCGGTGAATACGCTGGATTCCATGGTTGGGTATAAAAATGAACGTTACCGGGAGCTCGGATGCGTCTCTGCCCGGATCGACGATGCGGCCAATTTCATTCCTGCCCGGTTAACCTGGTTGTTGTTCAGCGGTGCAGCCTGGTTACTGAAACAGGATTATAAAGCGGCGTTTATAATTGGCTGGCGCGATCGCTACCAACATAAAAGCCCGAATTGTGCCTGGTCGGAAGCTGCGGTTGCCGGTGCGCTCGGTATTCGTCTTGGTGGTCCGAACCAGTATTTTGGGGAATGGGTCAATAAACCATGGATAGGTGATGCTCAACGGGCAATCGAAGCTGAGGATATTGTACGGTCGATCAGTTTGATGAAAGCAGCGGCCTGGATTGCTTTGGCTCTGTTCACTACGTGTTATCTGCTGTTCTGATTGTTGTCAGCCAGTTGACTTTCAAAGCGCTCAGTTTGTGTGCAGGGAGTACGGTTTTCGCTAACAGAAAAGGCAAAAAAAACGCCAGTGTAAACTGGCGTGTACCGAATATAGTGGTGTGGAAAAGGACATGGACCTTTAATGGAGTATGCGTAAACAAGACGAATGCTTAAGCGGTTTCCAATTTATCCTTGCTCTCTTACACAAATGTTACTGATTTAATAAGCTTTTATTGCTTAATCCGCTTTTCGGTATTTATGTAGCAGATCGAGCGGAATATGGCAGTAGTCACCCGGATGCAGCGTCAGACGATCCTGATGTTCGTCATCGCTCTTGACGAAGTTGGTCAGTGGCAGAACTTCAACCGCGATTTTGTCTGCATCATGCCGTGCGGTGATGAAATCAGACGCCTGCTGTAAATGCTGCGGATTCACACTGTATACGCCGGTACGATACTTTTCACCGACATCTATTCCCTGTTTATTGACGCTGTAAGGGTCAATAATTTCAAAGAAGTAGCTCATCAATTGTGTGACAGAGACCTGTGATGGATCGAACTGGGTGCGTACACACTCTGAATAACCGTCATAGTCGCCTGAAGTATCGCTGGCGGTGCCGTTCGCACGGCCGGCTTCGGTATGAATAACACCCGGCAGGTGGCGAATAAATTCCTGCACGCCCCACAGACAGCCGCCTGCGAAATAAATTTCTTCCATAGTTTGAATACACTGAATCATGGATGTAGTCGCCAGACTGTAACAAAATTTTGTCGTGACGTAATGAGGGGCGGCCCCTGAATGCCGATTTATTGTGCAAACAGGGACCTGGGGGTGTCCGAATTCACGGCTCAGAGTGATGAATTCAACAGGATGAATAGCCAACCTCAATAGCAGGGTTTTACACTGTAAAACTGTCACTTTGCTTTCTTGGCTGGAAGTGAGGTCAGACGGGTTTTCCGCCCTGTTGGCGAACTGAGGAAACGCTGACTTAATCTCACTGAACTTAGTGCGCCGCCGATAACCTATTACCCATTTATAAGCGATTTTTGCCGCTACAGTTTTGCTCAATTCTCTTTAACTATTGCCTGATAGTCTCAGTCTGTTTCTTTTCTGACATTCATAGCGTATTGTTTTTAAGATATTTTCTGACTGACAAACCGTGGGGGAATTAATGAGCAAAATTTTTATCGTTGGAATTAGCGGTGGCGTGGGCTCTCGACTGGTACCAAAACTGCTAAAAGACGGCCATGAAGTCTCAGGTTTAGTGCGCAGAACAGAAGCGGCGGAAGAGCTGCGTCAGGCTGGTGTCACGCCTTATCTGGGCGATCTGATGGAAATGTCGGTTGAGAAACTGACTGAAATGATTCGCGGTCATGATGTGATAGTGTTCTCGGCTGGTGCGGCGGGCAGCGGCGCGGATCGCACTCGGGTGATTGACTTTGAAACACCGGTCAACCTGACCTTAGCTGCGCAAAGCAGCGGTATCAATCGTCTCTATTTGGTCTCGGCGTTTATGGACTCGCTACGCGGGCAGCAAACCAGCGAAGGCTTTGAATTTTATATGAAAATGAAACGCGCGGCGGACAATGCGCTGGTAGCTTCAGGGCTGGATTATGTCATCGTTCGTCCCGGAACCCTGGTGAGTGAAGAGGGGACTGGTTTGGTCAACCTTGACCGCGCGATTGACTACGGAACAGTCGCCAGAGGCAACGTGGCGGCGGTATTGGCTGAGTTGATCAACACACCACAAATTAAGCAGGAAATCATCGAGCTGACCGATGGCGATATCGCGGTCTCTGAAGCGGTGCAAAATCTGCAGCGCCGTTAAATGGTGAGTCTGCTGTTGCGGTTACAAACTGAAGCTGCTGGAAGGAAGGGCTGCTGTAAACCCGCTCTTTGGTAATCCGGAGTAAGGTGAGAACATCACAGTAATGCCTTATAAAAGCCTGATAAAATCTGGCGAAACCTGACAAAAAGGGCCCGTTCGGGCCCTTTTTGTTCCTGATTGTTTAGCATCCAAATCTCAGGCTAAGCAAGCGCCTTGTTCGGCCTGAGCCACACGCAGTTTCCTGTTGCTGTAACTGGTACATGGCGCGGTAACGTCCGTGCTCGATAGTCATCAACTGCTGATGATTCCCTTGCTCAATCAGGTGACCTTTATCCAGCACCATAATACTGTCGGCATGGTGAATCGTCGACAGACGGTGAGCAACGACAATCATGCTGACCTGGCCACGCAGTTCATTGAGCGCTCTTTGTACCACTTGCTCGGTTTCACTGTCGATGTTGGCTGTCGCTTCATCCAGTAACAGAATTTTAGGGGAGCCAGCCAGGGCCCGGGCAATGATTAGTTGCTGACGCTGGCCGGTGGACAATCTTAAACCACCTTCTCCGAGCTGGGTTTGATACCCGTCCTGCATTTCCATAATGACGTCATGCAGGTGAGCTTGGCTTGCTGCGCGTTCGACGGCTTGCTGAGACAGACCGCGGCCCATATCAATGTTATCGAACACAGTTGTGGCCAGCACAAACGGTTCTTGCGGAATGAACCCGATGCCCTGGCGCAGGGCGTGCTGGTGATACTCTTCAAGATCATGACCATCAATCTTAATGGAACCGGATTGCGGCTGATAAAAACTGAGCAGCAAATTGAGCAGCGTTGATTTCCCGCTGCCGGTATGACCGACAATGGCATAAAACTCGCCCGATTTTATTGTGAAGTTAAGATCATGCAGCACAGGTTTATCCTGCTGATAACTGAACACCAGTTGTTCGACACTCAGGTCACCTTTGGGTATTGCATCAAGATGGGCCTGTTGATGATCGTGTGCCGGTTCCTGCAGCAATTCATAGACCCGGTCACCAGCGACAATCGCTTGCTGGTACAGGCTGAAACGTTGGGTAATTTCCACCAGTGGTTCGGTAAAACGGCCAAGATAGTTTAGATAGGCATACAGTACGCCGACTTCAGCGACACCTTCTACGACTTTGAGGCCGAAGAACCACACCACGCCACCGAGGATCAAAATGCTTAGCAGGTTGATCGCCGGACGCAGCAGCAGTGAACCGACGGTCACGGTTTTCAGTCGAGTGGTGTAATAGGCGTTATTGATGGCATGAAACTGCTGGAATTTCGCCTCTTGCTGGTTGGTGGACTGAATCACCGCCATACCGCTGATGGACTCGTTCATATTAGCGTTGATGTCCGAGCGCAGCTGACGGCTGTCGGTCACTGCTTTCACACTAAACTTCTGATACAAGTAAATTAAGGTCACAACGGCCGGGATCAGCATCAGGGCGACCAGCATCAGATCAACGTCCAGAATCGCCATCGCGGTCAGGATGCCGATCAGCATGATTAAGTTACCGAGAATGCTCGACAGAAACTGCACATAGATATCTTTGATCGATTCAGTGTCATTAGTTATCCGGCTGACTAACTGACCGGTGCGGGCATAGTCAAAAAAGGCCACCGGCAGGGTCAGCACATGTTTGAACAGACGTTTGCGAATATCGAGTACTGCATTGAGGGCAATATCAAGAAAACGCAGCGTCTGTTTGTATTTCAGATAGGTGCCGGCCAGAACCGAGAAAATAAACAGTGCAATGACGCCAGCCACAGGTCCGGTAGGATAGTGGTTAGGCATAACAAATTCATCGATGAAGACTTTACTCAGCATCGGGCCGAGGACATCGAAAGCGGTTGCCAGTACCACTAGGAGTAATGTTTTGATAAACAGCGCTTTTTCTGCAAAAACATAACTCATCAGCATACGCAGAGAGCCGGAACTGGCCGCGGATTTTTTAGTGTCTGTGCTCATTTCAGGTCGTTCTCCAGCGCTTGTTCCATCTGTTGATAGGCCGCCATCCGGGCGTACCAGCCGTCCTGTTCAAGCAGGCTGCGATGATTGCCGTGTTCGACAATTTCGCCATGCGCCATAACGACAATTTGGTCAGCCTGCTCAATAGCAGAAAGGCGATGGCTGACGATGATTAACGTCTGTTCACGGCGCTGCTGCAGATGTTCAATAATGACCTTTTCAGTCTTGATATCGACGGCGGACAGCGCATCATCCAGTACCAGAATCGGTGCGTTGCTGAGCAGCGCGCGTGCAATAGACAAACGTTGACGCTGGCCACCGGAAAGAGTGACACCGCGTTCGCCGACCAGAGTCTGGTAGCCGTCGGGAAATTGCAGAATGTCATCGTGAATGGCGGCCAGACGGGCAGCCTGATACACGTCTTCATCGCTGGCGTCAGATCGGCCAATCCGAATGTTCTCCATGATGCTCATACTGAACAGGAATGCATCCTGCGGAACGTAGGCATACAGGCTGCGCAATTGGGCGAGGGGGATCGACTGAATCGGAGTCTGTCCGACTTCCAGTTTGCCTTCACCCGCTTCCCAGTAGCGCATCAGCAACTGTAACAGTGTTGATTTGCCTGAACCGGTCGCACCGGCGATGCCCAGCACCTGATTTTCCTTTAGTTGCAGGGAGATATTGTGCAGCGCAGGCTGAGTCGTATCCGGATATTGAAAGGTCATCTGTTCGACGTGAATATCATAGCCTGTCACATCCTGTTTGCCCTGATCGCTGATGGAATCAGGCAGATTGAGCAACGCTTCCAGTCGGCCGACGGCGGCATTACCACGCTGGAGAATATTCATCAGCCAGCCAAAGGCGTACATTGGCCAAATCAGCTCAGACAGATATAGGGTAAAGCTGGTCAGTTGACCGACGCTGAGACGTTTCCTGACTGATTTGCCAGCCGCCGACCAGCAGCGCAATTAACAGTGCAGAGCCGAGGCTGAGCTGAATAATCGGATCAAAAAGGGCTTCAGAGCGCTGCACTTTATAAGTTGTTTGCGCGGCCCGCTCGGCAATATTGGCGAATTTATCGTTCTCGATAGACTCGCGCCCCATGGATTTGATCATCCGGATACCCGCAACCGACTGCTGTGCCTGCTCGTTGAGAGTCGAGAACGAATCCAGGGTATGTTTGAACTGATGGTGTATCCGATTCGACAGGCGGTAAAAACCGTAACCCATAAACGGAAACGGAATAATGGCCAGAATAGCGAGTTGCCAGTCAATGAAAACAAACATCATGATCAGGACCAGAATGAAGGTCATCAGACCGTCGAATCCGGAAAGTATGCCTTCACCGGCTGCCATTTCAACCGCATCAATATCATTGGTGGCTCTTGCCATCAGATCGCCGGTGGAATGCAGGTTGTAAAAAGCCTGTCCCTGGCGAAGCAGACGCTGGTAAAAACGCTCGCGCAAGATGTTTCCAAGCTGGTAAGACGTACCAAACAGCATCCGACGCCAGCCATAACGCAGCAGGTAGACCAGTATACTGACGCCAAGCAAGGCGAACAGGTAGAACTCTGTTTGTGAGAAATCTCTGGTTGCCAATAGTTTGTCTATTGCGTTGCCGATAAACCATGGAATGGCCATATTGAGCATGGCCACGGTGAAGAGCATCAGCAGGGCAATAGAGTAAGTAAACTTATGTCGGCGGAAAAACCAGCTTAAGTGTTGAAATAACTGCATGAATTACTGTCCAGATAAGACAAAGATACGTGTTATGTACTGCGGAAATTGTACGATATTCTCGCCGCGTTTTAGTTGGGCGGCATAGATATCGGTATCATTGTTGTTATTGATATCATCTTGATTGTTCTGTGCTTACCGAAAGATTTTATCTTAACCTTGTTAGTGAATAAACACTCTGTGCTGAGACAAGCCAGGAATTACACAATCAGGCAAACATTAAGGATTTTGACCTCTGGCAGCGGCTATCTGCTGTAATCCTACATTACCCGTTGTGGGCCGGCCGAGTCCCGGATTTACCATTGATTAAGCATCTGTTTGAATAATAGCAAAAAAGGGAAGAACCCTGTTCTTCCCTTTTGAACTCTCTGTCTGCGCCGCTCCTGGCACAGACGTTTTGCTTGTTTAAGCCAGTGTATTATTAGCGCTTGCGGTGCGGGTGCGCAGTTTGGCAACCACCAGAATCACAGTGCCGCACAACGCCAGAACACCGTAGCTGCAGGCGACTTCGAGCAGGCTGAAATGTTCAGAGAAACGACCAGCGATCAGGGTCGGTACTGCGGCGCCGACATAAGAAGTAGCATAAATCACCGAGAAGACGTTGGCTCGTTCTTCCGGTTTCAGTTCTGACACCATAGTGCCGATACTGCCGGTCAGGACCATACCCTGCGCGATGCCTGCCATGACACTTGCGGCGAGGAACGTGCTCAAAAAGCCCATGTGTAATGAAAGCAGTACACCACCAACGAACAGAGTAAAGGTGAGCATGCCGACGAACTGGGCACGTTTTGATGTCATGCGACCTGCCAGTGATGCGCCGATAGAGCTCGGTGCCATGATAGACGCGAATACCAGTGCGGCAGCGATTGCGCTGCTGGAATGCAGTTGTTCACGTGCCATCGCAGGGCCAAAGGCCTGGAAGAACCCACCCAGTGCCCAGGTACAGACAAAGGTTACGGCCGCCAGAGGGAAAGCTTTACGTGCTGCACTTGGCAGGGTGAAATTAGGTTTAATCGATTTTAACGCACCAGGTTTGACCGGCATGGTTTCTTTGCCTTTAATCACCAGCGCCATACAGATGGCGATCAGTACTAAAGCAACCAGAAAAGGTAACTGGTGTGGCAGCGGACCGTACTCAATCAAAAAACCGGATCCGACACCACCGATGGTGAGGCCGGTCATGGGGCCGCAACTGATCACCGCAGGTGCAATCCAGGAAACGGACAGAATGACCGTGGTCAACCACCCAGGATGCCAGAGCTGTGGAGGCCAGTCCGCAAGCCAGTCCCTGACACAAGCGTCCCAGAATAAGCGGATAGGCACTGTGTACATTAACAAAGAACAGAATCGACAGCGCCGCCATCACCAAAGAAACCAAGGCGATCGGTTTACGTCCCAGAAACGTCGACAGACGCCCGAACAGAACCAGAGCGGTAACCGCGCCGATAAAGTACACCACTGAGCTCAGAGATAACTCAACGTAGCCAATGTTGTCCTGAGTCTGATAAATCCCATACAGAGGGATAGGTACTGCCGAAGTAACGTAAGTCACCATCAATGACAATGCGGCAGCGATAAACGAAAATTTATGAGCGTTGGTTTGCAATGCTTTATTCCTCAATAAATCGATGTAGCTACAATCTTTTCCAACCAGGCTGGCTTTGAGCGAAACGGTCTGTTTTAAGAAGGCTGTTAACCCGGTTGTTCGAGTGAACACAAAAATATAAACAATAGTTATAAAACTGGGAGGCAAAACTTGGCACAAGCGCAAGCATCAACCGTGACGTCATTTTAAAATATGTAATAACCCGCGACTATGCCTGATTTTCCTGAAAGCTTGTCAGAAAATGCGCGCCTTCGCCATGCAGAGCCTTATGCTGTATAGCGTCGCTATTGAAAGCAATCTTTATACATTAGATTGGTGAATGAGTAACAGATGGGCTGAAAAAGCGCGGTATAAAATATAATTTCGTATGGGTTTTATTTGAAATAAGTTATACCCTTCCTACTTGAAGCTGCAGCGGTGTTGGCTGCATTCGTTCACCCCAATCACATAGTGTCTCTATGCTCATGGGGATTCACTCATTTGCCGCCTACCTGCAACTCCAAGTTGTTTGGGTATATGAATAAGCAATAAAACTATCGAAAGAATAATTGATTAAATCTTGGTGGTTAATTTTAAATAGGCTTGTTAATTTTAATTAAATTTAGCAATGAATAGTGCAAGTAGAGACTTTTTTTTCATTTATTTATTGGTGTATTCAAGCAGTGTGTCACTGAATTAAGTGGGTACTTTACAACAACTTTCATTGAAAGTAACGTCAAGAAATAATACGTAATAAGTTGTTAATGGTGGTAATAAACTGTGTGGAAATTATACGATTTGTTATTTCCGTTTTGCATGGAAGAATAGGCAATAATTAGGCGTTTATAGGCAATGAAAAGCGCCGGGCAGGGATAGAGAAAACTTATCTGATCAACCATAATTGTTGAGCACAGGTTTCTTATGGAACAACAGCTCATAAATTGGCTAACGGAAGGTTACTAGATGATGCGATCTTTTACTGTTTTGAAGAAGTTTTCCGCCTTACTCGCGGGTGTAATGGCTTTGCTGTGGGTAGGGGCGGCAAATGCGTCACCGGCTCTGGATACAAAAGAAAAAGCGATTATTCCAATCGCGGCATTTACGGCCAGTGGTGAGATTGAGAAATTAAAAGTCAGCCTTAACCAGGGCTTGGATGCGGGGCTGACCATCAACGAAACCAAAGAAGTGTTAGCTCAGCTGTACGCTTACGCCGGTTTTCCTCGCAGCCTTAATGGCCTGGCCGCATTTATGAACGTGGTTGAAGAGCGTAAAAGCCAGGGTATCGAAGATACCGTTGGCCCGGAATCTAAGCCGCTGCCAACAGATAAAACCAGCCTTGAATTTGGTACTGACAATCAAACTAAGCTGATTGGTCAGCCGGTTAAGGGCCCGTTGTTTGATTTTTCACCGGAAATTGATGTTTATCTGAAAGCGCATCTGTTCGGCGATATTTTTGAGCGCGACGTACTGAACTGGAGACAACGCGAAATTGCAACCATTGCAGCACTGGCTAATATTCCGGGCGTGAACAGCCAACTGGGTGCACATTACAATATCAGCATGAACAATGATATTTCACCGGAAAACCTGAAAGAGTTTATTACTGTATTGAAAACTCATCTGAGCCCTGAAGTGGTACAAAACGCGCAGCAGGTTCTGGATCAAGTGTTGAAAAATAAATAATCGTTAGTGATACAAAATAGCCGGGTTGAGCCTTGTTACGGTTCAATCTGGCTTGTTGTCTATCATCCATTGCTTACAAAAACGAGTTTATAGCGAAGTGAATTGGCATAAACCGATTGGCATAAACTGTAGCGATATATTGCAGAGAAACGTTCGTTCCGAGTGTTGAATCTGGAGATTTCCGAACGCTGTCACTGACAGCAATCGGGGTAAAACTAAGCAAGGAGTCAGTCTGATGAAAAAACAAACGTCTTTATTACTACTTACAGCATTCGTGTCGGGTGGCGTGATGATGTCTACGGCGTCTGCCGCGGATAAAACGGCTGAACAGGTGTATTACACTAAGCAAGATCTGAAATCATTTGAAGGCCCGGAAAACTTATTCACCGGTAAAGTAAAAGTGGACATGCTGTTCCCTGAAAACGATGTAGCAAACTATAGCTCGGCCTACGTTAACTTTGCAGCTGGCGCACATACTGCGTGGCATGAACATCCTGCTGGCCAGCACATGATTGTTACTAAAGGTACAGCTTTGACCGGTACCCGCGACGGTAAAGTCGTTGCTTTCCATGAAGGTGAAAGCGTGTGGTGTCCGCCAGGTATCGATCACTGGCACGGCGCTACACCAGATGCAGAGATGACTCACCTGGTTGTAACTGCATCAAAAGATGGCAAGAAACGTTATCTGGAAAGAAAAACTGACTGCAGAAGAGTACGCAGCGGCGGCGGCTTCAGTAAAATAATCTCAGATAATCAGTCGGATTTATTGAGACAGAATGAAAAGGATGGCAGATGCCATCCTTTTTTATCGGTCAAGCCGATGAGTATGCAGTTGCACTGAGCTGTGTAATGAGGCTCGGAATGCATTTAACCCATGCTCGGTTATGCGCTCTCGTTTTTTAACTGTGTCGCTGATACCCGGGCTGCAGTTTGCTGTGCTTGTTTTGTCTCGGCCTCTTTACTTTCCGGTAGCACCAGCGTCATAACAACGGCTGCAATGCCACTGGTCGTGACGGGTGAACCAAACACGCTTTGCAGTAGTTTCGGCATCTCTTGCATCACTTCCGGAACCAGCATAACACCGAGGCCAATACCAAAAGAGACGGCCAGAATCATCAGGTTACGACGATCCAGATGCTCGTTGGCGATGATTTTGATTCCGGCTGCGGCCACAGTGCCGAACATCACCAGAGTTGCACCGCCAATTACAGGTTTAGGAATGGTTGTCAGGATCCCGCCGATTATAGGAAATAACCCCAGCACACACAGAATCAGCGCCACAAAATAGCCTACATAACGGCTGGCAATGCCCGTCAGGTGAATTACGCTGTTGTTCTGGCTGAAAGTGGTATTAGGAAAAGTGTTGAACACGGCGGCAATCATAGAGTTCACGCCATCACCAAGGATCCCTGATTTAATCCGGTTCAGATACTGAGGGCCGGAAAGAGGCAGCTTGGTAATGATGCAGTTTGCGGTGATGTCGCCGGTCGATTCAATCGCGGTAATCGCGTAAATGACCGCGATTGGCAAAAATGCGTACCAGTCAAAGTCAAAACCGTATTTGAACGGAACCGGAATGCTGACCAAAGGTTGGTTGAATGCGTTTTGCAACTGCACCATGCCCATACTGGCTGCGACGATGTAACCGATCACCATACCGATCAGAATCGATGACAGGCGTACCATCAGGTTGCGGGAGCGGTTAAGGGCAATAATGGTCACCAGGACAATCGCACCCAGCGCCAGGTTGTGCCACTGACCAAAATCGGGTGCTTTGACGCCGCCGGCTAAGTCAGTCATACCAACTTTGATCAATGAAATACCAATCGTGGTGACGACAATACCGGTCACGATTGGGGTGATGATTTTGCCCAGTTTGCCAATAAACTGCGAGAGAATAATTTCGATAAAGGCGCCGACAAAACAGACCCCGAAAATCATGGCAAGAATGTCTTCAGGACCGCCGCCATTCGACTTGGCGATGAATCCGGCCGCCAATACTGAGCTGAGAAACGCAAAACTGGTGCCCTGCACACATACCATACCGGCGCCGATCGGCCCGATACGACGTGCCTGAATAAAGGTACCGATACCGGATACAATTAATGCCATGCTGATCAGATAGGGCACATGCTCTCCTAATCCGAGCACACCGCCAATGATCAGCGTTGGCGTGATGATACCAACGAAACTGGCGAGCACGTGTTGCAGTCCTGCGTAGAGTGCAGCGCCCGGTGCTGGCTTGTCTTCCAAGCCGTAAACCAGGTCGTGGCTTTGTTGTTGAGACATACTGACTTCCTTGTATACATTATTGTTAACATTCTGATACAGGCTATAGAGCAAACAGTGTGCCACTAATTTCCTGACTAAATAGTCAAGTTATTTCATTGAGTTATGAAACCACGCCTGAATAATTAAAGCGTACGCTGTCCCCTGGTGGTGCAAAAAGGTTAACTTTGGTGCATAGGCAAGCCAGGACATATCGGCTCGAGCAAACGAATGTTGGCTTGAGCAAGGCGCATTTTCTGAGAAAAGAGACTTTTTCCTGAGCAAAGCTGCTTTTTTGGGGAAAAGCGACGTGTCTGAGCATGCAGCGAGGCAACTATGCTTGTTGCAGGAAAAATAAAAGCTTTGGGATAAATTTAGTTTTGGGACGAATAAAGGTTTTGCGACGAATAAGCGTTGCGGGGCGAATAAAAGTGCGGGGAGAATAAAAAAAAGCCGCCGGGCTAGAAGGAACCCCGACGGCTTGTAAATAGTCAGTTCAAACAGATTCAGAGGATGACTGTTTGTCTTGATGGACTATTTTTCATCATTACTGGTGCTGCTGCCTGGCCTTCACTTGGCCGGATGATGTTCAATCCAGTGGCGGGCAATCTGCTCGCGAGTTGTGATCCAAACACCTTCGTGCGACTGCACGTAATCAAGGAATTTTTTCAGTGCCATAAAGCGGCTTGGTTTACCTATGATGCGACAGTGCAGGCCTATATTCATCATTTTTGGCTTGTCCTGACCTTCTTCATACAGGCAGTCAAAGTTCTCTTTCAGGTACTGGAAGAATTCTTCACCGTGGCTGAAGCCGTAAGGTGAGGCAAAACGCATGTCATTGGTATCCAGTGTGTATGGGATTACCAGGTGAGGGCGCTTTTGTCCCGGATTTTTCACATCGTTAACCGGCATCCAGAAAGGCAGGTCGTCACCGTAGTAATCGGAGTCGTACAGCAGGCCGTCTTGCTCGGCAACCAGTTCACGGGTATTGGGAGAATCGCGGCCGGTATACCAGCCAATCGGACGTTTACCGGTCAAGTTTCTCGATAATATCCAGCGCTTCTACCATATGGGCACGCTCTTGCTCTGGTGACATATCCTGGTAATGGATCCATTTCAGGCCGTGACAGGCGATTTCATGGCCTTGTTCGATGATCGCTTTGGTGACTTCAGAGTTACGCTGTAACGCTGTCGCGACACCAAACACGGTGAGCGGTAAGTCACGCTTTTTAAATTCGTTCAGAATACGCCACACACCCACTCGTGAACCATATTCATACAGAGATTCCATACTCATATGACGGGTCGGGTACGGTGCAGCTCCGGCAATTTCCGACAAAAAGGTTTCAGCGTGCTCATCGCCGTGCAGAACGCAGTTTTCGCCACCTTCTTCATAGTTCATCACAAATTGCAGGGCGATTTTCGCGCCGCCCGGCCATTTTGCATCCGGAACGTTGTCACGTCCGTAGCCAATGTAATCGCGTGGATTTGAGATTTCCATATCAGGGTCCTTAAAACAGAATTAACGGCTCCAGTGTTGATAACGGCCGTGGAAAGCTTTACCAAACGGGGCCGCGTACTGGCCGCTTTTGGATGTAGTCAGGTTCAGGGCGTGCAGAGATTCAGCCAGTTTCACCGCAGCGACAACGCCATCGATAACCGGCACCTGCAGCTCGGAAGAAATTTCATTGGCCAGGTCTGACATTCCGGCGCAACCAAGCACAATCGCTTCAGCGCCATCTTGTTCAATCGCTGCACGGCATTCATCAACCAGTTGTTTGTATACGTCGGCTTGAATGTGTTCCAGATACAGTACTGCAATATCGGTTGCACGTACGCCTGAACACAGATGGTGGTAGCCGTAACGGTGCAACAGGTGATGAGCAGCAGGCAGGGTGCGGGACATGGTAGTCACCACGCCAAATTTATGTGAAACCAGGCTGGCCAGCTGAAATGCTGCACCCGCAATACCAATCACAGGCGCTTTGGCCAGTTTCGCGCGCCGCATCAATTGCCGGATCACCAAAACACGCCACGATATGCGCATCAACGCCTTCCGCTTCACCTTGGGCAATCACATCCAGCATGGCTGCTGCTGCGATGGTTTCATCCACTGCACATTCAATACTTTCCGGGCCATGAGCCGGAGAGCGGGCAATTATCTCGGTACCAGGTAAGCAGATAGTTTGGGCTGACACGGCAATTTTGTCGGTCATACCCTGGCAGGTATTTGGGTTTATTAACTGAATTTTCATCCATTAATCCATTTGGGCAAAAAGTGAATTGAAATCGACTTGCGCTTCTTGTTTTCCAGTCAGTGAAATCGACTGCTTAATATGTTGCAGGTGATGGCGCATCCATTGCTGGGCTTGCGCGACTTTGCGTTGATCGAGCAGATCAATCAGTTCGATGTGATCGCCACAGTCACAGCTCACACTTTCTCGGGTACCGTAGGCAGCGATAACTAGAGAAGAGCGGTAGCAGAGTTGTTCGATAAATTCTGCCAGCACCCGATTGTTACCGATTCGGGCCAGTTCATAGTGGAATTGGGCAGTCAACTGAATTGAACGGGTCAGGTTGTTGTTGCGTTCAGCCTGCTTTTCCTGATCAACGATGTCACGAAAATGCTGAGACACTTTAAGGTTCCAGTTTTCGCTGACTTCCTGCATTAATAATGGTTCAAGGAGAATACGGCTATCGAGTACTTCTTCGGCTTCCTGGCGGCTGGGACGATTCACTTGCGCCCCTTTATTAGGCTGAATCACCACGAAACGTTCCAGGGCGAGGCGCTGAAGTACTTTCCGAATGCCGGTGCGACTGACGCCAAACGCTTCTGAAAGTTTATCTTCAGGTAACCGTTCACCAGGCGGAAGTTGATGTTCAACGATGGCTTTAAGCATCTTTTGATAAATTTTTTCGTCGTTAGACATAAGCATTCTCTAGATGGTTGTATACAACCTACCACTGCAATATGTATACCATGTTAATCGGATGAAGCAAGCTATAAACGGCGGGGGTTGGTGATTTTTCTCACCAAAATCACCGCAAACCGTGCACTATCTTGTTGCACGGTGAACTATGATGGTGCGCCACGAACTGCGTTATCACCGGCTTAATGAGGCTGAAGTCAATAAAAACGGGGTTTTAACAAATTGGCACGGTACTTGTATTTGAGATTGTATACAATTTAAGTGCGAGGAAGTTATACTATGAAAAAGGAATTACCAGTTAGCGACAGATTAGCTAATGCTGATTTGCTCCCTGAGAAAGAACAAACGTGGGGTTGGTACAGTATTTTTGCGTTCTGGATGTCAGACGTGCACAGCGTCGGTGGTTATGTCTTTGCTGCTAGTCTGTTTGCGTTGGGTCTGAACGGCATTCAGGTCTTCATCAGTCTGTTAGTGGGTATTTCAATCGTGCTGGTGTTTGCCAACCTGATGGGTAAACCAGGTCAGCAGGCGGGTGCACCGTTCCCTGTTATTGCGCGTATGTCATTTGGTGTGTTTGGTGCCAACATTCCGGCTGTGATTCGTGGTTTGATTGCTGTGGTTTGGTACGGTATCCAGACTTACCTGGCTTCCAGCTCGTTTATTATTTTGCTGCTGTACTTTTTCCCGGGTATGGAAAGCCTGGCTGACTCAAGCTTCCTCGGTCTATCTTACCTGGGTTGGGTTGGTTTTGTTTCGATGTGGATCCTGCAGGGTATCGTGTTCATGTTCGGCATGGATATGATTCGTAAAGTGATCGACTGGTCTGGTCCTGCCATTTATGTGGCTATGTTTGCGCTGTGTATCTACATGGTTGATCTGGCTGGCTGGGACAACATCAGCTTTAACCTGAGCTCACAAAACCTGCAAGGCTGGGAAGTCGTGACGCAAATGGTGATCGCGATTGCTCTGGTAGCGGGTTACTTTGCTGGTCCGACACTGAACTTCAGTGACTTCTCACGTTACTGTGGCAGTTACAAAAAGCTAAAACTGGGTAACCTGCTGGGCTTGCCGCTGAACTTCCTGCTGTTTCTCTGTGTTCAGCGTGGTGATTGTATCAGCGTCGATTCCTGTATTTGGTGAGATGATTACTGACCCGGTTGAAACGGTAAAACGTCTTGATTCAGGCATGATTACCGTTCTTGGTGCGCTGACGTTCATCTTCGCGACCGTGGGTATCAACATTGTGGCGAACTTTGTGGCGCCTGCGTTTGACTTCTCTAACGTATCACCACAAAAAATCAGCTTTAAAATGGGTGGTTTTATTGCGGCGTTCGGTTCAGTGCTGCTGACACCATGGAACTTGTTCAACAACCCGGAAGTGATTCACTACACGGTTGATGTACTGGCTGCGATGATTGGTCCGCTGTACGGCATTATCATTGTCGATTACTACATCATTAAGAAAGGTCATATCGACGTACCATCACTGTACACCGAGTCAAAAGAAGGGCTGTACTGGTACCGTAACGGTGTGAACATGAACAGTGTTTATGCACTAGTGTTTGCCAGCTTGATCGCTATCGTGGCGACGTTTGTGGTCGCAGAACTCGCCAACTATGCACTCTTCATTGGTGGTCTGGTATCGGCGTTTACTTACCGTTACATCATGGAAAATTCATCATCGGTTGCCGCGCTGCGCCTGAGCGATGAAAAAGCATAAGTAAACTGAGACTAAACGGGTCACCAGGATGGTGACCCGAATTTACCCGGTGTTGATTCAAGCAAGAGCCAGCACGTTAACCGACAATACGCAAGTTAACCAACAGCTAATAAGTTAACCGATAGTCAGTAAGTTAACCTACAGAAAATAAGGCTAAAAGCCTGTGGCGATAGCAGCAGGTCCCCCGAAGTTATGGGTTCTACTGCCATCTTCATCGGAATTAAGTAAAAAGACAGGAAGGAAAAGCTGAAACGATTGCACCACAAGTGATCGATGGTGCACCAAAAGTTCCAATTGTTTCAGTATGAAGTCAGGTATAAAAATCGCATTGATGTCTAACTTGTTGTTATTAATGCGATTATATTTTTAATTAAAGTTGGCGCGATCGTTGCAGAGTGTAAGGTAAATGTTTCAAGCGTTTCATTTTAAAAGGAGATTAACGATGAAATTATTTGGCCTTATGGCGAGTGTACTCGCATCTGCCAGCTTATTGGTTGGCGCAACGGCAGCTCAGGCTGACCAGCTGGATTCGGTTCACCAGAAAGGTGTGCTTAAAGTGGCGGTTCCTCAGGACTTTCCGCCATTCGGTTCAATTGGCATCGATCTGAAACCGCAAGGTTACGACATTGATATGGCGGGTTATCTGGCTGACAAACTGGACGTTAAACTGGAGTTGATTCCGGTAACCAGTGCTAACCGCATTCCTTACCTGCAAACTGGTAAGGTGGATCTGGTGATTTCCAGCATGGGTAAAAACCCGGAACGTGCCAAAGTGATCGATTTCAGTGAAGCGTATGCACCTTTCTATCTGGGTGTGTTCGGCTCTGAAGGTGAAGCGGTCAGTGATGCGAAGGATCTGAGCGGCAAAACGATTGGTGTGACGCGCGGCTCGGTTGAGGATCTTGAGCTGAGCAAGATTGCGCCGGCTGATACCGTGATTAAACGTTTTGAAGACAACAACGCAACGCTGTCTTCGTTTTTGTCAGGTCAGGTTAGCCTGATTGCGACCGGCAACCTGGTGGTGACTGAAATTGCAACCCGTTATCCGGCCAAAGCACCGCAGACCAAGTTCCTGCTGAAAAACTCGCCATGTTTTGTCGGCGTGATGAAAGGTGAAGACGCTCTGCTGAAAGAAGTAAACCGTTTGATTTCAAAAGCGAAAGAAGAGGGTGTACTGGAAGGTTTCTCGCAAAAATGGCTCAAGGCACCATTCCCTGCGGACCTGGGTGCATAAGCGGTTTCAAGCCAAGAACTTTAAGGACGAAGCATGAGTTATCAGTTGGATTTTAGCGGTTTGACTCCTTACCTGCCACAGTTTGTGGCAGGGCTTGGAACCACCGTTGAACTGACGGTCATCTCAACTATTGGTGGGTTACTGCTTGGCACCGTTTGTGCCGGTGCCAAAACCAGCCAGGTGAAATGGCTTAAGTTTGTCTGCACGTGTTATATCGAGGTGATTCGCAACACCCCGTTTATTGTGCAACTGTTTTTTATCTTTTTCGGCCTGCCTGCGCTGGGCATTAAACTCAGTGCCTGGCAAGCCGGTTTGATTGCCATGGTTATCAACCTGGGGGCGTATTCAGCGGAAATCATTCGTGCTGGTATTGAAGCGACACCGAAAGGACAGTGGGAAGCAGGTAAAACACTGGGCCTGACCCGGATGCAGATCTTTACCCGCATCGTGCTCCCGCCAGCCTATCAGCGTGTTTATCCGGCGATTGTCAGCCAGTGCATCATTGTGATGCTTGGTTCAGCGGTTGTGTCACAAATTTCGGTGGAAGATTTAACCTTCGCCGCCAACTTTGTTCAGTCACGCAGCTTCCTGAGTTTTGAATCGTACATGCTGACGGCAGCGATTTATCTGGTACTGGCGATAGTGATGCGACAGATGTTTGTGCTGGTAAAACGCAAAACATTCAAGAAACCCATCGTTGTAGGAGAGCCGGAATATGATGCAATTTACCGATTGGGATATCTTTCGCAGCCTGCTGATGGCCGCGCGCTGGACGGTGGCTCTATCCCTGATTGCTTTTGTCGGTGGTGGACTACTGGGTCTTATCATCACTTTATTACGCAGTACCCGCAGCCCGGTGATGACGGCGGTGGTGAAACTGTATGTGGAACTGTTTCAGGGCACACCACTGCTGATGCAGTTGTTCCTGGCCTTCTTTGGTTTGTCGCTGGTCGGCATCGAAGTCAGCCCGTGGACGGCAGCAATTTTGTCTCTGACACTATTTAGTAGTGCATTTTTCCATGATATCTGGCGCGGTTGTATTGAGTCGTTGCCAAAAGGGCAGTGGGAAGCGTGTCGCACACTGGGGATGACCTATCTTCAGACCATGCGTCATGTTATCGCACCGCAAGCGGCCCGTATGGCCATTGCACCAACGGTAGGCTTTTCCGTGCAGATCGTTAAAGGCACGGCACTGGCGTCCATCATTGGCTTTGTCGAGCTGACTAAAGCCGGCACCATGTTAAACAACGCGACCTTCCAGCCGTTCAAGGTGTTTGCTTTGGTTGCTGTACTTTACTTTGCTATTTGCTTTCCGCTTTCTGTGTTAGCCCGATACCTGGAGACTCGCAATCATGTCACTCGTTAGTGTTGAACAAGTTCATAAATATTATGGTGAAAACCACGTCCTGAAGGGCGTCGACCTGAAAATTAAACGTGGTGAAGTGGTCTCGATCATCGGTCGCAGTGGTTCAGGTAAAAGTACCTTATTGCGTTGTATGAATGGCCTGGAAGATTATCAGGAAGGTGCCATCATCGTTGACAGCCAGGCGGTGGAAAACGATGAATACAAACTGCGCCTGCTGAGCCGCAGTGTCGGTATGGTGTTCCAGAGCTTTAACCTGTTTCCGCACATGACTGTGGGCGAGAAACGTGATGCTGGCACCCAAACTGGTGTTGAAGAAAGACAGCAAAGAGTGTGAAGCCCAGGCACGTGAACTGCTGGCTAAAGTCGGTCTGGCCGATAAGTTTGATGCGTATCCGAGTAATCTGTCCGGTGGTCAGCAGCAGCGTGTCGCGATTGCCCGTTCACTGGCGATGAATCCGAAAGTCCTGCTGTGTGATGAAATCACCTCGGCGCTGGATCCGGAACTGGTGGGTGAAGTGCTTAAAGTGCTGGAGCAGTTAAAAGCTGAAGGCATGACGCTGATTCTGGTTACCCATGAGATGAACTTTGCCCGCGATGTAGGCGACCGCGTGGTGTTCATGAACCAGGGTAAAGTGTGGGAAACCGGTCCGAGTGAAGAAGTGTTTGCCGCGCCACAGACGCCAGAGCTGCAAAGCTTTTTGTCGGCAGTGCGCTAACGGCTCATCGAAACTAGGGAGTGCGAATGACTAATCACAACTCACTGAGCGAACGTATTACGCAGCAGTATTCGCGTTTAACGGAAAGCAGCCGCCGGGTGGCAGACTACCTGCAGCTCAACCCGGAAAAGATCCTCATGCTGTCGACCGCTGAAATTGCTGAGTCCTGTTCGGTGTCCAAAACCAGCGTGAGTCGTTTCATCAGACAGTTAGGTTATGACGATCATCTCGCGCTCCGTCAGGAGCTGATGCAGGAACGCGATAAAGGTATTCCGGTCCTGACTTCCAACATCGATGATCCGGGCATTCAGAATGATATGCGTGCCCTGGAGCAGCTCTGGACCCAGTTGGCCGCGATTGATGTGACCGGTTTGGTTGATGCGATAGCACGAGCAAAACGGGTTAAGATCATCGGTTATCGCAACAGTTATCCGTTAGCGATGCATTTTCGCCAGCAACTGATGCAGTGCCGTAGTGACGTTGAACTGCTGCCGCTGCCGGGACAAACTCTGGGCGAAGATTTGGTTTCTATAGGTGAAGACGATTTTGTTATTGTGATTGGTATTCGCCGCCGCATCGGCCAGTTTGAAAAGATCATTCAGCATTTGAATGGCAAACCCTGTTTATTGATCACCGATCAATCGGGTCAGAAATACGCATCAGAAGTCACGCATTTTCTGCTGTGTCATATGAATAATCAGGCACCTTTAGATAGCTATGCGGTGCCTATGAGCTTAATATCATACCTGGTCAATAAGGTGTACCGACACCTTGGTCAGAATGCGGCTCAGCTGAGCCGGAATATTTCTCACAGCTATTCGCTGCTTAGCGAAGTGGAATAGTTGCGAGTCTGCCGTCGATATTTATAAAGCAACCAAGAGCAAAACTTACGATATGAATGTATTAGCAAAAATTAAAAAAGAGTGGTTTTTGGTCGGCATGGTCGTCGCCATTGTGCTGGCTTCCATGACGTCTGAAATCGGTCGTTCCGGTGGTGTGATTCATCTGGATCAAATTACGGGTATTGGTGTCGCCATTGTCTTCTTTCTGCACGGTCTGGGCCTGTCACCAAAAGCGATTAAAGCGGGCGTGACTAACTGGCGTCTGCATATTTATATCCAGATGGCGACCTTTGTGATTTACCCGCTGCTGTGGGTTATTTTTGGCGAAGCCTTCCTGGCTTACATGCCATCGGCTCTGGCGTTTGGTTTCTGTTACCTGCTGGTGCTGCCAAGTACGATTTCTTCTTCAGTTGCAATGACCAGTGTGGGTAAAGGTAACGTTCCGGGCGCAATCTTTAACGCCTCGTTGTCGAGTGTACTGGGTGTCTTCATTACACCACTGCTGATCCAACTGTTTATGGGCTTTGAAGGTGTACAACTGGACCTGATGGATTCAGTGACGTCGATTGCTAAGTTGCTGCTGGTTCCTATGATTGTCGGTCAGCTGCTGCGCCCTTATCTGGTTTCTTTCGTGGACCGTCATAAGTCAGTGGTTAACAAGGTAGACAAATACGTCATCCTGCTGATCGTTTACAACGCGTTTTGTGATTCAGTGGTTAACGGTGTGTGGAGCGAATTCTCAGTCGGTCTGCTGGCAACGTCTATTGCTATTTGTGTGGTTACTCTGGTCATCATGGTGCACCTGATTCAGTGGGGCGCACGCCGGGTCAAATTTGCACTGCCGGATGAAGTGGCGGCGGTATTCTGTGGCACCAAGAAAACGCTGGCGGCAGGTATCCCGATGGCCAAAGTTATTTTCGGTGCCGATCCGACCCTGGGTATGATTCTGTTGCCAATCATGCTGTATCACCCAATTCAGATTTTCTACTGTGCAGTGCTGGCTAACCGTTATGCGCGTCAGAGTGAAACTTTAAAAGCGGCAACCAACTGATAAAAGCAGCCACACACTGAAAGTGTGGCGCTTAACGAACGAAAACGAATACGACAAAGGAAATGTTATGAGTAGGGATGCTCGAGTTTACTGCCAACAAGGCCCGCAATCTTTGCCTGCCACCGCACAGGGTGAGCTGTCAGGTACGCGTTTTGTGTTTAAAGATTTGTTCGATGTGGCAGGTTTTGTGACCGGAGCGGGAAACCCAACCTGGCTGAAGACCCATGAGAAAGCCACTCATACTTCACCTCTGATTGATGCGTTGCTGGACGCAGGTGCTCAGTGCAGCGGACGTGTGCAAACGGATGAACTGGCTTATAGCCTCAACGGCCAGAAACGTCCATTACGGTACACCGGTTAACCCGGTGGCACCGGACTGTATTCCGGGTGGATCTTCAAGTGGCAGCGCCGTGGCGGTTGCCAACGGTGACTGTGAGTTTTCTATCGGCACGGATACTGGTGGTTCGGTTCGCGTACCGGCCAGTTACTGTGGTCTGTATGGTCTGCGTCCGACTCTGGGCGGTCTGGATTTGTCGCACGCGTTTGAACTGGCAAAAAGCTTTGATACAGCGGGCATTTTTACCCGCGATCTCGGACTGATGCGCCAGGTGTGGTCGGTACTTTCCGGCCGCGACCAGTCGGGCGTTGAGTGCAAAACCCTTTATCTGGATGGTCAGTGTAAGGCGATTATGTCTGAGCAGCGTCTGGAGCGTTTGCAGCAGTGGTGTGAGCAAAATGGTTTTACGCTGTTGGAAGGAGATTTTCTTGCCGATCTGGGCTGGAATCTGACCGAACTGAGCCTTTTGTTCCGCACCATTCAGGGCTTCGACATTATCCGCGAACACGATGAATGGCTGAGTGAACACGTTGACAGTATGGATCCTGCGATTGGCGAGCGCGTGGCGTGGGCCCGCACCATTACTCGTGAGCAATACCATCACGCCAGAGAAGAACAAACCGAACTGACGCAGAAATTAGTCAGCCATCTGCAGCAAAATCAGTGTCTGTGGGCGATTCCGACCACGCCATCCGGTCCGCCGTCTCTGACCATGCCGGCCGATGAACTGGCGGTATACCGCAGTCAGTTAATGGGGCTGACCAGTATTGCCGGTTTATCCGGCCTGCCTCAGCTTCATCTGCCGATGAACGAATTATTAGAAGGCCCGTGCGGCGTTTCCCTGATGGGACAGCCTGATCAGGAAGAAGATCTGCTGGCAACGGGTGAAAAACTGAGCCAAGGAGAACGTGAATGAAGCACCAAACGGCGTTTACTGCCCCTCACTATAAGGCTGCCCAGGTAGGCCAGCAAATTCTCGATGCAGGCGGTACCGCCAGTGAAGCCATGGTGGCGGCGGCAGCGATGATTTCTGTGCAGTACCCGCACATGAATGGTATTGGCGGTGACAGCTTCTGGCTGATTGCTAAGAAAGGCCAGACTCCGGTTGCTATCGACGGCTGCGGCGCTGCAGCGCTCAATATCGACGTGGACGCATTCCGTGCCAAAGGCAGTGAACTGCCGGAAGCGGGTGGTGATGCCTCAATTACCATGGCCGGTACGGTTGCAGCCTGGCAAAAAGCGCTGGAAATGGATGCCACCAATCTGCCGCTGATCCAACTGTTGCAACCGGCGATTGACGCTGCGCGTTCCGGTATTGAAGTGACACAAAGTCTGGTCAATGCCAGTGAAAAAACTTACGAGCGCCTGGCTTCTTTACAAGCGTTTGCCGAGCGTTTCCTTAAACAGGGTAAAACACTGCAGGTGGGCGATACGCTGGTGAACGAAGCGCTGGCTAACACCCTGACCCGTCTTGCCGAGTCTGGCCTGGATGATTTCTACCGCGGTGAGATTGCCGAATCGGCAGCGAAAGAGCTGCAACAGGCCGGCAGCCCGTTGTGTCTGGAAGATTTTCATGCTCATCAGGCGCGCGTGCTGGCACCGCTCAGCGTACAAACATCGAAAGGACGTTTGTATAACTTTGGTGCGCCGACGCAGGGCGTGGCATCACTGCTCATTCTGGCGATTTATGATCGTCTGGCAGCGCAGGCGGAAAGTGAAATTGACCACATCCACCTGCTGGTTGAAGCCACCAAACAGGCTTTCATCATCCGTGACCGTGAAGTGTGCGATGAAGAGAACCTGACTCAGCCGCTGCAGGAGTGGCTGACTGAATCTGTGATTGATGAATGTGTTGCCAATGTGTCACTGCAAAAAGCGCTGCCGTGGCCACATCAGGCGAAGCCGGGTGACACTATCTGGATGGGCGCTTCGGATCAGTACGGCACCATGGTGAGCTTTATCCAGAGTGTGTACTGGGAGTTCGGCTCCGGTTTGTTTCTGCCTGAGACCGGTATTTTGTGGAATTGTCGCGGCAAGAGTTTCTCGCTCGATGCAAGTCATCACAACGTACTGGCTGCGGGCAAAAAACCGTTCCACACCCTTAACCCGGCGTATGCCGAGCTTAATGATGGCAGCCGCATGAGTTACGGCACCATGGGCGGAGAAGGCCAGCCACAGACACAGGCTTGCCTGTTCAGCCGTTACCATTATCAGGGCGACACCCTGGCTGATGCGGTGGCGAAGCCGCGCTGGCTGCTGGGACGTACCTGGGGTAACAGCACCAACAACTTACGACTTGAACGTTCGCTGTATGACGCATACGGCGAGCAACTGATGCAACGCGGACACGATGTTACTTACGTGGCCGATGTGAACGAATTAATGGGACATGCTGGCGCTATCGTATTGAATAGCGAAGGAAAAGCGTGCGCAACCAGCGATCCTCGTAGTGATGGACGCAGTATACTTGGAGAATGAGATGAAAGCCCAAAACGAACTATTTGAAACCCTGAACCCGCCACAACGTCTGTTGATGGGCCCGGGTCCGATTAATGCTTACCCACGAGTTCATCAGGCGATCTCTCAGTCACTGATTGGTCAGTATGATCCGGTGATGACCGGTTATATGAACCAGGTACAGTCACTGTACCGTGGTGTATTCCAGACTGAAAATAAGCAAACCATGCTGGTGGATGGTACAGCGCGTTCCGGTATTGAAGCGGTACTGGTTTCCGTTCTGCAACCTGGTGACAAAGTCCTGATCCCTGTGATTGGCCGTTTTGGCCACCTGCTGTGCGAAATCGCGCAGCGTGTCGGTGCAGTGGTGAAAACCATCGATATCGAATGGGGTGAAGTGTGTCCGGCGGATAAAGTGGAAGCGGCGATTAAATCGTTCCAGCCTAAAATGCTGGCAACGGTACAGGGAGATACCTCAACCACAATGAACCAGCCTCTGGCTGAGATGGGCGAAATCTGTCAGCGTTATGGTGTACTGTTCTACTGTGACGCCACGGCATCAATCGCAGGTAACGATCTCAAAGTGGACGAATGGCATCTGGATGCGGTCTCTGCCGGTCTGCAGAAATGTCTGGGTGGCCCTTCAGGTTTCTGCGCCAATCACGCTGAGCGATCGCTGTGCAGAAGTGATCAACCGTCGTAAACACGTAGAAGCCGGTATTCGCGCCGATCACCACACGCAGGGTGAAGATGCGATGATCCAGTCTAACTACTTTGATCTGGCGATGATCATGGATTACTGGGGGCCTGAACGTCTTAACCACCACACCGAAGCCACCAGCATGCTGTATGCAGCACGTGAATGTGCACGTATCTTCCTGGAAGAAGGGGTGGATAATGTGGTTGCTCGTCATAAGCAAGCCGGTGATGCACTGGCGGTTGGTCTGCGTGCGATGGGTCTGGAACTGTTTGGTAACCAGGCTTACAAGATGAATAACGTCGTCGGTGTTTATATCCCGGCCAGCGTCAACGGTGATGCAGTCCGTATGGAACTGCTGAACCGCTTCGGTATCGAGATCGGTACCTCGTTTGGTCCGCTGCACGGTAAGATCTGGCGTATCGGTACCATGGGTTACAACGCGCGTCAGGAATGCGTGCTGTCTACTCTGGCTGCTCTGGAAGCGGTTCTTATCAAGCACAAAGCAGCAATCGTACCTGGACAGGCAGTGGTTGCAGCAATGGAATACTTTGGTTAATCAATCGGTTTAAGGAGCGCCAATGGCTACGATGAATGGAATCACTATGGAAGATCGTGCAAAGCGCTTGATGGAACAAGCCGATGTGCTTGGCTCGTTTACCGACACGCCCGGGGAAGTGACCCGGGCTTACCTCACGCCTGAGCACCGTCTGGCCCATGATCAACTGGCTGTGTGGATGCAAAAAGCCGGTCTGGAAACCTGGGAAGACAGTGTCGGTAACCAGTGGGGACGTAAAGTGTCGGCGAACCCGACTCAGCCAACTCTGATTCTCGGCTCGCACAGTGATACGGTCCGTAATGCCGGTAAGTATGATGGCAACCTGGGGGTCATCATGGCGATTGAAGCCCTGGCGGCTTTATCTGAGCAGGAGTTTCCGTTTCATATTGATGTGGTTGCTTTCGCTGATGAAGAAGGCACCCGTTTTAATACCACGCTGATTGGTTCAAGTGGTGTGGCGGGCTGTTTTAATCCGGCCTGGCTGGATGTGAAAGATGCTGACGGCATCAGTATGGCTGAAGCGATGCGAGCATTTGGTCTGGATCCGGAACAAGCAGGCAGCGATGCGCGCCGCGCTGAAGATACGCTCGCTTATCTCGAAGCGCATATTGAGCAGGGCCCGGTGCTGGAAGCGGAAGATCTCGCGGTCGGTGTTGTTACCGGTATTGCCGGGGCGAAACGTTTTCAGTGTGGTGTCAAAGGGATGGCCGGTCATGCCGGTACGGTTCCGGTCAATCTGCGTAACGACGCGCTGTGCGGTACTGCTGAAATGATCACTTACATCGAAAAATTCGCCGCCGACAAGGGCATTGTAGCGACGGTCGGTAAGTGTGAAGTACTGCCGGGCGCGGTCAATGTGATTCCGGGTGAAACCCGTTTTACCATTGATATCCGCAGTTTATCGCAGGACACTCTCGAAGCGTGTACCACCCAGCTTCTGGCGTTACTGAATAAGATCGCCGATAAGCGTGGCCTGAAATTCAGTTCGCAGAACATCTATGAAGCGGCAGCAGTGCCGTGTCATGAATCACTGCAGCAAAAGTGGGCGTCAGTGGTGGAAAGCGTCACGCAGACGAAACCGCGCTTTTTGCCAAGTGGTGCGGGCCATGATGCGCTGGCGATGGCGACCATGACCGATGTTGGCATGCTGTTTATCCGCTGTGAGAAGGGTATCAGCCACAACCCGCGTGAGCAGGTGACTCAGTCTGATGTTGCTGTGGGCTTACACTGTTTTATCGAGATGCTGAAAAGCTTTGCCTGATAGCGCTACGTTTTTCTGACTCAATTCTGTAATCTAAGCCCGGCCAGTTGAGCCGGGCTTTTTATTGTCCCCTTACCATAATGCCTCAGGGCGCGGTGATTGGAGGCTGGTGATAATCAATACCTAGCCGATATTCAATCAGTCCTGCGGTCTTTGCGGAGGCTTATGGCTACGCATAAAGCTGTCGAGTTCCGATTCAGTCACTTCGCCATCGCTGTTACTGTCCATTTGTGAGAAATCACGCTGCATCGGCCCTTGCAGTTCATCCTCGGTCAGTACGCCATCACCATTGTTGTCCATCTCTGCAAACGAAGGTGGCGGCCCCATATCTTGATCGCCGGATGGCCCTTGCCGGGCGAACGAGAACGAAGTAAACAGAGTGCAGCTCAGCGCCAGCGTCAGTGGTAGGTGTTTCATTGGTAAGTGTTTCATTGGTAATCTCTTGATGGTTGAAATAACGCAGCATTGGAGCGCACATCACGCGAAGTGGTTCGGGCTTTTACATTATTTTACGATGGGTGAATAACTAAACGTTTTATTTGAGTACATTGCCTGACCATCCTGAGTGCTAAGTTTAACAACCAGCGCAAACAAAAAAGCCACCAGCAGAGCAGCCGGTGGCTTGAGACGAAGAATTGAAAGCGGTTAGTTCACCTGGGTTAATGCCTGCTTGAGTAACTGACGTTCGCTGTCAGTCATTTCGGTTTTATTGAGGAAAGGCATATCGGCACTTTCCACCGCGCGGGCCAGAATACGCGCTTTCCAGCGTTCAATGTCCTGCCAATTATCAAACACCGCGCCGCTTGGCGCGACTTTGAATACATCATCAGTCGGCGCTGAGCTGTGACACTGGCTGCAACGATCTTTAATGATCTGCTGAGCGATGTGCTGATCTTCATTCAGACCAGCTACTTGAGAGGCCGGTTGAGTGGCGGCAGGCTTAGTGCTGATTTGCTGCGCCAGTGCTTTTTTGGCCTGCATCTGCGCCGTGGTCTGCCAACTGATGGCCACAGCAAGCAGGAACATGGCGCCGGCCCCGATAAACATGACCGCTGGCTTTTTCTGGCCGGTATGTTTCAGGTTGAAGTAGTGACGAATATAGGCACTGATCACCATGATAAGCAGACCGATCAGCCAACTGTTAGCATGCTGGTAAATCATCGGGTAATGGTTACTGATCATCAGGAATATTACCGGTAGGGTGAAGTAGTTGTTGTGAATCGAACGGCGCTTACCTTCCAGACCCGGAGCCGGATCGACCGGCTCACCTGCTGCCACCTGCGCCACCATTTTTCGCTGTCCGGGAATGATTTTATGGAAGACATTGTTAACCATGATCGAGCCGATCAGAGCGCCCATATGGATAAAGGCGCCACGGCCGCTGAACAGATGAGTAAAGCCATAGAAGAACAGGGCGCCGAACAGCACAATTGCTGCGCTGAATAGCACCGTGTTCCGACTCAGCGGTGAACGCATCAGGATTTCATACACCACCACACCAAGCAGGACGCCGCCGACACCCAGACCGACCGCCTGCAGTGAGGTCAGTTCCATCACACGCGGGTCAATCAGGTACGCCTGAGCGTTAAAGTAGTACATCCAGATCAGCAGAGCCGAGCCGGTCAGCCAGGTTGTATAAGCTTCCCACTTAAACCAGTGCAGTTTTTCCGGCATCTTTTCCGGACCAACCTGATACTTGGCGACTTCGTAGAAGCCACCGCCGTGCACGGCCCACAAGTCGCCTTTGATGCCTTTATCTTTTTTCCATTTTGGCGGGGTTTCCAGGCTGTTATCCAGCCAGGTGAAGTAAAAACTGGCGCCAATCCATGCGATACCGCAGATGACATGAAACCATTTGATAAACAGTGCTAACCATTCGTACAGTTGAGGCCACATAATTAAATATCCTTTTGATAGACTAATTTTCCATGAACATAAGTTCGCTCGATCGTACGCTCGTCACCCAGCGTCATCAGGGCAAAAAGCTGCTCGGCTAAATCGTTGCAGCGCAGAAAACGCTGCTTGAGCATCGGGAAGGCAGCAAGATCGAGCTCGACAAAATCGGCTTCAGTGCCGATATTAAAGTTGCCAATCAGGTGTTCGAGCCCCATGGCAGCGGCGGCTCCCTGTGTACAGAGGTACAAAGATTCAAATGCATCCAGGCTATAGCCTTGCAGCTGACAGATTTTGTAGGCATCACTCTGGTTTTTCAGCAAACTCAGGCTGGTTCCTGCGCCAACATCACTGGCGATAGCGACCGGAATACGTGCCTGTTTGAGCTGTTCATAAGGCAGTAAACCACTGCCAAGGAACAGATTTGACGACGGGCAGAAACGCTACCGCTGCACCGCTTTTGGCCAGGGCTTGCTGCTCACGCTCACTCAGGTGGATAGCATGACCGAACAAAGCCCGCTCCCGCACCAAATTATAGCGCTGATAGACATCCAGATAATCGTCACAGTCCGGGTAGAGATCCTTGACCCAGGCGACCTCATTGAGATTCTCACTCAGGTGAGTCTGAATAAAGGTGTCCGGGTGCTCTTTGGCAAGCTGACCCGCTCTGGCGAGCTGCTGCGGGCTGCTGGTTGGCGCAAAACGCGGGGTAATCGCATATAAAGCGCGGCCTTGTTTGTGCCAGCGTTCAATCAGAGTCTTGCTGTCGCGATAGCCTGCGTCTGGTGTATCCTGCAGTTCGTCCGGGCTGAAACGGTCCATCAGAACCTTGCCGCACACCATACGCGCGTCATATTTCTGCGCCGCATCAAAAAAGGCATCCACTGATTGTGGGTGCACAGTGGCAAATACGCTGGCTGTGGTGGTGCCGTGCGCAAACAGCTGCTGCAAAAAGAAGCCAGCCTGCACCGCAGCATAGAGCGCGTCACTGTAGCGCAGCTCAGCCGGAAAAGTGTAGCTGTTGAGCCAGTCCAGTAGTTGCTTGCCATAACTGGCAATCATTTCGACCTGCGGGTAATGCACGTGCGCATCGATCATGCCCGGAATTAACAGGCCGCGATGCTCAGTCACGTTGCCCTGAATCAACAAGGCTTTATTGGCGGAAACAGAGAAGAACTGCGCCGCGTCACCGACATGTTGAATCCGACCGTTTTCTACCACCAGAACCCCATCTTCCCAGTAATGATGATGGTCTTTTGGTGACAATGTCACTTCTGGAAAGTGCAGCAAACGGCCGCGATGTACCACAATCGACATACTAACTTCCTCGGTAGCTGGAATAGGAGAAGGGAGACAGTAACAGAGGAATGTGGTGGTTGCGTTCATCGCTGACGCTGAAATTGACGTCGATAAACGGAAAGAAAGCCTGGCCGAATTGTGCCTGGCAATAGGGGCTGACCATAAAACGCAGGGTATAGTTTTGTGGCATCAGGCTGATATCACTGAATCTGGCGCGACCATCCAGGTCGGTGACACCTTCAGCCAGGCACTCCAGGCTGAATGAATCAGCAGTGTCTGAACCTTGCAGATGAAACAGTTTGACTGCAATACCGGCCGCCGGCTTGCCGTTGGCGGTATCGAGCACATGACAACTGAGTTGCTTCATAAATATACTTCCATTCTGATATGACTGATTTTTTGTTGTTCTATGGCTGCCTGTTGCAGCTCTTCTGCGCGCGAACGGTCAATGCGTGCTTTAAGCAGGCCAAGCATCTCGTCGGCGCTTTTGTTGCTGGCACAAACGATGAAGATAAAGCCGAACTTGTCACGGTAGCGCTGATTGAGCGTCAGCAGCTCGTGTAATACCTCGGCTGAAGCCTGCTTAACCTGGCTCTGTTCTTTTTCACTCAAGGCTTTGCCTTGTGCGTATTTCTTTTCCAGGCTGGCGAGATCACCGATCATCGGGTGGCCGGCGAACGCTTCCAGCCAGTCTGCCTCTTCCAGTTGCCCGAAGGCGTGCTCTGCTGCCCGGAGTAAATCCTGGCCGCTGGCAAACGGCATGGCTTGTTTCATTTGCTGCTGCCAGCGCTGGCTGGTGCAGATCCTGGCCAGTTGCTGGTCGTTCAGATCGATAACCGACAGTTCTGAACTCATTCATGCTTCTCCTTTAATTGCTGGCGGGCGTTATTGACTTGCTTCCACTGCGCGTCGCCCGTTGGCTCAGTGGTTGTATGTTGTTCAAATTGCTGTATCAACTGCGCCGCCACTGAGACCGCAACCTGCATCGGCAGTTTGCCCTGCACATCCGGATGACCAATCGGGCAGGTGAGCTGGTCAATCAGCTGCGGCTGGCTGAGATTCTCTTTGAGACGAAATTCAAAGCGCTGACGTTTGCCCTGCGAACCGATCAGGCCGATATAGGCAAAGCGCTGTTGTTCGAGCGCGCGCAGCGTCAGGTCATAATCCAGCGCGTGGTCCTGAGTCATGATCAGCACATAAGCCTTGTCGCGCAGGGTCGCGACACATTCACTCGGAGCCGGCGCGAGTTCGGTGTCAATGCCTTTGTTTTGCAGTGGTTCAAGCCACTCGCTGCGGCTGTCGATCACTTTTACGTGACACGGTAACTCTGCTAGTACGTTGGTCAGCGCCTGACACACATGGCCGGCGCCAAAAATCACCACTTGCGGTGTGCAGTTGTGGAAGAACTCAAACATCACCTGCACCGCGCCGCCACAGCACTGACCAAGGTCCGCGGCCAGAGTAAAGCGCTCGATGAAAAGTTCGCTGTGATGCTTGCTCAGGCTGTCACGCGCTTTAGCAATCACCTGATATTCCAGATTGCCGCCACCCAGGGTGTCGAACTGGCTATGGCGGGTAATCACCATTTTGGCGCCGCTGGCTCTTGGTACCGAACCGACACAGGCGACGATGGTCGCGATGCAATACGCTTCGCCCTGTTGTTCAAGCTGCTGACAGGCACTTAGCCAGCTCAGGCCGGGGCTGGATAAAAACGTGTTATTGGTTGGTGACATCGGCAGTCTCCTTGGCAGCGCTGTGTTCATTCAGCCACTGCAGCTGATGCTCACAGGCATTGAGAATGGCTTCACCGGTTGCCGGCGCGTGCAGCAGCGGCGCGCAGCGATAGCCGCTCAGTGACGCTACCGCATCGTAAACCGCGCACCACACACTGATGGCATGCATAAACGGCGGTTCACCGACGGCTTTGGAGCGATAAATGCTGTGCTCCGGGTTCGCTTTGTCATACAGATCGATGTGCATCTGTTGCGGGTAATCACCTATGGTCGGGATCTTGTAATTCATCGGGCTGTTGCTAAGCAGACGGCCATCGTTAGCCCAGACCAGTTTCTTCTGTGGTCAGCCAGCCGAGGCCCTGAATAAAGGCGCCTTCAATCTGACCGCGATCGATAGCCGGGTTAAGGCTGTTACCGACATCGTGCAGGATATCGACGCGATCAACGCGCATTTCACCGCTTAAGGTATCGATGGTCACTTCAGAGCAGGAGGCACCGAGCGCGAAATAGAAAAATGGCCGGCCGGAGGCGGTTTTGCGGTCGTAGCCAATTTTCGGCGTTTGGTAAAAGCCGGTCGCAGACAGAGACACGCGGTTGAGATATGCCATCTGAATCAGCTCTGGCCAGGAGAGCGGATGTTCATATCTTGGGGATGATTCGATACCACTTAGTTTGCCATCGATGATGTCGGCGCCATCGACCTGAAAATGCTGACAGGCAAACTCGATCAGACGCTGTCTGATGATCATCGCTGCATTGTGCGCGGCCATCCCGTTCAGATCAGCGCCGGATGAAGCGGCGGTCGGCGAGGTGTTCGGCACTTTATCGGTGCGGGTGGAGGTAACCAGTACCTTGTCGATGTCAATGCCGAAGCTCTGCGCAACAATTTGCTGAACCTTGGTATGCAGGCCTTGGCCCATTTCGGTTCCGCCGTGAGAAACCTGCAGCGTGCCGTCGGTGTAAACATGGATCAGTGCACCCGCCTGGTTGAGGTGCGTTGCAGTAAACGAGATACCAAATTTGACCGGCGTCAGCGCCAGGCCTTTCTTGAGCACCGGATGGGTCTGGTTCCACTGGGTAATCGCCGCTCGGCGCGCGCGGTAGTCACTGCTACTTTCCAGCTGCTGCATGATGTCTCGCATCTCGGCATGCTGCTCAACCTCCATGCCGTAAGGTGTAGTGTGCTGAGCGGCACTGTAAAGGTTGGTATAGCGTACATCGAGTGCGTCTTTACCGACCTTGAGCGAAAGCTCTTGCAACGCTTTTTCAACCACCATCATGCCTTGCGGGCCGCCAAAGCCGCGGAAAGCGGTGTGAGAAACCATGTCGGTTTGCAGGCGATGGCCAATGACACAAGCCTTACCAAGGGCGTAGGCATTATCGGCGTGAAACATCGCCCGGTCGACAATCGCATCCGAAAGATCGGCGGAGTGGCCGCACAGACCATTCACTTCCATATTGGCGGCGATTAATTTGCCTTCCGCATCTGCTGCTAATTGGTAGCGGTTATAAAACGGATGGCGTTTACCGGTAGCGGTCATATCTATGCTGCGCGGCAGACGTATTTTGACGGCGCGTTTGGTATGATGTGCGCCCAGCGCGGCCAGACAAGCCCATTGCGCCGCCTGGCTCTCTTTGCCACCAAAACCGCCGCCCATGCGGCGCATATCGATCGTGACGCGGTTAAAATCGATGGCAAGCACTTCGGCAATCAGCTTCTGTACTTCACTCGGGTTCTGGGTTGAAGTGCGCAGGAAAATTCCTCCGTCTTCGGTCAGTTCAGCCAGACTGACCTGACCTTCGAGATAGAAGTGTTCCTGCCCGCCGACATGAATGTCGCCACTCAGATGCACCGGCGCCTGAGTAAACACATCGTTGGCGATCACCTGACCCATCTGGTGAGTCGGTAACAGCGGTGGGTTCTGACATGCCTGAGTATGGGTTAGGGTGACGGTGTCACTTTTTTCGTATTCTATTTGCGCTAAACGGGCCGCTCGCCAAGCCAGTTCATGACTGGTGGCCAGTATCAAGGCCAGTGGCTGGCCGAAATAACGCACTTCGTTATGAATGGTCAGCAACGGATCGCCTTTTAAAATCGTGCCGATGTCTTTCTCTCCGGGAATGCTCTCATCGGTCAAGACCTTAACCACACCCGGAGCGGCTGAGACGGCGGAGAGATCCAGCTGTTTTACTTTACCCTTGGCGATGGTGCTGGTCACCACGGCAGCATGTAAGCAGTCACGCGGTGTGACGTAGTCGTCGACGAACAGGGCTTCACCAGCCACTTGTTTCTTTGCGCTTTCGTGTTTGTATGAGTGACCGACCACCGAATGGCTGGCAGCCGCATCCTGGCCAACCTGTTTAACCGGTTGGCTGACTTTAACCGGTTGACTGACCGGCGCCAGCGGCTTGCCTTTCACAGACGGATCGCTTTTCACGGACGGACTGGCCGTGTGGTCGGTGGTAACAGAAGTTAATTTACGCATCTTGCACCAGCCTTGTTTCGATATGTCGGGACTCGAGATAAAAACGTTGCAGCAGGTTTTGTACCAGTTTTACCCGATAAGCCGCGCTGCCGCGCACGTCGCTGAGTGGCTGAATCACCTCAGGCACTTTGTTCTGGGCCTTCTTCACTACTGACTGGGTAAGCGGGTGACCAATGAACAGCGCTTCCAGCTCACTCAGGCGTACCGATTTGGCAGCAACGCCGCCGGCGGAAATGATGCAGCGGGTCACGGTTTGCTGCTCATCAAAGGTCATGTTCAGACCCAGCGTGACGGTGGCGATATCGTCTTCATAGCGTTTACTGATTTTGTAGATCGCATGACGCTCGTTATCGGCCATGTGGGGCAGGTGAATGGCGCTGATCCATTGGTTGGCTTTCAATGCGGTCTGCCGATAACCGGTGATGTACGCATCTGGTGCAAAGCGGGCTTTGTGCTTGCCATCATCGACTTCAATTTCGCCATGCAGGCTGATCAGCAGCGGGGCGATATCACCAATTGGCGACGCGTGACCCAGGCTGCCGCCTAAAGTGGCACGGTTCCGTATCGTCAGGCTGCCGAGACGTTCAATCACCTCGTCAGCGCTCGGATAGTGTTGTTTGATAAATGCATGCACCTGATTCATCGGCACCGCAGCGCCGATACGCCAGCCGGTCTCAGTCGGGGTGATGGTGAGCAGGTCATCAACGTGTGACAGATCGATCAGTTGTTCAAGCGGATGATGTTGCTGAGTCACCTCCAGCGCCAGGTCGGTTCCGCCGGCAATCAGTTTGGCGTCCGGCATGGCGGCGATAGCTGTAGCCAGCTCGGTACGGTTTTGCGGGCGGGCGTAATCGGCTTCGCTGCTTGGCTCGACCGAATGGAGCCAGGTTTCTTACCGAAGCGTCGTTGTGACTGAGCGGATCGTCAATGCTACTCTCAGCGATGGCGTTGGCGGCATCAATCAGCGGGCCGTATCCGGTACAGCGGCACAGGTTGCCGGCGAGAAAATCACTCGGATTGTGCGGCGGCTGCTCCTGTTTAGAGAGCGCATACAGCGACATCACGATCCCCGGGGTACAAAAACCGCATTGTGAGCCGTGACGATCGACGACCATTTGCTGAACCGGATGCAGTTGGTCGTGTTGTTTAAGGTGCTCCACGGTGATGATTTGTTTACCGTGCAGCGCATGAATGGGGGTAATACAGGCGTTGATCTGACGATAGCGCATTCTCTGATCATCATCGAGATCCACCATCACCACGGTGCAAGCGCCGCAATCACCGCTGGCGCAGCCCTCTTTAGAGCCTGTCATTTGCTTTTCTTCGCGCAGGTAGTTGAGCAGCATGGTGTCGGCTTGTGCCGACGCTACTTTGACTACGTCGCTGTTAATCATGAGCTCTAACATAACTTCCTCTGTGTTGCTAAAACTTGTCCAAATGGTCAACTTAATAACCAAAAAACAGCTCGCGCACCGACTTCCACCGGAAACGCGAGCCTGAGTTGAATTAGTTTGGAATCTTGGCGTCGATACCTTCAACGTACCAGTTGACTGCGGCCAGTTCTTTGTCAGTCAACGAATGACCCGCTGCGATTACCTCTTTGCCCTGGTTGTCCTTCATCGGGCCGGTAAACGGAACGATTTCTCCGGATTTGATCTTCTGCTCGGTGCTCTCAATCGCTTTTTTGATCTCTTCTGGAAGATTAGGATTGATAGAGACAATCTGCAATAAATCCTCTTTCAGGCCGCCCCAGTAGTCCTGTGCCTGCCAGTTGTTATCCATCACACCTTGGACAGCCTGAATGTAGTGGGGAGCCCAGTGGTCACGTACCGAAAACATATGGGCTTTCGGAGCGAAATGGCTCATATCCGATGCCTGGCCAATCCCCATCACGCCGCGTTTCTCTGCTGCGATCAATGGCGCCGGGCTGTCAGTGTGCTGGATAATGATATCTGCGCCCTGGTCAATCAGAGCGTTCGCTGCATCAGACTCTTTGCCCGGGTCGTACCAGGTATTAACCCAGACGATTTTCAGCTGGATATCCGGATTGACGCTTTTTGCCCCCATATAGGTGGCATTGATATCGCGGATGACTTCCGGTATCGGGAAGGTGGCGATGTAGCCCAGCGTATTGCTCTTGGTCGCCATACCGGCAGCAACCCCGGAAACGTAACGACCTTCATAAGTACGCAGGGCGTAAGTGCCCAGGTTCTTACTCATCTTATAGCCGGTCGCGTGTTCAAAAGTGATATTGGGAAATCGTTTTGCGACTTTGACGGTCGGGTTCATAAACCCGAAGGAGGTAGTAAATATGACCTCGTTGCCGGATTTAGCCAACTGAGTAATCACGCGTTTCTGCATCCGCGCCCTCAGCAACGTTTTCGACATAGGTCGTCGTGACTTTGTCACCAAAGTATTTTTCCATCTCGATACGACCCTGATCGTGTTCATAGCTCCAGCCGTGATCACCGATAGGCCCTACATAGACAAACCCGACTTTGAGCGGATCCTGCGCCAGAGTCGAAGTTGAGAAAAGCGCAGATACCGAAAGTGCTGCTGCTGTCATCCACTGATTGAGTTTCATGAAATTCTCCGTTTTCATTTTTAATGTGGATGCGGGCGCGCAGTGCAACGTGCGAGGTTTGTCTGCGCGCGCCTCATCCAAGTTGAGATAAAGCAAAAACCTGACCAATTGGTCGTATTTTGAAAAATTATTTTCCGTTTTCTGTTCAGCCCTTTACCGATAAGGGGTGATGAGGCAGAGCAGCGCAAGGTCCATTTTTATCTTTTACCAAACGCTGCACTGTTATGATTCAAATTAGTGCCTTATTGCATACTCATGCACCAAGTTGATGCGTTTTTAGTTGGTTGAGAACTGATTATGTTTGAGAGTTAATGCCGTTTGGGATCAAAAGGTTTACCCAGGCTCATCGGTGTCGCCAGTTTCTGACGCAATTCATTGGAACTGAGCAACACCATGACCACGATAGTGGCGACATAAGGTGTCATCGCCAGCAGGTTAGGCGAAATATCAAAGCCAATACCCTGCATCATCAGGTGCATGATGGAGGTAAAGCCAAACAGATAGGCACCGAGAACCAAGTATCCGATGCGCCAGGAAGCAAACACCACCAGAGCCAGCGCTATCCAGCCTCGTCCTGCGGTCATGTTTTCCATCCACATTGGTGTGTAGGCCAGCGACATATAGGCACCAGCCAGACCCGCCAGGGCACCGCCAAATAAGGTGACAATGTAACGTATTCTCAGCACCTTGATACCCAGCGCGTTAGCAGAGTGGGGATTTTCACCTACTGCGCGGATAATCAGGCCAATACGGGTATAACGCATGACCCACCAAGCGCCGGCCACCAGAGCAAAACTGCTGTATACCAGAATGTCATGGTTAAACAGCAAGGGACCGATAAACGGAATGTCGCTCAGATAAGGAACCGGTAACGCTTTGAAACCGTCAATGGTGGAACCGACCAGATTGCTGCCCAGAAACGCACTCAAACCTGTGCCGAAGATCGTGAGTGCCAGTCCGGTCGCGACCTGATTACTGCTTAGTGACAGAGTCAGAACACCAAACAGCAACGCCATCATCATTCCGGCCAGCATCGCGACGATGATGCCCACCAATAAGCTGCCGGAGACAAAGGCACCGGCAAAGCCCGCCATCGCGCCCATCAGCATCATGCCTTCCTGACCGAGATTGAGTACGCCGGATTTTTCACATAACAGTTCACCAAGCGCGATGATTAGCAGAGGTGTACCGGTTTTTAATGCTGCAATGCACAGCGATTGAAGTAATAGCGCATCCATCATGCCGCTCCTTTTGGGCTAACGCCGCTTTCTTCGTTAAGTTCGTTCTCTTGGTTAATTCCGCTTGCTTGGTTAAGTCCGTTGTCTTGGTAGCCAGGTTGTGCTGTGCTAACGGATGAGGCTGCATTGTCTGCAGGCGGAGGGGCTTTGCGCAGTGATGAAGCCGGGACGAAGCGATAATGAATCAGGAAATCGCATGCCAGCAGACAAAACAGCAGAGTGCCCTGGAACAGCCCGGTCACGGCTGTCGGCAGGCCAAGTTCAATCTGGGCCAGATCGCTGCCCATATAAAGTGCTCCCATAAACAGGGCCGCCGGGATCACGCCGATCGGATTGAGGCGGCCAAGATAAGCCACAATGATCGCGGCATAGCCATAACCGGGCGACACGGAAGGAATCAACTGACCAATTGGTCCGGTCACTTCGGCGGCACCGGCGAAACCTGCCAGCGCGCCGGCAAACAGCATCACGCCCCATACCAGACGATTCTCTGCAAATCCGGCGTAACGAGCGGCGGCCCGTTCAGAACCCAGCACCCGAAGGCTAAAGCCGGGTAAGGTTTTAAACAGCATCCATCCGGCAGTCACAGCGATGATCACCGCGGCCACAATCGCCAGCGTTGCCCGGCCTGATTCAGCCAGCGCAGGCAAAAGCACTGAATCGGCAAACATGACGGATTCCGGAAAACCAAAACCTTGCGGATCGCGCAGCGGGCCATGCACTGCCCACAGCAGTACGTATAAACCAATATAATTGAGCATGATGGTGGTCAGAATGATATTGGTATGAAAGCGGCGGTTAAGCCAGGTTGGTATGGCAGACCAGCATGCCCCGGCAGCCATACCGGCCAACACCGCTGCAAGCAGGGTGGCCGGGCCGGATTCATCGGTTGCGTTAACGGCGACGGCGCTGGCAGCGACAGCGCCGATCAGCAGTTGTCCTTCCGCACCGATGTTCCAGATATTGGCGCGATAACATAACGCCAGCCCAATTGCACACAGCATCAGCGGCGTGGCTTTAACCAGCAGTTTCGCCCAGATTGTAGCTGTCAGAAAACGGCATCAGAATGAAGACTTCAAACGCTTTAACCGGACTGACATCAAGCCAGGTAAACAGCAGGCTGGAAATCGCCAGCGTAATCGCGACGGCGATAAATGGCGACAGCCACATCATGGTGCGCGAGCTTTCCAGGCGCGGTTGGACGTTAAGCATGTGCCACCTCCTGCGCGGAGACGAATCCGCCGGCGATCCACTCGCCAATCTGGTCGATCGATGTTTGAGTGGTGCTCACTGCAGCAGAAACCTGACCTTCGTATATGGCCGCAATGCGGTCACACAGCACAAACAATTCATCAATGTCTTCGGACACCACCAGAATGGCCGCGCCCTGATCACGCAGCGCAATTAACTGGCGGTGAATTGCACTGGCAGCACCGATATCGACTCCCCAGGTCGGATGGGCACAAATCAGTACCTTGGGGGCGTGAGTAATTTCGCGACCCATAGTGAATTTCTGCAGATTGCCGCCGGATAAACTTTTGGCCTGAGACTGGGCGTTGCGGCATTTTACCTGGTTGCTTTCAATCAGTTGATTGGCTAGCCGGCGTAGCTTAGTAAACGCAATGACCCCACGTCGGCTTAATGAATGACCGTGCGTGAGCAGAGTATTCTCCTCTAACGTCATATCCGGGACCGCACCCTGACCGAGCCTGTTGGCCGGTACATAAGCCAATCCGAGTTTACGCCGTCGCCCGGCGTTGATGTTGCCTATTGGTTGCGACTGCCAGTAAATGCTGTCGGACGGGGCGCGGGTGTCTTCGCCGCTCAGGACCGCGAGCAAATCTTCCTGCCCATTGCCGGCCACACCGGCCAGACCGAGAATCTCGCCGCGACGCAGGTCAAGGTTGATATTGTTCAGGGCACAACCAAAGGGATGAGAAGGAGTTAAGGAGAGCGCTTTGGCTTGTAAAATAGCGTCCTGACCGCTGGCTTTGGGATAACTTTCCGATAGTTGCGTCTCGTCGCCGACCATCATTCTGGCAATCGAGTTAGGCGTTTCCTGCGCCGGATTACATTCGCCACTGACTTTACCGCCACGCAGGATCACCGCGCGGTGACACAGTGCAGTAACCTCTTTGAGTTTATGGCTGATAAATAAAATGGCGCAGCCTTCGGAAGAGAGTTGGTTGAGGACCTTAAACAGGCCTTCAATTTCCTGCGGTGCGAGGACTGAGGTCGGCTCATCCAGAATCAACAGTTGCGTGTTCTGGATAAGGCAGCGCAGGATTTCAACCCGTTGCCGCTCGCCGATGCTCAGGCTGTGCACATAGCGGTCCGGGTCAACGTGCAATTGGTACTGGGCACTTTTGTCGATGATGGTCTGACGCAGGTCATCGAGAGTGTCGAGAAAGGTTTTATCCAGACCGAGCTGGATGTTTTCCTGTACTGTTAAGGTTTCAAACAGGGAGAAATGTTGAAAAACCATACCAATACCCAGTTCGCGGGCTTGATTCGGTGACGTAATCTTGATTTCATGGTTGTGCCATAGAATGGCTCCGTCGCTGGGTGGCGTTACGCCATAGATCATTTTGACCAGAGTCGATTTCCCTGCGCCGTTTTCTCCCAGTAAGGCGAGGATTTCTCCGGGGAAAAGTGTAAGATTGACCGTGTCGTTAGCCACGACACCAGTATAAACCTTACTGATATTCCACAGTTCAAGCAGTGGTGTAGTCATAGAAAACTGATTCCTTTCTTGTTTTTGCGTAAAGGTAAATGCAAAAACCTGACCTGTTGTTCAACTCTAGATTCAACAAGGGATAGACAGTGACAGACAGTATTACGCTGTACTAATAGAGTGCAGTTGCCCTAAAACAGGGATGGAGTCGGGATTGTGTTGCATCACTTGACAACAGGTAGTGAAGCGATACTTAATTTAGGGAATCAGCAGCGGCATGCGGTCAGTTTATTCAAACAGACAGTCAAGTAGAACAGGCACTCAATATCACCACAGCCGCTGCATTTAACAGCAGTAAATCAGACACACGGACGCACAAGGAGCCGGTTTGGATACGGAACAGGGACAGAAAAAACGGTCTATTTCAGGCGAGATCCGACGTCGTAATGAGGAAATGATCTTGCAGGCTGCGGTCGATGAATTCGTAAAACATGGTTATAAAGGGACCTCGGTACAAGCGATTGCCGACCGGGTGAATTTACCTAAAGCCAATATCCTGTATTATTTCAAATCCAAAACAGGGCTGTACAAGGCTCTGCTGCAAGAAATTCTCACCATGTGGAATGATGGCTTTTCGGAAGAGGCGGCCAGTCTGCCACCGGAAACGGTATTGCGAAATTATATTGTCGGTAAAATGCAATACAGCCGCACGCATCCGCAGGAATCGAAGATTTTTGCCCAGGAGATCATCCAGGGCGCGCCGGTGATTGCCGATGCGATTCAGTTCCCTATGGTCAACTGGGCAGCCGGCAAGGCGACCATTATAGAAGCCTGGATAGAGCAGGGGTTAATTCGTCCGATTCAGCCGCTGCATCTGCTGTTTCTGATTTGGGGCGCAACTCAGTTTTATGCCGATTTTGATACGGAAATTCAGTTGATTAAAGGCGCACCTATGACTGAACAAGAGTTTGAACAGGCACAGGAGTTTTTAGTCGAAATGGTACTACGCGGGCTACAAGTGACAGCGTAACTCTTCAACACATCAGGTTCATGGAGGACAGATTGAGCCCGAAAAATAATAAGAAAGTCCCGTTATTTGGGGTCGGTATCGCAGGAAATTTTGCCGGCCACCTGCAGCAAACGGGTGAAGCCAATGGTTTACAAGGCCAGGTCGACGCAAGCAGCCCTCAGGCTATTTTCCCGTTTTATGTCTCTGGTGCTTCAGAAGCGTACCTGGCAGTGAATCCGTATTCATTTGATACGGTGCGTTTGCCACAAGAAACCTCGGCCAAAGTGCAGATGGAACCGGAAATTGCGCTGGTTGCCCGGGTGAAATATCTGGGTGATTCGGTGATTGGCATCGAGCCGGAGTCGATGACTCTGCTAAATGACGTTACCTACCGCAACGCCACAGTGAAGAAACTGGCTGAGAAAAAGAATTGGGGCCCGGCTTCGAAAGGGATCGCGAAAAAGGTGTGGCCGCTTGAAAGCTTTGGCGCACTCGACAACCTGGATAAATATCGCTTCTGCAGTTTCCATCATCGTGATGGTCAATGGGCATCCTGCTGTAAAGACGTTTCGTTGTCAGACTACAGCTACAGTTACGAAAAGCTGATTACCTGGGTGATGAGTCAGTTTAATACTCAGCAAGATCAAGGTGCGCTGCATGACCTGCGTCAATTAGTTGCCGAAGCGGGCTACCCGGAACGCATGATTATTTCACTGGGCTCATCTCGGTACACCGAATATGGTGAGCAGCATCAGTTGCTGGACGGCGATGAGTTGTGTGCCGTACTTTACGATGCAACCCGCATCGACGCGGATCAGATTGCCGCTTTGATTGAGGGCGGACAGTTTGAAGAGCTGGCACAAAATCAAATCGTCTTGCGTCAGACCTGCCAGGCATTTAGCTGATTTCTATACCGCACAATGTTATCTGGCAACGTCATCTGCCAAGCAGGCGACATATAATCAGCAATCAAGGAGCCATTAAGGCTCCTTGATTGTTTTTAGCGTATAGCGCTTGTTCTCTGGGGATAGGGCTCGTTTTCACGAGATAAAAATTGTTTTCAGGAGAAGAGTTTTAGTGCCCTGAATAGCGTGCGGTTTCGGCTTAAGCTCAAATCTTACCTCGGCTCAGGCGTTAACCTGATTGCGTCCGGCGCGTTTTGCTTCCAGCAAACAGTTATCCGCCTGCTCAAACGCGGTGCTGAACGTATCGTTTCTCTTGCACTTCAGCCACACCAAAACTACAGGTGACGGGGCAATCGAGCTCTTCGAAATCTGTGCAGGCAACAGCGTGGCGCAGGCGCTCTGCCAGCAGTAATGCCTGTTGTTCGTTATCGCCTGGCAGTAGTACCATAAATTCATCGCCGCCAAAGCGGCCAACCTTATCAGATGCCCGGATGGTTTCATCCACTAAGCGTGCGACATTGGTTAACACCTTGTCACCGACAATATGGCCATAGGTATCATTGATGGCTTTAAAATTATCGACATCAAACAGTAGTAAAGAAACGGGTTGGTTGTAGCGCTTGGCGCGTACGATTTCCTCTTTGGCATTACGAATGAAATAGCCGCGACTTTCCACTTCAGTCAACATGTCCTGCTCTGATAAACGGCGCAGTTTCTGATTATCGACCAGAATATGCGGCACCCATAATCCGAAGTAGGTGTTTGCCGCCAGCAGATAAATAGTGAACTGATACACCAACGCTTTCTCAGACAATCCAAGCCAGGCAATCAGCAGCGCGGTCAGGGTACTGAGCAGAGCAAGACTAAGAAATGAGCGGGTTGCCGTTTCGGTAAATACAATCCACATCTGGGCAATACCGAGGAAAAAAACCGTAAACACAATATGGGACGACGGATAGTAGGCAACAAGCAGGCTAATTACCGTTAAAATCACCATAGAAGTGGCGAGCTTGAGCAGAAATTGTCCCGGCGGCGCATTAGTGATCAGCGGTTTAAAATACTGAGTCAGCCAGCGGCCTTCTTCCGGGTAAATACCGCCAAGCAGACTGACAATAATCGGCGTGATGACCACAACGCCAATCAAATCGCCTATCCACCATGGCACCCATAACGAAGTGATTTCCTCACTGGTAATAATGCCGGTCAAAGCCAGCGCAGAGGAACCGCCAAGGGCGGCTAATACCGAGGAGAGCACCGCAACCAAAAGAAAAATTAAGATCAGATGCGGGACTTTCAGATAACCGCTGCGCTCATTGAATCGTTTGAGAATAGTAGCACCGACCCAGTAGGAGCAGCTGTGAATGGCGGCAAACAGCAAACCGGTCGAGATGAGGGTAGAAATGGTCTGATGTGAGCCATACAAACTGTCTTCCCAGAATGTTGATCCGATACAGCAGGCGATCAAAACCGGCAGGTACGACCAACCCAGCACCAGGAAAATAGCAAAGGTCACGCCTGCCGGTGGAAACCAAATACTGGCGTGAGGCTCGTATTCCATCAGTGATGCTGCTCTCCATAACACTAACCAGATGATTGCCACTAACAAGGGACGAAACCCAACTGGTACGAATCAGGGGGCCAAACTTGGCAAGCGCCTCTTGATTAACAGCCAAATAGCCTCCTTGGCATTGGTCTAATTCGGTTCACATTGATACGCGACTACAAGGGATTTACAGAGATTCTGTTACCCGATGATGATCTGACACTCTCTGTGCTCATTTATTGTATTGCGACAACTGCAATTGCGCCATTGTGCGCCGAGATTGCTATCAAATTAGTGATAGAAAGCATAAATTTACCAGAATTTCCGCTGCACTTATCCTGGCTGATATAGGTTTTAGGTATGGCACAATAACAACATGAACGCATGCGCAGCATTGGTAAAAACTCATCTATCTCAGGTGAAAACTCAGCTATCACGGGAAAAAACTGTGTCGCCGTAACTAAAAACTGCGTCGCCGCAACTAAAAACGGTGTCGCAGCAACCAAAAAATCTGTCATCGCGGTGGCATTCTCAGGCCTGTTCTCATTACCGGTGCACGCAGGCTACGCTTTTATTGAAAAGTTTCTTGAGAATAACTTTGCTGCTACGGTCGTATTGAGTGACAGCGAAGTGTTTACCGTTGGCATCAGTGATTTTAACCCAAATGAGATTCTCAATACCGAGAATGAAGACTGGGGGACCGAAACTTCGCTCGACAACCGGAAAACGTACGCGGTCGCTTCATGGCCGTATACGTTTGAACTGAGTGAGGAGGATGCAGTGAATCAACACAGTGTCTTATTGCGTTTATCGGGGACACTGAGTGATGAAACGATCCAGTTTGTCGACGGCGAGCCCCATGACGATTTTCATCAGACATTGGTTGATCTCTATAGCGCATATCGGGTCAGGCATCATTTTGATCAGCATTGGTCGCTGGAGCCGGGGATCGGCCATCATCTGATGTATTATCAAAATAGCGTTGATTACCACAGTCCGACCGGGCAGTTGTTTCAGCCGTTTCTTGACGATCTTATTTTTAATACCAGTGCCTGGGCGGCTGTGCTAGAGCCGCATATCAGACTCAAGTACGAGTCGCCACAAAGTTGGGGCCGGTGGTCTGTGTCTTCATCCTGGCATTATTTCTACGGTTTTGGCTGGTTGATGACACCGCCGTTTAAAAGTGATTGGATCGATAATGTGGGGATCGGGCTCTCTCTGAATTACGGCAGTGCGTTTAAAGGCGGCAGTATTGTCCTGTTCTTTAATCAGGAGTGATGCACCTTGGGTCCGGCGCTTTTAACGCAATTACGTCCCGACTGTTTGGCTTTATACAGAGCGTTGTCGGCCAGCTTTAATGCTGCAAACGGGTCGGATTGCTGCGCGCTGTGACACACGCCAATACTTACAGTAACATTGACGGATTGACTTTTTACGCCTTTACGGTGTTTAGCTCCGTCTTTATCGTCTTTCGGGCGAGCAGTCAGATTTCGCAGGACTAAATCATACTGGGCAATATCGGAGCGCAATAATTCCAGATACTCCATCGCATCGCGGGCTCTTTTGCCTTTGAACACCACGGTAAACTCCTCGCCCCCGTAACGATATACCCGTGCTTTGTTCTGAATTAAACTCAGGCGACTGGCGACCAGTTTCAGCACATCATCGCCGGTATCGTGTCCATAGGTGTCATTGAACTTTTTGAAGTGGTCCACATCGATCATCGCGACAGCAAAATTGCCATGCAGATGACGCATATCAAGATCAAGCGCCTGACGGCCGGGAAGTTGGGTCAGACGATCAATAAACGCCATCTCATGACTGGCGGACAGCAGATGAAGAATTAGCAGAATTCCTGCCAGGGAAAACATGGTGCAGGAGATAAACTGAACCTGGAAAAAGATAAAGGTATTACTGGCAAGCAAGATAGCGCTATAGACAACCACATCCATCAGGTGGTTACGGGTCAGCACAAAGATTCCGGTCAGACCGGTCAGTGCCAAGAGATAGAGAACAACAATAAACGGCAGTTTTGAAATGCTCGGCAGGGCAAACAAAATCCCATCCCCACCGCCCAGGCTAAACTCACCGGCTTGATACTGGGTCAGGATCAGGCCGCTCCAGCCTAAAAACATGACTAATATCGCCAGATAAAGCGTAAAGCCCCGACTGACTAATCCGGTATTTTTAAAGGTGTACGCCAGCAGACACGCAACAGGCAGCAGAGTAGCCAGCAAAGAGAGTTCAAGTAACGCAGAAACCGTGATCGAGAGAGGTTTGCAAACGGGTCTGGATGATCCAGTAACCCAGCATCATCGCACTGGCGATCATACCGATCCGGCTTTGCTTAAACAGCTGTGCAATAGCAATGGCGGTGATAAATAAGACGTAGGGCAAGCTACCCGCGAAACCAAAGTTGGCGCGGGTGAGCAAAATAACGTTATTCATTCCCAGCCACAGGGCGCACAGCAATGCGATTGGAAAGAAAAAGCGAAACCAATAAGAGTTAACTAAACTCGATGTCATGCTCAACGGTGACTATTGATAGTTTAAAAATTATTATGATCGCTAGGATACTTCTATTTAATGATTTTCCAAGCTTTTTGCTAAACTTATCTTATAAACCGAGCGTCAAGCCATAGATTAAAGGCGAAATTATCAGCAATGCTTGTGTGTCAGTACAAGGCACGTTAAGTTGAAAATCATGAATCGGGGCGTTATGGCCACGATTGTTCAAGATCAGGAGTGGAAACATGCAAATCAGTGTTGATGTGCACAATTATATGGAAGTGCTGGTGGGCCATGTTTTGGCAGAAGAGCATTATACCCGGCAATACAACAACGAACAGCTGGCTGACTTGGCCTGTCTGGCTTTGAGCCAGATCCGACCTATCTACATTCGCCACGACATCGATTTTCTTGCGGCACTACCGGAAACCCGCTTATTGACGCTGAAGACAAGGGCAGAAACTGCCGTTCAGGCAGCGGAATCAATGATCCTTGATGATCGACGTAAAAACCGTGATGATGTGCCGGTGGTGATGACGCAAACGCACTTCGATGAAGACGCAGAACTCGAATGGTATGAAAAACCGATATTGCGTCATCCGAAACCGGATGTTTAAACCGGCTGCCAGGTCATTAAGGTTAGTCAGTAACGACAGCTATGAATAACAAAGCTGTGTTGCATCTACGCTTGCGTTTCATTCGCCCCGATATCAATCACAAAATGCATGAGCCAAAGGAGTAATTGTGGGATTGTTTTCTCGTTTGTTTGGCGGTAAGTCAGAGAACCAAATTGAAGTTGTCCAGCCTGTCGAATACAAAGGCTTTCTTATTTATCAGGAGCCACAGGCGGAAGGCGGCCAATATCGTATCGCCGGCCGGATTACCAAAGAAATAGACGGTGAACTGAAAACCCATCGTTTCATTCGTTCCGATGTTCTGCCAAGTAAAGAAGATGCCAAAGAACTGATGCTGAAAAAAGCGCAGATGTTCATCGATCAAATGAGCGGTAATATCTTCTCCTAACCCTCAAGTCATTGACAGAAATCATAAATAAAAGAGCCATTAGTCGATATGCTGGTGGCTCTTTTGTTTTTTGAGCACATTGCAAATTCCAGTTTACAGATGGATATGCTTATACTGGTTCCGCCTCTGCCAAGTTGTCGGTGAAGTTGCTATCGGTGTAGAGTCAATCACATCTTTTTAATACCTGACGTTATATGAAATAACACTTTGTATTTATATAACAAATAGCTTGAAGTTAGGTCAGTCGTTAGATAAAAAAAGAATATTCATTGTGCCAATAGTCAAGGATAAGCTATGCAAATTGGTGTACCAAAGGAAATACTCGCAGGGGAAACGCGAGTCGCTGCTTCACCATCGTCGGTTGAACAGTTAATCAAGCTAGGTTTTGAGGTCGTTGTCGAATCTCAGGCAGGGGAATTGGCAAGTTTTGAAGATTCTGCATTCGAAGCTGCTGGTGCAAAAGTAGTGACTAAAGATGAAGCCTGGCAATCGGACATCATCCTGAAAGTCAATGCACCGCTTAGCGACGACAGCGTCGACGAGATTGCTTTGCTTAAGGAAGGCGCCACACTGGTCAGCTTTATCTGGCCTGCACAAAATGCAGAGCTGATGGAAAAACTGACCGTGAAAAGTATCAATGTCATGGCGATGGATTGCGTACCACGTATTTCTCGCGCTCAGGCATTGGACGCTCTCTCTTCAATGGCCAACATCGCCGGTTATCGTGCGGTGGTGGAAGCGGCGCATGAATTTGGTCGCTTCTTTACCGGTCAGATTACCGCGGCGGGTAAAGTACCGCCAGCGAAAGTATTTGTCGCCGGTGCCGGTGTTGCTGGTTTGGCTGCCATCGGTGCGGCAGGTAGCCTGGGTGCTATCGTACGTGCTTTCGACGTTCGACCTGAAGTAAAAGAGCAGGTTCAGTCAATGGGTGCTGAGTTCCTGGAACTTGATTATCAGGAAAACTCCGGTTCAGGTGACGGTTACGCCAAGGAGATGTCGGATGATTTCAACCGTAAAGCGGCTGAACTGTATGCGGCTCAGGCGAAAGATGTCGACATCATTATTACCACTGCGCTTATCCCGGGCAAACCTGCGCCAAAACTGGTGACCAAAGAGATGGTCGACAGCATGAAACCGGGCAGCGTGATTGTCGATTTGGCGGCAGCGAACGGCGGTAACTGTGAATACACAGTCAAAGACCAGGTATTCGTTACCCCGAATGGCGTTAAAGTGATCGGCTATACCGATATGGTGGGTCGTCTGCCAACGCAATCTTCTCAACTTTTCGCAACTAACTTGGTTAACTTGCTGAAACTGCTGTGCAAAGAAAAAGACGGCAATATCAACATCGATTTTGAAGATGTGGTTGTGCGCGGCGTCACCGTGGTCAAAGATGGTGAAATCACCTGGCCGGCACCGCCGATTCAGGTTTCTGCTCAGCCACAACAAAAGCCAAAAGCCCAGCCTAAAGCCGAAAAAAAAGAGTCTGAACCTGTCTCTCCGGTGAAAAAACTGGTTGGTCTCGCGGTTGGCGTGGGTGCGTTTGCGTGGATCGCCTCAGTGGCCCCGGCTGCATTCCTTGGGCACTTTACCGTATTCGTTCTGGCCTGTGTCGTGGGTTACTACGTGGTCTGGAACGTTACCCATGCTCTGCATACACCTCTGATGTCGGTAACCAATGCGATTTCGGGCATCATCGTTGTGGGCGCACTGCTGCAAATCGGGCAGGGTAATGGCGTGGTGACTTTCCTGGCGTTTATCGCCGTCTTGATTGCCAGTATCAACATCTTTGGTGGCTTTACCGTGACCAAACGTATGCTTGAAATGTTCCGTAAAAATTAAGGGAGTACACAATGTCTGCAGGATTAGTACAGGCGGCCTACATTGTTGCTGCTCTGTTTTTCATTTTAAGTCTGGCTGGACTGTCTAAACAGGAATCAGCCAAATCCGGTAACTACTACGGTATCGCCGGTATGACCATAGCGCTTCTAGCGACTATTTTCAGTCCGGGTTCTGAGGGTTTTGTCTGGATTATCATCGCAATGCTGATTGGTGGTGCGATCGGTATCCACTTTGCAAAAAAAGTGGAAATGACCGAAATGCCGGAGCTGGTTGCGATTCTGCACAGCTTCGTTGGTATGGCGGCGGTTCTGGTTGGCTATAACAGCTACCTGGACGCACCTGAAGTTGCGACTCATGCCGAGCACGTGATTCACCTGGTTGAAGTCTTCCTGGGTGTATTCATCGGTGCAGTGACGTTCACGGGTTCCATCGTGGCATTTGGTAAACTGCGTGGTCTGATTAAGTCATCTCCGCTCAACCTGCCGCACAAACATAAGCTTAACCTGGCGGCTGTGGTTGTTTCTACACTGCTGATGGTTCAGTTTGTGAATGCTGACGGCAGCATGTTTGCACTGATCGTGATGACACTTATCGCGTTTGCGTTTGGTTACCATCTGGTGGCATCGATTGGTGGTGCGGATATGCCGGTTGTGGTTTCTATGCTGAACTCTTACTCGGGTTGGGCGGCGGCCGCGGCAGGTTTCATGCTGGCCAACGACCTGTTGATCGTAACCGGAGCGCTGGTTGGTTCTTCCGGTGCGATTCTGTCCTACATCATGTGTAAAGCGATGAACCGTTCGTTCATCAGTGTCATTGCCGGTGGCTTTGGTCAGGACGTGGTGATCAGCAGTGATGAAGAGCAGGGTGAACACCGTGAAATCAACGCTGAAGATGTGGCGGACATGTTGAAAAACTCAACGTCAGTCATCATTACTCCTGGGTACGGTATGGCAGTGGCTCAGGCTCAGTATCCGGTGCATGAGATTACCGAAAAACTTCGCGCACTGGGTGTTGAAGTCCGCTTTGGTATTCACCCGGTTGCGGGGCGTCTGCCTGGTCACATGAACGTACTGCTGGCAGAAGCCAAAGTACCGTATGACATCGTACTGGAAATGGATGAAATCAACGACGATTTCAGCGAGACAGACACAGTACTGGTTATCGGTGCTAACGACACGGTTAACCCGGCGGCACAAGAAGATCCAAACAGCCCGATTGCCGGCATGCCGGTTTCTGGAAGTCTGGAATGCGAAGAATGTCATCGTGTTTAAGCGTTCGATGAACACAGGTTACGCCGGTGTGCAGAACCCTCTGTTCTTTAAAGACAACACACATATGTTGTTTGGTGATGCAAAAGAGAGTGTTGACGCTATCTCACGCGCACTATAAACCATACACCATGCGGGTAAAAATCCTGCATTTAATAGAGAAGCCAGCATTTAGCTGGCTTCTTTGTTTGTGATCTATGCATTATTGACAGCAATATAACACGGTAAATGTATCTTTTTCGGATAATACGATATAGTTTTGTAAACCTATGATCTACCGAAGATTCAAATTGATTAAAGCGATACTAAATACCATAGCGTTACTGGGGATTTCTTTCTCCTCAGCGACTTATGCAGATTCGTTACCGGAACGTATCGATCTGTTTATATCGCTGTTTGATTATAAATCCGCGGTAGTATCTTACGATATACGTGCAATACAGAATGACTATCCGACCCGGTTGCTGACACCGGATACGATGCTGCCGCAAACATCATCCTATCCAATCCGGGACATCCAGCAGCTGTATCAGCTAGCAAGAACGTGCTCAGGTAAACTGCCTCTCAACCCTTTAGTGACGGAACCTTTGGTTTTTACCCGGGCACTATGTAAAGGCACCCAATTACCATTGCGCTGGTTCGGGCGCAGTGCGCTGATTCATCCCGGCGGCGGTACTTATGCTTCGCGGTATGCTGAAGTGCATCCTGAACTGATGAACAAGCTGACTCAGTACATGCACATCCAGGAGCGTCCGAAAGCGGCAGCTGGTACGTTACTGGGCCGTTTGCAAAGTATGAGCGAAGACACCATCTCCGCTTTGATTGCCGGCGCCGTAATGTTTGGTGATGACGGGGAACTTTGGCTGCGCAAAGGTGACGAATACTATGTCTTTGATGACGATACCTGGAACGAAAACGCCAGCAAAGCCGGATTGTCCTTCAGTATAGCGTCGCCGGAAAATACCTGTTTTGTACAGCGTGGTAACATCTGCTGGAATATTGAGGATCATTCTGACCTGTTACGTATAAGTATGGTGGTGTTGGTGATTGCCAACATCCTGCTGGTGATGGGTTGGTCGGTTTACCGATGGAATTCAAAGCGTCAGGATATGAAGAGTCGTATGTTGATTCTGCAAATTCTGACTCACGAACTGCGCACCCCAATCGCCAGTTTGTCCCTGACGGTGGAAGGCTTCCGACGTGAATTTGAACATTTACCGGAGTCTGTATACGATGAGTTTCGTCGCTTGTGTGAAGATTCACGCCGTTTACGCCAACTCGCTGAAGCAAGTAAAGATTATCTGCAATCCGATAATAAGCCGCTTGCGACAGACTGGGTTCCGTCCGTTGAAGAGTGGTTAAGATTTAAAGTTGAAGAAGAGTTTGCCGAACCGGTCGAGCTGATCATCAACCAAGATATCGCCGCCAAGCTCAATGTGTATTGGCTTGGTACATGTGTCGACAATTTAATACGCAACGCGGTAAAGTATGGCGTTGCTCCGGTGACGCTGGAAGTCATCACCCGAGCGGATGCTGTGACCATTAAGGTTAAGGACCAGGGAACGCTCACCAATAAGGATTGGCGTCATTTACGCAAGCCTTTCGTCAGTAAAAGTGGCTTAGGACTTGGTTTAACTATAGTAGAATCGATGGTCGGAAGAATGGGGGGAACAATGAACCTCGTTGGACCACCGACCACATTTATATTGGAGATACCCTGTGAAACAGACATTGCTTCTTGTTGAAGATGACAAAAACCTAGCTGACGGCCTGTTGGTCAGTCTGGAGCAAGCAGGATATGACTGTTTACATGCAGAAACGATCGCTGCGGTAAAGCAATATTGGGATCAAGCCGATTTGGTTATTCTCGATCGACAGCTTCCTGATGGTGACTCAGTTCAACATCTTGCTGGCTGGAAAGAAATTAAAGATATTCCTGTTATTCTTCTGACCGCATTGGTTACAGTGAAAGACAAAGTAACCGGTCTGGATGCAGGTGCGAATGATTACCTGACCAAACCGTTTGCTGAAGCAGAACTGTTTGCCCGCGTTTCGTGCCCAGCTTCGCCTGCCGGACAATGATGAGATGGACGACAGCAAAGTTGTGACTGACAATCTGATCATCGATAAAGCAACGCGTGAAGTGTTCTTTAACGGTGAGTCTGTGACTCTGACACGTACTGAGTTTGATCTGCTGCTGTTTTTGGCCAGCAACCTGGGCCGGGTGTTCACTCGTGATGAACTGCTTGACCATGTTTGGGGCTACAACCATTTTCCGACGACTCGTACCGTGGATACGCATGTACTGCAGCTGCGTCAGAAACTACCTGGCCTGGATATCGAGACGCTACGCGGCGTCGGATATAAAATGAAAGCATAACAATGCGATCAACGGCTTTACTGATTGGCACGCTGCTCAGCGTGCCTTTATCAGCCCAGGCAGTGGAGTGGTTTCAAAAAAGCACTCCACTGACCCAGGCGCACCAAAACCTGCTCAACAACGACCTAGCGAGCATGTTCGCTTCTTTGGTTGAAGTCTGGCAGCTCGATCACAACAAAAACATTCGTTCACACCTCGATGAACTATTGCTGCAATCACTGACTGTCGATTGCGGTAAAGGCTTAGATAACAAAGCATTTCCGGACTGGATTTCGGGAGTCACTCTGCGCAGAATTGATATTCAAAGCCCGGGGCGCGATGCGTACCAGGTACTGATTGATGCCAAAGTGACCAAAGCGATCAGCGACATCAAGCTGACACAGTGGGTTGATAAGCCTCTTTCCAGTGACAGTACCTTTACCCGAACCGACCGTGACAGTGTCACATCAAACACGCAATCGTATTTGAAACGCTACAATCTCAATACCAAGCTCAATATGGGCCTTTACCGTCTGGATATCACCGCTGCGGATAAAGAAACCTGGAGCTCGTGGATTATTTTCGGTCACCCGCAAGCAAAACAGACTGTACGTTGGGCTTCGAAAGACCAATGGGTCGTTGAGAAAAACGCGCTGCTGAACCGTTATTGCCCGCTGCCTAAATTGGGTGTCTCCGTGTTTGATTATGAAGATGGTAAGTACAAAGAGATCTGGAAACAGACCTACGAGTCAGACTATCCGACCAAACTGGAGCAGGACGACTTGCCCGATGATCGCTATGTGTTAGCAGTGTCGATGACCCATCATCGCTGGCAAGGGCCAATAGTTATTGAGCAATCTCAAGTTATCAGCAAAACATATGACGTTTCGCTAGATGAATAACTAAAGTTAATGGAAAATACGCCGTTATATAACCAAATGGATTTTATGGTTGGGTAACGGCATGAATACTAAATTAAAGTTTCTCGCGCTGGCTGTCTCTGTGACAGCTCCGGGCGTTTTCGCAGCGAACTACGCGATTGAAGCACGTGGTGATGCGATGGGTGGTGTCGGCGTAGTCGCGGCAAACTACCTGACAGCTCCTTTCTATAATCCGGCTATTGTGGCGATTTATCGTCGCAATGATGATGCCGGCATGATTCTTCCCAGCTTTGGTATCAACTACAACGACCCGGATAACCTGGTCGATAATATGGATGCAATTTCCGATCTGATCGACAGTGGTGATGTTTCCCGCGCTGCCGAGTTGCAGGCCAAAATGGATGAAGTGAACGGAGATGTAGTCAATGCCAACATTGGCGGTGTCGTCGCCTTTGGTATTCCGAACCAGTATCTGTCCATGAACCTGTTCGGCAAAGCCTATGCTGAAACTTTTGCTACGCCGCAAATTGCTGACAACTGCAGCACGCCAGCGAACACCGACTTGTGTACCCTTGAGAAACGCACAGAACAGTACCGTCAATGCGGTATCGGTCGCAGTGACGGAAGTCGGTATTTCACTGGCCAAGTATCAAACCTTCCTTGGCCAACACATGTCGTTTGGTATCAGCCCGAAATTACAACGTATCTACACCTATGTGTATGAAGCGGGTATCAACAACTACGATATTTCTGATTTACGTGAAAACAGCCGTGGCGAAACTACGTTTAACATCGACGCCGGCGCGTTGTGGTTTTATGGTCCGTTCCGGATTGGCCTGGCAGCCAGTAACCTGATCAGCCGTGATATCGAAACGCGTAGCGTGGTTTCTCAGGTAGCCGGTAATCCAAACCTGCAGTACTCGTATCAGATTCGTCCGCAATACACCGTAGGGGCGGGCATCGTTGCTGACTACGTTACTCTGAGTGTTGATTACGATCTGAATGAAGACAAACGCTTTGATGATTTTGCCGATAACACACAGATGATTCGCGTCGGTGGTGAAATTGATTTAATGCGTCAGCTAAAACTGCGCGCCGGTTATAACAAGAACCTGGCATACAGTGGAAGTGAAGGGACGGTAACAGCGGGTATTGGTTTATCGCCTCTGAATTTGTTCCAGCTTGATATCGGTGCCAGCTACACCAATGAAAATGCCATGGGCGGATACGTAAACTTCCTTGCGAGTTACTAAACGAACCTCTATAGTTGGGCTCCTTAATTAAGGAGCCTTTTTTATGTTTGATGATTTACCTACCTTAAGCCACGCCGAGCAACAGGCGGCGGTCGAAAAAATTCAGCAGTTGATGGCGCAGGGCATCAGTACTGCAGAAGCGATTAAAATCGTAGCGCAGCAAATCCGCCAGGAGCAGCAGCAACAAGCAGACAACCAAGAATAGGGCACGTAACGTGCTCTTTTTTTGCCTTTCAAAATCACCCAGCACCTCCTTTTTTTCCGTAATTTCTGAATTAACCCCACTAAATTAATAATAAACAACTACTTATAGCAGGATAAAATCCTGCCGTACGACTCCCATGAAAGCTATCTGTAATTTTATTACAATCTCCGTTAGGGGTAAAAAATAGACCAGTGTTTTGTGCTAATGCGTTACGGTGTGATTACTTACTAATGGCAGATATAAAGCCAGAACAGGTTTTAGAACGTCAGGTCGGTATTGTGTTTAATCTGAAGTCTGGTGTACGGCAGAGGTTGCCCCGCAACTCAGTTGCAACGTAAAAGATGCCCCGGTTTGTGTTGAACCAGATAAACTTCCAACGGGGTTATCGACGGGGTGATGTTACTGAATCCTGTGTTGAGCCTGTTTGAGTCGTTTCCGCTAAACAGGCTCCGGATGGGTCGCATTGGGTGTCTTCAGGCGCTACAACGTGCTATGTCGGGGTGATGACTAATTAAGGTCGATACAAGCAAGAAAGCGCGCCAACAGCACCAGTTGTTTTGACAGTCGATTGGGCTTGAACAGCAAGACAGTATGAGCAAGCCAGATATAGCGATTCAATTTGCGGCTGACTCGTTTGAATTCAGCGCGAACTGATTCATTACTTTCGGCAATCCAGGCTTCTACTGCGCGTATACGCGTTTGCTGACTGACGCTGTGCAGTCGATATGAGTCGAGCAGAAACAGTACTACATCTCGAACTTTCCGCGCCGGGTCATTACTGATCTGGGCTTCTTCCAGGTCGACAAACGTGACTTTACCGTTTTGATTGACCAGAATGTCACGCATTGCCGGCCTGCCGTGGATAAAGTTTTTCTGGTGCATTTCATTTAAGGCACACATTGCCCGGCGGAAAAGCAGCTTAGGCGAATTGGCGTCTGTTTTATTGATAGGAGAGCCACCATCTTCGGTGATAAACCAGGATTTGTTGACATAGCGAAGACGGGCGACCGGCAGTTGATGCGCCATGGCATATTGATACGCTTTCACTTCATGTAAGAATCGTTGCTCAGGCGTATCGGCACTATGTAGTGCCAGTTTGCGAAAGCGCTTGTTTAAGCGCGCCAGTCCACTCAGCGTTCGGTTGAGAAGGTTACGTTTGTCCTCACCACGTTTTTTAAGCCAAAAAGTTTGCTCTGCCCAGCGAAAGTGATAGACGTAATTTTGTTTTTTCATTTTACTTTTGATCACGTACTTTGTGTTGAGTGGTAAAACTATAAAACAGTGTACAATTGCGGCAAGATAAGAAATTTTCACAACACAAAAAGTGGGGTAATGTAGCTTGGATGTGCGTTTGACTTGATAATTCAATTTGTGACGGCGTCACTCAATGAAACGGCCGCCCTGTAGCCCATCATTTATGGTGTTTTCAGTACGTAACTGTGATTATAGACAATAAACATTCAGGGTTTGCTTAGGGTTACTATTCAGATAAATCTATGTTCACTTAATTCCAGCAATGCATATCTAGCGCACTATAACTAATTATATGTATGACAAAATCAGCATCATTGCACCAATAGAGGTGATATCAGTGACATCTGACCAAAAGCTTTGCATAGCAACGAGCAAGATAGTGCAAATCAGCAAACTATAATTCGACGATGAGTTTTGATAGCAAAGATTGGTACGTATTTGGTTCTTTTTGTTAATGATTGCAAAACTCCCAGTGCGAATACTTCTAGGTTAAGATTAATGATTGCATTTTGAATTGTGTAGCGGATTTGCATTTGAGCGGTGTCAAAGTCGGCTTGATCGCGGGGGTTGTAGATCATTTATTCAATGTCTGTGTCGTGCTCGGTGCTTACGTCGTCAACCAGTTGAAACAAGCAGGTAGACAGTTAGAACAGTGGAATAATGACAGGCAAAAAGCATGTTCTTAGGCCGTATGAATAAGACTTGGTAAGTTCAAAGTCTTTTGCCATTGATATGAGTTATTCAATTATCAGGAGTGGAGCAACTTAAGTTATGGTCAATTTGAAGATAGGTTGAGAAAGCCAGGATCGAAATCTCTTAACGTTGTTTGCCAAAATCATCATCAGTGATTCGAGAAGCACACTTAACAATTAGCACGTTCAATGGAAACCGGTAAGAAACACAACCCGGTTGTTTAATAAATATCCGCATAGAAGAAAGAAACTTTGGGGAAATCATTTTTGGGCACGAGGGTACTTTGTCGATACAGTTGGTGTAAATGAAGAAATCATTAGACGTTACGTCAGACACCAAGACAAGCAAGATCAAGAACATGAGGCGCAGTTAGAGTTGAAGATGAACTAACAACGCGGAAATGCCCCTTTCAGGGGCTGTAAACCAAATCCGCCTTCTAAGAAGGCGGATTTTTACTATTAGTTACTCAATATGAGTTGCTAAATCTGTTAGAGGTTGTAAATCAGTTATTTGTCTTAGTGAGGCAAGTTTCTCTTTAACTGAATCAGAAACGATTTGTAATTGATTCTCTTTAGTTTCACTTAAATAACTCGTCAAGTCAGTATTAGTTACACTGATGATTAGAGGTAATATCGCTGCGACCACAGGCACCCAAAATCCGATTAAATCATCCAAACTGAAATTAGAAGTAATACATGAGTTATACTTGAATTTCGCGAATTTTACATCTATAGATTGATCAGCAATTTCATCCAAAATTTGACCAACAACAGCAGTAACAAAATATCTAGATTTTAAATTCTGAAGAAAAACAAACGCCTTTTCATCGCTATCCTTTCTATTTTGTTTGGATTTTAAAGAACCTTTATGCCTTTCAATTGCTTTGGAAACACAATAAGCAAGTAAAATATGTTGAGCCTTTGAGTCTTTGAAAGCATTTTGATAAGCGCTATTAGTTTCAAAGACGTAGTTTTTACCTCTGTTAGCACTATTATAATCACCATGGAATGCAACTAATGGCTGAGCTACTGATTCAATACCAAATAAGGCACCAGAATTTTCAAAGCCACGCTTAAGAGAATAAGTATATCCGAATTTTTTAAACTCTTCTATTAGTGCCTTTTGTTCCATACTGTTTGTATAGTGGTCCCACGTAGTAATATGGTTCTGAGTGTTATTGTATTGCACAATTTTTTTCACCTTCTCTTCATCATCACATTCAATAATTCTGCACATTACCTTCACATTATTAAGCTTATCTGAATCAGATACTGCACCGATTGAACCTGTAGTTTGTGCACCATTTATAATTGATATTCCGCTTAGTGTATTATTAAGAGAGTTGAATTTAACAGTGAGAATAGTGATGCCATTGTTAAATACAAAAAAATCTGTTGGATTGTTTTCTGCTGTAGATCTGATCGCGTTATTTATTTTTTTTCTTTTATTTATACCCATAAATCCACGATAGTTTGCACTGAACAAATCATTCGGTTTTTTCAAATATTGTTCATGTAACCAACTGCCATTGACATAACCTAAGTAAGCACTCCAACCATCATCGTTTAAAGATGTAAATATTTCACCGTCGAATTTTATATCTTCTGTTATTACTATTTGTTGAGATAGTGATATGTAAAGTTTTTCAATACTTTTTGCTCCAAGCTCTTTATATTCAACGGCCAAATCTTTCTCTGAATAAGCACTTTTTAGATACTGCGCGCACGTATCAAGCTCTCTACGAACATTTTCAGACTCGATGCAATTGTGAGTGTATAAGAGTTCTATTGTATCGATTTCATCATTATCTATTAATGATCGTACCTCTGATATTTTATCTTTTAAATCTACTGGTAGCGCCGATATGTTGCCCGTTTTAACCCATGCTAATGCTTGATTCAGATCTGCAGCTTTGCTTGCTGGAGCCTCTATTTTATAATCTTCTTTTTTAGAGAAATAGCCTTGTACAATGTATAGAGTAGAGTTGTTTTGATAGATAAAGTCTATACCCTTGTCGTTTGGGCCGTCTGTCAAACCATCCGTTTCCTAACTTATCCAAATCAGACTCATCTAAGTAGAGCCCCATACACCAAATCAAATGAGCATTTTCGGTGCCATACTCAGCAATTAAGCTTTCATTTTTTCGGAACTTATTTAAATGTTGAAATTTTACTGACATTTCAATTACCTATATTGAGTTTTTTAGTTTTTATTAAAGATTCTAAATTTAGTCAAAGTGAACTCGTATATAAAACTATCGTAGATAGATTGTCTGTTTAACGCGTCACTCAAAATTAGTCTGACAACACAATCATGCAACCACTTTATAACCCACTCCTGAAAGCAGATCTGAAGCGAACAAATGTATAACAAACCTTTATACCTATAAGCAATTATATACGTGTTAATAGATGGGAGTTAGTCCCATTTGGGAGCAATTCCTAAAACTAAGATGTGTGTCACCTGTGGTGAGTTCTGTGTGTTCTAAATGGCATCTATTGGTTACTTCGGCGATTTTCTCAATATTAAACAAGCAGTTTATTTCATCATTAGGATAGATTTGAATCGCAAAGTGGTTTCGGAGTTATAGACTCATAATAGAAGGATTAATACTATTTGTGCGCACGTTCGAAAAACCTTTGCTTGCTTTAAGCTAACCGACTTTATTTTATTTAATCGTCGACGGCCAAATCAAGACGGGCGAGGCGAGTCACGCCCAGAATTGTGGCTAACCACCAATGCAGTTTGGTGTGTGAGATACGCTCAAACAGTCGTGTGCAGCCTGTACCGTTAATCTGAACAAACACGGTATCAAGGTTTCCCGCCGATGCCGACCAGACCACATTCGACTGTGCCGGTCATATCCAGAATGACCATCGAATCGTCGTACCCATGCAGGCCGCGACCGCGCATTGGTGACAGACGAAAGCCCATCACTTTTTGCATGAACTCTTCAAAGCGATGTGACAGAATCTTGCGCACCTTGTTTTTGTACTGAGTGATGGCGTTATCCAGTTGCTCAGGCGTAGACAATGCAGGCTCCCGATACTCAGGAAACTGCAGGTTGATAAAGTCCTGGTCATTAGAGCGGTCCAAGTGTTTCAAGTCCGAGTACGCGAACGTAAACGCCAAGTGGTCAACCTTGACCGGACGCACTTGATCGTGAAATAGGTTCAATGGCTTTTTAGATGGCATGGAAAACTCCTTTGAGCAGCAGCTCCTGGTAGTTTTCATCGGTGATTTCGACCATCTGATAAGGGTCACTGCAGTAGTGAGTCGACAGATACAAGTCGAACTCAAACTGTGATTTGAAGAAACGATGGCCCCAAGGGAAATAAGCGTTGATGCCAATGGCCGGTGCGTTGTCGAAGTAGATGGTATCCATATCAGTGACCATCCACAGAGCGAGATTGAGAGAACGTCACGCCGTAACGTTTGATTGGAGTCAGGACAAAACGACCAAGTATGCAGCCGACAAAACAGAACAGCGACACATACAGTGCCAGGTAGATTGAGAGATCCTGAATGTCATGAGCTGTCATCAAAACCGAGTTGTCCTCCATAACCAAATACCTTAACAGTTGGGTGACCGCCAAGGTGTCGGGTTAAGGCCGAGCAACCAAGGCAGTCAAATTACCAGTTATGGGAATCATAAATACCAAATCTGGGAACAAATAGCGCTGGATATGAAAGTTCCAGCGTCGAGAATATCTGAATTCAGAAAATGCAAACGCTATATGACTGATTCACAAGCAATTTTCCTTGCAGAGAATTCAGGAATTGACCCAGAGGTGGCGTTACTGGGTTGCCAGGCTGACCGCAACGATAATCCAACCATTAAAGCGATGTGGGAAAACATTGCAAAAAAGTATAACGGGCTGGGTTTACAAGGATTATCAATGGCTTGCGGTAGCTTGGCTTTGTATGCGGCTGACGCCCACAGTACTTTAGAGCAATCACTCTAAGTGCGTATTATGTACGTTATGTTAAATAATATTGAGTATTAAGAAGAGCGCCTGTCTAAGGCACTCTTCTCTCTTTCCTGGTTGATAGCCTTATCCGGATTACGACATGGTTTATTGAACATAACCATATTTACCATAAAATAGCTAATAACTACTTTGCTATCTGCCGATATCAACCTGGTTATTAGCCGATTAGCCGCCGGCTAATTTGACCTTGAAACCTTTCTTTTCCAGCAACGCTTTAATCTTGTCGCGCATGTCGCCTTGGATCTCGATGTCGCCATCTTTTACCGAGCCGCCGCAACCGCAGACTTTCTTAAGTTCAGCTGCCAAAAGTTTGAGTGGCGCGTCATCCAAATCCAGGCCTTTGACAATACAAACGCCTTTGCCTTTACGGCCTTTGGTTTCTTTGTGGATACGGACAATACCGTCGCCTTTAGGACGTTCGGTTTTCTCTGGTTCCTGTTGAATTCGGCCGACTTCTGTCGAATATACAAGTGTCATAACAATCTACTACTTCTTTTGTTGGGCTTCAGCACGCTGTCTAGCGAGCAAGTATGCCTCGATATGCTTTTGAATGGCAACTTTTGAGCCTTTAATTAAGCGTCCATTGAAAAAACAATACCAACCATTCGCTTCACCAGTGTCGTTTCTTCAGAGCAAACCCATTGAAATTTTCCTGGATTCCAGCCGCGTCATCTCGTTTACGGCCAACAGAATCGAACTCTTTCGGGTCGATTATCGAAGCAGTTTCACACCACCAATCGATGCTCTTTTTTACCGCTGCTAAGTTGCCAGACAAAAGATGGTTCTTAATCTGAACTTGCCATATTTCCGTAGAATTGTTCGCAGATTTGAGGTTAAACCCTCGATAAGTAGCTATTGGCATAAGCATCTGTTTCTTTTGGTTACGGTAAATTAAATAATAATTGTATATTTCGTGTTAGCAAGTATATTTATTAGCAAAAAACTAGTTATAGTGCGTGAGAGTGAAAAAAAATCTAACGGTGATCACAGATCAAGTCATTGTAAAACAGAAGGTTACTGAATTCGGTCGTCTAGTCACTCGTGACCAACTAAATGAGCTGACTCAGCACCAGTACAGTGCAAACTCGTTACTGGCATTCACGAAAGATTGGAATATCTTCCTGGAATTCTGCATTTCGCGCTCGGTACGCCCTATTCCGGCCTCTGCGACAGCTGTTCGTCAATTCCTTGAATTTGAGGCTCGTTCCAGAAAATACAGCACAATAAAACGTTACGCTGTCACTATAAGTCTTGTTCATAGCTTGCTAAATCAAAAGGACCCGACTGCAACCAGCCAGGTAAAAACGACACTTACCTCATTACGGTTAGAGAAGCATGGTGACGATACTCAGGCAGCCAGCTTTGATCAACATCACCTCGATGAACTGTTTGAACTGCTCAATGATAATCCGGCGCCCCGTGTCATCAGAGACTTGGCGATTTATCACGTTATGTTTGAGTGTGCATTGAAGCGGTCGGAGTTAAAGAAACTCAGCTTTGAGCAATTGGTTTGTCTGAGTGAAGACAGCGAAGATTATTTGATTCAGTTTGGTGAAACGACCTATGCTTTATCATCACAGGCCAAAGTGACGCTATCGCGTTGGGTGGCATTACTGCCCCAGCAACAAGGTGTGATATTCCGTGCTATTGATCGCCACGGCAATATCTCCGCCGGAGCTTTGAATGATTCATCGATCTTCAGAATTTTGAGAAATGCCGGTGAGTATCTGCAGCAACCAGAGTTAAAATTTTCCGGCCATTCAGCCCGAATTGGTGCTGCGCGTCAGTTGGCAAAACAAGGGTATAAAGCGAGGGATATTCAAGAGTTTCGGACGCTGGCTCAGTGCCGCGATGCCTTACCAATATATTGGAAGTAAGAACACCGCGGAACAAGAGAAGCTGAAATTTGTCAGCTTTAAGCCACTGGATTGATTATGCTTTTACGCTTAGTGACGAGCGTACACAATCTGCCAGGAATTCTGAGAACTTGTGGCCGTTGTGTTCCAGCATTTTCGGGAACATAGAGATTGGCGTCATACCCGGGAAGGTATTCACTTCGTTCAGGTACACGTTACCTTCCGGTGTCAGGAAGAAATCAATCCGGGACAAATGGCGCAGCTTCATGTGGGTAAACACCTTACGCGCGACATCCTGAATCAGTTGTTGCTGCTCATCACTCAGGTTGTGAGCTTCCACTTCTGTACGTGAATGACTGCCGGCGCTGTATTTCTCTTCATAGCTGTAGAAGGCGTCTTCCGGTGCAATGATTTCACCAGGCTTGGTAATAAACAGTTCACCGTTCAGCTCATAGGCGGCCACTTCCAGTTCACGTGGTTTAACCGCTTTTTCAACTAATACCTGTTCAGAAAACTTAAATGCATTCTGGATAGCATCAGCAACTTCATGCTCTTTAGTGACCTTGTAACAACCTACTGAAGAGCCTTGACGTGCAGCCTTGATAAACAGACTTCCCCACTGACGAAATGCCGCCAAGGTATCCTGATACGCCTGCTCACTGTTTTCAGACAAAAACAGATAAGGCGTGTTAGGGATATTTAACGCGTCATACCAAAGTTTGGAGGTGATTTTGTTGAAGCTGTTAGAGCTCGCTTCCGGACCACAACCCAGGTAAGGAATTCCGGCCAGTTCGAACATCGACTGAATATCACCGGTTTCACCGGGGTAGCCGTGAATACAAGGAACCACAAAGTCGATCTTAACTGACAGCGCTTCATCGTTCAGTGTCGCCGAGTTGGTATCCAGATAAACAATCTCACCGGCGTCGGTAAACCAGCCGTCTTGTTTCATTTCGACGCGAATGACATCGAAATCTGCAGTCAAAGCTAATTGCTGCTGAAGGTAGTTTGCAGAAACAAGTGACACTTCATGTTCAGAAGAGCCGCCGCCACACAACAGTAAGATAGTGTTTTTTGTCATTGAAATCTTTCCGTGACATCAGGAATTATTAGCTGGCTATGATAATCAATTCGCGCTCAACTTACACCGTTCCTGCGAATTTCTCACACAATCATGGTTTAAATGGTCATAGAACAAACAATAAAGGGGCTTCCTGCCCCTTTATTCATGACTCACCAGAGTTAATTCAGTTTATTCAGCGTCGGGAACTGTGAATTTTTAATCGTATCGATACTTTTCACGAACGGCTTAAGAGACTTAAATTCGCCCGGCAGAGTTGCGATTGCTGCCTCAGCTTCCTTGCGAGTGGCGTAATCTCCAAATAGCACGGTATACCACTTGGTACCGTTAACGACTTTATAGTTTTCCCAAATAGGCTGGCCGTTGCCTGGCAGTTTATTCGCAAACTCGTCGACTTTATTCTGAGTGCCAACCGCTACCACTTGAATGGTAAACCCGTAACGCGGGTTCATTGCCACCTGCTTTGCAGATGGAGGTGTGATAGAAACCGTTGGTTTTTGCTGAGCAGCAGGTTTGGTCTGAACGGTGTTGGTTGGCGCGACAACCGGAGCCGTTCTGACAACATTCATTTCAACATTTTGCTCTGTCACGCCTTGTGCGGTGCCCTGTGCAGACACAACAGGCTGAGAAACCGGTGCGGCAGCGTACTCTTCAGTATGACTTTCGGTCGTTACGTCTGTGATGTAGCTGCCCGATGAACATGCACCGAGTAGCGCTGACAGGCCAACTATTGCAATTTTTTTCATGGAATCTTAAACACTCTGAGTAGAAAGTAATTAAATCATGCCGATAGCAGCGCTCAGAATCAAGCGTAGCAGTAGAATTATCATCGATATCCTGTGATTTGTGACACAAAGTCGCATCACCTGCATGCCGTCAGGATCACAACCAGATTAAATACAGTAACAGAGGCATGGGTTATTGGTTAAGATATACCCACGTCATCTGTGCGCGTGTGAGCCTAACTCATGAATAATTTAAGCCAGTTATTGAAACCGAAATCCGTTGCCGTGATCGGTGCATCGGTTCGCCCGTTCCGGGCCGGCAATATCGTGATGAAAAACCTGCTTCAGGGCGGATTTGATGGTGCGATTATGCCCGTTACGCCTTATTATCCCTCAGTTTGCGGTGTTCTGGCCTATAAAACGATTGAAGCCTTGCCGCTGGTTCCTGACATTGCGATTCTGTGCACACACGCTTCACGCAATACCGCTATTTTTCAGCAGCTCGCTGAAAAAGGAGTGTCCTGCGTCATTGTGCTCTCGTCAGACATGCATACGCTGGATGCGCAAGGTAACGAGATTCAGCAGCAGTGTCAGGCAATAGCCAAAAGCGCCGGAATGCGTATTCTCGGCCCAAATAGTCTGGGACTCATCCTGCCATGGGTAAATTTTAACGGTTCATTCTCACCGGTCACCGCCCTGAAAGGCAATATTGCCTTCATTTCCCAATCAGCAGCCGTGTGCACCACTATTCTTGATTGGGCGAACGACAAGGAAATTGGCTTTTCAGCCTTTGTCTCACTCGGTAACGCCAGTGATATTGAATTCTCCGACCTGCTTGATTGCCTCAGTACCGACAAACACACTGATGCTATTCTGCTCTACGTCGACACCATCCAGGACGCACGCCGGTTTATCTCGGCCGCTCGTGCGGCTTCGCGTAACCGCCGAATCCTGGTCCTCAAAGGCGGCCGAACGTCCGCTGGCCGTAAGGCGGCGCAAATGCACACCGGTGGTGATGATACGTTAGACATCATCTACGATTCAGCCATCCGGCGTTCCGGTATGTTGCGGGTCAACAACAGTCACGAGTTGTTTGCGGCGGTAGAAACTCTGACTCACTCGGTACCGCTGCGCGGTGAGCGTCTGGCAATCATCACCAACGGTGGCGGGCCTGCGATTATGGCTATTGATACCCTGCTCGAACGCGGTGGCAAACTGGCTGAGCTGGAAGAGAGCGTGTATGAGAAGCTTAATCAGTGCCTGCCGCAGAGCTGGTCGCACAGTAATCCGATTGATATCGTCGGCGATGGCGACCACACGCGTTACGTGAATGCGTTAAAAGCGGTGCTTGATGGCGACAACATCGACGCCATTTTGATCATGCACAGTCCTTCTGCGATTGCTCAGTCAGAGCAGACCGCACAGGCGATTGTGGATGTGATCAAATCACACCCGCGATCTCGTCGGTTCAATATTCTCACTAACTGGTCCGGGGAACAAACCGCCCGTCCGGCGCGACAGATCTTTGCTCAGGCTGGGATCCCCACGTACCGGACCCCGGAGAGTGCTGTGGTTGCATTTATGCACCTGGTGGAATACCGAAGAAACCAGAAGCAACTGATGGAAACGCCAACCACAGCAGAAGCCGTTCACGTCTCAGAAGTGAACAGCGCCAAACAGTGGATTGACGAGCATCTGCAAGACAGTGATCAGGTCGAGCTCGATACTCATCAAATCGGCAGTCTGCTCAAATGTTTCAACTTCAGCGTCCTGCCGACCTGGATTGCATCTGATGCCAGTGAAGCGGTTCATATTGCGGAAACCATAGGCTATCCGGTTGCGGTAAAATTACGTTCCCCGGATATTACTCACAAATCCGATGTTCAGGGGGTCATGCTCAACCTGCGCAACAGCGCCGAAGTGGCCAACGCGGCACAGGCGATTCTCGACCGAACTCAGATCACCTATCCTTCGGCTAATATCCACGGCTTGCTGGTTCAGGGCATGGCCAAACTGGCCGGTGGTGAAGAGCTGCGAATTAAAGTCAAACATGACAACACCTTCGGGCCGGTGATTTTGCTCGGCCAGGGCGGTTCGGAGTGGAACGAGGCAATAGATGCGGCTGCGGCGCTGCCGCCGCTTAATATGATCCTGGCCCGCTATCTGATTGTGCGGGCGATTCGCGGAGGCAAGATACGCCTGCAGAAACTGCCGGTACCGATTGATGTGGATGGTCTGTCGGAGTTTTTGGTCCGAATCTCACAAATGGTGGTCGAATGCCCGCAAGTACATGAACTGGATATCCATCCAGTTTTGGTCAACGGCAGCCAATTTACTATTCTCGATGCGGATTTAACTCTCAAGCGCTTTAACGGTGATGCCCAGGGACGGTTGGCCATCCGACCTTACCCATCAGAGATGGCGGAGGAAGTGACGGCGAAAGATGGTGACGTTGTCACTATACGCCCTATTCTGCCCGAAGATGAACCAGACCATGCCGCGTTTATTAAAAAGGTCAGTAAGGAAGATCTCTACAAACGCTTCTTTTCTGATGTCGGCGAATTCAACCATGAAGCGTTGGCCAACCTGACGCAGATCGATTATGACCGTGAAATGGCCTTCGTCGCTGTGACTCATCAGGGGGATAAGCCAGAAATTATCGGCGTGTCACGCGCGCTGATTAACCCGGAAAATACCGATGCCGAGTTTGCGATTCTGATCCGCTCCGATCTTAAGGGTAAAGGCCTGGGTAAAATTCTGATGGGTAAAATCATCGATTACTGCCGCAGTAAAGGTACCCTGCAGATGTCAGGCATGACGATGCCAACCAACCGTGGAATGTTGGGGCTGGCAAAAGGCTTGGGATTTGCGGTGGACGTTCATTTTGAAGACGGGACCGCCGATATGGTCCTTAAACTCGAAACGATGCAAGAAAATGCAGCCCGGCAAGCCATGTAGCCTGCCGGGCTGCATTGTCATTCTGCCGCAAATACCTGAACGATGTTTCGGGTTAAACCAGGGACCAGTGCTTCTTAAGATACTGGATACACCAGGATTTTGCTTCACCAATCTTATTGCGGCGCCACGCCATAATCAGTTCCATATGACTTTCCGGACTGCCTTCAATAATTTTCAGCTTGCCTTCAGCAATCAGCGGTTTCCGCAACATGTTTAGGAATGGTGCCGATGCCCAGACCGCTTAACAACGCCTGACATTTGGCATTAAAGTTTGTCACGGTAAGACGTGGTTGCTTTTGCAGGATGTTAACGCTCATTGCCGGCTGATCGCGTGCAGTGTCAGCAATTGCGATTGCACGGTATTTTTGTCGTGCTTCGGCATCAAATCCACCGGTGCGTTTATGCACATAGTGATTGGTTGCAGCCACCCACACCATCTCCATACTGCCCAGCGTTTCGGCTTTGACATCTTGTGGCAAAGTCTCGATACGCGGACAGATTAGTAAATCGGCCCGATCGTCAGCCAAAGACTCCCAACAGCCGGCCAGAATCTCTTCCTGGAGACGAATCCGCGTTTTGCTGACATTTCCCAGAGCTTCGACCAGCGGAAAAAAGTTAGCAATAGGGATAATGCCGTCGAAAGCTAAAGTAATATCAAGTTCCCAGCCATTAGCCAGCAGAGTCGAGTCGTTGACCAGTTTTTCGGTCGCATTCAGAATGCCGCGCCCCCTTTCCAGGATCAGCTTACCCGCATCGGTAAAATTGGCTTTGTGCCCTGAACGGTCAAAGATCATGATATCCAGATCCTGCTCGAGCTTTTGAATCTGGTAACTGAGTGAGCTTGGTGCTCGATTAAGCTCATGTGCTGCCGCCGCAAAACTACCCCGACGGTCAATGGCATCCAGAATATGGAGCGCCTCTAACGTAATTGGACTTTGCAAATTGTTATCCTCTCATTACAGAATGGCATGCCTTATGGTGATCTGCGTCACACTTAGTTAATAAAGTAAAAACTTTATATCTTGCCAACCTAATTTTATAAGTTATTGATTCATATCAAACTAAACATACATTTATCCGCAGAGGATCACAAAAAACCGCAAAAATACAAATGCAAATGATAGTAATTATTATTTAGATCCAATAAACTCTGCCGCCGACAACGTTAATGAACTATAACAAGGTAAAGCAGATGTATAATCGATCCTTATTGTCTATTGCTATATTGCTTGCGCTCTCTCCTACTGCTTATGCAGATGATAATGCCCCAACAGAAAAAATCGTGGTATCCGCGACGCGGACAAACACTCAAATAACCGATACCGCCGCGTCAGTCACGGTGATTGACGATAAAGAGATTGAAAAGAATCTGGTTTCGGATCTCGATAGCCTGTTCAAGTATACCCCTGGGGTAACTTTGGAGACGAACTCCAGACAAGGTGTTCAGAGTATCAATATTCGTGGTATTGAAGGCAACCGTATTAAGGTAATTGTGGACGGTGTGTCACAGGCCAACCAGTTCAACTCAGGCTCTTCTTTTGTAAACTCTTCGCGTGTTGAAGTGGATACCGATATGCTCAAATCGGTAGAGATTGTCAAAGGCGCGGCCTCCTCTTTACAAGGGTCTGATGCAATTGGTGGTATTGTCGCATTCGAAACCAAAGATCCGGCCGATATACTCAAAGGCCGCAACTTTGGTGGTTATGCCAAACTGCAATACGGCTCCGCCGACAAAACCTTCAGCGAGTCAATCGCTCTGGCCAATAAAACCGGCGATCTGGAATCTCTGGTTGCCTACACTCGTCGTGACGGCGAGCAACAAGACAACTTTGGCAGCCCGGATGAAACCGACCACAGCGCGAATAACCTGCTGGTAAAACTGCAGTATCAACTCAATCCGGAGCATCGTCTGGAGTTCTCAGGCAACTTTATTCGTAACAAAGATGACCTGAAAGAGTTGGCATACAATGGTTACACTGATGCCAGCGGCCAGGACGAAACCGAACAGTATCAAATTGGCATTAAACATATCTGGGACGCAGGTTTCCTGATTGCAGACCGTATCACCTGGCAAGCGGACTGGATGAGCAAAGAGGAAACCGGTATCACTGACCGTACCAGCTCTTCAACCGGTAATGTGCAGCATAAAGATTACCTGTATAAAGATGAAGGCATTCAGCTGGATGCCCAGTTTGATAAATCTTTTGCCCTGGGCAGCTCTGATCACTACTTGGTTTACGGCGCTTCTTTCAGCGATAAAGATATCGAAAACACCAACAAAGAGTTTAACAGCGTCGGTTCTGACCAGGTGATTTTCTACATTCCGGAAGCAAGCGAGACCCGCTACGGACTGTTTGTTCAGGATGAAATTACCCTGGATGATTTTATCATCACTCCGGGCGTACGTTACGACTCATTTGAAACCAATCCGGGTGACGCCAGTGCGAAACCCTAGCCTGAACGATATCAGTGAATATACCAAGTACTCTGACTCGGCAGTGACCGCGCGTCTGGGCACCGTTTATAAACTGACGGAACAACATCGCCTGTTTGCCCAGGTCAGCCAGGGTTTCCGCGCCCCTGATTTCCAGGAGCTGTACTACTCTTACGGTAACCCGGCCTTCGGCTATGTCAACAAGCCCAACCCGGATCTAAAATCAGAAAAGAGTATCTCTTACGAGATGGGCTGGCGTTTTAACACCGATGCCAGCAGCACCGAAGTATCGGTATTCTACAGTGACTACGATGACTTCATCGACAACCAACTGGTTTCCGGTAGTTTTGCAACACGCGATGCGGTGTATCAGTCAATCAACATCGACGAGGCAACAATCAAAGGCGTCGAATTCTCAAACCAACTGTCATGGGACGGCTTCTTACCCGTTCAGGGCTTCAGCACCCGTCTAGTTGCCGCATACAGTGAAGGTGAAGATGATGAAGGTAACCCGCTTAACAGCGTGAGTCCTTGGAACGCAGTGGCCGGCATCAATTACGATTCCGCCCGTGACTGGGGTACCAGTCTGACATTGAACTACACCGCAAAGAAGAAACAGAGCGACATCAACGGCGATTACCAGCCGATTTCAGCCGCCACCGTGGTTGATATCACCGCCTACTACAAGCCGATTAAAGATCTCACCCTGCGCGCCGGTGTATTCAACCTGACGGATGAAGAGTACTACCACTGGAACGATGTACGTGATCAGTCTGCTGAAGATAAAGACCTGACGCAACCAAAACGCAACTTCTCACTGACAGCGAAGTACGAATTCTGATTGAGTACACGAAGACTTGAACTAAAAAAGCCAGCAAAAGCTGGCTTTTTACATTTTACTCGTTTTGAGAAACTTAACTCATTCAAAAATCGGTATTAAAAAGTGCGAATGGGCTAAATTATTTGTTCTCTGCCATCTCTTTTTTGACCATAACGACAGCAGCAACGATAAAAGTAATGATTAACGCGAGTTCCATTGAATCCCCCTGGCAGAATTTTTAAATAGCAATATGTATAAACTGCGCGTAGTTTACCACTTCGCCGCCATAATGGTAGTTTATTAACCAGAAAATGACAGTTTTTATAGATAAAAATCAATTTCTTTTCGGAACCAGTAAAAACATATGTTTTCTTTGCTTTATTTGTGAATTTTTACTCACTTAACTCCAAAAAAGGCTATTTTATCATCACCTTACCACCAGCAATTTTCAGCGCGGGCGTACCTCGAATCAAAGTAGATCGGGCAAATTCACTGCCACATTGCGGGCAGATACCTTCTGACAGAGTAAAATCCTGACTAATTCTCTCTTTAAAGCATTTCACCAGAGCGCCTTTGCCACCCTTGTGATATTTAAGCAATTGGGTACGGCATTTACTGCAGAATATATCGACGGTTTTTTCCGGTAACTTCTTACGTGGTTTTGCCATTTCAGTCCAACTCCGGCTTAACCCAGACCTGACTAAAATCAAACCAGCCTAACGCATTACATTTTGCGTTTTGTAACGAACCACATTGATCTTTCGACACACCAAGCCAACAGTGGAACATAGGGACGATTTGCTGCTGCTCCACCAGCGCTTTGCCGAGTTTCTTTGGCCGGAAATACCGCCTTCGCGTCTGCTCGCCATTCATCGACCAGCTCGCACCAGCTGTTAAAGTCATCGGCCCGGCTCATGTATTCGATATCCGAGTAATTGAGCAGCCAGCCGGCTAACGCGTCATCACGATGGTTAGCGATCCCCATGGCTTTAATCCAGATGTCCACCTGTTCAACTTCCGCGACCGTCAGTTCATATTTGATAAACTCGACGTCAATACCATCTTCGTTAAGCAGCTGTCGAATCACTTGTGCCAGAGTAGGAAACATCGGGTGCTGAGCATGATAAGCTACGGTGACCTTGTATGCTGACGGCGGCTGAATACTACTGTTGCTCGGAGCCTGATGATACCAGCCCGGTTTCAGCCCGTACGCTGGCAGCACACCAAGTTCAACGACTTTCTCTTCCGGAAGGCGCCGAAACAGGTTCAGTGTGCTGAGTTTATTCTGAAAATAGGTCGCCCATTGATCATTAGCAGCAATACCGTTGTTGCGGTTCAGTAACAGGTAGGTACAACCGGGATCGAGATCGACATCCTCCGTAAACGATCCACGTGCGGTTTTAATTGGGTTCGACAGACTCGGAAACACCATTGAGGAATGAGCTTCATCAATGACCCAGACTTCAACCCTGTCCAGCAGTGGCCGGAATCCAAAGTAGCCGTCATAAGCCTGTAGTACCAAACGTTTCTCGTCATTCACTACGACTTTGTATGGCCCGCTGCCAATCGGCATCAGGTCGAAATTATCCGGGCGTTCAGCCTCGGGTAACAAGATTTTGGCACACGCTTCGGCCATCAGCAGTGGCAGACGATGATCCGCTTTTTGCAGATGTACATCGACCACCCAGTCTCCCGGAGAATCAACCCGGTCAATATGGGCAAACAAGTTGACAAACCGCAGCGCCCACAGACTCTGCTTAACAATCTCGGTGGTCAGTAGTTCGCCGTTATGAAAACGAACGCCCGGACGCAGATAGAAGCGCCAGTGCAGAGGCGTGATTGCCTGCCAGGTATGCGCTAAATCCGGCTGCAGTTGTTCATCTTCATCCAGGCGGGTTAAGCCACTGAAAATTTGCCGGGCGATGTGCTGCTCCGAGCGGCGCATCGGTTTGGCGGGGTTAAGAATAGAGAGCGGACGGTAATACGGCAGACGCACAACCTGCAAACCTTCCTGATGCTGAACGCCGAGGTAGCTTTGAATCACCTGAGTCAGCTTAGCCGCATCCTGATCCAGTACAGAGAGTGCCTGGCCGATTTTGCCTTCATCCAGATAACGTCGGGCCAGAGTTTCGCTCACATCCGATCGGCTGCGCTTGAAAATCAGCCGCGATAGCTTGCCCCGCCCGGCCGCAGGATGCCATTCCAGCCAACCAGCCTCCTCCATCTTATTGAGTACGATCCGCGCGTTCCGTCGGGTACAGAACAGAATCTCTGTGACGTCTTCTAACTGGGTTTCAGCATCAAGACCGTTGAAATGTTCAAACAGGGTTTCAAACTGGATTCGTAAACGCGGGCTGCTCATAAAGGAGGAAATCTCATAGATCGATATTGATAAGAGATTTTCCTTATTTTGGTCTCATATTACAAGTGGGCTTGTCACAGGATTTCACACCCCAGTTCAGCCCCAATCTGCTGCAACTGCTGTTCGTTATCCAGTTTGATTGACCACTTGGCTTCACTGCCATTGACCGAAATAACATTCGCCCCTTTTCCTATCAGCTGCACAGCATCGCTTTGTGCTTGCAGCGTTACACGATGTTCACCATTGAGACGGACAACCAGTTCAAAGGGCGTCACAACAATTTTTCCGCTTTTAAAATCAATAACCATTCAGGCACCGCTATTCAGTTTTTGTTTGCTGTTTTTCGCTTTCTGCACCGCCATCGTTAAACGACTGGTGCACACCAGACGGCCGCGCGGATCCGTAATGGTAATCTGCCACACCTGGGTCGAGACGCCGAGATGCAGAGGCTCTGCTTTGCCAGTCACATGCCCTTCACGCATAGAAACGGATATGGTTGGCATTAATATCGAGGCCGACACAATACGAGTCATCATCCACACAAAAGTTTGCCGCAACCGAGCCCAGAGTTTCCGCCAGTACCACCGAAGCCCCGCCGTGCAGCATGCCTAACGGCTGATGAGTAAAATGGCATACCGGCATCGTAGCCGAGATAAAATTATCGCCAATTTCGCTGTAAACAATATTAAGGTGTTCAATCAATGTATTGGCCGATGTGCGATTGAGGATCTCGAGACTGATCGGCTTTTTCCAAATTTCCATGCAGCATTCCTGACTGTGATACATCGCTGTCGCGCGGAGTTATGCTCAACGCAATCGCGATTTTATTGATAAACCTAAGTTATAAATCTGAGGTATAGGCCAAAGCTATAAACCTAGTTAACCAAGGTATTGTAACGAGCTGAATGATAATGACAAAACACCAATAGCATTCCATTTTTTTTAAGTCGTGTTAGGATTTAAATCTATCACATTTTATTCGTGTCGTTTTGATCGGGAGACTCCAATGCGTTCATGGACCAAAGCCTGCTGTGCGCTGGCTGTTATCGGTTTAACTGCCTGCTCGGCCTCGCCAACCGGGCGTAACCAGCTGCTGCTATTTTCCAGCCAGGATATGACCAGTCTGGGTGACCAGTCATTCAGCCAAATGAAGCAGGAAGTGCCTATTAATCAGGACGCAAAGACCAATGCGTATGTGCAGTGTGTGGCTACTGCGATTACCCGCCAGATCCCTAAACAGAGCGGCTTTGATAGCTGGGAAGTGGTGGTATTTAACAGCGATGAAGTAAATGCATTTGCCCTGCCAGGCGGCAAAATCGGCGTTTATTCCGGATTGTTGAAAGTCGCGGTCAATGAGGACCAACTGGCGACCGTGCTGGGTCACGAAGTCTCTCACGTCCTCGCCAACCACAGTAACGAGCGTCTGTCTCAAACCCAGATAGCCAATGTCGGCATGCAGATTACCGATGTCGCGATCGGCTCTACCCAGTATGCCCAATATAAAGAAGCAACCATGGCCGCTCTCGGTCTGGGTGTGCAATATGGCGTGATACTGCCCTATGGCCGCTCGCAGGAATCTGAAGCCGATATTGTGGGTCTGGAATTGATGGCCAAGGCTGGGTTTGATCCCAAGCAAAGCATTGAACTGTGGAAAAATATGGATAAAGCCTCAGGTGGTGGTCAACCGCCTGAACTGCTCTCGACCCACCCTTCACACAATACCCGTATCAAAGACCTGACGGCTAAAATCCAGTCAATGCCCGCGTTTTCCACCCCGCGCCCTAACTGTGGCAGCGCTTAATTGCAGCGATTGTGGGTTATTTATCAGCAATTTTCGGTAAATAACCCACTGATTTTAAGTGTAAGTCAGAATATCCCTTTCTTTCTTGTGTGTAACGTGGATAATACGCGCTTACTAAAATTTATAAGGTGGGACTATGTCTACTGAAGCAACACTACTTGAGCGCTGCGAATCTAAATGTGAACTTTGTGCAGCCCAATCTTCACTGTCTCCTTTTGTGGTGGCACCGCACACTCAAATCACTGTCGATCACGCGGTTATGCTGTGTGATACATGTAAAGGTCAGATTGAAGAACCAGAGACAGTAGATGTAAACCACTGGCGTTGTCTGAATGACAGCATGTGGAGCCAGGTGCAACCGGTTCAGGTGCTGGCGTGGCGTCAATTGAAGCGCTTGTCAGCGGAAAGCTGGGCTCAGGATCTACTGGAAATGATGTATCTGGACGAAGAGACCCAGAAATGGGCAGAGATCGGCCTGGACGATGATGCTGAAAAACCGCGTGACGTAAACGGCGTTGAGCTGAAAAAAGGTGACGACGTAACGGTAATCAAAGACCTGCCGGTGAAAGGCTCTTCTATGGTTATCAAACAAGGCACAGTTGTTCGTGGCATCAGCCTGAGTGACGATCCTAAGCACGTTTCAGGCAAGGTAAACGGTCAGTCAATGTTCATCATTGCTGAGTACTGCCGTAAAAAATAAGTCTGAATGATCAGATTAATTTTCTTGGAAGATTAATCCGTTACATTCTAAGAACGCAAAAAGAGCCTTTCAAAGGCTCTTTTTATTTTTGCGCTTTGCTGTCACGTATTCAGCTTAGCGGTTTATGCCATTAGCAAGCTTTCAACCAATGATTGTCGCGCTCTTCGAGTACAATGTCAGTCATCATCACTTCTGCTTCAGCAGCTGCCAGTTTTTGCAGCAGTAAACCCAGGTTGCTGTCTTCATCAATTGACTCTAAAAATAGTTGTCGCATCGTCGCGTCGACGTTTTTAGGAATCGAGGTTTCACCTTTTTCCCAGCGGCCAATCGTTTGTTGATCGACTCCCAGAAGCTCACCCAATACTCGTCGTGAGTGATTGAAATGCTGACGCAAAAATTTGAATTCATCTCCGGTCAACGCCTGAGATTTTTCAACTAGCTGTATTGCGATGGCAATATGCAGACCATCCAAATCATCAATACTTAGGTACTCTTCACCATCAATGGTTTCCAGAGTGTAGCCGTTTTTCAAATGTACATTGGGCAAACCACACTCTTTGTAGTGGTATAATGCACTCATGTCTTACTCCTAGTGGAATATCTTTTATCTTACTAATCAGATATCAATAACTGTGATTATCAGTACTTGCGGGTCGTCTTCATGCCGCCTGAGTATTAAAGGTACCCGAATCGAATCACCAGAAGCGATGCCTTCAACATTCATTTGCCAATCACCTTTTGCGGTTTGATAAGGGCCTTCATGAAAACGATTAGATGTACTTTTCAAAACACACAAAACCTGTTGAATCGTGATTTTGCGCTCTAGCAACCTTTCCCTTGCGTGTTTTGAAAATTTCACCCGGGCTGTATGATTTTCCGCCAGGTCTCTTAGGATTCGTTTTGCTGATTTTGGTGTAAGCGGAAACTCCGCAATTTTTAAAGGCTCTGAACTGCTCATTCAGTAAATGTCCTTAGTAACTTTATATCAGACTGATACAATCATGAACAAACCATCTGGCTTAGTCAATAAGATTATATCAATTTGATATAATGAACACCTAATTCTGAATAGTTCGAGTGGGCGGATTCCCTGCAGATATTTCAACGTTCGATGAATTTAAATCTCCAAAAGCAAAAAGGAGCGCAATCGCGCTCCTTTTTCTTATATCCCGGCTAACGGCAGTACGTAGACAAGTACGGACCACACGCCAACCCAGGCTGCCACGACCGCAGCATCAAACCAATCTTTACCCCACATCCTTTCCTCCGGTACATTGTCGACCTGGAAACAGATTCCTTATAAGCTGGAGCAAAGACTGTGCCACATCAGCGGGAACTGCTGGTCAACGCCGCCTCCGAATGGGGACTGAGTAGATCCGGGTAGTCAGTCAAGACTTCAATAAAGGCATCGGCCATCGACACATTGGTCACTACCCCTTCATCTTTCATGTTCAGCAACGCGTCATAACCTTCTTTGCCTTTCATGGTATAAGCGGACGAAGTTCCACAATAATATTGATGGGCTTCAACAGTTTGCCATTCGCTGCCCAACAAAATTTTAAGCTGGCTGATGCGCTCACCTTTTGGTTTTTCCGCATCGTAATCAAACTTGAGATGACTGGTATAAGGGTAGCTGCCGGAGCCGGTTTCCTTCGACGCCGTTATTAATCGCGTTGTTGATCGCCCCTTCCAGCGTATCGGCAATGGTTTGCCCGCTGACGTGATAGACACCGATAGGAACGGCAAACGGCAACAGCTTCCCGGCAATATCTGCCACCGTAACCTTACCGGGCAGGATTGAAGTACGTACACCTCCGGCATTATGGATAGCAAACTGAACCGGATGACCGCGGTTTTGCATCGCATGTACAAACGATTGTGCCACCAAAGGCGCCAGCTGGCTGGGTCCCTCATCATCAGGAATGCGCACATGGCGGCGCGTCTGTGACGCTTGCGCGACTACCTGATTCTGCAACTCGCGTACACGGGGAATGTATTTGTTGAGCAGAATGCCCTGCACCTCCGGATCTTTTTTACACACCACCACGTTAGGATGATTGTTGACCCACTCGCAGGCTTCAAGGTGAGCCGAATCACTGCCGGCCTCATTCATACTCGCATCCAGGAACAGACGACGACCCAACAGCAGTTCATTACGCCCCTGAAAACTGACCACCTTACCCTGCTCATCAAAATCGATATGACAGTGGCCCAGTGACAGCGCATGTAAACCGGCCTGAACTACGTATGTATCATTGATGTGCTGACCATACGCTTCTTCACGAGATAATCCCAGCGCACTAAAGTCACCCTGTAACACATGACTGTGTCCGCCGACAATCAGGCTGATGCCATCGACCTTTGCCGCCAGTTCTTTATCCGCCTGATAGCCCAGATGGCTGACCAGGATAATTTTATTGATACCGGCACGGTGAATCTCATCAATAGTATTACGCGCAGTCTCTAAGGCATCCACAAACGGAGTATCACTGTCCGGGTTGGCGATATCGGCCATTTTATCCAGCGACAATCCAAACAGCGCAACCTGTGAGTCGCCGGCAGGTTTAGTAATCCAGTTCGCGCAACGACGTGTAGTATCGTACGCTTTTACTTTGCTGTTCTCAGACAGGCGATGGGCCTTATTGGCTCGCTCTGCCGATAAATCCCAGTTACCGGCCAGCAACGGAAAATTGATTCGCTCGGCAAATTGCGCGACCGGTTCGTTACCCATATCCAGTTCGTGATTGCCAAGGGTCATTGCATCAATGTTGAGTGCATTGAGCATATCGGCGTTGGCTTTGCCTTTAAACAGGGAAAAATAGAGCGTTTCCCTGGAAACAATCACCGGCATGGACAAACAAAAAGCTGCGCTGCATGCGCTTCGCATCGTCCCGCAACTGATGAATTCGGGTAGCAATGCGGGCAAAACCACCTGCACTGACGAAAGGCATCATTGTATTACCCTGGATATCCAGAGTCAGTTGCAGGGAGGTTGGTTCGAAGTAAGAATGGGTATCGTTGATGTGAGCCAGAGTGACGGACGTTATCGCTTTTGTTTTCTTCATATCGTTTTTATCTCTTTTTTCTCTCTTTCATCCTAGCCATGTGATCATGACAGAAACGTGACTTTTATGAAATGGCTTTGAAAAGAAACTTACCCGCTTAGACGTACATCACATTTAACGCGTATAAAGTAATGTAAACAGAAAGGAAATCAGGCAAACGATTACAGAGCCCGGTAGGCTTTGGGCAACAAAAACAGAAAATTTCTATTCTGCTTCAAGTATTTATTTAGTTATTGCAACGAGTTTGTGAAGTATCCGTCGGCTGAAACACGCTTTTTCCTTTATTCTTTATTCATTATTCTTTAATAAAAGAACTCAACACGAACATCTAGCAAGGAAGTTGAGCCTATGCATTTAGAGCGAATTGAAGTATCAGGTTTTCGTGGCATTCGTCGTTTATCGCTCACTCTCGATGACCTTACCACTTTGATCGGTGAAAATACCTGGGGTAAATCGTCGCTGCTCGACGCACTGGCGGTGATGATGCCTGCCAATGGCGAACCGTATAAGTTCGAATTGCAGGACTTTCACGTCGATTATTCTATCTCGCACCCGCAGACCCAGGATATCCAGATCATTCTCAGTTTTATCGCCTCGGACCGCAAGGAGCCTAAAGCGGGCCGTTACCGCAGTCTTAAACCGGTTTGGCGTGAAGATGATGAGGGCCAGAGCCGGATTATCTATCGTATCAGCGGCTCACGGGTGCAATACAATATTACCACTGAATACGCATTCCTCGATTTGGATGGCAATCCTATTGCGATTCATCATCCGGAAAATCTCGCTAAGGAGTTGATGACCCTGCATCCCGTCATCCGCCTGCGCGATTCCCGTCAGTTTGAGCGTCCGTTTGATAACAAGCATGATGTGAATTCCCGGGTAGAAAAGCGTATCAATAATACTTGCCGCCGTTTGATGGCGATTCCCGGTCACGTCAATAAAGGCGAAATGCGCAGTAGCCTTAATGCGATGCACGCTCTGGTAGAGCACTATTTCTCCTTCAAAGATCAGGGGCGTAAAAACCCGCGCCGCGAGCGCGAAAGTCTGGTTTACGGCACACCAACCAATGAAAAGAACCTGACTCAAATTGTCGACGAAACCAAAAACCGCCAGACCCGTTTACTGCTGCTGGGTCTGTTGAACGCTTATCTGCAGGCCAAAGGGCCGCATCAGTTGCGGCGTTTTGCTCGTCCGATTCTGATCATTGAAGATCCTGAAGGCCGTCTGCACCCGACTCACCTCGCCCGCGCGTGGAGTTTACTGACCCTGCTGCCCATGCAGAAAATCCTCACCACCAACAGTGGCGACCTGCTCGGTTCAGTGCCGCTGCATTCGATTCGCCGCCTGGTCAGAAAGTCCGACCGCACTGTCGCCACCAGCATGCCGATCAAAGGTTTGGGCCGGGATGAACTGCGCCGCATCGGCTTTCACATTCGTTTCCATCGCTCCGGCGCATTATTTGCCCGTTGCTGGCTGCTGGTCGAAGGTGAGACTGAAGTGTGGCTATTCAGCGAAACTGGCGCGCCAATGCGGCTATAACCTGGCGGCAGAAGGCGTGCAGATTATTGAGTTTGCCCAGTCGGGGCTGAAATCTTTAATCAAAGTGGCCAAAGCCTTTGGTATCGAATGGCACGTGGTCACCGATGGCGATGCCGCCGGTAAAAAGTACGCAGCAACGGTTCAGGGGATGTTAGGCCATGATCAGGAACGCCATCGCCTCACCGAATTACCGGATCGGGATATTGAGCATTTTCTCTATGCTCACGGTTTCGAATTCTTTTTTAAAGACATGGTGAAAATCCCCCATGACCATCCGATTCCGGCCAAAAAAGTCGTCACCAGGGTGCTGAAAAAACATGCCAAGCCTGATCTGGCGCTGGCTATCGTCTCCCACTGTGAGGAGAACGGTGTGGATTGTATTCCCGTGTTACTACGCTGGACCTTAAAACGGGTGATTACCATGGCAAACGGGAATACATAACACAAAGCAAATCAGTCTCAGGCTGACTGACGAATCGCGCGCGCTGATGCATGTTGTGAGCGGCGGTGTAACCAGACACCGCTGCTTTTCATCAGATAGCCGAACACACCGCCAAGCAGCAGTGAGGGAATCACGATTTTCCATTCGCCATGAGCGGCGAATGTCGCTGCCGAACCAATAAACGTTCCGGGAATGTACGCCAGCCACTGCTTTTTGGCCTGAATACACATCAAGAATGCGATGAGTGCAGTGGCAGCGTAACCTAAAACATCAAGACTGAGAAAATCCGAGGCATAGATGATCACCATCGCCCAGAACACACCACTAAGATTGGTTACCAGGCTCTCAGCCAAACCACGCAGACCTTCCTTTGGGGAAGCAAAGTAACTGGTACAGCCCAGAAATCCTGCCCACGACAACAGCCCAAGTGACACAGCGATCCAGCCCCAAATGCCCGATAAGATTCCTGTGGTCAGTGAAATGGCGAATAAAGTACTCATAGTATCCTCTGAGAAATCACATCACGCTGGGTGTGACATCGTTAATCAAGCCAGAATACTAAGAGCTAAACGCTCCGGACAAAAGAGATATTTGTCACATTTATACTGCAACAATAAATTATTTCATTATTTTTATGTGACGAAATCGATATACCATCAGAAAAAGTAAACATCCGGTGTCACTGTCAGACCATCTCATCGCCTACATCACCAACGGACGCCCTTTCATCATTCGTAACCCTTCTCGTCTGATGCAATCAGCCAGAGGGTTCTCCGCCATATCCGCCCGCCACACAAAGGACAAGGTTCTCTCCATTTTCAGCTCAGGTACATTCAATGCGACCAGGAGGCCGCTCTCAATGTACTTTTCAACGTCCAGATATGGCAAACAACTGAGATACGATCCCTGAGCCACCAAAGATCTCAGTACTGGCACGTGTTCATACTCACGCCATACATTGAGCTCCGTCATCAGATTATGCACACAACTGTCAAACGTTCGCCGGGTGCCGGAACCGGGTTTCCCTTAATACCCATTTCGCCTGCTCAAGCTGCGCCAGACTCACTTCAGCGTGTTTGGCATAAGGGTGATGGGCAGCCGCAACGACGATAAGATGGTCCCGGCACCACACTTCCTGTTGGATACGATTGTCATCACAGCGTCCCTCGATGATGCCCAGGTCGTACTGATAATCGAGAACACCACTGATCACTGCCTGAGTTCTTCGTACCCCGAGTTCGATCCGAATCTCAGGAAAGTCGCTATCAATAATACTGATGAGGTCAGGAACTAAATGTTCAGCCGGAGTCTGACTGGCTCCGAGGCGGATCACGCCACTCAACAAATGCTGATCATAAAACCCCATCTCAATTCGCTGCGCGTCTTGCAGCAGCGCCTTGGCTTTGGGTCTGAGCCACATTCCCCAGTGGGTCAGTGCCATCTGCTTACCCTGTCGCTCAAAGAGCGGACGCCCGAGCATTTTTTCCAACTGCGCCAACGACATGCTGGTTGCAGATTGCGTCAGCGCAAGCTTATCCGCCGCCATGCTGACACTGCCGAAGTCTGCCACCGCATCAAATACTGCTAATTGTTTTAATGAGTACCGCATTGATATTCCTATCTCTCTAAATTGCTTCCCAGCCATGAGCAAACAGTTTCACTTCACTGGTGTGATGACTATATCAGCGCAATTTATAAGGGCATTGAGAATTATCAATTTTACCTGACCTAACCTCAGCCTTACTCTCCTCACTATTACACACTCTGTGTGTGGTTTATTGGTACGGTAACTTCGGTTACTGCTGAATATTGATTGTATTAGGGAGCTAAGATGTCGACTGCATATTCCGACAACCAAAACTATTTTTCGCCATACGAGATGATGGCGGAGGCAGAAAAATTCGCGCTAAGTAAGGCCAAAAAGACCAGTGGTATGACGTTGAGTCTGGCGATGATGGCTGGCGCTTTCATCGGCCTGGCTTTTCTGTTTTACATTACCGTCACCACCGGCAGCGAGGGTGCCGGTTGGGGACTGAGCCGGCTGGCCGGCGGGGTGGCTTTCAGTATGGGCCTGATTCTTATTGTGATTTGCGGAGGTGAATTATTTACCAGTTCTGTGCTGTCCAGCATCTCCTGGGCCAACAAGCAGATAAGCTTTAGCAAAATGCTGTCGATCTGGGGCAAGGTTTATATCGGTAACTTTATCGGTGCTTCATTCCTGCTGCTGCTGGTCAGTGCTGCCGGACTTTATCAGATGGACCATGGCCAATGGGGGCTGAATGCGCTCAATATCGCTCAGCACAAATTGCACCATACCCTGTTGGAAGCCTTTGCTCTTGGTGTACTTTGTAACTTATTAGTATGTCTCGCTATCTGGCTGACATTCAGCTCCGCGAATGCGATGACCAAAGCCGTCATGACCATCATGCCGGTTGCCATGTTTGTCTCCAGCGGCTTTGAACACTGTGTAGCTAACATGTTTATGATCCCACTGGGCATCACCATCCATGCTTTTGCACCAGACAGTTTCTGGCAGCATCTCGGCGTCGACTCAGCGCAATATGCGGACCTGAATATTAGCAATTTCATCACCGCTAACCTGATCCCGGTCACTCTGGGCAATATTGTCGGCGGTGCAGTGTTAGTCGGTTTATCGAACTGGTTTATCTATCGCCGCCCTCATCCTGCACCTACTCCTATCGCTACCATCACGAAAACCACCACACTCGCGTCTGCTAAGGATATTACTATGAAACACAAAACCACCATTAAAGAGATGATGAACGTCAACCCAGTCACACTGACAACTGACGCGACAACGCCTGCTGCGATTGAAACGTTAGTCAGACACAATTTGAACAGCGCACCGGTACTGGATAAACATGACCGCTTGGTTGGCGTGATTTCCGCCCATGACATCATGGTCGATCTTTGGTGTCAGGATTACCTGCCAACGGCAGAGCAAACCGTGGTGGATTTGATGACTCGCGATGTGATTGCTATTGATGTGAACGACAAGCTGGTTGATGTGGTTGAGTTCTTCTGTATCGATAAACAGCAGCTGTTTCCCGACAACCAATATGGGCATCGCGACCCAGTTTAATTCACTGTCTGTTGAAGAGCGCGCCAAAAGCATGAAAGTCAGCAAACCTCACATGTTGCCTGTACTGGAAAACGGTCAGTTTGTCGGTATTCTGGAGCGCAACGATGTGCTTGCAGCGCTGCGTCCGGTCTACAGTGAAACCTTTGCACTTGAAGACAGACACAATCAGTCCCGCAAAAATGATCTTAACGAGCAACAAACGTTAGCACGTGCGTGATATGACTGCGCATCGGTACTTAGCTGATAACTGATAGTTGATAGCTGATAGCCAGCTTAAGTTTTATTGATGAGCGTGAAATTGCACAAAAAGATAAAGCCCCGTCAGGGGCTTTATCTACTATTTACATCCGTCGGCTTTTAGCATCACTCGCATGCGCGTAAATCAGCTTCATAGCGGCTCTGATCTGTCAGACACTTATTGCTTCACACCTTCGATGTAAAGTTCCATGTCCGCGTAAGTTGTCGGTCCCATCTCGGCGATGTTGAAGTCTTTCAACTCAAGGCGAGTCGTACCGACAAAACCAGCGCGCTCACCACCCCAAGGGTCTTGACCCGCACCGATGAATTCAGCATCGATAGTGATTGGTTTAGTTTGACCATGCAGTGTCAGGTCACCGGTTACAGCCAGTTTGCCGTCACCTTTATCAACCACTTTAGTGCTGGTGAAAGTTGCGGTTGAGTATTTCGCTGCATCAATAAAATCTGCGCTGCGAATGTGTTTATCACGCTCTGCGTGGTTAGAATCCAGACTGGTCGTATCAACAGTTACCGAAACTTTTGATGCTTCAACGTTGGCTGGATCGTAAGAGAAGTCACCACTGAACGTATTGAAACGCCCCATAGTAAAGCTGTAACCCAGGTGGCTGACTTTGAAGTTGATTGACGCGTGAGCTCCCTTCGTGTCAATCACGTAGTCCGCTGCGCTTGCACCGAATGGTAGTGCCATAGCCAGTGCCAGGCCAGATGCCAATAACGTCTTTTTCATTTTGATGCTCCTATCATTTTGCGTAGCGTATTATCTTTATTGATAAAATGGTGCTTCAATGCTGCCAGTGCGTGTAGTACCGCTACCCCGATCAGCGTCCAAGCTGCATAAACATGGATTAACCCGGCCAAATCTGACTGTCCGTCGAACAGAGCACCAGCACCAGGAAACCGAGAACCAGTTGAATACGTCAATACCGCGTCCGTCTTCGGTTGAAATAAGATACCCGGAGACGAAGAGAACGATTAAATCCAGATAAATAAAGCCGTGCGCCAGTTTTGCTGACACTTTTTCCCAGGCCGCACCGTCTATTTTTGGTGACAACGTCACTGCTTTCCAGACAATACGGAAGATGGTCAGGGCCGCCAGTAAGATACCGACCGATTTGTGCAGATGTGGCGCTTCCTGATACCACGTACTGTAGTAAGACAGGTCCACCATCCAGATACCAACTGCAAACATCCCTATCACCACGATAGCAGATAGCCAGTGAATCATCTGTAAGGTTCGGTTGTAATGGGTTACTTCAGTACTCATTTCTTCTCTCTTTACTGGTAATCAGAATAAATTAGTCCAATCAGTGAACTACAACATATTCGCAACAGAGTATTTCTGAATATTAGGGTCACGAATAGACAGGTACTTTGATGAAGTCGTTCAATTTTTTTGAAGTAAAACATTCATCGCGTAACACAATGAAATCACTTTTTATTTCAAAATGATAGACTTAATTCATCGTCGCTGTTTTTTTCATCGCATCTCCATCATGCGTATGATGTGCGTTTACTTTGATGAAACCGGGTTGGTTATTTGTAACAAACTCTGACAAACAATGATAATGTGAAGCGCTGGCTGCACATTTTTCGTGATAACTCGCGCGAATTTATCAGGCTTCAGTATGATTTAAGGGGGCAGTCCTCACTGCGCCTCTGCTGGCTCTTGGATGGCTCACTTATGGCACATAACTATTCGGAAATAACGCAGAGCGGCTAATTATTAATCAAACGCTTTGCCGCACAACGGATAAAGCTGCAAAAGATCAAGAAGTGATGGATTGTCACTATTGGCAATGAGGAACTGTGGTAGTCTAGCTGTGCTTTCGTAAAGGAGAACAACTACTTGTTACTGGACATTCTTACCCAAAGTGTCAATGAGTTCCAGACAGACTGTTTAAAGCTGTGTGAAAAGCACTACCCGACGATTCACAATCAGGGAATGAGTGAACATCATCTGGGACTGGCCTTCGCGCGAAGGCTGGCACGCACACTGACCGAATTCGGTCATCAGTGTGATTATGCGCCGATTGAGTCTGTACTTCAGACTGACCAGCCACATCACTACCGCATCAGCAGCGACGCAGGCACGGTCTGGGTTCTGACTCATCACATGGTCAGCGCAGGCAAAACCTGCCGTGACAAACTCATGCATGACATCATTCAGTGGAAGCAGGAGTATGCCTTCGCCATTCAGCCGAATGATCTGCTGTTGCTGTTGACCGACCATTGGATAAGCCGCAGCCATCGTAGCCGGGAGCTGCTGCACTGGTGGACAGGTCAACTGCCCGACGAAATCGATGAGTACAGTGCTCAGGGCATTACTTTATATGAGAGCGAATCACAACTGACCCAGGCTTTAGATCACCATTTCAATATCAGCCCCTGTTACGTAAAGTTTGGTCATCCTCTCAAGCGCTCCAATAACCAGCAACTGGTGAGAAAATACATCCAGCTGTATGCAGTACTGCAATGGGCGTAACCGTGCGTTACGTCCTCAGGTGCTGCTATTAGTCTCTTTTTCTATTAGTCCCTGTTTTTCTATTAAGTTCTGATTTTCTGTTAACACCTGTTTCCTGTTAAATCAGGTGTGCCCATGGGATTGCCACCCCGGAGGTGGCATCGTTCACACAAGTTTCACACTTGTCACGCATAGTGAGTCGAACTGTCATTATCGCCGAAGCAAAGTGAGAAGCCTTAAGCGCTATCAATATGAACGCTACGCCGTTTCTGTGTAACCTTGCCTATCCAAGGGTGTTCAAACAGACCAATTATGGGTTTGATCCGAACGGACAAAGGATCATTTACAACCGGCACGGTAAAATCATGATGCGAGTGCTGTGGAGTAAGCGCGATGAAGAAGCGATTGTCGTCATCAAAGGTTCCCATTCCGTCGCAGACTGGTTACTTAACCTGGCCATGTGGAAAAAGCACACCCGCAATTTAGGACTCAACTATCCGGTTCATGCCGGTTTTCACTATCTGATGTGCCAGGAAAGCCAGCCTGGCTATAACAAGGACAAACTCGGTTTATCGGTATTTGAACGTCTGCTCAGCTATGTGATCCCGCTGATTGAACAAGGTAAACGGATAACCATAACCGGCCACTCTTCCGGCGGCGCCATCGGATGCGTTCTGGCGGATATGCTTGAAACCCGCTATCCGCTTTCGATCAAACGCGTCGTCACCTTTGGTCAGCCCGCTATCGGCGGCTACCGTTTCTATCAACGCTATCAACTGGCCAATCGAACCTACCGGGTTTGCTGCGACCTCGATATTGTCACTTTTTTACCGCCCATTCCTTTGTACTACTGGCACGTCGGCAAGATGTTGTGGCTGCATAACGGCAAAATTTACGAAAACACCCCAACCTTTATCCGTCTCGGCCGTTCACTGGTGTCTTGGTTAATCCGCCCGTTCTCATACCATTTAATGAGCCGTTATATCCGCAATAAAGATTTCTTCGACGAACGATAGCTATTTTGCATTGCTGTCGTTTCATCGATTTACTGTTTCATTTTCATAAAAGTGCAATTAAGCGACTGTTTAATGTTGAGTTATTAAATATTAACTGTTCAAAAACAGTGAACTAAACTCACAAACAGCCTAAAAGACGCTGAGTAAACACCCTCTATGCCGGACAACATTAAGCGTTTCGTGAGTAAGACAGGATTCAAAACAGCAGTATGCTTAGCCCTAATTCCGTGCCACTTAAACAACGCTTGTTTTACTGCGACGACGGCCGCTACGTTGCGCATTATCGTCACTTCACTTTACACAGTGTCTTTCAGCCGATTGTCACCCGTCATCACCGGGTCATCGGGGTCGAAGCTCTGCTGCGAATCTATCTGCCCGATGGCTCAGCTCTCAGACCGGAGCTATTTTTCCACTCTGAAGGCGTTTCGCTGGCTGATAAGATGAACATCGAATATCTGAGCCGCATGTTGCATCTGCACAACTTCGCTATATCGCCACACCGTACGGGTAAATTATTTTTGAATACCTTGCCGCTCTGCGGATCGTCCATTGAGCAAGAGCAGCATCACAAAGATTTGACGCACAAGGTAAGAGGGTTAGGACTGAGCCCTTCGCAGATCGTGATGGAATTCATTGAAGTCGATTCGGACAGCGATCAGCGTTTACAGATGACCGCCCAGTGGCTGTCGAATCTTGGCTATCAGATAGCGATCGATGACTTTGGTTGTCACGCATCAACAGCCGAACGCGTGACGCTGCTCAACCCGGACATCATAAAACTGGACAGGCAGCTGCTGGCCGATTACATGGCTGGAATGCAGGCGCCGCTGCTGAGTGCCGTACAAACCGCTCGTGACAATCATGCCGTCGTCATAGCGGAAGGCATTGAAACAGAGCAACAATTTCAGGCAATGACTGCACTTGGTCTCTTTGGCTATCAGGGCTATTACCTTGGCCAGCCCGAGGCAGTCAATCAGCGTTTTGCACTCGCCGTTGGCCAGTAACCGCCAATCCTTAATTTGTTATTCACTACGGTTAGCTAACTCAGCTGTCTGAGCGAATGAACAATCTCACGAATTAACACAGCCAGCTGAAACACAAAAGCACCTGAGCAGAAATCAGGCGTGTTGCTCAGGCAAAGCCATTCCTTCCCCGTCAGCATCGCTGATTAGCTGAATATCATTTTTGCTGCGATGTTTAACCTGATACATGGCCATATCGGCATTACGTAGTGCAGAGGAAAACTGATGATTAGCGATTTGACAGTAATAAATACCAATACTGGCCTTAACCTGAACGACGACATCAGGCGCCACAAAAACCGGCTGGGCCATCGCTTCCAGTAGCTGCCGGCCTTTAGCCTGCAGTTCAGTAAGCGATTCAATCTCATCCCCGTCAATGATAACCACAAACTCATCGCCGCCAAGACGGCCCAGACACGCCGTGTTCCCTAGCGTACTTTGCATCCGCTGCGCTATTTGGCGTAGCAGTATATCGCCAGCCTGGTGTCCGTGCTGGTCATTGACCGGCTTGAATTCATCCAAATCAATCAGCATAACGGCAATCGTATGACCGGGGCGGGTAAAGCGCAGTTTCATCTGGTCAAAACAGCGATCCAGGCCACGCCGGTTGAGCACACCGGTCAGGCTGTCCCGGGTGACAAATACTTCCAGTTGCCGTTTCGCCTGCTCCAGCTCAGTAGTGCGTTCCACCACCCGGGTCTCCAGCACTTTTTCCTGCTCAGTGAGGGTTTTCAACAGTTCAGCCTGCGCGCGCTCTTTTTGCCGTTTCATATCGTTGAATTTTGCCGCCAGAGCAAAAGATAGCAACAGCATCTCAACCACCGAACCAATCTGCATACTAAACACGGTAAAAAAGTTAGATGGGATCAAACCGGTATTACGAATAGAAAGTAAGGACGTTCCCACCAGCAGCAGACTCCAGGCCAGAACAAATAACCGGGCCGCCGGAACATTCAGACGCACCGCAGCAATACCGGCAGACAATAGCGTGATTGTCGTCAGTACCGCCTGTACAGACATGATTTCAATCGCAGTCTGGCTGTTAACCAACATGGTGGCACACACACATCCGCCCCACAAAACGGTCACCACTTGCAATAGCTTATCCCAACGCGGAGCATAGCTGTCCAGGCTGAGAAAACGACGTGCAAACATGACAGCAAGCGTCGCGGAAATACTGAAACCAGTCGGCAGCACTTTATCTGCCGCTTCCGCTGCTTGCGGCCACAGCAACAAGTTCGCAATGCCATTCATGCTCGCAGCGGCCAGTGCAAAGGTGAGGACAAAACTGGCGTAAAGCAAGAAAATACGCTGTCGCATCCCGAAAAATAACAGCAGGTTATAACAACCAAGCGCAATCAGTGCTCCGTAGTAGAGCGACAACAATATCAGATTAAGATTACTGGATCGGGCGTAAGCCTGCTGATCCACCAGATCAACCCCCATCGCCAGCGCCGCATTGCCCTTACCCCGTATATAGATAGTGACGTTTTGTTGCGGACTAAAGATAATCGGAAAAGCTGGTTTGCGATCCGCCAACGGCCATTGGTCGATTGGCACATAACGTCCGGCATGGAAAGACTGTACTTTACCGTCCGTCACGTAATAAGCATCGACATTGTTTAAATAGGCATGCTGAAACTCAAACACCCAGTTCTCTTGTCGGCTTAACTCCGATTGAATCTCTAGCTTAAGCCAGACCGCTCCGGTGAGATAACCAAAATTCATTTCCTGGGTGTCCCTGGTATTGATGAACTTTTGCGGTATCTGACGGATTTGCTCAACAGAAAGCTGCCCTGAGGCGTCGTAGAAATATTGCGCTTTACCACTTAGGTCTATCGATCGGGCACTGCTGTCCTGTAAAACTAAATGAGAATGAGCAAACAAAGGTGTGCAGACGAGAAACAGCAGGCATGTCATTAATCTGACCAGTGACTTGCCAGACTGTAAATAAGGGTAAAAGGTCTGCGGGCGACGGACAGAGTCCGGATACCCAAAGGTTGATAATGCTCTGTAAAAATGTTGATGCGATAAAAAAGCGATCACTGGTTATAGTCCAGATCTAACGAGTTATATGAGTTATGAGGCACATTATATCGGCTCATACGATAAAACCGGAATGGTTTTATTTGTTATCTTCGCTATTTCGCATCTTTTAGGCTCACTTTCACCGCCAATTAGTGAACTTTAGTCGCACAACATACCATAAAAGGATTCACAACTAGACGGCCAGATAGAATACCGCCAGCCATACTGTCACGTCATCGGGGTCAGTATAGGCAACCCGATGACGAACATGTGCCGGAATATTGATGTAATCGCCTGGATTCAACTCCTGAAGACCACCATTTTCAAATTCGAGCCTGGCGTGCCCGGACAAGACGATCACCCATTCATCTGCATCTTGATCGTACCAACCTTGCGGGGGGGAAGTATGACCGTGAGAAACAATACGCTCGATACGCATAGTTTGTCCGCGGCATAAATTGGTAAATTGCTCTTCAGGTAGTTTATCGGGAATATCTTCAAAAATGTTCATCAAGATCTCCAGTTGCAGACTTCAGGTGGCAACCTTACCGAAAGGCAGGCATTTATTACTCAGCATATATCCAAACTACTTAGAGTTACAGGCAGGCGGAAAATGAGTAAATTCCCCATGAGCTGAGAGGCACAATGTGATTGGGGCTGAACGAATTCAGCCAACACCGCTGCAGCTTCAAGTAGAAAGCGGTTAGTCGGAAAAATAAAACCCACTGTGAAGTGGGTTTTATCATCTGACCATTTACTGTGCGCTGGCCAGTAACGGCGCGACTTTGGTCGGTGTTATCAGCACTGCGATCGATTTTGAGGTCGGGGTATCACTGAAATCGCCTTTACTGTCGAGCGGAATCAACGCATTCGCTTCAGGGAAATAAGCTGCGACGTTTCCTTTCGGAATGTTGTAAGCAACGATCTTGAAGCCAAAAATTTCCCGTTTGGTGTTGTCAGTCCACAGCGTTTCGACATCAACCAGGTCACCAGCTTTAAAGCCCTGTTGTTCAATGTCTTTCTCATTCATAAAGATAATATTACGTTCACCATAAACACCACGGTAACGGTCATTCATACCATACACTGTCGTGTTGTATTGATCGTGTGAAACGCATAGTCTGCAATACGAAAACCGGCTTCTTAGTCATTGCCGCCGTGTTTACCGGAACAATCGACTGCGGCAACGCATTGGTACTGATTTGGGCTTTGCCACTCGGCGTTTTCCAGTTATGGTCACGTGCCGAGTTACCGAGATAGAAGCCACCCGGACCTTCAATACGCTGGTTGAAGTCCTGGAAGCCTGGAATAACACGCTCAATCAGATCACGAATGTTGTCGTAATTGTCCGCCATTGACTGCCAGTTTACCGGATTGTTTTCACCCAGCGTGGCTTTAGCGATACCAGCGATGATCGCGGGCTCAGAACGCATCTGCTCGCCGGCCATATCGACACGACCTGATGATGCATGCACCATAGAGAACGAGTCCTCAACGGTCACTTTCTGCGGTCCTGCGGCTTGCATGTCGATATCTGTACGGCCAAGACAAGGCAGAATCAGCGAGTCTTTACCCGGGTTAACGTGGCTGCGGTTAAGTTTGGTAGCAATATTTACCGTCAGATTGCTGTTACGCATCGCTTCGGCCACACGGTCGGTGTCGGGGGCCGCTGCAACCAGGTTACCACCCAGTCCGATAAAGACTTTACTGTCACCGCGATATAATGCTTGCAAAGCATTAACAACGTTGTGACCATGCTCTTTCGGCGGAACAAAGCCGAACACTTTTTCGATATTCTCCAGCAGCAACGCAGGTGGTTTCTCATTGATACCTACAGTACGGTCACCCTGAACATTTGAGTGACCGCGTACCGGACACAAACCTGCCCCGTTCTCACCCAGATGACCAAACAGCAGTTGCAGATTCACCAGTTCCTGAATAGTCGCAACTGAATGCTTGTGCTGGGTAACTCCCATGGCCCAGGTCACAATAACGCGCTTGGCCCCCTGATAAATATCAGCCGCCGCTTCGAGATCGTTCTGAGTCAGGCCGGATTGCTCCAGAATCGTCTCCCATGAAGTCGCTTTTACCAGTTCAAGGTAGGCATCCATCCCTTCGGTATGCTGAGCGATGAATTCAAGATCAAACAAGGATTCGCCACGGCTCTGGGCCTGTTCATGACGGGCCAGCAGGATCTTAACCAAACCGCGAACCACGGCCATATCACCGCCTAATTTAGGCATAAAATAGTGGCTGGTGGTCGGCGTTGAACCGTTACTCAGCATTTCAAACGGGCTTTGCGGATTGGTAAAACGCTCCAGGCCACGCTCTTTGAGGTTATTGAATGCGACCACACGAGCGCCGCGCTTATAGGCCGCGGCCAGCGTTTCCAGCATACGCGGATGGTTAGTGCCCGGGTTTTGACCAAACAGGAAAATAGCATCCGCTTTTTCAAAGTCATCAATAGTTACGGTCCCTTTACCAATACCTATGGTACGAGACAAAGCGACACCGGTCGCTTCATGGCACATGTTGGAACAGTCCGGGAAATTATTGGTACCGAAACGACGGGCAAATAACTGGTATAAGAAGGCGGCTTCGTTACTGGCACGGCCTGAAGTGTAGAATTCAGCCTGATTTGGGTTGTCCAGGGCATTGAGATGACGGGCAATTAACGCAAACGCTTCATCCCAGCTGACAGGTTCATAGTGGTCAGTCTCTGCATTGTAGCGCATCGGCTCTGCCAGACGCCCCTGATACTCGAGGAAATAATCACTCTGTTTATTAAGCCAACTCACCGAATATTGCTGGAAGAAATCAGCGCCGACACGGCGTGAAGTCGCTTCCCAATTGACTGCTTTAGCGCCGTTTTCACAGAAACGAAAGCGGCCCGGTTCATGTTTTTCGCCCCAGGCACATCCTGGACAGTCAAATCCGTGATCCTGGTTGGTCTTTAGCAGGTTAGAGATGTTTTTTGCGACGTTATTGCTTTTGAACAGATGTTGCGCAGTACTTTTCAAAGCGCCCCACCCGCCGGCTGATCCTGTGTATTGTTTAATGCTCATATTATTCTTCTCACTATTTCACTGACCGCAACCGGGTATGCCCGTAGTAAATATTAAACCGGTGGCGTTTGGTAAAGCCGATAAGTGTCATATCAAATTGGCGCGCCATATCAACCGCTAAACGTGACGGTGCACCAACTGCCACTACCACAGCGATGCCCGCTATGGCAGCTTTCTGCATAAGTTCAAAGCTGACCCGACCACTCAAAACCAGAATCCCCTGCGGATGCAACAGCTGTTGATGCATCAGTCTGCCGATCAGTTTATCGACCGCGTTATGTCTGCCGACATCTTCAGCGACAGCAATCAGCTTACCGTCAGCGAAGTAGCCGGCACCATGCACCGCGCCTGTTGTTGCAAACAAAGGTTGCTGAGCAGACAGTAGTTTCCGGCATGGCGCTCACCGTGGCAACATCAAGCCATTCAATGCTGTTGTCTACGCTGATTTCTCTTTGCAGACTGAGCGCCCGCATTGAAGTGACACCGCAAACTCCACAACTCGACTGGCTGACATAACGCCGGGTCTGACTATCCATCGCGTGAGCCTGAGCATGATCCAACGTCACTAACCAGTGATTTTCAGCATTACACGCCTCATCATCGGCCAGCTCGAGCGCCAAAATCTGATCGAAATGCGTAATCACCTGCTGTGAGTACAGCAGACCACGGATTAAATGAGCGTCATCACCCGGCGTGCGCATAGTGACACTCCACTCTTCACTATGCAGTTTTTTCGAGTCAGGATCCTGCCACTGCAAACTGATCTGCAATGGTTCTTCGATGGCAAGTGGATCGTGTTCGATGTGCATTCCGGTTTCATGATCGAAACTCTGGCGATAAACACGACCTATTCCCTCAGACGGTGTGCGACGAGATGAATTGGCAGTTTTTTCCGGCATGATTCTAATTACTGGTCAACGTCCTTTAACCATAGTCCGCAGGCTGGTATCGATAAACTCTAAACTTGAATCCCGGGACAAAACAATCCGGTATTCATACCAGTAGACTAATGGTTAAGAGCGAGAACTGTATATGACACAGATAGCGGCAAATTACTCCTCACCCTAAATCGGGTCAAGTCACCCATATTCTGCGATCATGTTGTTTTATATTAATATTTCACGTTATTTTTGCTATATCGGTGCAGATTGCGTCACATTAGCACCAAATATGCAATGGTAATCATATTTATAAATTAACATTCCATTATTGAAACACCCAGCTACATTGCTGCAACCGGGTGTTTATTATGACTCAGTGTCTGTGACTTTCCTTAGTATTCAACAACGACGTTGTCGTTCGGAATACTACAGCAAGACAGGATGTATCCGTCTTCGACATCCTCATCGGTGATACCACCGTTGTGGGCCATTTCGACGCTACCGCTGACTTTCTTAACTTTACAGGTACCACAGATACCCATACCACACGCTTTAGGAATAGTAAGACCCGCTTTAGCGGCAGCTGCGTGAACAGTTTCACCCGGGGCAATTTGTACACACTTGTCGCTGTTGGTAAACACAACTTCAATCATGTCACTTGGCAGAATGGCATCTGCTTCTTCAGCAGCAACTTCTGCATCGTGAACAACCTGCTCCTCGACTGCCTCAGGAGTCGGACCGAACGCTTCTTCATGGTAACGATCCATGTCAAAGCCAAGGTTTTCCAGCATGCTCTTAACCGCTCTCATGTACGGTGTCGGACCACAACAGAACACTTCTCGCTCCATAAAGTCCGGCGCCATCATCTTCAGTTTTGCTTCATCAAGATAACCGCGGTAACCAGACCAGTTTTGGCCGGATTCCAGACGCTCACAAATCAAATGCAAATGGAAGTTAGAGATACGGGATGACATGAACTCAAGTTCACGATGGAAGATCAGGTCACGCGGTGTACGTGCACTGTGTACGAAAGCGACATCAACATCGGTATTGGTATCGTAAGCCCAGCGAGCCATCGACATCAAAGGAGTAATACCTACACCACCAGACAGAAGCAGAACTTTTTCTGACGGGAAATCAATACTGTTAAACGCACCAACCGGACCATGCACTGCAAGCTCAGTGCCCACATCCATGTTGTCATGAATCCAGTTTGAAACGAAACCACCCGGAACACGTTTTACCGTGATTGAGAAGCTGTAAGGTACGGATGGCGAACTTGAGATCGTATAAGAGCGGAAGATTTGCTCTCCGCCAATCTCTAATTCCAGCGTCACGAAACTGACCTGGCTTGAAGAAGAACATTATTGGCTGTTCAGCCATGAAACAGAAGGTTTTAGTATCCCACGTCTCCTGAATCGTCTTTACACACCTGACGACGTGTCGGCCGTTGCTCCAAGTCTGTGTCGTAACGGGTACAAAAGCGCCACTAGTGGCGAGTGCATTATTCGTAGTAGTCATGTCCGGCATCTCCGCAACGGTTTGAATAGTTATTATCCCTCCTTGGGGTTGGCTGTATTGTTTAGCCATAACGCAATAGGCAGTTATCCGTTTACGACATTGGGTTGTCTAAAAAAGTCACCAATTTCGGCTTTTTTTCGGGCTTGTCTCAAACAGCATCATTTAATGTCGTGAATAGACTATTGCTGGTTTTTACATTGATGCAGGATACGGTCAGACACATACTCGCTCCCTGTTGTTTTGGGCTGGGGTTGGGTCATTAGCAAGGAAGCCCTACTCGGGCGTATTACCCACAATTCCGAGAAGAAGATAGTAGCAATGACACAAAACGACTTATTAAATATCAGCTACGCGAACCTGGACATGGCTCGCACTGAAATGACCAAGCTACTGAGTGACCGTAAACCGGATTACTCACTCCCACGTCCGTTATATAACGACCCGTTCTTGTTCCGTATTGATGTTGAAGAAATCTTCCAAAAAGAGTGGCTGTTTGTCGGTATGACAAGCGAAATTCCAGGAAAAGGCGATTACTTCACCGTTGAAATTGCTCAAAGCCCAGTACTGATTGTGCGTGATGCTGATGGTTCAGTAAACGCCTTCCACAACTCATGTCGTCACCGTGGTTCTCGTATCTGTACAGAACACCGCGGTAAAGTTGCCAACCTGGTATGCCCTTACCACCAGTGGACTTACAACACGAAAGGTAACCTTCTGTACGCAGGTACAGAAATGGGTGACGACTTTAACATCGGCGACCACAAACTGCGTTCCGTACATTGTAAAACCGCAGGCGGCTTCATCTTCGTTTGTCTGGGCGAAAACGCACCAGATTCAGACTTCGATGAATTCCTGGCAACGCTTGACGAATACATGGCTCCTTACGACGTTGAAAACACCAAACTGGCTGTTGAGTCTAACATGTATGAAAAGGCGAACTGGAAGCTGGTTATCGAAAACAACCGCGAGTGTTACCACTGTGCCGGTAGCCACCCTGAGCTTCTGAACACACTGCTGGAATGGGATGACACCACTGACCCGCGTGCTTCTCAGGAATTCCTCGATTACTGTGCCCGCATGGCTAAAGAGTGGGATGACGAAAACATTCCGCACGAGCACAAAAACTTTGGTAAACGTAACCGTCTGGTTCGTATGCCACTGAAAGAAGGCACAGAAGTAATGACCATCGACGGCTCTCAGGGTAGCGCTAAGACTCTGGGCCGCATCCAGAAACCGTCACCTTGGTTCACTGCGTATTCTGCACCTTCCTAACTCATGGAACCACATGCAGAGCGACCACTTCATCGTATTCCGCGTGCTGCCTATCTCTGCTCAGGAATCTATGGTTACTACCAAATGGTTCGTCCATAAAGATGCAGTAGAAGGCGTGGATTACGATCCAGAGCGTCTGCGTCAGGTTTGGGATGCAACCAATGACCAGGACCGTATTCTGGGCGAAGAAAACCAACGCGGTATCAACTCTCTGAGCTACCAGCCAGGCCCTTACTCGAAAACTTACGAGTTCGGTGTTATCGACTTCCTGAACTGGTATTCAGACCGTATCCTGACCAACCTGGATGGCAAATAAGCCGACCTGTCAGGATAAATATTGAGGCCTCGCTATGCGGGGCCTTGTTTTATCCGCAGGTTTTTCCAAGGAGACCTTTTAATCACAAGATTAACCTGCACGACAAAATCAGCCGCACAGATATCAAACAAAGCCAAACTACATGCTCCTGTTCTGTTCCCTAAGCACTATTCATCCTTCTATGCTCTGTAAACTATCTGAGCGAAGTCATAATTATCATGAACGATGTAATAGCTATTATGAACAAAGCGATAGTAACAGGTGCATTGGCCCGCTCACATTCATCTCATAATGGCCTGAACTTGGGCACAGTCCTGCGGACGCAAAAACGACGCCAAGCGCGGTCAAATCGCATCATCAGGATCGTATGCGCCACGTTAGCTCGGAAAAGCAGCCTGCGCATCGATCTGCACAGCTTCACGGAACCACTTGCCGGGCGTAACCAGATACGCATGGGTTGACTTGCTCACCGTTCTGGAACAGCCAATTTTTAACCTTAATTAGTGACAACGTCACTCAAAGTTATATATAACTGGATACAAAGGTTATGTGATATCCCAAAACAACTTGGAGTTGCAGCCAACACCGCTGCAGCTTCAAGTACGAAGGGGATAACTGATTAAAAATAATGGTGGCGTATTAGCAATGTGGCGGCTGATAAGGAAACAGGATGAGTTGAAAGAACAACATTCAACGAATGTGACAGAAACAAGGTGTAAGTGCAAAGTACCGAAAACCGTCATACGACAGTAAACAGCAGACAGAAGTAAATATTGGCGGCAGTCACTAAAAAGCCACGCTCTCAGACAAGAACGTGGCTCAACTTTCCGTACAACGTATATTAGCTGGCCATCGGCAGTTTGCGACTCCAAAGGATAATATTCTCGACGTCAGGCAACAGAATGCCATCTTCTTCAATGTCGTCGATCGTGTGCCAAAATTCGCGTGAGTCTTTTTCACTTGCTTCATTCAGCCATTGCTCAATACGGGAAGTAACGTACTCAAAGTCACGTCGTTCATCGGTGGTAATTCCTAGTCTTTTCATCACCAACATAAAATCATCCATATCGATCAGTTCTGCATACATCATTGATTTTTCTCTCCCTGGTGAATCAAAAGCTGGCCTCACGGCCAGCTTAATTAAGTTATAGCAGTTTAGTACAGATGTTTTTCTGTACACAGGCCACGGTACAAGCTCCAGCACATAATGATCAGTACTACAGTAAACGGTAACCCTGTTGTGATAGCGCCGGCCTGCAATGCAGTTAACGCCTCAGAACCGCCACCCAGCAACAGTGCTATTGCAATCACCCCTTCCAGAGATGCCCACAACACTCGCTGCGCAACCGGTACATCGGTTTTACCGCCAGCGGTAATACTGTCGATGACTAATGAACCTGAGTCAGATGAGGTCACGAAGAACAACAGAACCAGTACAATCGCCATTACTGATAATAACTTTGTTAACGTTAAGTTATCAAACATCTGAAACATAGCTTGTGACACATCCGATATACCATTCGATAGTTCACCCACACCGTGAGTCACCTGGTCGAGTGCAGTTCCGCCCATCACGCCCATCCAGACAACGGTCAACAAAGTTGGAACCAGCAATACCGCGGTAATGAACTCCCGCACAGTACGACCTTTCGACACGCGGGCAATGAACATACCCACAAATGGTGACCATGAAACCCACCAAGCCCAGTAGAACACCGTCCAGCCATGGAACCAGGTATCATCTTCACGACCAATCCAGTTCGACAGCGGCAGGAAGTTATCTGCGTAACCGGTGACGATAGTGCCGATAGTGTCACCGATAGCCAGTGTCGGGCCGATCGCGATCAACAGAGCAATCAAAGCAACCGCAAGTAACATATTCATGTTACTCAGGATTTTGATGCCACCGTCCAATCCGCGTGATACCGAAATGATAGCAATCAAGGTAACCACAACGATGAAGCCGATCTGCAGTTCAATACTGTTTTCGGTCCCCATCAGGTAACTCAGGCCGCCAGCGGCTTGCTGCGCACCCAGGCCCAATGATGTTGCCAGACCGAAAATAGTCGCCAGAACCGCCAGGATATCGATAAAGTTACCGATAGGTCCCCAGCAACGCTCGCCCAGGATTGGGTAAAATACCGAGCGAATGGTTAAAGGCAGCCCCTTGTTATAAGCAAAAAACGCCAAAGCCAGACCGACTACGGCGTAAATAGCCCAAGGATGCAGACCCCAGTGGTACATAGTTGCACTCAGAGCCAGCTCTTTACCCTGCTCTGTCAGTGGTGCGGCATTCAGTGGCGTACCATACCAATCGGTGTAGTAAGCAACCGGTTCCGCCACACTCCAGAACATCAGGCCAATACCCATACCGGCAGCAAACAGCATGCTGAACCAAGAAAGTGTCGAGAACTCCGGACGAGCATCCACACCACCGATACGGATTTTTCCAACAGGTAAAACAAGTAGTGCCAGACAAAACACGACAAACAGGTTACAGCCAACCATGAACAACCAGTCAAAGTTCTCGATTGACCAGTTTCCGTGCCACAGTCAGCACCTCTTTTGCGCCTTCCGGGAAAGCAAGTGTCAGAATAATGAACAACAAAATTAATCCGACACTAATACCAAACACCGGGTTGTGAATATCCATTCCCCAGATTTTCACATTGTCCTGGCCCGCGCAGTAGTCGGTGTCATATTTGACACGCGACACACTAGCGCGGCCCTTAGGTGCAGAGCCTGCTATTGTTTTCATTCGATCCCTCTTTGAATTTAATCAATCTTCTAAACACGCCTAAAGGCCAATTCATTCGGTACTTCCTGTGACCGCGAATGAACGGTTATTTTTGGCGTATAACGCCTTCTTCTAACAGTAGGTCGAAGACCGCTTTCGCCATTTCACTGACAGGCTGATCTTTCATAACCTGACCGCCTGAAGAGGCAGCTTTTGCAGTCGCCGCTTTAAAACGGTCCGCTGCTGTTTTTGCTTTTACGACTTTCATTCGTTTAGCTTTAGGTTTAGCGGGAGTTTCCTCCCAACTGATTCGCTCTTCATCAATCGTGTTTACAGTGCTGTTGCTGACATCGATTTCTGCACGACGGGCAATACCAAATGCACTTTGTCGTGGCGCTTTGGCTGCAACATCCACTGTTGCAACAAAAGGTAACGTCACTTTAAGCGCGCGGCGCTGACCTCGCGGCAGTGCCTGCAGCACTTCCGCGATTCCGTCTTCAACTTTGATGATTTCCGCAATGCCGGTCACGACCGGACATTGCAGACGCTGAGCCAGAATGAAAGGCAACAAACCAGAAGATTCACCGCTTTCAGCGCGAGTGCCTGTCAACAGGATGTCGGGCATGTTGTCGGTAAAATATTCGGTCAGAGTATCAATAGCATCAGCGTTAGATTCCTGAGCAAGTACGCGGATTTGGCTTAGGCCCATGCCGCTGTAGTAACCCAGCGCGGGATCGCGCGGGTCACCAGCATGGATTACTTCCAGTTTGCTGTTCGCCAGATTCATCGCCAGCTCAACAGCTCTCGAGTCAGTCATCGCCCGACGTGCGCGTCCGGAATCAGGATGCGCACCAATCGAAACCAGAGTGCTGATATTTAATGATTCAGAAGTTCTAAGCTGCATCCTTCAGCTCCTCCTTTTGGTAGTTCTCCATCAGCGTGATCAGTTCTGCCAGCAGTTCGTTACTGTCGACAATCACGCTCAAATCAGCGCGTTTGACCATGTCACAACCAGAGTCTGTGTTGACCGCAATCACCTTTTCACAGCCACCGATACCCTGCAGGTGCTGTACCGCACCGCTGATACCTACCGCGACATACACGCGTGCAGTCACCCAGCTACCGGTAGCACCAACCTGACGGCTACGTGGCATAAAGCCATCATCGACCGCCACACGGCTGGCACCTTCAGTGGCACCGAGTACTTCGGCTGCTTTATGGAACTGCTCCCAATCGTGGATACCGTTACCCGCCGACAGAATGAACTCCGCTTCACCCAGAGGAACCGCCTGCGGATCGACCGCGATCGGACCAAGGTCTTCGATTTGCGCCTTGAGCTTAAGATCTGCACTGAATTCCACAGCCTGAGCTTCGTGACGCGTTTCGTCGATTTGAGCCGCACACTCTTCAGCCAGGAGCAGAAGGCGTGGTGTTTTACGTTTGATATCGTGACGACCACCGGCTGCACGGCAAACACTTTCTTCACTGTTGACCTGCCACGCCTGGGTAGCGGGACGTTCGTGAATCAGTGCAGACAGACGCGCACCCAGTTCAAAGCCGCCGGCAATGCTGTCCGGGAACAACCAATGCTTTGGCGCGAACTGACCATCAATCTGAGCCAGCACATCGGCTTTCAGCTCAGGACAGTAACCATCGAAGCGTTCATCTTCCAAATGCAGAAGACGGTCAGCACCTGCCGTATCGAACTGAGTTTCACGATGTGAGCCCAGAACAACGGCCATCACTGCGCCGTTGCCACCATGTTGTTTCACCAACTGGTGCGCTTGTCCCAGAACGTCACGGTCATGACTCGAGAGACGACCACCAGCCATATCCGGCACCACCAGAACGTAAAAGTCCGGGTTAGCCACCTGATGCAGTGGCAGCTCAACTTCTTGAGCAGCGCCTTTGCTGCGTGCCCCCATAGCTGACACATTAGTGCCGTTCAGGCGGTCAATACGTTTGATGCCATTCGGGCCGATAAATCCTACCCGGTGCGGGTAGCGGCGAATAAGGCCGCTAGGTCCGCGTTCTTCGGTCGGTAAAGTAATGTAACTGTCGTGCTGGGGATGCAGTCGGTTGCGCATAATCCATTCTGCACGACGGTCACGTCGGACAATAAATTCACTCATGCTGATCTCCTACACGGTTTCTGCAACAGCGTCAGGTGTCCAGACCTGGGCAGCGTTATCGCTGGATCCAGCTCCACCTTCAAGCAATGCTTCGGCAACAATCTCGGCGATATCTTTCACTTCAGGACGTGGTTCAACCACACCTTCCAGCATCGCTGTACATTGCTGACAACCCACAGCCACCAATTCAGCACCGGTTTCACGGATGTCATCCATACGCATATCTGCGATACGGCGTTCGCCCGGAATATCGGTGATTGGAGCCGCACCACCGCCGCCACAACAACGTGAGCGGAATCCGGAACGTTCCATTTCAGCCAGTTCGATGCCCAACTGCTTCAGCAGTGAACGAGGAGAATCGTATTCGCCATTGTAACGGCCCAGATAACAAGGATCGTGGTACGTCACTTTGCCACCCTGATGAGCGCGCAATTGGATCAGTCCTTTCTCAGCTAACTGGTTGATGAACGTTGTATGGTGCCAAACCTGGTACTGAGGCTTCTCGCCTTCAGGGTACAGATCCGGATACTCGTTCTTCAGTACATGGAACGCGTGCGGGTCTGTGGTCACAATGCAGTTGAACTCGTACTTGCTTAACGTTTCAATGTTACGGCGAGCAAGACGCTGGAAGGTCGCATCATCACCAAGACGGCGCGCCACATCACCACAGTCAAGTTTCTTCGTCACCCAGAATCGCGACATCGATGTTGGCTGCTTTCAGAACTTTGACGAACGCTTTCAGAATGCGTTGGCTACGCATATCAAACGCACCATCAGAGACCCAGAACAGCACATCAGCGCGTTTCACTTCGGACATCAGGTTAAGCTCTTGGTCAGCAGCCCAGTGTGAACGGCGCTGCGGCGCATAACCATTCGGGTTATCGGTATAGATAAGGTTTTCTAGTACCTCAACACCCTTCTCTGGAGTTTGACCTTTTTCCAGTGTCAGGAAGCGACGCATATCAACGATGGCATCAACGTGTTCGATCATCATCGGACACTCTTCCACACAGGCACGACAAGTTGTACATGACCACAGTGTTTCGGAATTCACCAGACCGTTAACGATCGGGTTATGCGCGCCACCCTGAGCACAGCCAACTTCTTTACCCGGGTATGGACTACCGGCGTACTTTTTATCAGTACCACCAGCCAGGCCCACCACCATATCCTGGATCAGTTTCTTCGGGTTCAGCGGCTGGCCTGCAGCGAACGCAGGACACATAGCTTCACATTTACCGCACTGAACACAGGCATCAAAGCCAAGCAGCTGATTCCATTTAAAGTCAGATGGCTTCTCGACACCCAATTTATCAGCATCTAGGTCAACCAGCTTAAGACCGGTTGAACGGCCGCCGCCAAAACGTTCCGGACGACGGTGGAATGCCAGGTGAAGCGCACCAGCAAAAGCGTGCTTCATCGGACCACCCCAGCCCATACCAAAGAACATTTCACCCAGACCCCAGATGATGCCGGCAATCAGAATGACCGCCAGTGCCACACCACCAAACGCTTTAGGCAGAACGCCAGAAACCGGCAGAGTCACCAAGAAAAAGCTGATCGCAAACGCAAACAGGCTTTTTGGCAGACGCATCCAAGGACCTTTCGACAGACGCGAAGGCGGATTCAGGCGACGACGCCATACAAACGCCGCACCGGTCAGCATCAGCGCCAGCGAACCCAGCAACACCCAAGACAGAATCTGAGGAGCCAGGCCGAAGACGTGAACAGCAAAGATTAAAAGAACGGAGAGCACGAAGCCGCCAGCGGTGGCAACGTGCGTGTTAGACATAGTTTTATCACGGGCAACAACGTGGTGCAGATCCACCAGGTAGCGTTTTGGCATCGCTTTTAAGCCAGCGATGATCGCCACTGGCTCTTTCTGTCCCTGACGCCATAGCTGCACCCGACGTAGCATCCCGATAACCGCCAGGACACTGGCGGCTGAGACTAAAACCGGAAGTAACAACTCCAGATTAAGGAACTCCAGGTTCATGGGCACCTCCTCAGATCAGAGATCTTTGCACAAACGCAATGCGTCGTAGATAGCTGCGTGTACGTTGCGCTGAGATACGCAATCGCCCAGACGCCACAGGATCATGCCATCGTTCGATTCAGACAAAACTGGCTGAGCTTTAGCAGCAAACAGCGTTTCATTGTCGATCTGACCTTTGTTGACAGATTCTGCTTTCAGTTCGTAGTACAGTGCTTCGTTAGGACGAACACCGTTTCTCGACCACGATCTGATCCACTACGCGCTCTTCTTTCTGACCGGTATATTCATTTTCCAGAACAGCAACCAGGTTGTCGCCTTCACGGTAAACTTTTTCCAGTAGTAAGTCAGAGGTCATGATGACTTCTTTCTCGTACAGGCTGCGGTAGTAAGTCGGGAATGTTGTACCACCGATACCGACACCAGGTTTGATATCGTCAGTCACGATTTCAACCATTGCGCCTTTTGAGGTAAGGTAATCTGCAGCAGACATGCCTGAGAATTCACAAATAGTGTCGTAGATCAGTACGTTCTTACCTGGTTCAACAGTGCCGTTCAGCACGTCCCAAGAAGAAACAACCAGACCTTCATCCGCGCCCCACTCTGGGTTTTGCTCGATGAACGGTGTACCACCTGTTGCCAGGATACATACATCCGGTTTCAGCTCGCGAACCATATCTGCAGTTGCTGCGGTGTTCAGAATCACTTCAACACCCAGACGATCCAGCTCCATCGCCAGCCAACGAGTAATACCCGCCATCTGGTCACGTTGTGGTGCTTTGGCTGCAATGCTTACCTGACCACCCAGCTCACCGGCTTTTTCAATCAGCGTTACTTTATGGCCACGTTCTGCTGCAACACGTGCGGCTTCCAGACCACCAGGGCCACCGCCGACAATCACAACTTTACGTACCGGGCCGGTTGTCTTTTCAATGATGTGTGGCAGACCCATGTATTCACGTGAAGTCGCCGCATTCTGGATACACAGAACATCAAGACCCATGTACTGACGGTCGATACAGTAGTTCGCACCAACACACTGACGAATTTGATCAGTCTGGTTCAGTTTGATCTTAGCGATGATGTGAGGATCGGCGATGTGTGCACGAGTCATACCGACGAAATCGACATAACCGTTCTCCAGGATACGTTTCGCCTGGTTTGGATCCTTAATGTTCTGAGCGTGGATAACCGGCACAGAAACCACTTCTTTGATGCCTGCAGCCAGGTGCAGGAATGGTTCTGGCGGGTAGCTCATGTTCGGAATAACGTTCGCCAGTGTATTGTGAGTATCACAACCTGAACCTACTACGCCGAAGTAGTCGATAAGACCCGTTGCGTCATAGTAAGCCGCGATTTGTTTCATGTCTTCGTGAGCCAGACCGTCCGGGTGGAATTCGTCACCGGTAATACGCATACCAACAACAAAGTCAGGACCAACAGCTTCACGTACTGCTTTCAGTACTTCCATACCGAAACGCATGCGGTTTTCAAACGTGCCACCCCATTGGTCAGTACGTTTGTTTACACGCGGAGACCAGAACTGGTCAATCATGTGCTGGTGTACTGCTGACAGTTCAACACCGTCCAGGCCACCTTCTTTTGCACGTACGGCTGCTTTCGCGAAGTCGCCGATAACGCGCCAGATTTCTTCTTCTTCAATGGTTTTACAAGTTGCGCGGTGAACAGGCTCACGAATGCCAGACGGGGACATCAGGCTTGGCCAGTTTTCACCATCCCAACGAGAACGACGTCCCATGTGGGTAATCTGAATCATGATCTTACCGCCGTGCTTATGCACAGCATCAGCAAGATTCTGGAAGTGCGGGATAATACGGTCGGTAGAAAGGTTAACCGAACTCCACCAGCTTTGCGGGCTGTCGATTGAGACCACACTTGAGCCGCCACAAATACAAAGACCACAGCCACCTTTGGCTTTTTCTTCGTAGTATTTGACGTAACGGTCGGTCGTCATACCACCATCAGTGGCATAAACTTCTGCGTGAGCGGTACTAACGATACGGTTACGGATCGTCAGCTTATTGATTTTTAATGGTTGGAACAGAATATCGAACTGGGACATGCTTCACCTCTGTACCAGCCATACACCCTTAGGGAGTATGGCTGTCTTCCTTGACTGTGCTTTTACTGATCGTTGTAATTGTAATGTGTTACGCGATTGGCGTTGTTTCAAACATGCCGAAGTCACAGCCTTCTTCCGCTGCACTCTGAGTTTGAACTGCTTTGGTCTTAACGTCGTAGCCAAGACTTTGCGCAATTTGATCCATTGCGCCAGCGAACCAACCGGTGAACATGTAGTCAACCTTGCGGTTCACTTTGCCGTACTGATATACGAATGCTGAGTTGTCGAGACGAACTTTTGCAACACCTGCGGCGATATCCAGCTCTTCAGTAGTGAAGATACCCCAACCGCGCTGAGACAAACGTTTCATGTAGTGAGCGAAGATCTCTTCGCCAACCAGGCCATGCTCTTCAGCTTCTTTTTCACACCAGTAGTAAGCTGATTTGTAACCTGCTTTATACAGAATCTCTGCGTAGCGGTCCGGACCCAGCTCTTCTTCAATCGCCATGTGGTTGTTGACAAAGAAGTGGCGAGGAACATATAGCATCGGCAGCGCGTCGGTGGTCCAAACGCCGGTTTCGGCGTCTACCAGGATTGGCATTTCAGGTGCATGTACACTCATTTCAAATACTCCGTTATTTTAAAATTTGATTAGTTATCGATTGTAGTGTGTGAGCTTATTCGCCCCACACGTCACCTAAGACGCGAAGCCAGTTCTCGCCCATGATTTTACGAACCTGAGTTTCAGAGAAGCCGTGTCGTAACAGCGCATCTGTCAGGTTAGGGAACTCACCCAACGTACGGATGCCTTCCGGGTTGATGATCTTGCCAAAGTTCGTCAACCGGCGTGCATAGCCTTTATCGTGAGTAAGCCATTCAAAAAACGGCTGGCCATGACCTTGAGTAAAATCGGTCCCGATACCGATTTGGTCTTCGCCAACCAAATTAAATATGTAGTCGATTGCTTCGACGTAATCTTCGATCGTTGAGTTGATGCCGTTCTTCAGGAACGGTGCAAACATAGTGACACCGACAAAACCGCCGTGATCGGCAATGAATTTCAGCTCTTCATCGGATTTGTTGCGTGGGTGATCTTTCAGTCCGCTTGGCAGACAGTGTGAGTAACAAACTGGTTTTTTCGACGCTTCAATCACTTCACGTGACGTTTTTTCACCGACGTGTGACAGGTCACACATGATGCCGACGCGGTTCATCTCTGCTACGATCTCATGGCCAAAGCCAGACAGACCGCCATCGCGCTCGTAACAACCGGTACCGACCAGGTTCTGGGTGTTGTAACACATCTGTACCACACCGACGCCAAGGTCTTTAAATACTTGTACATAGCCTAATTGGTCTTCGAACGCATGTGCGTTCTGGAACCCCATCATGATGCCGGTTTTACCTTCCTGCTTTGCACGGCGGATATCGCTGGTCGTTTTCACTTTCGTCACGATGTCACTGTTCGCTTCGATCAGATTGTTCATTTCAACGATGTTATTTACAGTGTTCTGGAAACCTTCCCACACTGAGACCGTGCAGTTAGCAGCGGTCAGTCCGCCTTTGCGCATATCTTCAAAAAGCTCGCGATCCCATTTAGCAATCACGAGTCCGTCAATGACGATAGCGTCATCATGCAGTTCCTTTGCGTTCATCTTCTCACCTGGTTATTTGTTCTATGGGCTTATGCTCAGAATAGGTATTCCGGTCATTTAGTAGTGTTCTGAAAACGTCACTCCAAACACCTTTTGCGTAACTGTGCACGTCGTTTTTTGATAAAAAAAAAGCCGCTGCGAGAGAAGCAGCGGCTTAGAAGAATTTGGAGGTTTATTAGACCATTACAGACCCGTACGTAGGTTCATATTGTGCCTCATAAAGCGAGCGTGACGACTGCAGATCTGACGCTGCCAAAGCGGCTAGATCTGCCTGGGTTGGATCGTCTTCCAACTCGGCACTCAACAGGGTTGTATTCAGCTCATTATCGTAGTGGCCTAAGCGCTCTGCACGCGGAGAGATGCCGATGTGAATACGATAACACTTACTGAAATGCGGCGAAGAAACAAAGCCACATGCGGTCGCGATGTCGATAATTGACATCGAGGTCTGACGTAGTAGCTGACGCGCTCGGAACAAGCGCAACTTCAGGTAATATTTTGAAGGCGGGCATTGCAGATATTTCTGGAACAGGCGCTCCAGCTGACGACGCGACAAACCGACGTACATGGCCAGTTCATCCAGTTCGATGGTTTCTTCAATGTTCGCTTCCATCAGAGTAATCGCTTCGACCAGCTTTGGCTGAGCCGTGCCCAGCACGTGACGCAGCGGTACACGCTGGAAGTCATTTTCGCCGCGGATTCTGTCGCAAATGAACATTTCAGAAATGCTCGCCGCTAACTCATGGCCGTAGTCGCGTTTGATCATGTTGATCATCATGTCCAGCGGTACAGAACCACCGGTACAGGTCATACGATCACGGTCAATCACGAACAGATGGTTTGAGCATACAACTCGTGGGTAGGCTTCCTGTAAAGCCGCAATACACTCCCAGTGTGCCGCACACTCGTATCCATCTAACACGCCCGCTTCCGCCAACAGGTAAGGACCTGTACACAGGCCACCCAGACGCAATTGCTTACGTGCCAGAGATTGCACCCAGTTCACCTGACGTCGTGTGAAACTACGGGTAATGTTTACCCCCCCTACTACGATCAAAGTATCCAGCTTAGGCACTGAACTCATTGATGCATCGGGAGTAATCTTGATACCGTCACTGGCAGAAACCGGCTCGCCGTCTTCCGTGATGGTGTACCAATCGTACAGCTCTTTGCCACTCAGTTGGTTAGCCATTCTCAGTGGTTCGACCGCTGAAGCCAGCGCGAGCATAGTGAAGTTATTCAGCAGTAAAAAACCGATTCGGCCGACTTCTTTCTGCGCGTATCCTTGTCTGAGCGAGTTTTGTAAAACCGACATTGCGCACTCCAATTATATCTAATCATCGTTGTGGAGATTTTAACACTTTGCTAACTGTCCTATTTAGCAGTAACAAAGTAGCAACAACCGTACCCAAAAATAAATCTTCTATGATCTAAACAACCGACCATGTCGCAAACTGCTAAGTTTTATGCGAAAAATGCCGCCTATTTTTGTGACTTTGCCTTTAAAAATTTATTTTTCTTATACGATGATAAATAACCCACGTTTAAAACGGTGCTGGCACCCTGCACTGCATTGGTTCACAAGCACTAAGAGAGGGAAACCAAACTGGTGATTGTTGAAAAGATGTTAACACTTTGTACTGCGATCGCAAGATTAAAAAAGCGTCGTTTTTAGCTATTTTTGTGATTGTGAGTTAGCGCAAATATTGTATACAAATGATGCAAAAAAAAGGGAACCAGATGGTTCCCGAATTGAGTGAAGAAAGAGTGAGTGGATCACTTCACAAGTGGTGCTTCGACAATACAGAAAGCCCGTTAATCTGTACCGCTTGCACCGTTAAGGACAAATTGAGAGGGTGCTGAGCGTTTCCGCTGGTGAGAGGCATATGACAGGCTCAGCGGGCTGCCACATACCTTGTTGCTTGGTTAAAGTTGCTTGGTTTAAGCAACTTGGAAAAATGTTGCTTGGCTAAAATCCGCAGGCCAATATCGTCCGGCGCATTTTTGTCTTACTCACTGAACATCTCAACGGTAAACCGGGAAACTCTGCACAGAGCGCGATAACCTGAGATTTCACCTGTTCTATTTGCTGCTGCAACTGCGCTTCATCATCCAGAACATCAAGAATATCGGCTATCCAGGCGGCCAGCAGAGTGCACTGCTCTTCTTTAAAACCACGGGTGGTAATCACCGGAGAGCCGATTCGCAGGCCTGATGTCACAAAAGGTGATTGTGGGTCATTGGGAACCGTATTCTTGTTGACGGTAATGTTGGCACGTCCCAGAGCAGCGTCCGCGGCTTTACCGGTCAGACCCTGCTTAATCAGACTCAGCAGGAACAAGTGATTATCGGTACCGTCAGAAACGATGTCGTACCCGCGGCCAGCCAGCACTTCCGCCATAACCCGGGCGTTAGCGATGACTTGTTGCTGATACGCTTTGAATTCCGGTTGCAGTGCTTCCTGGAATGCAACTGCTTTAGCGGCGATCACATGCATCAGAGGACCACCCTGCCCGCCAGGGAAAACCGCAGAATTCAGTTTCTTCTCCAGTTCAGGGTTACTTTGCGCCAAAATCAGGCCACCACGCGGACCGCGTAACGTTTTGTGAGTGGTCGTGGTCACCACATCTGCCCATGGTACCGGGTTTGGATACAATCCTGCCGCTACCAGGCCTGCAACATGTGCCATATCGACAAAAAGATAGGCATCAACTTTGTCGGCAATATCGCGAAAACGCGACCAGTCGACCTTGCGTGAATAAGCAGAAAACCCTGCCACGATCATTTTCGGTTTATGCTCTTTTGCGAGGCGTTCAACCTGGTCATAATCGATTTCACCGCTTTGCGGATTCAGGCCATATTGCACTGCGTTGTACAATTTACCCGAGAAACTCACCTTGGCGCCGTGAGTGAGGTGACCACCGTGATCAAGGCTCATCCCTAAAATGGTGTCACCCGGTTCACACAACGCCATGTAGACGGCTGAGTTTGCCTGAGAACCCGAGTGCGGCTGCACGTTCGCATAATCAGCGCAAAACAGTTTACACGCGCGCCGATTGCTAAACTTTCGATTTGGTCGACAAACTGACAGCCACCGTAATAGCGTTTGGCCGGATAGCCTTCGGCATATTTGTTGGTCAGCACGGAGCCTTGCGCTTCCATTACACGTGGACTGGTGTAGTTTTCGGATGCGATCAGTTCGATATGCTCTTCCTGACGTTTCGCTTCCAGTTGCATTGCGGCCCACACGGGATCATCAAAACCGGCAATTGAGTCGTTCTTGCTAAACATCTTCATTTCTCCATGCTGAACTGAGTATTCAGATTCATTCCTTTGGCTGGAGAAGATGTTAGCCAGCGTCGGTTAGTGCATGCTGTTTGCTAACGCCTCAGCGGGGTCGATTTGCGACATATAAGAAACTTTTTCTCTTTTTATGGATTTTTTTCACACAACGCAGTCAGCGATGACTCTTCCAGTTCAACAACACAACAATCACTGCCTGCTAAAAATTTCAACATGAGCTATAACAGAAAGACGGCAACTCAATAACAACCAAGATGCATATTCGATAACGATCCTAACACTAATGACACATAAATCATTATTTATTGAAGTTAATTTGATTTAGATCAATTTATACCACATGATGTACAACTAAGAGGCCGTGCAAACAGACGATAACAATAGCGCTGCCTGTTTTTCTGAGCCAATCCGTTTACCACACTTTTAATCATCGACGGATGCCAGAAACCTCACTTTTTAAGGTATTTATATGAGCATTAACCGCAAATTCATTTTGAGCATTACCGTTTTAATATGCTTGATTGCTTTGGTTTTGGTTGGTTATGAAATCCAAACCAGCATTAACCAGGTTAACGAACAGGCCAATCGACAAAAAGAGCAAGCCATTCAGGAAACGACTCGCCTGCTGAATACCACCAATGACATCATGATGCAGCGAGTCGAAAGCAGCATGAAGCTACTCAAACAGCGCAGCGAACTGTTGGGTCCGGCACAATTGCAAGGACAAGAGGCCGTCGCAGGACAAAGTGCACCGGTGCTCTACTTTGGTGACACTAAACAGTCGAACAATTATGGCCTTGTCGACAGTCTTACTGACATTATGGGCGGGACAGCAACGCTGTTTGCGCGTAGTGGTAACGACTTTATTCGTGTGTCCACCAACGTCAAAAAAGACAATCAACGCGCGGTAGGTACTTTACTGTCACGCAACGGTAAAGCAATGGCGGCGATCAGCAGCGGTCAAAGCTATTACGGTATGGTCGATATCCTCGGGCACCCGTATATTTCCGCCTACGAGCCAATCATTGAGAACAACCAGACCCTTGGCATCTGGTATGTGGGATATCCGGCTAATATGAGTATTGTCACTGACTCCATTGCACAGTCGCGCATCCTGAATCAGGGATTCGTGGCTTTATACGATGGTACTGGTCAGTTGCGTATGCACTCTGACAATCTCAGTGACGCCCAAATCAAAGCGGCGCTCGACCAGCCTGATGATTGGTTGATCACGCGTTCAGACTATACGCCATGGCACTATCAGATCGTAACGGCTTACCCGAAAGCTGAAATTTCAGCCATGATCTGGAAGATTTCAATCCAGGGTGCCGCGACGGTATTGGTGATCAGTTTAGTCATGATAGGTTTTATTACTCTGCTGGTACGACGTATCATCGGTAAACCTTTAGCCGTTTATGTCGATGCGATTCATAACCTGGCGGATGGTGAGGGTGATCTCACACAACGCTTCGACCAACGTGGCAATGATGAACTCGCGACTATGGCTAAAGGGTTCAATAAGTTGTTGGATCGCATCCATACAACAATCAAACAGTCGAAAAGTGCCGCAGAAGCTGTCAATCAGTCTGCCGCTCAGCTGATGGCTATCGCAACGCAATCTTATGCGGCTTCAGAAGCGCAGAATAAGGACACAGAACAAGTTGCTGCAGCATCCCATGAAATGAGCCTTTCAGCGCAAGATATCGCTAAAAATACTACCAATGCTGAACACAACGCCAACCAGGCGAATCAAGATGTGAGTCGCGTCGGTGAGACTCTGACTCAGACCATAAATAGCATCCAGCATCAGGCCGATACCATTCAAAAATCCACTGCTGTGGTAGGAGAACTGGTTAATGCGAGCCACAGCATTGGCAACGTGCTGGGTGTGATTAATGACATCGCTGACCAAACTAACCTGCTGGCGCTGAATGCTGCTATTGAAGCAGCTCGGGCCGGCGAGCAGGGGCGCGGCTTTGCCGTTGTCGCTGATGAAGTCCGATTACTGGCCAGCAGAAACCCAGAAATCAACAGAAGAGATCCGGGCGATGGTCGAGCGTTTGCAGACCAGCGGTGAAGAAGCCTCAGAGCAGATGACGTTGAGCAGCCGGATCGCCGCGGATAATGTCCAGCAGGCACAGATTGCTGATGATGTCCTGAAAACGGTTCTTGCCTCAGTAGCAAACATTTCGCAGCTTAACGCCGAAATCGCCAGTGCTGTGCAACAACAGCGTTATGTCGCGGAAGATGTGAGCAAGAACATCAATCAGATCCGTGAAGCCAGCGATCAGAATCTAAACCTGAACAGCGAAACTCAACAAGCCTGTCAGACGCTTAAACAACTGGCCGATAATCTGCACCATCAGCTCTCGCTGTACCGGGTGTAAATCACACCAGTACCACTTTCAAAGCGACCAACTCATGGTCGCTTTTTTATGGTCGAACTTTGACCAACACCTCATGCACCAGACCAGGTGCCATATTGCCACGCTGTCAGTTGTCCTTTCTTGTTGTCTCACTCCGTCTATCAAGGGTAAACTGAGTGCTAGCAATGAGAAATATAAGGTTTTCACAGCAATGGTTACGCCGCGCCCCACCGCATCGACGCATAAACAACAAGAAGTACAACGCATTATGGCCGCCCTTTCGACCGCAATAGCCCAGCACAAGCTTAAACCAGGTCAGCGTCTGGTCGAAGCGCAGATTGTTGCTGCGCTGCAAGCCAACCGTAACCATGTGCAGACAGCTCTGCAGCGTCTTGCGCTGCAGCATATTGTCACCATCGAACCCAATCGCGGCGCGATGGTTTCGCAGCCGACGGCAGAAGAAGCGCGCGAAGTCTTTGCCGCCAGACGGGTAATCGAACGCGGGATTGTCGAAGGTATTACAATGCAGAAACTGGCCGAACACTGGCCGAAAATTGAGGCACACATGCAAGCTGAACAAGCCGCGGTGCAGACCAATGACCGCCGCGCCATTGTCGGTGCCTTGTGCGATTTTCACCGCCTGCTGGCTAACCTGTGCGGTAATCGGGTCCTGATGGAGATGTTTGATAATCTGATGGTACGCAGTTCACTGATTGTAGCGCTTTATCAGCGTAACGATGTTCCGGCTTGTCAGCACAATGAACATCAGCAGCTTATTGATGCATTAAAAGCCGGCAATCAATCACAGGCTGTCGCTGTTATGCTGGCGCACCTTGATCATCTGGAAGCGGAATTGGTGTTGAGCCCGGGCAATGACCAAGAACTTGACCTTGGTGACGCACTCAGTCAAACGCCTGTAACGCCAGATTAAGCAGCCGACAAAGTGAAACAGCGGAGAAATGCTATTAAATGCTATTCCCCGCTGTTTATTCTCTCTACCGGTTTAAAGCGGATGATGTAAGCTCACCTGCGGCCGGGTAAAGGTTATCCGGCCACGTTTGATCGCCATAACGGGTGCTTGTACAGTTGCGACCACATCCGCTTGACTGAGCGCGTTAAAGAAGACCGCATCGGCCACCTTACCAATCCCGATCCCGTAGTGTTGCAGTTTCATCAGCTTTGCCGAGTCACCTGAAATCCACTCAAAACACTGACTCAGCTCCGCGGGTGTCGCCAGTTGAGCGACATTGGCATACAGATTCGCCTGCCTGACCTGAGAAGCATCCCCGTATGGTGTAAACGGGTTCTCAACATTATTGGTCGAAATTGAACAGCACACACCCTGTTTACTCAGCGGCAGCAGCGGTGCGACGCCGCGCGGCACCAAATGGTCAAACTCGCGTCCGTTGAGAAATAAATCAGTGCTCGGCAGCGCCGTTAACCGGACGCCTGCCTGTGCCATTTCCTGCGCCAGTTGTTGTAACTTAGCCGGTTTGACTGCTGACAGCTTGGTCACATGGCCCACCGTTACCCGGCCCTGGTAACCAAATTCACGCGTCATTTCCACCACGTATGGCAGTGTCATGGTTGAACTGTCGAGGTCGAAATCGAGATGAAAATCGAGATCGACATCGTACTGAGTGGCCAGGCTAAACAGCGTTCTGACTTGCTGCTCAGGATCACTGTCGGTATACGGACAACCGCCGAGCAAATCGGCGCCCTGCTCCAGAGCTTGCACCAGCAACTCGTAAGTTTCCCGGATTATTGTGCAGCCCCTCCTGAGGAAATACACACAGCTCAAGGCTCAGCGCCCAGGCATAATCCTGCTTGAGCTGCTGTATAGCCTCGAACCCGGTCAGGCCGACGACAGGGTCTATCTCGACATGGGTGCGCATATAGCTGGTGCCCTGGGTGATGGCTTTTTCCAGTACCCGTTTCCCTCGCTGGTACACATCCTGGTAGGTAAAGCCTTTTTTCAGCTGTGATGTCTGTTCAATCGCTTCTTGCAGTGTGCCGTGCTGCAGCCGGCAACGTGACACTGTACAAGCTTTATCGAGATGAACATGAGTTTCGACCAGGCCTGGCAGCATGAGTTGCCCTTTGGCATCAATCACATGTGCTGCACCGAAGGCGCTCGTATCTGTCTCATTTTGCGGCTGCAAAGCGGTAAAATATCCCTCTTGGATAAACGCGCAGCTGAGCGTTGACTGCCCTTCTAAACGACAATTTATCACTACGGTATCTGCTTGCATTAACTTGCTCCCATATAGGCTTTTTCTAACTCCGAATCGGATAATAATTGTTGTGCCGTACCGGCCTGCACTATCTTGCCGGTTTCGAGTACGTAAGCCCGATCAGCAACCTGCAACGCTAGGTTGGCCATCTGGTCGACGAGCAGTATGGTCACGCCGTCGTCTCTGAGCTGCGCCAAGGCATCGTATAGCTCGGCGATCATCGACGGCGCTAAACCCAGAGACGGTTCATCGAGTAACAGGATGCGTGGTTTGGCCATCAATGCCCGTCCGACCGCAACCATTTGCTGCTCTCCTCCGGACAACAGCCCGGCTTGGCTCTCTATCCGATCGCGCAGGCGCGGAAAGCGCTGTAAAATCGCTTCAATTTCGTTTGCCTCATCCACATGGTCCTGCCTTGAATACGCGCCGAGCAGCAGATTGTCTCTGACTGACAGGTCACCGAACAGCTGGCGTCCTTCGGGAACCAAAGCCAGGCCACGTTCGGCGATCTGATCAGCATTCATGTGATGGATGTAGCTGTCATCAAGGCCAATCGTCCCGCTGGCCGGCTTCTTAAGCCCCGCCAGGCTGCGCAGAATACTGCTTTTTCCGGCACCATTGGCCCCTAAAATGGCGACACATTCGCCAGGATTGACCTCAATATCAACCTCATGCACTACAGGGGACGCCCCGTAGTCTATGGTCAGTTGTTTGGTAAAAAGGACTGACTGTTTGGCAGCAGCCCACTGCTTAACCCGTGGCGGGGCGTTATAACTGGTCGCTCCCAGATAGGCAGCAATGACCGCCGGATCCTGTTGAATCTGTTGTGGTTGACCCAGAGCGATCGGTTTACCGGCATCCAGCACCAGAATCTGGTCACTGACGCCCATCACCAGTTTCATGTCATGCTCAACCAGAATGACCGCGATACCAAATCCGGCGATGGTCTTGATTAAACCGGCTAATTGATCGGTATCCTCACGGCTCAGACCTGCCGCCGGCTCATCCAGCAACAAAACCCACGGACAGGTGGCCAGCGAACGTGCTATCTCGATCAGACGGCGGTCAACATGGGGTAAGTCCTGTGCGGGAGTATTGATGGATCCCTGATAACCGACCAGTGCCAGCAGATTCAGCGCCAGTTCGCGCTGCCCTGGCTGCCGGGCGTAAAACGGATGGCCGATACTGCCTTGCTGCATCGCCGCCAACAGATTTTCCAGTACTGACATGTCATCAAACAACTGGCTGGTCTGATAGGTGCGTGAAATGCCGCAGCGGGCGATACTATGAGCATTCAGGCCAACAAGTTCTTCATTCAGGCTGACACTGCCCTGATCCGGGGTATAAAAACCACTAATCATATTCAGGACCGTAGTTTTACCCGCCCCGTTAGGGCCGATGATACTGGTCACTTTGCCAAGCGGCGCTTCAAAACTGACCCCTTGCGCCGCGACTACACCCCCAAAAGTAATACCGATATCGGCAACGTTTAGCCCGCTAAGGCCGTTATCAGCACGATCGTAAAACGTCGCAATCTGATGCCGGTTGACCGATTTTGGTGGTAACTCAATGCTGATTTTACGCAGTCGTGTGGTGATTTCACCGATCAGACCACGCGGAGCGCCCCACAACACGGCAAGCAGCAATAGAGCAAAAATCAACAGACGATACTCCGCCAGCGGCGCCAGCAACTCAGGCAATAAAATCACCACAGTGGCACCCAGAAACCGGCCCCCATAATGTGCCAGTTCCGCCCAGAATCACCACCAGCACAAATAAAATCGACTGAGTAAACGGAAATGTACTCGGGCTGATGTACATCATCAGTGGCGGGATCATCGCACCGGCAAGCCCCGCAAACGCCGCCGATAAAGCAAACGCCAGGGTTTGTGTATGCAGTGGATTGAATCCGAGTGAACGCGCTGCAATCGGACTCGATTTAACCGCACGCATTGCTTTGCCCCACCCACTGTAATAAACCTGTTGATACATAATCAGTGCAGCGCCGAGGCTCATCATGCCGATAAGCGCAAGCAGACGGTCCGGTTCCAGTTCGCCCAATTCCGGCATCGGGATCCCCATTAACCCATTGGCACCACCGGTCACGTCACGCCATTCCATCAGGCCGTGATGCACGACAAAAGAAAACGCGATGGTCACCATTGCCAGGTAAGGCCCGCTGACCCGCATGGCCGGGATCGCCAACAAACCACCCACAGCGCCGCACACCAGAGCGGCAGCCACAACAGCCAGCCCGAAAGGAACTCCGTTCAACAGCAACAGCGCACTGACATAAGCGCCGATCGCATAAAAAGCGATATGACCAAAACTGATCTGGCCGCTCATCCCCATCAGGATGTTGAGACCAACGCCAACCAATGCCGTGATTGCACAGAGAGTGAATACCAGTAACGAATAGCTGTCGAGCAGAAAACAAAGCACGGAACCCGCCAGGGTAAACAGCGCAATCCACAACCAGGATTTTGACTGAGTGATACTCATACTTTCACCTCCTGTCCTTTAACAAACAGGCCATTGGGTTTGACCGCTAATGCGAATATCACCAGCGAGAAGGTAATGATCTGAGTGAACGCTGAGCCAAAATAAACCGTAACTATCGCCTCCACTAAACCAAAAATAAGCCCGGCACTAAACACACCGGACGCACTGGTGATACCACCCAGAATGGCGACTACGAAGGCTTTGAGTCCGAACAGCGTGCCCATATCAGAATGCACCGCAAACAGTGGCGCGATGAGAATACCGGCGATCGCGGCGAGTACCGTCGACATGGCAAAACTGACCGCCACAACGCGACTGACATTGATCCCCATCAGGCGGGCAGAATCCGGATTCTGTACACAAGCGAGCAGCACTTTTCCTAAACGGGTACGGCGCACCAGCACAGCCAGTAACAGCGCGATAATCACACCGACCACAGGGATCAAGACCTGTAGTGCATACACTCCGCTGCCGAACAAGTCGACACTGGTGGTAGCAAATTCGTTAGTAAACTGACGCGGCTCTTTACCGAAGGTAAACAACACCGCATTATCGATTAAAATGCCTCCGGCGACCGTCGCCATCAGCCAGGCATCAGAGCCTTTATTGGCAAACGGGCGCACCAGAAAGCGCTCAATGGCCAAACCATATAACGCACTGAGCAGCAAAGTCACACAGAAAGCAACCCAGTAAGGCATACCCCAGGTGATGCAAAAAGAGTAAGCCAGCACCGCGCCGAGCATCATGGCGCTGCCCTGGGAGAAATTGACGGTTTTACTGACGATATAAGTAATATGAAACCCGAGGGCAAGGAGAGCATACATGCTCCCCAGACCCAGCCCGGTAATAATGGCAGCGGTTAACATGACGTAACGCTCTCCTATCCGTATTGACTGACCAAATATTTGTATTGACTCACCACCGTTCAGTGCGAGTTACTGAACCGGTACGATTTGGTCGTTGACGAAATGGGTGAAAACGTAATCTTTGGCGCCAATCGCATCATGTTGGGTTTCGGTGAAACGGCCGTTTAAAGTCCTTGATCAACCCCTGATAGTCATCAATACGGTAGTAACCGTCACGAATGGCACTGCCCTGAGTTGAACCGGCATTTTGTATTGCCAGCGCAGTGAGATGCATCGCATCGTACGCATTGGCTATGCCAACAGCCGGTGTCACATCAGCCACACTTTTGATTTCCGGGAATTTCGCCTGCAATTTGCCAAACACTTCACCGCCTTTCCCCGACTGGGTATCGGTAAACGTAAAGGTCTGAATAAAATGCACCCGATCCGCCGTCGGTCCGGCTAGCTCACCAAAGCGCCCGCCTGCCGGGCCCCAGTGAGAAACAACAGGTACGTCCCAACCCATACGCTCCAATGATTTCACCACTTGGGCTGAAGGTGCCACGTTAGCCACCATCAGCAAAGTATCGGTGCCTTTTTCTTTCAACCGGGTGAGTTGTGGCACTAAGTCAACATCACCAGACTCAATACGTTCTATCCCGCTGTATTCCAGACCACGCGCCTGCAATGCCTTGCGAAACCCCTTCTCGTTTGACTCTCCCCAAGGGTTATTAATCAGCAACATACCCGGTTTTTTCATGGCATAGTTATCAATGCCATATTGCACCAGCGCTTCATCAACCACTTCATCCACCGCCGAAACACGGAATACATAATTCTCTTTAGCGCCATTCTGGGTGATTGGCGTACCCGCCGCCCAAACCCCCATAAACGGCATTTTCATTCGGTTGGCAACGGGCACGATGGCAAGGGAAACCGGAGTATCCAAACCGCCAAACAGCACAGCCACATCTTCTTTTTGAATCAGCTCGCGGGCTGCCAGCAACCCTTTCGAAGGATTACTTTCATCATCACGCCGCACCAGTTCCAGCGGACGGCCCAACACTCCGCCTGCCTGATTGATTTCATCAATCGCGATCACCAAACCACGGGTAATCGCCTCACCCGATTTGGCAGACTGGCCTGACAGCGCCGCGACCAATCCGACCTTGATCGGTTCAGCTGCATATGCAGCCAAGGCACTCATGGACAGTGCTGCCGTGACACCCACCGAAAGTCCGTGTTTAACCAGTTTGTTGATTGTTGAACGTTTCATAAGATCCCTCTTTTCATTAATTGCTAGCCATTGCATGATTATTGCTAGCAATTTGAGTGCCAGACGAAAAGTACCGAATTTGGTGGAATTTGCCAAGAAATCTGCACAAAAAAGATCCAAATCAGATTCGTTTGCACCATTAATAACCAACTAAGGAGAGACTCAATGTCAGAAACAGACAAAGCAGTAGAAATCGTCAGCCAGTTTTTAGAGGCCTCAATGAAGCCGGATCCGGAAACTGCCGCTACTTTTATGGATGAACAGGTCAAAATCACTTTTACCGGGCGCAGAGAAATGGCCAACGCGCAGGCCATCACCGCCTTCAATCAACAGCGCTATCAGTGGATAAAGAAAGATATTGTGCAGTATGACGCGGTGCAGAAAGAGGATCACTGCGTTGTCTATTCGATTGGTTATCTGTACGGACAGTGGCCGGATGGCCGCCACTTTAATGGCAACCGCTATACTGATCGCTTTGAAGTGCGGGATGGCAAAATCACCAAAATGGATGTGCTTAATGACAGTGCTGAGTGGATTTTAACGCCGGAGATCAACCGCGAACAGGCCTGAACTCACGCATAGGTTACCTAACAGTAAGCGAGTCAGGAACAAAAGCAGACAGAGAGCAGAACACTAGCTTCTGCTCTCTGTTTTGCTATCAGGATAAAGTGTCTGCCATCACCACTTGCGGCTGTCCGTTGACCATGTAGGCCTGACGACTGCGCCCGGTCAGTTGGGTAAATTGCTGCGACAAGATAGTATCGACAAACTGCCAGCTCGCATTAGCTTGCTGTGGGGTCAGCTCCAGTAACAGATAGCCACGCTGATACAGATTGGTGTATTGCAAGCCCTCAACCAGGCCAACAATATACTGTTCATAGGTTTCAACATCATCCGCTGCAATCGACAAATATTCCTCAATACCGGGTGAGGTCACCGAACTGGTGGCAAACTCAACCGCGACCGTATCCCCGTCGGCATCAATCAGATTATTCGCCCAGGCATTATGGGTATCGCCTGCCAGAACGACGGCGTTTTTACCCAGTTGTTTGATGGTTTGCAGCACGACTTCACGCTCATAGCCATAGCCGTCCCAGGCATCGAGGTTATAAGGAATATTGGGTAACTGCAGCAACGCCAGAACCTGCGCAGTCAGCAAACTTTGATTTGCGGTCAGGTAATCGATTTCCTGCTGGGTCAGCGTCGGATCCCCCGCCTCAGCCCGGGCAGCGAGCTGCGCTAAAGAGCCTAACGTCACATAATCGCTGATCGACATCTGCTGCGTCGCAATAGCAGCAGGCAGTACCATTCTGCCCATCAGTACTTGCTGACCCAGAATCTGCCAGGTGCCGGTAGAGACCTGCAGCTGCTGCTGTAACCAGGCCAGTTGTGTCGCTCCCAGCATAGTGCGGGTTGAGTCCGTCAGTGCGGCGGTCAGACCGGCCTGATCGAAGTTACCACTGCCGTCAATATAATCGCTGTAACTGAGTTGCTGGTCACGAGCCAGCAAACGGGTATCCAGCATATGCAGATCGGCAAGATTGCCGAAACTAAAACTACGATAAATATCCTGATGATCGCCTTCACTCCAGGGGCGGATCGGCAGCCATTCGAAATAAGCCTGAGTTGCGGCCAGTTTGCGCGCCGTGTAATCACCTTCACCATCATTATGGTTTTCCGCCCCGTCACGCCAGGCATCGTTGGCAACCTCATGGTCATCCCATACGGTAATAAACGGCACTTTGGCATGCAGTTTTTGTAAGCTGGCATCAGTGCGGTACTGGGCATAACGGGTTCGGTAGTCGCTGAGTAACAGCAATTCGGTATCCGGCAGCACTTCCCTGCCCAGCTCTGCGGCATTTTCACTGGCATAACCACCGCGGGGATGCTCATAAATGTAATCCCCAAGATGCAACAATGCATCCAGATCGTCTCGCTGCGCCACCAATTCATACACGTTAAAGTAGCCGGCGGGATAATTTGAACAGGAAACCACAGCAAGTTTGACCGAGCTGACGTCCCCCTCGGGCAGAGTTTTAGTAACGCCGGTCTCTGACTGGCGATTGGCGACCCAAAAGCGGTAGTAATATTGTGTCCCAGCTTCGAGGCCGATGGCATCGACTTTCACGGTGTAATCACGCTCCGATGTGGTAATGGTCGTGCCGTTGGTAATCAACTGGGTAAAGTCAGCATCCGTTGCCACTTCCCATGCAACACGAACGTTGCCTTTCCCGACGGGAGTGACACGAGTCCACAGTATCACCGCATCACTGAGCGGATCACCGCTCGCTACGCCGTGTTCAAAAGTCGCCGGTACACTGTTACTCAGATTAAGATTACAGCCCATCAGTCCGGATGAAATAACTGCCGCTCCAACACCTTTGGCAGATAATTCGAGAAAACGACGCCGGGTAAACGTATCACTCATCGCTCTTCCTTTTATGCTCAGATTAGTAAAGCCAGAATTGTCGTTAATCAACGTGACGCATCAGTGAAGTATGGGTGAAGTTTTTGCAGAGTAACAATGACAAGCCGGAGATAAAACCAGCACCTTATAAAACCGGTCGGCGCTTGAGAGCAGCGTCTGACACCGACAACTTATTGATTAATTGTTAAAAACAATCTTATTAATAATCGTTTATCTTATAACGATTCATTCTAATTTTTGACCTGCGTCACAAAGCTACGCCATGTTAGTCTACGCGCCTTTTCTGTTCCAATTTCCAACTTGTTGGTAAGTAAGGTTTTACATATGAATAAAGTACAAGCATGGTGGGGAGCAGCTATTGCCCTCGTGGCTCTGCTTCTTGGCGCAACTCTTCTTAAAGACGCATCACTGTTTATGCGCCTGCTAATGGGTCTGGCGCTGGGCTTCGCCCTGACCAAAGGTTCGCTGGGTTTTGCGGGCAGTGTCAATCGTGCTTATCGCCGCGGCTCAACCCAGCTTCTGCAAACGCTGATGTTTATGTTTGTGGTTACCGCTGTGGTCAACGCGGGCATTCTGTTTAATGCCGATGCCGGCGACTACCGCCTTTGGGTTAACCCAATCAACATCGGTCTGCTGGTTGGCGGCGTCATGTTCGGCGCTGGCATGAGCTTATCAAGCTGCTGCGCCACAGGGGTTATGGTCGAGATGGTCGGCGATATCCCTCGCGCACTGATTACTCTGCTGTTTTTCGGCGCTGGTGTTTTCTTCGGATTCCCGCTGCAATCCACTCAGGAATGGATTACGCAAACCGTAATATCGAGCCCGAGCTACGCCGGTAAAGGGGTATTCCTGCCAGATCTGTTCAGCTGGGGTCCCCTGAATGGCTACTTTATGTCTGTGGTAGTGACTATTGTCTTTGCTTCAATCGTGGTTCTGGCTGCGCGTAAATATCAGGCACGCCGTGAGCAAGCCGGTACCTTCTATGGTGTAGACGGTGAAATGCTGCGTGAACAGAGCGCGCAACAACCAAAACCAAGCACTAACGCGAAGCTTTTCAGCAAAGAAAACTACCAGCGCTGGTTAGGTAATGTTTGGCAAATGAATACTTCGGCTCTGGTCATCGCATTGGTTTTTGGTGTCATGATGGTCTCAACAGGATCTGGCTGGGGGGCGTCGACGCCATTCGGTATCTGGTTTGGTAAACTGCTGATGGCGTTTGGTGTCAGTTCTGCGGATATTGCTGCGTTTACTCACCGTCCGGAAGCGCTGTTTAACCTGCCGTTTTTCGAGCACGGCGTCAGCGTGCAGAACCTGGCGATCATGATCGGTACTTTAGTTGCAGTGCTGTTTCTGGGTAAATTTTCCCTGTCACTGAAAACCAACTACTCCGTTCGCCATTACGCGTTGTTTGCACTGGGTGGCCTGCTGATGGGCTTTGGTACCCGTTTTGCCAATGGCTGTAACGTAGGCGCGTTGTTTACTCCTATCGTCAACTTCTCTCTTTCAGGCTGGGTTTTCCTGATTGTACTATTGATCGGTGGCGTACTGGGCAACCGTCTGCAAGCCGCCGTTTTAAAGCAATGCTGATTTTTCCGCGCCGCTGATCCAGTGTCCATCGGGTTATTTGGAAAAGCTAGGTGATAAGAAGAATTTAGTGATTAACCAAAACCGCTGCAACGCCGCGTTTCCTCACGCGGCGTTTTTATTTTTGCCCTAGCGGATTCCGGCGGGCAAAGGCGTATTTGAATTTCACTCTGCTCAATGTATCTCAAAACTAGGCGAAGTCGATGCTTAAACACTGTCAATCTATGCTACACCAGCCAAATGTCCTCACAGTCTCGCCGATAAACGGAGAGCGGATTCCAGCAGGGTCAATTAAGTGGTAATATTGGCAGATTAAACCGTGCTGTGGCGGCGGATAAGCACAGGTTGTTCTTTTAGACAAACCTGCGATTCTCATCCAATCGTCTGTTATTTCCAGCTTTTTACCACAGACAAAACCATTAAATTAAAAGGCAATATCTTCAAATGGTTAACAACAATATCCAATGGTTTCCGGGCCACATGCATAAAGCAAGCAAGGAAATCGAAGAAGCGATCCCTCAGGTAGACGTTATCATCGAGGTACTGGACGCACGTATTCCGTTCAGTAGTGAGAACCCGGTGATTTCACGTCTGCGTGGTGATAAACCAGTCGTTAAAGTACTAAACAAACGCGACCTGGCCGACCCGGAAATGACGCAACTTTGGATTGAACATCTTGAAAAAGAGCAAGGCGTGAAAGCCATGGCTGTCACCACGTCTAACGTGCAGGAAGTGCATAAAATTCTTGAGTTGTGCCGTAAACTGGCACCGCACCGTGAAGAGATCGGCAAGAACATTCGTACCATGATCATGGGTATTCCGAACGTGGGTAAGTCCACCATTATCAATACCCTGGCCGGACGTGTGATTGCGCAAACCGGTAACCAGCCTGCGGTAACCCGCCGTCAGCAGCGTATCAACCTGCAAAACGGTGTCGTACTGTCTGATACACCGGGAATCCTGTGGCCAAAAGTTGAAAACCCGCACAGCGGTTTCCGCCTTGCCGCAACAGGCGCAGTCAAAGACACCGCGATGGAATATGACGAAGTAGCGTTCTATACAGTGGAATATCTCGCTGCTCATTACCCGGAAAAGCTCAAAGAGCGTTACCAAATCGATGAATCGCCTGAGTCAGATGTGGAGTGGATGGAAGCGATTGGCCGCAAGCGTGGCGCATTACGTGCCGGTGGCCGCGTTGATCTGCATAAGGCGTCAGAAATTCTGCTGCATGAACTTCGCCAGGGTGTGATTGGCCAAATCACACTCGAATTACCGGAAATGATCACGCAAGAGCTGATTGAAGTTGAAATCGAAGAAGCTCGTAAAACAGAAGAAAAAGCGAAGCGCAAAGAAGAGCGTCGCAAGCGTTACCTGCGTAACAAGCGTTAAGCCAACACGCAGAGATGGCTCTATCCAGTATTGTGACTGACTCTGTATGACCTATGTATGAAAAGGGCGCTATCTAAGCGCCCTTTTCATATTAGTATCAATGAGATTGACTAACTGATTCAGTTTACAGCCAAGAGCTAAAAACTCATTCACTCCTGGCGATGGCACTCATTCACTCCTGAAGAGCAACCCCATTAGCGATTAATTCCCGCCAACTTAACCAAAATATCTTCCAGTTGTTGCCAGGGCATCAGCTGTGAGTCAATCAGTTCTATGCGCGACTCAAAACCTTCCAGGCTCATTTCATTGACGGAAACCACTCCCTGAGACACGTTGAACGCATAGCAGCCACGGTCAGTGTTCACCACAGCCTTAATCCGTTCCGCTTTAAGATCGCTGAACAGAGAGAACAGGTCATCAAAGCCAAACGCAAATTCAGCGCCAAACAGCCAGCCACAACTGAAATAGCCCTGCCCCTGATTTTCACGGCGTACATAAGGTTGCTTTGGATCCAGTTCAAACTGGGGCTCCATCTCTGAGTGATGGTGATGATGGGCATCACGCGCGTCCACTTGCTCCGGCACCAAACGTTCAATATCCAGTACTTCCAGCGGCAGTTGCCCGCGCGATACCAACTTATGAAAGATTTTGGACGGAGACTGGTCGGTAACCCAATCGTTAAACGCATCGATATCATCCACGTCGCATTCATCGACTTTATTACCAATGATCACCTCGGCACAGCCAAGCTGATCATTAAAGTTCTGGTTACTGGTGTATTTTTCGTTACGCAGATTACGTGGATCAACCAGTGCAATCGTCGCTTTCAAATCCACGTATGGCAGATACTGCTCGGAGGTCAGAGTGGCAATCACTTGTTTCGGGTGGCCGAGCCCGGTCGGTTCAATCAGCAAACGGTCCGGCTTTTGACGCAGCAGTGCGTTGATACCCACTGACATTGGCACACCAGCAGTGCAACACATGCAGCCGCCCGGCACTTCTTTTATCAGCGCCCCTTGCTCGGACATCATGGCACCGTCAATACCAATTTCACCAAATTCATTCACCAGTACCGCCCACTTTTCATCGCTGGGTTTAGTACGAAGCAGGTTAAGTATGCTGGTGGTTTTACCTACACCGAGAAACCCGGTAATTATGTTGGTCGGAACTTTTTCAGTCATGGTTATACTCCCTTTTGTAATAGTATAACGTTCAAACCAGCTGCGAGTAAAAAACTATTACGATATAAAAACTATTGCGAGATAAACGAGTTAGCCGTGCTTTTTATATCCACTCGGCTTTCGACATGAAAACAAAACATTGATACAGCTTATCAATATTTCTCAGTCAGGCTGGCGACTGTACAAAGATAAACAGAAAAACTGAGTGAATAGAAAGCGGCAGAAAATTCAGGTGCTGACGAAATAACCAGAAAACATCACAGAAACAGATGAGTCAGATAAAAACAGGCTCCGTAACAGAAAGAAACAGATACGATAAATAGCAAAAGGCGCACTGACTATAGCGCGCCTCTTTTCCCCGGAACTCAATCGTGAGTCTGCGAGTCAGTCTGTTTTGTGTACCAAACTGACCATTTGCGAGGACATTTGATTTGAAGTACTTTTTGAATCCATCCAAATTGTAGGTAAGGCCTTTCAATTCCTCCATTTCGAAATAATCAAATCTGCCTTACCCTTTAAATATGGTTCATTACGCTGAAAATACAAGTTTTTCTCGCATATTTTTGATGATAATTACACGGTTTTCAGAATTTTAGCGAAATCAATCATATATGAAAATCAATATTGCATTCTTGTCGCTATAGTTGGATGATGTGGAGAGTATAATTCGAGGCCACCCCCTGAATTCCAATCCCTGAGGCCCTATTTTCATGACGAAGAGTGAGAAGTTGAAGTACAGTTTACTTTCCAAAGTTCCAAAAGATGCGATTAATCAATTTCTCTCTAAAGAAAAAACCCCCGCTTCCGTCCTGTTCCTCTCCCTTATCGTTGGTATTCTTTCAGGCATCGTCGGTACTTATTTCGAACAAGCGGTTCATTTTGTCTCGGAAACACGTACCGACTGGCTGCGCAGTGAAATTGGCAACATGTTGCCTTTGTGGCTCGCCGCGTTTCTGATCAGTGCTGCCCTGGCCTTTATCGGCTATTTTCTCGTGCACCGCTTTGCTCCGGAAGCAGCCGGCTCTGGTATTCCGGAAATCGAAGGTGCTATGGATGGCATGCGTCCGGTGCGCTGGTGGCGAGTGCTGCCGGTCAAGTTTCTTTGGTGGTATGGGCGCACTGGGTTCAGGTATGGTTCTCGGCCGTGAAGGGCCAACTGTGCAGATGGGCGGTTGTATTGGTCGTATGGTGTCGGATATTTTCCGCATTAAAAATGACGATACGCGTCATTCTCTGCTGGCTTCCGGCGCAGCCGGTGGTCTGTCCGCGGCGTTTAACGCACCTTTGGCCGGCATCATGTTTGTGATGGAAGAGATGCGGCCGCAATTTCGCTATACCCTGATATCCGTACGTGCAGTTATTATTTCTTCGGTCGCAGCCAACATCGTCTTTCGCAGCGTCAACAGCCAGGATGCGGTGATCACCATGCCGCAATACCACGCCCCGGACTTACCTTTGTTAGGTCTGTTTTTATTACTCGGTGTGCTGTTCGGTATTTTTGGCGTGCTGTTCAATAAGCTCATCACCACAGCCCAGGATATTTTCGTTAAGATTCATAAAAATACCCGTAGCCGCTATCTGATTACCGGCTCACTGCTGGGCGGATGTTTTGGGTTAACTCTGCTGTATATTCCGGAACTGACCGGCGGCGGTATTGCACTGATCCCGACCATAACCAACGGCGGTTACGGTGCAGGACTGCTGTTATTGTTGTTCCTTGGCCGTATTCTGACCACACTGATCTGTTTCGGCTCCGGCGCACCGGGTGGCATCTTCGCGCCTATGCTGGCACTAGGTACACTATTTGGTTATGCATTCGGCCTTATCGTGCAAAGTATGCTGCCGGAACTTGAGATTGAACCTGGCATGTTTGCGATTGCTGGCATGGGTGCGCTGTTCGCAGCAACAGTGCGCGCTCCGATCACCGGTATTCTGCTGGTGATTGAAATGACCAATAACTACTACCTGATTTTGCCACTGATCATTACTTGTCTGGGTGCAGGTACCTTTGCACAGCTATTTGGCGGCCAGCCGATTTACAGCCAGCTGCTGCACCGCACACTGAAAAACGACAAACTGCGTCAGCAAGACTTACCGCCACAACAAGCGACGCCGGTAAAAGAAGCCGCCACAGAATCAGCATGATGCACGACTATGACCAAATAGTGCAGATCAACGTTAGTTCAGACAAAAGTTGCTTCAGGTAATCATGCCACTAATTACTACTTGTTCACGGTTTTGTGACGGTTATACATCTATTGTTACACACTGATTGCTAAAAATTGATAGAATCGCCGCGCATTAAATCTTTGCTGTGCGGCGATTTTTTCTTCATTCCTTCCACGTTCGCCGCAATTTGACCTTAATTAAACGGAGTTTGGCGTTGAACTGGAAAAGGCTGATTCAGGTACAAAGTGTTCCCCCTTCCCAGGCTGCCCTGGCATTAGGGCTGATCGGGCTTGGCCAGGCATGGGCTTTGTATCTGCCACACATCGGCTCAATGCTGCGCCCTTACATGGTGGTTGCTGGTGCCATTCTGTTGCTACCGGTTCTGGCGCGTTACCTGACCAGTTATTCGACATTCATGCGCGATATCCGCGATCCGCTTTCCGGCAGCCTGATGGCGCCGATGAGTATGGCGCTGTTGATTCTGTGCGATTATCTGGCATTGATTTCACCGCTGATCGCCTATCCTATCTGGGCGATGGCGCTACTACTGCACCTGACTATGATGGTGCTGTTTTTCAGCTTCCAGCTGCTCAATTTCAGAATGTCGCACATTGTGCCGAGCTGGTTTCTCTACCCGGTTGGTCTGATAAGCAGTTCCCTGGCCGGAACCCAGTTCGGTCACACGCTGTTTCTCTGAAACTCTGGTATCGGTCTGTATTGGGATCTATTTCTTCATGTTGCCATTGGTACTGTACCGATTGGTGTTTGAAGGCATGCTGCCGCGGCGTGCCCGGCCAACACTGGCCATCATGGCAGCGCCGATCAACCTGACTCTGGCGAGTTACCTGGTAAACTTTCCTCATCCGGATCCTATTCTGACCGGCGCACTGGCGGGCATCGCAATTACGATGACTCTGCTGATCTATTTATGTTATTTCCGCCTGATGAAACTGAAATTTCAGCCGTCCATCGCAGCGGTCACCTTCCCTTCCGTAATCAGTGCTATTGCAATGCATCGCCTGACCACTTTTTTTCAGCACGAATTCCCACACTGGCACTGGCTGCATAAATTCGGATTATTTGAACTGACTGTAGCGAGCGGATTAGTCTTATGGGTTTCTATCGGCTATGTACGAATGTATTGGCCTGAATTATTCCCGCCCAAGAACAACACATCGAACAACGGACTGCCGAAGTAAAAAATGACCGCGACCATTCAGTCTGGCCGGGAAAATAACTGAGTTCAAAATGGCAAATAATAACCTTACACTCTCCGAGTGTAAGGATTCTTTCTTAATAGACAACTCAATATAACTCAGTTTGCCATTGCTTCCAAAATAATCAATTTACGCAGGTGACGTCGCTGCAAATATCATCCATATATCTCTTGTCAGCTGGCATTATTTTCACATAACAAGGATATTGATGATGAACACCAATGCCAAAATCCATTACCTGCCTGATTTTATTCAGCGTCGGTTAGAGTTCTTTATTGAAGATTTAATTCATCCCAACCAGAACGGTAAACATCTGGTATTGGGAACAAGGCCGCACGACGGAGATATTGTATTGCAAAGCAATGATTATCTCAGTCTGGCCAACCATCCTCTGATTAAAGCGCGACTGAAAAAGGCTATCGATGAAACACAGGACAGTGTTTTTATGTCAGCCATTTTTCTCCAGGACCAGGCGTCCAAACCCAGCCTTGAACAGCAGCTGGCAGATTATGTCCATTTTGATTCGTGTCTGTTGTCGCAATCAGGCTGGAACGCAAACACAGCGCTATTGCAAACCATTTGCCCGCCGGACAGCCACGTTTACATCGATTTTTTTGCTCATATGTCACTGTGGGAAGGTGCCCGTTACGCCAGTGCTAACCTGCATCCGTTTATGCATAACAACTGCGATCATCTGCGTAAGCTAATACAGCGCAACGGGCCGGGGCTGATCGCTGTCGACTCCGTTTACAGCACTGTGGGCACTGTTGCGCCTTTGGCGGATATCGTAGCCATCGCGCAAGAAACCGGGTGCGCCATTCTGGTCGACGAATCGCATTCCATTGGCACACACGGTATTCAGGGAGCGGGATTAGTTGCCGAGCTCGGCCTTTCTTCCCAGGTCGATTTTATGACGGCCAGTCTGGCAAAAACATTTGCCTACCGCGCAGGAGTGATCTGGACCAACAATTGCGCGAACCAGTGTATTCCTTTTGTCGGTTATCCGGCCATATTCAGTTCCACCATTCTGCCGTATGAAATCGCCGCGCTTGAGGCCACATTGGAAGTGATAAAAAGTGCCGACAAAAAGCGTGAGCACTTATTTAATAATGCCCGCAAGCTAAACCAGGCGCTGAATAATATCGGCATAACGACACGCAGCCAGTCGCAAATTATTGCGCTGGAAACAGGAGATGAACGCAATACGGAAAAAGCGCGTGACTATCTGGAGCAACACGGCATCTTTGGCGCGGTATTTTGCCGGCCGGCAACGGCCAAAAACAGAAACATTATCCGTTTGTCTGTCACCAGTTCGGTCACTGAGCAGCAAATCGACAAAATCGTATCTGTCTGTCATCAGGCGCAACAAAGCGGGGACGTTTATTTTCATTAACCTGCAACAATTTCATTAAGAAACGATAGTTTCACTATTCAGGTCTGTTTTGATTAACCTGATGCAGATTAATCAAACTGGTATAAAACAGGATCCGGCTCCTGATAAAGGAGCTAGATCCAATTGGCCAGTTTACCCAATAGCTTGTCTTTATCAGCGGGTTTAACAATGTAATCGTTCATACCGGATTGCTGAATCTTCTCAATTGTCAGCGGGCTGTTATCGCCGGTGTGACCAACAATCGGCACATGACGGTAGGGTTTCTCGGATTCTCGGATCGCTTTGGTCGCAGCGAGGCCATCAATGACCGGCATCTCGATATCCATCAACACCAAATCGAAAGTATTGTGTTCCATCGCATCCAGCGCCTGCTGGCCGTCATTGGCCTGAATCACTTCATAGCCCTGCTTTTCCAGCAGCAAAGCGGTGAAAGTACGCAGCGACTGGTTATCGTCCACCACCAGAATACGACGTTCGTACCTGGTTTTTTTCAGCGGCACCACATTGTGATCCGGCAACAGCGGTTCAGCCTCAAAAAACAGATGGTCAAGCTGCTGATTGGTATCCATCAACAACTGACGTATCTCAAGCGGAAAGACTTTGAGATGACGTTCGATATTGATTGGATAGCGATTCTGCTTATCGTACAGATAGGCGATTTTGGCTTCAGTCGCGTGTAACTTCGTTTCCAGTTCCACCATCGACTGCCACTGATCGTTGACCTGTTCCAGGTCGATCAGAATCAAATCATATTCCAGCTCATACTCTTCACGTTGTAACGCCTCGGGCAGCGTCAACAGGTGCAGACGAAAACCCTGATAAAAAGACTGTTCACTTAAATGACGGCTGAGCAAACCATCATCACCTACGTAGAGCACCGTCTTAGTTTTCATCAGGTCCAGCTTAATATGACCGACGACTTCAGAGTGATAGACAGGAAAACTCAAGGTAAATTCGGTCCACTCGCCCAACACAGATTCACAGCTGATATTACCACCAAACGATCTCATGACCTTGCGGCAAAACGGTAATCCGAGACCATAGCTGCCGTTTTTGCCAAAGGTATAGAAGTCCTTAAAAATCTCTTCCAGCCTGTCCGGAGCGATACCCACTCCGTTGTCACGCACCTTGATCATGTTGTGTTGCGCATCGCGGGTCAGAGTCACATCAATCGCAAACTGTTCTCCGTTCTGATAATAAAATGCATTTTTGAGTAAGTTATACAACGCGAATTTCAATAATGTATCGCTGCCGAAAAAGTCAAAATCCGCCTCAACGCTCAGGCTCACCGCCTGACGATCCAGTGATCGCTTATAGGAAAACGATTTGAGCGCATGGCTGACCACCTGCTCTGCGCGCTGCTTTTTAAACGTCGAAGTTGAAACCCGGTTTTCATCAATCGATGTCAGCAGCAAATCGATGGTTTCATTACCCGAATGAATCACATCGTCGGCATTTTTAAGAATCTCGTACAACAAACTGAGATCCTGACCATCAATATGAGCGCCATGTCGTTGGTCCGTGGGTTGCGCCGGCAAGATAGTTCGCAAAACGTCCACAGAAGATTTTAAGGCACTGAGCGGATTACGCATCTCGTGCGCGATCCCGGCCCCAAATGACTTCGCTATCGACACCTTGGATTCATGCGAACTCTGATTGCGGAAGTAGAACAGGTTACCAAACACATAGGTAAACAGAAAAATCGGTACGTAAGGCCATAAGATCCAGTCCGTCAAAGGCTCATCGCGTACCCAATACGTCACCAGATAGGCTGCGAGGACAGACAACAGCGCCTGCAGCAACATCACCTTGGTCTCATGGACCAGAAGAATGTGCAGAAAAATAGACGCCATAAACGACATCGCCCATACCGTAGACCAGTCGTTCATCAGTAACATGTAAGCAAAGAAAAACGGTAAGCAGAAGCTGATGCTGAGCAGATAATAACAAGGCATGTAACGCTGCATCAGTTTGGGCAAACTGTTGCGAAATGCGATACCGGCAAACAGACAGGAACAGAACAACCGCAGCCAGATGCTTTCATACGGCTGCGGGAATAAAAACGCCCAGATGTAGTAGTACACCGGAAAGCCGACAAGCCCCATCCAACCGACCAGAGTCAGGTTTGGCTCAGCATACTGGTATATTTTCTTGACTACTTCCATGCGCTCTTACCAAAGAAAGACCCGAGGATTATACGTACAATTGAATAATTTATACACAGACATTCATTCTTTGAATCACTTTTTACCACCTGTTTATATAAACTTGATTACTAAATAGGTAGCACAATGGCATCAATCTGCCCACGTCACTGGTTAGCGTTACGAAAAGCCTTTATCGCTCGTCACACATTTTTGTGACACCAGATCTTACTGTCAGGGTAAAGTTTGCGGTGACATCAAACTTTACCCTGAGATAAAACTTTACCTTGAGATCAAACTTTACCGTGAGACAAAAACGGGCTGCGCATAAAACGTTAGCGCAGGTCAGGCAACCAGGCGAATTTTACTGCCACGCCCTTCGGTTTCGACATCAAGACGCAAAGCAATCTGCTCTTTGAGCTCAGTCACATGAGAAATGATTCCGATTGTGCGCCCACCCTGTTGCAAGTCAATTAAGGTCTGTATCGCCAGATCGAGTGATTCCGGATCCAGGCTGCCAAAACCTTCATCGATAAATAACGTGTCGAGACGGATACCACCGCTGTAAGACTGCACCACATCAGATAAACCAAGTGCCAGCGAGAGTGCTGCCATAAAAGATTCACCACCCGACAAGGTCGCCACATCGCGTGCTTTTGAGGTATAGCCATCTTCAACCATCAAATCAAGGCCGGAAACCGGCGTTACCTTTGGCGCGCTCTTCTTTGCGCTTTAACAGATAGCGGCCTTTACTCATTTTTTGCAAACGTTGTGACGCCTGGATCAATACATCATCCAGCAGCACCCCGAGCACGAAACGGTGCAGACTGACTTTGGCGCCGGTACGTCCGTTGGCGATGTCGCTTAAGGTGCCGTAAACCTGATACTCTTTTTCCAGCTGAGCATTTTTCTCATACAGCTTAGCCAGTTTTTGTTCCACTTGCTTGAGGCTGTCCATGCGTGAACGTAATTCGGCCAGACGGTTAAAGCTGTCAGTCACCACTTGTTGCTGTTCGGCAAGCGCTTTTTCGCTCAGCTCTGGTTGTGGCTGCTGTTTATCGGCCAGAATCTGAATCACACTCTCCAGCTTGCCGCGCAATGTCGCCAGCTCTTCGTCATAGCGGCGAATCTGCTCATCAATGACGGATAACGCCTTATCATCCAGGCGGGCAGCCAGGTAAGCGGCACTGTCGGCAAAATGAGTCTCAGCCAAAGCATGTTGCCACTGCTGCTCGGTACGTGCCTGCTCTTTGTACCAGGAGTCGAGTAACTCTTTGGCACTGGTCAGTGAAGCCTGTGCCGATGAGAGTTGGTTTTGCGCCTCAGTTAACGCAGCACGTGCCTGCAATTCAGCATCCGTCAGCACTTTAATCTGCTTTTGCACTTCACTGTACTTTTGTCTGACCTGATCAACATGACTGAATTCAGAGGTAATGTCCTGCTGCAAATCATCCACCCGGGTCTGAGCCTCTGTCACCGCCTTATCACACGCCTGCTTGGCAGCCAGTCTGGATTCAAGTTCCAGCTTCGCTTGCTGAGATTGAGCTTCCAGCACGCTAAGCTGCTGCTCAATCTGCGCCGGATTAATGGCCGATAAGCGGGTGATTTCATCGTTTAGTGTGTGTTGCTGACGCTGCAATTCGTCCAACTGCGGCAACGATTTTTGCTCAATCTCAGCGGTCAGTTGTTGTAAGTCCTGCTGCAAATGCTGGCAGTCACTCTCAAGTACCTGCTGCGCTTTATAACGCTCGATTTCAGCGTGACCGGCCAGTTGCTGCTGCTCGCGTGCCGATTGCACTTCCTCCTTAGTGACAACGTCACCTAAAAACTGTGCTAATTGCGGGTGAGCGTCACTGCCGCACACAGGACAGGCATCGCCCGGCTGCAGCAGGCGTGCCAGTTCAGCGGCCTGATTGGTATGCCAGACATATTCCAGCTTATCCGCCTGCTGCTTCGCCGCCAGTGTCTGCTGCTGCGCCTGCTGATAAATGTCACTGGCTTGCTTAAGCTGCTGTGTTTTAACGTTAAGTTGCTCTGTCAGCTTCTGCTGACGCAAGCGGCACTCAATCTGGTCATTAACGCTAAGCAGCGATTGGCGTTTACCGTCCAGCGTCGCGACCTGCTGCAGTGCCGTCTCGCGTTCAGTTCGTTTAAGCTGAATCTGACTCTCCAGTTGCTGCGTCTGCTGCTCGGCCTGTTGCAAAGCCAAAGTCGTCTTCTTGAGCGTGTCACCCGCTGATTTGAGCTGTTTCGCCTGCTCGTCGAGCGCCGCAAATTTTTTGCCGGTAATCTCCAGCTGATGTAATTGGGCCGACAAAGCTTCCGTCTGCGCATAACCGCTGACGCTGAGCTGATGCTGCTCCTGAGCCTGGCTAAGCTTGGATTGCGCCTGGCTCAGCTGTTCAGTTTTTGCTGTCAATGCAGTCTGGGCTTCAGCGCTCTGCTTTTGTGCCGTGATCCACTCGTTGTAAGGTAAATCCAGGCGAGACGCCTGTTGTGCCTGCTGGCGTTGCTGACGCAGCAGGTCGATTTCCGTTTGCTTGGCAACCTGCACCTGTAACTGTGCATCAAGCTGGCTTTTCTCTGCAAACTTGTTTTGCAGCTCCAGCGCCGCACTGTGTTGCTGCTTCAAATCGTCACGCAGTTTGAGCTGAGCCTGATAATGGCGTTCAGCTTCACTCAGCAGCGGTGACAGCGTGTTCTTTTCTGCCTGTAGCTCCTCTTCACTGCTGACAGAGACCACATCCAAGGCACCTTTTATCTGGTTATCAAACTCATCTTTTTCTTTGCGAATGCCTGCCGCCCGTTCAAACAGGGCTTTTTCAATCTGGGTATAAATATGAGTTTGAAACAGCTGACCGAAGATCTGCTCGCGATCTTTGGAGTTGGCAATCAACAATTCACGGAACTTGCCCTGCGGGATCACCATCACCTGACGGAACTGTTTTACATCCAGACCAATCAGTTCAACCATGGCTTTAGCAACCGGATTCGGCCGGTTGGCGATTAGCTTTTCTTCACCGTCAATCCACTCACACAATGTGGCGGAATGGGCTTTTTTGGTGGTGCCCTCACCGCGTTTTTTCGGCACGTCCTGATCCGGACTGCGAGTCACCACAAACTGACGGCCGTTCAGTTCAAAGCGGAATTCGATTTCGGTTAACAGTTCGGGATCTGCATAGTCACAACGCATCTGGTCCCCGGTCCGCTCACTGCCCGTCGTCTCACCGTACAGGGCGTAACAGATGGCATCCAGAATCGAACTTTTACCGGCCCCGGTCGGACCATTAATCAGAAACAGCGGCGCATGGCCAAGCTCGGTAAAATCAACCACCTGGCGGGTTGCAAACGGGCCAAAACCTTGAATTGTTAATTGAATCGGGCGCATGATTTAGTGTTGCTCCGCCTGTTTAATCGATTGAATCACGTCAGACATGACTTGCTCTTGTTCACTGCTGAGCGGGGACTGTTTCGCTTCTAAGAAGAAATCGCGGAACATATCCATTTCGCCTCTCGCCAGACGGGCACGGCCCATTTCCTGGTCAACCCCGATCAGCATGCCCGGTTTCTCCAGATGCAGTACATTGGGATACACTTTGCGCAATTTCTCCATCGGATCGAGAATGGCGTGTTTATCCTGCAGTCGCACCAGCAGATAGTCGTGATTATTCGGATCGGTTTTGCCCTGCTCGATCAGCTGTTCAAGCTCACCCTCAACGATACGCATGCCATGCGGGCACGGTAAATCGATATGTTGCGCGCTGACAAATCCATCCTGATTCAATTCAACGAGCGTGACGCCCTTCTTCTGATGTTGCTCGGAGAAACTGTATTTCATCAGCGAGCCGGAATAACGGATGAACTCTTCACCTTTCATTTGCGGCTGATGCAAATGCCCCAGTGCCACATAGTCAAACGGCAAGAAGTGCTGATGATCGACCCGGTCAGAACCGCCGATTGACAGCGGACGTTCCGATTCAGATTCCATCGCACCGTCAACGAAACAGTGGCTGATTAAAACGTGACGTTGTGACGCATTAAATTGTTCTGTGATGCGCTGAGACAATAACTGGTGTGCTTCATCATGGGTCGCGACCGGCTGCTGATAGTGATAACGTACCAGTTCAGGGTCGTTATAAGGCATGCCGTAAAACGCCACCTCACCGGCTTCATCAGAGCGCAGTACGACCGGTTCGAGCATCTGGTCAAAATCACTGATGATATGCAGGCCGGAACCTTTCATCTGCCGCGCAGCAAACCCGAGGCGTTTGGCGCCGTCATGGTTACCGGGAATCATAATCACCGGTGTGTCGAGTTCGTGACAAATACGCGATACGACCTGGTCCAGTAGCTCAATCGCCATCGTCGGCGGTACTGAACGATCGTAGATATCACCGGCAACCACTACCGCATCCACCGGGTTTTCGGTCAGGTATTGAATAAGATGATCAAGTACAGCGCGTTGGTCTTCGAGAAGAGACACGTTATGGAACTGGCGTCCCAGGTGCCAATCAGAGGTATGCAGAAACTTCATTCCCAGCCTGTCGAACGAATAGTTATGAGTGTTTTGAAACCATGATACTCGTTTTGCCAGGAATTGCGATGTGAGAAGGAAAAAGATCGAGCCAGATTGCACTGATTGCAACCAATCAGTTAACAATTAGCCGGTCGTACCCATTATGGCATTAACGGCTAATTTACTTGCCCACGTATATGGCTTACGGATCTGGCTTACCAAAAAGCTCAGGAACGTACTTTTAAACGGCGTGGTATCAGCTCAACACCTGACTGATAACGTTTGGCAGACGCGTTAAGCGCCAGAGCGAGAGCACTGTCGGCAATCAGTTCAAACTGCTGAGGCAACGAGTTCACTTTAGTCGGAATAAAATCAAGCAAACGGTTGTCACCAAAGGTAGCCAGACGGATCGTTTTCATCAGATCGGGATGCATTAACAACACGTCGAGAATCCCTTCTAACAAGGTATAAGATGTGGTCACCACCGCATCCGGAACACAGTTCTCGGCAACCCAGCGCTCAAACACCGCCCGGCCGTCATCACGATGGAAGTGCTGACCATAATCCACTTTAGCCTCGATACCCTTCTCTTTTAGCGCCGACTCAAAACCTAACTGACGTTCCTGAGAAATGTTCAGCTCCGGCAAAGCACCAATAAGGCCAACCGATTTCACCGATTTATCTAACAAGGATTCGGTCAGCTCGAAAGCTGCGCCGAAATCTTCGCTGATCACGCAGGCAAAGTATTCGTCGTCCAACGGACGGTCTATGGCAATGACCGGAGTACCGCTTTTCTGAATGTTAAGATAAAAGCTGTTGGCGTCCCGCATGGTACTGGCAACGAACAAGGCTTCAATCCGGCGCGATACTAACGCATCCGCCACGCTCATTTCAGTTTGTGGATTATCATCCGAACAGGCGATCAGAATTTGATAACCGGCCTTGCGGGAGTTTTGCTCCAGCAGTTTAGCCAGACGGGCGTAACTGGTGTTCTCCAGATCAGGAATAATCAGGCCAAAGGAGCGACTACTCCCGGCACGCAAGGCCGAGGCGGCATGATCCGGGCGGTAGTTATGCTCTTCTACCACGGCCATCACTTTCTGCTGCGTCTTCTCACTGATTCGATACTTATGTGCTTTACCGTTGATCACATAACTTGCGGTTGTTTTGGAGACGCCCGCCAACTTGGCAACTTCATCTAGTGTCATATCAACTACTCTGTAATGTGCGTATGATCATAGAAATAACTTTCCGATCCTTGATGATGTTGAATTATACGCTGAATCGATTCAGTATTGAAGCTGAAAGGATTCAGCAAAGTCTAAAATTGATAGCCAACTCGTGTTTTTTGGACTAAACCTTAAAACAAGCAAACGATGATGTTGCCAATCGAAGATTTTGCTGAATTTTTTAAAACTTAAAGCTGAAACGATTCAGCTCAACAATAAAGCAGGGTAAATCCTTGCGCCGCACGGTGGTGCGGTGACAACAAAAAAGCCACTCGCTGGCTGGAAAGGGGCCAAACATGCTGCAACTGACAACTCAAGACATTCAACTGGAACAAGCACAGGCAAATAAGCTGGATGCGATTCGTTCTATTGCTGCCGACCTGACTGCCAAAGGTCTGGTCGATGAAGGCTATGTTGAAGGTATGCTGAACCGCGAAGCGCAAAACTCAACCTTTTTGGGTAACGGCATCGCGATTCCTCACGGAACCACAGATACACGCGACCTGGTTAAACAAACCGGTGTTGCTGTTCACCACTTCCCTGCCGGTGTTGACTGGGGCGACGGTAACACGGTTTACGTTGCTATCGGTATCGCGGCTAAATCAGACGAGCACCTGGGTATCCTCAAGCAACTCACCAAAGTTCTGTCGGCCGATGGTGTTGAACAAAAGCTGAAAGAAGCCAAAGCAGAGAAAGACATTATCGCCCTGCTGAACGGCGAAGTTCAGTTTGAAGCCGATTTCGATGCGTCACTGATTCAACTGCAATTCCCGGCCAGCGACATGATTCAGATGAGTGCTGTCGCCGGCGGCCTGCTGAAGAACACCGGCTGTGCAGAAGCTGAATTTGTCGCAGACCTGGTCACCAAAGAGCCGACTCACTTGGGTAAAGGCCTGTGGTTAATCAGCAGCGATAAAAACGTCAAACGCACCGGTATGTCTTTTGTTTCTACTGCCAATGACTGTGAGCACAACGGCGTTAAGGTCAAAGCGCTGATCGCATTTGCCGCTTGCAACAGCGCGCACGAGGCGTTCCTCGGTAAGATCTCTGAGCTGGTATTTGCCCAGCAGCAAGACAAACTGCTTAATGCCGATGCACAAGCGTTAGTCAACTTGTTTACTCAGGGTGAAGAAGAAGCCCAGGCTCCTGCAGCTGAAGGTAACGTAGCGGTATTCAAAATCAGAAACTCACACGGCCTGCACGCACGTCCTGGCGCAATGCTGGTTGCTGAAGCGAAGAAATTTGAATCCAGCATCAAGGTATCCAACCTGGATGGTGACGGCAAAGTCGTCAACGCGAAGAGCTTGATGAAAGTTATCGCGCTGGGCGTAAAACACGGTCACCAACTGCAGTTTACTGCCGAAGGTCCTGACGCATCGAAAGCTCTGGAATCTATCGGTGCAGCGATCAACGCTGGCCTGGGTGAAGGTTAAGGAGCGCAATATGACCAATAAAGTTGTCACCATTACGCTTAACCCGGCACTCGATCTGACCGGCAGCCTGAGCACGCTGAATGTTGGCTCAGTCAGCCTGGTAAAAGAAGGCAACCTGCATGCTGCTGGTAAAGGCGTCAACGTGGCGAAAGTACTGAGTGACTTAGGTGCCGACGTAACTGTTACCGGCTTTCTGGGCCGTGATAATCAGGAAATGTTCTGCCAGTTGTTTGCTGAAATGGGCGCGACAGACAAGTTTGTCCGCATCGACGGCGCAACCCGCATCAACGTTAAACTGGTTGAGGCCAACGGCGAAGTCAGCGATGTGAACTTCCCTGGCATTCAGGTTTCGCCGGCAGACATCGCCGAGTTTGAAGCCACACTGCTGGCACTGGCTGAAGATCATGAATTTTTCGTGCTGGCCGGCAGCCTGCCAACGGGCGTGTCACCAGAACTGTGTGCTTCCTGGATCGAAAAACTGCACAGCCTGGGTAAAAAAGTGCTGTTCGACAGCAGCCGTGACGCACTGGCCGCAGGTCTGAACGCGCAGCCTTGGCTGATCAAACCCAATGATGAAGAACTGTCTCAGTTTGTCGGACGCGAATTAACCTCACCGGCACAATGCCGCGAGGCCGCCGAACAACTGGCTGACAAAGGCATCGAGAACATCGTTGTATCCATGGGTGCTGAAGGCACCATGTGGCTGAATAACGGTGAGTGGCTTCACGCACAGCCGCCACGTATGAGTGTCGTCAGCACAGTGGGTGCCGGTGATACGCTGGTGGCCGGACTTTGCTGGGGCCACATGCAAGAGATGGACAAACAACCACTGATTACGTTTGCTACTGCCCTTTCAGCCCTTGCGGTCACGCAGGTTGGTGTCGGCGTACCAGACATTGAGCAATTAAACACCCTACAACAACAAATCCAATTACAACCGGTTAGCGCAGAAACTAACCAATAAGGACAGAAGGTCGCATCTATGAATATTGCCATTATTACTGCATGCCCTAGCGGCGTTGCAAATAGCATTATCGCTGCTGGTCTACTTGAACAAGCGGCGAAATCACTAAACTGGACTGCCAGTGTTGAGTGCCACTCATCCGTTTCTGGCGGGTAAAAACCTGACTGATGCTGAAATCAGCGCAGCCGAGGTGGTGATTGTTGCCACAAACACTCCGGTTGATACCACACGTTTCGTGGGTAAAAAAGTTTACCAAAGCGATATCTCCGCCCTTACCGCTGATCCGGTTGCTTACCTGAAAGCGGCAACCGAACAAGCGACCGAACTGTCAGCCGCTGCTGCAACCACTTTTACTGCGCCTGTAGCCGCAGCCACAGACGGCGTGAAGAAAGTCGTTGCTGTGACTGCGTGTCCGACTGGTGTTGCACACACCTTTATGGCAGCTGAAGCACTGGAAGAAGAAGGCAAACGTCGCGGTTACCAGATCAAAGTGGAAACCCGTGGCTCAGTTGGTGCAGGTAACGCTCTGACTGAACAAGACATCGCCGATGCGGATCTGGTTATCATTGCAGCTGACATTGAAGTACCGCTTGAGCGTTTCAACGGTAAAAAAATGTACCGTACCAAAACCGGCCCTGCTCTGAAGAAAACATCAGAAGAGATGGATAAAGCGATCGCTCAGGGTTCAGTGTACCAACATTCAGGTGCTGCGCAGAAATCTGGTGCAGAAACGGAAGAGAAGAAAGGCGTCTACAAACACCTGATGACCGGTGTATCTCACATGCTGCCAGTCGTGGTAGCCGGTGGTCTGATCATCGCGCTGTCGTTTGTATTCGGTATTGAGGCATTTAAAGAAGAAGGCACTCTGGCGGCGGCTCTGATGTCTATCGGTGGCGGCTCTGCATTCGCTCTGATGATTCCGGTGCTGGCCGGCTACATCGCTTTCTCGATTGCTGACCGTCCGGGTCTGGCCCCTGGTCTTATCGGTGGTATGCTGGCAAGCTCTATCGGCTCAGGCTTCCTGGGTGGTATCGCAGCGGGTTTCATTGCCGGTTACTCAGCAAAATTCATTGCCGATAAAGTCGCCCTGCCTGCTTCAATGGCAGCACTAAAACCGATTCTGATCATTCCATTCGTTGCCAGCTTAATCACTGGTCTGGTGATGATTTACATCGTGGGTGGCCCGGTTGCCGGCATCATGTCAGCAATGACTGAATTCCTGAACAACATGGGTTCTGCTAACGCGGTTTCTGCTGGGTGTTATCCTCGGCGCTATGATGTGTTTCGACCTGGGTGGTCCGATTAACAAAGCTGCATACACCTTCGGTGTGGGTCTGCTGGCATCACAAACTTATGCGCCAATGGCCGCTATCATGGCAGCAGGTATGGTACCGGCTCTGGGTATGGGTCTGGCAACATTCCTGGCAAAAGACAAGTTTGAACAAGGCGAGCGTGAAGCAGGTAAAGCATCATTCGTACTAGGCCTGTGCTTCATCTCTGAAGGTGCGATTCCATTCGCAGCTAAAGACCCGATGCGTGTTATCCCGTCTTGTATGATTGGTGGTGCGCTGACTGGTGCCCTGTCGATGCTGTTCGGTGCAAAACTGATGGCGCCACACGGCGGTCTGTTTGTACTGCTGATTCCTAACGCTATCACTCCGGTACTGATGTACCTGGTAGCTATCGCGGTCGGTACTGTCGTGACAGGTGTAAGCTACGCATTCCTGAAATCACGTGCACAGAGCAAACAAGCTGTGACCGCATAAGTTAGGAAAGCAATCAGTTACGAAAGTAATAAGTTGCGAAAGCAAATTGGAGCTAACTACCGATCTTGGCTCCCCTCGTAAAGTCCCCCGTGACTATTGCCAGTGAGTGTATTCTCACTGGCTTTTTTTATTTGTGTCACTTCTGCTTCCGGCTGTTGAATCGCAGCCAAAGAAAAAGCCAGCATCAGCTGGCTTATCTGTTAATTGTTACCTAGAAGAAGATCGCACCTGGAGGAAGATCGTACCTGGGAGGTGCGAACTCACCTGGAAAAGCATTATCTCAGGAAGACGCTTAATCCCGGAAAAATATCAGTCCTTTTTGTGCTTTTCCTGCACGTATTTACGACCAACATCGACCACAGCAACATCTTTGAAGAAACTGCGTCCCAGCAGCAGCGGGTAACTCAGGTGAGTACGGTCTGCCAGAGTAAACTCGGTCTGCTCTTTTACGTCACCGATTTGAATCCAGGACACAATGACCGGACGGCGGTGAGTCTTTTCTGAGGTAGCCTGACGAATATGAACCCAACGCTCGACAGGAACACTCAACTCTTCACTCTTGATACCATCGTGCTCGATACGAAACTTAACCCAGTCTTTGCCGTCGCGTTCAAACGGTTCAATATCAACCGCACTAATCGACGAGGTGGTCGCGCCGGTATCAACCCGGGCACGGAAGTTCTCTTTCACACCCGGGACATAAACCCACTCCTGAGAGCCAAGAATCAGTTTACCATCCGATGTTTTGGTGGCTTTAAGCACAACTGTGTCTTGTTTTGCGGTGTTGCTATCCTTTGCACTGTCATTCGCTTCCTGCGAGTTTGTAGGTTGTTCAACTTTAGTCGCGGCTTCCTTATCTGCCGGAGACGAGGCACAAGCCACGATACCGCCACTAAGCATTAAAGGAATCAGGATTTTCCATTGTTGTTTCATGCATTCACCTAATCAACTTGCTGGATCTCTGTTTAAAAACGTGTGCTCTAACTTTATGAGACTTTAACGATCGCATCTGCCACGTAAGGAATATCTTTCTCTGTCAGACCGGCGATATTGATACGACCATCGCCAACTCCATAAATTCCATACTCTTCACGTAAACGTGCCATTTGCTCCGGAGCAAAGCCTAACACAGTAAACATCCCTTTGTGACTTTTGATGAACTCAAATTGTGCCGTATTGTGTTGATTTCTCAACTCATTGCATAAGGTTTGACGAAGGTTTAACAAACGCTGTTGCATCTCGGACAGTTCTTGTTTCCACAAAGCGGTCAACGTTTGGTCCTGCAGTACAGTCTTCACCAGAGCTGCGCCGTGGTCTGGTGGCATGGTGTAAGTAGAACGGGCCAGAGTCAGTAACTTACCTTTTGCATTCGCCGCTTCACGGGCATTTTTGCCCATCACAATCGCCACACCGGTGCGCTCACGGTACAGGCCAAAGTTCTTCGAACATGATGCCGTAACGAGCATCTCTTCTACCTGACCGGCCATATAGCGCAGGCCCTGAGCATCTTGTTCCAGTCCGTCACCAAAGCCCTGATAAGCAATATCGACAAAAGGCGTGAAGCCATTTTTCAGTGCCAGTTCGGTGATCGCCTGCCAGGCTGCGAAATCGATATCAGCCCCGGTCGGGTTATGACAGCAGCCATGCAATAAGACCACATCTTTTGGCCCTGCCTGGGATAAATCGGCCAGCATCCGCCCGGTATCGACCATTTTGCTGTCGCGACTGAAGTAAGAGTAGAATTTTACCTTCAGACCCGCCGCTTCCATGACCGGCTTGTGGTTAACATAGCTCGGGTTCGTCAACCAAATCGTACTACCCGGTTGGGCAACCTGAATCAGATCGCCCAGCATACGCAGCGCGCCGCTGGCGCCAGGCGTCTGAATCGCGATAGTGCGCTCAGATTGTGCTGCCTCCCCCATCACCAGATTCAGCATGCCACGGTTGAACTCTTCACATCCGGCAAGGCCGACATAAGACTTGCTGGTCTGAGTTGCAACCACAATATCCTGCGCCTGTTTAACGGCCTGCATAATTGGTGTGACGCCTGCACTGTTTTTGTAGACGCCGATACCCAGATCGACTTTTTCCGGACGAGGATCGTTACGATAAGCAGCGGAGAGAGAAAGAATGGGATCTAAAACTGGTGTTGGTAATTGGGATAACATGAAAGCCACAACCCTTTGAAATTCATATGTGGCTTTCAGTAAACACCAATCAGTCGGAAACAGAAAGGGATTTTTGCTGTGCTGGCCGCCTGGCGCCGGGTTTTACAGCAGTCATGACAACATTCTCTGCTGCCAGGCACTGTTAGCTGTCGGCTAATCGGCTCATAGACCCTGTTTAGCCTGTCGCATACTTTGAACCTGCCAAATAACGGCTTAGAGTGCGAAGCGATGAATTATCTGATTGCTGCTGCCACGCCACTCCAGCCCCGGATCAGCCAGTGCTTGTTCAAACTTACCGTCGATCAGCACATCCACCAGCCTGACGATGTCACTCTGAGCGTCCGTCAGTTCACTCAGTTGATAGCCACTCCATAGCCAGATGTCTTTATCCGGGCACTCGGCACGCACCCGTTTTACCAGTTTGAGCACCCCGCTCAGATTCGCCGGGTGCAGCGGATCGCCACCCGATAAAGACAAGCCGCGCCGATAGATACGGCTGTCATTCAAATCAGCAATGATTTGATCTTCGAGTTGTGACGTGAACAGATGGCCAGAGTCCAGACGCCAGGTGCTCTGATTGTAACAGCCGCGACACTGATGTTCGCAGCCGGAAACAAACAGTGTGCAGCGGGTTCCCGGTCCGTTAACCACATCGACCGGGTAATAGTGGTGATAATTCATCGTTGGCTCGTGTGCATCATAAGTGCTTCACCCGGCGTTTAACCTCTTCCTGTTTACCGAAGTTAAACGGGCGCGCATCCGGACTGCCCAGATAACCGCACACACGGCGTGTGACCGACACTTTACTGGAGTCGTGATTGCCGCATTTCGGGCAGGTAAATCCTTTACTGGTACAGTCAAACTCACCGCTGAAACCACATTCGTAGCACTCATCAATCGGCGTATTAGTCCCGTAATACGGCACCCGGCTGTAACTGTAATCCCAGACATTTTCCAGCGCTTCCACATTCCGCTGCATGTTGGGAAACTCGCCGTAACAGATGAAGCCGCCGTTCGACAGGTCCGGGTACGGTAACTCAAAATCAATCTTATCGTACGGATTGACCTTCTTCTCGACATCGAGATGGAAACTGTTGGTGTAATAACCTTTATCGGTGACACCCTCAATCACGCCAAATTCCGTAGCGTCGATCCGGCAGAAACGGTTACACAAGTTTTCGCTCGGCGTACCATACAGGCTGAACGCATAACCGGTTTCCGCTTTCCAGCTGTCGACCGCTTCACGCAGCTTAGTAATGATTTTAACCGCCTGATCACGCAGTTCACTGCTGTCATAAACATGCTGCTGCGCGCCAAACAACGCGTTAATGGTTTCATGCACGCCGATGTAACCAAGCGAGATCGACGCGCGGCCGTTTTTGAAGATGTCGGCAATTGAATCATTGGCTTTCAGCCTTACACCACAAGCGCCTTCCATGTATAAGATCGGCGCCACACGGGCTTTAACGTTTTCCAATCGGCTGATCCGGGTCTCCAGAGCGCGGCGCGCCAGCTTGAGCTTTTCATCCAGCAACTGATAAAAGCGCTCGATATTGCCTTCAGCCTTGAGCGCAATGCGCGGCAGGTTAAGACTGACAACCCCGAGGTTGTTGCGCCCTTCGTGAATTAACTCGCCGTTTTCTTCATAAGTATTGAGGAAGCTGCGACAGCCCATCGGCGTTTTGAATGAGCCGGTCACCTCGACCACTTTGTCGTAGTTAAGGATGTCCGGATACATGCGTTTCGATGCACATTCCAGCGCCAGTTGTTTGATGTCGTAGTTCGGATCGCCGACGCGATGATTGAGGCCGTCTTTAATCGCGAACACCAGTTTCGGGAATACCGCGGTTTTGTGGTTCTTGCCCAAACCGGCAATCCGGTTTTTCAGAATCGAAGTCTGGATCAGACGTGATTCCCAGCTGGTGCCAAGGCCAAAGCCCAGTGTCACAAACGGCGTTTGTCCGTTGGCGGTATGCAGAGTATTCACTTCATATTCAAGCGATTGAAAGGCATCAAAACACTCTTTCTCGGTGCGCGCTTTGGCAAACGCGCGCGGATCGTGAATATCCCACTCACGTGCGACATTAAGGTGTTTGAGGTAACTGGCCGTGACATAAGGCGCCAGCACTTCATCAATGCGGTTGATGGTGGTGCCGCCGTAAATATGGCTCGCCACCTGGGCTATGATTTGTGCGGTAACTGCGGTTGCGGTTGAAATCGACTTCGGCGTATCAATCTCCGCATTCCCCATCTTAAAGCCATGGGTCAGCATACCCTGCAGATCAATCAGCATGCAGTTAAACATCGGAAAGAACGGCGCGTAGTCCAGATCGTGATAATGCAGGTCGCCCTCTTCATGTGCCTGCACCACATCGCGTGGCAGAATACGGGTCTTGGCGTAATGCTTGGCGACAATACCGGCCAGCAGATCGCGCTGAGTCGGGATCACTTTGCCATCTTTGTTGGCGTTTTCATTGAGCAAATCGGCGTTGCTCTCCTGAATCAAACCTTCAATTTCGTGCGTCAGCTTACTTTGCTTTTCACGTGCAATATCGCGGTCATGGCGGTATTCAATGTATGAACGAGCTAATGCTTTGTAAGGACCTTGCATTAGCTCGTTCTCTACCAGAGTCTGGATCTCGGCAATGTGAACTTCTTGGTACTCTTTCAGCTTAAGTTCGACGGCCAGCGCCACATTAAGCGCGTATATAGCAATTTCACTGCTGACTTCTTGTGCAGCGCTTTCTACCGCAGACTGGATACGATCACGGCTAAACGGGGCTTTGGAGCCGTCACGCTTGATTACGACAGGTTTCACTTTTTCTCCTTACCCAGCATACTCACAGAGTTATCCACAAATACACCATATTGGGTCAACCTAGCTACCAACAACACTATATATAGTGCCGTATTAAACGAGATGCCCTAAATATCCGTATTGATTTGGATCAAGCAAAAACCGTCTATGAACAGAAACGAATCGATCTGTCGTGCCGATCGCAAAGCGGAAAAAAAAACCGGTAAGAAAGCAAATTTGTGCCCCCTTGCGTGACTTTTATGTGAAACACTCAGCGTATGATTCTTTCAATAACCGACCGCTATGAGACTGAAACTTGTCACATCACGCCTGCTGGCGCTGATATTGTTGGGAGCCTCAGCCACCGCTCAGGCCGAAAATGCCGTCATCAGCAGCTGGAACCTGGAATGGCTGACGCTTAACCCGGCCGCTTCTGTCGATCGTGGTAAACGAACCGCGCAGGATCTCGACGCTTTGGCCAGCCATTTTTCACAACTCGACAGTGACGTGGTTGCCTTTCAGGAAGTCGACAGTGCGCAAGCGATGCAGCGCATCGCCGGTAATCATTACCAAATAGTCATGTCGGATCGCAGTCTGGCGCGCAATCAGAAGCGTCAGTTTTCAGATAGTAATCAATACACCGGTTTTGCAATACGCCGTGGTGTGCCGTTTGCCGATCCGGCCGATATCGACCTGATGCGACAACAACACGACAAATTGCGCTTTGGCGCCTATATCGTACTTTACCCCGACAGCGCTCAGCCGCTGCATATCCTCAATGTGCATCTCAAAGCCGGTTGCAGTGGCAAGTTTTCCGCCTCGAACCGCAGTTGCCGCACAGTACGTGAACAGGGAGAAGCTCTCAATCAATGGCTGCGTTCACGCGTCAGGCTCAAACAAAGTTATCTGATCGTCGGTGATTTCAACCACAACCTGGCCTATCAGGGTGACTGGCTTTGGCAGGAAATCGGAGCCGGGCTACCACAAGCACCACAACTGACCACCAGGCAAACGCGCGCAGAGTGCAAAGTGCGCTCACGCAACCAGACCAACAAGCTGCATCAGTTCCGCTCACTGATCGATCACGTCATCGCCAGCCCGGATCTTGCGCTGCAGCCGCCATATCAGGTCACGTTTGACCCGCAGCAGGTACTGACATACAAGCTCAGTGATCACTGTCCGGTGCGAGCGGTATTAACCCGTTAAATCGCGATGACCTGGCCCTCAACATCGAAACAGATACAGCGGCGAGCTACTGAAGTGACAAGATACTGAAGTGAAAAAAAGCCCCGCCAGAACGGCGGGGCAGACACAAGTATAAGAAGTGTACTCTGTTTTTCTGATTTATTGTGCCAACGCTTGCGTCATTCGGTCTGACCGTTAACGGCGGGTACCAAGCGCTTTCTCATCACTACATAGTATAGAACCGGAATAACCAACAAGGTTAATATTGTCGAAATAAAAATTCCGAAAATCAGACTGATAGCCAAGCCATTAAAGATGGGATCGTCGAGGATGAACATCGCGCCGATCATCGCAGCCAGCGCGGTGAGCATGATGGGCTTAGCCCTTACGGCGGCAGACTCAATGACCGCCTGACTAAATTCCATTCCCTCTTCCAGCTGCTGATTAATAAAGTCCACCAGCAGAATCGAGTTACGTACGATGATCCCCGCCAGCGCAATCATGCCGATCATCGAGGTCGCCGTAAACTGCGCTCCCAGCAGCGCGTGTCCCGGCATTACACCGATAATGGTGAGCGGAATCGGCGCCATGATCACCAGCGGCACCAGATAGGATTTAAACTGCGCTACCACCAGCAGGTAAATCAGTACCATACCGACCGCATACGCAATGCCCATGTCGCGAAACGTTTCATAGGTAATGGTCCATTCGCCGTCCCAGCGCAGCGCGATGCCTTTCAGCCCGTCCGGTTGGCCAATATAGTATTGCTGCAGGACCAGCTGCTTATCCAGCTCAGCCCCGATGGCAAACATACCATACAGCGGACTGTCGATCGCGCCCGTCATGTCACCGACCACCATCACCATGGGTACCATGTTTTTGTGCACGATATACTGCTCTGCTCCGCTCTCTCGCACCGTAACCAGTTCTGACAACGCGATCGGGGTTCCGCTCGCGCTGGTAACGCGCAGATTAAGCACCTGCTCAAGCCGGACTTTAGCCTCTTCTGCCGCCTGAATTTGAATCGGCAGCGGATATTTATTGTGTTCACTATGCAGATAGCTGACCGGCTTACCACCTACCGCTGTCGCCAGTGCATCGACAATCGAGGCATAACCGACTTGCAAACGTGCCGCTTTACTGCGATCAATCACCAGCTGCCACTTGTTGTGGTTTTCCGGCAGATACATATCCACGTCGACAATGTCAGCACTGGCGCGGAAGATTTCCCGTACTTGTAATGCAGCCTGATGACGCAGTTCCGGTGTCGGCGCATACACTTCCGCCACAATAGGCGACCAGACCGGAGGCCCGGGCGGGACTTCGACCACTTTCACTTTGCCGCCGTATTGGCCGGCAATCGCATTCAGAGTGGGCCGTATCGCACTGGCAATGGTGTGACTGTCACGTTCGCGCTGTTTACGTCCGACCAGATTGACCTGGATATCCCCCTGATGAGCCTGAGTGCGCATAAAATAGTGACGCACCAGACCATTAAAATTGATTGGTGCCGCCGTACCGGCATAGATCTGATAACCGGTGACTTCGTCGACCTGATTCAGCGCGCGTCCCATATCAAACAGAACCCGCTGGGTACGCTCCAACGCCGTTCCTTCCGGCATATCCAGCACGACCTGAAATTCCGATTTATTATCAAACGGCAGCATTTTCAATACCACAGCCTCAAACACCGGCAGCAACACTGAGCCGATGATCATCGCCAGTACGGCGAGCAATAACAATATCCGGTGACGTCCCTGGCGTTTACCGGCAACAAACGGCGTCATCACGCGGTGAAACAGACGCTGTGTCACCGACCCTTGACGGCCGGGCTCTTGGTCCGTTTTCTGCCCGGCACCGGGCTTATGATGCGCGAGCAGATGTCCGGCCAGCCAGGGAGAAACCACGAAAGCGACCACTAGCGAAATCAGCATCCCCATTGAAGCATTGATCGGAATCGGACTCATATAAGGCCCCATCAAGCCAGTGACAAAGGCCATAGGCAGCAAGGCAGCAATCACGGTCAGCGTCGCCAGAATGGTCGGTCCGCCGACTTCGTCCACCGCTGCGGGAATCAGCTCAGCCAGTTTCTGCTTGCCCATCGCCATATGACGGTGAATGTTTTCCACCACCACAATCGCGTCATCAACCAGAATGCCGATGGAAAATATCAGTGCAAACAGCGATACCCGGTTGAGGGTAAAGCCCCACGCCCAGGACGCAAACAAAGTGATCATCAGGGTGATCACCACCGCAAGGCCAACCACTATCGCTTCACGCCAGCCCATGGTCAGCAGCACCAGGATCACCACGGCCGTCGTGGCAAAGGCCAGTTTACCAATCAGGGTATTGCTTTTATCTGCCGCCGTTTTGCCATAATCACGGGTAATTTCGACACTGATACCCTGTGGAATTAGCTGGTTCTGCAACTCACTGATCCGCTGCTCAACCGCCTTGGCAACCTCCACCGCGTTCTCGCCGCTTTTCTTGGCAATCGCTAAAGTCACCGCCGGATAAATGCCCCCTTTATTACTGGTCCAGACATTGTGAGTCGGCGTATTGGCCGCCAGTTGCACTTCGGCCACATCAGCAAGGTAGACCGGCAGACCATTGTGCACGCCCACCACCAACTGTTTCACATCCTCAACATGAGTAAGAAACTGGCCAATACGCAGCGGAATCGTCTGGTTATCGTGGGTGAGCTGCAACAAAGGCGAACGGGTATTCGCACCAGGAATGCTCTGATTGAGTTGATCAATCGTGATGCCGAAACTGTTCATTTTGACCGGATCGAGACGCACATCGACGATGGTATTATGGCCGCCTACCGTGTAGATATCGCGCGTCCCCGCGATGCGTTTCAGCTCAGTTTCCAGCCCGTGTGCCACCTGAGTCAGCTGCTGCTGGTCAATGCGTCCGCTGCGATCAGACAGGGTAATATTGACGATCGGCACATCTTCGATGCCTTTAGGCTTAATAATGGGTTCACCGACGCCAACGCCGGCCGGCATCCAGTCTTTATTGGAGTAGAGTTTGTTGTAGATCCGCACTACTGCATCGTTGCGTGCTACGCCGACTTTGAAAATAGCCACGATCATCGCGCCATCAGGCTGGGAAAAGGAGTAGATTTTGTCGATACCCTGAATTTCCGACACCACCTGTTCGGCCGGCGTCGTCACCAGGCTTTCCACCTCAGCGGGCGTTGCTCCGGGAAACGGAATATAGACATCCGCGAAGGTGACATCAATTTGCGGTTCTTCTTCTTTGGGGGTGATCACCAGCGCAAACAGCCCCATTAACAGTCCCACTAACGCCAACAGCGGCGTCATGGCCGAATTTTGAAAGGCCGCAGCAATGCGACCCGAGATACCGAGCCGGTTGTCCATATCATTGCCCTTCTGTCACTGAAACCGTTTGTGCAGGTATGGCGGGATTGGCGATGCGATCACCGGGTTCGAGACCGGAGAGCACTTCAACATAATCACCATAGGTCTGGCCGAGTCGGACCGGATTGAGCACACGCGCATCGGGTACTCTATCTTCGGTTACTAAATCGTCGGGCACTAAATCTTCAGATACTAAACGGTACACCGCGCTGAGCTCGGCGCGCCTTATCACCGCCGTCTGCGGGATCATCAGCACGTTACGACTGGCATAAACAAACTCTGTTTTCACCCACATACCAGGAACCAAAGACGCGGTATTATCCGGCAGACTTAAACGTAATTTAAAATGGTGCGACTGCGGATCGGCGTAGCTGAACAGACTGTAGTCGGTTGGTGTTACCGCTTCATGAGAAGGAGCCATGACCCGGAAACTGGGATGCGGTCTGCACCTTAGTGTGATAGCGCTGCGGGATACTGGTTTCAATGCGCAGTTTCTGCAGCGAGAAGCCACTGACCAGCGGTGTTCCCGGCGCCACGGTTTCTCCCAGCTCCACATGGCGCTCGGTAACAACACCGGCATAAGGCGCCCTGATGCTGGTGTAACCCAGGGATTCCTTGGCCTGAGCCACCTGTGCCTGAGCCGATTGCACTGCAGCAGCCGAGCTTTTGGCGCGCGCTTCAGCAGAGTCCATTTGGTCACGGGAAATCGCCCCTTTTGGAAACAGCTGACGATAGCGATTGACCTGAGCCTGCGCTTCACGATTTTGCGCCAGCGCACTGGCTAATTGCGCCTGAGCGGCGTCCAGCGATGCAGATTGCTGGACCGCAGTGATTTCCAGCAACACCTGCCCCTGACTGACATGATCATTCACATCGACATAAACGCCAATCACCCGTCCTGAGGTCTGAGCCGCGACCGTGCCCTGATTAACCGGCTCTACCACACCATCAAGCTGGATAACTTGCGGCATCGCCGTCGTCTCAACTGTAACGAACTGATTAGGCGTTATTGGTTCAGACATAAGATGATTGTCAACGGCGGCCCAAACCATACCGGATTGGGCAAGCATCAACATAAGCGCCGATGTAAAGCTAGTTGTAAACCCAGGTGTAAGCGTCAACCTTATCTTCATGTCCGCCTCCCGCGACCATTCGCTTTAGAAAAGCCTGATAATGTTAGGACAAATATAGTGAGATTAACGGGTCTGCGTTTGGCTCTGGCGCGCATTTTTAGCGCAGATCAATACATTACCGGCACCGAGTCCGGCCAGCATGGCGATAAAAAATCCCCACACGGCAGCGTTACCGAGCGCCAGGCTCGCCAGTGCAGGGCCCGGGCAGACTCCCGCCAAGCCCCAGCCGAGACCAAACAGTGCGGCGCCGCCGATCAAACGGCCATCGAGCTGATTCGAACTTGCCAGACTAAACTGCGGCGCATTCACCGGCCGGCGGCGGGGCCTGATCACCAAGAAATACGCCGGCATAAACACCAGCAAGGCGCCGCCCATCACAAACAGCAGACTTGGGTCCCACGACGTCTGAGCATCAAAAAGCGCCGCCACATTAAGAAATCCGACGACCTTAGCCGGGTCAGCCATGCCGGAGATCACCATGCCGAGGCCAAACAGCAGGCCACAAACCAGAGACGTTAACCGAAACAATACGTTATTCATTTTTCTATCCTGCTCAGCCCGCTAAATCAGATGCAAACGCACAAATACGGTAAGCGCCGCAACCAGCATAAAGACCGCCGTTGCAACCAGGGAGCGACGCGACAAACGGCCGATGCCGCAAATACCATGGCCGCTGGTACAGCCATTACCCAAGCGGGTACCCAGCCCGACCAACAAACCGGCCGCGGCCAGTACTCCTGCGTTGGACGGATAGTCCCCAACCAGACTGTTCGACAGAGCCAGACTGTTCGACAAAGCCAGGCTATCCGTCTGAGTCAGGTGATGCGTCAAAATCAGAGCACCGAACACGCCCCCAACGACAACACCCGCCACAAACAGCATCCGCCAGGAAAAATCGCCCCGCTCAGGCTTGAGCAGCCCGGAGAGAATGCCGCTGATACCGGCGATCTTACCGTTCATCAATAGCAGTAAAGTGGCAGAAATACCGAGTAACATGCCTCCAAACAGAGACGGCCAGGGTATGGAAAATGTCATATAGTCCTCTTATTCCAATAAGTTGCTCACGCGCTGCAAAAAATGTGCTGCAGGCTGCCGATCAACTGTGCAACCCGGCCATCAGTCAGGGAGTAAAACACTTGTTGTGATTCTTTACGGGCTTTGATCAGCTGATGCGTTTCTCAGCACCGTTAAATGCTGTGAGAATGCCGACTGACTGAGTGATGAGTTTTTCTGAAGTTGCCCGACACCCACCTCACCTTGCGTCAGTTGACACAACACCATTAAACGCTCCGGGTGCGCCATAATGCGCAGCAGCTCAGAGACTTCCGGCGCACTGGCTTTCATCTGCTCTATATCAACCATTGCCATCACTCCCCCTCAAAGAGACACATCTTAAAACCAACTAAATAAGATAATACTAATAAACAATAATTAGTCAAAACTTATTTAGTGTAATCTAACTTAGTTTTTTCTGATTTAGATGAAATAACATTAGACTTGCCTAATTTACAGTTCTATAGTAAAACCAGTTCATCGGCGGAGGAAACGGTCATGACAGTCGACAATGGCGTTCGAGTAGTGGCAGGGGCAATGGTGTTACTCTCTGTGGTATTGACCACACTGGTGCATCCGAATTTTATCTGGTTAACCGTGTTCATCGGTGCAAACCTTATACAAAGTGCTTACACAGGCATCTGTCCGGCAGCTTACGTGCTGAAAAAGCTTGGTTTTAAATAGTACGCCCAGTGTAAACTGTCAGTTGGGCTAAAAATTGGAGTGAAATGATGACTAAAATTGTGATTATCGGCGGCGTCGCGGGCGGTGCATCGGCAGCAGCCCGTGCGCGTCGTTTGAGTGAAGAAGCACAGATCATCATGTTTGAACGGGGCGAATTTGTTTCATTCGCCAACTGTGGCTTGCCTTACCATATCGGTGGCGATATTCAGGACAGAAGCAAACTGCTGCTGCAAACCCCTGAAAGTTTCCTGGCACGCTTTAATGTCGATGTGCGGGTGATGAACGAAGTCATCGCCATCAACCGCCAGGACAAAACCGTCACAGTAAAAAATCTGCTCGACGGCAGTGAATACTCAGAGAGCTACGACTTTCTGCTGCTCAGCCCGGGCGCAGCTCCGGTGGTGCCACCGATTCCGGGCATCGAAAACCCGCTGACTCATTCACTGCGCAACATTCCGGATATGGATCGCATCATTAAAACCCTGCAAATGAACAAGCCAGAGCACGCGACCGTGGTCGGCGGCGGCTTCATTGGCCTGGAGATGATGGAAGCATTCCAGCAACTGGGCATTAAAACGACCCTGCTTGAGATGGCTGACCAGGTGATGACACCGGTCGACCGCGAGATGGCTGGTTTTGTCCATGCCGAAATCCGTGACAAAGGCATCGACCTCAAACTGGGCACCGCACTCAGTGCGGTCGAGTACGTGCCGAATGACCACATCGCCAGCATTGGTGCGGGCGAAAGCGATGAACACCAACACCTTGAAGGTGAGCTGAAACTGTCTCTCAGCAATGGTGAAACCCTGACTACAGACATTCTGATCATGGCCATCGGTGTCAAACCGGAAACACGCCTGGCGCAGCAAGCAGGGCTGGAAATCGGTCAGTTGGGCGGCATCAAAACCAATGCCATGATGCAGACCAGCGATCCGAGCATCTACGCCGTCGGCGATGCAGTCGAAGAAACAGATTTCGTGACCGGTCAGTCGACTCTGGTTCCCCTCGCTGGCCCGGCTAACCGTCAGGGCCGTATGGCCGCCGACAACATGTTGGGACGCAGCGAAAGCTATCAGGGCACACAAGGCACCGCGATTTGTAAAGTGTTCGACCTGGCGGTAGCTTCTACCGGCAAAAATGAGAAGCAGCTTAAACGTGACGGTATCACTTATGAAAAAGTGTATGTCCACACCGCGAGCCACGCCAGCTACTACCCTGGCGCAGAAACCGTGTCACTCAAGCTGCTGTTTGATCCGCAAAACGGCAAGATTTTCGGCGCTCAGGCGGTCGGTAAAGATGGCGTGGATAAACGCATTGATATTCTCGCGGTCGCTCAGCGCGCCGGGATGACAGTTGAACAACTGCAGCATCTGGAACTGACCTACGCGCCACCTTACGGCAGCGCCAAAGATGTAATCAACCAGGCCGCCTTTGTTGCCACCAACCTGATCAAAGGTGACGGCAAAGCGATTCATTTTGATGAAATCGACAACCTGACGGAAGATCAACTGCTGCTGGATGTGCGCAATCCGGGCGAAACTGAGCAACGTCGGCTACCTGCCGGGCGCGGTCAATATCCCGGTCGACCAGCTACGCCAGCGCATGCACGAACTACCCAAAGACAAAGAGATCATCATCTATTGTCAGGTCGGCCTGCGCGGCAACGTCGCTTACCGCCAACTGGTCAATAACGGCTACCAGGCGCGTAACCTGATTGGTGGTTACCGCACCTATAAGTTTGCTACTGCCTGATCCGCAGTACTCCAAATACAAAAATGCCAGCGTTCGCGCTGGCATTTTTAATTAATTTACCTACATTTAGCCATATCTAAATTGGACTAAATAACATTAAGCATTTGCAAGAGGTTTATCAGAAGCGTTATCCGTTTGCGCCTCATCCATTTCCATCATAGCTCTTTCTTGATCGAGTATTGCCAACGCTTGTTCGGCGGACACTCGGCTCTGCGGCGTCAAAAGGCTAACCACTACCCCCGCAGCCAGAGCTGACAGACATGAAGGGATCACAGGGTTACCCCAAAACGCGGTTAAATCAGAGCTCAACATGACTGAAAATGAAGCGACAGATGCACCAATCAGCGTAGCTAATGCACCTTGCCAATTATATCGGGGCCAAAAGCGTCCCAGCATGCCACACACAAACATACCGGACATAACCGTAGAGATCATTTTGGTGATGTAGCTAATGATGTCGTTTGACGTTAGAGCAAACAATAATGCCAAGCCAATCACCACGATTAATGCCAATCGAGAGTAATTCAGCATCACGGCTTTATTCGGCACGCGACCAGTAAACATCACATACACATCACGCAGCAGGATAGAAACCCCGGCAATAGCATCAGAGCTGGCGCTGGACATTGTCGCTGATAAACCGGCAATCAGAACTACCAGACCAATCCCTGCCGGAAGAAACAGCAGACGCAAGATACGGGAACGCATAGTTCGGGTTATCCAAAGCGGGGTTAATCGCATGAGCAGCCATACCAATAATCGCAGGAATGATTGAGAAAATCAGGTATAACCCACCAGAAGCGAAAAACGAACGGCGAATGGTCGACACATCCTTACCAGAGTAGATACGCTGACGGAATGACGGTGTCGCCAAAACTCCGACTCCGATAACAACGGCTAACGAAAGCGCAGGTAACCAACCCAGTTTATCAATCGCTAAAAAGCTGACACTTGCGGAATCCATCGCCGAATACAAGTTATCCAGCCCACCGATATAATTGACTGATAATACCGCCATTAAGATAAACCCAACGAACAAAATAACAGCCTGAATGGTGTCAGTCCAAACAACAGCAGTATAACCACCAATCACGACATAAATCGCAAATGCTGCTGCGATAATCAATTTGGCTGAGGTAAGGTCAATATCGGCTATCCATGCCAGGTACATCCCACCGCCCAGAATATGTGCGCCGAGCCAGCCAATTGATGCGATAAAAATAAGCATACCAACCACGTTTTTCACGATTTTATTCGCGCCGACATAGTAAGATAGCTCTTCACTCATCGTCATAAAGTTCAATCGTCTGACAGGTGCGAACCATACAGCCAACAGCAGAATACCTATCGCACCGCCAATGCCATAAAGCGCACCAGCCCAACCGTTATTGTAACCGAATCCTACAGCGCCCATGCTGGATCCGGTTCCGACCATTGTCGCGACTGTCGTACCTAATACTAAAAATAGTGGTAGTCCACGGCCACCAAGCAAAAAATCTTCACCAGATTTTTGATTACGGGAAACAAACCATCCTAACCAAATAAGAAATAATACATACACACCAAAACCGGTGAGGAATAGTGTACTATTCATTGGACACCTCTCATGTCAAATCCTTTTTTGAGAATGCTATAATTCCATTAGCAATGTATTAGATATTATTTCCGATAATTATCTAAATTATAAACAAGTATTAAATCACAGTTATGCTTAATGTTGCCATATGAAACTAAGCGGTATGAAATAAAACGCCAAATAAATAATTGCTATCAATATGGCGTTTTATTAATTTTATCGACGGTCCTCGCGATAACAGGTCACATCAACTTCAACTTTAACGTCAACAACTAAATCACAAACCATGCAAATACGAGCCGGTGGGTTTGCACCGAAGAATTCTTTAAACACTTTATTGAAAGACTGGAAGTAGCGAGAGTCTGTCAAAACAACTTTTACATGCACGACGTCTTCCAGGCCATACCCTGCTTCTTGCATGATATCGACACAGTTTTGGATTGCGAGGCGAGATTGGTCAACGATTCCACCTTCAACCACTTCACCGTCAGTCATTGGCGTTTGGCCTGAAACATAAAGAAAGCCACCCGCTTCTGTCGCTCGTGCAAAAGGCAAATGCTGACCGCCTGTTTCCTACTCCGCCTTCTACACCATAACGCTTAATCGACATAAATATTCTCCATTGCTTTAAATAAAATAAACTTAATGAGATTTATTCCTGGGAATAAAAACCCCACTTCTATTATTAGTAACCTTGCCGTTGGCAAAGGATAATTTTCCGTTAACAAAAACACTTTCGATACCAGCAGATAATGAAATAGGATTTTCAAATGTCGCTGTATCTTTAATCGTACTTGGATTAAATAACACCAGATCCGCATAATATCCGGCGCTAATTTTTCCTCTGTCGGTGAGGTTATATCTTTTTGCAGACATAGCCGTCATTTTATGAACAGCTTCAGACAAGGAAAATAATCCTTCGTCTCGTGCATAATGTCCTAATACTCGAGGAAATGTTCCCCATAACCTCGGATGAGGATGCGGGTCATTAGGTAAACCATCCGAGCCGACCATAGTCAGTTCATATTTCAATACTCGTTTAACATCGTTTTCATCCATGCAGTGATACACAGCACCTGCAGGCTGAAGTTTCTTCGCCGCCTCCATCAGAGGAATTGCCATCTCAAGCGCAATATCTTTCAGCATCTTGCCAGCATGTTGTGGCATCGCTTCAGACCAGGTAATGAAAATATCAATCTCGTCGGTTACCTGATTCAAATCGAGCGTAGATGAGCTCGCTGAGTAGGGATAACAATCGCAACTTATATCCTGATGCGGTTTCACCTTATCCATCAGTCCTAAGACTTCTTTCGAACGCCCCCAATTGCCGGCGCCCGCACACTTGAGATGAGAGATCACAACCGGCACTTTGGCATAGAGGCCCGTTTCAAAAGCTTCTTCCATCGCGCTAATGATTTCTTCGAACTCTGTACGCATGTGGGTGGTATAAATACCGCCATGACGTCCCAGAAACTTCGGCTAAGCGCATAACTTCATCTGCTGTAGCCTGCTTAGCACTGGCATAAGCGAGACCGGAACTTAATCCAAGAGCCCCCTCTTCCATTGCCTGATTCAAAGCGCTTCTCATCTGCTCAATTTCATCATCGGAAGCGGTACGCAATAGGTCGTTCATAACATTATTGCGTAAAGCTGTATGACCCACTAATGCAGCAACGTTGACTGCAGGTTTCGCTTTTTCAACTGCCGCCACGTAGGAAGCAAACGTCGGATAAACAAAATCTTCTTTCTTACCCAGCAGGTTCATTGGATCGGGCGGATCGCCGGCCAGCACCACTGGACTGGCGCTGATACCACAATTTCCCACGATAACCGTTGTCACTCCCTGACTGATTTTCGACAAACATTCAGGAGCACGAATCACATTGGTATCGTCATGTGTGTGAACATCAATAAAGCCCGGAGCTAACGCCAATCCGGTGCCATCAATCACATGCAATGCTTCATAAGAGGTTAATTGACCAACCACCTCGATACGTTCCTGACGAATCGCTACATCCGAAATAAATGGTTGTGAGCCTGAACCGTCCAATATTGAAACGTTCTTTATGATCACGTCGAACCTCATACATCCTTCCCTTATCCATCGTTGATGAACGGATTATTGATAAATTCATCCGTTTTAACAGTGAGGAAACACACAAAAGGTTTACTTTTGTGTGATACTTTCTTACACTAAAACCACAAATAAAGGACTTAATACCATTATATCAGTAACTTAAATAATGTTAGGAGTAAGGAAACATGAATAACCCAGAACAAAACAATGATAAAAACTATCATAAAACCACAATTGAAGTGCCGAATTACGGTGAAAAATCACAGCCATCACCTAAAATCGGTCAGCCTCCATTTCGTTTGGCATATGATGAAGTCGCATTGCCTGCCGCTGTCGTTCGATCATCAGCACTCGCTAACAACCTGAACTGGATGCAGACCTTTGCTGATCGTCATGACGTAAAACTCTGCCCGCACGGTAAAACGACCATGACACCAGCATTTTTCCAGCAACAACTGCAACACGGCGCGTGGGGAATCACGGTTGCGACAGTGGCACAAGCACAAGTTGCCGCTCTGGCCGGAGCCAAAAATATCATTATGGCCAACCAATTAGTCGGCCAGACCAACATGCTGTTAGTGGCTGATTTAATTCAGACTCACGATGTGAATTTTTACTGCTGCGTTGACTCAAAATTAAACGTTTCAGCTCTGGAGCAAGCTTTCTCTGCTCAGGATCTGTCGCTGAATGTGATGATTGAATTTGGTATTCCGGGTGGCCGTTGCGGATGTCGTTCAGAGACAGAAGTGCTCGAACTGGCTGCATTTATTGACCAGCATCCGCATCTAAAGCTAACAGGTATTGAAGTATATGAAGGTGTCATTCACGGTGAGAATGCGGAAGAGCAAATAAGACAATTTTTGGGCTCAACGCTAGAAACTCGCCAGTGATTTACTGCGTGAAGGCTTGATCACTGACAAACCAATTATCAGCGGTGCAGGTTCGGCCTGGTACGATGTTGTTGCGGAATGCTTCGCTCACAACGCCACTTGTTGCGCAGTCATTCGTCCAGGTTGCTACGCAATTCACGATACGGGCATCTATCTCGACGCACAAAGTAAAGTCATGGATCGAGCCAATCAAAACAGCGGTTTAGCCTGTGATATAGGTGGTGACCTTGAATCCGCGCTTGAACTTTGGGCTCATATCATCTCGCGCCCGGAACCAACAAAGTTAGTGGCAGGATTTGGCAAACGTGACGTCGCCTTTGATGCAGGTTTGCCTATACCGGAACGTGCATACCGAAATGGTCAGTCGCTGGACCTTGAACATGCCGTAACCACTGCGGTGATGGATCAGCATGCGTTTATTGAAGTCACCGCAGAGTGTGAGTTGCAAGTGGGCGATATCGTCGTGTTTTCCACCTCTCATCCATGCTTAACCTTTGATAAGTGGCGCTCAATTGCAGTCAGTGACGACAATGACCAAGTGACTCACTGGGTAAAAACTCATTTTTAAACATGAGCATGGCGCAGCTTTTCGTTATACTGCCTATAAGTAAAAATGGAGGCTGACAACAGCCTCCATAAAGATAAGGACATAGTTTGAGTTTAGAAATTGATATCATATCTCAGATCACTGAACGCTTCGGTGCACTTCGTGAAGCGGAGAAAAAAGTCGCCAAGTTGATCATGGATGATATTCAAGGCGCTGCCAATGCCAGTATTACTGAATTGGCAGAGAGTGCCGAAGTCAGTGAAGCAACCATCACTCGTTTTGCCAAAGCCATTGGCTGCAAAAACGTACGTGATATGAAAATTAAATTAGCTCAGACGTTAACGCTCGGCCAACGCTTTATTCTCGATCCTCCGGATCAAAGCGGATTTCAGGGTATTTATGAATCGATAAAACAAGCGCTCGACATCAACCGTAACCTGATTGTGGAAGAGGATATTGAAACAGCAGCTAAGTGGTTACATGAGGCAAGACAAGTCATTGCAGTCGGTATGGGCGGCGGTTCGACCATTGCCGCACAGGAAATTCAGCATCGGCTGTTCCGTTTGGGTTACCCTGTCACAGCATATAATGACGGGTTACTTACGCGCATGATCGCAGCTACCGCTGATACCAATGACGTCCTGGTCACACTGTCCGCTACAGGCTTTACCCCTGCCATTGTCGACACGGCTCAGTTAGCCAAGGAGTATGGTGTTAAAGTAATCGCGATTACGCCGAAAAACACACCATTATCCTCCTATGCTGATTTATTACTGCCCATTGAACATCAGGAAACTGACTTTATCTATAAACCGTCGGCTTCGCGCTATGCGATGTTGGCGTTGGTTGATGTGCTTTCCATGGCTTTGGCGGTCAACCATAAACGCCGCTCGCGAGATAAATTGCGCCGGTTAAAAATAGCGTTAGACTCCTATCGGGGTGGCTTAGAAACGTCAGCCTTTAGGTGACTAAACGGCCTCAATTCCCTCCCCGACCAAGAATTTGCTCTGAATCAGGCATCCATTCCTGGTTGGGGATTCAATCCTGCCGATGACCTGCCCAAGTCAGCTTAGTCAGCGCAAATAAGTGACCGGTACACCTCTATCTGTCGGCACTGCCAGCTTGAGCCACTGGTACAGCAGATCGATGTTTTGCCGTTTGGCGCTGCCTTTCGGCCACACCAGGTAATAACTTTCTCCGGTGGATACTGCTTCCTTGAATGGTAATGTCAGCAGCCCGGCTTCAATCGCTTTCAGGCTGAGTAACAAATCGCCGACGGAGATACCGTGGCCACTGATTGCGGCCAGGTTGCCTTGCTCGAGTGTGTCAAATACCTTGCCCTGATTGAGATTGAGTGATTTAACGTGACCGGTACGAGCAATCCAGCGCCGCCAGTCACGGCGGTCTGTGGTCGGGTGAATCAGTTCGCAACTGGTCAGATCCTGCTGCGCTGCAGTGAGTAAATCCGGCGCGCAAACCGGGATCAGCCATTCAGCGAACAGTGGCAGACATTCGGTATTGGCGCCGAAACTGCCCTGACCGAGCAAAATCGCGCAATCATAAGGTTCACGGACAAAATCGACCGTGTCGACATCCATCCACACACTGGCGGTTTCAATCAGTGGTGCTGAGTGCTGCGCACGAAAACGACTCAGCACATCCAGCAGCCAGCTCATGGTCAGTGTGGACGGCGCTTTTAAACGCAGCTTGCGGTTGTTATTGCCAAAGTGATAACAGGCATTTTCCAGGCTCTGGAACCCTTCTGCCAGTTGAGTTGCCAGCGTATTGCCGGCCGGTGTGATAGTAACTTTGGGTCCGTGGCGGTGAAACAGCTCGCATTCAAACCACTCTTCCAGAGTCCGCACGTGACGGCTGACCGCACCCGGCGTTACGTTGAGCAATTGTGCGGCTTTAGAAAACGAGCCTAAACGGGCTGCCGCCTCAAATGCGCGCAGCGCGTAGAGTGGAGGTAAGGTCACTGATATTATCCATTGTGAGTTTAACTCACAATAATATACAGATTTTTCCGTTTTTCACCAATGCATCGATTAAGGATAATCAGCGGATTCATTCCCAAGCCGATTCGTACTCACACTCAACTAACGTGAGTTGTGCTCATACAAATGTGCTCATAAAAATACGCCCGGCCCAATTCAGTTACAGGAAACAGCGCCCGATGAACCTTTCTCTGCTCGCCAGTTACAGCCTGGCCGTGTTGCTTTTAATTCTCAGCCCCGGCCCGGTAGTGGCTTTACTCACCTCCACCGCAGCGCGTCATGGTCAGCGTAAAGCATTTATGACCATGCTTGGCACCAATGGCGCGTCACTGCTGTTGCTGACCACCGCGGTGTTAATGCTGGCCGGCGTGGTTCATCTGTCTCCCGCTTATCTTTACTTACTGGGTATTCTCGGCTCGCTGTACATTGGCTATACCGCCATCAGTGATCTGCTGGCGATGATAGACAGTTCAGGCATCCAGAGCGCAGCAGCCACGGATCCGGACAGGCAAAACGCTCAGCGTAGCGGCTTGGTCAAAGGCTTTGTGATTGGCATTGCGAACCCGAAAGATATCCTGTTTTTTGTCTCGTTTTTTCCGCAGTTCATTGCCGTAACGCACAATTTCTCCACCAGCGTGATGACGCTGTCAGCAATCTGGGTGCTGTTTGATCTGACCATTCTGTCGCTGTATATCCTCGGCGCGAAATGGTGGACGCAAGCCTTCAGCTCACGCTGGATTGAAGGGGTATGCGCGGGGTTCTTATTGGTGGTAGCAGGCGGAGGCGTGATCTATAACTCGCAGCAGTTACTCGGGTCATAGTTGCAACGCCTGAAAGCTAAGCCATCGTGATCCTGTCTCTCAGATTGGGCGTGGTGGCAAATTGCCCGTCCTGGGTTATGACGATGGCTTCCATCCCCTCGATACGATTGACGGTTTGCAGAATCGCTCTCGCATCGAGGCCAAACAGCTTGGTGGTGTATAAATCACAATCCAATGATTGATCCGCGATGATGGTCAGCGATGCTACGCTATTCTCAACCGGATAACCGCTGTGGCTGTCGAAAATGTGGTGATACTGTTTGCCGTTGTGCGCAAAGGTTTCTTTCATAGATACCAGAGGTCACCACTGACTGATTTCTGATCTTCAGCTTAGCCACACTGTGTCCCCGGGGCAGAAACGGATTCTGTATCCCGACCTCCCAATCCGGTTTTTGCTGCGGCGATTCGCCATACACCAGAAGATTACCACCGATATCGATCATCGCCGCAACCGGGTTGTACTGCCGGAAAAACTCCATGATCTTGTCGCTGAAATAGCCTTTGGCGATGGCGCCTAAATCGATTTCGAGCCCGTCTCGGGCAAAAAACACCGTATGTTGCTCATCATCGAGAATGATCTCGGCAGGATTTAAGCGCGGTAATACCTGGCTGATTTCCTCATCGCCAGGCACTCTCGCTTCCTTAAACCCGACCCGCCACAACTTAATCAAAGGGCCGATAGCAATATTGAGAAAACTGCCCGGTTCAAGGCTGTGCTCTTTACCGATTTTGATTAACTCGTACAAATCCGTATCGACCACCACGGGGTGCCGGGTTGCTGTAGTTTTCAGGGCTGACAAGGGAGAAGAACCCCTATTGGCGCTGAACACTTGCTCGTAGCGCCTTAACATCGCTTCCGCCTCACTGAGCCGTTGCTGCGCGTGATGGCCTTTAAAATAAAGACGAATCTTCGTGCCCATCATTTCCAGCACGGTATTAGCTTCGGTCATGCGAACTCCTCATCAGCGCTTGTATTGCGGGCAGAATTTTTGTCACGAAACAAAGGCATCCAGCAGGCCTTCATCAATCGCAGACAATACCCGGGCGCGGTTATGGGCGATAAAATAATCGAGATTCACCTGATCAACCGGCAGTGGATAAATGTTGTATTTTTCGGCACAAGGCTCCACCGCCAGACTTTCCGGTACAAAGGTGACCCCGGTGCCGGCCATCGCGAGATTTTTCACCGTGGCGATTTCACTGCTTTCTAACACAATGCGCGGCGTGATTTTATAAATCCCCAATAAATGATCGACCTGCATTCGGATAGCGGACCCTTTCGAGGTTAACACCAGCTTTTGGCGCAATAAGCGTTCCATCTCGATACTGCCTTCGGCTAATTTGCTGATCCCCGGCTGATACAGCTCACTCGAATTCGGGATTAAAGCAAAATATCTGTGGTTGCCCCAGGAAACAGCGCGCAATGTCGGCGCAATACTGCTGGAATTCTGCCCGACCCAAAAATCCACTTCACTTTTTAACAACCTTTTCTCGTTGTTTTCCGGGATATCTTCCACCAACTCGATCTGGCAATCGGGATACTGCGCGAGGAATTTCGGCACAAACAGCGGGATAAGATAAGTCCCGATACTGGGTAAGATACCAATTCTGATTGTCGTCTTGCCCGACTCCGTGAGCGCGTTGATCTCCCTGCGCATGTTGGAATACACCGTTTCCAGTGAGCCGAGATAATCGTAATAAATTTTACCGGGCTCGGTTAACCGGTACGGCAGCTCACTGCGGTTGATGATCTGACAATTCAGTTCGGTCTCGATGCGTTTAATCACCTGGGTCAGATAAGGCTGAGAGATATACAAGGAATCGGCCGCCTTGCTGTAATTACTGAATTTAAGCAACGCATCCAGATAGCATAAGGTGCTCTGGCTCTTATATTTAGACATAATTGTTCCTTAATCCTCACCCTTTCCTGGCGCTGTACTCAAACGATTTGGAGTTGCAGCCAACACCGCTGCAGCTTCAAGCTGCGAGGTTATAATAAATTACTTATTGAAGCCAAATATATAGCTATTAGCCAGCGATTGCATCCTGTGATACAACAATAACCAGAAAATAAATATGGCTATAAGAATACAGGAAACCCCCTAGTATGAAATACTTAGCAATTGTTGGCACCAATTCCAATGTGTCCACCAACCGCATGTTACTGCAGTTCATGCAAGCGCATTTTAAACAAGAGGCCGAACTGGAACTGTACGAAATTAAACACCTGCCCGCGTTTTATGAGGCAAAAAACGGCCAGGTGCCGGCTGAAGTCGAGGATCTGTCCGCTAAAATCCGTCAGGCAGACGGTGTCATCATCGCCACACCTGAATATGACCACACCATTACCGCTGCGCTGAAAAGTGCTCTGGAATGGATCAGCTACACCAGCCAGGCGCTCACCGATAAGCCGGTCCTGATTGTCGGCGCTTCTCACGGCTCTCTGGGTTCATCACGTGCGCAAGGGCATCTGCGTCAAATCCTTGATTCACCAGAGCTTGCTGCACGTCTTATGCCGAGCAGTGAATTCCTGCTTGGTAAATCTCAGGCCGCGTTTAATGCCTCAGGCAATTTAGTCTATGCAGACAAGGTGGTTGAACTCGAGGAAATTTTCCGCGAATTCCTGCTGTTTACCGACCTTATTACAAAATTGTTATCAGACAGATCGGTCACCAAAAAAGGCAAAAAATTCGCTTGGCAAACTCAGGAGGCATAACAGATATGAAATTTACAGCGATCGTCGGCACTACGTCTCCGAAGTCCTACAACCGGACCCTGCTGCAGTTCATGCAGACGCATTTTAAAGACAAAGCAGAGATTGAACTGCTGGAAATCGACCAGGTTCCTATGTTCAATCAGGATTTGCCGTCCACTCATCCCCAGTTGGTGGAAATCAATGAAAAAATCACCGCCAGTGACGGGGTCATTATTGCCACACCGGAATACAACCACTCCATTCCGTCCAGCCTGAAAAGTGTGCTGGAATGGCTGAGCTACGAGCTGCATCCACTGGATGGCAAACCGGTCATGATTCTGGGCGCATCGATTGACTCACAAGGCTCATCCCGCGCGCAGCTGCACCTGCGTCAGGTTCTCGACGCCCCTGGCGTTAACGCCAACGTGATGCCAGGCTACGAATTCCTGCTCGGCAATGCGCACCTGGCGTTTGATGACAATGGTCAGATCAACAGCGAAGGCACCATCGACTTTCTCGAAATCTGCTTCCTGCGCTTCATGCGTTTTGCCAAAATTTCCAACCAGCTCAATGAAGAAGAAGAGTTTTCTTTCGCACCGGGCACCTATGAAGTGCATGCACTTGGCCATGGCGGCGCGCTGCCAATGAAAGTCGCGTTCAGCGAGAAGAAAATCGAGAGCATCGATATTGACACCGCTGGCGAAACCGAAGGCCTGGCTGACGTCGTCTTTGTCCGTATCCCGGACAAAATCATTGAAGGTCAGACTCTCAATGTCGATGCCCTGTCCGGCGCATCAGAAACCAGTAATGCGGTGCTGGATGGCGTTGCTAAAGCCGTCAAACTGGCCGGTGTCAATCCGGACATTTTAAGACGCCGTCCAAAACCGGCCAGCAGCCTCAATCGCGGCGATGAAGAATACAGCTGTGATGTCGTTGTGATTGGCGGCGGCGGTGCCGGCTTAAGCGCAGCAGCCACCGTTCTGCAACAAGGCAAGAGCGCCATCGTCCTGGAAAAATTCCCGGCCGTCGGCGGCAACACCATTCGTACTGGTGGTCCGATTAATGCGGCTGACCCGGACTGGCAACGCTCGTTTGACGAAAACCCGGGCGAAACGCCATACCATTGAAGCGCTGTTGAACACCAATGAAAGCGACATTCATCCGGAATATCTGGCCGACTTCCGCGCGCTGAAAGATGAGTTTGCCACCTACCAGGCAAACTTTGGTGAAGGTAAAGGCTATCTGTTCGATTCACCACTGCTGCACAGAATGCAGACCTATTTCGGCGGTAAACGTACAGACCTTCAGGGCAACGATATCTACGGCCAGTACGATCTGGTTAAGATCCTCACCGACCGCGCGCTGGAAAGTGTCCAATGGCTGGAAGAGATCGGCGTGGAATACAACAAAGACATCGTATTCGCTCCGGTCGGTGCCTTATGGCGTCGCGGCCATAAGCCGGTCAAAAAATACGGTACAGCGTTTATCCTCGCGTTAAGCAAATATATCGAGGAGATGTCCGGCACTATTCTGACCGACAGTCCGGCCAAAGAATTCCTGATTGAAGATGGGGAAATCAAAGGCATCATCGCCACCGGCGTCAACGGACAGAAAATTACCGTGCACGCCAAGGCCGTGGTGCTGGCCAGCGGCGGCTTTGGTGCCAACACCAAGATGCTGCAACAATACAACACTTACTGGAGCAACATCGCGGACGATATCAAAACCACCAACTCCTACGCCATGACAGGCGACGGCATTGTGCTTGGTCAGTCTGTCGGCGCCGGCTTAACCGGAATGGGCTTCACGCAGATGATGCCGGTCGCCGACCCGATCACCGGTGAACTGTTCAGTGGCCTGCAAGTGCCGCCGGAAAACTTCGTGATTGTGAACAAACAAGGCCAACGGTTCGTCAATGAATTCGCCGGACGCGACGTGCTGACCAAAGCTGCGCTGGCTGAAGGCGGCCTGTTCTATCTGATTGCTGATGACGAAATCAAGAAAACCGCGGCCAACACCAGCCAGGAGAAAATTGATCGTCAGGTCGCCGAAGGGACTCTGTTCAGAGCCGACACGCTGGAAGAACTGGCGCTGAAAGTGGGCATGGAGCCTTCCCTGCTGGTCGATACCGTCAACAAATACAACAGCTATGTTGAAGCCGGTTTCGATCCTGAATTCCACAAAGATACGTTCAGTTTAAAAGTGGAAAAAGCGCCGTTCTACGCGACCCCAAGGCAACCTGCGGTTCACCACACCATGGGCGGCCTCAAGATTGATACCGCGACTCGCGTTTCTGGATGACAACAACCAGCCAATCAAACACCTGTACGCCGCTGGTGAAGTGGCCGGTGGTATCCACGCCGGTAACCGCCTCGGCGGTAACGCGCTGGCCGATATCTTTACCTTTGGCCGTATTGCAGGGCAAACGGCACTGCAGGAAATGAACTGATTATTTCTTAATTGAATGGTGAGTTGTTGTTAAGTGAAGAAGCCAACCTGTAATGGGTTGGTTTCTTTTTTTTGTTTTTTTCGGGTTATTCAGAGTAGGTTTGCATGTCCCGCTTTTACTCTGATAACTATCTTGAGCTTGGTGCAAGCGGGCCAGTCCCTCTTTGCTGGCACAAAGAGGAACCAGAAAGTGCCTTTGTTTCTTTGCCGTTGGCCGGGCCGGTTTTAGGCGTTCCCTACGCCAAAAACCTAAAAATTCGTCCTGAATTTTTGCCCTATGTTTGAGTTCAAGGTTGATGGTCTAGAGCGTTTTTGGGTAAAACTTTACTAGATCTCTCTATATTAAAAATTATTTAAGCATCACAAAATCATCCAATATATATTTCCGTTAATTTTAATGAAAATTAGTGTACTGGGTGAATAATAATCTATTATCCAGAATCGAATTTTGCTAGAGAATTAAATTTAATCCCCCTTAGAAATGAGCTTATTTTCCTTTAGGATTTATAATGGTTAGAACCAAATAGAAATGAACATGTATAAATAAACTCAATTTTTCATATATTTTTATAAACATCGCCATCACTTTATTTTTAATTTTTATTGGAATGAAAAAACTGCGAGATATCGCAGTTTTAAAAACAGTCTAATTTAATAGATATCTTAAAATTTTATTTAACAAACATTTTATCAGTAAATTGTTTCGCAACCGTTTCAGTTCTTATAAAGTCACGAATCTTTTCTCTTCCTACTATTTCATTTTCACTAATAATACTTTCTAAATGCTGAGCGACATCCTCAATTAAATTAGAAAATTTATCATTATCCTTAAGGATATCTAAAACAGATTTAGATACACTTTTCTGTGATTTAGGTGGTGCGTCTAATATTGTCGGTCTATCCCAATGACTTCGAACTAAAGCATATAAAGCATAGAATCGGAAGACCGCTCTAGACCTATCAATTTTTCCAGAGCGTACCAAATAATCAAATTTATATAAGGCCAAGGCTGCCAGATGATAAAGTTCAACATTATGGTCTTCCGAGAAAATTCTTTCAGAAAATTCTTTTCGAATCCCTCTATGATCTCTAGCAGCTCTGTTGGGTTGAAAGAAAAACATTGCAGCCGCTACTTTCATGAGATCAGATGGCCGCATTATCCTTGTTCTTTCAATAGATACATCTCGATATTGGTTATCTCTTCTTTCTAAATAAATGCGAAAGTCAGAAACTCTGTGATGCACAATATTCCTCTAAATCTTTCATAAAAGGGCGTAATGCCCAAAATTGATCTTCTTTTACCTCATTCTGCTTATTTGTACCAATAATTACACTAGATATGAATTCGGGATTGCTACATCCGATTAAACGCAATGGTACATGAATATTATCAATATGATCTCGAGCATAGGCCAGAATATTTGTAGTTTGACAACCATTCACTATTTGGTAATCTTCTAGATTAAAGATATCCCCTTTCCTATCGATGCTATTAGAAACGACAGTAATACCATTATTTTTAAATACAAATGATGTTGCATCTCCAGATTTTATTTCTGAAATTATTGATTTATTTATTTCTGAATCAGGGTTAAAGTCACGAACATTATCGTAGAACAATGATCTATTTATATGACGAAAACCTTCTTGATCCTCTTCTCCTAAAGCAATTTCCAGTATCTCTGATGCAGGAATATATCCAATATAAGCCTCATCAACTTCAGCATGATCTGGCATTGTTACAGCTTTCTGAAACTTTAGCTTCGCAGAAGATGAGTTTCGTAGCGGATCGGAAACCATTTTGGATAACCTTCGCACCAACACATTCAATAATGATCGAATCAAAAATATTTAATTCTTGTAATCTTGAGATATTATTATCTATTAACTTCTTTATTAAATCAGAAACTTGACCTGTCCCTGTTGTACAGTAATAACACTTTAGTACAGGACTAGTTTTAGCAGCTGATAAATAAATCGCATTTTTTACTGCTGCAAGATTTTCTAATTGTTCACCTTTAACATGAACTTCATCAGTAAAAAAATCAAATACGGCATCTAAAAACTTACTTATATTTCCATAATCAAACTTATCCGACGTTTTTGCTTGAAAGAAGTGGAATTCTGATGAATGGTTTTTTCCGGCAGAAAGAATCGATGCTGCTTCATCACTATCAGTACATAATGCTCCCTGGATTGTGATAGCTAGGCCATCAATACCAAACTCATCTCCTCGAAGGTGAGCTCTAAAAGGATCAATATTTTCTCCAAGAATCCCATTTTCTAATGAAAATATTGACATTACTTCAAATAGTGAAGAGTCATCCATATCCTCATTTGGGTGCATTTCTTTAAAATTCTTGAGCTGAGCTTTGACAATAGGGTTCATCAATATTATTTCCTTTAAAATAATGAAATTAATTACTAAATATTAATGGGATTTAAGTTTAATCCATTATTACATAGCTTGCATAAAAAATCGAACTGAACAATAGAAAAAACAAATAAAATCATGATCCTGGAAACAGGAGAAGTGTTTAACTACCTTTTCGTAAGACTAGCTAGCGCTCAAAGAATAGCATTCTATTCTTGCGAATACTTTTGGAAGTTATCTATTAGACATAACAGTGTGTTCACAGCTTACAGTGCTATAAGAAGAAATGAGTTTTATTAGGGGAAAGACTCATCCAACCAATCCTATATGGCCAACTCCAACTGATTTCGGGGCAAAAAGAGTTCCAGCACTTTCCCTGAAACCACTTCGCTAAGGCAAAAAATCAGGACGATTTTTTAGGTTTTCGGCGTCGGGAAACGCCTAAAACCGGCCTGAACCACTCCCAAGAATCCAAGCGCCTTTCTGGTTACTCTTTGGCGCAAGCAAAGAGTGACTGGCACGCTGACACTAAGTCCAAAGAAACCGAGAAAGCAAAAGCGTGACATACAACGCCACGAAACCATTAGTCCCAGCAAACGGCGCAAAAACCACGACGATTTTTTAGGTTTTCGGCGTCGGGAACGCCTAAAACCGGCCTGAACCACACCAAAGAAAGCAAGCTCAAATAAACCAGCAACAGTACAGCGGGACATACGGATCAAAGATTAGCGGCGAGCCGAAACCCGCCACCAGCGAAACTCACTTCTTCATCATCTTGGCTAAATCAGCAAACGGATTGTAGGTTGCGCCCTGGTGCTCATCCTCACCCGGTTTGATTTCGCTGCCGTAACGTTCGTGTTCCAGGTATTTACTGTGCTCATGATCGTGGCAGTAAAGACACAATAACTCCCAGTTGCTGCCATCTTCCGGGTTATTGGTGTGGTCATGATCTTTGTGGTGAACAGTTAATTCACGCAGGTTGGAATAGACAAACTCACGGGCGCAGCGGCCGCACACCCAAGGATAGAGCTTGAGCGCTTTCTCACGATAGCCCGCCTCTTTGCGAGCATAACTGGCACTGCTGCCGTAGTAATCTGATGACATGGTTACATCTCTAATTGCAATTTAAGCCTGAATGCTACCACAAGTATAAGGCAGAAATAGTGACACACGCTAAGACTCAACCACTAACGGGGTCTGTCCTGAAGTACATCAAATGCTCAGTTCCTTCTAATCAAGACCAAAGCGAGCGCACCATTTTCAGATAACCAAACCCGAAGGCAAAAAATCAGGACGATTTTTTAGGTTTTCGGCGTCGGGAAACGCCTAAAACCGGCCGGACCACACCAAAGAAATAAAAAAACACAGGCACTTTCTGGTTCCTCGCTCTTTGTTCATGAAAATGCCAGCAAAGAGGGACCGGCCCGCTTGCACCAAGCTAGAAAGAACATCAAAAGTAAAAGCGGGACATACTATCCCACTTCACCAAAAACAGAGATCCAAAGCGGGACATGTGCCCCACTTCCCAAGAAACAGAACGTCTAACGCTCAGGAATTTAAAATCTCTTTCAAAGCAAACATCCCATTCAGCGCCGCCGGAAAACCTGCGTAAACCGACATCTGCAAGATTACCTCTTTCAATTCTTCTTCACTGCACCCGACATTCAGTGCCGCGTGTAAGTGAACCTTCAACTGCGGCGCGCAGTTGCCCATCGCGGTTAACGCAGCCACAGTAGCGATTTCACGAGTTTTGAGATCCAGGCCCGGGCGTGAGTAGATATCACCGAACGGATACTCGATGGTGTAGCGGGCAAGATCCGGACAAATGTCCTGCAGGCTTTCAATCACCTTCTGTCCGGCTTCTCCGTCGATCTTGGTCAGTTGTTGCAGTCCGCGCTCAAATCGTGTTGTGTCCATTAAGGTCTTCTCCTGTTGTTAACGACACAGGCACCTTACAAGTTAGAGTGAACTCTAAGTCAAGACACTTTTCCGTTTTTGTACAATTCGATTTTGGCTTCCAGCGCTAACAGATGCTGAGTCTGCTGCTCGATATGCTGTTGCAGCACTGTGCGGTGCTGCTCCAAAAGGTGCTGCCGCTCACCGACTGTGGCTGCGCCCTGATCACGATAATTGGCATACTCAAGGATGCCTTCCAGCGGCATGCCGGTCTCTTTCAGGCGGATGATAAAGGTTATCCAGTCGATATCTTTGGGGCTGTAGACCCGATGTCCGCTTGCGTCGCGCCGGATGTTTTTCAGCAAACCGATTTTTTCATAGTAACGCAGGGTATGCGGTGACAGCCCGACCTGATGCGAGAACTGTTTCATGTTCATCCTGGCTTTCCTCCAACAGCGAAAAAAATATGCACAGTAAAATACTATGCATATCAAAGACTACCCTTCGCCGCGACAAATGAACACCGCCGCGTGGTTAGCCGCTGTCTTCAGGCGTTGCCGTGCTCAATGACACCCGCCAGTTACGCAGGCCACTTATCACCTAAATCCCACAACAGACCCGCCGCCGCCGCCAGGCCCTGCTCTGCCACATCCACCAGCAGGTGTTCATCCGGGGCATGTTGCTTACAGGACGGATACGAATGCGGCATCCATACCGTCGGCAGCTCCAGCACTTCAGCAAAACAGTGGTTCGGAATGGTGCCACCCAGGTTGGGCAAAACGGTGATCTCTTGCTGCAGTGAACGCTGCATTGACTCACGGGCAAATCCAACCCAAGGATGGTTAGGATCCAGTCGGGTGGCGTTGTAGCCACCTTCCAGGATCACTTCAATGTCTTCAAAGCCGGCTGCCGCCAGATAAGCGCTCAGATTCGGGATCAGGTTTTGCCAGTCCGTCCCCGGCACCATGCGTAAATGGCACACCGCTTCGGCGGTTTGCGGAATCGCACCGATTGGCTGGGCAATATTACCCGCGCCGAGTGCAATCACTTCCAGGGTATTGCTGCCAAACAGGCGCTCACCATCGGTTAAATGGCTCTCGCCCCAGTGCGGGTTGAGCTCAGGATCGCCCGCCTGTCCGCCGACCGGCAGTTGCTGCATCATGCTGGCGGTGAGACCTTCCGACTGCGGCGCTTTCAGCGGCTCAGCCAGGATCCGGCCGTTGGCCGAAACCAGAGTCGCCAGCGCATGCTGCAGGCGGATCGCCGAGTTGGTAATGATGCCGCCCCAGTTACCGGAATGGCGGTCACCGTTCCCGGTATGACAACGCAGACGGAACTGACACACGCCGCGCGAGCCTAAAAACAGCGTCGGCGTACCGGCGTTAAGGCGCGGGCCATCCGAAGCGAGAAACAGATCAGCCGCCAGTTTGTCTTTTTGCTCACGGCAGAACTGCTCAAGGCCGGTGGAACCCACTTCTTCACTCATCTCAAACAGGATTTTGACGTTATAACCCAGCTTGCCGCCGCGTGCGTCAAGCACCGCTTGCAACGCCATCAGGTTAATGGTGTGCTGGCCTTTGTTATCCGCGGTGCCACGGCCAAACAGCTGGTTGCCGGATTGGGTTAGCTGCCACGGATGCGTACCCGCCTGCCACAGCTCAGCCTGACCGTTGGTGACATCGCCGTGACCGTACAGCAGTAAAGTCGGTAAAGCCTCAGCTTCGATTCGCTCGGCAATCATCAGCGGCGGCTTGCCGTCTACCGGATTAGGAAAAAACTCAGTAGCAAAATCCAGTGAGGCAAACAGCGGCGCCATTTCATCAGTCAGATAAGCCGATAACTGCGCAGCGGCCTCCGGGTTCTGACTCTCGGTCTGCATCGCAACGCGACGCGCCAGTATGTCAAAGAACTGTCCGTTATGAATGGTTTGTGTTGCCGCGTGAATCGCCTGCTCGCGTCCTGAAGTCTTGCTCATCTGCTTTACCTATGTGTTAACACTCGATTTCTTATCTCGGATTAGCTTAAGATGAGCTTACCGTTGCAACAATTATTAATAATGCAATTAAACGTTATAAAAAATAGAAAGCAAACATGCACGACATCACTCTTAAATACTTCCACGCTGTCGCCAAGACAGGCTCACTCTCCGCGGCATCGGACGAACTGCATGTCGCCGTTTCGGCCATCAGCCGCCAGATCACCCAGCTGGAAGAGCAGTTGCAGGTCAGCCTGTTCGAGCGTAAGCCGCGCGGCATGGCACTGACACCGGCCGGTGACATTCTTTATACTTATTCGCTGCGCTCAGCACTTGAGCTCAGTAACGTCGTGACCGAAATGAAAGGGCTTAACAGCGTTCAGCAGCAGACCATCACGCTGGCCTGCCCGGAAGGATTAGCCTGGGATTTTGTCCCTTACGTGACCGCGCTGTTTCACCAGCAGCATCCGCAGATGATTTTCTCACTGCGCGTCGTGGACTCAGGTAAAGCCTCTCAACTGGTCAAAGAAGGCATGGCCGATGCGGCACTGACATTCAGTCTGCAGCCCGAGCAAGGGTTGGAAGTGGCGCTGCAGGTTCCCTCGCCGGTGTGCGCCCTGTTATCCGCGCGTCACCCGCTGGCGCTGCGCAACCAGCTCAGCGTGCACGATCTGACTGGTTTTCCGTTAGCTTTTTCTGACTCCGGCACCACACTCAATTATCTGTTCGAACTCGCTTGTCATATCGAAGCGGTCAAAATCGTGCCTGCGATGACCACCAATGCGATGGGCGCTATTTACACCTATACCAAGGAAAACCCGCACGCGATTGCGCTGTGCAGTGATATGGCGGTCAAACGCCGCGCGCAGCATGACGGCCTGGTGCTGCTGCCGATGCGCGAACCCTCGCTCACCCAGCGCAGTATTCAGCTCCAGGTGATGTCACACCGCAAGCAACCGGCGCTGGTGACTCAGTTTATTGAGTTTCTGACCCGGATGTTGCAGCAGCAATCGACCGCTCACGGATAGTCGTCAATCAGTAACGTTGATGATCGACCTGTTGGCTTGTGCGCTGATACAGGGCGCAAGCTTTCTAATAAAAGCAACAATGCATTAAAAAATGAATAATTGTGTAAAAGGTTATCGATCCCTACTATCCCATTAACGGAATGATTCATTTAATGTCAGGGAGACTCAGTGTCAGACAGCGAACTCACCTTTGATGGAGCGCCTGCTGCGCAGCGCAAACCATCCGATAAGAAATTGTATAAACTGATCATCGCATCATCGATTGGTAATGCGCTGGAATGGTTTGACCTTATTGCATACGCCTTTTTTGCCGCGACCATTTCCAAACTGTTCTTTCCGACCGACGATCCAACGCTGTCGCTGATGCTGGCGATGTTCACGTTTGCGATGTCGTATCTGATCCGGCCGATTGGTGCGCTGGTAATAGGCAGCTACGCCGACAGAGCCGGACGTAAGTCAGCCATGCTGCTGACCATCTGGCTGATGATGGCCGGCACATTTTTGATTGCCGTGATGCCAACCTACGACAGCATCGGCCTTTGGGCGCCGTGCGGCATTTTGCTGGCCCGTCTGCTGCAAGGCTTTTCCGCCGGCGGCGAATTTGGCAGCGCCACAGCGATGCTGGTTGAGCAGTACCCGCAGCGCAAAGGGTTTATTTCCAGCTTTATGTTTGCCAGCCAGGGTCTGAGCGGACTGCTGGGCGCAGGCTTTGGCCTGGTGTTAACCGCCTTGCTGACCACTCAACAGCTTGAAGACTGGGGCTGGCGTATTCCGTTCTTTTTCGGACTGCTGATTGGCCCGGTCGGTTTGTATATCCGTCGTCATATTGAAGAAGCGGGTGAATTCACCGAGAAAGAGCACGTTAAAGTGCCGGTAGCAGAGCTGTTCAAAACCCACAAACGCGGCATTGTTTATAATATCGGCGCGATGATGCTGTCGACTTCCGTCACCTACTCAATCATCTTTATGCCGACTTATGCGACCAAGTTTTTGGGTCTGAGCGGTTCAATTGGTTATGGCGGCACCCTGATCAGCTACGCGGTATTAACGGTGCTGACTCCGTTTATCGGTAATCTGTCGGATCGCATTGGCCGTACCCGCCTGATGATGATTGCAGCCGGTCTGTTCTTTATCAGTGTCTATCCGGCGTTTGTGTTCCTATCCGGCAATGCCACTCTGATGGCACTGGCTGCGGTGCTGTTTCTGGCTCAGCATTCTTAAATCGGTGTACTTCGGCGGCCTGCCGGCTCTGATGTCTGAAATGTTCCCGACCCAGGTGCGGGCGACCGGTATGGCGCTGAGCTACAACATAGCGACTACGGTATTTGGCAGCTTTACTCCGGCCCTGTTGGTGTGGTCGATCAGTGCGACCGGCGATCTGCAGGCACCGAGTTATTACCTGCTGTTCACCTGTTGTGTCAGCGCCGTGACTATGCTGGCGATTCGCAAACATTTCCGCATTCGCTAATCGCACGACCTAAAGTCGAGAGTGCATCACCATACATTCATCTCTACGAAACTCATCTCTATAAAAAACACAGCCAGCGCAACTACGCTGGCTTTGTTTTATCTAGGTCGAAATCAATCAGCCAGCAGGATCTCTACCCGCTCCTTGCCTTTACCGACGTTCTTGCGTTTAAGGGCAATCCTACCCACTTCTGATGTGCGGCGCAGATGGGTTCCGCCACACGGAACCTGCGCGAATCCCGCAACTTTCCAGAACCGACGTTCAACCAGAGGATCGGAAAACTGGCTCTCGATCGCCAGATCAGCATCGATCAACTGCTGTGCCTCGACTTCAATTTCACTCAGCAGCGGCGTAATACTATGCGGGCAGGCAAAATCAATCCGGCTTTTTTGGGCTGAGATATGAGCGCCAATTTTATCGAAATCAGCAAAACGCTGGGTGAAGATTTCAAGTACTACTTCAGCCGCAAAATGTAATTTCATCAACGCATAACGTCTTGGCCAGTCAATCACAGTCACAACCTTGTCACCGACAGTAAAGGTTGGCTGCGACGCTAGCTGATAAATAATCCGGGGCCCGGATTTACTTGCCTTGACCACATCGATACCGCCGATGGTGCCTTGATCGCTCTCCTGCCCACCGGACTCTGCATAAAAAATGGTGTGCGACAGCTCCACTTCACTGCCGTCCACCCGCGACACATGCGAGGTGAGTTCGGTTAAATAGGGATTTGTCCAGAATACCTTTTCTGTCATGGTAACGTCCTTTTGCCCAAAAAACAGACTACAATCAATACGATAAAACATGCACCTGATTTCATCATTTCAAGAATAAAATCCGATGTAATCACACAAGCTTAGCAATATCTGTTGCTTTTGCTGCGCGCTAGCGTGAATAGAAAGTAGTTAATATTGCAAAAGTGTTAAGTTGTTCGTTTTGGTTAATCAGTTGATATTCAGTTAATTATTCTAACCAAAATCAAATAATTAGAAATTTCCACCATTTACTGGTTAAAGGGTTGCCACGTTATAGGGTAAACGTTTATAACGGCGCCACACAGGAGAGATTAACTCTCCGGAACTTACTGTCAGCCAGGACTCAGTATGTCATTCGCCGCTACCACAATTTGTCTGTTGCACCGTTGCAAGCAAGCGATTGCGTCTGATCGGCTCCTCCTGCTCTCACTGGGTCTATTACACCGGGGCTGACAGGCTATTTTATTTTTCTGTCGGTCGAAGTTGCTGGCAGAGACGCCTCCACGCTCACTCAGCAGCCGCTTCCCATCCGACATATTGAGGAAGAGTATGTTAAGTGCACGCAACATTGCCGCTTTGGGCTTTATGACCTTCGCCATGTATTTAGGCGCGGGCAACCTTATTTTCCCGCCATTTTTGGGCTATCAGGCCGGTGAACATCTGTTTCAGGGCATGGCTGGCTTTTTGCTGGCTGGCGTAGGTTTACCTGCCTTTGCACTGGTCATCGTCGCTCTGGTCGGCGGCTCTGATAACCTGACTTCTGTTCTGCCACGCCCGATTGCGACCACTTTCTGGATTCTGGTATTTATCGTGATTGGCCCGGCATTCGTCGTGCCTCGCGCCATTACCGTCGCGTACCAGTTCGGCATCAGCCCGTTTCTTTGGTGACAGCGCCCTGATCCCGTTCTCGGTTCTGTTCTGTATCGCCGCGATTTTGTTCTCGCTCTATCCGGGCAAACTGATTGACACACTAGGCAAATGGCTGACGCCAGCTCTGCTGGCGATTCTGGTTGTGATGTCTGTGGTCGCTCTGCTGTTCCCTGCCCATGAAATTGGCACGGCAACCGGCGCCTACGTCAATAACGCGTTCTCAGAAGGTATCACGCAGGGTTACATGACCATGGATGCACTGGGTTCGATTGGCTTTGGCTGGGTTATCTTCCGCGCGATTCAAAGCATGGGCGTCAGCCAGCCGAAAGCGATCGCCAAATACACCCTGATTGCAGCGGGTATGTACGCTGTTGCGATGGCCTTAGTCTACATCGCGCTGGCCTACATCGGTGCCACCAGCGCTGGCGGCGCAACAACGTTCACCAACGGCGGCGATATTCTGACAGCCTTCACAACCATGCACTTTGGTGTATTCGGTACGATTCTGCTGGGCGCAGTGATGGTTCTGGCCTGTCTGACCACCATCATTGGTGTAACCACAGCCGGTAGTGAGTTCTACAGCAAAACGTTCCCGTCAGTCTCTTACCGTAACAGCGTGATTGTCAGCATGGTGATCGCGGCTCTGGTGGCTAACGTTGGCCTGGAACAGCTTCTGAAAATCACCCTGCCAGCGGTTGTGGCACTGCACCCAATTGCGATTGCGCTGCTGCTGATTGCGCCACTGAAACGCTCTATCTCTACCAGCGGCGTGCTGGCAACGGTTGCCACTGCGCTGGTATTCGGCGGCCTGGACGCTCTGCATATCCTGGGCAGCATGCCTGCAAAAGCAGACACCACGTTGACTGAATGGCTGCCACTATACAGCTACTACGCCGGCTGGATTGTACCAACCTTGCTGGTACTGATTGCAGCAACCGCACTAAGCAAAGGCCGCACAGTCAATGCCCGTGTGGTGACTGAGAGTTAATTGCGTTTTGGCTGGAAACAACATCACCAATTATTGATAAGGAGCCTTCGGGCTCCTTTTTCAGCCCAGATACATTTTAATCAGAAAGCTTTGTTTTATTTTTTGTTGCATATAGAACTACATTCCTTTAATTTCTTACGCGAAATAAAAATAACAGGATGATTTCTATGTATAAATGTCTATTCACTTCCATTTTAGCTGTAATGTTGACCGCATGTTCTGGTGCCAACGTAACCAGCCAAGTACGCGATTTCGATACCAACCATCCAAATAAAATGTTGCGTTGTACAACCGTCGGTACCGGCTCTTCAAACACTAACGAAGAAACTGGCTGCTTATGACGGCTGGACTATGGTTTACGCATCTGAATACACCACAGACAATAAATCGACGACTGAACTGACCATGTGCTTTGAAAAAGGCCTGTAATATCGAGTTGTTAAATGGGGCTTTACAGCCCCATTTTAGATCCATCAACTGCCTCACCTACCCGCTCACAGCAACATCACCCCAGCCCATTAAGGCGCTGTTGCTCCAGCCCCATCGGGTTATACGCAAAGTTAAGCGCTTGGTGGTTACCAATCTGTAACCCGGCCAACTGGCCCTGCTGCCATTGGTATCGGTATCGGTATTGGTGCAGCGTGTTTTCCGGTAAGTTATGTATCGTAACCAGCACTGTCGTCGTCGTGCTCATAGAGAAAATAGAAATGGCAGATACTTTCATAAAGAAAAAGTCTACCATTTAAGGGAAAGGATGAATTAATTAACCATTTAACTCAAAATAGCTAATCCACAAACAACAAGATGTAAAAACTGCCCCATTGTTCGTTTTCTATGAAAAACAAAACTCACCTAACAGTCAATTTAATGACCTTACTCTACTTAGAATTTATATTAATAACTGTAGGCATTTTAGTATCCTTTGAGAAAGTTATATGAAGTCGAAATTTATCAAGTGAATCCCATCTCGCTGCTGCTAATGAACCATCACTTCGATTTCGGGACCAAGATGGTGAACCCAAACTACTGGATATGTCGTTATAGTCAGAGTTGAATGAAATATCGACGGGTAATATTCCTTTAAATTGAGAGTGTCCATCTTTACCTTCCGAATACAAAAATATATCACTAAAGTAAAGTAAGCCCATTCCAATTGGTTGATTCTCTTTATCTAGGTATATGGCTTCATCAGTAAAAGCTATAGATATACCAAGTTCTGGTTTATCTATATATACTCTATATTCTCCATCAGGCAAGGATAGTTTATCCGAAATATCAACGCTAATACTTGAAAAGTATCTAATCAAAGGTTCATCTTTACTAGTTTTCCCCAAGAAGGACATTAATTCGTTTAATTTTATGTTCATAATTCAGTATCACTCATCAATTATACTTAGTAACCAAGCATCATAATCATTGTTTGATTTTGTTTTAATAGCACTTGCGGACTCAGTCAAAACACTAACATGTTGTGGCGCCAAAGTCTTAGCATTACTAACCATGGCATTAGCATCTCTTACGGCCGCTGCAGCTAAGTCATTACTATCTGAGGTTATTAAAGCTTTTGTGTTTTTAGAGCCATATGTAGGTCCTGCCTTGTGGACTGTCGCAGGCACATTTACTGAAACCGCTTTATTAATAATTTGATTTCTCTCCGTTGGTGTTAAAGCGGAGCCTTTTAAGGTTTCAGCTCTATGGATTAGAGCTGCCTTAGATGGTTGATGATCTCGGTGTATAGTACCATCTCCAGTTTTGTTTTTCGCAACAGCATATTCATCAACTATACCAACTTCCAAAGGTTTCTTTTGATTATGCCCCGCCAACCCCAGCGGGTCCACCCACTCCATCGGGTTGTGGACGTACGCCTGAGGGCGCAGCCCGCCTAGTATCCCTATCGGGTCTGAGCTGAGGTATTGACCGCTGTCTGCATCATAGTAACGGTTGAGGTTATAGTAAAGGCCGGACTCTTTATCTTCTAACTGACCTTGGTAGCGCAGATCACACTGCACCGGGTCGTTGGCCACATCCTCAAATAACTGCTTGATATTACTTTGCAATGTCTGATGGTGACCTTGCCATAAACCTTGCTCACCACGCCAGACAATTTCACCATTTTCTGAACACAGCTCTCTGGGTGTGCCTGCGTGGTCGGTCACCACATAGTGCAGCTTTTCCGTCTGTAATTGATGGTGAGTGTTGACCTGTGCCACCGGCCGGAATGACCCGGGCTCATAAATGTATTCGGTACTTTGCAGCGCCTCGCCATTGGCGGTTTTCAGCGTTTGCTGGATGACCTGCGCGCCGTCATACAGATAATGCACCTGCTGACTGGCTTGTGCGCCGCGCTCACACTCTTTGGCAACCCGACGCCCGAAAGCATCGTAGCGGTAACGCCAGCGTTCACCATTGGGCAGTTCAATCCGGATTAGCCGGTCGTGCTCATCCCAACTGAAGTTCGTTGCCTGCGGACGGAAGCCATCTTTACGTTCCACTTTCTGAATCGCACGGCCACATTCATCGTAATGGTAAGTAAAACGCCCGACCTGAACCACACGTCCCGCGTTATCATACTGACGGGCGGCTTTGTTTAACGCAGCCTGGCTGATGGGCACCACGTTATCGGTATAGTATGTAGTGCTGGCCGTTTCATTTAAGTTCAGTTCGCTGTCATAGCCAAACAAGGTGACAAACTGATGCTGGCTGCCTTTTTGCGGCGTATGGGTACGGCGGGTTATCTGACCGTTGCGGTTCAACTCAAACCGCTCACTGCCCCAGTGGCTGTCATCAATACCGACTAAACGATCAAGCTTGTCATAGTGATATTCTCTGAGCGCATCCGGCATACCCGTCAGGGTTTTGCTGCCCAGACGCTGGGCCTGCAGACGTCCTCTGTCATCCCAGTCATGATGCAGGTGGAACCCCTGCCCATTAAGACGCTGTTGCTCCAGCCCCATCGGATTGTACGCAAAGTTAAGCGCTTGGTGGTCACCAACCTGTAACCCGGCCAGTTGGCCCTGCTGCCATTGGTATTGGCGCAGTGTGTGTGTCCCGCTGAGTTGCTGGCGATATCCCGCTTTATCGTATTGGTGTGTCAGCGCGACCCCACCCAGGCATTCCTGAAGCAGTTGCCCGCCGGGGCTGTACTCCATCACGACATCAATGTCGCCATTTTCCGCGCTGATTAAACGCCCTGCTTCGTCGTATTCATACCAGATACGTCCGGTCTGCTCGCCAAGCGGATTCAAGCTGTGATTTTCGACCAGCTGACCATCGGCATTGTAGCGGTACGCTAAGGCATGCTGGTCGGGTTTAATGTGTTCAACCAGCCTTCCGGCTGAGTCATAACGGTACGATTCAGCACGGCCGTCGTAATGACGTTCGGTATGAATTCGGCCACATTCATCAAACTCATAACGCCATTGATGCCCCTGGCTGTTGGTCACACCGGCAAATTCAGCCATCGGGTTGTAATGATATTGGGTAACGGCGCCCATCGGGTCCGTCGCGGTCAGCAATTTATCAAATGCGCCATAGCTAAACGCGGAAGCGTTACCCATCGCATCCGTGACCTTAGTCAGGTTGCCTTCAATGTCATACTGGAAACTGGCGTGCGTGCCATCCTCGTACACCACTTGCGCAGGCATACGCTTCGTGTCTTCATAACGCCAGCGGCGGGTTTGGCCGCCTATGGTCCGCGCTGATAAACGCCCTAAAGCGTCATAAGTGAAGGTAACCGCCTCGCCCATCTCGGGGCGCAGGCCAATCAGGCGCCCAATATCATCATAATCATAATGTACAGCAAGACCATCAGGCCCACGACTTAGTGTACGTAAGCCATGCTCATTGTACTCATACTCCCATTGGTGACCATCCGGGTCAGTAACTGACTGCAGTGTACCGGCAGAATGGTAATCCAGCAGCCAGATCGCCCCGAGAGGGTTAATATAAGCCGTCAGTTGCCCGCTTTCGTTATACTGATATTGATGCGCAATACCGGATGGCAATGTCACCAACGTGATATTACCGAGTTCATCGTGCGTGTATTCAGTGCGTTCACCGTTCGGATTTACAATCGCCGACAGCAGCTCACCTTGCCATTCTTGTAATGTCTCTGCGCCGTCTGCCGCAACGATCTTAACTGCACGGTTACGTTCATCCAGATGGTACTGAATCACACCACCAAAGGCATCGCGGTGGTAAGTAATGTGCCGCTCATCGTCGTAACGCACTTTATCCCACCAGAAATCGCCCGAACAGCGGGTAGCAATTGCTCGCCCCTGCTCGTCAAAATCATGCTCAACCCAGGTATGAGCTAAATCATTCCAGCGAGTTAAGTAACCTTTACCATCATATTGATAGTCAAAGTTACGCCCCGGAGCCGCTCTCACTGCCGTCAGCCAACCCTTGCGGTCATATTGGTAAGTGGCCAGGGTTTCCAGCATGTAATCTTGCGAACTGAACAACACCAGAGAATCAACCCGGCGCTGTTGTGATTTGACTTTAATGTAACGTCCGTCAGGCAGCACAACGGCTTTCAGTAGGTCTCTGTCGTAGAGAAACTCGATCTGATGACCAAACGCATCCCCTATAGCACTGAGTTTTAAGGCGTTCCCCTCAGCATGGCCAAAACGATATTGCATACCTGACACATGAGTCAGAGTCAGGTCAAACCCGTCACGTTGCAATGTCCAGCCAGGTTTCCTAATCGAGCGGGTACGCTCCTGCTGATCCGCAGGCAATACAAACAAGGCTCTGGAATGGTCGTAATCCACAAACTCCACTTGTTCATCCTGGATCTCAAGCGCGATATCCCAGTTGGTACGCCATAGTGAGCCAAGAATGCCGGAGGTTCGTTCACCGGTTGACTGATAATAGCGGGTCAGTTCAAGCGCCAGCAGACCGTCGACACTAAATTCTGTGCGCTGCTCAAACATTTTACCGGTGTTCAGATCGATAGGTTCGGTACCACACTCGTTGGTGCAGTTGGTGTTCTGTTGCGCATCCCGGCTCTGGGTATCGTTCGCACTTTGCTCATGAGTGCCCGACTTTTGCTCATGTTCCAGGCGCTGCGCAGGTTTTGCCGTCCCGGCGTTCATCGGCTGAGCGTCCTGAAGTGTATTTTTGCGCGCCGGAGTGCCGGAAACCCGGGTGACGACTTTGCTGATAAATTCATTCACCTGAGTAATCAGCCAGTCAACCATGGCATCCACTTTCTTAGCCAGCGTATCCATGGCGTTAATCAAGCCAAGGAAGGCATCTTTAGCTAACCGGATGATCCAGCTGTTGCTCTGGCTTACCAGGCGTTTCTAAGCCGGCAATGATGTCTTCGAGCAATTGTATCGCTTTTGAACCGCACTCTTTCAGCGTGCTGGCTATCCCTGAAAGGTACTGCACGATATTGCCGTTGGACAGGCTGCGAATCATCTTGATCGCCAGTTGAATCGCTCGTGACTCCGATTTCTTTAACGCATCAATGATCGCCATACCGGTTTTCTTGGCCGCATCACCCAAGCCCGGAACAAAACCAATCGCCACCAGCGCACCTTCGCCCCAGTGCCAGTTGTCGAGGTTATCACCTTCATAAGTGCGCCAGCCCCAATCGCCCAGATCATAGAGGTCCAAAGCCTGCCCTACCACAGGAACAAAGCCCAACGCAATTTGGCAAAACAACAGAATGGCGCTGTTATCCTGAGCCCGGCCGGCGATCTCTCCCGCCAGGCTGCTGTGCATTTTATTGACGGCCTGGCGCAGCGATATCGGGCCATTATTTATTTGCTCTGAAAGCTCCCAGAAGCGGTCATATGCACTTTCGTATTCATCCGGTACAAACCAGGTATCACGATCCACATCCACATGTTCATCACTGCTGTCATCCGCATCGTATACCAGGCAGCCTTCTTTTCTGAGCAGGGTAAACAACGCAAAATATTCCCCGGCCAATACCGCGTATTCCGGGTTGTCCTGCAAGACGGGGTTATTTTGCAATTTGGGTTGCGGCTCAAATTCATCGCTGCCTTCACCCAACATCAGGTCGTAGGCTCCACATCCCATGTTCTGCACTTTAAACATGCCGTTGGCGTCAGTTTTCCCCGTAATCTCTGCCTGATTACTGTCTGTCAGTACAAACGAGGCGTCGCTGATCGGCTGGCCGTCATCGTAATGGTAATGCACAAACACTTCACAACCACACTCGACGCAGCCTCCGTCGATAACGTTGTCCGTTTGAAAGTTTTGTTTAGCCGCTTGAGCGCTCGATAATAATTCAGTTTGCTTACCCTGACTCATGATTCTGTCGCGTCCTCGCCTAAAGCATTCACCGCTTCGGCCAATAATCGGTCCATACGACTCTGATCGCCGATGACCTGTGGAGATTGAAGAATGGACTGTGCCCAATCTGACTGATGAAACTGCTCACCCAGCAGCAACGAAATACTCAAATACACCACCACGTCGGCTTGTTGATAGAAGCCGAGCTGATGAGCGCTGTTCACATTACGTAGCAGGTACTGGTTGAACGTTTCGTCATCCCAGTGCTGAGTTTGCGGATGATGCTGATAAAGGTGGGCGCGATATTGCTGATACACATGACGTTCTCCCCACGCGCTCAGTGCCTGATATTGTCGTTCGGATAAACGATTCGGCATTACCATGGGTGTCGTTTGGCGCGGTGCACTCATTTCCCGGATCGTGGCCACATCATGATCCGCCTGCCAGTAAGCCACTCGTTTCAAAGGCCCCTGTAAATCGGATAACTGCGCCGGGTCTGTTGAGCGCCACAACACATTAAAAATGTCCCAGTCCGTCAGGCGCATCAATACTTGCTGATCGTCAGGTAACACCACTAATGTCCAGGCGCGGAAATGTTTTTGAATCAAATCGACCTGATGGTCAGTAGTCAGCGACTGAAAATCATCATGCAGCTGCACAGCGATCCCCCAGTGAGCAACATGCGTAATGTTTTGCTCGGCCCGGGAAAAGCAATCAAGCGGTAGCAAAAATGGAGAAATAGACGAATTTTCTTTACCCATTTCATCCCAGTAGAGGCGATGCTGGGCAAACTTGTCTTCAGGGACAGCGCTTAACAGCGATTCGTTCACCGCCGCTTCCGCCATTAAATACCAGCCCGGCTGTGCCAGCAGATTATGTAACTCTTGTTTGGTAATGGTTTGCGTCCCTTTCAGGTGCTCGTTCATGGTATCAATCTCGCCTTCCCTTCAATCCCTAACCAGCCCGCTGTTCGATAGGCGCTCATGTCTTCCTGATGCGTAATGTAGAAATCGTAAAAGTGACCAATGGCATCACGTAGAGAATAAAAACTCATCAGGCGAATGAATTCCGGATGTTCATCAAAGCGATCGGCAATGTAAAACCGATACAGGGCATAGGTTTCTCGATCCAATGACGTTGCTAAGTTGTAGCGCTGTCGGGCTAACGCCAATCCTTCATGAAATCGCAGGCGAACCATACTTTGTGGCAGCAGCCACGCGTAGTCTGGCGCTAAGCGGCGGAATAGTTCATCCACCAGGCTTTCAATGCGTTGCGGATAGAAAAACTGTTCATGTTGCGCCGCAGTCAGTTGCACCGGATAAACCGAAGCGGCTTGAGGGTCGTCTTCATATGGCAGTTTCTGGCCACTGAAATAATGACAAATCAATCGCATCACTGCGCTGGCAGAAAGCGATGGATTCATGTTTGCCTTTAAACTTTTGTTTTTGCGCTGGCGTCAGAATGTCGTACCAAAGGGGAAAAGCCGCAATATCGTAAAACCGCAACATCATTGAGCGTTGATTTTTGTCCCAAAAGTAAACCCACTCCTGCCAGTGACGCTGCACCTCCGCCAGTGAACCATCATATACCCCGACAAAACCGAATCGCTCCGGGGTTTCCAGATGCTCACATAGCCAGTAATAAAGCGTCTCTCCGGGATTACCATCACTGACCGAGATCAGCAAAGGTGACCCCTCTTCCAGGTACGCAAGTGGAGTACCTGAAAGTAAGTAATACCATTCTACGTCACGTCGGTTTTTCATCGTGTCCCAGAATTCCTTGCCCTGCGCAAACTGGACTTGATCAAACAGTAAATACACTTGCTTGCCTTGCGCCTCAGACAACAAGGGAAACAGCGAGTTAGGATGTCTGGGAATAGGTGAAAATAAGCTCACTGACGTTTGTTCCATTAAAACTGGTGCTCGATTCCGTAACGCTCTTTCAGAATCATCTCATCCTGGCGTTTAATTTCTTGCGAAGGCTCTTTGACAAATCGGTTTACGCCTTCAATTTTGCATTCACTGCGCGGGCGATAACCCAACGGCTCTTTACAAAAGACAATGTCACGCACAAAGCGCTCGCCCCAAGGTGACAACGCGGGAAACTTAACGCCTTGGGCTGAGAGTTTTTCCTTAATGGTTAACATCGTCTGATAGCCTTCTGACTTAGGATCCAATTCACGCAGTTGGAACTCGACATTATATGCAACCGATTCACCTGAAGGGCTAACAAAATGCCCATCAGCACCATGGTCAAGTAAATACAGCGCATTTTTAAACTGAACCATTAACATGTCGAAAATAGGTGGCTCTTGTTTTTCATTAAGCGCATTAACATCGGCACCGTATTTCACCAACACAGGTAATGAATTAGATTCGTCAATATCGTGAGAGTGGAATATCAGCGCATCACCTTCTTCCTTCAAGTTTGGATCCATTCCTGCCTGCAACAGCGCCTCTAAACTTTTTGCATCCGGGTGCCACATTGCGATATAACCTGCGTTGCCTTGATCCGGCACATCAATAGCGGGATCACTACCCAGTTCCATCAACACCTGAATAGACTCGGGTTTATCGGCGATCACCGCATAAACCAGCAAAGTCACTCCGTGCTCACCCAATGCATTAATATCATCCAACTCAGCAGCCAGTTGCTTTACCCGGGCAATATCATCGCGGTCAACCGATTTGGCGACCTCGAGCATCGGGCCGGAAAACAGGTCTTGCGGGTTAATTTTATTACTCACTTTAGTCAGAGCTCCTTTTGCTACCAGTGCGAATACAATCACAACGACGGCGACTATTATCCATTTAATCAATACTTAAGCCTCACTTGCCAATTTGTGTAAATCGCCCACTTTACGCTCTTCTATCGATTCACGCATTTGATCCATGCCATGCAGTGCGACCGAACCGCGCTTATCTTCTGTTGTTCCTGCCTCAACGTCCGGCATAAAGGTCGACTTGGGTAAGGTGGTTTCCAGCGCACCGTTTCGCACTGCCGAGGGAGCCAGGCGACGCAGCACAGGTGTCGTTTCTTGCACTCTGGTCAAAACCTCACCATCAACTCGATACCCGGTGACTAAGTTGTCTGCGCTTTGATTGTTCACTGCAACGCCATAATTAGCCACCGTATTACGGTGCAAGCCGGCTGCATTAAACGTTGTCGCAGGGTATCCCGAGGCTTTTGACGCAGCGGAGGCTAATCCTCCTCCCAGTGAATGCCCTGCAATATCTAATGGAACTTGCTTTTTCTTCATCCGCCTCACAACCTTTATAGCTTGCTCATAATAAGATGAACGCCCCAATGCACCCTGACTTAAATTCCCTTTGACCCAGTCACTGCCACTGTCCATTTCAGTACCTCGAAACACTAATGTCGGTTTGGCGTTCTCACCAAATACTTCGGGGTCAGGAATATAGACCTGTGACCTGAAGTTTGTACCTTTCACCTTCAATTCTTTTTGCTGTATACCTAACTCAGCCAGATCATCTTCTGTCGCTACACTCCAGCCCGAATCATTATCAAACTCCTCCGCGACTTGCTTGCGGTGCGGGTCCAAAGTATTCCGGTCTTTATCCAGCGTGTAAACGTGGTCGGCCAACATGGCTTTTTCTGCTGCGTCCATATCCATACTAAAGCGCTGTGCTGTCTGCGGGTCATTGCCAGAAGCAGCCTGAGTAATCGCTTTTCTCGCCTCTCGGCGCTGTGCTTTGGTGGTACCTGTTTCAAGTACATCCAGCATCTGCAGTTTAGAGGCACCGGACTGGACAACCTTAACCAGTGACTGCGCTAATGGCGGCAGTGTGGACACAGCTTTCTCCGCTGCGATATCGGCGGCGGTGCTCACTGCCTGAGAGCCCGCCAACGCTGCCAGTGCCTGCGGAGTAAATGTCGGGCTGTTCCATAAGGCTTCGACATTTTTCGCCAACGGCGTGATTTTCAAAAATGGCGACTGCCCAAGAAACCGCACCTTCACCGCAAGCGTGAGTATTGGATTGATACGGCGTATCACCGATAATGACATCGCCCGACCCGGAAGCCACCGAACCACCACAGTCTATTGCATCACCGATACGTGCCGCCGGCTGACCGTTAATAGACACGGAGCCGGAACCGGCATTAATCGCCCGGCCATGCAGCCCGTGCGGTTTATAGGGACAAGGGCAAGCGTGCAATAAGGCAGCATCACCCTTTCTGGCAGCCGGTTTGCCATTAATTGAGACATCCGGGCTACCAGCAATGATAGCAGTAGGTGGAAAACATCCGTGCCCACCTGCTGTATCGCCTAATCTCGCCGCTCCTGGCATTTACCCTCTCCTATCCGGCGCATCAGGTTGCTGAGGTTTGTCCGGCTCATCTGGCTGGCTGACGGCAGGCGCTGTCCCGCTCCCCGGAGAGCCTCCATCATTAATTTTGACTTTAGACCCTGAGATAGTGACGCCTGCACTGTCTAATTTAATAAAGCCTCCCGGCCCTTTAATAGTCAGGGAATTTCCGGCATCTAAAACAATGTCCGCCGCTTTCAGATAGCTTTCATTACTGACTGCAACACGTTGGTTTGCGCCGATTTGTTTCTCTTCGGATGCTGCGATCTGGGTACTGACACCGCCATCAATTTTGGAAATAACTCCGCCAGTTACCCAACGGTTTATCTTACCTAAAACTCGTTGCACCAGGTTGCGGCCCACTTTGATATGGTGATCTTGTCCCAACTCTTCGGTGACATTTTTACCAATCGAGCGGTGGACATTCTCTGTCACCAGTTCGTACTGGTGCCGACCAATATGAGAGTGAAAATCCAGCCCGACAGATTCACGATGAATATTGTTAATCACCACATCCTGATCTTTCTGCGCGTGGATATAAATCTGCTCTATGGACGCCTGATCTTCGAAGCGAATTTCGTTTGAACCTTCCCCCTGATGGGTCTGGGTTTTTAACACCGTACGGGTTTTATGATTCGGCAGCAGATATGGTGCAACGTTGGTAGCGTGATAAGTCCGGCCGGTGATAATCGGCTGATCCGGATCGCCATGCAAAAACGAAACAATGACCTCATGCCCGATGCGGGGAATGGCAACAAAGCCATACTGAGCACCTGCCCATCCCTGGGATACACGCACCCAGCAGGAGCTGTGCTCATCTTGTTGACTTTCACGGTCCCAGGGAAAATGTACTTTCACCCGGCCATGTTCATCACAAAAAATCTCTTCGCCAGCCGGGCCGACCACCTCACCAATCATCGGGCCATCGACATGAGGTTTGGCGACAGGTGTGGCTCGCCAGGTCAGATTCGCCGGGATCACCTTAAACTGGTTTGAATAAGATGTCTGACCGGAGCCCCCTTCTTCTTCAAGGGCCTGAGGCTGAGTGCCCTGATGAGAGACTTCGACAACCAGCCAGTCTCGGTTCGCGCTCGGCTCAAGATTATCGGTTAGATCGAACTTTATCCCGGCCTGAATACCGGCATGATTACTTTTACCCACAGCATGCACAGCATCTCGTCGCAGATATTCCAACCGAATACGACTGAAAGCGGCACCGCTGGTATCGTCTTTATAGCGACCAGGATAATCAAAATGCTCATAGGTCGATTGCTGGAAACTCAGATCCGTCCCTGATTGTTGCTGCAGAAAACCATAGTCCGGCTTTTTAAAGCTGTAATCCTGCATCGTCAGATGACTGGGCTCACTTTGATTGACCAAAGTGAATGAAGACACATAACTGTCATCAACCTGCCCGCCGGACAAACCGTTGTATGGTACAGGTTGAGCGAACTTAGCAATCAAGGCACTGTCATCGCTGAAAAATACCGTGTGTTTACCATCACTTTGCTGAATGTGATAAACCAGACCTTCTTCAGCAGCAAGACGATGCACAAACGCCAAATCCGTCTCCCGATACTGAACACAAAACTCTCTTTGCGAGAGCGTTCTCTTCAGTGAGAAAGAAAAGTTATCAATCCCCATTTCCTGCAAAATAGTGGTGATGATTTGTTCAACAGTTTTCAGTTGGAAAATCCGGCTGTTTTGTCTGAGTGACAAACGTTCCAGAGCAGGTACTAATGTCAGGTTGTAAAAGGTATGGTGATGACCAATATCCGCCTGTCCGAAACTGACGCACGATGCCATGAACAAACTGAACCGGCTGGCCATTTCTTAACACGGTCAGTTGCGCCGATTTATCCACCACCTGGCTTGCTTGAATGCCAGATTGTCGGCTTGCCAAATCTATCTCATAACGGAACCCATAACAGGCGACAGAACCGCTCATCACACTGTCAGAGACCGATTCTTTGCCGCGGTACTCTGTCACCACAAACGTATCTTCGGGCATTCCGTCCACGGAGAGAACAAATTGTAACTTTGCCATTTTAAACCTTATTACCTGTTAGCCCTGAACCAAGCCGTTAGCTTCGAAGCAAGCAGTTAACCTGAACCAGCCAAGTAGTTTTAACCGACTGAGCTTCTAACAAATGAGTTTGCGACTACGTCAAAGTCTAACTAAACGAATTTTCAACCCACTGAATTTGAAACAAAGCCCATAGACGAGCACGCATAGCGTCGTCTACAGGCTTATTTCCGCGTGATTTACGCTTCGATTGGTTTGCGCCAGTCGTCTGAACCTGACGTACCAGCATTAACGTGATCCCAGGTGATTTTGCGGTAAGACATGGCAACAGTCAGGTTTTGGGTGAAATCCGATTTGGCCGGATCCTGGCAATGTGGCATTTCACAGTGAATATCGACGATAGAGGCATTCTCCAGCTTGGTCGTGAAGAAGTTTTCTTGCTTACCTTCAATTGAAGTACGGTACCATTTTAATTCAACATTGGTCATTTTTTCACCAGACGCCAGTGCGTTATATAGCAGAGGGACGGCTTTGTTCAGCGAGACCGTAAAAGTGAATGGTTTGTGTACACGCTGGCCTGATGGCTGACCAGACTGAGGATCGGTTGGTACAGTGACGTTATGGTCAAAATACTGCACCAGCATTTCGTCTTCATGACCTTCGACAAAAGAATCGCCAATTGAATCAGCAGTACATGCACCAGCGGTGATCAGGCCCTGAGTCTGGCCTTCAATAGAGATATAACATGGAGTTGGCATCACTTTTTCCTTAAACAGTGTGAGAACAAAGCATCATAAAATGCTGTTTCACTCACACAATTTTTGTGCCACCACCATGCTCCATTTTACTCAACAAGTTATGTCGACAACATTGTTATTAGGGTAAGGATTTACTTCATTCGAGCAACTTTTTACCTATCGCGAGCAAATTGTTGCCATATTTATATCGTTTGTCAGAGGTCTGAATTTCACTCATATTACTTATATTAGTTCTTCGCACGAGTTATCCCGCTCACAGCAACATCACCCCTTCCAGAATCGCGACGGCGATAGCCAGCAGTGCGGTGGCTTTCCAGAACAGCAGCGGATTACGCTGTAATACAGGTTTCTGCTTGAACTCTTTCTGCAACCGGGTGTTAGGCGTAAACAGATCGAGAATAAAATCCCCCAGCGCCTGATAACGCTGTGCAGATGATGGATGAGTGGCTTTGCGCAAAGCCAGGTCTGTCCATAACGGAATATCAGCGCGAAATTGCCCGATAGGCCGGTAGTCCCATTTGATGTGCCGGGCGGACTGCAAATTGGTGGTCTGACTCGCTTTATAGGGCAGTTCGCCGCTCAGCATCTCGTAGCCAATAACGGCGATCGAAAACAGATCTGCCTGCACCGTCGCATCGCCGCCATTGATGTACTCCGGCGCGATATAGTTAACTGCACCAAGCGGGGCCTGTGGCTCAGGAACGGCTTGCATCTCTTCCAGTCCCATCACTTTAACCGCGCCAAAGTCGATGATTTTTATCTTACCATCTGTGGTTAACATGATGTTTTCCGGCTTCAGATCGCGGTGCACCATATCAGCACGCTGAAACACCCGTACCGCTTTCACCACTTCGCTCAGAATGGTACGCACCTGGGCCAGTGATGGTGTGGGATTATCAAACATCCACTGCCGCAGGGTAATCCCCTGCACCCATTCGCATAACTGGTAGATAAACTTAGAATCAGCCGCCGTCGGATACACTTTCATGACCCGTTCACTGTTGATTTGCGAGCCGACCCAAAATTCATTGGCAAAGTGAACCAGATAATCCTGATCATCACCGTATTGCCGTGACGGGATTTTCAGTACCCGGATTCTGCCGCTGGCAAGCTCCGTCACCCGGTAAACATGGCTGCGTGAGCCGGCGTACATCACCTGATCGACCCGATAACCATCCAGACTTTGCCCGACTTCCAGCGCGGGCGGAATCACCCGTGTCAGGGTCATCACCTGGTGCTCCAGCAAAGTACGTTGCGGTAACTGACTGACCTTGAGCAGCAGACAACTGACGTTATCCTGGCTGCCGTTGTCCAGCGCCTGCTGACATAACGCCTGACTAAGCGCTTGCAGATCCTGCCCTGATTGCTGCTTCAGAGCATCCAGCATGCTGGTTTCATCGACGAAATCATGCACGCCATCACTGGTCAGAATAAAATAGTCGCCAAGTTTAAGTGTCACGGTCTGATAGTCGACATCAAGCCGGTTATCCATGCCCAGCGCGCGGGTCAGATAAGCTTGCTGACCAAACTGGGTACGCTGATGATCCCGGGTCAGCAAACGCAATTTGCCATCCCGCACCCGATAGATACGGGTATCACCAACGTGAAAAAGATGCGCTGTGTTGGATTTAAAGATCACGGCACTGAAGGTCGTCACCAAACCGTTGTGGGTCAGATTCTGTTGGCTGCCCTCTTCATAGAGTGAGCTATTGAGCGCGGTTAAGATCTGGCCGGCGCTATGACGAATGCTCCAGCTGTCCGGCGTGGCGTAATAGTCATTAATAAACTGCACCACTGCGGTGTGGCTGGCTTTCTGACTCTGGTCGCTGCAACTCACCCCGTCAGCAATACAGGCCACAATGCCTTTATGCGCCACAACATCGGCCGCCTGTGGTTGCTTCACCAACAACGCGTCCTGATTCTGCTGCCGGGTTCCGGTCAGCGAGGTGCCGGCATGATCAATCATCAGTGCCTGTCCCTCTTTCATCTGCCTTGCATGCATAGAGATCCTCTTTACTTGCTCTGCTTAGTCAGCCTGATAGTGACTTTACCAGTCTGACAGAACAAAAGCTCAACGCAGCCAGGGAAAACAGAACCTGAGCAACATTGAGCTTTTGAACGACTTAATCATACGAGCTTCGCTGTGCAGGCGAAACGTCTCATTAAGTCTCCCGATAAATCCGCTAAAGGAGAGTGGCAATCTGCACCGCCACTCATGCTGCCTTTAGTGTGAAACATCAATCAGAGTCACGCTGCCATCTTCATTCACTTCTGCAATCTTGCCACTTGGCTCTTCCATAAACATCAGGGCGGCAAAGCCAACCACTGCGGTCGCGGCAATCACATAGAAGAAGGTTTGATAGTCGACAAATGATAGGATAGTCAGGTAAGTCACCGCGCCGACGTTGCCGTACGCCCCTGTCATACCAGCGATTTGACCTGTCATACGACGCTTGATCAGTGGAACAGTCGCAAACACGGCGCCTTCACCGGCCTGAACAAAGAACGAACACATCATCGCCGCAGCTACCGCCAGCCAGATTGGCCATTCACTGCCGACTTGTCCCATCAGGAAATAACCTACCGCCAGACCTGCAGTCAGGATAAGCAGGGTTGGTTTACGGCCGAAACGGTCTGAAATCCAACCGCCACCCGGACGGGACATCAGGTTCATGAAGGCATAAGCCGACGCAACCATACCTGCGACAACCGGTGTCAGTTCAAAGGTTTCCGAGAAGAACAGCGGCAGCATAGAGACCACCGCCAGCTCTGAGCCGAAGGTCGCAAAATAAAGTACATTCAGCACCGCAACCTGTTTAAATTTGTACTGATGAACAGGCTCGACCGGTTTTTCAAATACAGTTTTGTTGACTTTCCATACCTGAGTCAGTTCAACCAGGTACAGCGCAACCAAACCAGCATAGATAGAGTTGACCGCGACATCCGGCAGCATACCGATACCCGCTGAAGACAGTTTCCAGGCCAGCAGAGCCAGTACCGCATACATCGGGATTTTCATCAGCAGCAGGAAGAAGAAATCGCCTTTTGAGGTCACTTCCATTGCAGTCAGATGCTTAGGTTTGAAGTAAGTTGAGCCTTTCGGGGTGTCTGTCACGCTGCGGTAAAATACAACAGAGAAACAGCAGGCTCATCAGCCCGGTAATAGCAATCGCATAGCGCCAGCCGTCTTCACCGCCGAATAGCACAGCCGCTGTCGGCAGGGTAAACGCCGCCGCCGCAGAACCGAAGTTACCCCAGCCGCCGTAGATACCTTCCGCTGTACCCAGCTCATTGTGCGGGAACCACTCCGACACCAAGCGAATCCCAATCACAAAACCGGCACCGATAAAGCCCAGCAGGAAGCGCGCAATCGCAGCCTGGATAAAGCTATCTGCAAAGGCGAACATAAAACAGGGAATCGAACAGACTGCCAGCAAAGCCGAATATACCAGACGCGGACCATATTTATCGGTCAGCATACCAATCACGACGCGCGCCGGAATGGTCAGCGCTACGTTGAGGATCAGCAGGGTTTTGATCTCCTGAGTGCTCAGCCTCAACGTCTCTTTCACCATCTGCAGCAGCGGCGCAAAGTTAAACCACACCACAAAAGTGATGAAGAACGCAATCCAGCTCAGGTGTAAGATTTTCATCTTGCCGCTGAATGAAAAAAGTGAAAATTTGCTGTTTTCCATGATTCAATCCTTTTAATCAATTCAAAGAGATTCCAACCGCCGCGTCACTGCAGCGGTGTGGAAGCTTTACGATCAGGCCGCATTGGCCAGTGATGCGAGCACTTGAACGACGCCATCCTGCTGACGAACCGGATAGGTTTTCAGGCGGTATTGGCCATCTTCCAGGCACTCACCGCTCAGCAGATGAAAATGTTGCTTGTACAGGGGTGACGCCACATAAGGTTCACCGCCAAGCGACCCCATCATGCCGCGCGACATCACATTCGCCTGGCCAATCGGATCAAAGTTGGATACGGCGTACAACTGACCGCTGCGCTGACAACTGAAGATCGCCACCTGCTCCCCGCCCACCAGTGCACATACGCCGACGTTAGGTACCAAGTCTTCTGCCTGACAAATGGTTATCCAGTTTTCCATTGCCCTTCTCCTGTTAATTGCTCAATTTATAACTGTTGAATAAGTCCGTGGCCGTTGTGGGTTATTCCACTTCCACGTTGTGGGTTATTTCACTTTCAAGTTGTAACTATTCCACTTCCACGATATCAATCTGCTGCTGGCGCTTGTCCGCCTTTACCGCTTTGGGGAATCGCTGCTCACGCACCGAGACAAACTGCAGACGCTCATCACGCTGATCGCTGTTGATGAAGTGATTGAAACGCTTCAGTTTCTCTGGCGACTCCAGTGTGGTTTTCCACTCACACTGATATTTAGCGATGTTTGCGGCCATGGCCTGTTCCAGTTCGTCACAGATGCCCAGCTTGTCTTCAATCACTACCTGCTTGAGGTACTCCAGACCACCATCGAGATTTTCCATCCACACTGAGGTGCGTTGCAGGCGGTCGGCGGTACGAATGTAGAACATCAGAATACGGTCGACGTACTGGATCAGGGTCTGATCATCAAGGTCGGTCGCGAACAGGTCAGCGTGACGCGGGCGCATACCGCCGTTACCGCACACATACAGGTTCCAGCCGTTCTCGGTTGCGATCACACCGATATCTTTCGACTGCGCTTCCGCACACTCACGGGTACAGCCGGACACCGCAAACTTGAGTTTGTGTGGTGAGCGCAGGCCTTTGTAGCGGTTTTCAATATCAATCGCGAAACCGACACTGTTACCGACGCCATAGCGACACCAGGTGCTGCCGACACAGGATTTCACTGTACGTACCGATTTCCCGTAGGCATGACCGGTCTCAAATCCCGCGTCCACCAGCTGTTTCCAGATCTGCGGCAGATCGTTCAGCTGCGCACCGAACAGGTCAATACGCTGACCACCAGTGATCTTGGTATACAGGTCATACTGTTTAGCCACTTCACCCAGCACAATCAGTTTGTCCGGAGTGATCTCACCGCCGGCGATACGCGGAACCACTGAATAGGTACCATCTTTTTGCATGTTGCCGAGATAGATATCATTGGTGTCCTGCAGCTCCATGTGCTGGTTTTCCAGAATGTAGTCATTCCAGAACGAGGCCAGAATCGAGCCCGCGGCCGGTTTACAGATTTCACAACCATGACCAGTGCCGTATTGGCTCAACAGTTCATCAAAGGTCTTAATCTGATTCACCCGCACCAAATCGCTCAGCTCCTGACGGGAATAAGCAAAGTGCTCACACAAGTCATTATTAACTTCCACGCCCAGGCTGAGCAGTTCGCTGTCCAGCACTTGTTTTGCCAGGGCAGAACAACCACCACAGCCGGTTGAAGCATTGGTGCTTTCTTTTAACGCGGCCATGGTGGTGCAGCCACTGGCAACCGCTTGTTTAATGTCGCCTTTGGTCACATCAAAGCACGAACAGATCACAGCGGTATCAGGCAGCGCATCAATTCCGGTTGCCGCCGTGTCATCCTCGACCGCATTTGGCAGAATCAGTACCGACGGATTGGCAGGCAACGGCATGTCGTTTTGTTTAAGTTGCAGTAAGGTGCCGTAGGCCTCGGCATCGCCGACCAGCACAGCGCCGACGATACGTTTGCCGTCAGCAGAAACGATCAAACGCTTATAAACCTGGTCAATTTCATCACTGTAGGTATAAGACTGAGCGCCTTCGGTGCGACCATGCACTTCACCGATGCTGGCCACGTCTACACCGAGTAGTTTGAGTTTGGTGCTCATATCCGCGCCGGTGAATGCCAGCTCAGAGTCCTTGTCCAGAATGTGTTTGGCGGCCACTTTCGCCATTTGATAACCAGGCGCAACCAGACCAAAAATCTGGTTTTGCCACAGTGCACATTCACCAATCGCATACACATCTTTATGGTTGGTCTGGCAGTAGCTGTTGATAACAATCCCGCCGCGTTCACCCAGCGTGATATCGGAGCTGCGTGCCAGCTCATCCTGCGGACGAATACCGGCAGAAAATACAATCATGTCGGTTTCCAGATGACTGCCGTCTGCAAAGTTCATCCGGTAGCGAGCCTCTTCACCGGCCACGATTTCACTGGTCGCTTTTTCCGTGTGTACGAATACACCCATGGCTTCTATTTTACGGCGCAGCAGCGCACCGCCCCCCTCTTCCAGCTGCACTGCCATCAGACGCGGGGCAAACTCAACCACATGCGTTTCCAGACCAAGGTTTTTGATCGCGTTAGCCGCTTCCAGACCCAGCAAACCGCCGCCAATCACCACACCGGTTTTGCTCTGCTTGCTCGACAGCTCAATCGCATCCAGATCTTCCAGGGTGCGGTAAACAAAGCAGTGTTCGTGATCATTGCCCGGGATCGGCGGCACAAAAGGATAAGAACCAGTCGCCAACACAAGTTTGTCGTACGCTTCAACGCGGCCGCTGGCGGTAACCACCTGCTTGTCAGCGGTATTGACCTGCACCACTTTCTCGTTGACCACGTATTTCACGCCGTTGCTCTGGTAGTAAGCCTCATCGGTCAGCGCCAGATCCTGTGCCGTTTTACCGGTAAAATAAGAGGTCAATTGTACGCGGTCATACGCGAGACGAGACTCTTCGGAAAAAGTAATGATCTCCACATCATCACGCTGACTCTGGATCAAAGTGTCGATAAATTTGTGGCCGACCATACCGTTGCCTACCACCACGATTCTTTGCTTACTCATAGTAATCTTCCCTAATGTAAATTTGTCTCTACGACTCTTGTTTGGTCTGTTGAGCCTGTTTTCCTGTCCTGCGCCACTTGCTGGCACGCAGTAAAATTGAATTAAGCGGTTAATCTGAACGCTTGATGCTCGCTCGCCTGTGCGCGCTGAGAAAGTTGCTGTAACCATTCCATTTGGTTGGCAACACTTACCACCTCGCCAATCACAATCAGTGCCGGAGACTGAATCTCATGCTGAGTCTTGATCTGGCTAAGCTCGCTCAGAACACCGGTAAATACGCGCTGCTGCGCGGTACAACCGTTCTCAATCATGGCCACCGGGGTATCACTGCTCATGCCATGAGCCATCAGTTCCGCACTGATAAGATCGGTTTTACTCAATCCCATATAAATCACTAACGTCTGATTAAGCTGCGCCAGCGCAGACCAGTTAACCGATAACTGTTTGTCAGCGTGAGCGGTAATAAAAGTGCAGCCCTGCGCCAGTCCGCGATGGGTCAGAGGAATATTGGCGTAAGTCGTGCAGCCTGATGCGGCAGTAATACCGGGAATCACGTCAACTTTAATGCCCTTCTTAGTCAGGTAGAGCATCTCCTCACCACCACGACCAAATACAAATCCGTCACCACCTTTCACCCGCACAATGTCGACTCCGGACTGAGCGTATTTAGCCAGAATCTGGTTGATTTCATCCTGAGTGGCACTGTGATGGCCTTTGGCTTTACCGACATAAAGCATTTTCGCCTCAGCCGGAAACAGCGCACGGATGTCGGCACTGACCAGATTATCAAACACAATAAAGCGCGCATTTTGAATCGCTCGTAGCGCTTTGACCGTCAGCAGATCCGGGTCACCCGGTCCCGCACCAACTAAGGTGACGACGCCTGTAGCGTTAAGAGCTGTACTGCTGAGCATTGTTTTCATGTCTGACTTCATGGTTGGCTCCCTGCACTGAAAATGATTTTTGCTAAATCGAACAAGGCAAGTTGAGTGCCAAACTTTAAAAGACGTCTGAAAATATTTTATTTTTAATATATTTTTCAAATATATAATTTAAACAACAAGTCAGAATCTCGGACTAAAAACACCCAGCAACAAAAGTAATATTGTTATTTTATGAGCACTCACGGTGCATTTAATTCTTGAGTGGTGCAATACCTATACCTCCAAAGGGTAATACCTAAAAATCACACCTACCACTTTGGTGGTATACCAACATATAACTTACTGTTTTTATTTTATTTAAATTTATTTATATTGATTTTATAGATTCTGGTTTATTTATTGCACCCAATACAAATAAAGGAAATAAATTAGAATAGGGAGCATCTGCATGTCACGTGAGAATGATGGATGGATTAAGACAACGTGTGCGTATTGTGGTGTGGGCTGTGGTGTCGAAGCGAGACCCAAGCTCAGCGGTGAATTGGAGATCAGAGGTGATAAAAGCCACCCGTCCAATTACGGTAAGTTGTGTACTAAAGGCATAGCCCTGGGCGATACGATTATTACTGACGGACGTCTGCTGACACCGACCCTTAATCCCAATGACCAGCCACAAGCCCTCGACTGGAACGGCGCCACTGATTTAATCGCCGATAAGTTCAGCCAGGCTATCCGTGAATACGGAGCGGACTCTGTCGCTTTTTACGTCTCCGGTCAGTTGCTGACCGAAGATTATTACGTCGCCAACAAACTGATGAAGGGATTCATTGGCAGCGCTAACATCGACAGTAACTCACGCCTCTGTATGGCCTCCTCCGTGGTTGGCCACAAACGTGCGTTCGGCTCAGATACCGTCCCCGTCTGTTATGAAGATCTTGAACTGGCCGAGATGGTGGTCTTGGTCGGTTCTAATCTGGCCTGGTGTCACCCGGTGCTGTTCCAGCGTTTACGTGCTGCCAAACAGAGCAATCCCGAACTTAAAGTTGTCGTGATCGATCCGCGTAAAACAGACAGCTGTGACATTGCCGATCAGCATCTGGGATTACATTCCGGTTCAGACGTGGCGCTGTTTAATGGCTTGCTGACTTATCTCGACCAGCACCAGCATCTCGATGAGGCTTATATCAAGGCGCACACCCAAGGTTTTGGGCAAGCGCTGCAAGTGGCCCGTGCACAAGCGGATGTCGCAGAGATTACCGGGCTTTCGCATCAGCAGCTCGACGAGTTCTATCGCGCCTTTGCTACTCAGCAGAAAGTAGTCACCATCTATTCTCAGGGCGTCAATCAGTCGAGTATCGGTTCAGACAAAGTCAACAGCATCATTAACTGTCATCTGGCGAGTGGTAAGATCGGCTATCCGGGCTGTGGTCCTTTTTCCGTGACCGGACAACCCAATGCCATGGGCGGGCGTGAAGTCGGCGCACTGGCCAATACCCTGGCCTCTCACATGGAATTTGATAACCCGCAGCACCATCAGTTAATCAGCGATTTCTGGCACACCGACAACCTGGCAACAAAACCCGGCCTGAAAGCGGTGGAGCTGTTTGATGCGATGGCTGAGGGCAAAATTAAAGCGGTGTGGATTATGGCGACCAACCCTATGGTCAGCCTGCCGGACAGCGATAAGATCCGCCAGGCACTGCAAACCTGTCCGTTTGTGGTGGTGTCTGATTGTATCGCCGATACCGAAACAACACGCATGGCAGATTTAGTTCTACCGGCTCAGGGCTGGAGCGAAAAATCCGGCACGGTGACCAATTCAGAGCGCAGGATCTCACGCCAGCGCCGTGTTATGCCAAGCCCCGGTATGGCTAAGCCGGATTGGTGGATCATCAGCCAGGTCGCGAGCAAAATGGGCTACGCGCAGCAATTCAATTACCGTCACGAGGGCGAAGTGTTTGCCGAATACGCCAGGTTGTCTACGCTTGGCAATCTCAGCGGCGAGCGTGATTTCACTCTGATTGGCCTGACTCAACTCGATGACCAGGGCTACAGCCGCCTGACGCCTCAGCAATGGCCGGTGACTGAACTTCAAACTGAGGTAGTTAACCAGCGTCTGCTGACCGAGGGCCGCTTTTATACCCCTGATGGTAAAGCCAACTTTATCGCGACCCGTCACAAAGCGCCGCATGATGCGACCAGCAGCCAATTTCCGTTATTGCTCAACAGCGGCCGTACCCGCGATCACTGGCACACCATGTCCAGGACCGGTTTATCGGCTCGTCTTGGCGAGCACCGCACGCAGCCTTATGTGCAGATCCATCCGTACACAGCAGCTTACTATGGCATTACCTCCAATCAACTGGTCAAGATTCATAACGCACAAGGGCAATCTCTGGCGCGGGCAGAGATTTGTGAACAAGTGCTTCCAGGTCAGTTATTCATGCCGATTCACTGGAATAATGCCACAGCGAAACAGAGTAAGCCGTGCGCACTGATCGCGCCTTTTACCGATAAGGTTTCCGGCCAGCCGGAATTTAAACATACCGCAGTCAGCATTACTCCATACGCATTACAAAGCGCAGCACGCTTTGTTTCACGGACTATGGTCACGTTAGATGGCGTGGAGTACTGGGCGAAGCAGAAAATCGAACACGGTTATGTTTACCATATCGAATCAGACTTACCTGCCCATCAACTAAGCCGGGTTCTGAAGGATCAGCTTAGCTGCGGCTACGATCAACTGCTGAGTTTTGACAGCGGGCCGGCAGGCTCACAGCAGCGCTGGGTGACCGTATGTGGGGATCAGGTGTTACAAGCTCTGGATGTATGGGCGCAATCATTACCGGCACCCGTTGATGACCTGAGCGAACTGCTCAAGTCTCCGTTCAGCGATGAACTGGCCGGTACGCTGTTAACTCTGCCTACGGTTGCCTGAGTGTAACCATCTAACCTGCATATCTCCCTTTACTCACCAATACCCCGGCTCAGTCTGTTTAGCCGGGTTATTGCATGATAGAGAGCAATCCCCGTCTGCTCAAGCGCCTACCCTACATTCACACCAATTAACAGAACGTCATTTCATAAAACATGGTATGCTCCCGCCTTTGCTTTTCTAAAGAACCACTATAGCTAGCGATCAGAGACTAACCGAGATCAAAAAGGTTTCGCACAGCGCTGAGACAGTCAGCGCCCCCACATCATAAAATCGATATTGTCATTTAAATTACCAAATAGCTTTCACCATAGAGTTCCACATTAAAGAGGTTCACTTTTGCAACGTCACTTTACCCTGGCATACACACTACTTTTTGCCTTGCTGACTGCCTGTTCCGATGACACGACCACTGCGGCAGAATCGACTAACACCGCGTCCACCCCAACCCCAAGGGAAACCTGCGGCACCCTGGGCATCCGCTTTCAGCCGTTGAACTTGCTAGACAGTTCCAGCCTGATTTCAGTCACCAATTATGCGGATCTGCTAACAGCGATTAGTGCCGGCTATCGCTACATCAAGATCCCTGCCGGAGTCACCATAGATCTTCCGAACCAATCCGGGGCTTTATCACTTGGTCTCGGCCAGACGCTGTTTGGTGAACGCGGCCAGGTCGACAATCCGGGTAAGCTGGTGGTTTTGCCGCTCGAAACAGATTCAGATGACAAATACCCGGTGATCACTCTGGCCAGTCACAGTCGAGTATCAGGGCTGCTCATTGAAGGCCCGGTACAAGTCAGTAACAGTGATAAGCAGACCATCGGGATGCAGGCTGAGTCTTATTCGACCGATGTGATGGTGGATAACAATGAAATATACGGCTGGCCCTGGGCGGGCGTATCGCTGAAACAGAGTAACCGGGCTTTTGTTAACAACAACTATATTCATCACAATATCAAAAGCGAACTTGGCTACGGTGTGGTGGTACAAAACGGCGACACCAGCGCCACTATCCAGTGCAACATTTTCGCCGCCAACCGTCACGCCATTGCGGGTTCAGGTAAGCTCGGTGAGAGCTACCTGGCCCAGTATAATCTGGTGATGCAGGACGGCGCCCGCGGTGCCTATCATCAGTTTCGACATGCACAAAGGCAGCGAAGGATACGGCGGCAACTATGTGCATGTGGTGCATAACTGGTTCAACTATGGCGACTATGGCACCTCAAACCGCTCTTCTGTGGTTATTCGTGGAATACCGCAGCAAGGTCCTGCAGTGGTAAAAGAGAACATCTTCAAGTCGGACTATCAAATCACATCCACCACGACAACCGTAGCAGGCGTCACCGGTTCAATTCCATCAGAGCAGGAGCAGCGAGAATACAATACGTTTGGGGCAACATTCAGTTTTTCACGCCTCGACGATCAAAGCTGTGTAATGCAGACTGTAGATGAAGAGGTTGAGGTCAGTTGCCCTGCGGTAGGGCTGGGAGCAGAGATCTTTTAGGCTCAGGCGCTCATCGGAGTAAGAGACAAAAAAGGAGCCGTTAAGGCTCCTTTCACTGGCACTGCGGTCGATAGACCAGAGATCAGAAGAAACGAATCGCGTTGCGACCGCCTTCTGATTGAGACGGCGTGTTGTCAGCGTTATTGTCTGCAGCCGCTTTGTCTGGCGTCGCTTTCGCTTTGCTTGGCTTGGCGGACTGAGACAAAGGATGGGCTTTGTTCTGGCCTTTTTTACCAGCATGAGCACCCTTTTTACTGGCTGCTTTGTTTTTGTCTGCCGACTTTTTCTTGTCAGCAGATGTCTGGCTGTTATTGCCTTTCTTCTTCGCCGCCGGTGCCGCTTTCTTCTCTGCCTGTTTCACCGGTTTCGGCTCAGCTTCGGTGACGGGTGCATCACAGATGACCAGGTAGTATTCCTGATCAAACTCCACCAGGTCGCCATCGTACAGCTTACGGCGCTTGCGGGTTTCGATTTCACCGTTAACCGCTACATAACCTTCCGCTATCGCGTATTTCGCTTCACCACCGCCGCTGACGACGTTGGCAATCTTCAATACTTTATAGAGTTCAATAGGTTGTTCATCGACTTCGACACCAATTGCCTCGATTTCGACTTCTTCTTCATCCCACTGAGCTGCTTCAAATTCATTCATGATCATTGTCTCTACAACATTTGGCGCTAGTGTACCGAAGCCACCCGCATTAATAAATCAAATACTGCATCGTCACTGACTAACAGACAAATAGTCATGGATTAACGGACAAGAAGCGTACTCTATGCTGACTCTGTGCCGAGAGCAGACCCGCGTTTACTGAAATGACGGACGCTGAGCGATCACTTGCTGCCAGCGGGCAATATTGGCGAAACTGACCGGTCACGTCGATTTCCAGTGCTTTTTGCGCAAAACCCACAAAGATAAACGCGGTGATATCAACGATGGTAAACGCAGAACCGGCAACATAATCACTTTGCGCCAGACGTGCATCCAGCTGGGGCAGAAATTCCACCACGCGTGATTTGCTCTCTTCACCCCAGGCAGCGACACAGGTTTCACGATCCTGATAGATCCCGCTCAGGTTACGAAATGCCTGGAATCCGGCATACAGGCCCTGAAACTCGACCACGCGGTGCCACATTTCAACCTGCGCTTTGCTCAGCGCGTCATGGCCAAACAGATTTTTGTCGTTAGCTGTCGTTTCATCAAAATAACGGCAGATCGCGACACTTTCACACAAGGTCGTACCATCATCAAGCTCGAGCATCGGCACCTTACCGTTAACACTCTTATGCTTGAAGGTGTCGGTCAGGTTATCGCCTTCGCGCACATTAAGCGCAACACGCTCGACATCGACTCCCAGCTCTTTGAGAAAAATGCTGACCCGGCGGCAGCTTGGCGTCATGGCGGTTTCGTATAACTTCATTTTACATCCCTTCCATCTTTAACTGAACGATCGTTTAGGATAGACTTTAGCGGTAAACTAAACGATCAGTCAAGAATCATTTTAGCCAGCCTGACAACCTCAGGCGCACCAATGAGGCAGATAACCATGGCCAGAAAATGTAATTTTGATCCCGACCAGAAGCTGACCCAGGCAATGGAACTGTTCTGGCAACGAGGCTATGCCAATACTGCGATTTCTGATCTGATCGATGCACTGCAAATCAACCGCTTCAGCCTGTACAACACCTTTGGTGACAAACAGCAGCTCTATTATCAGGCGTTGGATAAATACCTGCAGTCGGTCTCTTTTCCGGCACTGACTGAGCTGCAAAAGCCGCAGGCATCGCTGGGGGAAATAGAACACTTTCTGCACCAGTTCGCTGAACTCCAGCGCCAACGCAGCTGTGGCTGTTTTATGCAGAATGCGTTAGTGGAACATGCCGGAGAGGATGAGCGGGTACTGGAACGAGGTAACCAACTGTTTGATCACTTAACCGAGTTGCTGACACGAGCGTTAAGCAACGCGGCCGCGAAACGGTGCCCTGCCCGTCAATCTTGCCCCTGCGTCGCTGGCGAGCCTGATCCTGACTCAGATGCAGGGCATGCGCGTACTGGGCAAAGCCAAGCGTTATCAGGACCTTGAGCAGGCACTGGACACCCTGCTGCAGTTGATTAAAGGAGAAGCAAGATGATCAATGTCATCGCAACCCGTCTGACCCGGGGCGCCGATCTGAAACAATCAATCCTGGCACTGGTCAGGCAGAACCAGTTGCAGGCAGGATCTGTCGCGTCCTGCGCCGGATGCTTATCAACACTCAATATTCGTCTTGCGGACTGTCACAGCACACTAAGCATTGAAGCACCGTTTGAAATTGTCTCGCTAATGGGCACCCTGACCCACTCGCACCTTCATCTGCATATTGCGGTTGCTGATGCAGAGGGCAAAGTCTGGGGCGGGCACCTGCTGGATGGCAATATCGTCAACACCACGGCAGAACTGATTATCCATCACTACCCGACCCTGCAGTTTGAGCGCCAGTTTGACAGCGATACCGGCTACAGTGAGCTGACCGTCCGTGAATCGTCTCAAACCGAATCGCCTTAAAACCCAATCGGCTCAAACCTATTCATATTTAAAACAAAGACCCGGCATTGCCGGGTCTTTGCCTATCACTCAAACATTGCAAGCAAAACTAAAACGACGACAGGCTGACCAGCTGACGGGTATAAGGCTGGCCGGGGTTCTGAAACAGATCCAGCGTCGGACCCTGCTCTACAATTTCGCCCTGCTTCATCACTATGGTGTAATGACACAATGATTTCACCACGTTGAGATCATGGCTGATAAACAGATAGGTTAAGCCGTATTTTTCCTGCAGCGATTTAAGCAGGTCCAGCACCTGAGCCTGCACAGTGCGATCCAGAGACGATGTCGGCTCATCGAGCAGAATAAATTCCGGTTTCAACACCAGCGCCCGGGCAATCGCAATCCGTTGGCGCTGACCGCCGGAAAACTCATTCGGATAACGATGACGGGTTTGCGGATCGAGATCCACTTCGCGCATCGCATCACATATAGCCGCATCAATCTGTTCATCAGTGAAATCGGTATGCACATACAGACCTTCACCAATCACCTGTGCCACTGACATGCGCGGATTGAGCGCCGAAAACGGGTCCTGGAACACCACCTGCATTTTACTGCGGTACGGCAACATACCTTTACGATCCAAACCTTGCAGGTTGTGGCCGTCGTACTCAATCACACCCTGCGAATTCACCAGTTTCAGGATTGCCATACCAGTGGTCGATTTGCCTGAACCACTTTCGCCGACCAGACCAATCGAATGGCCTTTTCTTAGTTCAAACTGCATGTCTGTCACCGCTTTCACGTAGTCTACGGTGCGTTTAAGCAGGCCGCCTGTGATGGGGAACCACACTTTGAGATCCTGCGCTTTGAGCAGGACCGGACTGTTTCTGTCCACCGGTACCGGTAAACCGCGTGGATCGGACTGGATCAGCAATTGGGTATAAGGATGCTGCGGCGCCGCAAACAGCGCCTTACACTGATTAACCTCAACCAGTTTACCTTCCTGCATCACGGCTACCCGATCGGCAATGCGGCGCACAATGCTCAGATCATGAGTGATGAACAGCATCGCCATACCGAGCTCTTGTTGCAGCAATTTGAGCAGATCAAGAATTTGCGCCTGCACTGACACATCCAGAGCCGTGGTCGGCTCGTCGGCAATCAGCAGCTCCGGCTCATTAATCAGTGCCATTGCGATCATCACCCGCTGGCGTTCACCACCGGACAATTCATGCGGATAAGCGTTGATCTTACTGGCCGGATTCCGGATACCGACTTTTTCAAGCCAGCTGACCGCGAGATTCTCCGCTTTTTTCTGCCGCATGCCGCGATGGATCGCCAGGGTTTCCACCAGCTGCTTACCAATTTTGTGCAGCGGATTGAGTGACACCATCGGCTCCTGGAAAATCATACCAATCCGGCCGCCGCGAATACCGCGCAACTGACGCTCAGAACATTGCAGCGTATTCACCCCGGCAAAGTTAATCTGACCTTCAAGGTAATGAGCCGAACCTTTGGGCAGCAGCTTCAAAATCGCATTCGCGGTCACCGATTTACCCGATCCGCTTTCGCCCACCAGCGCCAGAGTTTCACCTTTGTTGATCGACAGCGATACCTGATGAGTTACCGTCTGCACCGCATCACTGCGGCCAAAGCCGACCGACAAGTTTTCTATTGTGAGTAATGCTTCGCTCATCAGCCTCTCCGTTGTAAATGGGGGTCAAACGCATCCCGCACCGCTTCACCGACAAATACCAGCAAAGTCAGCATCAGCGACAACACAACAAACGCCGAAATACCCAACCACGGAGCCTGCAAATTGGTTTTACCTTGCGCCAGCAGTTCACCCAGCGATGGCGACCCCACCGGCAGACCAAAACCCAGAAAATCGAGAGAGGTTAAAGTGGTGACCGAGCCTGATAAAATAAACGGCATCATGGTTAATGACGCAACCATAGCGTTCGGCAGCATGTGACGCAAAATGATGCGGGTATCATTCACCCCCATCGCCTGCGCCGCGCGCACGTAATCAAAATTGCGGCAGCGTAAGAATTCTGCCCGCACGACGCCCACCAGACTCATCCAGCTGAACAGCACCATAATGCCGAGCAGCCACCAAAAATTCGGTTCGACAAAACTCGACAGAATAATCAGCAGGAACAGAGTCGGCATGCCGGACCACACTTCGATAAAGCGCTGGCCGAGCAAATCCAGCCAGCCGCCGTAATAACCCTGAGTGGCACCAACCACCACGCCAATCAGCGAAGATATGATGGTGAGAACAAACCCGAACAGCACTGAAATACGAAAGCCATAGATGATCCGTGCCAGGACATCACGCCCCTTATCGTCGGTACCCAGCCAGTTGACACTGTCCGGCGCAGACGGCACGGAGCCGACGATATCGTAATTGATGGTGTCATAACTGAAATGGATCAGCGGCCAGACAATAAACCCCTTCTCTTCAATCAGATCAACCACATATGGGTCGGTATAATCCGCTTCGGTCTCGAATTCACCGCCAAAGCGGGTTTCGGCGTATTGCTCGGCTATCGGAAAAAACCACTGATGATCGTAAGAGATAAACAGCGGCTTATCGTTGGCAATAACCTCAGCAAACAAGCTGACAAAAAACAGCAACGAAAATAGCCACAACGAATAGAAACCGCGCCGGTTGGATTTAAACCGCTGCCAGCGCGCCGCGTTGAGCGGATTCACTTTTTTACTTCTCAACACCATTTAGCGGGCCTCAAAATCAATGCGCGGATCGACCCAGGTGTAGGTCAAATCCGAAATAATGCCGAGTATCAGACCAAGTAATGTCATGATGTACAATGAACTGAATACCACCGGATAATCGCGCTGAATTGTGGACTCAAAGCCCAACAGGCCGATGCCCTCCAGCGAGAACATCACCTCAATCAGCATCGAGCCGGTGAAAAAGATACTGATAAACGCACTCGGGAAACCGGCGATGATGATCAGCATCGCGTTACGAAACACGTGCTTGTACAGAATACTGCCTTCATCCAGCCCTTTAGCACGTGCGGTGACCACATACTGCTTGTTGATCTCATCCAGGAATGAGTTTTTGGTCAGCATGCTGAGGGTCGCAAAGCCACTGATCACCATGGCACAAATCGGCAGAGCCAGATGCCAGAAGTAATCGATGATCTGCTGATACCAGTTGAGCTGGTCAAAATTATCCGACACCAGACCCCGCAGCGGGAACCAGCTGAAGTAGTTGCCGCTGGCAAACAGAATGATCAAAATAATCGCAAACAAAAAGCCCGGTATCGCATAACCGACGATCACCACCGCACTTGACCAGACATCAAAGCGTGAGCCGTGATGGATGGCCTTCATGATGCCAAGCGGAATCGAGATCAGATAGATGATCAACGTGCTCCACAAGCCAAGTGATATCGACACCGGCAGGCGATCAACAATCAAATCAATCACATTGCCGCCACGAAACAAGCTCTCGCCGAAGTTAAACGTGACGTAGTTTTTCAGCATGTCGAAATAGCGTTCGTGCAGTGGCTTATCAAAACCAAACTGACGCTTAATTGCTTCCACCACCTCAGGATCCAGACCACGAGAGCCCTTGTAGCCGGTCGGGTCACCATTATCGACTTTCGACATGTCGACTTCCTGCCCCCCACCGGAAAAGCGCTCCATAATACCGGAGGTATGACCCTGCAGGTTGGCAATCGCCTGCTCAACCGGCCCGCCGGGCGCTATCTGGATGATGAAGAAGTTAATGGTAATGATGGCCCACAGCGTTGGTATCACCAACAGCAAACGGCGAATTATGTACGCAGCCATAACTTCCTCTTAGCGACGCTTCTCAGGTAATTTTTCAGCCTTTTGTTTGGAGATCCACCAGGTATCCAAACCAAGATCGTACTTAGGCATCACAGCCGGACGCTCAAATTTATCCCAGCTCGCGACCCGGTACATACTGGTGTGCCACTGCGGAATGATATAGAAGTTCCACTGCAGGATACGATCGAGCGCTTTACCCAATGATTTCAGCTTTTCCGGATGCTCCTGGTTCTTGGCGATATCCAGCGTCAGCTGGTCAATCACAGGATCCATAACACCTGCGGTGTTGTAGGTCGAATCGATGTAATGCGAGTTCCACACTATCATCAGGTTCGGATTCGGGAACGGATTGGCAGCATAGGAAGATGAGACCATATCGAAGTCTCTGTCACGCAGCCGCTTGATGTACTGAGTGGTATCAATGGTGCGAATCTTCATATCGATACCCATCAGCTTGAGGTTTCTTTTGCAACGGAATCGCTATGCGCTCTGCAGTCGGACTGTAAATCAGCAGCTCGAAAGACATTGGCTGACCGGTTTTAACGTTGGTCATCACCTTATCTTTCAACTCCCACCCTGCCTCTTTCAGCAGTTTGAACACCTGACGCATCTGCGGACGAATACGGCCGCTGCCATCGGTAACCGGCGGTTGATATTCTTCGCTAAATACCCGCGACGGGATCTTGTCTTTGACCGGATTCAACACGGCCAGTTCAGCTTCATCCGGTAACCCTTTCGCCTCGTATTCGGTATTCTGAAAGTAACTGCGCGTGCGGGTGTACTGACTGTAGAACATGTTTTTGTTCATCCACTCAAAGTCCATCGCATAGTTCAACGCTTCGCGAACGCGCACGTCACTGAACACCGGACGCTGGGTGTTAAACACAAAACCTTGTGTTGCCGCCGGTGCATCGTGCGGAATTTCTTCTTTTTTAATGAAACCATTATCAAAGTTAACGCCTGTGTAGGAGGTCGCCCAGAACTTGGCCTGACTCTCCTGACGCAAATCAAACTCACCAGCTTTGAACGCTTCCAGCATGACGGTGTCATCCCGGTAATAATCGTACTGCACCTCTTGGAAGTTGTTACGACCGACATTGACCGGCAAATCTTTCGCCCAGTAATTGTCGTCCAGCTGATATGTCACACTCTGACCGGGTTTGAACTCTTCAACTTTATAAGCGCTGCTGCCAACCGGCGGCTGATTAAGCGGCTCTGACAAATTTTTATCTTTCCAGAAATGCTCTGGCAGTACCCGTGTCGTCTGGGCAAAACTAAACAGTTTTTCCCGGTTGGGCTGTGCCATTTCAATCCGCACAGTTTTGTCATTCAACGCTTTAACCGACTTGATCTCTTTGTAGTACACCCGGTACTGAGGCACGCCTTCAGTCATAAACTTATTAAAGGTAAATTCCACGTCGTGCGCGGTGATCGGCACGCCGTCCTGAAAACGCGCTTTGGGATTGATGTCCAGCTCCAGCCAGGAGTAATCGTCGGAATAACGCACTTTCTCTGCAATCAAAGGATAGTAGGAGTCAATTTCGTCAGCCGGTGAAAACATCAGCGGATCGTAGAGCTCACCACTGGCTGCGGCAGCGACGCCACGCGAGGCGTAGCGGTTGAAGTTATCGTAGGTGCCGACCTGGCCATAAGTCACTTTGCCGTATTTTGGCGCATCGGGATTAACATAATCAAAGTGAGCGAAGTTTTGCGGATACTTTGCTGTGCCGAAACCCACCAGGCTGGTACTTTCGATCACATCAGCGAGAGAGAAATGGCTGGTCAGAGCTAAAATCATCCCTAACGCCATTGGTCTTACTTTACCCATTCAAAAATCCTTCTGCTTAATTTTGCGTCTGGCGCCGACATTGCGTCAGTCCGAGGACGCGATCATTTCTTATCAATAATTCAGCTAGTTATGAGTATATACCCTTTAGATCCGAGATGCAGTATTCCATCCTTGGCTGCGGGGCCTGGCTGCAAAACTGTTCACCTTGGCAAACCAACTATGCACCCGGACAGACAAGCCGGTCGTCTACAGGCGACCAAGCCCCTGGCAACAAAACAGTGCGCCTTCGCAAATCAATAAAATTCAGGCAGCTGTACATCAATTTCTTACAGGTACTGACGTTATAGACAGCACCCGTATCAGCAAAGTTCAAACAATTCAGCTACCTGTGATATGGGATATGGATGCACCGAACTAACCGATTTGAAAACGCTACACAGGCTACACAGACCAAGCTTTACAGCAGTTTCTCTGGCGATCAGGCGTAACAGGAAAGTCTCCCGCTCCACACTCATGCCCTTTTTATCGCTCTCGGCCATCGTCTTTTCATTGTGACGTATCGCATCATAAATGTTAATCCACACCGGCTTCATACCGTTTTTCACTTCGTAATCCTCAAAGCGGGTTTCGCCCAGTTCCCGGTCAATTTTGCAGGTAAAACAGTGTGAGATCATATGCATTACTTCGGCGTCGTCACGATACCAGGGACGAAACTCCTCATAGATGCCATAGGGTTGAATATGATGAATATTTTTCGCACCGGTTTCTTCTTCCAGCTCTCGCACCATCCCCTGCAGAATATCCTCATGCGCATCGACCCCGCCGCCCGGCAGGGTGTAATCGTGATAGCGCGCGGTATATAGCATCAGAATATCTTCACCATCCACCACAATCGCGCGCGCCGCCTGACGCTGAATGATGCGATACTCGCTTAACGGTCCGAGTTCGGGATGGGTGGCTGTGTGTATATGTCTCATTCAAATTCCTCACCAGTTTTGCCGCCCACTTTATATCAAAAATCCCTGTCAAAGCCTGTCTTTCCTACACAAATCCCTCGATGAAAGTTGAGGGATTTTTTTTTGAATTTTTGTCGATTTTTATGATCTCAACAAAAAACAAAGTGTTGAGGTAAAGTATGGTGTTTTTAACAGATGCAGAGCAATGGGCGACTGAGACTTTTTCACAAGCTAATCTCGGAGATCTTAGACGAACCAAACGTTTAGTTAAACTCACCGCATCTCTTGCTAATCACGTAGGGCAGTCTATTGTGCAATCTTTAAAATCTCCTTCTGACATTGAAGCCGCTTACCGTTTTACCCGCAATCACGCTATTGACTCTCAATCGATTGCAGAAGCAGGCTTTGCCGCAACGGCCGAACTGGCTCAATCTTATGACTGTCTACTGGCTTTGGAAGATACAACCTCACTGGACTTTACCCATCGAACCGTCAGGGATGAAATGGGATATACCACCTCTAGGAAAAGCGCCAAAGGCATGCATGCTCACTCCGTGTTGCTGTTTGCTCCCGAGGAGAAGCAGGTTGTGGGGTTGATTGAGCAGGAGCGCTGGATAAGGGACATGAGCTTATATGGAAAGAAAGCTCAGCGAGGTAACCGAGCCTATGAAGAGAAGGAAAGCTTTAAATGGGAACGTGCGTCGAGAGCCATGGAAAAACGTCTCGGCTCAGTGATAGACAAGGTTATCTCCGTCTGTGACAGAGAAGCCGACATCATTGAATACCTGACCTATAAAATGACCAACCGACAACGCTTTGTCGTCCGATCGATGCAAAGCCGGTGCATCGAAGAGAGTACAGACAAGCTGTACTCATTTAGTGATGCCTTACAGCCCGCAGATGAAAGAAAAGTTCAGGTTAAGCAACGAGGAGGACGTAAAGCTCGAGAGGCTATCTGCGAAGTTCGATATGCCCCAATCACCATCAAAATGCCAGCAAACAAACGAGGTGAACCCGTCTCATTGTACTATGTGGGCTGTCAGGAAACGAATCACGAGCAGGCCCTTTGCTGGCATATTCTCACGTCAGAGCCAGTGTTGAGTAAAGAGGATGCTAAGCGTATCTTGGATTACTATGAAAAACGCTGGTTGATTGAGGAGTTCCACAAAGCCTGGAAAAGCGGAGGAAACACAGGTTGAGGAGCTCCGTATGCAAAATAAAGAGAATTTAGAAAAGATGGTCGTCATCCTAGCGTTCATAGCCGTTCGTGTTCATCAACTGCGTTATCTTGGTCTGAACAAAAAAGAAGCGGAAAAACAGAGTTGTGAAACGCTCTTGAGTCCGGTTGCTTGGAAGCTACTTTGGTCAAAACAGGAAAAGACGCGCCCCCCTAAAAGAGCACCAAGTGTGTACTGGGCATACATCAATCTCGGCAAGCTCGCGGGATGGTATGACTCGAAACGTAATGGTCGTGTGGGTTGGGAGCGGTTATGGGAAGGATGGTTCTTATTACAAACCATCCTTGAAGGTTATCTGTTAGCCAAGTCTCTTGACCTATGAGATGTGATCAAGAGACAGGTCAAAGCAGGGATTTCGCCAGTGTACTGTTCTGTCTGTTTAAACCGTGCGCGTCAGATGCTCAATCAGCGCCTGTTCCACCTCTGAGGCTCGTTCGATTGGAATTTGACAGGTGCCGGCCGCCGTATGCCCGCCACCGCCATAACGTAACATCAGCTCACCAATGTTGGTACGCAGACTGCGATCAAAAATGGATTTGCCGGTCGCAAATACGATGTTCTGCTTTTGTACGCCCCACATTTTATGGATGGAGACATTACACTGCGGAAATAACGCATAAACGATGAATCGGTTACCGGCGTAGATCACCTCTTCCGTGGTTAAATCCAAGACCACCACATTGCCATAAACTGCCGCACAGCGTTGCAGCTGGTCCTTAAACATATTTTCATGCTCACGATACAAAGCGATACGCTCGCGCACATCCGGTAGTGCCAGTATCTCCTCAATACTGTGGTCACTGCAGTAATCAATCAGGTCCATCATCAGACTGTAATTGGAAATGCGAAAATCACGGAAGCGCCCTAATCCGGTTCGCGCATCCATCAAGAAGTTCAGCAGATTCCAGCCGGTTGAGTCGAGCACTTCATCACGCGAGAATTGAGCTGAATCACCTTTGTCCACTGCGGTCATCATTTCCAGCCACTGCTCGGGGAAAACATCCAGCCCACCGTAATATTCCCATACCACACGCGCGGCAGACGGCGCCTTGGGATCAATAATATGATTAAAATGATTGGCGGCATTACGCACCGTCTCAGAATGATGGTGGTCGAAAACCAGATAAGCATCCCCGACGTAAGGCAAATTGGTGACAATATCGTGGTCGGTAATGTCGATTTTTCCGTCTTGCATGTCTTTGGGATGGACAAACTTGATGTCGTTAATCAAGTCGAGTTTTTTGAGTAGTACAGCGCACACCAGGCCATCAAAATCGCTGCGAGTCACCAATCGATACTGTTGTTCTGTCATGGGATAATCCCCCCGCTTTCGGACACTCCACTGCCGCCTGAACAATTCAGGCACCCACTGTAAATTTTGCAAAAATTTTGGCACCAGGATCAAAGTACCCTATGAAATAATTCTAGACCTCATCAGGGGTTTGACAAATCTAAGCTGCTGTTTTCGATGCATCACAGCCACAAACTGTCAGTATGATCACGCCTTTTATTACACCGTACAGCAGTCCATTTAAAATGGTTCATTTGGTGTGGTTCGTAAATTTTAGTAAATGACAACAATTATCATTGCCGAATGACAAAATTAGCGTTAAGGTGAGCACACTTATCGGCTGCCAGACATCAGGTTACTATGCAAAACAAACAAAAATCCCGTCGCAATTTCGTGCTGACTGTTACTGAGACCCAACAAATTTCGCCAAATTTCCAGCGTATTACGCTGCAGGGCGATGAGATTGCCCATTTCGGTAAAGAGAGCGAAGGCGGATACATTAAGTTATTATTTACGCCTCAGGGCGGGACTGATATCGGTAGCCTGGGTGAAGAAGAGCGTCCATTGATGCGCACTTACACCATTCGAGAATTTGATCCGGCCAGCAACCAGATTGTGGTCGATTTTGTTCGTCACATTACCACCGACCTGTCTTGTGGCTTTGCTGCCCGCTGGGCGGAAAGCGTGCAAGTCGGCGATACCATCTCGATTGCAGGACCGGGTAAAAGTCAGTCTCTGAACCAGGACGCAGATTGGGTATTTCTTGCCGCAGACATGACCGCTATCCCTGCGCTGTCTGTAACTTTGTCACAGCTCAATTCTGATGCTCGTGGTTATGCAGTGGTTGAACTGGCTTCCATCGCAGATAAACCAGAGCTGCAGGCACCGGCCGGCATCGAGTTTATCTGGGCATGCAGCGACCAGGGAGAAACTCTTGCCGATGCAGTACAGGCACAGACCTGGTTGGCCGGCCAGTGTTCGGTGTGGTGTGCGTGTGAATTTGAATCGATGCGCACATTGCGTCAGTATTTCCGTAATGAGAAAGAGATCGACCGCGAGCACATCTACATCAGCAGCTACTGGAAAAACGGCGTCAGCGAAGATGGTCACAAGGTTCTTAAGCGCACGGACGCGGACGCAGAAGCGGCCAGCTGATAAGGCTGCGACCTACATAAATAACGCCGATATCTGAAGTCAAAAAAGCCAGCGTGTCACCGCTGGCTTTAGTTTATCTGGCGAACGTATCGTCGCAATCAAGGGGTCAGATTTTGTCTGTCACCGCCAGTGTCGCCGCCAGTACATCCTGTCCAAACAGAATACTGCGCTCCGGTGACCAGCCATACAGTGGATCCGGATGATTACTGTTATCCTTAAATGGCATTTCGATGGTGTAAGACAGACAACCAAACTGCTCAGCCACCCAGTTGGAGCCGACGGTCAGATTCGCTTTGCCTGGTTCGTCTTTGTCGTAACCGACTTCGTCCTGAAACTCAGGCGTAATGGTCAATAAAGCCTGCTTAAATGCCGCTTCCTTGGCTGCCAGTTCCGGGCTGTAGGAAGGAATCCCCTCCGAGCCGGCGACAAAGTTATAAGGCAAGGCTTCATCACCATGGATATCGAGGAACATGTCCACACCTGTTTGCAGCATACGTTCACGCACCAGATAGACTTCCGGGCTCTTCTCCATTGAAGGTGACTGCCATTCACGGTTGAGGTTGACGCCAACCGCATTGGTACGCAGGTGACCACGAACTGCGCCATCCGGGTTCATATTGGGTACCACATACAACACCGCTTTTTCCAGCAGTGCACGCGCAACGGTATCATTTTCATCCAGCAGACGGTTGATCAAGCCTTCCATAAACCACTCGGCCATGGTTTCCCCCGGATGCTGGCGCGCGATCAGCCAAATTGCCTTTTTCTCCGGCTCCGCTTCACCGAAGGTTAAAAGGCTCATATCATGGCCGTCTAAAGTTTGGCCTAAGGTTTCCAGCTGGCAGTGATGGGCGCTTTGTGCCATGTGCAGCAAGTCGAGATGACGATCGTAAGAGTAAGGCGCAAAGTAGGCAAAATAGACCGAAGAAACGCTCCGGAATTAAGCTGAACGTCAGTGTATTACCATCAAATTCGGCCGGAACACGAAACCACTCTTCGCGATTATAGGAAGCCACTACATCGTAACCCTGCCATCCCTCCGGATAAGCGGACTTTGCCAAATCCAGCAGCTTAATGGTGTGCGACTGCTCCGCCTCGCTTTCAAGACGAAAATGGAACCACTGATAAAATTCCGACATATTGTCATTCGGAATTTTCAGCTGAATATCCTGCCTGTCGTCTGCTTTGACTACGTCAATGCTACCACTATCAAAGTTACTGAATATTTTCATGATTTACTCACCTTATTCTTCTGAGTATGAAATAGCAGGCTAACACAATTTCACCGTCACTGCGCCGGTTTACGCGCTGACCGGAGTCAGAATCGCCTCAGATTCAAGGCAAATCGCATCATGGCGCCACAACTCGGTTTCTGCATTCAGCAATTCACCATTGTGATCATAATGCTTACGTTCAATAACCAAGGCCGGTGTGCCGGCGGTGGCGCGTAATGCCAGCGCCACATCACCAAACAACGCACTGGTAGTGACGCGGTAACTGATTGAGTGGTACTCAAGGGCAAAGTGCTCGCGCAAAACCAGGCTCATGGATTGAGCGAGATCGTAACTAAGTAAATTGGGGCACAGTTGAGGACGAGCGTAGCTGGTCACATACGCGACCGGACGCTGCTCCAGATGAAGAAGACGATCAATACGATAGACATCAGCGAAAGGCGCCAGAGCCAGCAAACGTGTCGCCACCTTATCCGCTAACATTGCTTTCGCGTTAACAACGGTCATATCGGGCTGACGATTTTGCGCTCGCGCAGCCGCGATGAAATCAACGTCCTGCGACGGGTTGTATCGCAGCGGAGGCGGAGAGATAAACCAGCCGCGGCGATCTTCACGGTAGATTTGGCCGTCAGCTTCAAGTAAGGAAAGTGCCTCGCGCAAGGTTACGCGGGTGGTATTGAAGGATTCGGCCAACTGGCGTTCGGGAGGAAGTTTCTGCCTTGGCAATAAACTCCCGGCGTCAATCTGTTCTGCGATAGCCTCTTTGATTCTAACGTATTGCACTCTTGTCCTTAGCATCCGGCGTTGGGGCGGAAATGATATCCAGATAGTACCCACAACTCACCCGCTTTGCACCCGCGTATCACTCACATTCAAACAGATTAAGATTCAAAGAGATTGAGATTCAAACAGACAGCACCGACAAGAAAATCAGAACAGTTGCAGATTGTATATCAGCTGTGACATCCATTTAGCGCCAGGTGCACTCAGGGTGAAAAGAAACACGGAAAAATTCAGCAACAGTGTTAACCAAAATATCAATCGGAACGGCTGTTCTGTCATCTTAAATCTAAGTAGTGACTGAGCAATGAGGGCACCGGGCCACCCGCCGAGCAAAGACAAGGCATGCAGTAACCATTCCGAAACCCGCCACTCATTATTGAGCATCGCACTTTTGTCAAAGGCGTACACAGCGTAAGTGATGGCGCTGATCAGGATGTAAAACAGCACAACGATGGCAGGATAGTTAACCAGATACACGCTGGCAAATAATACAGTGATAAACCACACAGCCAGCGCAAACAACAATCCATGCGCCATCGGTCGCTCAATATTTATGGCATGAAACGAACCGTCCCGCTCTTTGGTCAGAGTGAAGCTGACTGCCTCATTCACTTTGGGCCGCTGTGAATATCCTTGTACATCAGACAGATGGAAAAATATTTTGCCTTGAAACTTGTCGACGGTAATGTACCCAAAGCCCTTGGCATCATTCCATTCTGAAATTTTTCCTGATATCGCCATGATTTTTCCTGCCTGTTCCACTATCTTTTGATAACAAAGCTTTCTCAGCAGAGCTATCCTTTTGAGCAGAGCCAGTACCTAGCCTGATTCGTGCGTACTGAGCAAGTTAATATAATTAGTAATTTCATATACTTAGTACGCTCATATAAGTTATAACGTTCTTTTAAATTAAGACGTTTTGATACAGTGACGTTGTTTTATTATTCTTTTGCTATGCAAATAGTCGTGCCCTACTCAAATAACCCAATGCGTGCAAATAACAGGATCCGATACGTTCGTGCGGCAGCTTCGCATATCAAGCACCACCTAGGTTAAAAGGCATCCGGTAAAGCGTAGTGTTGAACAACTGAAAAGGCGAAATCATTCATTAGCACTTTTTGGCTGCCGTTCCCTCTCATAAACAGCCGGACGCTACGCATCATCGATACGTTTCGCGTGACCAGCCCGACATAACTTACAAATACACACAATTTATAAGTATGAAATTGTGAGCACTTTGATTGCGTTTTTGTTACGTAGCCACTAACTTGATTCAGTCGAAATGAATTCGGCCTGTATACCGCCCTGACTGTTCAGGGCGGTGTTTGTTTGTGGAGAAAATAAATGTTACACACTCATTCAATCGTCGTTTCCACACTGGACATGGACCGCATCAGCTCACTGATGGACAAAATGCCCAAACTGTCACCGGAACTGTTAAGACTGGAAGATGAACTGGATCGGGCAACGATCAAAGAACCTCAGGAAATCCCGCATGGTGTGGTCAGTATGAATTCAACCGTGCGCTTTAAATTCCAGGGGAAAGACGAGATCATGGAGAAACATCTGGTTTATCCCCATGAAGTAAAAAGCAATGATGATATTTCCATCTTTGCACCGGTAGGCAGTGCTTTGCTGGGGTTATCGGCCGGACAGACACTAAGCTGGCCTATGCCTGGTGGCAGTGAGAAAGTGATTGAGATTATTGAAGTGACCTATCAACCGGAACGTGAAGGTCGCTATGATCTGTGATGTCTAAATTCAGGTATCTGTGATACCTGAATTCTGGTGCAAAAGCCGTTCTAAATGAACACTCCTTTGCACCAGAAGAGCGTATCAGGCCAGCAAAATGCTTTGCAGCTCAGCTAACGAACTCACTTCGTAATGCGCATCAATGCCGTGTGGTTTTTCAGCTTGATGGATATTGAGCCAACAAGTTTCCAGACCGGCATTCAGACCACCCAAAATATCTGAGTGGGGATTATCCCCGACCATAAGTACCCGTGTTTTATCCGGATGCCCCATGACGGTTAAAGCGTGATTAAAAATCCCCGCATCCGGTTTCGCCACACCGACCTGCTCCGAAATCACCACATGCTCGAAGAAATCCTTCATGCCCGTTCTGGTCAGACGCACATCCTGCAGCTCAGTAAAGCCATTGGTAATGATGCCGAGTTTTGCTTTGCCCTGCAGTGCCTGCATCAACTCGCGAGCCCCGGGTAACAAAGTACAGATGTCTGCCATCGCCTCAAGAAAAGCGCTGTTGAGCTCGGCCGTTGTGGTGCCAATTTTTTCCGCCCAGGATTGAAAGCGAATGTGTTTCAGCTCAGCTGCGGTGATCACACCATTTTGATAATCCACCCACAGTGGCTTATTCACTTGCTGATAATGCTGGTAGTCCTGCTCGCTAAAGTCTAATCCTTTACGCGAGAACATCAGCTGCATCCCTTTAAAAGCATCGAAATGAAACAGGGTGTCGTCAGCGTCGAATAAGATCCAATCGTATTTCATTTTCATCTCCTCAAATCGCGCGAACAGTCTAGATTGTTTTCCATGAGATGTTAATCTAGTAGGAAGGAAACTTTTTGTTAAGAATATCTCAACAATTATGGATAATACCTTTTCTGCAATCCCGGTCTTCGTGGCTGTGATTGAATGCGGTAACTTTTCGCTGGCCGCAGACAGGCTGGGCATCACTAAGTCTGCCGTCAGCAAACGCATCACCCAACTTGAAGATGAACTGGGGCTGCGCCTGCTCAACCGCACCACACGTAAGCTCAGCCTGACCGAGGCGGGCGAACGTTATTATTATCACGTATCTCAGGCGATGACACACGCCCGCCAGGGCAGTGATGCAGTCAGTGAACTGCAGGGCGAGCCGCGCGGCAAGTTAAAAATTACTGCGCCGATGTCGTTTGGTGTTCTGCACATCGCCCCGATTATCAGTGAATTTCTTGAGCGCTACCCTTATGTGGAAGTCGATTTACAGCTGGAAGATCAGATGGTCGATCTTATTCAGGGCGGCTTTGACCTTGCGATTCGTATTGGCCACCTGCCCACCTCAAATTTAATCGCTAAACGACTGGTGCGTTGTCGCAGCATACTGTGCAGCTCACCGGATTATCTGCAGCGCCATCAGCCGCCACAAAAACCTCAGGATCTCATCCATCATAATTGCCTGGTGTACTCCTATTTCCGCGGTGGCAGTGAGTGGACGTTCAGCCAGAACGGTGCGGATTTTAAAGTCATCCCCAAGGGTAACCTGACCGTCAATAACAGTGAAGCCATACGCCGCGCCCTGCTTGACGGTTTAGGCATCGGACAATTGCCGACTTTTCTGGTCAGCAAAGATATTATCGCCGGTCGCCTGAAGCCTGTGATGCAAGAATTCAGCTTGCCTGAACATGCCATCTACGCGGTTTTTCCTGAGCGTAAACACCTGCCGCTCAAGGTACGCGCTTTCATGGATTTCGTCAGTGATAAACTCGGTGCTGATGTCCCTTACTGGGATCAGGGTATTTTCTGAGACGACAACGAGTCTCTGATACGATATCTATCGTTGATAAAAAGCCATTAGCGTCTTATAAAACAACAAGTAGCTTCATATATGACAACAACTAGCGCCGTAGCGGTCACGGTTTCAGCACGCTTCACATCGAAGATAAAATTCGCCACAATGATTATTGGTGCACAATGTTGAATAGTTTTAAGCAAGCGTGAACAAAAATCACCCGCTATCAGTTACAACATGATGAAAGGCTTAAACTAAACTTAACAGCGGACCGAAAAATAGTGGTGTCCCAGCTTAGTGCAAGCATGTTTTGCCCGAACAGATAAAGGAATGGATCGATGAAAAAAGTAGCCGTGATATTAAGTGGATGTGGTGTGTTTGATGGAGCCGAGATTCATGAATCCGTGCTGGCACTGCATGCCATTGAACGCCACGGTGCCAGTTGGCACTGTTTTGCGCCCAATATTGAGCAAATGCATGTCATCAACCATCTGACGGGTGAAGAGATGGCAGAGACACGCAACGTACTGGTTGAATCAGCGCGTATCGCGCGCGGAAAAATCGAGGATGTGGCCAAACTTAAAGTCGATGACTTCGATGCACTGTTAATACCCGGAGGGTTCGGCGCGGCCAAGAAACCTGACCGACTTTGCGGTGCATGGCTCAGAATGCAGTATCAACACCCATGTCGCCACCGCCTGTCGCGCTTTTGCTCAGGCAGGCAAACCGGCGGCCTATCTGTGTATTGCACCAACCATCATTCCGATGATTTACGAACACGGCGTTGAAGGCACCATAGGTAACGACCCGGATACCGCGGTTGCGTTTCGTAAGATGGGCGGCGAACATGTCGCCTGCCCGGTCGATGACTTTGTTTTCGACCAGAAACACAACGTGCTGTCGACTCCGGCTTATATGTTGGCCGAAAACATTTCTCAAGCCGCTTCCGGCATCGACCGCTTAGTGGAAGAACTGATTAAACTGGCCTGATCGCCCCAGCCCGGCCGTGTCTTCTGACATATTCGATGTCAGGATAGCGCCGGGTTGAAATTTTTCCCGCCTTCAACTGTTCTTATTATGTATCCGTTCAATACAATGAGTAAGAACTGTTATGAAACGCATTACGATAAGCTTACTGACATTACTGATCGCCATTCCCGTCGGCCTGTCTTTTTTCAGCCAGGCAACCTCTCACCCGACTGCCTCGCATGCTGAACATGAGCAGGTTGCGACGCTCGCCGGAGGCTGCTTCTGGTGTACCGAGTCGGATATGGAGAAACTGGACGGTGTGATTGACGTCGTCTCCGGCTATTCCGGTGGCAATGTAGATAATCCGACTTACAAACAGGTTTCATCCGGTACCACCGGCCATATCGAATCGATTCAGGTCACCTACGACAGTGACAAACTGAGCTATGAGCAGATACTGGATCACTTCTTTCGTCATATTGATCCGACCGATGACGGCGGTTCTTTCGTTGACCGTGGTAATCAGTACCGTCCGGCTATTTTCTATCACGATGCGCAGCAAAAGCAGATTGCCGAGCGCTTTATGCAAGAGATTGACCAGGCTGGTATTTTCCACAAGCCGCTGAAAACCGAATTAATTGCATTCAAAAAATTCTGGCCGGCAGAAGAGTATCATCAAGATTTCTATAAAAAGAGTTCGCTACGTTACAAATACTATCGCTATGCTTCAGGCCGGGACCAATATTTAGACCAGATCTTCGGCGATGACCGTGAAGATAACCCTAAAACACTACGTCAGCTGATTGATGAAAAACGGGCCATCAGCGAAGTTAGGGTGTATACGCGGCCGTCTGATGAACAAATCCGCGCGAAACTGACTGATTTGCAATACCGGGTGACTCAGGAAGATGCCACCGAACGGGCGTTCAATAACGAGTACTGGGACAATAAAGCAGAGGGGATCTATGTCGATATTGTTTCCGGTGAACCACTGTTTTCCTCGACGGATAAATATAAATCCGGCACAGGCTGGCCGAGTTTTACCCAGCCAATTGATCCGGCTTATATCGTCACCAAGTCTGACAACACTCTGTTTTACACCCGAACCGAGGTACGCAGTCGTTTTGGCCGTTCGCATTTAGGCCACGTATTTGAAGATGGCCCGGCGCCGACCGGTTTACGCTACTGCATGAATTCTGCTGCGATGCGCTTTGTACCGAAAGAGAATATGCAGGCGCAAGGCTATGGCGCCTACCTGAAACTATTCCGGTAATCCGGGTTTCCTCAATGACGCCGCAGCCTATCGTTGCGGCGTAAAACGTTTCACCAACGCGGCACGCTCATAGCGATCGGCACGGTCACGAGTCTGGCTCGGGGTTTCGCCAAACAGTAACTTGTAATATTGGTTGAAGGTCCCGAGGTGATAAAAACCATGCTGCAACGCCAGTTCACCGATAGTTTTTTCCTGCTCAGTGACAATCAACGCCCGGCGTACTGCATTGAGCCTGCATTCCCGTAAAAAGGCGATCGGACTGACCCCAAGCTCCTGCTCAAAGCAGTATTGCAGAGTCCGCTGGCTGACACACGCTATCGAGGCCATTTCTGCCACACTCATCGGGTAATCACCATTATTGTCCAGATGCCGGTACAAACGCAGTAATGCCTGGCGACGGGTGGTGTAACTGCGTGCCTCATTGTGTTCACTGACCGCAAACTGCCCTAACCTGTCAATCACTGCACTGGCCAGCATTTGCTGCAGTGCTGCCTGACCGTGTGACGACTGACCTTGCGACGATTGACCAGATGGCGATGGTCCAGACGGCAATTGACCAGAAGAGAGGTCCAGCAACCGTTTCCCTAATACCGACTCCGTATCCAGCACTTGCCGGATCAGCTCCACCAGCGACCAGCAGCCGTGTTGCGGATTCAGGTTTTTCAGTAGAGATGTCGACTCCCACTGCTGCTTGTCATCACATTGGATATTTTCCAGCAACAGGTCACGATCAATCACTACCCCAAAAATATGAAAATCATCCGGGGTCGCCAGTTCAAAATGTTGCTGAGCCGGACGTATCATCAATTGATGCGGCGCGGCCTGCAAACCATTCACTTTCGGACGTTGCGTGTCCATTGAAAAACCAATCCAGATGGCATTCGGATTGACACTGCACTCCTGGTGCACGGTATGACTGGTGAATTCCTCAAATAAGTGCAGGCCAGGCAGCTTAATCTCATCCAGATAACCATGAAATTGCCCTGCACCATGTTGATTATACTTTTGTTCCCAGGCGTTGAGGCTTTGCGCTTGTTGGTTCACATCAAAGCTGTACTGCTTGCACCTTATTGGTGCACATGAATTCCCTTCATGTGGCAATTGAATCAAATTCATTTTCACTCTCTTGCACCAGTTTCAGGCACATAAAAATATATATTATTGTTTTTATTGATAAATTTAACTTTGCGCATTGACGTCATGTAGTCGGAACACAATTCGCAATATTTCTCTCAGTTCAATTTGCAATGTTCGGACCGCACCGAAACAGATCGCAGCAACAAGGGAGATCCCCCGGCTGCCATCCATCCGATAAAGTGCCCCGAAACCGAAAGCTGAGAGGTTTTATGAGTTCACGCTACCGTTACCAGATAGGCACCCAGACCTATCAGTTTGCTTCTCTGAAAGAGGTGATGGCCAAAGCGTCACCGCTTCGTTTCCGGCGATCAGCTGGCCGGCGTGGCAGCGACATCCGCCGAAGAGCGCGTCGTGGCGCAAATGGTGCTGGCTGACCTGCCACTGAAAACCTTTTTAAATGAAACGCTCATCCCGTATGAAAGCGATGAAATTACCCGTCTGATTATTGATGAGCATGATGCACAGGCGTTTCTGGAAATCGCTCACCTGACGGTGGGCGATTTTCGTAACTGGCTGCTGCTGGAAACCACGACCCATATCGAACTGGCTCGCGTCAGCCCTGGTATTACACCGGAAATGGCGGCTGCGGTGAGCAAAATCATGCGTAACCAGGATCTGATTCTGGTGGCTAAAAAATGTCGCGTCACGACCGCGTTTCGCAACACGATTGGTCTGCCGGGCCGCTTATCCACCCGCTTACAGCCGAATCATCCGACCGATGATATGAGCGGCATTGCGGCCTCTATCTTTGATGGCCTGATGTACGGCAACGGCGATGCTGTAATTGGTATCAACCCGGCGACCGACAGTGTCAGCCAGGCGGTCAAACTGATGAAGCTGATGGACGAAGTGATTCAGCACTATGAAATCCCGACCCAGTCCTGCGTGCTGACCCACGTCACCAATACCGTGGAAGCGATTGAACAAGGCGCTCCGGTTGATCTGGTGTTCCAGTCGATTGGCGGTACAGAAGCGACCAACCAGGGCTTTGGCGTCAACATCAACGTACTGGCGGAAGCGTACGATGCAGCGCTGAGCCTGAAACGCGGCACGGTCGGCGACAACGTGATGTATTTTGAAACCGGTCAGGGCAGCGCACTGTCTGCCAACGGCCATCACGACGTCGACCAGCAAACTTGTGAAGTGCGCGCCTACGCCCTGGCACGTAAGTTCAAACCGCTGCTGGTCAATACCGTAGTCGGCTTTATCGGCCCCGAGTATCTGTTTGACGGTAAGCAGATCATCCGCGCCGGTCTGGAAGACCACTTTTGCGCCAAACTGCTGGGCCTGCCAATGGGCTGTGATATTTGCTACACCAACCACGCTTACGCCGATCAGAATGATATGGATAACCTGCTGACCCTGCTTGGTGTGGCGGAATGCTCTTTTATCATGGGGATTCCCGGCTCTGACGACATCATGCTCAATTATCAGACCACCTCTTTCCATGATGCCCTCTACGCGCGTCAGGTACTCGGCTCGCGCCCGGCCCCGGAATTCGAAGCCTGGCTGCAAAAAATGCAAATCTTCAATCAACAGCAGGGTAAACAGCTGTCAGACGAGCTCTCCCCGCACTTCATCCAGCCGCTGGGTTTAATCAAGGAGGCTGTATGAGCGTTGTCCCTATCAATCATTTGATCCACGAGGATCCGTGGCACAAATTACGCCAGTTTACTCAGGCCCGCATCGGTATCGGCCGGGTCGGCACCAGTATCCCGACTGAGGAGCTGCTGCGTTTTCAGCTCTCTCACGCTCAGGCAATGGACGCCGTGCACGTGCCGCTCGACGAGCAACAACTGGTCGAGACGATGGCCACCAGGTCTGCGCTGACGCCTTATCTGCCCGCCTTGTCACTGCACAGTCAGGCGGATGACCGTCTGACTTATCTGCAGCGGCCGGATCTGGGTCGTAAGCTGAGCGAGTCGTCTATTGAGCGCCTCAAAAATCACGCGGATGAACACGCCAAACCTTACGATCTGGCGATTGTCATCGCTGATGGCCTTTCCTCTTACGCCATCAGTAATCACGCCACACCCTTTATTGAAGCGCTGATTGAACAGTTGCAAAACGACAGCAAAAACAGCTGGCAGATTGCACCGCTGTGCATCGTCCATCAGGGCCGTGTCGCGGTCGGCGATGATGTCGGTGAAGCCATTAACGCCAAAGAAGTGCTGGTGCTGGTCGGTGAACGTCCGGGACTGAGCTCTCCGGACAGCCTGGGACTGTATCTGACCTGGCACCCGCATCGCGGCACGGAAGATTCGCTGCGCAACTGTATTTCCAATGTACGCCCGCAAGGCCTGCCTTATCAGGCAGCTGCGATGAAATGTTTTTATCTGTTGGCTGAATCACGCCGTCTCAAACTGACCGGCGTCGGCCTCAAAGACCGCTCGGATGACACCATCCTCGAGCATAAACAGACACAATTTTTCTCTTTAACTTCAAAGTCATAATGTAAGGATAGTAGTATGACAACATCAAACGATTATCTGGCTCAACGCCAGCTCAAACGTGGTGCAGCAGGTTGGATCCTGCTGGCCGGATTGGGTATCTCGTATGTAATCTCCGGTGATTTCGCCGGTTGGAACTTCGGTATCGCTCAGGCTGGCTGGGGGGGCTTTGTGATTGCCGCCGTGCTGATGGGAATCATGTATCTGGCACTGGTGCTGTCTCTGGCCGAAATGTCAGCGGCAATCCCGGCTGCAGGCGGTGGTTACAGCTTTGCCCGTCAGGCCATGGGCCCGATGGGTGGCTTCCTGACCGGCCTGGCGGTTCTGATTGAATACTCGCTGGCTCCGGCTGCGATTGTTATCTTCATTGGCTCTGCAGTGAATGAGCTGACTGGCTTTGACGGCCCCGTGGTCTATGCCCTCTTCTACCTGGCTTTTGTTGGTATCCACATTTTTGGCGTAGGCGAAGCATTGAAAGTAATGATGGTCATCAGCGGCCTGGCGGTATTGGCCATCCTGGCGACTGGTGTCGCTCTGGTGCCTGAATTTAACAGCGCCAATCTGTTTGATATCGAACCGACTGTCGGCAGCGATCTGATGATGCCGATGGGTCTGTACGGTGTCTGGGCTGCACTGCCGTTTGCGATGTGGCTGTTTCTGGCGGTAGAAGGTGTGCCACTGGCAGCGGAAGAAGCCAAAGATCCGAAGAAAGATGTACCTAAAGGTATTATCGCTGCAATGGTGTTCCTGCTGTTCACTGCCGTTTTGGTTGTGGTGCTGCTAAGTGGTGCTGCCGGTGCTAAAGTGATTGGTGACAGTGCTGTTCCTCTGGTTGATGCGCTCAATATTGCCGGCCATTCGCAATTGGCGACCTTCGTCAACGTGCTGGGTCTGGCTGGTCTGATTGCTTCGTTCTTCTCCATCATATACGGCTACAGCCGCCTGGTATTTGCGCTGTCACGTGCCGGTTATCTGCCGAAGAAACCTGTCACTGACCAGCAAACGCAAAGCGCCGGTTCGTGCGCTGATTTACCCTGCGATTCTGGGCTTTATTATCTCACTAAGCGGTGAAGGTGACCTGATTCTGTCTATGGCCGTCGTCGGCGCAACCATCTCTTATGCCATGATGTCAGCCAGCCACATTATGCTGCGCATCAAACGTCCTGATATTCCTCGCCCATACAAAACTCCGGGTGGCGTAGTGACTTCGGGTGTGGCTTTTGTGCTGTCGATTGTCGCCCTGACTGGTGTGTACGCTTACGATGTACGTGCCTTCCTGTTCACTCTGGTCCTGTTCGCCGTCGGTATGCTCTACTACTTCGTGGTCGGTCAGCACAATCTGATCGCGAAAAGTGCCGAGGAGGAGTTCGCTCTGCTCGATCAGGCGCAAGGTGAACTGGAAGCTGCCTGATAGCAAATCGGGTAACATCAATTATCAACTATCAACAATCGCCATTCCTGACCGGGATGGCGATTTTTTATATTCGCTCAGCACTGTTCATTGACGGCGTGTGTCCTGCCAAAGAGTGAAAAACAGGCACAAAAAAAGCGCCTGCTCAGAGACGCTTTTCCTTCAATTCAATCATGGACGCTTAACGCAGGCCATGCAAAAACTCGGCACGGGTTGCCGGATTGGACTTGAAAATACCACCCAATGCTGTGGTGGTCGTCTCGCTGGTTGCATCCATCACACCGCGTGATTTCACGCAGTAATGGGTCGCATCAATGGTGACTGCCACGTCATCCGATTGCAGCAGAGCCTGCAGCGCCACCAGAATTTGCTGGGTCATACGTTCTTGTACTTGCGGACGCTGGGCAAAGAAACGGACAATTCGATTGATCTTCGACAGACCGATAATTTTGCCGCGTGGGATGTAAGCCACTGCTGCTTTGCCGTCGATGGTCACTAAATGGTGCTCACAGGTACTGGTCACCGTGATGTCTTTAACCCGCACCATTTCGCTTACGTTCATCTTATTTTCGATAACCGTGATCTTGGGAAAATTCTGGTAATCAAGGCCAGAGAAGATCTCGTCAACGTACATTTTGGCGATACGATGCGGTGTTTCTTCCAGGCTGTCGTCAGTCAAATCGAGCCCCAGCAGGTTAAGAATCTCACGCATATGGTGTTCGATTCGCTCTTTTTTCTCTTCACGACCCATCGTATTTGGCTGCATTGGCGTTTCCAAACCACGACGCTCCAATGCATCTTTAACTAACTTCGCGGATTCGCTAAGACCTGACATTACCTTACCTCTTAATTACCCCTTCCGGATGGCAGACAAGGATACTCGGATTTTTTAATAATTACATCCTTAATTTAACGATGGGTTTAGATCACGCCAGGCCAGCTGCCATCAGCACTGCAGCTCAGATCGGAAATAGACAAATCCGAGTGATAGTTACAGTCATGATGATGATTCAGACTTTAACCGTCACCACCAATTTAAACCGTATGAATGATGCATCATGTTTATCAACGAGTGCTAAAAGACAGTTTCTCACCTGGCGTCAGTTGTGTGCTAAAGTAGGCAAAAAATACAAGATGATAGGATTAGAACATGGGCTGTTGTGACGCACCCGGCTTAATGCCAATCGAAGATGCGATGGAGAAAATGCTGTCGCGTATCCAACCGATTCAGACCACGCAGATACTTCCTCTGCCGGATGCTCTGGGCTATGTACTGGCTGAAGATATTCTCTCGCCGATTAATGTTCCCCCTTTTGATAACTCAGCCATGGACGGATATGCCGTGCGTCGCTCAGAACTGGCGCTGGGTCAGCCACTGACTGTGGCCGGAAAATCATTCGCAGGCCAGCCTTTCGACGGCGAATGGCCGCCAATGAGCTGCGTTCGAATCATGACCGGCGCGCAGATCCCGGCAGGTTGTGATGCGGTTGTGATGCAGGAACAGGCCACCATCAGCGATGCCGGTGTTACCTTCAGCGTAAGTAACGTCGCTCATAACGATAATATCCGCCCGACCGGTGATGACATTCATCATAATGACGTCGTGCTGAGCCGTGGTGCCCGTCTGACACCACGCGATATTCCGATGATTGCCACGCTCGGCGTTAGCCATGTCACGGTGTACCACAAACCTAAAGTGGCCTTTTTCTCAACCGGTGACGAGCTAAAACCTCTGGGTGAGCCGCTGCAAGCCGGTCAGATCTACGACAGCAACCGTTACGGTATCAAACCCTTGATTGAAAACTTCGGCTGCGAAGCGATTGATCTCGGTGTGATTCCTGACTGCCCGCAAACACTCAAAGCGACGTTTGAAAAAGCGCAAAGTCTGGCCGATGTGGTCGTTACTTCCGGCGGTGTCAGTGTCGGTGAAGCCGACTACACCAAAGATATTCTTGAGCAGCTGGGTGAAATCGGCTTCTGGAAGCTGGCGATCAAGCCGGGTAAACCATTCGCTTTCGGTTCACTGCAAAACGCCTGGTTTCTGTGGTCTGCCTGGTAACCCGGTGTCCGCTGTGTTAACCATGTACGTGCTGGTACAGCCAATGCTGGCTAAGCTGGCGGGTCATACCGAGTGGCAAGCACCGGAATCGATTCCGGCCACAACGCGCACCACCTTTAAGAAGGTTCCGGGGCGCACCGATTACCAGCGCGGGATCTACAGCATCGAAAACGGTCAGTTTTTCGTTGAGACCACGGGTAACCAAAGCTCGGGAGCCTTCCGCTCAATGAGCCTTGCTAACTGTTTTGTGGTGCTGGAACGTGAACGCGGCCGGGTCGAAGCCGGTGAAACCGTCAATATCCAGCTGTTTAACGCAACCCTTTACTAGGAGCGATGGTGGACATTCTCAGCGATGCAGAGATGCTGCGCTACAACCGACAGATCATCCTCAAGCAGTTTGATTTTGACGGTCAGGAGGCGCTCAAACAGAGTTCAGTGCTGATCCTCGGTGCCGGAGGCCTCGGCTGTGCCGCCGGCCAGTATCTGGCGACGGCCGGCATCGGTAAACTGACCCTGATTGACGATGATAAGGTGGAGCTCTCGAACCTGCAGCGTCAGGTGCTGCATCATGATGCGGATATCGGCCGGCTTAAAGTGGATTCGGCCGCGCAGTCATTGCGCGAACTCAATCCGCACCTGGTGGTGAATACCCTGGCCGAACGACTCAGTGATGAAGCACTGCAAACGCTCATCACCCGTCACACAATAGTGCTGGATGCCTCAGATAACGTCGCCACCCGCAACCAACTTAACCGCCTTTGTTATCAGAGCAAAACCCCGCTCGTCTCCGGGGCCGCGATTCGTATGGAAGGTCAGGTCAGCGTCTTTACCTACCAGCAGGACAATGAACCCTGTTATCAGTGCCTGAGTGCTTTGTTCGGCGATGCTGCTTTGAGCTGCGTCGAAGCAGGAGTAATGGCGCCGGTGGTCGGTATTATTGGCGCAGTGCAGGCTCTTGAGGCCATCAAAGTCATCGCCGGATATGGCCGTTCGGTGCAGGGCAAAATTTTGCTGCTCGACGCTATGACCATGTCATGGCGCGAAATGAAGCTGATGAAGCTGCCTACCTGCCCGGTGTGCGGCAGCCAGTCAGGCTGAAAGCCCTGACCTACTCTCCATTCTAAACAGGCGCGCCATTAAGCGCCTGTTTTCATTTATTTCCAGCGTTGAATTGAGTACTCTCTAAAAGTTAACTCATTGCGGGCAACCGGCCCGCGCTCAATAAGGAAACCGTCGCATGTCTCCTCTTGTCACTCCGGCCTGGCTGGCCGAACGCCTTAACGACAAACGCATTGTCGTGCTCGATACCAGTATCGATTTTCAGATTCCTGCTGAACCGGAAAAAGACAAAATAAACAAAATTCCCGGTGCACGCCGTTTCGATTACGATAGCGTGTTCTGCGATCCTGATGCGAGTTTACCGCACATGATGCCCAGTGAAGCGCGTTTCAACCACTTAGCGCGAGAGCTGGGAATTAATCAGGATTCGGTTCTGGTCGTATATGACAACAGCGGCACGTTTGCCTCGCCAAGGGCGTGGTGGATGTTTAAAGCATTCGGCCATAATGAGGTCTACATACTCGATGGCGGTCTGACTGAGTGGAAAATGCAGGGTTACGCTGTCACGCAAAGTTATACTCAGCCAGCAGTAAGCGGTGATTTTAATCGCCCGCTCGACCCGGCTTACTTTGTTGATGCCGGTTACGTACTAAGCAAACTCGATGATCCTGCCAGCCAGACGGTCGATGCTCGCTCCCATGCCCGTTTTTCCGCCCAGGTGGCAGAGCCGCGCGCGGGAGTGCGCAGCGGCCATATCCCGAATTCATGCTGTCTGCCATTTGCCGAACTGATGAACGGTCATAAGTTCAAACCGGTCACCGAGCTCGAGCCGATTCTGCAGCAAGCGCTGCCGCAGTCAGCCGACGAATACCTGTTCAGCTGCGGCTCAGGGGTCACCGCCTGTATTGTGCTCCTGGCTGCCACCCTGTGTGGTTATCACAATCTGGCCGTCTACGACGGTTCGTGGACTGAATGGGGTTCAAATTATGACCTGCCGATTAGTACGTTGAAATAAGAAGAGTTCTGAAATCAGCATAGCTCTGCAGTAGCAATAGCAATAGCAATAAATGCTGTAGCCATCGTTTTATCACCGGCGGTACAAACGATAAAAAATGCCGTTCACTGAGTGAACGGCATTTATCTTTATTCAGTTCGTAGAACGCCATTAACAACGTTCAACGACTGCGCTCACCCCGTTATCACGAAGCGTGAGAAGCCGGTTGTTCAGGCTGACGGTAGTTAAGCAGACATACCGCAACAATCACCACCAGAGCAGCAAGACGGTAAATATCCGACAAGAACAGCACGCACAATGCCATGACCAACAGCACGATACGTTGCCAGCTTTGCAGCGGCGAGAACAGGCGACCTTCAATACCACCGGCAAAGGCAACAAACAGGCTGATGGTTGAAATGACCCCGATAGCAAAATGCACCGGTTCACCATCAATCCAGATCAGGCCGGAAAATGCCATCATGGCCGGGATCAAGAAGAAGCCCTGTGCCAGTTTGAACGCCTGCACTGCCGACTTCATCGGTGATGCGTTAGCTATCCCCGCGCCGGCAAAGGCAGCCAGTGCAATCGGTGGCGTTACGTTAGATGTCTGCGATAACCAGAACACAATCATGTGTGCGGTCAGCATACCCAGGCCAAAATCCATCAGTGCAGGAAACGGCCATGATCGACAAGACGATATAAGCAGCCGTTACCGGCAGCCCCATACCAAGAATGACCGCAGCCACCGCAATCAATGCCAGCGCCGACCATAAATGCCCGCCCGACAACGCAATCAGGAATTGAGTAAATTGCAGACCGATACCGGTTTGACCGACCACACCCACCACGATACCCGCGGTCGCACAGGCTACCGAAATCGGAATCGCCATCAGCGCCCCCTCTTTCAGCCCTTCGACAAACAGCTTAAAACTGATGCGGCTGTGTTTACGGGTCATCGCAGCAAGCAAGATTGCCACACAGCCGATCACACCCACCAGCACCGGTGAATAGCTCATCATCAGCAGCGCCGTGATCAGAATCAGCGGCAACAGATAGTGCCAGCCATCCTTGAGCACTTTAGAAATTTGCTCGGTGACGGTCATGCCCTGCAAACCAAGTTTACAGGCCATCAGGTGGACGTAAAGCAAGGTACAAGCGAAATAAAGGATTGCCGGTGCAATCGATACCAGCAAGATATCGCTGTACGGAATACCGGTAAACTGCGCCATAACAAACGCTCCGGCGCCCATAACCGGCGGCATGATCTGCCCACCTGTCGACGCCGCCGCTTCAATTCCTGCAGCCTGCTCCGGCTTGTAGCCAAGCTTTTTCATCATCGGTATGGTTAATGAGCCGGTGGTTACCGTGTTAGCGATTGCAGAACCGGAAATCGAGCCCAATGCCGCCGATGCTACCACGCTCGCTTTCGCCGGGCCGCCGCGGTATTTACCTGCCACGGCAAACGCCATATCGATAAAGAACTGGCCCGCACCGGTCACCTGCAGGAAGGCGCCAAACAGGACAAAGATAAATACCACACCGGCTGCAATTGCCAGTGGCGCGCCATATACCCCATTGGTGGAGTAAATGTGGAAACGCACAATCTCTTCGATACTGAAGCCTTTGCTGGCGACGTTATCCGGCAGGACATCACCAAACATGGCGTACACCAGAAACAGCGCCGCAATCACGACCATGACCAAACCGACGGTACGGCGGGTGGCTTCGAGCAGCATCACAATCAGCACCACACCAGCGGCCTGATCAACGCTGCCTAACCCGTCGAGCAGAAAGCTAATATCATCATAATCAAACAGGGCAATCTGAGTGGATGCCCAGCAGGTTGCGATCACCAGGCCAAGGTCAATCACCCGACCCAGCAGGTAAACCGGCAGTGAGTGTCTGGCATTAAATGTGGGATAAACCATAAAGGCTATCGCGATAACCCAACTGACATGGACCGGACGAAACACCGGTGCGGAAAGCGTGGCAACAATACCTTGCCAAATCTGAAAGACCGATAAAGCGATAGCCGCTACAGCGGCTATCGAAAGTATCACGTCAGTAATTTTCTGGTTACCAGGATGAATTTGACTCATCACTTACTCCGTGTAACGTTACTTTGTTATCAGTAATCACTCGTGGATGACTGATAATTTACTTCTGTTGTTCCTGAAGAAACTTCATTGCGCCAGGGTGCAGAGGAACACCGTCCAGCTTCGTCATGTTTTCAATGGTGGTGAACTTAGTCACACCCAGCACCTGACGAATCTCATCGATGTGGTCAAATGCTGCCTTGGTCATCTGATAAGCCATGTCTTCACTGAGGTTTTTGTTCACAACCAACACGTTCCATACCGCGGGTACTTTAAACGCCGGAACCTTGTTGTAAGCATCGGCTGGCACATCCAGTTCCAGGTAAGAAGGATATGCAGCGGCAATCTTGGCCAACTCTTCGGCACTGAAGCTCAGGACACGAATATCACGCGTCAGCGCCAGTTCAGTGATCGCACCAACACCCACGCTGCCAACGATCACGCCGGCATCAATCTGGTTGTTAGCAATCGCACTGGTGGTCGCTGTGTAGTTAAGAGACTGCGGTTTGATGTCATCTTCTGACACGCCCAGGGTGTTAAGAATATTGACCGCACTGACACGGGTACCTGAACCAGGCGCACCCAGAGAAACACGTTTGCCTTTCAGGTCAGCAACCGAGTGAATGTCCGATTTGGCCGGTACAATAAACTGTACCGCATTAGGGTAAAGCGCAAACAGAAACTGCTACATCCATCTTACGAGGGAAAGGTTTTGTTCCTTCAAAGGCTTGCAGTACAACGTTACCCTGTGCAATACCGGCTAACTGCTTGTTGGTTGAAACCTTAATCGTGTTTTCGACAGAAGCCGCTGTCACTTCCGCACGCATGTTGAAATCAGGCAGGTTTTCACTCCAGATTTTAGCCAGCATGCCGCCCAGCGGGTAATAAGTACCACTCTGACTACCGGTGCCGATGGTGTAGTTTTCAGCCATGCTTGAAGCAGAAAAAACAACAGCCAACGCCAGTAGACCATTCCTTAGTGCCTGGTACATAAAAGCTCCTTATTATATTAACGGTATTATTATTCCATTATGTTATGAAATGTATGGTGTGAAATAGCAAATGTGAGTTAGGTGAAATGAGAGTTGGATACGTAATTTACGCAAACTCTTAATCTTGGTTGATTCGTTTTCCTTAACTTCACTCAGTCACTAATCTGTGGCAGAAACGTCATGCTAAGCACGAAGATCCCAGACTGAATTTACACCAAATAAAGATGAGATTTTTCAGTCTCCCTTTCCTGGAGAACTGCAATTTCGCGCTCATATTTATACAAAATGACCGAATTTTCAATCTTTTAAGCGCATGTTTGCGACCTACCCCTGCACCATTCAGGTCGCAACAATAAAGGGCACACTCAGGTTTACACCCATAAAATCAAACAATTAGAAGGTAGAATACTGTTCTATATATCAATAAATGGTGTTCCATTTTCGCCGCTAAAATACTGGCAGAACGGCTGTCTCTTAACCCGTTTCTGCCATTCAAAGCTGCTACTTTGTATCCAGACCGAACATTTGCTCATCAAGGTTCAATACGGTCAGTGCGTTACTGACACTGGTGGCCACCACATCCACCGCTCCGGTGCGCAGCGCACCCAAAAGAGCAAGCGGCTTACTGTTCTCCGCAGCAATCGCAATCACTTCAGCGATACGCCGAAACTCTTCAATCCCCAGACCGATAATCCGGTCACTCATCACGGTGTCGGCGATTTGGCCATGCACGTTAAAAAAATCATAGCCGGCAAAGTCGCCGACGACGCCCTGCTGCAAACGGGATTGCACTACTTCATCTGGCGTGAACCAACCTAAATCGACCATATAGCTGTTTTCACTCATATCACCAATACCGACCAGTGCAATGTCCGCCTTACGCGCCAGATCGAGCGTCTGCTTAACCGTTTCATTTTGCATAAACGCCAGTTTCTGGGCGCGGTTTTCCGCATAAGCCGGAGCATAGAGGGTTTCTGAGGTCCCCCCATATTTCTTCGCCATCTGGCGACAAATATGGTCGGCATTGAACATACCGCCGCGCGGGTGAATACCACCAATACTGCAGACAAACTTACAATCGCGCGGCGTGATCACGCCGATATGATGGGCGACCGCCGACACATTACGCCCCTGCCCGATACTGACCACCATGCCGTTTTTCAACGTACTATTGAGATAACTGGATACCAGGCCAGATACCTGCTGGCGCTGTAACTCTTCTGTAGGCTGATCCAGCGCGACCAAGGCACGTTTGACGCCAAAGCGTTCTATCAGACGCTGCTCAATTTTGGCGCTGAATACCGGGTGATACTTCACAGTGATCTCAACAATGCCCTCATCGCGCGCCTGTTTCAGCATCCGCCCTACCTTGGCACGTGAAATCGAGAATTTTCTGGAAATCTCTTCCTGAGTCGCACCGTCCTGATAATACGCGACGGCGACTTCCGTCAATAGATCACTGCTTTCAGAGGAAATATCCTGGCTGGAACTGCTCATACCCGCTTACCCTATTTGTATAACCTGATGATCGATGTGGTCATGATGCTGCGGTGAGGCAGCATCTGCTCATGGGTATAGCATATGTCAGGATACAATAGGCACGCAACATTTGCTCACTATGGTTACATTTTCTCACCCCAAAGCGTGCACTCTTTTTCGCCACTCCAAGGCCGCTGCCGATTAGGCAAACGTTTCTTTTCTAGCTTGATCCAGCGCTGTGTAAAATAACTCGTCAAAACCCCTCATAATAGCCAAATCCCGATTGATTATTTAGGCCGGATACGTTAAATATGGGTACATCATTTACTCAACGAACGAGCAAATGTTCATTGCAGTTGCTCGGTCGCTGGAAAACATTGAGTTAGTCATAAGAAGTAACGTCAGAACGTGGCGGTGCGCTTAGCTAACCCGCTTGCACATGCCAGTTTTGCTGGCTAGCCGAAAAGAAATAGGATGATCGAAATGAGCAACAAATTAGAGCAACTACGTAAACTAACGACTGTTGTAGCGGACACAGGTGAAATTGACGCAATCAAAAAGTACCAACCTGAAGATGCAACAACCAACCCTTCTCTAATTCTTAAAGCCGCTCAAATTGCAGAATATGCACCTCTGATTGATCAAGCGATCGAATACGCGAAATCACAAACCAGCGACAAAGTAGAGCAAGTACAAGAAGCTTGTGACATGCTGGCAGTGAACATCGGTAAAGAGATCCTGAAAACTATCCCTGGCCGTATCTCTACAGAAGTTGACGCACGTCTGTCTTACGACACTGAAGGCAGCATCGAGAAAGCACGTAAACTGATCAAAATGTACAACGATGCAGGCATCAGCAACGACCGCATCCTGATCAAACTGGCTTCTACCTGGGAAGGTATCCGTGCTGCTGAAGTACTGGAAAAAGAAGGCATCAACTGTAACCTGACTCTGCTGTTCTCATTTGCTCAGGCTCGTGCTTGTGCAGAAGCTGGCGTATTCCTGATTTCTCCATTCGTAGGCCGTATCATGGACTGGTACAAAGCGAAAGAAGGTCGTGATTTCGAAGCTCAGGAAGATCCGGGCGTACTGTCTGTATCTAACATCTACAACTACTACAAACAGCACGGTTACAACACGGTTGTTATGGGCGCAAGCTTCCGTAACATCGGCGAAATCCTGGAACTGGCCGGCTGTGACCGCCTGACTATCTCTCCACAACTGCTGGCTGATCTGGAAGCCGCTGAAGGTGTGGTTGAAGAGAAACTGGTTGCGACAACTGAGCTGCAAGAGCGTCCAGCGGTAATGAACCACTCTGAGTTTCCTGTGGGAGCACAACCTGGACCCAATGGCTGTTGAGAAACTGGCTGAAGGTATCCGTAACTTCGCAGTAGACCAGGGCAAACTGGAAGCAATGATCGAAGCGAAGCTTTAATCAGCCAAACTGAATCCCATTAGGGGAAGCGCCCGCTTCCCCTAATCATTTCTGACTTTGAAATTCTAACGATTACGGAATCTATTATGAACCGCAAACAACTGGCTAACGCAATCCGCGCGCTGAGCATGGATGGTGTACAACAGGCTAACTCTGGTCACCCAGGCGCCCCGATGGGGATGGCTGACATCGCTGAAGTGCTGTGGCGCAGTCACCTCAACCACAACCCGCAAAACCCGAACTGGGCTGACCGTGACCGCTTCGTGCTGTCCAACGGCCACGGCTCTATGCTGATCTACTCACTGCTGCACCTGAGCGGCTACGAGCTGTCAATCGACGACCTGAAAAACTTCCGTCAGCTGCACTCGAAAACCCCGGGTCACCCTGAATACGGTTACGCACCTGGCATCGAGACCACCACAGGTCCGCTCGGTCAGGGTATCACTAACGCCGTAGGTATGGCGATTGCTGAGAAAGCGCTGGCAGCGCAGTTCAATAAAGAAGGTCACGACATCGTTGACCACTTTACTTACGCGTTCATGGGCGACGGCTGTCTGATGGAAGGCATCTCGCACGAAGCATGCTCTCTGGCCGGTACACTGGGTCTGGGCAAGTTGATCGCATTCTGGGATGACAACGGCATCTCTATCGACGGTCATGTGGAAGGCTGGTTCTCTGACGATACGCCAAAACGTTTCGAGTCTTACGGCTGGCACGTAATCCCGGCGGTAGACGGTCACGATCCGGAAGCGATTAATGCTGCTATTGAAGCCGCACAAGCGGAAACCGGTCGTCCGACCCTGATCTGTACTAAGACCATCATCGGCTTTGGTTCACCAAACAAAGCGGGCTCACACGACTGTCACGGTGCTCCTCTGGGCGCAGACGAAATCAAAGCCGCACGTGAATTCCTGGGTTGGGAATACGGTGCGTTTGAAATCCCGGCGGATATCTACGCGCAGTGGGATGCCAAAGAAGCCGGTGCTGCCAAAGAAGCAGCCTGGAATGAAAAATTCGCAGCCTATGCTGCAGCTTACCCGGCAGAAGCGGCGGAATACCAGCGCCGTATGGCTGGTGAACTGCCGGCTGACTGGGAACAAGCGACCAGCGCAGTGATTGCTGAGCTGCAAGCCAACCCGGCCAACATCGCGTCACGTAAAGCGTCACAAAACGCGCTGGAAGCGTTCGGTAAGATCCTGCCTGAATTCATGGGCGGCTCAGCCGACCTGGCTCCGTCTAACCTGACCATGTGGTCTGGCTCTAAGTCACTGACTAGCGAAGATTTCGCCGGTAACTACATCCACTACGGTGTGCGTGAATTCGGTATGACCGCCATCATCAACGGTATTGCCCTGCACGGCGGTTTCGTGCCTTACGGCGCAACCTTCCTGATGTTCATGGAATACGCGCGTAACGCAATGCGTATGGCGGCGCTGATGAAGATTCAGAACATCCAGGTTTACACTCACGACTCCATCGGTCTGGGTGAAGACGGCCCGACTCACCAACCGGTAGAGCAAGTGGCGTCACTGCGTATGACACCAAACATGAGCACCTGGCGCCCATGTGACCAGGTTGAATCTGCGGTTGCTTGGAAACTGGCTATCGAGCGTAAAGACGCGCCATCGGCGCTGATCTTCTCGCGTCAGAACCTGGCTCAGCAAGAGCGCAGTGCACAGCAAGTGGCGGACATCGCGAAAGGTGGTTACATCCTGAAAGATTGTGCCGGTAAACCTGAGCTGATCCTGATCGCGACCGGTTCTGAAGTAGAACTGACCGTAGAAGCCGCAGCGCAACTGACGGCGGCCGGTAAACAGGTGCGTGTGGTATCGATGCCATCGACTGACACCTTCGACAAGCAGGATGCGGCTTACCGTGAAGCGGTACTGCCAGCTGATGTGACTGCACGTATCGCTGTTGAAGCAGGCATCGCTGACTTCTGGTATAAGTACGTCGGCTTTGGCGGTCGTATCATCGGTATGACCACCTTCGGTGAATCTGCACCGGCGGGTGAACTGTTCAAGATGTTCGGCTTCACTGCTGAAAACGTAGTTAACACTGCGAACGAACTGCTGGCGTAAGCCTGGTTTGATCCCTGTCTTAGGATGGGACAAGCAAATGAAAACCAAGGCCCTGCTCAGTGAGCAGGGCCTTTTTTGTTTATGACGCTCACTCTTTGCTCAACGTTACTTTTACGCCAAATCACGTTTACGCAAGGTCACTTGTTACGAAAAAAGTGGCGACACACCGTACCCCGGCATTTCGATTAGCAGTAGTCCCATTGCCAGCAGCAATAAGCCCGCGATACTTTTCAGCATCGTCATCACTACCCTGCTCTTTCCCGGGTCTATCCGACTGTAAAATTGCACCACACTGCGTCCTGTTACCGTTAAAAACGCGATCACTGAGGTGGTCAGCGCCGTTCCCAAAGACATCACAAAACTGCCCGCGACACCAACCCAATACAGATTGGCGAGATGAGCAAAAAACAGAACCAGAATCGCACCAGAGCACGGACGTAATCCGATACTGATGATAATTGCTGCGTATTCACGCCAGCCATTTGCCCGGTTGAGCTCCTCTGCATCCGCACCATGTTTGTGTCCGCAACCACAGTCGTGATGGTGGTCATTATGATGATGATCGTCGTTATGATGGTGATCGTGGTAATGACTCTCCTGACGAACGCGCGGCGACCGAGAGCCGAGCAACGATGTCAATGCTGCCAGCAACAGATAGACGCCAAGCGCCACCACAAACACGCCACTCAGCTCGATAAAATCGGATACACTCGCATTCAGCTGATGCATGGTCTGATGCAGCACAAACAAAAACACACTGACCAATAGTACTGCAACCAAGCCCTGTAACAGCGCCGCGGCAATCGTGATGTAGATTCCGGTACGCAGCTTAGTGGCATGAGTCGCCAGATAGGTGCTGACCACCACTTTACCGTGTCCGGGGCCAAGCGCATGTAACACGCCGTACAATAAGCAGACGGCGAGAATCATCGCCTTGGCGTGCAGACCCGGCAAATAGAACTGCTCACTCAGATAGTCGAGGGACGCCTTTTGCCAATGCAGGCTCTGTACCAGGATTTGTGGCCAAAAATGCCACAGTAATACGCCCAGGGCTAGCAACACACCCAAGACCAGCGCACCGCTCAGCCATGGATTGAGTCTGGCGTTTGCTTTCTCAGCCCCCTGCGCTGCGGACGTTCGCTTGGTTTGTTCAAACGACATGAGATATTCCTTCCCTACTGTTCTAATCTAAAGCTTTACTAACCATCAGCTTGCCTGACCAAAAGCTTTCCTAACGATAAGCTCTCCTTACCAAAAAGGTACCGGCTAGTTTTGTTGGCTAACGTTGTGATGGTTAGCTCTTGCTTTTATTAACTCTGAGCCTTACAGCTCAGTTCGAGTGTCTGGGTAAAAAGTTGGCCGAGTTTATTGTCAGGATCAGCATCCATCGGTAGCGACATGGCGTAGCTTATTTGAGCTGAAGTCGGATTCGGCTCGATCAGCTTCTGCTGACAATGATCCTGTAAGCTCGGGGCGAAGCTGATCTCATGGCTGTCTTTCCAGGACATATCAACGTAGTAAGTCGGGTCAAAAATTTTCAGGGTGAGTGTATGCCCGTTAAGAGGATAAGGCTTGGCCAGTGGCAAGCTAAAACTCAACGTGGCTTTACCTTTCGCGGTGCTCAGTTGGCCGGTATCGATCGATTGATAACGAATCGGCGTCTGATTATCGTAGAAATAGGTAAAGTAGTGCTGCGATAACATGTTCGTCATCACAGATGCCGCCAGTTTATGCAGCGTTTTTTCCCGCTGCGCCGGAGACATATCCTCGCCGTCAAACAAGTAGGCGGTGGTCATGGCATCAAAGGTCCATTCCATTTTCAGCCCGGTAATCGCCTGGTCACTGCCCAATATCCGGGTTTTTATATCAATCCATGAATGCGGATGCGCACGGCAAGGGAGTGCAATCAGCAAGGTCAACAAACCGAACACCCACAGCCACTTATTGCTAACGGCGCCGGATAACGTTTTGCACACAGACAGAAAATACATAGCTTAGCCCGTCATCAGAGAGCTGGCAGTATCACTAAACATACCAGACATGGAACATATCAGGCAGAGACCTTATCGGATCTCTGCCCGGTAATGATATTTATGCGAATACAGTCGGAAACAAGCGTTCGAGCTTACTGCATGCTGTCGGCCATCACTGTCACGTTATGTTTGAATGCCTGCAGATAAGTATCGGCTTCACCGCCTTTAGCCGTTAACGCTTCCGGATAGAGTTCGCCGCCCGCTTTCGCTCCGGTTGCAGCCGCAATCTGTTTAACCAGACGTGGATCCGTTTGATTTTCAATAAAGTAAGCGTGAATGTGCTGTGATTTAATCTGACTAATCAGTTCAGCCACTTGCTTCGCACTGGCTTCCGATTCAGTAGAAAAGCCCTGCGGTGACAGGAAGGTCACACCATACTCGGCACCAAAATAGCCGAATGCATCATGACTGGTCAGCACTTTACGTCCTGCCTCAGATACGGATGCAAAACGGGCTTTAGCCCAATGATCCAGCTTGGTCAGTTGTTCGATATAGTCACTGCCACGCTGTTCAAAATAGTCGGCATCCTGCGGATCAGCCGCTTTAAGCGCATCAGTAACATTACGCGCGTAGATAGCACCGTTTGCCGCACTGTTCCAGGCATGTGGGTCTGTGACCACCTCGCCGTCTTCCTGCATGGTCCGGCTCTGAACCCCATCAGATGCCACAATGACCGGCCCCTTGTATCCCGACGCAGTCACCAGACGATCCATCCAGCCTTCCAGACCCAGTCCGCTCATAAACACCACGTCAGCCTGATTAAGTTTCACGCTGTCTTGCGGACTCGGGACAAAGGTATGCGGATCACCATCCGGCCCCACCAGAGTTGTAACGGTGACATGATCGCCGCCCACTTGTTTTACAATATCAGCCAGCACAGAAAAACTTGCCACGGTATCCACCGTTTTTGCCATTGCGGAAACTGCTCAGTGCCAATAGCAGAGAACAACCGGCTGTTTGCCAAACTTTCATCTATTACTCCTTAATTTGAATACACCATCGATTTTGATCGGGTAAAAATGCCTTTCTGAGAGCCAAAAAGAACGGAAAAAAGAAACACGGCGGTCGCCGTCAGCACAATGGCCGGTCCGGCCGGAATCGACTGGTACCAGGACCAGGCCAGTCCGATGACTGAACTGAGCATGCCGAGCAGTACCGCGACTAACAGCATCACGCTCAGTCTGTTGCTCCAACAGCGAGCGGCGATGGCCGGCAGCATCATCAGACCCACCGTCATCAGGGTGCCCAACACCTGAAAACCAGCGACCAGATTGAGCACCACCAGCGCCATAAACAGACCATGCATCAGCAACGAGAAGGAGCGCGAATGCAGGGTAAAAAAACTCGCATTGAACGATTCAAACACGATGCCGCGATACAACAAGGCAATAACCAGCAGAGTAAAACTGCTGATTGCGCCAATAAACATCAAAGAATCTGCGTCAACGGCAAGCAGTGAACCAAACAGTAAGTGGAGTAAGTCCACGCCATTACTGCGCAGTGACACCAGGGTAACGCCCAGTGCCAGTGAACCCAGATAGAGGCCGGCAAAAGCAGAGTCTTCCTGTAAGCGGGTCATTTTGCTGATCCAGCCTGATGCCATCGCCACCACCAAACCGGCAATAAATCCGCCCAGCCCCATGGCAAGCAGCGACATTCCCGACAGCAGGTAACCGACAGCGACACCAGGTAATACCGCATGAGACAAGGCATCGCCGACCAGACTCATGCGGCGCAACAGTAAAAACACGCCGAGCGGAGCCAGGCTGAGTGATAACGCCAGACAGGCCACCAGAGAGCGGCGCATAAATCCGTACTGGATGAAGGCATCAATGATGTGTGTGCTCATACAAGCTCTCCTGATGAAACAGAGGAATGACCACACCGTCAGAGCCGTATCTTTGCTCTGTCAGTAATTCACCAGTCGCTCCCCATCTGATCTGATCCGGCATCATCAGCAGCAGTTGAGGGAAATAGCGTCGCACCAGAGTGACATCATGCAGCACCGCTATCAGTGTTTTGCCCTGTTGGTTTAACGCTAGCATAAGCTGCAGCAATATCTGTTGTGTAGCCTGATCGATACCGGCAAAAGGTTCATCCATCACCATCACATCCGCCTCCTGAACCAACATGCGTGCAAACAACATGCGCTGAAACTGACCACCGGACAATTCACCTATGGTCCGTGCTGCCAGGTCACCAATACCAACCTGGGCCAAAGCCCGTTCAATCCGGATATGGTTGTCTTGCCCCAGAGCTTGCCTTATGCCTTGCTTGGGCCAGCATCCCATGGCGACTACCTCATACACACTGATGGGGAAATCACTATCCATTTCAGCGCGCTGAGGCAGCCAGGCCACTTGCGAAATCGCAGCACAGACATCCAACCGGCCGGAAACCGGCGATTGCAAACCACATAAGGTTTTGACCAGCGTCGACTTACCGGCCCCGTTCGGCCCCATAATGGCGGTCAGGGATCCCGACTTAAACCGGCCACTGACCGGCAGCGCCACGGCTTGCCCGCGATAACCAACCACCAACTGATCCAGTGTCATCATGGCAGCAGTACCGCCCAGTAAATCGATAACCAGAGTGCCGTCAGCACCATGCCTGCCAAACCGATGCGCACTTGGGCCGACAGCAACAACAAACGCCTTCCTTGCAGCGCAGGCTGAATTTGTGAGTCCGACAAGAGCGCTTTGACAGGAGTTCGCGCTATCTCTCCAACCACAGACTTCATAATAATAATTCCGTAACAACCCTAACAACTTAAAATGTTATAACATAACAAATTATCACTTAGAAACAGTTTTTTACATTTTGAGTCACATCAGACTTGTGACGTATTGATCATGAAAATTTTAGAAAATAAGAAAAAAAGAGGGGATATTGCGGGAATAAAAGACAAAAATGACCGCATCATGCGGCCATTTTCTGATTGAGTTATTTCTCTTCGAATCGCTTGGCGAGATGGCCAAAATCATCCACTCGCTCATTCATCTGCTGGCTGAACTCTTCAACCGTATTAGTTGCGGCCAGATTTTGCGTCGCCATTGAGGCAATTGAGTGAATATGCTGGTTGACCTCACTGGTCAGTTCACGCTGCGCCGTCGCCGAGTGTGCCATATCGCTGATGATGCTCTGCATATCGGCCAGTTGCTGTTCGACCTCCTGCAGACGCTGACCACTCTCCTCAGCCACTGCGCCACAGGCCTGAGTCTGTTTCTGGCTTTCGACAATCTCTTTTTGCCATGACTCAATCGTACTCAGCATAGTATCAATGCTGGTCTGAATATGCTGAGTCGCCTTTTGAGTACGACCAGACAACGCACGCACTTCATCGGCAACAACAGCAAAGCCACGGCCCTGTTTCGCCGGCACGCGCCGCCTCAATCGCCGCATTCAACGCCAACAAGTTGGTCTGTTCAGCGATGCCGCCAATTTCTTCCATCAGCTGACCCACTTTCTGCGCCTGATCATTAAGCTCGTAGGTCGTGCCGGTTGCTCGTTCAGCCTGATCGCTGAGTACGACCAGATTATTATGAGTCTGTTCAATACTTTGCTTGGTGTGCAAACAACTGGCCGATGCCTTTTCAATTAATTCATGGGCGGTTTGCGTATTTCCGGAGACCGCATCCGCAGCGGCTTCAACGGCATCTGTAGCCTGCACCACACTGCGAATATCGGCATTCTGCTGTTTCAGCGCCTGCACCACTTCCGCTGTGTTGGCACTTAAGTTTTCAGACAGATCGCGCAGCGGGTGCGCAGAATCAACCATACGCCCCAGCACAGTACGAATTCTGGCTGAAGCCATCTTCAGATGATAATCCACCACCGAAAACGCACTGTTACCCGAGTAAATCAGCCGACTGATGCTGTCATACTGTGATTGTAAACGATGGATCTGCTTAGGTGTATCAATCAGCTCCTGACGGAACAAGAGACCTAAGGCCGCGGCCGGCAATAAACTAGCCAACAGCTGCATATTGCTACCCTGAGCCAGGAAATAAGCCGCAGCAGGCGCCGCCAGCGATCCGAGCAGGATGGCATAACGCACCGAAGCGGAAATCTTGAGGGAGAAACTACGACCGGACTGTTCAGCGCTGCGCAGTGCTTTATACGCTTTCGCCGCAATATCCACCCATTGTCGCTGCGCCTGAACACGCACCGACTGAAAGCCACACACTTTGCCATCTTCGTAAATGGGGGTGACATAAGCGTCAACCCAGTAATGCCCGTTCGTCTTGGTGCGGTTTTTAACTATACCGCGCCAGGCATTGCCCTGCTTAAGATGCCGCCACATATCGGCAAACGCCGCTTTCGGCATATCGTTATGGCGCACAATATTGTGGTTTTGTCCCAGGAGCTCATGCTCCTCGAACCCGGCGATACGACAAAAAGTATCATTGCAGTATGTTATGACACCTTTGAGATCGGTTGTTGAGACCAACTGATCATGTTCCCCTACCGGAACTTCATTTTGAGACGATTGAATAGCTGACATGGCGTTAATAATTCTTATACATTGTAGACGCCTTATATACACAATTTTAAGGCGGTTTTCAAAACATCGTACTCAATAAACCTCAGTTGCGTGAGTATAATCAACAACCCCACACAAGTAGTAACAAAACATGTGGTTAAAGTCTAAACCGCATCACAGCCAACTCGTCTGCCACTTGTACGCAAACTAAATCAATTATTTGAGACGATAAGAAGTAACTCAACCCGGCGATTACAAGCCCGGCCCTGTATGGTGTTATTGCTGCAGGCCGGGATAGACTCACCATAACCCCGGGTAAAAATCGCATTGCGTGCGACATTATTTCTGACCAGAGTATCCTTGACCGATTGAGCGCGTCTGACCGATAAGCCATCATTCAGCGTAGTTGCGCCGGTATTATCGGTATGCCCCTCAATAACGATATCGATACCACGTTCACGAGACAAAAACTGGCTCATAATATTGAGCCAGTATGCGGAGTCTGAAGAAAGCTGCGCCGAACCGGTGGCAAACTGCATGGTATGTTTAAGCTTCACCATAATATGGTTGCCCGGCATCACTTCATAATCGATACCATTTTGCATTAAAAACTGCTCAAGTGAGCTGTAGCCGGAGACAGGTGCCTGCCTCTGCGGCCTCTGTGCCGGTGTCGCAACCGCCTGAACCGGCACAGACACCGGAGCAGACTGAGGCGCTTGTCCCCACTCAGGATAGAGTACTTCCCGGTCGTTTCTTCGGCGCCGTGTCCAGCATGTTATTCTGCATAAACCCCATTGGATCTTTGAAAGACAAGGAGCTACATCCAGTCAGTAGCAATAATACAGATAGCGCAATAACCCTCATGAATCTCTCATCCATTGTTGAAACGACTCTTTTATTATCGGCAGCCACCCAAAAACTTTATGCAAAATTGGTAACAAATCCTGATTTGTCGGTTTGCCTCATGCGGTGAACCCGCTAGAATCAGCCTATCTTTATCAAGTCTTGGTTTTGCATCGCAAATGTCGGAGTGACCACTCTGCAAACGCAAGGCAGACCAGAGTTGATACTAAAACCGGACGTTTATTGAGTATTGAGACTATGTATAAAATTATTTTGCCTGTCGTTGTTTTCGTTTTGGCAGGCTTGTTCATCTATCGCACCTGGAATAACCACAAAGCGGCAGAACAAAACATCGAACAAGGTCAGGCATTTATGACTGAAAATGCCAACAAACCAGGCGTGATTACCACCCATAGCGGCCTGCAATACGAAATCTTAAAGCCAGGCACAGGCACTGAGCATCCAAAAGCTAACAGCCGGGTAAAAGTGCACTACGAAGGACGCCTGCTTGACGGCACAGTGTTTGACAGCTCTTACCAACGCAACGAGCCGATTGTATTTGGCCTTAATCAGGTCATCAAAGGCTGGCAGGAAGGCGTTCAGCTGATGACTGAAGGCGAGAAAGTCCGTCTGTATGTCCCGGCCAACCTAGGTTACGGCAAGAATGGCGCAGGCCCGATTCCACCGTCTGCAACCTTAATTTTTGAAGTCGAACTGCTGGCAATTCAGTAATCGCGGCTCAATCCCCTTGCTGTGGGAAAGTAAAATCGCAAGAGCGGCCAAATGGCCGCTCTTTCTGTTTATCGCACCTACCCGTAACAACCGTTAACGACAAGACACAGTCAAAACAAGTCGCGGCGATCAATCACCGTGCACGAGTTACTGCGGTAACGGATAAAATTTCAGGCCCTGCTCGGTCACCATAATACAGTCCATACCGCCGGCATGGGCTGCTTGCTTACCTAGATGGGTATCTTCAAACACCACGCATTCACTCGGCTGCAGGCCAATCAGTTCACAGGCGCGCAAAAAGGTTTCCGGATGCGGTTTATGATTTTCAACTTCAGTGGCGGTCACCACGGCATCGAGTTTATCCAGCACCCCGACACGACTGAGCAGCTTCTCTGCACTGATGCGCTGGCTGCCGGTACCAATCGCAATTTTTTTACTGCCCAGATAATCTTGAAATACTGCGTAAGTGTCTGCGATTAATGCGCCGCTATCATCTATGTCAGAAAACGCCTGCATCTTATGTTCAGCAACCGCCATCGGCTCCAGCGCAAGACCAAATTTTCGGTTGATTTCACCCACGATTTTGTAACTTGGCATCCCGCCCATGCTGTGCAACCAATCCCCGTCAAAAGGAAAGTCAAAAAATTCAGCGGTGGTGCGCCAAGCTTCGATATGGGCTGGCATGGTATCAATCAAAGTGCCATCCATATCAAAGATCAGCCCTTTATAGCGTTCTAAATTCATGAAAACTCCATCTCACATGACAGTGATTCGTGTGTGGTTGGTTCAATTGTTACATTTAGCCATTCTATTGCTTATTGCAGGTGATGCAAATGGCATCTACACTCGCGCGCTACTAATATTATTATCATTAAAATCCATTCACTGGTTGCTCTATGAATATAAAGAATAAACTCTACCTGCTCGGTGGCGTTGCTATTACCGGCATTATCGTGCTGGTGCTGACTACCGGCCATTTTGCACGCCAGACCGGTGAGCTGTCCGGCGCTATCGGTCTGGTCGATAAACTGGAAATAAGATTGCTGAACCTGAGACGCAATGAAAAAGACTTTTTGCTGCGCAGTGATGAAAAATATCTGCAGACATTCAAACAAAATGCCGAGCAGTTTATCGCTTTAGAAACTGAACTGGCGACCATTCTGGAAAAACACCAGTTAGCGTCCTCCGCGGCGTTAAAGGCGGATTTGGTGAGCTATCAGAAACGGCTTTATCCAACTGGTTAACGCTTATCAGGTTTTAGGCCTGAACCAGGATAGCGGACTGTTAGGTAACTATCACAAATTGCGCTCCCGGCTTTTGTCCGGTGCCGACACTGACACGATATTGCAGTTGGAAAAGCTCGATGATGCGGTGAAAGCCGGGCAGCCGATCTCCAGCCAAATAACGGAGCAGTTCCCGCAACTGGCGAGTGCCGCAAATGCTGTGATTGCACAACAAACCCGTATCGGCCTGGCTTATAACCAGGGACTGCTGGGTGACACGCGGGGACAGTCTCATGCGGTGGAACAACAGTTCGCGTCCTTCTCGCAGACATTGCAAGCTGAAGTCAGCAAGCTGCGTACTAAACTGGACTGGATCAAACAAGCGGTAACCGTATTGGTGATCATCGCTATTCTTGCCTTCATCTGGCAGATTTCCCGTTCCATTAACTTACAGGTTCAGCGTTTACTCAACATAATGAACGCCATAGCCAAAACCAACAATATGGGTCTGCGGACCGATCTCAAAGGGCACGATGAACTAACAACCATCGGCAGCTACTTTAACCAGTTGCTGGATAAGTTTGAAAATCTGATTTCCGGGTCACAGACCAAATCTTCGTTACTGACTCAAAGCACGACCCGAATGCACAACGAGCTGGAAGATGTGATTAATCAGTTCCATGTTCAGGCCGATCACACCACCATGATGGCCACGTCAGTACAGCAAATGGTCGCAACAATTGGTGAAATTTCCGAAAGTACTAATGTCGCGGTCGAGGGCGTACATCAGGCTGCGAACAACGCTTTGCACGGCCGGGAAGTCGTAGAATCGACATTAAAGAATATCGATCAGTTATCACGTACTCTGCAGTCGAGCCAGCAATCCATCGCTTCGCTTAACGGCCATGTTGAGCAAATCGGAGGAGCCGTGACCATTATTCAGGCAATCGCTGAACAAACTAACCTGCTCGCGCTGAACGCCGCGATCGAAGCGGCCCGTGCCGGTGAGCAAGGACGCGGCTTCGCTGTGGTTGCGGATGAAGTTCGCTCTCTCGCCAACCGGACCCATCGTTCAACGGAAGAGATCACCAAAGTGGTTTCAGCGATTCAGGCACAAATGAATCGGGTTATGGATGATATTACGCATTGTAACAGCCAGGGGCAGGATACTCTGCAGGCATCCCACCTTCTGGATGAAAGCCTGCGCCAAATCATTGATGACATGTCTGCCATTCAGGCCAATTCGGAACGTATTGCTTCTGCGATAGAAGAACAAGGCATCGTAATGAATCAGGTCAGTGACTCGATTACCGAGCTCAACACCATATCAGACAATAACATGCACTCAGCGCAGCAAGTACTGAGTGAAGTGGACAGCGTATCGCAGCAGGCCAAACAGATGGACGACGCGGTGTCTGAATTTCAGACTCGCTAAGCGCAACAAAAAAGGGCCAATCGGCCCTTTTCATTTTTTAGCTTTGACGATCTGTACACTTTGACCTGATGCCGAACAAACGCGGTTAGTTAACCGCCTGCATCAGCGCCTGCGGCGTTTTCCAGCTGTAGATCCACTCGGGCAGGTCACTCCCCCCCGGTGCATGCCACATTTTTTCGGCCAGACGCTCACCACCAATATGGTCATAGAAATCAATCGCAGGTTGATTTTGCTCCGCCACTTCCAGATATACCCCCTGCTCAGGGAAATATTTCTCCAGCCATCGTGCCATCTCTTTAATCAGCACGGAACCCAAGCCGCGACCTTTGTAATCCGGGTCAACATGCAAAGATTCGATATTGGTGCCTTTTTCAAAATCGTGATTACCAAATGCACAGATAAATCCGCACAGTAATCCATTCTCTTCAATCAACAAAATATGCTGATTAAACGGCGGATTAGTCAATCGAGCCTGCCATATAAGGCGGCGGTCATCTAACACTTCATTATCCAGGTATTCTTGTTCCAGAATACCTGCATAGTTAATTTGCCAACTACGAGCATGCAAAACTGCAATTCGCTCAAAATCGCTATATTCTGCTACTTTAATTTCCATTTACTAGTCCTTATTACTTCCTGTAATGGGTTTTCACCCCCTTCATACTATGCATTTAGCGCAGAAAAGCAAAACATTCTGGTCACATTTCATTTAATGCCATTTGACATAACAGAGTTCGCTGATATTCTAGCGCACACTTGTAAGCTTAAGGGTCTGTAAATGACTAATAAACCGCCTCTGATTTGGCTAAATATAACAATATTTTCAGTGAGCTTTATTCTGGCGACTGTCGTTGCGCCCTGGTATGGCTGGCAATTTGGTTACGGCGCGGAACACTGGATTTGGCTGGTGGTCTGTTTTTCGTTCTGCAACCTGTCGATCACGACTGGCTATCATCGCCTGTGGTCTCACAAAGCATTTGAAGCTCACTGGCTGGTGCGCCTGATTTGTGCGCTGGGCGGTGCATTCGCGCTGCAAAACAGTGCTCTGCACTGGGCATCCGACCACCGGGTACACCATAAGTTTGTCGATCAGAAACGACAAAGACCCCTATTCCGCTAAACGCGGATTCTGGTTTTCACATATCGGCTGGATGCTGCGCAGCTACAATACCGCCAACTATGACGATTACAGCAACTGCCGTGATCTGCAGAAAGATGGTATCTTGATTTGGCAACACAAATACTACGTTCCGCTCGCCATTCTCATGAACCTTGGTGTGCCGATTCTGCTTGGTCTTATCTATAACGATGTGTGGGGCATGTTGCTGATGATTGGCGCGGTACGTTTAGTACTCAACCATCACACCACCTTTTTTATTAATTCACTGGCGCATATCTGGGGTAAACAGCCGTTTACTGACCGCAATACGGCGCGTGATAACGGTATTCTTGCCTTCTTTACCTTTGGTGAGGGCTATCATAACTATCACCATATTTTTGAAAATGACTACCGTAACGGTATTTACTGGTGGCAATACGATCCGACCAAGTGGATTATTCGCTTATGTGCCTGGCTGGGTCTGGCCACTAAACTGCGCACCGCACCGACGATAAAAATAGAGAAGGCGCGTGCCCAGATGAGCCTGAAATATGCGACCAATAAAGTAACTCAGCTACCCAACCAGCATGTGATTCTGGAGATGATCCAGCGTGAGTTCGACGCTTTTATGACCGAGTTACATAACTACTACGATGTCAAAAAGCAATTACTGGAAAGCAAGAAGAATTCAGCAGCGCAACGCTACGAGCTCTCTGTGCTGAAAGCTCGCTACCAGCAAGTCAAAGCAGAATTGCTGGAAAAACGTAACCGCTGGCATCAGGTGGTTGCTCAATACGCATAACCATCGGTATTTACATAGTTAAGACAAAGGGCGCTGCAATGCGCCCTTTGTTGTTTCAACAACCGATTGTTTGGTGATTAACAGACCTCAGCAGGGAGACGCTTTGCCCGGCTCGACATCAGCTGACACAAACGTCATACGATGCACTTAGCATCAGACTAAGATGGGATTAAAACGTAGGGCTATCGTCAATATTGTTAAAAACTTCTCACTCGACAAACCCGGGTCGCTGTAGCAGAGTAGCTGAGTTTTTTACACATATAATGAGGATAAAATATGTTTAATCACGTTATGGTTGGTGCAAATGATGTTCATCAGTCCAAAGCCTTTTACGATGCGATCATGAACGTATTGGGTTATGCCGACGGCACACTGGACGGTGATCGCCGCTGTTTTTATCGCAGTCCGGAAGGCGTTTTTGCCATCACTAAACCAATCAACGGTGAAGCAGCAACAGCGGGTAACGGTATGACCATTGGATTTAAGGTCAGCAGCCCTGAGTTGGTGGAAGCCTGGCACGCTGCCGGTGTAGCCAATGGCGGTACCGCTTGTGAAGACGCACCGGGTGTGCGTGTCATGGGCGAGTTGAAACTGTATCTGGCTTACCTACGTGATCCGTCAGGTAACAAGCTGTGTGCAACGCACATCATGGCGTAATTAAGCAGCTGAGTATCATCTTCGGGCGGACATTGACCATGCAGTCCGCCCTTTGTTATCCCCTCCGCCAGACTCCCCCATCACCTTGCCGACAAGTCCGCGTCGCACCAGCATAGCTTAACCATCTTGAGCTCTTTGGCCTGTGGTCATATACTTGCGCCTCGCTTGTTACTGAGAGAAGTCATGACCACCCAATCCACCGTCATTATTGGCCTGAATAATCCGAAAAGTCCGACTAACGTAGGCGCCGTGATGCGTGCAGCCGGCTGTTACCAGGCTTCCCAGGTACGTTTTAACGGCACCCGTTACAGCCGTGCAGCCAAATTTCAGACCGATACTCACAATGCACGCCAGCATATTGAACTGACAGAGATGCAAGATCTCACTGCCAACCTGGCTGATGATGTCAAAATTGTCTGTGTCGAACTGGCTTTGGGCGCAACTGCATTACCGAACTTTGTCCATCCGGAAAAAGCCATCTATCTGTTTGGCCCGGAAGACGGTTCGCTGCCACAGGAAACTGGTCGATAAAGCCGACCATGTGGTCTATGTTCCGACCGTTGGTTGTATGAATCTGGCGGCAACGGTCAACGTGCTGCTTTATGACCGTCTGGCTAAGTCCAGCCTGGCGATTGATCACGCGCAGCAGGTACTGGCCAATCGCGATAACAAAAATCGTCTCGAAGTAAAACAGGCATCACCCGCTGAGTAACGATTTCTGAGCAGTGACTCACTGTTTAGTCATAATCGCTGCTGAATACTATCTATTCTCGATGCATGCCTGAGTCAGCATTGCTACGTAAACCACATCACAGGGCGCCCTTCCACCGGTCACCCTGTGATGTGGTGTCATTTCCGTCCTGATGTCAACCAATATCGCCAAAGCGCTCCAAATAGAGCACTGTCGCCGCGGTACGGGACGGTACATGCAGTTTTTTGAGCAGACTCTTCATGTGTACTTTTACCGTTGATTCCGAAATAAACAGACGATCGGCAATCTGCTTGTTACGGTAACCTTTCGCGACTTCACCCAGGATCTGCGCTTCGCGTTCAGTCAGCGAATCAAACACGTCTTGCTGGTCTTTACGCTCGAGCAGATATTTGGCCACCACCTGACTGTAAGCTTTATTGCCACCAATCGCTTCTTTTAACAGCGCGATTAACTCGTCAGGTTCAGTATCTTTAAGCAAATAACCATCGGCACCAGCGCGCACTATGGCTTCAATATCCGCAGCGCTGTCGGACACAGTGAGTATCACAATCGTGGCGCCCGAGCCATCAGCTCGCAGTGCTTTGAGGGTATCCAGACCGGATAAGCCCTTCATATTCAGATCGAGCAGAATCATGTCCGGCTCAAACTCATGAGCCAGTGCAATCGCTTCGTTCCCATTGCTGGCTTCCGCCACGACTTCGAATTCATCTTCCAGGCTCAATAACTGATTGATCCCGCGACGCATCAAAGGATGATCATCCACCAGCATTATTCTACATTTCGTCATCATGTGTATCCCTTGATCTCGTATATGTCAGTGTTACTTTGCATCCGCGTTCCGGCGAAGCTTCCACGCGCAATTCGCCATTCAGACGACCAGCTCTTTCCTGCATAATACTCATCCCGTAATGGTTGAGTTTAGCTTGTTGCTGATCAAACCCTACGCCGTCATCTTCGATGGTAACCACCACTTCATCGTCCTGTTCGTTACAATCGATGGTGATTTGTGTCGCGTCCGCATGTTTTATCGCATTCATGGTGGCTTCCCGGATGAGCTGCATCAGGTGAACCTGCTGATGGGCCTCCAGCCCCATGGATGACAAATTGTTATTAAGCGTTATCCGCGCCGGTGTCTGATCCGCCAGTTGTTCCAGCATATCCACCAACGCCTGTCCAAAGTTGGCTTCCTTAATCGTTAAGCGGAAAGTGGTCAGCAGTTTCGCGTAGCTGGGTATATGCGCTTGATAATCCCTGGTCGATATCGCCGATGATATCGTTAGTCTGTGAGCTGTAGGGATTCTGCTCCAGTTTTGCCATCACCCGTTTCAGCAGCGAGACCTGAATTTTCAGATAAGACAATGACTGCGCCAGAGAATCATGCAGCTCACGCGCGATCGTCGCCCGCTCTTCCATCAGCAGCAACTGCTCGGCCTTTTTCTGAGCCCGGTTGTAATACACGGCGCGGGCCAGCATCAAAGCGAAGTTTTCGATCAATGCCTGATCCGGGCAAGGTAATCCTGCTTCCCAGTACAGATGCCCTAACGACTGCCCCGCTAAAATCAACTCACGACTATTGGCATTTTCACCACAGATTTGCCCTTCCTGCAGCATCAAAGGCTTGCTTGCCTCCTGCTCAATCTCGATCTTAACGCCATTCACCCCCTGGATGCTGACGATATGGCGCAGAATCGCCTGGTAGTTGTCCTGGGTGATTCGCGCTGCCGTCAACTGCTGGGCCGAGTTGTACAGGACCTCCAACGACTGGTTCGCGCGTTGCAGCTTGTGGGTTTTCTCATTCACGGCCTGTTCCAGACCACGATATAACTTACCCAGTTCCCCCGCCATCACATTGAATGTGGCTGAAAGAATACCCAGCTCGTTAGGACTGTTGGTATTGAGCTGTACCTCAAAAGCGCGGTTCTGCACCTGTTCACTGGCGATAACCAGAGCGCGCAACGGGCGCACGACTTCTTTGCGGATATAACGTACAACAAACAGTGAAATCAGCAATACGCCGCCCAAACCCAGCCCACCAACCCACGCCAGATTAATCAGCTTCTGTTCAGAAAATCGCTGCAATTTGAGGACAAACCCGTCGATACGACGGACAAAATCTTCGACCTGGTGGAGATATTGCTGCTTATTATCACCGGTTAGCAGTGCTTTAAGCACCTGCCAGCGCGCGATCAATGCTTCATAATCCTGGGTGATATTGTCCGGAACATTCCAGTTACGTACCGCCTGCATCGACGGTGCATTCAGCGACTGCTCAAACGCATCGAGATGTTGCGCGTAATTGGCTGACTCACTCTGAATATCGTAAGCAAGACGATAACTCTGCATTCGCATTGAGCCTGCGACATTCACCGCTTCGGCGTCATTCAGCGATGAAGCCAGGGTAATAATCGCAAACCCGGTGGTCAGAACTGAAAGCAATACGATCAGCAACATCGATTTCGCAATCGTGCTGGTAACCGATTTCTCAACTTGTATTGCCAAAAATATCTCCCTGACGTGCTGTTTTTACTCTGCCGTTGCTCGGCAAATCTTGGACAAAAGATAGAATGCGCTGCAAATATGTGATGATACGCGCCTGAATTTATTGATCTAAAACAACCCTACTCCGCTTTACCCCCTTAGGGGTATTTATACCACTATGCCAAAAACTACAATTTGCGTATGGATAATTGAAGTTTATCAACTGAAATTGTGAGCCATACTCAATTGATAACCTTTAGAACAGTGGGTAATTCGCGTGGTGGACTTATCTAAACGAAGACTCTTTGCTCGTCAATCAGTCGATAGTGATGCAATTCGCCTGCCATGGATCATAAGTGCAGAAGTCTTCATCGATCTTTGTACTCGCTGCGGTCAGTGTCTTAAAGCCTGTGAAATGAACATCATCGTTCATGGTGACGGCGGATTTCCGAGCGTCGATTTTGCTCTGGATGAGTGCACCTTTTGCTATCAATGTGCAGAAGTCTGCCCTGAACCCATTTTTCTGTCCCAGTCTGAATCGCCTTGGCAGGCCACAGCATCGATAAGCCAACACTGCCTGGCAACCCAAAACGTCGAGTGCCGCAGTTGCGGTGACAGTTGCGATGTGATGGCGATTCATTTTCATCTGGCAGCAGGAAAAGTGGCTCAGCCGGCAATCAACACTGATGAGTGTAATGGCTGTGGTGCTTGTGTGTCAGTTTGCCCGACCGACGCTATCAAAGTTACCCGTATTGAATAACGATAAGAGATCATTATGTCGCTGAATGAAGTGCATATTTCAAGTTTGGTGGTACATACCCACCCGCAACATCTCGCGAGCGTCAAGACTGCGATCGAGCAGTTTCGATAACGCCGAAATATACGGGGACAGCCCGGAAGGCAAAATTGTAGTGGTTCTCGAGACCGAAAATCAGGGTTTCGTGACCGATACCATTGATGCCATTAACAATTTACCGAATGTACTCAGCGCAGTACTGGTCTACCACCAGATCGAAACGGATCTGGACGCACTGGATCAGAGTTCATTCACAACCGAATCAGAACAACCACAATCCCAATTTAAGGGTGACGTATGAAAATGACAAGACGTGCGTTTGTAAAAGCAAACGCAGCTGCTTCTGCTGCTGCAGTGGCAGGTATTACACTGCCAGCTACTGCCACCAATCTGATCGCCAGTTCAGACCAAACTAAGATCACCTGGGACAAAGCGCCTTGTCGTTTTTGCGGAACCGGTTGTTCGGTCCTGGTCGGGACTCAGAATGGCCGTATCGTGGCTACTCAGGGAGACCCGGAAGCACCGGTCAATAAAGGGCTTAACTGTATCAAAGGCTATTTTCTGTCGAAAATCATGTATGGCAAAGATCGTCTGACACAACCGTTACTACGAATGAAAGACGGCGCATACAGTAAAGACGGTGACTTTACGCCAGTGTCCTGGGATCAGGCATTTGATGTTATGGCTGAAAAATGGAAAGCCTCACTGAAAGCGAAAGGACCAACCAGCGTCGGCATGTTTGGCTCCGGCCAATGGACCGTGATGGAAGGCTACGCTGCGGCCAAAATGATGAAAGCCGGCTTCCGTTCGAATAACATCGACCCGAACGCCCGCCACTGTATGGCTTCAGCTGTAGGCGGCTTTATGCGTACTTTCGGCATCGATGAGCCTATGGGCTGCTACGATGACTTTGAAAATGCAGACGTGTTTGTGCTGTGGGGTTCTAACATGGCCGAGATGCACCCGGTTCTGTGGACCCGCATTACTGATCGTCGCCTCAGTCATCCGCATGTGAAAGTGAACGTACTATCGACTTACTACCATCGTTCGTTTGAACTGGCCGATCACGGCTATATATTCCATCCGCAGTCTGATCTCGCCATTGCTAACTTCATTGCCAACTACATCATTCAAAATGATGCGGTGAACTGGGATTTCGTCAACAAACACACTCACTTCAAACAAGCCACCACGGACATCGGCTATGGCTTGCGTGATAATCACCCGTTACAACAAAAGGCGAAGAACGCTAACTCAGGCGCGATGAGTGATATCAGTTTTGAGCAATACAAACAGTCCGTGGCCGAGTACACCGCCGAGAAAGCATCTGAGATGTCTGGCGTCAGCGTTGAAAAACTGATCACGCTGGCGAAACAATATGCAGACCCGAATACCAAAGTAATGTCACTCTGGACCATGGGCATGAACCAGCATACCCGGGGTGTTTGGATGCAAAGTCTGGTCTACAACCTGCACTTGCTGACCGGTAAAATTTCAACTCCGGGCAACAGCCCGTTTTCGCTGACCGGACAACCTTCAGCCTGTGGTACCGCTCGTGAAGTAGGCACGTTTGCCCACCGCCTGCCGGCGGACATGGTGGTTGCGAATCCGCAACACCGTGCCATCGCGGAAAAAATCTGGAAACTGCCGCAAGGAACCATACCGCCCAAACCCGGTTTTCATGCCGTGCTGCAGGATCGCATGCTCAATGACGGGGTACTTAACTGTTATTGGGTACAGTGCAATAACAACATGCAAGCTGGTCCTAATATCAATAGCGAACGTCTGCCCGGCTACCGTAATCCGGATAACTTTATCGTGGTTTCAGACCCTTATCCGACAGTCACTGCTCAGGCCGCTGATTTGATTTTGCCAACAGCGATGTGGGTAGAGAAAGAAGGGGCATACGGCAACGCAGAACGCCGTACTCAGGCTTGGTACCAACAGGTGTCTACCGTCGGTGAAGCCAAGTCAGATCTGTGGCAGGTAATGGAATTTTCCAAACGCTTCAAGATGGAAGATATCTGGCCGGAAGAGTTACTGGCTCAAGCACCCGAATACCGTGGTAAAACCATGTATGACATGTTGTTCCGCAATGGTCAGGTCGACAAATTCGCGATCGAAGAAGCCCGCGAACTCAATGACGACGCGCACCATTTCGGCTTTTATGTCCAGAAAGGCCTGTTTGAAGAGTATGCCACGTTTGGCCGCGGCCACGGCCATGATTTAGCACCGTATGATATCTATCATCAGGTACGTGGTCTGCGTTGGCCGGTTGTTGATGGGAAAGAAACACTATGGCGCTTCAAAGAAGGTTCTGACCCTTATGCCAAACCAGGCAGCGGCTGGGATTTCTACGGTAAACCGGATGGTAAAGCGCTGATCATTTCTGCCCCGTACGAAGCGCCGCCTGAAGTGCCGGATGCGGAGTTTGACTTATGGCTGTGCACCGGCCGTGTGCTGGAGCACTGGCACACCGGCACCATGACCCGCAGGGTACCCGAGCTGTACAAAGCTTTTCCGGATGCCGTCTGTTTTATGCACCATGAAGATGCCAAATCACGTGGTCTGCGCCGTGGTGACGAAGTTGTGATCAGCAATAAACGCGGTGAAGTACGTGCCAGAGTTGAAACTCGTGGCCGTAATAAACCGCCGCAAGGTTTGGTATTCGTACCTTTCTTCGATGCACGCATTCTGATCAACAAACTGATTCTGGATGCAACGGACCCGCTGTCCAAACAGACAGACTTTAAAAAATGTCCGGTTAAGATCACCAAAGTGGCCTGAACCCATTAAGACAGGCGTAAGCCATCAACAGAATGTGGCGGGCTGCACTCTCGCAGCCCGCTCAAAGAATCAAGCCATTGGGCGGAGAATGTAAAATGAAAAAACTACTCATGGTACTCATGACACTCTGTACGCTGATTGCAGGTATAGCGCAGGCAGAACTGGATAATCCGGGTGGAGTTGGCGGACTGGAATCATTACGTGGCAGCACGCTACTGGAAGATACCCGTGCTGCGGACAACATGAAGAAGTACCCGCGTGAACATACTCTGGAGAGTAATTATGTCTATCAGCCGCCGCTGATCCCACATAACATTCGTAACTATGAAGTTTCACTCAATGCCAATAAATGTCTGGCATGTCATAGCTGGAAAAACGCCAAAGAAATGGGCGCAACCAAAATCAGTGTGACTCACTTTGTTAACCGTGAAGATGCTGTCCTGGCAGATGTATCGCCACGACGTTACTTCTGCCTGCAATGCCATGTTTCCTCAGGCTGATGCACAACCTTTGGTAGAAAACGAGTTTGAAAGCGTCGACTCACTCCGCTAACCAAACCTGGTATTAATTTGAGAGGCAATGTATGAAATTACTCAAAGCGTTTTGGCAGCGGTTAAAAAGTCCGAGTAAAGCCGCGGTTGGCGTAGTGCTGTTTATGGGCTTTGCCGGTGGTCTTCTGTTCTGGGGGGCATTCAATACCGGGATGGAAGCGACGAACTCAGAAGCTTTCTGCTCCGGATGTCATGCTCCTATCGTGGCTGAAATCCAGGAAACCATACACTATTCTAACCGTTCCGGTGTACGGGCTATCTGTTCGGACTGTCACGTACCGCATGAATGGACAGATAAGATAGTGCGTAAAGTCCAGGCATCAAAAGAACTGTTTTCCCACTTTATCGGCACCATAGATACACCGGAAAAATTCCAGGCCCGGCGGGCTCACCTGGCGGAACGGGAATGGGCGCGGCTGAAAAAGAACGATTCACTGGAATGTCGTAACTGCCATCAGTTTGAATATATGGATTTTTCTGAGCAAAGCGAACGCAGTGCTCTGCAGCACTCAACCGCACTGGCTTCAGGAGAAAAAACCTGTGTCGATTGCCACAAAGGCATAGCCCATAACCTGCCGGATATGCACGGCGTTGAAGGTTGGCAGTAAGGAGTACAACCCATGAGTACATTAGAATCTGTTATCTGGCATGTCCTGGGCTATAGCGCCATGCCGGTCATTATTCTGGGTGGCTTCGCGGCCGTCGCAGTGGTATGTGTGTGGTTACTGTCAGTAACCAAAGACAAAGACGCGTAACAACACGCATTCCTGACTTTGCAGCAGCACTGCCAAAGCAGAAGAACTTCTTAATCAAGAGAACCGCGTAATCAACAGAACCGTGTAATCAAGAGATCCGAAGAGCAAAAACCGGTGACTTTGCTCTCCCTCGGAGATACAAAACCGGCGCAATGCGCCGGTTTTTTTGCACTCGGGCAATCATGCAGGAAAACTCAGCGATTGCCGTCTCAGCCAGATTCACCCGCCAGTCAAAAAAAGCGCCATGATGGTGAGTCATGGCGCTTAACAGATAAGAAAATTTATTCAGCATCAACAACCGGCAGTACCTGTTTAACATACTGTCCAGGCGCCACGTCGATAACCGGATACTCATCGTTACCAATTGCATACGGCGCTACTTTCTCTTTGTTGCTGAACGTTTGCAGCCACGCATCCCAGTGTTTCCACCATGAACCTTCGGTACGCTGTGCACTTTCCAGCCACTCTTCAGCGGTTTCTTCCAGTGTATCGTTAGTCCAGAAGCCATATTTGTTTTTGTCCGGATGGTTAACAATACCGGCAATATGACCTGACTCACCCAGTACAAACACCTTATTGCCACCCGTTTTTAACGCGCCGCGATAAGTTCCCTGCCAAAGAGCAATGTGGTCCTCTTTTGCCGAGATAAAGTAGCTCGGGATCTTGATTTTATCTAAATCAATCCACACGCCACCGACTTTCACGCCTTTGTCCTGTACCAGTTTGTTCTCCAGATACAGTTCACGCAGCATAAAGTTGTGAGTTGAAGCTGCAACGTTGGTGCTGTCGCTGTTCCAGTACAGTAAGTCGAAATCGACCGGACTGCTGCCTTTCAGGTAATTGTCGACATAGTAGTTCCAGTACAGGCTGTTTCTCACGCAACAGGCTGAAGGTCACACTGAGTGAACGACCGTCCATATAACCTTTAGCGTTGTTTTGCATTTCAATGGCACTGATGATGGTGTCATTGATGTATGCGCCCACTTCGCCAGGTTGCGAGAAATCAAGCAAGGTCGTGAAAAAGCTCGCTGATTTGATGCGCTTTTTCATTCGCTTCGCTGCATAGTACGCAATCGTTGTCGCCAGAACCGTACCACCAATACAGTACCCCACTGCATTAATTTGTTCCTGGCCAGTGATAGATTCAACCGCAGTCACGGCTTTCACTACCCCATCCAACACATAGTTTTCGAAATTCACATCAGCCTGAGCCTGACCCGGGTTACGCCAGGACATCATAAACACAGTATGTCCCTGTTCCACCAGCCAACGCACCAGTGAGTTCTTCTCACGCAGGTCAAGAATGTAATACTTGTTGATGAAAGGCGGTACGATCAGTAACGGCGTCGAGTTGACCGTTTCTGTCATCGATTTGTATTGAATCAGCTCGAACAGATCATTTTTAAATACCACTTCACCCGGTGTATTAGCGATGTCTTCACCAACTCGGAACGCGTTGTTATTGGTCATGCGAATTTTAAGAATGTCGGCACTGGACTCAACGTCTTCCTTCAGCAGCTCCATTCCTTTCAGCAGGTTCTCACCATTCTGTTCGATGGTCAGTTTCAGCAGTTCTGGGTTAGTCGCGATGAAATTACTCGGAGACAACGCATTAATTGACTGGCGAGCAAAAAACAGGATGCGTTCCTTGGTCTTCTCATCCAGCCCTTCCACCGAGTTGATCGTGTCCAGATAATTCTTGCTGTACAGCAGGTAAGATTGCTTAATAAAGCTGAAAAATGGATCCGTTTTCCAGGTTTCGTCTGCGAAACGCTTATCACCCTGCTCGCTTTCGACCACCTGTTTTTGGTTACCTTCCAAAACAACGTTTCTGCCAGATTTTCAGCTGTTGCTCCCACCACTCAGTTTGCAATTGCAAAACCGCCGCAGGTTGATGCGCTGCTTTCTCAAACAGCTGCGTCGTGTCATCCCAGTTGACTTCCTGCAACGCTTTATTAAGGGGGGTATTCATGACCTCCTTGTTGACTTCGAAATCCCGCCACCAGCGATGGTTGGCCTCCTGCAGTTTCACAAGGTAGTCTGTAAAGGCATGTTGAAACATAAACTTACTCCTTAAAACAGAAAAAACGCCGCCCGTAGGCGGCGCAAAGCACAGTGTTACGCAGGAGTCACTGACTTAAGATTTTCTGAAGCAAGTTTGTCGATGTCTTCTTTAAATTCTTTGGCAACTGATTGCAGCTTGGTGCTGTCATCCATCATTTGTTGAGACAGCTTAGTCAGAACACCCAGTTGTTGAGAGCTGAACGCTGTCATAGATGCCACGTCTTTAACATCGCTGGCTGCTTTCATTTGCGCCAGACCCAGCTCGCTGTAAGTGCGAATTGAGTTCAGTTGTAGTTCAGTCAGAACTTCAACGTTTTTAGCAACCAGTTTGTTGAACTTCACATAAGGTTCTAATGTTTTTTCAGTTTGATCCGTGAAAGTTTTGAAAAAATCCGTATACATATTGTATCTCCTAGTGAATGAAATAAATTCTCAATTTGCTCTAAAACTTTTGCACTGCCTTTCAAACCGCCGAGTTATCCAAGATAAGTCGTTATCTTAGGAGTTACTTAGCTGCTTTAATAACCACTGCAGTTCCCATGCCACCACCGACACACAGTGAGGCCACGCCGTAATCCTGACCACGACGTTTAAGTTCATGAATCAACGTAACCATAATGCGGTTGCCAGAGGCGCCCAGAGGATGCCCCAGAGCGATAGCGCCGCCATTCACGTTAGCCTTATCGAGAATCGATTCCGGCGTCACGTTATGTTCAGCACATAATCCGTGCACAACGCCCAGTGCTTGTGCAGCGAACGCTTCGTTGAGCTCAAACAATTCAACCTGATCAATGTCAAGTTCCGCTTTTTCCAGTGCTTGCGTAACCGCATTCACCGGTCCCAGACCCATCACACTCGGGTCAATACCGGTTTGGGCATATCCGATAATTTCCGCCAGAGGCGTTAAACCATAAGCTTCAACGGCGGACTGAGAAGCAACGATGATGGCACTGGCACCATCATTAATACCGGAAGCGTTACCTGCCGTAACCGTACCTTCCTTGTTGAAGGCCGGACGAAGTGACTGCAGACGCTCCAGAGTCGTACCCGATTTGGGGTATTCATCCACAGAGAAAGTCACCGTTTCGCGGCGCTGCTTCACTTCAATCGGTACGATTTCGTCGTTGAACTTGCCGGCTTCAATCGCGGCAACCGCTTTCTGTTGGCTGCTCAGAGCAAAACTGTCCTGATCTTCCCGTGATAACTCAAACTGAGCCGCAATATTCTCGGCCGTGACACCCATGTGGTATTGATTGAATACATCGGTCAGGCCGTCGGCGATAAGCAAATCTTTCATTTCAAAGTTGCCCATCTTGTTGCCGTCACGCAGCGAAACTCGGAGAGGCAAAAGGAATTTGCGACATCACTTCTACGCCGGCCGCCACAACCACTGAGGCGTCACCTGCACGAATGTGAGCCACGGCATCCATCACCGCTTTCATGCCGCTACCACACACCATGTTAACGCCATACGCAGGTACTGATTCGGGAATACCCGCATATAATGCAGCCTGACGACCGACGCCCATGCCCTGACCTGCACTGATTACGTTACCCATAATCACTTCGTCCACCTGAGCCGGGTCCACGTTGCCTGCCAGCAAAGCACCTTTCACCACTTCTGCCGCCAGCTTACCGGCAGGTACGTCTTTCAATGAGCCGCCAAAGGCGCCAATCGGGCTACGTTTAGCCGCAACAATAAATACTTTTTCCATCCTGCATACTCCCTTACTGCATGTATAAGCCGCCGTTGACCGACAGAGTCTCGCCCGTGATATATGCACCGGCATCGCTGGCTAAAAAGCTCACTGCGGCAGCAATCTCTTCCGGCTTAGCCAGACGTTGCATCGGAACTTGTTGAACAATTGAGTCCAGCACTTCCTGACGCATCTGCTCAACCATTGGCGTCAGGGTATAGCCTGGTGCGATAACGTTTACCGTCACTCCGCTACGTGCACCTTCAGCGGCAAGCGCTTTAGAGAAACCAATCATGCCGGCTTTAGCGGCAGAATAGTTGGTCTGACCAAACTGGCCTTTCAGACCGTTCACCGATGAAATATTAATAACGCGGCCACCACCTTTCTCGCACATTGCGGCGAACAGTGGCTGAGTAACGTTGAATACACTGTTTAGGTTGGTTTCAATCACATCTTTCCATGCTGAGGCCGTCATCTTCTTGAACACGCCGTCACGGGTGATTCCCGCGTTGTTGACGATGACATCCACGGTGCCTTCTTCTTCAAGTAGTTTTTCGAGACGCTCTGCACACTGCTCGGTGTCAGTCACATCTAGCTCAAACAGACGAACCTGCTCTTCGGTGAATTGTTTTTCCTTAAACCAATCCATCGCACACTCATGTGCGCCAGTGTAATAAGTTGCTACGACACGGTAACCGTCAGCTACCAGCGCAGAAGAGATAGCGGAACCAATTCCACCTTTAGACCCAGTGATCAACGCGACTTTTTTCATTTATGACTCCATTCAAAAGAGTTAGCAGGTTTTAAGCTTTTTCATCCATAATTTCAGCCAGAGCTAAACCATTATCGATAATTTAATCTTTTATTCCTTTGCAAAGGATTTTTCGTGTGCTCCTTATTTAAATTAAACCTACTTTGTGACAATTCAAATCAAAGTAGTTCCTTTTGTAATATTTTTGACTGACATCTCACAGACGGTGAAATGTTAATTATTTGTTATTAATAATATAAGACATTGAATTTAAACAATTTACTCAGATAACAACCTTTACAGTCATTGCATAAGCTATTGATTGATAAGCATTTCATGCAATGAATTTACGTTACATCAATCTGGATAAATATCAATAAGTTACCGGGAACATTAATTTATAGATTTTTTGCGCACCAATTTATGACAGGACCATTGCACTTTTATGGTGAAAGGGATAATATTTACGCACTTTCTTGGTGATTCATACAAGAAATTAATTTAAACATTAGCAATTAATTAAATATTGGATATTAAAACTTTCAGTTATTATTAAATGATAAGTTAAATTATGTTTTAAATATAAAGAGAATATCTTAGGCATTAATGATATTTAAATTACCCGCCAATCTATTGGTCAGACCTCACTCTATCTCAATGTATAATAACAACTAAATTAGTATAAGCTAATGATAAAATGGAAGTTCCCTGCCTGAAGTAAGGCAAGTATCAGGCGAATTTATGAATAACAAGCACAGAAAGAACATATTCAAACCACAGCCTAAGCTCGATTCAAACAAACACAGATAATTACCCACATTCGTCAATATGGTGTTCACGCATGGTATTGGTGCACGTTTTGGTTGTTCATCTGCTGTAAATTTGTGCAATGCGTCGATCCGGCCAGTTCCCCTCGAAATCTGGCCAGCCTCAACGCACAAGCTGGCCAAGATGAAGACATTGATGTCTGCCCCACCCTAAGATCGGGCAAAGAACATCAAACCAGGCGTATTTCATGGCGTAGAGGGATGAGGGAATTAAATTTCAGTGCGGAACAAGGTTACAGCGTCACTTAAACTGTCACTGTAGATTACAACTGCCTGGTGATCGTAGGCTGCTCACAAAGGGATCGACAACTGAGCGGCTGCCTGGGACTAGTCGATTGAATGCTATCAATGCTATTTGGTACTATAAATGCTGTTCGGCACTATAAATCTATTGCGCGTTATAGAAGATCTCTCCGGTCTGTACATTGAGATAAATCTTATCAGCCTGACTTAAACCACCGCAGTATATGAAATACACATCGCGATTCTGAAACTTCACCGAGCGTACCCAGCCACCCAGTTCGGCAAAATCATCCGGGTCGCAAGTGCCCTCTTTCAGCAATTGATCGGTCTTTTGCAAAAAGATACTTTCAAACTCAAGCAAGTCATCTGATTTAGCGATATAAGCAGACAGGGTTTTGTTACGTTCATCTGCGGTAATGACCGGCGCCTGCTCACTGAGACCAGACAAAGGGATCCATTCGGCAATCTCAGGGCCACCTTCCTGGTAAACAAAGTACTGACTTACCCGTCCCCAGCCATCTTTCTTCTCATACAAATGCACTTTATCGCCCCGATACATCCAGCGTTCAACAAACGCGTCTTCGCTCGGAGCTTCACGTATCCCTAATTTCGGCAATTCGACGTAGTAATCCATCACCTCCGGCTTAGGCACATCAGGCTGACCAGGTTGTGATTCAGCCTCCTCGGGTGCTGGCGTATCTTTCTGTCCGGCTTTGGCCGCCTCTGCCTGCTCATGCATCGGTTGATAGTAGAACAGGTAATAACCAGCGCCGGCACCACCCAGTCCCAACAGCAACATCACAATCATCAGTATCTTTTTCATTGATGCAGAGGCTCCGTATCTTAATCAGGACAAATGTGGTACAGAGCTCATTTATCCTAATCTATACTAAATTAACACTCACTAACGACCTAACGCCATGACCGGAAAGCGAGCATGCTTATTGATTATAACGGCCGTTTTTTACATGACTTTACCGCAGCAAAGTCATGCGGTTCAGTGTACCGAACAAGAATGGAATAAAGCACTCAGTTCTCAACAAACTTTAGACCAGCGTTACAATTTACTCGCCTCCCAATACAACCTATGGCTACCTAACTTCCAACACGCGGTTTTTCTCCACCAGGAGTTCACCCAAAGTGAGCTGCAATTTCTCTGGGACAGCAATCGACATGACATTCGTACTAAAATCGCCATGCAGTTAGAAAGCGCGCAGAAAGCAAGCAGAGATGTCATCAACTTGCTGTTTTTACTTGATGAAACGCCAAAATATATCGTCATGCAGACCGACCAGTGGTTTCAACTGGGAGAGAAATGCAAAAATGAAGGGCTGATGAGCAATTACTTTTCCGCGGAGCTCTATCTGAAATCGAACCAGGAACTGAAAGGCTCGCTCGATGTGCTGCGTCGCTCTTTGCAAACGATGCAAAATTACTACGACTATGAAATTTCCGCCTTATCAGCTCTGGCTGAGATCACCTCCAGCCCAGAGCCAGACTAAGGTTTACATTGTAAATCCCGAATCTCGATTACACTGTGCAAAGATGGTTACACTAGCAAATAGGTCCCCTTATCCGCTGGTCCGGTTTTAGTTTTTAGGCGGATGGAAAAAATGAAGCCCGCGTAAACGCGGGCTTCATAGTGAAAATTAACTAACAGTTTTTTTCAAAATCTGGCTGCAAAATCTGATCAGCAGCCGTTATTCGGCCAGATACTCTCTCCAACCACCGAATGACGTAATGTCATCGGCGCCGACCATACCCACCGCCTCGCAGATAAACCCGGTGACCCAGCTGCCATCCGAAAGCTCCACTTTTCCCAGTCCGAGCGGATGTGGAATCTGGGTCAATAGCTCACCTAACGCATACTTGGGGAAAGACCACACTTCAATGTTGAGCGACTCACCATTCTCTTCGTCCCGCACCAGACCAGGTCGGTACGGAGGCCCGCCGGCCAGCGCGTACATACGGTACTTCGCCGCTGTCTGGCCCTGGCTTTTACGCACAGCGCCAACGTTGGTCAATTGATGGTTGAGTGGTAAGCCCTGCATATGCGCTCCGCATACCAGCAGATCAACCCGTTCGTCCTGTGGTAAAAACTGCCCGGTAGCCCCCAAAGGCAAACAGGTGTTACTCTGCCACAGCTCCGCCAGTTGCAGCAGGCTGCGATCACTAAACGCCGGGGCAAACAAGGTAATGCCAAACGGCATACCGGTCTCTGTGAGACCTGCCGGCATAGCCAAAGCAGTATAATCGAGCAAATTCATAAAGTTAGTGTAATAACCAAGATGACTGTTGAGCTCAATCGGATTCGCATCTACCTCAGCGATGGTATACGTACTGCCAGCGGTCGGCGTAACGACCACATCGACCTCAGCCAGCAAACGATCGCATTGCACTTTATAAGCCTGTAACTGATACATGTACTCGAAGGTGTCGGCTGCAGAATAGTTAACCGCTCCGCCAATGATAGTTTCGATCACCGGCAGACAACGCGAGCGGTCCTGTTCAAAAAACGCTCGGATTGCCGCATAACGCTCTGCAACCCAAGGGCCCTGATAAAGTAACCTGGCTGCATCAAGGAAAGGCTGCAGATCAAATTCAACCAGCTCCGCGCCCAATAATTGCAAGCGTTGCAAGGCCTGTGCGAAACTGTTGCTGATAGGCCTGGTTACCGAAAAACGCCAGCTGGTCGTCACGTGGCACACCCACTTTCAGCCCTTGATACCGGGTTGGCAATACCTGAGGCTCATCCTGCCGTGCGTAGCAATCCTGCGGATCGTATACGGCTGCGATATCAAGCAGTACCTGTATATCTCCTGCACTGCGAGCAAAGAACGTCACACAGTCGAGCGTGCGGCAGGCCGGTACAACACCGCTGCAACTAAGCAGGCCTTTGGTCGGCTTGAGACCGACGATGTTGTTAAATGCCGCCGGAACACGACCGGATCCGGCCGTATCAGTACCCAGCGAGAAATAAACCTGATTAAGTGCCACCGTTGTGGCACTCCCCGCACTGGAGCCGCCGGAGATATACTCAGGGTCAAAGCTGTTTTTACCTGCGCCCCACGGGCTGCGCGCCCCCACCAGACCGGTGGCAAACTGATCCAGATTGGTTTTACCGAGCGGTACCGCTCCGGCTTTAATCAGTAAGTCGACCACAAATGCAGACTGCTGCGGTTGATAAGCAAAGGCTTCACAACCGGCTGTGGTCGCAAGACCGGCTAGGTCGATATTATCTTTAACGGCAAACGGAACCCCATACAAAGGTAATGCCTGGCTGTCTTGCCCTTCAAGATGACTGATGTAGGTAGCCAGCTGCCCTTCCGACAGCAATGAGATCCAGCTGTTATGCGTATCTTGTTGCGCCAGTTGCCATTGCTGGGTTAAAAAATCGCGTACTGTCAGCTCACCGCTGCGGTAAGCGCTCAGAAGTTGGTCAATCGTAATCGGAGTATTCATGCGTGGACTCCTTCAGCCGCTTGCGTATTAATAATCACTAAAGGCTGGCCGGCACTGACTTGTGCCCCCTGCTCAGCACATAATTGTTCAATCACGCCCGATTCAGACGCCACCACTTCCAGCTCCATTTTCATCGCTTCGAGGATCATGATCACCTGACCGGCCCGGACCTGATCACCGGTTTTTACCAGCGACTGCCAGATGTTACCGGCGACATGGCTTTCAACCAGAGTCTGGCCTTCATCCAGAATCAATTGAGCCTGTTCTTCTTCCTCTGCCTCTTCGACCACAAAGTTGGCCTGTCCGCTTTCAACCCAGCGCTGACGCTCGGCTTCAAATGCGGTCTGCTGACGACGTTTACAGGCATCGATTTCTTCATGATGCTCTTCAATCAGCGCCTGATAGCCAGCCAGTGAGAAAGTGGTTTCTTCTATCTTGAGCGGATATTGGCCCAGCGGATGTTTACGGCGAATCTCCAGCAGCTCTTTCGCACTCACTTCATAAAATTTAATCTGGTCAAAAAAGCGCAGTAACCATGGCTGTGAAAACTCTTTGGTCTGACGATAACGGTTCCACATCTGCAGGGTACGGCCGACAAACTGGTAGCCGCCCGGTCCTTCCATGCCATAGACACATAAATACGCGCCGCCAATACCGACTGCGTTTTCCGGCGTCCAGGTCCTGGCCGGATTGTACTTGGTGGTCACCAGGCGATGACGCGGATCCATCGGTGTGGCAACCGGAGCGCCAAGGTAAACGTCGCCCAGCCCCATCACCAGGTAGCTGGCGTCAAACACAATCTGCTTTACTTCATCGACAGAGTCGAGGCCATTGATGCGGCGGATAAATTCAATGTTGTCCGGGCACCAGGGTGCATTCTTACGCACCACTTCATCATATTTGCGAATCGCCAGACGGGTTGCTTCATCATCCCAGGAGAGCGGGATGTGCACCACGCGTGCAGGAACGGTCAGCTCATCAATATCGGTCAGCTGTGTTTCCACTTTTTCAAGGTATTGCAATAATTTAGCACGTGGCAGAATCAGGTTATCGTAATGGATCTGCAGCGAAACGAATCCCCGGAGTGAGTTCATTCACTCCGTCGATCTCCATCTCCTCCAGTTTCATCATCAGTGCGTGCACGCGAAAACGCAGGCGGATATCGAGCACTTGCGGGCCATATTCCACCAGCAGGAAGTCTTCACCACTCGGACGATAGACAACGTCCTCGCCGAATACAGCTTTGGAAAGACTTTTGATCACCGGTGATTCGAGCTTTGCCGCAGGCAGTGCCATCTCTTCAACCGTCAAAGCCTCTATGCCACTCAGTTGCGCACGCTCTGCCTGTTCGGCTTGTTCCACGGTCACCGGGATAAAGCGAATTTTGTCACCCGCCTTGAACTGGCCTGCTTTCCAAAGGTCCGCTTTGATGATGGTCGCCGGACAGACAAAACCGCCGAGACTCGGACCATCCGGTCCCAGAATCACCGGCATATCACCAGTAAAGTCGATCGTGCCGACCGCATACGCGTTATCATGAATATTGGACGGATGCAGACCCGCTTCGCCGCCATCCTGACGTGCCCAGTTCGGTTTCGGGCCAATCAGGCGCACACCGGTGCGGCTGGAGTTAAAATGCACTTTCCAGGTCGCAGAGAAAAAGGCATCAATATCTTCATCGGTGAAAAAGTCCGGCGCGCCGTGCGGGCCGTAAATCACCCGCACCTGCCATTCGGACTGCATCGCCGGCAGGATTGCAGAAACGGCTTGTGGTTGTGCCGATGTGGCAGAATCAAGTAGATGTAACACATCACCGGCAACAATTGCGCGCCCGGCGTGACCGCCAAACTGACCCAGAGTAAAGGTCGATTTGCTGCCCAGATAATCCGGACATTGCACGCCACCCGCCAGCAACAGATAGCTGCGCGCGCCTTCGCCTTTGATGTAGCCCAGTTTCAAGGTCTGACCGGCCTTGACAAAGGTAACACAACCCATGGCCACCGCTTCACCATCCAGGCTGGCATCAATCTGTGCACCGGTCAGTACGAAAGCCTGCATCTGATTGAATTTCAGCGTCGGGCCGGAAATGATCATTTCCAGGCCGGCACAAGCCTCATCATTATCAAGCAGGCGGTTACCAAGACGGAGACTGAGTGAGTCCATCGGACCGGATGGCGGAACGCCAATATGCCAGTAACCGTTACGACCCGGATAATCCTGAATCGTGGTTTGCGTGCCGCCGCTGATAACATCAACGGAAGCTGGCTGATAGTGAAAATCATTGAGGGAACGGGTCAGCACTTCACCACTTTGCACTACAGGTGATTCAATCAACTGGCTCAGATAACTCTGGTTATGTTCGATGCCGTACACTGAAACCTTGCCTAACGCCGCGCTCATTTTCGCCAGCGCTGCCGGGCGCGACTCTGCCGTCACGATGATTTTCGCCAGCATAGGATCAAAAAATGGTGACACTTCCACCCCGGCTTCAATCCAGTGTTCAATGCGTACGCCCTCACTTTGCGGCCATTCAACATGGCTCAGCAAACCAGCGCAAGGCTGAAAATTCTTGTTGGCATCTTCGGCATACAGGCGCACCTGGATTGAATGGCCGTGTGGCACTCTGGGTGCCAGCAGCTCTTCAGTTGGCAAATCCTGCGCGCCGAGGCGAATCATCCACTCCACCAGATCGACGCCAAACACCTGCTCGGTCACTCCGTGTTCCACTTGCAGACGGGTATTGACTTCCAGGAAATAGAAGGCTTCATCAGACTGGTCAAGGACAAACTCAACCGTACCGGCATTGCGGTAACTGACCTCTTTCGCCAGGCGCACCGCGGTGTCCTGCAGCGCCTGACGCGTTGCGTCGGATAAGTGAGGTGCCGGAGTTTCTTCAATTACTTTCTGATTGCGGCGCTGCGCCGAACAATCCCGTTCACCTAAAGCAACCACGTTACCTTCACCGTCACCGAAGATTTGTACTTCGATATGGCGGGCACGCTCAATAAATTTTTCGACAAACACGCCGTCATTGCTGAAGTTGTTCTCACTCAGACGCTTGACCGAATCAAACGCCGCCGCCAACGCTTGTGCGTCATGGCAGCATTGCATGCCGATACCGCCGCCGCCGGCAGTACTTTTCAGCATCACCGGATAACCGATGCGCTCGGCCTCCTGCAGTGCCTGCTGTTTATCCTGCAGCAGCCCTGTGCCCGGCAGCAGAGGCACACCCGATTTTTGGGCAATGTCACGTGCCGAGTGTTTAAGGCCAAACACATTCATTTGCTCTGGTGTCGGGCCGAGAAAAACCAGACCGTTTCTGTTCACACAGTTCAACGAAATCCGGGTTTTCACTTAAAAATCCGTAGCCGGGATGAATGGCTTGAGCGCCTGCTTGTTTGGCAATCGCAATGACTTTATTTTGATTTAGATAAGTGTCCGTTGCTGCGCCTTGGCCCAGTGAGTAGGCTTCATCGGCTTGAGTGACATGCAGACTTTGTGCGTCAGCTTCGCTGTAGACAGCCACGCTGGTGATGCCGAGTTTTTTCAGAGTGCGGATAACTCGTGTCGCGATAGCACCGCGGTTGGCAATAAGTACCTTATTAAACATAGACGATTCCAATTCTCGTCCGGGTCGTCCCGGAAAAAATTCAGAGTCTTAGCTGGGGTCGTCCCCGACTCTTGGCAGGATGCGCTTAGTTTATTCCCACACCAGTACTTCGACCGGGGTCGGGTTATAGGCATTACATGGGTTATTGAGTTGCGGGCAGTTCGAAATCAGCACAATCACATCCATGGCCGCTTTCAGCTCCACATATTTGCCCGGCGCGCTGATGCCGTCTTCAAACGTCAGGCCGCCCTGCTCAGTGATCGGCACATTCATAAAGAAGTTAATATTATGGGTAATGTCGCGCTTGCTCATACCGAACTCTTCGTTTTCAGCGACCGCCAGTAACCAACTGTCGCGACACGCATGCATGCACTTTTTCTCCAGCGCGTAGCGCACGGTGTTACTCTCAGTGGCACAGGCACCGCCCAGCGTATCGTGACGGCCGCAGGTATCTGCGACGATCGTCAGCATTTCATTGCCGAAATTCGACAAAATGCGCGTTCCGGCGGTCAGATAGACATTACCCTGCTCACGAATGGTATCGATGGCACTGTAACGCTCGGCCGGATCTTCGGCGCTGTAAAACAGGGTATCAGCGGCCTGATTACCTTCCAGATCGAGAATGCGTACCGTCTGACCGGCTTTTACCACTTTCATGTAGTAATCTCCTGCCGGTACGATGTCGCGGCGAATCGCGTCTTGTGGTTCAAATTGACTTTCAACGATCATCTCAATTCCTCCTTAATGATGACTGCACGCGGCATGCACGTGGTAACGGCGGTTGTTTTCAAAGCCACGACCGTTTTCTTCACGCGAGTTCAGGCACGCATCCTCACTGGTGACCGGATCCGCAGCAAACAGCGCCAGTTCAACCGCTTTAAACGGATACTCTTGAGCCGGATTCATCGGATGCGGACAAGTGGTCAGCACCACCAGAGTGTCCATCTCAAAACGCAGTTCAATACTGTCACCGGTTTTGCTGTGGTCAACAACGTACTGCAGGTTACCTTCCGCATCCGTTTTCACCCGGCTGAACAGGTTAAGATTCGCCGCCAGATCGCGCTGACCCAGGCCATATTTCGCCACTTCCACCAACAGCGCATCGTAACCATTCTGTTTCCACTGGTTGCGGTCTTGCTGATAGTCGCGGGGGCCCCACTTTTCATTCACTTTTTGCTTGTTGGCCACACCGCAGACCGAGTCAATCCACTGGGTGTCATCACGTACGATGGAGCAGAAACACGCGGCCCATATCCGAATAGAGACAATGACCGGCAGTCAGTTTGAAGGTATGCTGGCCTTTTAGTGTATCCGGAGCGTTGTAGCGCTCGAGCAGATTGGTCGGGTTGTAAAACAACATGCTCAGGTTAGCGCCGCCCTCCAGATCTGTAGCACGCAGCACATGGCCTTTCGGAATCACCATCGACCAGTGCGCAGCACCAGGAATCGTATCGGTAAAAATAGCGGTTTCAGATAACATCGCGTTCCTCCTATGCAATCTTTTTATTCATAAATTCAGGCAGTTGTTCTGCCTCGTTTTGTTTTTTCAAATCAATATCAAACGTGACCTGTGCTCCGTAGCGCTCCGGCGCCTGCTCATCCTTGCGTACGTGGTCAAACACCCACAAACGGTTACCAAGATGGAAGCCTTCGCTCAGATCATGGGTGATCATAAACACCGTAAGTTGTTGCTCGTGCCACAGGGTTTTAATCAGGCTATGCATGTCTTTGCGAATCCCCGGATCCAGCGCGCCGAATGGCTCATCGAGCAGCAGAATGCGCGGCTTCTTGATCAGTGCCTGAGCAATCGATAAGCGCTGTCGCATGCCGCCGGACAGTTCATGCGGATATTTATCCAGCGCATGTCCAAGCCCGACTTGCCTGAGGATGGCTGCGGCCTCTTGCACTGCCGCACGCTTCTCTGCCCCAAAGCCACGCCCGGTAAGACAGGTCAGCAAACCACGAGACTCGAACTCTTTACCCAGCAGCACATTTTGCAGTGCGGTCAGATGGGGAAAGACCGAATATTTCTGAAACACCACACCACGTTCGACACCCGGCTCGGAGGACAGAGGCTTGCCATCGAGCAGGATTTCACCACGGGTGTGACGCTCGGTGCCAAGCAGCATATTAAGCAAGGTGGTTTTGCCACAGCCTGACGCGCCGACGATGCTGACAAAATCGCCCGGATACACATTCAGGTTAAGCTTCTCCAGCACGATGTTGTCACCGTACTCTTTCCACACCTGCTTGATTTCAATAATGGGTTGTTTGTCCTGCATGCTTATTCTCCTTGTGACTGGTGATACCAGGGACAGGTTTTCTCGGACAGTTTGCGCAGCAGCCAATCCATGCTGAACGCCAGCAGCGTAATCCACAGTACATAAGGCAGAATCACATCCATTGCCAGGTAACGACGCACCAGGAAGATGCGATAACCCAGGCCATCGGTGGCGACAATCGCTTCCGCGGCAATCAGGAACAACCAGGCACTGCCCAGCGTCAGGCGCACCGCTTCGATAAGACGCGGGAAAATTTGCGGCAGAACCACCCGCACAATAATTTGCCAGCTGCTGCCGCCTAAGGTCTGCGCTTTGATAAGCTGTTCCTGCGGCAACGACTGGGCTTTGAGCTGCATATCGCGAATAATGATCGGGCAGATGCCGATAAAAATAAGCACCACTTTAGATACTTCACCCAAACCAAAGGTAATAAACAGAATCGGCAGAATCGCCATCGGCGGAATCAGGGATGCCGCCGTGACTAAAGGTGACAGGGATGAACGCACCATCGGGATCATGCCGTTCGCGACACCAATCGCCAGACCGAACAAAGCACTGGCACCAACGCCCATCGCCAGACGCTGCAAACTGGCCAGGGTGTCAGTCCAGAAAACATAGTCGCCGGTCCGCTTGCTGGGCGTCAGGGCCATACGATCAAACGCATCAACAAAGCTACTGAATGCCGGCAACAGTTTGTCGGCCGGATTGGCAGCAAGACGAGCGTCTGATGCAGTGATATACACGAACAACAAAATCACGAAAGGCAGTAAGCCCAGCATCAGTTTGCTATAGCGCGACGGTTGACGATTGATAAGTTTCGTCATAACAACTCCTGAAGCTAGTGTCTGAGACCGGAAAATTACAACTTGCCTTGCGCGGCCATTTGCATGTACTGAGCGGTAAAACGCAGCTTGATGTTGTCCGGATTACCATAAACACCAGCCGGTGTTTCGACACCGATAAAACCGGCATCCGGCGCACCTTCGCCCAGCAAGCCGTGGTCAAAGGAGAATTCCGCTACCTTTTGCATGGTCGATTTAAGCGTATCGCTGTTGGTGAAATTCAGCGCATCCTGTGGATTGAAATACATGTGGGTCGCTTTGAGCTGGGCGTTGTAACCCGGAAGGTCGGTACCTGAAGCTTTGGCCATATACGTTTTAGCTTCATCAGCCTCTACACTGTCGGCTGACATAAGGCCCATGATTTCATACCAGGCGCCGGTCAGGGCTTTACCCAACGCCGGGTTGTCCTGCAGCGTCTCGGTATTGGCAACCATCAGGTCTAAGATTTCACCGGGGATTTTTGACGAATCGAATACTAAAGAAGTGTCTGGCTGGGATTTGATTTCGCTCAGCAGCGGGTTCCAGGTCACTGTGGTGGTGACATCCGACGTTGAGAATGCCGCGACCATATCCGCATCTGAGGTATTGACCACCTGCACATCACGTTCAGTCATGCCAACCGATTCAAGTGCACGTGCCATCAGGTAATGCGAGACACTCAGTTCAACCAGGTTCACGTTCTGGCCCTTGATATCCTGTAAAGTCTTGTCATTTCCCTTAAGGACCACACCATCATTACCGTCTGAAAAGTCGCCGACAATCAGGGCTGTCGAATCTATCCCACTCGCCGCAGGAATGGTCAGCGCATCCATATTAGTCATCACGGTAGCGTCAAACTGGCCGGCGGTAAATTGGTTAATTGACTCAACGTAGTCGTTAACCTGGACCAGATTAATCTTGATACCGTACTTTTCGCCCCACTTATCCAGCACGCCGGCGTACTTGGCATAATCCCACGGCATCCAACCCACGTAGATGGACCAGGCGACAGTGAAATCGGTTTTTTGTTCTGCCATAACCGGCGCAGACAGGAAAGGTGCAGTTAACAGAGAGCTTGAAAGGGCGATCGCGGTAAGAGAACGTTTGAGTGAGTGTTGCATAGAACCACCTCCAATGTGGGTCACAGTTTGACAAGCGCGCAGAGACATAACCAATGAATTGGTTGGCCTCCCGGGCTTTTGTCCCGCCGTGTGACCTCATAAGAGGTTGACAACTCTCGGACCAGTCGCCAATCAGTCGATTAGCCGGAACCCTAGATGTCTATTAATCAAATTGTATGCAGTGATCCTCAATTCACTGGTTTATGACTCTTTGCTGAGAACATACTAAGTAAAGCAAGACAGATGCCAAAAATTAAAAACCATTGAATACAATTAGTTATACAAATAACCAACAAGAAAATAGGTTTATTGCACTAAATTAAACCATTGCTGGCACCATGGGTGTGCATATTCACCATCTTGGTTCGCCTGTCAGTACCTTTGCGCTGCGCATCCTGCGCGCACATCACGCGGCGACACTCTGAACAAGGATTTGAACCGGGTGGAAAAATAGTTGCTGTCCTGATAACCGACATCGTATGCAATCTCGGTAATACTCTGATCGCTATACAGTAATTGCTGAAATTTTGTGACACCAATCATAATATTATTAACTCAAGAAATAGCGACTTAACTGTGCTCAAATTAAATTCGTCTAATCCTTAACCAAATTTAATTCATCTTTCTTCGCTTTATTGTTCAAACATAAAACGGCCTGAACGTTATTGAGTAAAATCAACATTGGTAAAGATTGAATACTCATTATTACACTATAGCTCAAGCAGATTTAAAGCTTGACTATACTCCTGCTCAACCTGTTCACGAGCCATCGCCTGGCGCATGTCGAGTGGCAGGTAGTTGGACAAGACTTCAACCTGATCATTGGCCAATGTCATCTCTTTCTCTTTCCAGCGATTCAATGCAGAATGAATCTGTTCGGCTGTCATGGTCTGTTTAATCACTTCGACGTTGAGCGCATCGATTGCACCATTGGCAAACACCTGGACCGAGAACAAAAGAGAAAACATGCTTAGCGCTTTTACTAGGACTTTCATACTGAGCTCCTCTCTCCTTGGTTTAAGCTGCTTTTCGTTGTCATTTTGGCGGAAAAATACCGCCCACGCGGCAGCTAAGTGTAGGAAAACAGCCCCTATTCAGCCACAACGTGAGGACACGTTACTTATTATAGTTTACACCCGGATAATATGTCTAAAATCTCTTTAAACAACAATACCCTACACCATATCTGTAGCCCGGAATTTTCCCATATTTCCCGCAACTTCCTGATCCATTAGAGCAACGGCCATACACTAGCTTAAAAATCAGGCACACTTTAGTTTGAACTAACGCACGAACCGGAGGTTTTGGAAGCGACATCTCATTATGAAACGCTATACTGTCGCTCTCATTTTTCATCTAAGTCGCTATGCCTTCAACGTTCACCAAATACATTGGTCAATTCGCGCTCGTCATGTGCGTGATCGGATTTGTACCAGCGCTCTACTTCGCTCAGGAGTTGACCAAGCTTGAGGGTCAGGCTTTGGCATTGGTGGAACAAAAACAGAGAGTGAAGCTCGACTTTAGCAAGCGTGAACTGGTGTCTTCACTTAATGATGCCTACAAAACCTTTACCACTCTGACCAACAACAGCGTTTTTCACCGCGCTGTCAATAATCCGAATGAATTCAATATTGAGGCCGTGCAGGACTTTTGGCTGTTAGTGACCCGTACCCAAGGCGCATATTCAAGCCTGGGATTCATTAATCGCAGCGGTCAGGAAACGATTCGCGTTGATTACACCCAAGGCACAGCCGTCGTCATCACGGGTGCCAGTTTAGTTAATCGTAGTCAGTTCGATTATTTCCTCACCGCACAGCATCTCAAATCCGGGCAGATCGCTGTAATCGGCAGCAATCAGTCTGACGCTCCGGCGGCGACCTCAAAACACCCCGTTTTGTATTTTGTTACACCGATAGACTCCAACGGTGAACGGGCTGGTTACCTGGTCGCTGAAGTCAGTCTGGAATACATCTATCAGCAAATGTTCGGGAGCGATCCATCAGCCAGTTTGCCAAGCTTGCTCAATAGTCGTGGTGATGTTTTGATGACGTTGGACAACCGTCAGAACATTGAAGTCTCCCCGGCAACCAATCTGGCCCTCACAATGCCTGAGTTATGGCAAAGTATCGAAAGTTCGCAGCAGGGGACACTGTTTGCTCAGGATCAATGGTTCAGTTTTGTTACAATTTCCCAGGGCCAGACGTTAGCCAACGTTCAGCCGCTGATTCTACTGGAAAGCTTCGACGATAAGGCATTACAGCCACTTATCCGCAGCAGTAAAAACCGCTTGTTGTGGCAGATGTATGCCATGTTCTTTGTTATCACCCTGATTGCATTAGGCTTCATCTGCTGGAATCGTAACCATCACAAAAACAGTATCGAAAGTAAGCTCGCCCGTGCGGCGATGAATGGTATGTCTGCGGTCATGATTACCGACAAGAACAACCGCATTATCAAAGTGAACAGTGAATTCACTAACCAAAGCGGCTACTCATTTGATGAAGTTAAGGGCAAACAACCGTCTATTTTTGCTTCGGGTAAACATAATCACGAGTTTTATCTCAATATGTGGAAAGCCCTGCAAGAGGACGGCTCCTGGGAAGGCGAAGTGGTTAACCGGCATCGTAACGGCCATGAAATCACTGAAATCCTGCGTATCCAGACCATTCTCGATGATGACGATGTCATCCAGTTTTATGTCGCTTCCTTCGTTGATATCAGTCAACGTAAAGAGCTGGAAAACCTGCTGCGCGATCAAAGTGAGAAAGACGGTCTGACGGGCATCTGGAACCGACGTAAATTTGATCAGGAGTTCTCGTCCGAATGTATGCGGGTCAAACGATATCCCGAGCAGGAGCATTCTTGTCTGGCTATCGTTGATATTGATCACTTTAAACGAATCAACGACAGATTTGGCCATGCGCGCGGTGATGAGATTCTGCGTAATGTTGCCGAGTGCCTGCGCACCGAACTGCGGGAATCGGATTTTATCTCACGCATTGGTGGTGAAGAATTTGCCATTATTATGCCCCACACTTCGCTCGAAGAGGCTGAGAAGGTATTGAACCGCCTGCGGGTCGCGATTTTTGATCAGCACAAAGGCGAGCTTTCTATCAGCAGCGGAATTACAGATGTGACGGAATCTACCGCTGATGTATATCAAAGAGCCGATCTGGCCCTTTATGAATCAAAAGCATCGGGACGCAATCTGGTCTCGGTACTCACCAGCACAGAAATGGTGCACTTCGCCTGAGCACCAATTTGATGCATATAAAATCACGATATTGCATCAAACCAGTGCATTAGTGAGAACTTATGTAATCCAAAGCCCATATTCGACAGTAATTTCAATGTTGGCGTGAAACTTGTACTACTCTCTAAGATGGTTATGAATTGCACATATTTAGGGAGAAATAAGATGCAAGATACCTTAGCAGTCGTGCTTGCCGGTGGTGTCGGCTCACGACTATCCCCGCTAACCGATGACCGCGCTAAACCTGCCGTACCATTTGGCGGTAAATACCGTATTATCGATTTTACACTTACCAACTGTCTGCATTCCGGGTTACGTCGCATCTTGGTGTTGACACAATACAAATCGCACTCGTTACAAAAGCATTTACGCGATGGCTGGTCCATATTCAATCCTGAATTGGGCGAATTCATCACTGTGGTCCCCCCACAAATGCGTAAAGGTGGTAAATGGTACGAAGGGACTGCCGACGCCCTGTTCCACAACATGTGGCTACTGTCGCGCAGCGATGCCAAACACGTCGTTGTTCTGTCCGGCGATCATATCTATCGCATGGACTATGCCGCGATGCTGGATGAACACCGTGAAAAAGGCGCGGCACTGACCATTGCCTGTATGGATGTACCACGCGAGGAAGCAAAGGCGTTTGGTGTAATGGCGATTGATGACGAACACCGCATCACGTCATTCATTGAAAAACCGAGCGATCCGCCATCCATGCCAAACCGGCCTGACCGGAGTCTGGCATCCATGGGGATCTATATCTTCGACATGGCTGTGTTACAACAAGTACTGAAAGAAGATGCTGAGAATGAGGCTTCCAGTCATGATTTTGGTAAAGACATCATCCCGAAACTGATTCCTGACAATAACGTCTATGCCTATCAGTTTGGTGACGAAAAAGGTCGGGTTGCCAAAGATAACTACTGGCGCGATGTGGGTACCATCGATTCGTTCTATGAAGCCAACATGGACCTGCTGGATCCTGTTCCGCCAATGAATCTGTACCAGAAAAACTGGGCAATTCGGACTTATGAACCGCAGTTGCCACCAGCCCGGACCGTCTCCTCCGCCACAGGTAATGAGGGAATTTTTATCAACTCCATTATCGCCAACGGAGTAGTAAACTCTGGTGGTTCCGTGCAACACTCGGTCATTTCATCCGGCGTACGTATCAACGATAGTGCAACCATTGTTGATTGTATTCTGTTTGACGATGTCGAAGTCGGTGACGGTTGCCAGCTGGTCAATTGTATTATCGACAAACACGTAAAAATTCCGCCTCATACTCAGATCGGACTGAATCCGATTGAAGATGCGAAACGTTTCCGTATTTCCGAAAAAGGCATAGTGGTCGTTCCGGAAAGCTACCAGTTTCTGAGCCCACGAATCGCCGCTGTTACTAAAATGGTAACCGGCAATCAGTCGAGAGGATTCACGCATGGTGATTCCTCTTCACCGCCATCCCATCTGACGTACTCTGCCTGCACGTATAACTCGCAACACTCGCTGTCTGTCTATGACTGCGAAACCATTTCCCCGACTCCCCCGTTAACTATTCAACTATTTATCTTTAACTATTTAACTTAACGGTTTAACCCCCTTTCCTTGCCGGTAAACGGGTAAACAGCTTGCGACAATTCGATCTAAGTGACGGGTGTCGGTACCACAGCATCCGCCGACAATGTTGACGTGACGTAGTGACTTATTGATCAGCTGTGTGTAGTCAAGGCTGAGCTCGTGCGGGTTACCATCATCGAGTTTGGTGCATTGATCCAATTCTGCATGACTCAGCGCGGAGGCATTTGCCCTAAGGCCATGTATGCGCCTTACCCACGGTTCACCACCGCTGACCGCGGCTCTGAAATGACTCGGGTGAGCGCAGTTGATCATGTAATACGACGGATAGGCATCGGTATCGAGTTCAACCTGACAAATCGCTTCACCTAACGACTGACCCGACGGCAGACGGCCGTCTGTTTCAACCGTAAAGGAAATCACCACCGGCATTGCGTGCCGTCTGGCCGCCATAGAAATGCCAATCGCTTCCTCGGCATAAGTGAGTGTCAGCGCGGTGACCAGATCTGCAGCTGCAGTGGTAAAACTGTGGATTTGAAAATCGTGATAATCATCGGCTTCCTGAGCGGTCATCCTTTCCTGCACGCTGTAACCATCCCCACGCGGACCAAGACAACCACTGATTACCACCGGGGTGTGCGGCGATTCATACTCCTGGCGAATATCAAGTAACAAACTGACGGCTTTGCGCATTTCCGTTTCAAGCTGTGCCAGGCTATATCCCAGACGTCCACCGTACTCTGGATTGGCCCGCCAGGTCGCCGTTTCCAAAATTAAACCGACATCATGGCGTCGGGCTATCTCGGCGTAAGAGGCATAATAGCGTCTTAGGGCTCGCTCTCCCTGTTCATTTTGCAGCAAAATAAAAGCGGCAAAAACAGGTAAATCAAAATGTTCCAGATAGATCAGCGTCGTTTCCAGGCCGCCATCTGTCATAAAAAATCCACCTTGAAGCTGGGGTAATGCATATCTGTATTTAGCCATCTCCCCTCCTAATCGGGGAACATCATCCCTGAAGGTGTGGACAAACCATGCTTATACTTCACTGCTGGGCTGACCATCCTCGAGTTATCGGAGCAGCGTACGGCAGGAATCATAATGATAATATAGTCAACATAATCATTTATTTCTCAAAGAAAGTTCACCCACAAGGGACTATTTATGTCTTGTCCCAAAAAAGGAACAGATAAAAAAAACCCGTATTGAACAATAATACGGGTAAATACATCAGAAGCATAACCATGCTTTTTGTGTCCAAGGCACTTGTCTCTTACTATCAAACAGAAAGTTACCGACTTTCGCTGACTAGTGCCTTGTACGGGGGAGTTTTAGTATCCCGCTTTAGAGAGTGCACGAAAAGAGTAAATCTGAGCCAATTTGATTCCTCTTTTAGGCTGCTTTTATGCCGCGAGGCGTTTCATTGAAATGACGTTTATACTCACGGGAAAACTGCGAAGTACTGGTGTACCCCACCAAATGCGCAGCATCATTAACCCGCTTCCCTTCAATGTGAATAAGCTCTTTGGCCTTATTGAGGCGAACCTTTTTCAGATACTGCAACGGTGATTCCATTGTGACCCGGCGAAATGCCTGATGAAAGGCTGAAATGCTCATATTGGCTTCTTCAGCCAGAGCCTGCACTGTGAGCGGTTGATCATAATCCCGATGAACCTTACTCAATGCTTTCGCAACCCGGGCGTAGTGGCCCTCATGGTAAGCCAATTCAAACAGCACGTGCCCTTCACAACTGGTCAATGCCCTGAAAATCATCTCTTCTAACAAAGATGTACCCAACACCTGAGCTTCAAGACCATCAATCAGAGCCAGCATGATTCGCTTGCAACTGCTCAGCATCGCAGCATTCATCGCAACCGCCTGAATACCACACGGATTGGCTTTACATTGGTGGACCGGCGTAAATTCGGCCTGTTCGAGTAAATCGATCTGTTTCAATAAGATAGAGTGTTCAATATCGATACTTAGTCCCAGCAAAGGCTTGCCGGGTTCAACGATCGCCTCGCACTCGAGCGGCATGGGCACCCCAACCACCAGATAGTCATTCGGTCCGTAATGCACAGCATTACTCCCGATATGAATATCTTTGTGACCCTGACCCAGAATGATAATACCGGACTGATAAACAAAAGGCTGACGTGGGTTACCCTTCTCACTACGGTAAAAATGCACGCCGGGAATATCGGTTTGAATTGCCCCTTCCAGATCCGACAACGAGTACTGCTCTACATACCTTTGCATCAGGTCGGCCAGTTCAGTCATAGATTACCACTTACTTCCTAAATAAACGGGCTCCAATCTGCCACAAAATGTAGAATCAGGCAATTTAATTGCACTAATTGACCTTCAATAACCAGAAGGTGAACATTATTATACACACCTTAGTTTTACGATCCGTATCCGGATCCAAGTCCACTGTTTTGGGGGAAACTTGTTTCCCCATTTTTTCTCACTGAGTGTTCGGTCACCCTTTGCACGACCATGACGCAATAGCTCTACTCTGATAATTCTATTCCTGTTATTATTCATGTGCTTATTCGCGCCGTGTCTTAACCGGGAAATATTTATGTGGCCAAGTATTCTGATCGTATCCTGTATTCAACTGTTTTCTGACGAGCGTGGGCCACGCTGGTTGTGTTCACTAACCAAACCACTGCCACTGCTACTGATGGCAACGGCCATTTTATTCAGCTCAGACACCACTACCCCGTTAGCGTTATGTGTGAGCAGCGGTCTGCTGGTCTCCGCTTTGGCTGACACTATTATCGCCCTGACAGGTGACACCAGCCGACTCTCCTCCGCCGGCTATTTACTTGCCCACACCTGCTATGTGATAGGATTTATCAGCATGGTCGGTTCGGTGACCTGGTGGATTCCTGTGGTCATTTTTGCACTCGGTATCCTGACTTTCCTCTTGCTGCTGCCCAATCTGGAGCGCTTGATGGTACCGGTTTCTGATCTATCTGGTGGTGATTGCAACTTTGGGTTCTTCGAGCGCTGAGTATTGGCTCAGCAGCCAGTCTACGTCGGCTAGCCTCGCTATCATGGGTGCTTTCATGCTGCTGTTGTGCGATTTAATGTGGGCCAGAAACCGTTTTTTGGCTTCAACGCTCATCACTCGTCAGGCGGTCCTGGTGAGTTACTATCTCGCGCATGCCCTACTGGCGTGGTCAGTCATTACGCTATAGCCATCATTTCTTGCCCTGAGCGGGCGCGGAATATTGAATTCGTTATCTGTAACAACCCCGACCGCACCTTTTTTGATAAAAGCCATTGAATAGACATGCGGTTTTGGTTATTAACATCTGAGTTTAACAACAGACTTATCAAACATTAGGAAGGTCATCAATGAAAAAGACCACGCGTACTATGTCCCAGCGCAAGCATGTGGCTCTGGTTGCTCACGATAACTACAAAGGCGAACTTCTGCGCTGGGTGAAAGAAAACCAGAGCAAGCTGGAGCATCATGCCTTGTACGCAACCGGCACAACCGGCCATATGCTGAGCAAAGAAACCGGCCTTGAAATTACCAGTATGATCAGTGGCCCGATGGGCGGTGATCAGCAGATCGGTGCTCTGATTTCTGAAGGCAAAATTGATGTGCTGATTTTCTTTTGGGATCCACTCAATGCCGTCCCTCATGATCCGGATGTCAAAGCTCTGCTGCGCATCGCCAGCGTGTGGAATATTCCTGTCGCGACGAACCGTGCAACTGCTAAGTTCCTGTTTAATTCTGAGTTAATGGCGCAGGATGTCGATATTGAGATCCCGGATTATCAAGCGTACCTGGCCGAACGTACCTGAACGTGACCACAAGGAATTTAAATGGCTAAGGTGACTCTAAGCGGCTACATTGTGGTTGAGAATGAAGATTTAGCCGCAGTAAAACAGGCATTAGCAGAACATAAGCGCCTGACTCATGCCGAAAGCGGATGTCTGGTGTTTGATGTCACTCCCACTCCGGGTAATCCAAATCGTTTTGATGTGTATGAGGAGTTTGTCGACCGTAACGCGTTTGAACAGCATCAAGCCCGGGTCAAAGCCTCAGCGTGGGGAAAAATCACCGCCAATGTCGCCAGACACTACCAAATCAGTAATGATTGAATACTGTAACGGCTCTGCCTGAGCGCGGATGCCACAGTCGTCTTACAAATACAACAAAGCCGCCCAAAGGCGGCTTTGTTGTATTCTGGCGCGAGTAACAGAGATTCATCCATCGTCGTCACTGGTTACACCTGCTGCGCCAAGAACACCGATGAAGCAATCAGTTCACAGCCGGCATCCTGCATCGCCTGAAAAGCATCGTCGCTATCTTGCGGGGCAATATTGACTCCCCGGCACGCATCTTTGATCACCCAGGTACGAAGACCCAGCGAGACTGCATCTAATGCGGTGAACTTGACGCAATAATCGGTCGCCAGACCGGCAATAAACACTTCATCGATCCCCTGCTCAGCGAGGTAGTCATTCAAACCTGTGCTTTGCAAACGCTGATTATCAAAAAATCCGCTATAACTGTCGATATCCGGATTGGTCCCTTTCACAACCGTATGGGTAATCGCCTCACTGTTTAAACCGGCAATAAATTCTGCGCCGTCTGAAAACTGCACACAGTGATCGGGCCACATAATTTGACTGATCCCTTTTAAATCAATCACGTCTCCAGGTTGCTTGCCCTGAACCGATGCAAAACTGGCGTGTCCGGCCGGATGCCAGTCTTTGGTTGCAATCACATGCTCAAAATGAGGGATCAGTTGGTTGATGACAGGTACGATTTGATCGCCTTGCGGAAACCGGTAATGCTCCATCAGGGGAGAAGTCATTTTGAACATCGACTAAAATCAGTGCCTTACTCATAAAATGTGTCCTTCGTCACAAAGTAGTTCCTTACCCACAAAACAGTTTCTCACTCACAAAGTGCTCCATTCATTACTCATAGCGATACCAGGGCTATTTTTGCTTAACAACGGCATAGTTACCGTCTGCTAATTCCTGCGCAAATGTCGAGCCATTACCGCTAAACGTGACCCATACTTTTTCTTTGGCCCGGGTCATGGCGACATAGAACAGACGTCGTTCCTCTGCATAGGCAAAATCGTGCGCCGACTGTGTTAACGCGCCATCAAGATGTATGGCTTTAACCCTGGCCGGGAACTGACCTTCATCGACCGCCAGGACGATAACGTAATCCGCTTCTTTACCTTTACTGGCATGGCAGGTCATGAATTCCATTTTGAGTGACAGGTAGCGATTCTGCCAGTCACGCAGTAACTCAGGTTTATGGTAATGATTGCGTCCCAGTAGCAGCACGCTCTTAATACCATTCGCCTGACGATTCAGCTGATCCAGGATCTTCTCCACGTTACTGCTCGGTGCCAGGTAGACCGCCTTTTGTTTCTGGGTCTTAAAGCTGTTAAGCGTCTTCGGCAACTGATGTGGATTCTGCTGAACAAACTGATTCGCTACCGAACCTATCTGATCGTTAAAACGATAGGTAGTATCAAGATAATGTACCGTTGAGTGCGGGAAACGAGCGGAAAAGTCCGTGGTTAAGTCCACATCCGAACCGGCAAACTGATAAATCGACTGCCAGTCGTCACCGACGGCAAACAGATTCGTTTGATCCGCATTCTGTTCACACAATGCCTGAATCAAAGCCAGCCGGGGCGGTGAAATATCCTGATACTCATCGATCATGATAAATTTCCACGGACAGACGAACTTACCTTTCTTTACGTAGTCAGTAGCGCGACTGATCATCAGGTTGAAATCGATATGATTAGTCTCTTTGAGCATCTGCTGCCAGGCTTGGTAACACGGCCAGGTCAGTGCCAGTTCGCTGTTAAGTCGAGTGTAGTCCGGATGTTCGACCAACTGTTGCTGAATCTCTTTTTTCGACAGGCTCAATTGCGCCAGTTGATCCAGCTGACGCTCGAGCCAGGCGATCAATTTAGGATTCTCAACATGACTGCCCAGCTCATCGTCGCCTGCCAGGTAGGCAATCGGCCAATTGGTGAGGTGTTTTTGCCAACGTTTAAAATTAGTCGGTGTCATCCAGTGGCGTTTTAACCAGTCAATACACCACGCCTTTTTCAGCTTGTCGTCCAATACGATCGGAGAAATCACCACGCTTTCAGTTTCAACCCGGTTAAGGATATAGAGCCCTAGCTGGTGGAAAGTATTAACCCGCGCCTGCTCGGCCGCCAGACCAATTTTATCACTCAGGCGCGCTTCCATTTCTTTAGCGGCATCGCGGCCAAAGGCCACCAATAAAATCTCTTCTGCACGAGCCAGGTGGCTCTGCAGCAGATAAGCGACTCGCGCAGTGAGAACACTGGTTTTACCGGAGCCGGCTCCGGCCAGCACCAGATTATGATCATCATTGAGCAACACGGCCTGTTGCTGGGACAAGTTAAGCGCAGAAGATTCCAGCGTCGAAAACAAGACTTCCCAGTTGCGACGTTCAGTTTCAATCCAATCGTGATTGCGCTCGGTCAGCGACTGTGTGGTGTCGAGTAACCAAGGGGCCAGTTTTTCAATATGTTCAGGTAGGCGCTGATGCGCCTCTTCTAACGTCATCCCTATTTTAGCCAGGTCGTCAAATACGTTGGTGACCCAGTTATCCACTGCCGAATGCGGCAGAAATGAGGGTAAACGCTGTAACTGAGTCAGCTTCTGCTGCCAGTCAGGTAAGTATTCACCCAGCATCTGGCACTGACGGTTGTGCCATTGCTGATACAGATTCACCAGCTGATGAGCAAAATGGCGACAATCGGGCCAGGGTAACCCCTGCACCATCCATGAGCGCTGAATGCCCTGCTCTTCATGGGCGAAAAACTGTAAAGCGCCCCACAGCAAACCGCGATGGACTTTGATCTGACCATTCCAGATATTAAACGGGATTCGCTCTTCGCTCAGATGGGAGGAGAGAACAACCAGTTCGTCCTCCAGTTTTACCTGATGATATTCGTTAGAAATAAAAAATTGTGCAGACTTTTTTGCACTTAGCTGCATGGATATTTACTCACCTGTTTCGTTGCGGCCATAATAACTTAAACCACTGTCGCTATGAAAAATTAATGTCAAAGTTGCCACACGCAACGCCGCCTGCTTCTGTTACTGCCTGTATGCCGGCCAATTCACCGCTTTGCGGACAAAATTCACTCACGCTTTGTCTCACTTTATCAGCAAAACCAATGATTTTTTATTTTTGATCAGATTCTTAGCATCCGGTTTCTGCTACACTCTCACTTTTCCGTCTGGCGTGTAGATCAACAGTGCAGTTAACCAATCAACTTCGTCTTTACTGGGCTAACAAAACCATCAACTATAGTGTCCTGATTCTGGTCACCTTACTCGGTGTTGTCATCCCGGCCTGGCATTACAACCTCAATACCTGGGTCACGCCGCTGATCCTTGGCGTAATCGCCGCTGCATTGGCAGAACGTGATGACAGTTTTACCGGGCGCCTGAAAGCCATTTCGCTGACATTTATCTGTTTTGCTGTGGCCTCTTTCTCAATTGAAATTCTGTTCGACACACCAGCATTGTTTGCGCTCGGCCTGTTTATTTCAACGTTTGGTTTTACCATGCTCGGCGCAATGGGAGCCCGCTACGCCAGCATTGCTTTCGGCTCTCTGCTGATCGCCATTTATGCCATGCTCGGAGCAGACCAAAGCACCAACATCTGGTTCCAGCCTTTGCTGTTGCTGAGCGGCTCTGCCTGGTATTACCTGGTTTCTATGCTCTGGCATGCACTGTGGCCAACTCAGCCGGTGCAGCAGGATCTGGCGAACGTATTTGTCCAGTTAGCGAACTACCTTGATGCCAAATCCAAACTGTTTCATCCGGTGTCTAACCTGGCGCCACAACCGCACCGTATTACCGAAGCCAACCTCAACGCATCGACCGTCAGTGCCTTGAACCAGTGTAAAGCGACTTTCCTGACCCGCTCAAAGCGAGGCCACGTTGACGGTGCCAGTGACCGCTTTCTGAAAATCTATTTTGTTGCCCAAGATATTCATGAGCGGGCCAGTTCCACCCACTATCGCTATCAGGAGCTGGCAGACCATTTTGGCCGTACAGACGTCATGTTCCGCTTCAAACATCTTCTCGAAACCCAGGCCAAAGCCTGTCGCGACATTGCGCACTCCATTCGTATCGGTGCCCACTATGAGCACGCCAGTGACTCGGTGCTGGCATTGGATGAACTTCAGCTTTCGCTGACCTATCTTCAGCAACAAAAACAACCGGAATGGAAAATGCTGCTCGCACAGCTCGGTTATCTGTTCAATAACCTTGCTACCGTTGAACGTCAGCTAAGTAACGTGAGCAACCCGGACGTGAGCAAACCGGAAGACGATGAACTGGACGATACCGAAGCACATACGCTCAAATCAATGTGGCTGCGTATCAAAGCCAACATGAATAAAGATTCGCTGCTGTTTCGCCACGCGGTACGGATGTCGATAGCATTGACTCTCGGTTACGGCATTTTACAGGGGCTTGGCCTGGAAACGGGGCTACTGGATTCTGCTGACGACTTTGTTTGTCTGCCAGCCCAACTACGCCGCGACACGTAAAAAGCTGACCTCACGTATTATTGGTACTCTGGCCGGCCTGCTGATTGGGGTACCGCTGCTTACCTTCTTCCCGTCTCAGGAGAGCCAGTTGGTCTTCATTGTCTTCTCCGGAGTCATGTTCTTTGCGTTTCGTCTTAACAACTATGGTTATGCGACCGGCTTTATTACCCTGCTGGTACTGTTTTGCTTTAACCAACTGGGTGAAGGTTTTGCGGTGGTCCTGCCCCGTCTGGCCGATACACTGATCGGCTGCGGCTTAGCGGTCGCTGCCGTGGCCTTTATCTTGCCGGACTGGCACTCAAAACGTCTGCACAAGGTGATGGCTGAGACGATCCAAGCCAATAAAACGTATCTGGACCAGATTATCGGTCAGTACCGTATTGGTAAGAAAGACAACCTGACCTATCGCATCGCCCGGCGTAACGCGCACAATCAGGATGCCTCTCTGGCAGCAGCCGTAAGTAACATGCTGGCTGAACCGGGTAAGTATCGCGCGGCTACCGATGAAAGTTATCGCTTTCTGACCCTGAGTCATGCGCTGCTGAGTTACATCTCCGCACTGGGCGCGCACCGTACCCGGATTGATGATGAAACGGTGCATCAACTGGTACTCGACTCGCATCGTGCCATCCATAAACATCTGGATGTCTTGTATCAGCAGCTCTTTACCCGCGAGGGAGAATGTGACATCAGTGCGATCAATTCTGAAGGGCTGGAAAAACGTCTGTCGGAATGGCGCGAAGAGGATGACAGCTCAGCACGTATGGTGCTGCAGCAGTTGCACCTTATTTATCGCATGTTGCCTGAACTGCATTCACTTGCCAGCAAGTTCGCGGTGCGGGTTAACTGACCCAGCCGCTCAATATGCAACTGATTTAAATTAAACACGTTCCGTTATTAAAGAGGCCAAATTAGGCCTCTTTTTGCGTTTTATTAACAGATTTCGGACAAAAAACCCGCTGGCAAACACTAAATTTTAGTCATGCCGTTCTTACCTGAGTAAGACCATTATGGGAGAAGAACACCAAAGACTGTTGCGCCACAACAGACCCGTTATTCGGAATACGACAATGAACAGTACCCAGTTTGAACAACTTAAATCACAGCTTAAACTCCTGACACCTCAGCAGCTGAAATCTTTACAAGGTGAAATCCGTCATTCACTCAGCGATGAGCCGACGACGATATTAACGGATGAAGAGATGGACGCGATCGTCAGTCTGTTTTCCTAAGCGTCAGGTTTTATACGCCTCTGACGCTTTAGAAAGCCATCTGATGATTTATACTGTTAGCTATTAATTTAAAAAACTCACAGTTGTTTCAGAAAACCCATTGCTTCTCTAGAAAACTAATTGTTGCTTTAGAAAACTACCCATTTCAAGCCTGCGCAGTTTAAAGGCAGCAACAGATGTCAACTTGATGTCCTGAAAATGCTTGCATTGGTTAATTTATCGCCATAAGCTAGCTATAAGCAGAGAGGAACGCCTATGTCAGTTTCATCCGTACAACCCGGCTATTCGATTATTCAGCAATCTTCAAAGATGGCTGACGATGCTGCGCGTGACATTCAGCGTAACCAAGTTGTCAACCCTGCCAATACCAGCAACGATTCTCTTGCCTTCAATAAGGTGGAACGGGATAAACCCCAGCCCGTTCCTGACAATGTTGATGCGTTAGTGCAGCTCAATCAGGCTCAACAATACAGCCGAGTCGGGACTAATGTTTTACAGCGCGATCAGGATATGATCGGCAGCCTGCTTGATATCAGCGTTTAAGCACCGGCTCACCTCCGGTATTAATTTGTCACCGGCTGTGACAAAACATTGAGTTTGTTCCTGTCAGCGGTACAATGCAGTCCAATTTTGACTGATGCTCTCTAATCACCATGCCTAAATTAAACTCGCTTCGTCACGATGCCCCTCTTGATCTTCACCCTGCGCTGACGAACGAACAGTTTAGTGCCGCCCTTGATCCCAAGCTCACACCCACCACTTCTTTACCTCTTAGCGCAGCGCTGAACCACAAACAAGTACAAAAGCGTTGGCAGCAGATAGATATCCGCCACGCCAGAGATCACCTGCTTGATCCCCAGACGGCGCAAAATATGGCGCGTTATGAGAAGAACATTGAACACTTTATCGGCACGGTAAAAGTTCCGGTCGGTGTCGCCGGGCCACTGCGGATCAACGGCTTACACGCCAATGGTGATTATGCGATTCCTCTTGCCACCACGGAAGCCGCTTTGGTTGCCTCCTACCACCGTGGCTGCCGCCTGATTACCGCAGCGGGCGGGGTGAGCGCGATGCTGCTCAATGAAGGAGTAACCCGCACACCGGTGTTTTCCTTCTATAACCTGGCTGAAGCCGGACAGTTTGTCGCCTGGGTAACCACTCAATACGACCAATTTAAGTCGATTGCGCAGTCCACCACTCAGCATGGCCGCCTGCATGACATCAACGTTTCGATTGAAGGCAATCACGTCTATCTGGTGTTTGAGTACACTACCGGCGATGCATCCGGCCAGAATATGGTCACTATTGCTACCAACGCGGTGTTTGAATTCATTTTGGCGCATGCTCCGGTCAGCCCGCAGCAGGCGTTTCTGGACGGGAATCTGTCCGGCGATAAAAAAGCGAACAGTCACGTTCTGCGCAGTGTGCGCGGTAAAAAAGTGACCGCTGAAGTCCACCTGCCAGCCTCGCTGGTTAAGAAATATTTGCACACGACGCCACAGAATATGGTGGAGTTTGGCCACATGACGACGTTGGGTGCGACACTCAGCGGTGGCATCGGCGTCAATGCGCATTATGCCAACGCATTGGCAGCGCTCTATATTGCTTGTGGTCAGGATGCTGCCTGTGTTGCCGAATCAGCCGTCGGTATTACCAGAATGGAAGTGAATGCACAGGGCGGCTTATACGCTTGTGTCACTCTGCCGAATATTATGGTGGGTACGGTTGGTGGTGGCACCGGACTACCGAGTCAGAAAGCCTGTCTGGATATTCTCGGCCTGGCAGGAAAGGGAAAAGCACGGGCACTGGCAGAAGTTGTGGCTGGTTTGTGCCTGGCGGGAGAACTGTCCATTGTCGGCGCATTCAGTGCCGGTCACTTCTCCCGTGCGCATCATAAACTGGCCCGTTGATTGTATTTTCCAATGAAGGTGCAACTTAGCTAAGCGTTGAAACGAAACTCACTCTATCGAGTTGCGTGGTCAGTCCGGCTCGTCATCTCTCTTGCAGCAAGCCACATAAAAACAGGCCCTCACAATGGAGGGCCACCAGAAACGCATCTCTGTATTGCAACACAATCAGACCTGGCTCAACACCATATCGCGTTGGGAAACACTGACACCTTTGACCTGCGCGTACACCGACATCCCGACCTCAAGCTGGAGATCTTCCAGCGCCCACTCGGTAATCACCGCCCATAAATAGCACTCTGGCGCCAATTCTAGCTTGAGAGCAATACTCTTTTTATTCTCTCCCTGCTGATGGTATTCAATATCAGCAATGGTGGCAGCGAGAATGTTTCGAATCGAAGTTTTACCCGGATCATTTAATGTCACCGATACGTCGTTGGCGCGAATCTGCAGCCTAATCGCAGCGCCCGGTTCACCACTGACTTGCTGAACCCACAAACCGACCTCTTTGGCGAGTTCAATCTGAGTCAGACCATACCGAGGCTGATGCTGGCCAATAGTCGCGGAAAACAGCGTGCTCTGCTCACTAAACGACTGCCATGGCCGCATACTGCGCGATGACCAGACCTCTTCAATCGGCCCTGATGCCACCACCTTGCCGCCATCCAGCACGACCAGATGCTGCGCCAGACGCAGAATTTCATTCATGCTGTGGGTCACATACAGAATAGGGATCTGCACCTGTTGTGACAACTGCTCAAGAAACGGCATCACTTCCCGTTTACGCGGTAAATCTAACGAGGCCAGCGGCTCATCCATCAACAACAAATCCGGCTTGGACAACAGCGCTCGGCCAATCGCCACCCGCTGTTTTTCCCCTCCGGACAAGGCGTTCGGATAACGGGATAGCAATGGCTCCAACGCCAGTAATGAAACGACAGAATCGAAATAATCGTCATCTTTGGCCCGCACGCCATAATTCAGATTGCCACGCACCGTATAGTGCGGAAACAGCCGGGCTTCCTGGAACACATAGCCAATGCGGCGTCGCTCGACCGGCAGGCTGACCTTACCCCTACTATTAAACAACACCCGGTCATTAACCGTAATCAAGCCTTCATCCGGTCTGATTAAGCCACTGATGACATTGATGAACGAGGTTTTCCCTGCACCAGAAACGCCCAAACACGGCCGTGATGCCTTTGCCGGGTAAAACTAGGTCGACATCAAGCATTGTGCTGCCCAACTGCTTTTGGAACTGCACCTGTAACTGACTCATTGACTGACCCCCAGTTTTTTCTTCATTCGCCGGCTAATCAATTCAGAGATAAACAGAGACAACAACGCAATCACAATCGAGATAACACACAAGCGTGCCGCCTGCATTTCTGCTCCCGGTGTTTCGAGAAAGTTGTACATAGCCAAAGGAATCGTCTGGGTTTGCCCCGGGATATTAGACACAAAACTGATTGTCGCGCCAAATTCACCCAGGCTACGGGCAAACGATAACATCACCCCAGTGATAATACCGGGCAAGGTCAGCGGCAATGTCACGGTGACAAACACCTTGAGTGGCGAGGCACCTAATGTACGGGCGGCCTGCTCAAGTTTAGGATCCACACTTTCCAGGCTGAGGCGTATCGAACGCACCATAAGTGGCAAAGCAATCACCACACACGCCAGGACCGCACCGCGCCAACTGAAACTGAACGTAATGCCAAGCCAGTCATGAAACCACTGCCCGATTAGCCCTTTCTTGCCCATCGAGATCAACAGCAGATAGCCGATCACCACCGGAGGCAGCACCAAGGGTAAATGAACCAGGCTGTCTAACGCACTTTTACCTACAAACTCTTTACGAGCCAGCAGCCAGCCGATGATCAGACCAACCGGGAGCAACCATAACACTGCGTACCCGGCCACTTTCAGGCTGAGCAGCAGTGCAGTCCATTCGTATTGGGTCAAAAAGCTGTCGCTATTCAACAAATTTTTCATTTCCCATGTCAGTGCGGAAACCATATTGCTGCATCACGGCTTTCGCTTTGTCTGATTGTAAGAATTGAACGAAATCGGCGCTGGCCTGGGTATCAGAAATCTGTACCAGCGGGTAATGGATAGCACTGTGCAACGTGGGTTTAAACGTTGACAGAATAGCCACTTTATCAGTCAGAATCGCATCGGTTTTGTAAACCATCCCCAGAGGTGCCTCTCCGCGTTCTACCAGTGCCAAAGCTAAACGGACATTGGCAGTTTGCGCCAGCTTAGGTTCAACGGTTTTCCAAACATCAAGATTAGTCAGTGCTTCTTTCGAGTAGATACCCACCGGCACAGCATCGGTGTTACCTACCGCCATACGATTGTCTTTCAGCAAAGTTTGCCATTGCTGTTTGTCCGCCACATCAAAGGCCACCTGATCAGAGTCTACCGGCTTAATCAGCACCAGTTGGTTGCCGGCCAGCAGCTTGACATGGTCAGCCTGAACAATGTCGTTATCAACCAGGTGATGCACCCACTTTTCATTCGCCGACAAAAACACATCCGCAGGAGCACCATGCTCAATCTGACGAGCCAGAGACGATGAGCCGCCAAATACCGGCACCACATCGACATCATGATCAGACTCATACGCTTTGATTAAATCCTCAACCGCATTGGTCATCGACGACGCTGCGTAAATATTTACCGTATCGGTAGCCCACGCCGGTGTTGTAGCCAACATAGCGCTGATTAATAAAGCCATTTTTTTCATGTTAATTCTCGTCAAGTTGCGGCCACAAAAGTGCAAGATCCAGATGTGCCTCGATTGCATCGGCAATGCGATCGATCGCCTGTTTCTTTGGCCTTGAGATGATCGTGTGTTTGAATGCCCTGAGCTCCTGCCCACTGACAGATAAGCCGGGCGGCAGAGAATGTATCGAAGATACCGTGCAGATAAGTACCAAGTATCTGATTACATTCACTTACAACACCATCTTCAGTCCCATTAGTCAACTTGATCAGCGGATTAATTCTCGTTTCGTTTGAAACTGAGACAGTACGGCCGACATGAATTTCATAACCGGTTACAGCGACCGATTCACCGTCTAAATACAACTGGCCAGAGACATTGGTGAGCTGTTTCTCTTGCGTCAGAGTTGTCTCTGTATCCAGCAGTCCTAACCCTGCTGTACTGCCGGCTTCTCCTTCCACACCATCCGGGTCATGTACCCAATGTCCGAGCATCTGATAGCCACCACAAATCCCCATCACTTTGCCTCCCAGACGCAAATGGCGCAGGATGTCTTTGTCCCAACCTTGCTCACGCAGATGTTTTAAATCAGCGCGGGTTGATTTACTGCCGGGCAGAATAATCAGATCTGCGCCATCGAGGCGCTCACCTTTACCGACATAACGCAGATTGATGTCCGGGTTTTGGCGTAAGGCATCAAAATCGGTGTGATTACTGATACGGGTGAACACTGGCACCACGACATTAAGCTTAACGTTATCACCCAGTACCTGTTTGGCGGCAATAGCATCTTCCGCTTCAAGATCAAAGCCATGTAAATACGGCAAGACGCCAATGACCGGCTTACCCGTTTTCTCCTCCAGCCAGTCGAGACCAGACTGCAGCAAACCAATATCGCCACGAAAGCGGTTGATAACAAAGCCTTTAACGCGCTGCTGCTCAGATTCTGACAGTAATGCCAGTGTGCCATACAGATGGGCGAATACACCGCCACGATCAATGTCCGCGACGATAATCACCGGTACATCGGCCGCCTCAGCAAAGCCCATGTTGGCGATATCATTAGCACGCAGGTTGATTTCCGCCGGGCTCCCGGCCCCTTCAATCATCACGCTGTCATACTCGGTCTGCAAACGGGAGAAAGAGTCGAGCACCGTGTTCATCGCAATCTTTTTGTAATCGTGATAACTGTTGGCTTCCATATTCGACATTGCGCGCCCTTGCAAAATCACCTGTGCGCCGGTATCCGAATTGGGTTTGAGCAGAACCGGATTCATATGCACTGTCGGCTCAATACCACACGCGATCGCCTGTACCGCTTGCGCGCGCCCAATTTCCCCGCCATCGGGTGTCACAGCACTGTTGAGTGCCATATTCTGCGGTTTAAAGGGGGCCACCTTGATGTTGCGACGCTTGAGCACTCGGCACAGGCCAGCCACCAAAACACTCTTACCCGCATCTGACGTTGTGCCCTGAACCATCAGCGCCTTTAATGTAGATTCCATAATTCTGCTTATCGTGAAGTTTTCACCATTGTATACGTAACTGCTCCGTGAGTGCAGCCAAAGCACAAGTGGTGTGCGGCGCATATCTGATTCAACGCCGAATCTTTCCTCATTCCGGCCCAGCGTACGGAACAAAAGTACGCTCAATATGGATAAAATCGTGCACTTTGGTCCAATTTGTACAATATTCACCCGCTACGCTATTGATTTATCGCATGATTTGGCCTGTAATTTGCGTGCCTTTTTTAATTTCCATTTTAGGACTCAAGCAATGATGAAAAGAACATGTCTGGCCGGTCTGGTTGCATTCGCCACTGCCCTGCCAACGACTGCGTTGGCGAACAACTTTAACTACAACTTTTTAGAACTGCGCACTGGCGTGAGTCCGGAATCATTTGGCGGAGAATTCAGCACATTTTTCACTGAAAATACGCATTTAGTCGCGCGAGTTGATTCTCGCATGGAAGGAGACTGGGATGCGGCAGGTGGTATTGGTTTCAACGGCCCGATCAATGCATTTGCTGACATTTATGGTCAGTTGCTCGCTCACCATATTCGCGGTAATGGCGACGAGAACCACGATACTGACGTCGTCATGGAGTTAAACGTAGGCTCGCGCCTGTGGCTGACCAATCAGTTAGAAGCACACGGACGTATTGGCCGCACCGAAGATCACTCAATTTTCGTTGCCGGTGTGCGATTCCATTCCACGCAGCAAATGTCGCTTAACGCTGAAGCGCGCAATGCTGGTATATGGGGCCCGCAATTCAGTATGGGTGTCCGTTTTCAGTTTTAAGCCATTGTTCATGTAAAATGCATAGCTCCTATTAAATACATCGAACATATGGAACATAGAGACCATATTACTGTCGCTAAGCACTGATTTGCAGTTTCGATACTGCTAAAAAATGGAATATAATCAAAGAACATCATCAATGCTGACTCTGGATTAGGACACATCCACATGGCGACATCACATTCTGCCGAACTGATTAAATACCTGACGCCGGGCATTAAAATTTCGGCCACCATTCAGTTTCGGTCCTGATGACAGCGTGACTTTTACGACCACTCTGATCGGTTACAAAGCTGAACAATTTTTGCTGCTGGATTTTCAACCGAAAGTTCAGGAACAGTTGATCATGCGAAAACTGACTAATGCGCAAATGGTTGTGCGAGGGATTACGGATACCGAACTTGGCCACATTGTCGCGTTCAAAACCTCGATTATTCAGGTTATCTCTGCACCTTGTTCAATGTTTTCACTACGCCTGCCCAAATATTTTGTCACTAAGACCATTCGTGAGCATGAACGCTATAAACTCTCTCTGCCTGTTTCACTGACTGAATACGCAGAAAAGAGCGAACGCAAATTTGAAGGGGAGCTGGTTGACTTGTCCGTGTGTGGCTGTGGCATCTATATCGGCGGACAAAATGATCTCAAGGTCCGCCACCGCGTGAGCTTTAGTTGCGATTTAGATAACTTGCTACCAGACGATATGACGTCCCACATCGCCAGTATCCGCCGCCAGAATCAGGGGCATTTGATCGGTGTACAATTTGAGGAAGCCATCGAACTTTCCGACCAGCTGAAAATGTCTCTGTTCGAAAAGTTCTTCAGGAATAACTCTTTTTAACCGGCGCGCTATACCCTGAACGATTAAGCTGGAAATTCACCAGCGCCTGATGCAGAGTATCTTCTTTGATCGGTTTTACAATCACGTACTCGGCCCCCGCCTGCATAAACGCCTCTTGTGTCTCTAGCATTCCATCCGCAGTACAGGCATACACCGGAATCGACAATCCCATGTCGTGTTTGATGATCCGGGTGGCATCAACTCCGTCCAGATAAGGCAGTTGGTTATCCATCAGAATCATATCGTAATGCTGCTGTTTGACCCTCTCTATCGCTTTGAGACCATCGGTCACCCACTCGACGTTCATGCCGTATTTATTACAAAAAGCTTTGGCAATGAAGGCGTTGGTATGGTTATCTTCCACCAGCAAGACCTGAACAGTATCGTCGAAAAGTTCATAACGGGATTTACTAACCTGGGTGTCAGCTTCCTGCACTTCATTGGCGACAATCTCAACCGGTAATTCGATATCAAAACGGGTGCCGACGCCAAACTGAGAGGAAACCTCAATACTGCCGCCCAGCATTTCAATCAGACTGTGAACAATTGTGAGCCCCAGACCGCTACCGCCATATTCGCGGGTATTGGTCGACTCCGCCTGAACAAACGGTTCGAAAATGGCAGCCAGATCCTGATCGCGGATGCCAATGCCGGTATCGAGCACGACGATTTTCAGATTCGCCGGCGACACATCCCGATTCAGCTCAAGCTGAACGGAGATAGAGCCATCATGGGTGAACTTCACCGCATTGTTGAGCAGGTTAAACAGCACCTGATTTAAGCGAAACCTGATCGCCATTGATGAAAATATCTTCATCAATATTACTTTCAAGTTGCAGTTCCAGCTGTTTCTCCCTGCAGAGCGGTCCATAGATTCTTTCAATTGCTGAAACCACATCAACCAGCCGGAAATCCACTTTTTGAATACGAAACTTGCCTTGCTCAATCTTGGAGAAATCTAGGATGTCATTCAGCACCGCCAGCAAATGCTCACCACTGCTGCACAGAACATTGATCTGCTCAGCTTGTTCTTTCGTTTTCACCGTGCGTTTCAGTAACTGGGATACACCGAGAATGCCATTCAGTGGCGTGCGTAATTCATGGCTCATCTTAGCCAGGAAATCTGCTCGCACCCGCGCGGTCTCTTCTGCTTCATTGCGGGCAATGCGGCTCTGCTTTTCTGCCTCAGCAATCGTAGTCACATCTTGGCCCTGAGTAATGATCGACTCTACCCGATTCTCGACAATAATCGGCGACAGGTTCCACAAGAAAACCCGCCCATCGACTTCGGTGTTCACCTCATTGAGAATTTCACCTCGTGCGGCCAGCTTTATCTGCGGTACCAGCTGTGCCTTTAACACATTGAACAGAGACAACTGATTGGCGTCCTTAGGCCTGAAATGAGACTCAGCCGCCGGATTCATCCGAATCATATCACCATCGCTGGTCCATAAAATGGTCGGAGACAAAGCGAAAGTAAACAGATCCTCAAATTGCTTTTCCTGCTGTGACAAACGCTGGAAAGTGTGTTCCAGCGTGCGCCCAAAATGGTCAAATTCGTAAATTTTAGAACCGGGGAAAAATCCGTCCAGACCGCGCTCAGCAACGTTGTAGGTGTAGGTCATCAAGCCTTCAATTTCAGATTCAATACGACGTTGTAACCACCAGCGAATCAGCATAGACACTGCGATCATCGCCACCAGCGCAAAAATCATCCAGAAGTAGTAATTATCACGTAAGCTCAGCGCATTTTGATTACTCTGTACCGAATACACCTCAAGATAGGTCGGCACACCCTCGACTTCCAGTACCGCTTTACTGACCATGTTTTTGTCGTACAGACCTTCACTCAGGCCATCTTCAATCACATCAAACGCAGAGTAGGACTCGTCCCCGTTGAGCGTGGATGCTAAAACTTCAGTACCGACAGACAGAATTAGATTCTGCGAATTACTGCTGTCCCGAATAGTCTCAATCAGAGCAAAGTTATTATTGAGTACCACGCTGACAAACAGAAAGCCGATCACTTCTCCAGTCTCACTGTTGACGACTGGCGAGCGACGCACTAACAGATAGGTCATGCCCAATAAGGATGGAGTCTGCACCAAATGCCAATTGTTACTCACCGAGACCCGACGGATGATTTTATTCATTTCTCGGCTTTGAATGCCGTAAAACTGGGCGTTACCATCTTCCCAGACTAACTCTTTCAAATCAGTAATAAAGCGGATATCCGGGGTATTGCTCAGCTCAAGTTGATCAACGCTGAGAAAATACTGGTCAAGCTCAGCACCGGAGTCACTGCTTAATGCATTGATAAAACTAGTATTTTTGGCACTACTGTCCTGATGAATCTGCAAAGTAGCCAGACGATAATTAAACAGATTCTGGATCAAGCTCGAGGTCTGTGTAGCACTGCGTGCCACCTCCTGAGAGATTAAGCGGCTGCTGATTTGATAGCTTTGGAACAGCACAGCCAGCGTGAGGGCGCCCAACACCGCCACGATGGCACGACTGATAAAAGTCGCAATTCTTCTTTTTTGTTTTACTGTACTGGACCGGATATTCACTCAGTGTTCCTTGGGCTAATTAACGATCGGAATACCGAAACGCACGTTGTTTGAACAAGCTGACCTGCTGTTGCTTATCATCATGGGAGACGATCTCAAAATCACCGGAAAAAACGGTCGGGACAGCCTGCCCTTCAAGATCACGTTTAATCGCTTCGGCCATCGCTATACCCGTGTCATCATTCATGCGCATAACGGTGACATCCAGCGCGCCATCCTCCAGCGCCTGCAGCTCCGCCGAACCACCGCCCCAGCCGTTCACCATAATGTCGCTCCGGTTGAGTTCTTTCAGGGCCTTAACCGCGCCCAAAGCCACATCTGTCGAACAGGCGTAGATAAATTTAATATCAGGATCATTCTTGACAATATTCAGAGCGGCCTCATAACCACTCTCTTCTGTTGCCTTGGTGTAATAGGAAGAAGCAAGGTGATAGTCACCGCTGCGCTCCATATTCTGGATAAAGGTATCACCACGCGCATCGCTCACATAGCCTTCGGAGAAATACAGTACAGAATACTTACTGCCTTTGGGAACATGCTCACGATAATAATAGGCCAGTTGCAGTGCACCCATTTCATGATCAAAGCCAACATACATCATCGGCTGTCTGCCATCCCAGTCGCGGACTGGCGTCGTAATATTTTGCAGGATCAACTTGGTTGGCGAAGAGCTCAGCACATGTTCAATAAATTTTCTGTGCCGCGTCGTATCCAGAGTAAAGATCAAATAGTCAGAATTGTTTTTTAACGCTTCCATCAGGGAAAGACTTTGCTGACGTGTGTCCAGATTGGGACGGGTAAAAACCTGATTAATTTGATATTCAATCCCCAGCTCTTCCATACGCATTTCGAACGCTTTTAAATTGCGCACCCAATAGTCTGAAACCTGCTGGCCGGGGAAAACGACGGAAATGGATACTGGTTTTTGTTGTTCCCCTACCATTGCAACGGGTGCCTGGCGAACGGCGAGTGACAGCTGATCCGTCAACTGCTTTTGCTGTGGGTTAGCATTTAAAAATTCCTGATAATGCCAGTATCCGCTCAACAATTGAGATGAATAGGATGTAGCTACCGGGGTGAAACCAAGTAAAAGAGAGAGAAAGAGCGTCTTCTTCATTCCACACATTCCGTCTGTTGGTTGATAATCACACCATCAACGCATTGTTGAGACGTGCTTTTTTATAAAGCAGCGCCGTAATGTCAGCAAATCAAGATTGCCCGAGAATTATTAAGCATACAGCGTACAAATAACAGCTTGCACAGCAAATAAATCATGAATTTTTTATGCAAGTGACTAAATTAACAACATTTTCTCAGTTGTATATACAATAAACAATCTAAGTTATAACTGTTTCATATTTCTGAAACATTGCCGTGTTTGCAAAACCGCTTGCGACGGCACAGGTAGCCGTCATTCAATACAGCCCCAAATAACCACAAATAAAATGACAGTTATATTAATAATATGAACACGACTTAATAATAGACAGAGTGTCTGACATCAACAAGGCAGGAAAATCAGCGGGATCACAAAACCAGCGACAAACGGGAATCATCCACTATCAAACGCTCTTTCTGAGCTTTAGTTAGCTGTTTTATTTTATATTCCAGACGCAGTGCCTCGCCCTTTAACGGACCAAGCTCATATTGCCAGGCGAGGGTTAATGGCCCTTTGCCCCGTAACGCTTTCGCCCCCTGCCCTTTCTCATGCTGGCTGAAGCGTCGCTCCACATCGGTGGTGATACCGCAGTAAAGGGCGTTGGAGGAAGTCCGAATCAGATACACCCACCAATTCGGACTTGGATTGTCACTGCTCATCAACGTATTCAGGCCAGAGCTTGTTCAACCAGAGCACGTAATTCCGCGACTTCTTCACGCAGTGCCGCCACTTCCTGCTCCAGAGCTTCAAGCTGTGAGTTGGCCGCAGGAGCGACAGATGCGCTTGCCAGAGCTTCTAAATCGACTTCTCCACAAAACAGGTGCTGGTAACGCGATTCACGTTTACCCGGTTCACGCGGCAATTTGACCACCAAGTCACGTTGTGCCAACGCATCCAAAACTGCCTCGGTCTGCTTTACATCAGAAAAAGCACAAAGACGGTTAGTACGGGTACGTAATTCGCCCGGAGTCTGGGCTCCGCGCAGTAACAGGCAACATACCAGTCCAAGCTCTTGTTCACCCAGCTTCAGGTCACCAAACTCAGTGTTACAAAAACGGTGCTGATACTTAGGCGTACGGCTGTTAAAACCACTTTCATCGCTGACTAGACGGCGGCTGATCAAACCTTCAACCGCATCCTGTACTTCCGCATCAGACAATGACAAAACAGGCTCACGATTACTTTTCTGATTGCAGGCCGTGGTTAAACTGTTGAGCGTCAGCGGGTAATGATCCGGCGTGGTAATTTCTTTTTCTATCAAGCAACCGATAACTCGTGCTTCAAGGGGAGATAGTTCTTGATTCATTGATCTTTTCCTTAATTATTATTTTTACGGCTCACTGCCGGACTCACGTTTCTTAGTGCTCAGACGTCAGGGACACACGCAGAATACGCCCGTTTTCATCCATCACAATCACTTTAGAACGATGTAATTCTACATCCGTCAATTCCTGTTTCTGACGTTCTCGTATATAAGCTTGACCTAGTTTAGCCCGTTTAGAGTCTACCCGCTGCTCTATCGGAACGGGCAGCGCTGTCGCACTGGGTGCTGACTCTTCGCTTGGGGGAACAATAATCTCTGAAGGCTGCATAATCGATCATAGGTTCATCATTATTGAACCCATGTTATAGCGCATTTTCAGGCATGTACAATCCACTCTCATATTGACTGGTGATTTATTAGTCAAGGTGTTGCCATGTTTGATCTAAAGGCTGTTATGAGCTTGGATGTTATGCTTTAATCAGCCACAGTTGCTTTAATTCATTTTAGGGAAAGGGACCTATGAACAGCGTATTTGAAATTGTGAGTCTGGCTCGCCGTAAAAACAAACTGAAGCGTGAACTGTTGGATAACGAAAAGAAAGTTCGTGACAACCGTAAGCGTGTTGACCTGCTAGAGAACCTGGTTGACTACATCAAGCCGGACATGACTCAGGAAGAGATCATCGAAATCGTGAAAAACATGAAAGCGGACTACGAAGACCGTGTTGATGACCACATCATCAAGAGCGCGGAAATCTCCAAAGAGCGTCGTGAAATAAGCCGTCGCATCCGCGATCTGACCGAGCAGGACAAACTAGCAACTCAGGGTAAGAAATAATCCTGTCCTGAGCTAAGTTATCTATTGCACAAACCCGCCACCCGGCGGGTTTGTTATTTTACCGAGGCCAGTTTTGGCAGACGCCCATTTGGGCTGACACATTAGTTTTCATCGTCATCGTGATGTAATTCCGCCCAGGCGCGGGCGCACTGGATCGCACGTTTCCAACCACGGTAACGCCGTTGACGCTTCGCTTCATCATGAGACGGCTCAAAGCAGCGCTCAATTGCGGCTTTACGCTGTAACTCTCCAAGACTTTGCCAATACCCGACCGCTAATCCGGCCAGATAGGCCGCACCCAGTGCAGTCACTTCCGTTTCGACCGGTCGCTCAACCCTGGTATCGAGAACATCCGCCTGGAATTGCATTAAAAAGTTGTTGGCAACCGCGCCGCCATCGACTCGCAACGCGGCAAGACGAATGTTGGAATCGGCCTGCATCGCATCCAGCACGTCACGGGTCTGGTAGGCAATACTTTCCAGCGTGGCGCGAATCAGGTGACTCGCATTCGTCCCCCGCGTCAGTCCGACGATGGTTCCCCGTGCGTACGGGTCCCAGTAGGGCGCGCCCAATCCGGTAAATGCAGGCACAACATAAACACCCTCAGACGAGTCTACTTTGGTGGCAAAATATTCGGAATCCCGAGCATCGCTGAATAACTTCAGCTCATCGCGCAGCCACTGAATTGCTGCTCCGCCCATAAAAACGGCGCCTTCCAGCGCATAGCCGGGTTTTCCATCCGGGCCGCAAGCCAGAGTGGTCAGCAACCCGTTATCTGAACAAACTTTTTGCCGGCCGGTATTCATCAGCAGAAAACAGCCGGTACCGTAAGTATTTTTGGCATCACCGGGATTCACACAAAAGTGTCCAAACAGCGCTGCTTGCTGATCACCGGCAATACCGGCAATCGGAATGCGGGTTCCGCCTTTGCCACCAATATTGGTCTGGCCGTAAATCGCAGATGACGCTTTCACTTGCGGCATCATAGCAGCCGGAATCGTGAACAGGTCGAGCAGAGTTTGGTCCCAGCACAGTTGGTTTATGTTGAACAGCATGGTACGGGAGGCGTTTCGTGTAATCCGTCACATGGACTCTGCCCTGAGTCATTTTCCACACCAGCCAGGTATCAACGGTACCAAACAGCAGTTTGCCCTGCTCGGCATCTCGCCGCGCTCCGGGAACATTATCCAAAATCCATTTAATTTTGCTGGCAGAGAAATAAGGATCCAGCACTAAGCCGGTTTTGGCCTGAATATCGGCTTGCAGGCCACGGGCTTTCATCTCATCACACATCCCTGAACTGCGGCGGCACTGCCAGACAATCGCATTGTAGACCGGCTTGCCGGTCTCCTTATTCCAGACGATGCTGGTTTCACGCTGATTACTTATGCCAATAGCGGCGACGTCATCGCTGCGAATACCCGCTTTACCCAGAGCCTCAACTAAGGTCGCACTTTGCGTGGCGTAGATTTCCATCGGATCATGTTCAACCCAGCCAGGATGAGGATAAATTTGGCTGAACTCACGTTGTGCAACGCTGACAATATTGGCGTCGTGATCCAGTACCACCGCTCTGGAGCTGGTTGTGCCCTGATCCAGAGCGACGATGAAATTTGGTCCGGCTGATTTGCGCTTAGTCATGAACGCCTCTGACAATGCTGCTAAGGTTCTTTAGAGCATATGCCATTTTTCAGTCCTGCGAATGAATCAATCTGGACTGAATCAAGGCGAGGCAAAGTGATTGCGGTACTGAGTTAACGTGATGCTGAATCAATGAAATGAAATAAAAATGAAGGCTCGCTGGCGGCGGCCAGCGAGTTAAGAGGTGCGATTTATGACTGCTGCGCCGCGTGACGCTGACAATGTTCAATCGCCGCCTGCAGCAATTCTAACGCGCTTTTCTTCGCTGGCGGCAGCTCGGCATCACTGCGCCCCAACGGTGTCGTGCGCTCGCCCCATTTGATATAACCCGCCCCCCAGGTCAGGCCAGCGCCAAAGGCAGCCAGCAGCAGATTATCTCCGGGATTGACTCGCTCCTGTTCCAGCGCCTCGCACAGAGCAATCGGTACGGTCGCTGCCGACGTATTACCATAGCGCTGAATGTTAACGAAAGCTTTACTCTGTTCAATGCCCGACAGATCGCACAATGTCTGGATAATGCGGATATTGGCCTGATGCGGGATGACCACATCAATATCACCTTTCGACAGCCCGCTTTGTGCCAGCACACTCTTGGCTGCCGCGCCCATGCCTTTCACTGCACGCTTAAAAATTTCCTGACCAACAAAATCAAACGCCCAGAAGCCATTCTGCTCATCAAAACGATCCATGGCGGTACCAAACTCCGGCACCGCCAAAATATCGCGGCCGGCGGCATCACAACCAATCTTTGCATCCTGTAGCCCGGCAGCTTGCTCGGTACGACTGAGCGTCACGGCACCGGCACCATCGCCAAACAACACCGCGGTGTCGCGTTTAGTCCAGTCGAGGTAAAAAGACAGGCGTTTCTGCGCCTATCACCAATGCGTGCTGATAATTACCCGCCTGAATTAAGCGCGTCGCGGTTTCCAGGCCGTAAACAAAGCCGGTACAGGCGGCATTGAGATCAAACGCAGCAGCACTGCGAATGCCGAGATTCTGTTGTACTTTGGACGCGATATTAGGAATCAGCGAATCCGGTGAACAGGTCGCGACGATAATCAGGTCGATATCAGCGGCATCGAGCCCTGCACAAGCCAGTGCGTGGCGCGCAGCAACGGTGGCCAGCTCTGACGTATTCACATGGCTGATTCGGCGCTGTTCAATGCCGGTGCGACTGCGAATCCACTCGTCATTGGTATCAAGAAAGGTACTAAGGTCGTCATTGGAGAGCGTTGCCGGGGGCAGACATTTCCCCCAGCCAGTAATGTCCGCATAAAACTTCGTCATGGTCATCCTGTTTTTTTGTTGTCGTTATCATTGTAATCATGCGACCTGCCCCAACATTTGACTCATCAACTGCGATAATAAAAAAAGATACATACAGGTGAGAGCATGGCAAATGTTCAATAAGGCCAGGATCGAATAGGATTCGAATATCGCATCAATTCAAGAAAGTATACGCCGATTTGGCTGCCAAGGCGAAATCACAGGGGTGACCCGGGCGTCACATTTGAGAGGAAGTTATGACCACATTTAATACCCGCTGTCCCGCATGCCATGCGATGAACCGCGTTCCGGAAACCCGTATTTCAGAAAGCCCGAGCTGCGGCAAATGTCAGGCCTCGCTGCTGGACGGCGCTCCGCTTGAAGGTACTATCGCTAACTTCAGCGCACTGCTTAACAGCGATGTGCCTGTCGTAGTCGACTTCTGGGCTCCCTGGTGTAACCCTTGTGTCGGCTTCGCACCGGTATTTTCCGATGTGGCTGAAGAGCGCAAAGGAGAAGTTCGCTTTGTCAAAATCGATACCGAAAGTCAGCAGCAGTTAGCCGCTCAATTTCAGATCCGCAGTATCCCGACCATCATGGTGTTCAAGAAAGGACAAAGGGTCGATATGATCAACGGTGCGTTGCCAAAATCGCAATTCGATCAATGGCTGAATCAAGCGTTAGTTAGATAACTTATTCCTATAAATTTAGCTAAAAGTTGGTGTTTTATGCTAGAGAATACCAACTTTACTTCCCTTTTTGCTAAATGCCTCCTCGATAAAATTTATTAATCGTAAAGATCACAATTTTTCATTTTACCTTTCAAATCATAAGTTTCATATTCGCCGCGAAATCCCCCTGTTCCTGCTTATTTTCGAGGCTACTCCGTGAGTACTTCTGCTGTTTCTGTCCAACGAATTTCTGTACCAGTGATCGCCCTGTCACTGTACGCGGTAGCATCCGGCTACCTGATGAGTCTTATCCCTCTTATGCTTTCTGATTATGGGCTTGAAGCATCCCTGGCCAGCTGGATGGCCAGCGTATTCTATTCAGGTTTACTGCTGGGTGCGGTGATTATGGAACCGTTTGTTAACCGTCTGGGACACCGTCTGGCGTTTCCTGGGTTGTCTGGCATTACTGATTATTTCGATTGTTGCACTGCCGGTGCTGCCGTATGCCACAGCATGGCTTGTTGCGCGTTTTGTCGCCGGCGTTGCCGTTGCGGGCGTCTTCGTCGTGGTTGAATCCTGGTTACTGCATGGTAACGAATCTGGCCGTGCCAAGCGCCTGGGTATTTACATGGCTGCCTTGTATGGCGGCACTGCAATCGGTCAGCTTGGTATTGGTGTACTGGGCGTTTCCGGTGGTGTTCCTTTCTTTGCCATCATCACACTGCTGGTTATGGCATCGATGGTACTGATTTACGGCAAAACCGATCAGCCACAGGCGCAGCATGGTGTCAGCCTGTCATGGAAACAAATTTTTAAACTCAGTCACGCAGCAATTATCGGTTGTCTGGTGTCCGGCCTGACGCTGGGTGCAATTTACGGTCTGATGCCGGTAGAACTGGCAAAACGTGGCATCAGCCATACCCATATCGGCACATTAATGGCGTTGATTATCCTGGGTGCAATGGCAGTCCAGCCAATGGTACCGTGGATGTCTAAATTTATGGGTCGTAAACTGCTGATGGCTCTGTTCAGTCTGCTGGGTGCCGGTGCGACCGTATTGCCACTGCTGAATCCGGGCGCAGACATGTTAGCGATGGGTTTATTCCTGCTGGGCATGGCGACGTTTGCTATCTACCCGATTGCGATTAACCTTGGCTGTGACAAGCTTGACGCAAGCTACATTGTCTCTGCAACTCAGGTGATGCTATTCAGTTACAGCATCGGCTCGGTATTGGGTCCGGTACTGGCAGACAGCTTTATGCAAGACACACAAGGTCTGCTGGGTTACCTGTTCGTTATTCTGCTTGCAACTTGCATTTACATGCTGATGTCGAGCGTAAAAACCAAGCGCCAATGGGTGGCCGGAGAATAAGGCAGGTTGGCGGTGAATGAAGCCAGCTAAAGCGCAATGCGTTAAAAAGATGAAAGGCAAGCCACGGCTTGCCTTTGTTATTTCTGCGCTTGTCTGAGACGGCGGTTAGACTGATCTCTGGGCGGTTTATCGGGAAGGAGATCCCAATAAATAACCACTCTGTATAGTTGAGCTTCACATCGAAAACCAGTAAGCTCCGCACCTCAAAACCTAGACTCACAGAGCCTGAGATGAACCGTAAAAAACGCATTAACCAAATTTTAAAAACCAAACTGAAAAAACAGAACGCTAAGTTGCATAACAGCAACAAGCCGCGCTACATTTCAAAAGCGGAGCGCGCCAAACTTGAAGCCGAACAGGCACAAGCCGAGCAAGCAGCCCAAGCGCCTGAGCACCAAGAGAGCGAAGTGACCGAGCCTCAGTCAGAGCAGTAAGTCACCCTCGATGGCCACGTAGTGGTTGGCGGCATCAATCAGACTTTTAGCCGTCAACCCCGACACACCGTATACCTCGACGTCTTTCCCGTATTTGTCCTGAATACGTTTCACCAGAATATCGAAATCCCCGTCACCGGAGACCAGCACGATGGTGTCAACTTCGGCTGCCAGTTCAATCGCATCCAGTGTGATCCCCACATCCCAGTCGCCTTTGGCACTACCGTCAGAACGCTGGATGAAAGGTTTAAGCTGCACCTCAAAACCGATACCGCGCAAAATATGATGAAACTGACGCTGGCGACTGTCCGTGGAGGCTATCGCATAGGCGTTTGCCTGATGAACATGACGACCCTGAGTGACGCTCTGCCAAAAGTGATTATAGTCAAAGTGCTGCTGATAACGTGACTTGCAGGTGTAGTAAACGTTCTGAACGTCGACCAGGATAGCGATGGTTTGCATAGTGTCTGTCTGCTTTAAAAAGTGAACTTAACCGCGCCCTGCGCGTAAAAACGTGCAGCAAGGGCTGGATTATGTGTGGAAGGAAGACCTTAACACATTCAGCCCATGGAATCCTTAGCCATTCACTACCCCGGCAGCACAGGAGGTAAACCATGAAATCTGCACTACTTGCTGTTGTTCTGCTTATCATCCCTGTTGTTTCTCAGGCTTACCCACTTTATTCACAACAGTGGTCTCATCGCAGTGTGCTCTATTTTGCCCCCACTCAGGATAACTACGTGCGCCAGTTCTTAGTAGAAACCCTTATGCACCAGTGCGAACTGACAGAGCGTGACGTTGTCACTATAATTATAACCGAGGATGGGTACAGCCAGCCCGGTTGGCTGAAACATGAGTTTGACCTGCAGGATATAATGCTGGCTTATCGGGTACCTTCAGGCCGACACACGGCAGTTTTAGTCGGTAAAGACGGCAGCGAAAAAATGCGCTGGGGAAAAACCACGGACTGGGACGCTCTCAAGCAAACCATTGATGCGATGCCAATGCGGCGCCAGGAGATGGCACGCTCATCCAGTCGCTGTCAGATCTAGCCATCGTATTTAGCTTGCATATCCGGTTAAGCGCCAAACCAAACCAGTTTGTCGTGCAGAGCCGTCACGCTGCCGACCACAATTAATGCCGGGCTCTGTGCCTGTGACGCCAATTCAGGCAACTGAGCTAATTCACCTCGCAATACCCGCTGCTGTGGCGTGGTGCCTTTCTCTATAATCGCACACTGAGTCTCCTTAGCCAGACCACCGCTGATCAGTTGACCGGCGATGTGCGGGCTCTGCTTGAGGCCCATATAAAACACCAGAGTCTGGTTACTTTGCGCTAAGGCTTGCCAATTAATCGGGGTACCATCTTGTTGCAGATGTCCGGTGATAAACTGGACACTTTGCGCGTGATCACGATGAGTAAGCGGAATACCGGCATAAGCCGTTGCCCCCGCTGCCGCCGTAATTCCGGGTACCACTTCATAGGCAATGTGGTGATCTGCCAGAACTTCCAACTCTTCACCACCGCGACCAAAAATGAAAGAATCGCCTCCTTTCAGTCGTACAACGTGCAGGCCTTGCTGCGCTTTATCCACCAGAATCTGGTTGATTTTCTGCTGGGGAACGCAATGAAAATCAAGCTGTTTACCAACATAAATGCGCTCTGCCTGGGCCGGTGCTAAGTCCAGGATGGCCTGCGAAACCAGACGGTCATACACCACAACCTGCGCTTGTTGGATAACTCGCAGTCCTTTCACTGTCAACAAATCCGGGTCACCGGGTCCGGCACCGACCAGAGAAACAAAACCACAAGATTGCGGATAAGATTGAGTCACGCTCATCGTTAAACCTATAAAGTAAATTCAATTATCAAAAGTCACTGATACGACGCATCACCCTGATGACCTTTTATAATTAAACTCATGAAAAACATCGCTCTGCAACGTCACGCCCCAGCTCGCAACGCCAAAAGATGACCTGAAACACCAGCAGAGAAAAGCAGGCCCCGCTCACGCAGAGCCTGCATCGGATTATTTCGAACTCAATACCGGTTGCGCGCTTTGTTCAGTTTCATTATCCAGCTTAGGTGCGGTTTTGGCGTGGGTCAGGTAAAGAGGAAACGCAGGTAAACAGCAGACCACCAATAATATTACCCAGAATAGTCGGCACCAGGTTGAAGTTCAGCCAGGTCGCGATGCCAAAATCTGCGCCCAGTAACATACCGAGCGGGAACAGGAACATATTCACCACGGCGTGTTCAAATACCAGAGCGAAGAAGATAAAAATCGGCAGCCACATGGCGACAATTTTACCCGCAACTGAACGAGAGGTCATATTACCAATCACACCCAGACATACCATCAGGTTACATAAAATACCGCGCACAAAACAGGTGATCCAGCCATCAGCACCCAGGTTTTCAAACCCGACGGTACGAGCGGTGGCAACCGTGATAAATTTCTGACCGACCGCATTCGGCTCAACACTGAAATTCATGGTCAGCGAGAGTGCAATCAGGCCCGCAACAATCAGAGAACCAATCAGGTTACCCAAGCCGACCAGGCCCCAGCAGCGCAGTACACGTCCCCAGGTAACACCCGGGCGGTTGTCCAGTTTTGCTAAAGGCGCCAGACCAAACACGCCTGTAACCAGGTCATAGCCCATCAGGCTCAGAATACAAAAGCCGACCGGGAACACCAATGCCCCGACAATACCCAGACCGGTTTGAGTAATAGTGGTGATTGCAACAACGACCGCCAGAGACAAAATGATGCCGGCCATCATGCCGCGCAATATCAGATCCCGGGTGCCGGTTTTGATTTTTGCTTCGCCGACATCAACCATGGTTTGAACAATTTCTGCAGGTTTAAGTGCTGACATAGAGGTATCCCCATCGAAAAGTTAAATTGAAAAGTTGAAGATTGAACAGGTAAAGGGATCAGAGATACGAATCCTTTGCCTGTGCAATCTTGGCCACCCCCTTGTTGAGAAGGTGGCCAGGCAATATTACAGGGCGACTTCTATCATGCCGTCACAGACTCGCGTCTCATACGTTTTAACACTGAAACGTTCGTCTTCCAGACACAGACCTGTTGTGAGATTAAAGCGCTGTTTTTTCAAAGGACTGGCGACCCACAGTTCCCCCTGATGTTCACAGATAAGACCACGGGACAAAACGTTCGCTTTAGCAAAAGGATCCAGGTTAGCAATTGCCGCCACACTGCTTTCTTGTCCGGGACGAAACAGGGCAACCTGCTCGCCATTGACCAGCGCACACACTCCGGTTTCCCGGTACAATCTCGTTGATGTCGCAAATTTTTAGCCACTGACTCATGCTTCATTCTCCAAAGCTACATGTAAAATGTCACCACGCTGAGCAATTGCACTGTCGGCGTGTTTCTCCGTCCACGTCGCCGGACGATGCTGATCGCGCTGTGCGACAAACAGTACATTGTCATCACGTAACTCACTGTTAATGAAGTGAGAAAAACGTTTCAGCTGCTGAGGATTGTCAAGGGTTGCCTGCCACTCACACTGATATTCATCCACCAGACGAGCGACATCGGCTTCTAACTGCTCGTTGATTCCCAATTTATCCTCGACAATCACCTGACGCAGATAGTCGATACCACCTTCCATGTTTTCCAGCCATACGGAGGTACGTTGCAGTTTGTCTGCGGTGCGGATATAGAACATCATAAAACGGTCGATATAGCGCAGCAGCGTGGCCTGATCCAGGTCGCTGGCCAGCAAATCGGCGTGGCGCGGCTTCATCCCGCCGTTTCCGCACACATACATATTCCAACCGGCATCCGTCGCGATAATACCGAGATCTTTACCCTGTGCTTCCGCACATTCGCGGGTACAGCCAGACACGCCGAATTTCATTTTATGCGGCGTACGAATCCCCTTATAACGATTTTCAATCAGTACGCCGAGACCGACGCTGTCTTGGACACCGAAACGGCACCAGGTTGACCCCACACAGGTTTTTGCCATGCGCAGCGCTTTGGCATAGGCCTGACCGGTTTCAAATCCGGCCTCCAGCAGTTTGCGCCAGATAGCAGGTAAGTCATCTTTTTGCGCACCGAACAGACCAATCCGCTGGGCACCGGTCACTTTGGTGTACAAATTATATTCAGCAGCGACATTGGCCAGCACAACCAAAGCCTGAGGTGTCACCTCACCACCTGCCATACGCGGTATCACCGAATAGGTGCCGTCTTTTTGCATGTTGCCCAGGAAGTTGTCATTGGTATCCTGCAAAGCAACCAGAGACGGCGACAGCACGTGCTCACCCCAGCAAGAAGAAAGCATCGAACCAATGGCGGGTTTACAGGTTTCACACCCATATCCATGGCCGTGCTTTTCCAGTACCTCGGCAAAACTTTTCAGTCCTTCAATGCGAATCAGATGAAACAGCTCCTGACGTGAATACGCAAAATGCTCACAAATATCGCGTTTCACTTCGATACCCGACTTGGCAAGCTCAGCATTGAGCACTGAAGTCACCAGCGGGATACAGCCACCACAGCCGGTCCCCGCCCCGGTTTCAGCTTTGACTGCGGCCAGCGTATGGCAGCCTTGCGCTACCGCTTGGGCAATCTTGCCTTTAGTGACATCAAAACAGGAACAGATCACAGCACTGTCCGGCAGCGCATCAGCCCCCAGCGCCGGCTTTTCCGCTCCGGCATGAGCGGGTAAGATCAAGGTGTCCGGATGTTTGGGTAATTCAATATCATTAAGTTTAAGTTGCAGCAGATCGCCATAGTCTGCGGTATCACCAACCAGAACAGCACCGAGCAGTTTCTTACCATCTTCAGAAACGATAATGCGTTTATAAACTTCCTGCTCTTCATTCTGATAGACGTAACTTTTACAGCCCGGTGTACGCCCGTTAGCGTCACCAATCGAACCGACTTTCACACCCAGCAGTTTCAGCTTGGCGCTCATATCCGCGCCGCTGAAGCTGCTGTCATTGCCGGCCAGATGATCAACCGCCACGGTTGCCATCTTGTAGCCCGGAGCAACCAAGCCAAAGAAACTGCTGATTCCAGGAGGCACATTCGCCAATGGCATAAATGCTGGGATCGGATGTCTGGCAGTGATCATTAATCGCAATACCACCTCGCGGCGCAATATCGAGCCCCATTTGACGAGCCAACTTGTCCTGCGGACGAATACCGGCCGAGAATACGATGAAATCCACTTCAAGATGAGTGCCGTCTGCAAACATCATGGTATTACGCGCCGCTTCGCCACCCGCCACGATTTCCAGAGTGTTCTTGCTGGTGTGAACCTGCACGCCCATACGCTCGATTTTGTTGCGCAGTTGTAAGCCACCTTGCGAATCCAACTGCTCTGCCATCAATACCGGAGCAAACTCGACCACATGAGTTTGCATTCCCAAAGCTTTCAGTGCACCGGCCGCTTCCAGTCCCAGCAGCCCGCCGCCAATCACAACACCACTGCGGCTTTTCTTGGCGCAGGCTTCAATCGCTTTGAGATCTTCAATCGTGCGGTAAACAAAACAGTCTTTACCTTCATTGCCTTTGATAGGCGGAACAAAAGGATACGAGCCAGTCGCCAGAACCAGTTTGTCATAGTGAACCTCACGGCCCGAACTGGAATACACGATCTGCTGTTCACGGTTAATATTGACGGCACGCTCGCCAACATGCACTTGGATACCATGTTTCTCATAGAAGCCCGTACTGACCAAAGAGAGCTCTTCTGCGGTATGGTGAGAAAAATAAGAAGATAGGTGGACTCGGTCATAGGCAATGCGTGGCTCTTCACAGAACACGGTCACCTCTAACTGAGTGGCGTCCATTTTCTCCACAAGATCTTCAAGATAGCGATGGCCTACCATGCCATTACCTATGATGACCAGCTTCAATTTGCTCATACGGATTCCCAGATAATTGTCTTAATTCGTTAATCCGGATTGTTATTTATGAAAGAAAATGAATTAATGATGTAAATCAATTACAGAATTAAACTACTCCAAAGGGGTAGATAAGCATTTAACAACTGTTCAACAACTGATTTGTAAAGGTAACCGTATCCGGTGCGAGCCGATTTCTCTGCGCTTTTGCTTTCAGAGCTGGAAAATAACAACAACTCGCCGTTGTGCTTTACAAACCAGCCAGATTAATTGAACGCATCCAAGGTTGAATGCAAAAAAAGGTTCAATACAAAAAATTGGGTTGCCAGACGGCAACCCAATACTCCCTGAACCAGACTTGCTTATACTGCTTAAGGTTTCGTTTTGTTATCCAGTGGCACCATGATGTGCGCATAGGGTGTGTCCTTCCACATCACATAAGGACCGCCGTTATATGGGTCATCACTGATACCCTCTAATATCGCCTTAGGCCCTACGATCATAACATGGGGGCCTTCTTTAACCCACACACCACCATCATTCGGGTCGGTCGCCGCCGGGCTTTCGTTGCTGACCATGGCGTCGCCTTGCATCATGTAAGAGAAGCCGATTTTGTCAGTTTCAAACGGCTCACCTTTAGCCGCAGCCTTCAGCAAAGCGCTCCATACCGGATCATTACACATTGGATGAGTGTCGCCTTCCATCACCGGAATGCCCGGCATACAATGCCAATGGTTTCCTTCTCTAAGCACGCTGCCATCCGTATCGACAATCGTTGCCATTGAGCTTAAATCACTGTGTGCGGCGCTTTCTGCCCGCTGGATTTTTTCATCCATATCAGCCGACGCAGAGGCAGCAACCACAGCCAGAGCACATGCCGATAACCGAGTTAATCTCATCGGAGTTCCTCCTCACTCGCTTTACATCAATAAACTTAAGCACTATTGATAAATCTATTGATGGTAATTTGATGAGATTTTGATGAGATGCCGCTAAACCCAGTTCAACGGGCGGAAAACCATGGCTTATGAGCGTTTAGCGAGCCGGCAGCAAGAGCTCCGCTCGCTTCAGAATTGTCTGAATTCGATACAAAGTGACATCATATTTGTCCATGGCATGAAAGGCGTCGGTAAGACAACCTTATTGGCAGAGTTTGCTCGCCACTGCCCTGACTCCTGCCACGTTATTGATTGCCATAAAGAAACTGCAAAGCCATAACACAACCGAGACGTTAAAAACCAAGCTGGCGGCGTTACTCCGTCAAACCACGCTCCAATCTGTGCTGATCGTTGATCACATCGATTGTACGCCTGAACTCGAACCCTGGATTAGGCAAGCAGCTTATCAGGCAGCTTTACCGCCGGGTAAGCTAATCATCGCAGGCCGGGCACAACCAGGCTTGGACTGGATGACAGCCAAACCGTTCAACCACCATTTTCACAGCCTCACTCTGCAACCACTAGCAAGCCGGCATGCCCATCACTACATCACTTCACTTAATGTATCGCAACCCATTGCCGGACACATTCAGCAGTTAGCACAAGGCCATCCGGCGGTGCTCAATATTCTTTGCGCTAATGCCAGTGTGTTTAACCCTGATAACCCGGCGTACACCGATTGTTTTGCACTGATTCATCTGCTCATCAACTATTTTTTTCCTAACCAAGAGGATATCGCCATCCTGAAGAATCTGGAGCCATTCACCTTTGTATCGCACATGAGTGAGCCTGGTTTGGCATACATCAGCGAAAATAAGCTCGGCCCCTGCGATTATCATCAGTTAAGCCGGCACTGGGCTATTGAGCACCATCATGAGGGACTGTCTCTTTCACCGCTTATCACCCAACTGGTTAACTCTCATCTGCAGGCCAGAGATCCGCACCGCTACAGACGCCTGCAGTATCGATCCCGGCTTTGGATGAAACAAAATAGGTCATCCCCACTCACCTGGTTTATCCCGGCGCAGAGGCAACTGCAGTTGGCTGGTAACAAAGTCGATTTAACACCATTAGAAAATGGCGTTTCTTAACGTGTTAATGACTTATCAGGGCAATGTGGTCAGCAGAAAGGCTTTACTGGAGCAGGTGTGGGGAATCCATTACGAGGGCGCAAGTAATGTCGTCGATACCATTATCGTTTCGCTGCGGCGTAAACTGGCAGATCAGTCAAACATGATAGAAACCGTCAGAGGTGTCGGTTACCGCCTGAACATCGACTCTGAGCTTACTGAAAAATGAATCCCGTTATCACAGCTCCGGCTCCCTCCTTTACTCACACAGTTATCTATAACCAAACAACTTGGAGTTGCAGGTAGGCGGAAAATGAGTGAATCCCCATGAGCATAGAGACACTATGTGATTGGGGTGAACGAATGCAGCCAACACCGCTGCAGCTTCAAGTAGGAAGGGGATACTCACTCTGTTATTTAATCAGCAGGTCATTCATTGTCACTCACCGCAAAGGTGTAACATCTGTCACTTGCTAATGTTACAGGTGTTACACCTTTGAGAGTCTAAAAGCATTTATTCTAACTCTATGTACAATATGATTATTTCAAAAAATTCGCCTACATATTGTTTCCCGGTCTGTACACAATGTGTCACACCATTAGTTGTAACCTGGACACTTTGACCACTCTCCCTTTTAAGTATTTTCAATAAATTATGATCTGGATCAACATTTGCTCCGTACGAGTTAACAGGCTTATCGGCAGGACTGTATCAAAGCTTTTACCAACCGGTATTTGATTCAATTAGACGTTTTTATCACCTGTCATTAAGGCGTGTAATGAGAACGCGACGCGCTAAGGTCGCGAGAATCTAGGAGATAAGGTCATGAAAAGTATAAGTTTAAAAGCATTAGTTCTGGCAGTTGCACTGGTGATTTCTAGTTTCGGAGCCAGTATTGCTGTCGCTCAACCACATGAATCATCAACCGGACTGCTAAATAGCGTCGTGATAACCACATCAGATCAAGGCCGTGACGGTAACGAGCCCTGCTTGGATGAGCCTATCTGCCGCGGTTGGTAATCATATGTAGTATTCCATCACTTCTTTCAGGGCCGCCACGGCCCTGCTTTTTTTTTTATTCAAATAGGCCGCACTTTAGACAACGCCATTCACTGACCCACCTGTTTTTTGTGATTTGACAGCCAATTCCTTGAACTGAAAGACATTTGCGTCATTTGGAAGGCAGTAATGTCGCATTCAGACAATCACCCACTACGGGTTACTCAGTACGATAACCCCTTAAACCTTTCGGTACATCCGGGTAAGCAACAGCCACGAATGATGAGTTCCGGGCTACCGCTCAATAATTCACTCAGTTTGGCTATACAATGCAGTACAACGAAGACTAATGTTTCGTATACAACACTTTAGGCTAACCTCAAAGCCATCTAAATTGGATAAAAACCTGCATGAAATCACCAAATTTGACTTGCACAGCACAATGAGGCTACAATTTTCGCCATGAATTTTCATTTGTGTACTAATTATTTAATTAATTGCACGTAGGGTTTAGCTAAATGGACCGGCTTACCATACATTGAACACAAAACAATTTGAGTTAACCTTTATGGAAGATGCTTTAAAAAAATACAGTATAGAAACCACTGACTATCAGGTCGGTCAGGACAATGTTCAAAAATGGGGCTTTGATGTACATAACCCGGTTTTTGGCATCAGCGCTGGCCTCATTCTCGTTTTCCTGGCCACGCTATTACTTGTCGGACCGGAAACCGCTAAAGAGTCATTAAACGCTTTGAAAAATGGCATCATCGAACAGTTTGATTCGCTGTTTATGTGGGTCGCCAACTTTTTCGTTCTCTTTACCTTTATCATCATGATCTCTCCTTTAGGTAAGATCCGTATCGGCGGCAAAGAAGCAACGCCGGATCACTCCCGTGCATCCTGGTTTTCGATGTTATTTGCCGCAGGTATGGGTATCGGTTTGCTGTTCTGGAGCGTCGCTGAGCCAACCGCATATTATACCGACTGGTGGGGTACACCGTTTAATGTGGCCCCGAAACACCCCGGAAGCAAAATCTCTCGCGATGGGTGCGACCATGTTCCACTGGGGGATCCATGGCTGGGCGATGTACGCCATTGTTGCACTGGCGCTGGCCTTCTTCGCCTTTAACAAAGGCTTACCTCTGTCGCTGCGCAGCGTTTTTTATCCGGTACTTGGCGATCGCGCCTGGGGTTGGACAGGACACGCGATTGATATTATGGCTGTTCTGGCGACCCTGTTTGGTCTTGCGACCTCATTAGGCCTGGGGGCTCAGCAGGCCACCAGCGGAATGAACTACGTGTTTGGCACCGATGGCGGGATCGGTATGCAGTTGTCGGTCATCGTGTTCGTCACACTGATTGCGATTATTTCGGTGATTCGTGGTATCGATGGCGGCGTTAAAGTGCTGAGTAACGTCAACATGGTGTTCGCTTTTGCACTCTTGGTGTTCATCATCGCCGTCACGTTCAATCTGACTGTTGAATCCATTCCTTTCACGTTGAAAGCTTATGTCGAACATATTCTTCCACTGAGCTACCCGTATGGCCGTGATGATGAAGTATGGATGCACGGCTGGACCGTATTCTACTGGGCGTGGTGGATCTCATGGTCACCATTTGTCGGTATGTTCATCGCCCGCGTATCTCGTGGTCGTACCGTGCGTGAGTTCCTGTTTGCGGTGATTTTTGTCCCTACTCTACTGACACTGCTCTGGATGGCTATTTATGGTGGCATCGCGCTTGATCAGGTCGCCAATAAAGTGGGTGAGCTGGGAGCCAATGGTCTGATCGATATCTCGCTGACCTTGTTCCAGGTCTACGAGCAACTGCCCTATGGCACGGCAATCTCGATAATTTCTGTCGTATTGATCCTGATCTTCTTTATTACCTCATCAGATTCAGGCTCACTGGTCATCGACAGCATTACCGCCGGCGGTAAAATCGATGCCCCGGTACCACAACGTATTTTCTGGGCGAGCGTCGAAGGCGCAATCGCGGCGGTGATGCTTTGGGTTGGCGGCAAGGAAGCGCTGCAAGCATTGCAATCGGGTGTGGTTGCTACTGCTCTGCCGTTCAGCATCGTGCTGCTAGTGATGTGTGTAAGCTTGGTGAAGGGGCTGCGCTCTGAGTACCATGTCTACGATAACCAAGCCATCGCGGTTAAATCTTAACTCGCGATAGAAATGCAAAAAGGTAAACAGACAAAGGTCAGCTTATGCTGGCCTTTTTCATGCAAGCTCGTAGCGGTTTCTGAACGTCAGATACAAAAAAACCAGCTTTATGCTGGTCATATAGTTCTTCACAATAAAGAAGAGAATGGAGGCGCGTCCCGGAGTCGAACCGAGGTCCACGGATTTGCAATCCGCTGCATGGCCACTCTGCCAACGCGCCTCAATAGTAGATGGTGATAGGTTGATTGATGGTGCCCCGGGCCGGACTTGAACCGGCACAACTCGAAAGTCGAGGGATTTTAAATCCCTTGTGTCTACCAATTTCACCACCAGGGCAACTCAATCAAGCGATGGTCACACCATCTGTTCTGACGACCTGTGCCGTGAGAACGAGGTGTACTTTAACGGATTGAGTTTTCAGGTCAACAAGAAATTTGATATTTATCAACTGACTGAACAACAAACGTGCCAATGGGATTATTTAACGCACAATGTGGATAATGATTGGGCGCAAGGTTGTCAGCTAAGAAGTCCGGCACGTGGTTAGTCATGCACTATTCGGCATCACAGATCCAGCGTCCTTTGTGGTAGAAACCGGAAGCCTACCGGAGATTGGTGTCAAATTTGTGGACAGCAAGCGGACACAGAACCTTAATAAAAACCTTTAATTAGGATTGTCGTCCATTTGCCACACGTCACATCCAATACGGCCCGACTCAGGACATTGTTCACCCCACCTGTATGCTTGGAAAAAACAATATACATTAAGGTCATCTCGACAGATATTTAGTTGCTTAGTCGGTGTTGAATGTAAAAGTTACTCTCGAAAAAACATCGGTGGTTTCAGCAATTACAGTTCATTCACCGGTTTGAATTTGATCGCGACCATTTTCTTTTGCTTCATAGAGAAGCTTATCCGCTCTCTGTATCAGGCTATCAGAAGTATCTTCCATTCTTAAAGATGTTAAACCGATACTTACAGTTAACACAGCATCTTCTGCCGGTGCTGACAGTGAAAGTGCTTTTAACTTTTTCGTCAAACGTAGTAGTACCTTTTCTGCATCTTTGAGGTCAAGACCGGGAAAGACAGCGACAAATTCTTCCCCACCCCACCTGCCATAAATATCGGATTTCCTCGAAATTGTACGCGCCAGTTTTCCAAATGATGTTAAGGCTTCATCACCCGCAGAGTGGCCATACTTGTCATTTAGTAATTTGAAATGGTCAAAGTCAATAATCGCTACAGCAAGAGGAGCCTGCCGTTCAACACCATTTACTATCAGGTGTTTCAGCGCTTCCTCCATAAACCTCCGATTTTTTAAACCAGTTAGGCTATCCGTATTAGCTATTGATTCCATCTCTTTACTAGCATCTTTCAAAGCGTTGATGTCACGTTGCCTCGCTAATTCATGCCCTATCCAATCGGAGAATAGTTTAACCAATTCAAAATCTTGCCTTACAAAAGGTCTACAAGGACTATCACTCGAAAAATTAAGAGTTCCATATCGTTCACCATCCACGAAAATAGGACAGCCTATATAGGCTTCCAAACCAAAATTTTTAAAACACGGGTGAGTCGAAATTCGACTCTGAGATACGTGATTGAACCCTTGAACATCATTCGCTGCATAAACGTGCGAGCAGTAGGTCCCCTCCAAATTGAATGTCATTCCTTCATCCAGCAAGTCATCTGGATGAGTAGCCTGCCTTATCGTATATTCATCCCCCTGAATTTTACTAAATATACCGATAGGCAGTTTAAATAGATCATTCCCCAACTTCAGTATTTCATCAACTCGCTCTTTAAAACTCAGTTGTCGAGATGACGTAATTGTGTGCAATTTATTCAGCGCATCTTCAACAGCCAATCTAGCGGATTCATCACTAATCAATGCAATAAAACCAATGCTAGCGCCCTTTTTATTCTTTATGACTCCACCACTCGTTTTACCAAGGAATACTCGACCAGATTTGCTCTTGTAGTCGACGATGATGTCACCGGCATCCTGGGCGCCCGTTGAATAATATCGCGTCTTTCCCATGGAGTCGAAATCGCTAAGGTTCTGGTAGAGAATAGATGTCGAAGAACCTACTATCTCATCAGATTCATAACCAAACAGTTGTCGGGCTTTTTTATTCAATCCTAGCACCTCTCGTTCAAGGGATGCGACCACTGCAGCTTGTTCAACAAACTCTAATCCCCAAACCAAACCAGAAAGGTAATCTGCTGAATCAGAATAAAGTTTACAATCCATTTTGTAACTCCCAGATATGTTATCTACTTATAGTATACCTTCTGTAAAAAATGACTACTCTACACTGATTCCAATTTTCTATGTAAGAATCGAGTAAATTAGTCCATAAAATTAAAAACATAGTAACCCTTTACTCAGTTGATGACTTTGGACTGCTCGAGGGCCTTGTTGCGGAAATCGAATGAACTAAATCAGAATATTACGATCAGATCAGGGACATTCGTTCACTGACTTTGATTTCATGCCGAAGCCTCGCTACAAAACCACTAACTGGTGCAAGTATAATAACTCCTTGATCAACAGAGGTTCACTCACGTTTTGGATTGACGAAGAGGCCATAACTGAGTGGAAACAATCTAAACAGGATAAACGTGGTAGACCAAGATTGTTTAGTGATCTCGCTATCACGACTGCTCTCATGGTAAAGCGCATTTTTTCCTTACCATTAAGGGCGCTACAAGGCTTTATCGACTCTGTTTTTAGATTGGCTAACGTCCCATTGGTTTGTCCCCACTATACTTGCATCAGTCGCCGAGCTAAGGATGTTGAGATTAATTTCAAAGCCTCATCACGAGGCGCCATCCAACACCTAGCTATTGATGCTACTGGGCTCAAGGTATACGGTGAGGGTGAATGGAAAGTGAAAAAGCACGGAAACCGATGGTAAGCGTCGAGTCTGGCGTAAACTCCATCTTGCTGTTGATACTGACACTTTCAGGCGTGACAGACGCGGAAGTACTCCCAAATTTACTCAAACAAACACGCCGATCCATCAAGGAAATTTCGGGAGATGGCGCATACGATACTTGGAGTGCCACAGGGCGATTAGGGTTAAGAAAGCGATACCTCTAATCCCTCCACGTGAAGGAGCCGCCTTCTGGGAAAAGGGGCATCCACGTAATCTGGCGGTTGGTTGCCAAAAGCTCTATGGTTCGAACAAAAAGTGGAAACGAAAGTATGGCTACCACAGGCGTTCATTGTCGGAGACCGCTATGTATCGCGTAAAACAGCTACTAGGCGCTTCACTCACGTTTCGAAATTACAACGCACAGGTTGGGGAAACATACGCCATGATCAAAGCACTCAACAAGCTAACAGGGATAGGCATACCCGAAACCCAGTATATCGTTTAAATACAAACGATTTAGCTAGTGTTCGCTCTCAAGTTGAATTCCGCAACAAAGCCCACAATGTGGATAACAAGGCATCGCTTTCTTTGCCACGCCCGGATTCTGAATAAAAAACAGTGTCAGAAAATAGCCCCTCTTCACCACCAACCTTGAGGCGCAGATGACTCATTATCCTGGATCAATGATGATATCCACATGCGCACTGGGAACATGCTTTCCACCAAAAACCAAAAGTGTTCAACTGTAAACTTAACCGTCAGGGGCTTACAGTTAGTTTAGCTTTTTCTTAATCTTATGATTTAAAAGTCATATTCCAGTATTTTCAATAATAAATAATGACACATTTGTTAACAATGTGTTCACCTACCTGTTTATCTACACCATCATATTAATAATAATTATTAAAAATCAATGAGATAACTCTTGGTTCATTTCTTGCTCCCGAAGTGGTCAGTTGGCAACTCCCCTATAGACGTAAGTGATCAGTAATCACACCGGGCCGTTGCCTTGGGACAAAGGGCATAGGAGTTAGCTTGTCCAGTATCCACGCTGACATCAACGGTCAGACAGGATATCGAACATTCAAAGAGCCCTTTTATCAATTTTCAAATGAGAAAAGAAGGTAAATGATGGAACGCTTAATACATAGCCGACTTATCAGAATACTCAGTATTGGTTTGATGAGTACGGCAGCCCTGTATGGGTTAACGAAGTCTTCGCCAGCGAATGCAGGTGCTTATCCAAATTTGGACCAAGTAGCCTGTATGGCTGACGCATACCTGATGAAGCCTGGCAACTCTCTGCCTCAGGATGCGCTGAACTGTACTGCGAATGATGTGGAAATCACTCAGGTTACTCCAACGGATCCAAACGCAGAGTGTACTCCGGGACAAGTATTTTCATTCAATGCTGATGTCACGGTACGTACTAACGCAAATGAACGTTATGACACTACCTTTTACCTGCCGTTAACGGAAGACAGCCCACAGGTTGTTCAGGATGGCGGTGATAACTGTAGTATGATTTTGCCGATACCAGGCGATAGCGGCTATGATGCTGATGCAGACCTGGATGGGGATGTCTGTGGCGACATCACTAAAGCATTGGGTTCGGATACTTACGTTTTGGAAAACGAAACCATTACCATGCTCTGTGAGGATGCTGACGGTGATAATCGTGCAGACTTTACTTACTGTGCGGCGTGGGATAACCAAGAGCGAGATAACTGTACCATTCAAGAAGATCCGTATCCTGGTCAGATTCCAAACACCAAATCTAAATGTAACTGTGATACGTTTAACATCGACGTATTCATCAAACCTACACCACCAGTCATTGTGAAAACTGAAGGTAATCCAACGACTCGCCCAGAGCCAGGTGGTACATACACATTTAACCTCAGCTTCACTAACCCTAATAGTCAAACATCTCTGTATCTGAGCTCCGTTACTGATGAAATCGATATCAACGGTGATGGCAGCTACGATCAAACGCTGAATTTATGGGGTGCTACATCCTCACCTGGCAGTGACGGTGTCTATCTAACCGCGACGAACTGTACAGTGGGTTCACCTTTGCTAGAAATAGCGCCTAGTGGTACCTACAGCTGTCAATTTACAGTCCATATTGTGGATACCGATCTACCAGATGACCAGAGCCCGGAACTTTACAAAGACGTGGTCAAAGTCACTATGCAAGATAAGAACGGTGATCCGGTGACCAACGGAGAAACCTGTCCTGCAGGGGTTGGTACTTCTGCTGCTGGCGAACATTGTAGTGTGGAAAGAACAGTACAAGTCACCAATGTTCCACCGACCATTGAAGTCGAGAAAACCGCTAACACAGACGAAGTCCTGGAACCTGGAGCAAACGTAACCTATACAGTGAAAGTCACCAATACCTCTCAGGACTTTGACTCTCCAGTGAAACTGACTACTTTGACAGACACCATAGGAGCTGTTGTTACAGATCTCAACGGAATGGGGACTTGTGCCACCGGTGGCTACATTGATAACGGTGCAGCTAATGCTTATACCTGTACTTTCACGCAATATGTGGGAGGAAATCAGGGTGAATCTGTCACTAACGTCGTTAAAGCCGTTGCGGTTGACAATGAAAGTGATGAGGCAATGCACTCAGACTCATGGACAGTCTCTATTCGCGACGTCCCATCTGTGGTTGAATTAATCAAAGAGGCAAACCCAACCTCAGTGGATGAGACCGGCGACGATCCTACTGTCTATCGCGACGTAGAATATACCTTTACCTTCAGTGTCAAAACTGTAGACAGTATGGGTAATCCTACCGTTGATGACGTCACTTTCGACCAGTTAGTCGACGATAGATTCGGCGATCTGACCAGTCAATGTTCTGCACTTCCTGTCACACTCGCACCGGGTGAAACTGATAGCTGTACGATTACATTGCAACTGCAAGGTAATGCAGGTGATGAGCACGTCAACGTCGCGACTATTTACGGTACAGACGAAGACGGCTTGGACGTATCGGATGCTGACGATGCTACCGTGACTTTCTTGGATCTCCCTCTGCAGTTAACTCCGGAGTTTGCCATGAAAGCGACCGCGTTTGTTCGTATTATAAATGGTAATGTCGATAACATGACTATCGATACCATGAACTTTGCTGGTATGGCGATTACAGACGGTGCAACAGACAACGTAAACTTCGTTATTCTTGATGAAGCAAGTCTCAGCAGTTATGACACTGTCGTATCACCAGACTTCTGCACAACAGGTGCAGTTTCTGGCTCCCGGAGGTCTTTACGAATGTGCCTTTACCATAAAACTATTACCAGGATTTGATCCTGCTGATGGTAACATCAGCCTGCTTAATTCCGTGGATATAGAAGTCTCTGATGATGAAGGAAACGTAGAAGCCAGTACCATTGGTATTCAAATTCAGACTAACGAACCGGCGTTAGCGCCATAGGGGTAACGTTAAGTCAAAGCAATATCAAGCTTCTAAGACTGTTTACCTACGAGAAAGTAACAAAAAGGCGATGATACCTATCATCGCCTTTTCTTGTTCTCTTTAGCAATCAATCAGGTTCAAACCTGCTAACTGGTTATTTTTTTCCCTTACCGTTATTGTTGCCCGGTCCGGAATTATCAACAGAAGAACTGTCCATACCAATATACACCGTGGCTGTTGCGGTTTTGTCCCCGTCTGTAATGGTATAGTTAAAGCTATCGCTGCCTTTAAAGTTCTTGGCAGGCGTATACAACAGCTGTCCATTGGCAGTCATTTCAACCGCTCCCTTGGCCCCTTGAGTCACTCCACTAATAGTCAAAACGTCACCATCCGGGTCACTATCGTTGGCCAGTACATTAATTAACGTCGGATCTTTGGCAGGCAATACGACATTGTCATTTACGGCCAGGGGCGCATTATTCACCGGATTTGCCACGACATAACTTAGCAAACTATTGCTGACAACACTGCTATCGGTCGTACTTTGAGCAATCACTGAAATATTATATGTTCCATTGAGTGCAGTCGTGGCTGATGTCAGCGCGATTTGCATGGTGCTACTCTGGCCTGAAGCCAATGAAACGGTACCACTAGTGCTACTCCATCCTAACGGTGCCTGAGCAGACACATTGTAGCTTGTCGCTTCACAGTCAGTACTGTTCTGGTTAGTTACGGTCACATTATAAGTCACCGTGCTACCTGCTGGTACATCACCACTCACAGAGGCAACCGAGATACGTGGTGCAGATGCTACACACAGGGCTTCGGGAGCCGCGACGGTATAACTGCTCTCAGCACTACTGTTATAAGCAATATCTGCGGTGTTATAAGTATACACATCGAATGGGTACACACCTTCAGATGCAGTCTCCGGTGACGTCACGCTCAGATTAACTGAAGCAGACTGGCCCGGAGCTAGTGCTACGCTTCGACTGTCTGCGATCCACCCAGTCGGGACATTTGCAACTAGATCTACCGTTGAAGACTCACAGCTCATGCTGTCTTTATTCGTTACTGTTGCGGTATAACTCACTGTCGTTCCAGCTGCAACCGCTCCTGTTTGACTGGTAGTCAAAGACAATACTGGATTACCCGGTACACATTGTTCAACAGGAGCATCAATCGTGAGATTAGATACTGCACTCCCCGTATCACTACTGTCAGAGCCATTGACGGCATTAAAGGAAAGACTATAGCTTCCTTCAGCCACCTTGTCTGATGGAGTAACATTCAGCGTCACTGTCTTAGTTGCTCCGGCAGCCAGAGAAACAACTGAACTGGTGCTTAGCCAACCATCCGGAACCTCCGCAGACACGTTGTAATTGGTTGCTGCACAACTATCACTATCGTTATTCACGACAGTTACGCTATAACTTGCCGTATCACCAGCCAATACCGAGCTTTGGTTTGCAACAACAGAGACTCCAGGGCTCGATGATGAGCATATCGCTTGAGTAAAGCTCACATGCACACTGGCTCCAGTGCTGTCAGCCCATTCAGTAGTAATTGTGATTCCAGCATCGGAGTCAGTAAAACTATTTCCGGTCAAAAGAGCGGCATCATCCAGATCAAACAGGCTACTTTGTGGGGTCATGTCCAATAGTTGGCTACCGCGAGTACTTGACTCCGGTGAACGGTGTATCACCACACCATTAGTTACACCAGGTTTAGTACTGAGGAAACTATCAAATCCAATCGCCTGACGATATTCAACGTAGTACCATTGCTGCTGACCGGTTTCAGAGTCAATTCCACGCGGAATCTTAATTCCTTTAGCAGAACCGCTTAGAGCAGTCTCTAATGGGTCGATAATGTAGCTAGCTTCTGTGTCAGCTTCTACAATGTCACCTGAATCGGTAGACAACCATCCCAATTGTTCTTTGTTAAATGTATTAAAATGACCTTCAACACCATATGCGCCCATAATATCCATTGTGTCGCCGTAGGTAATCGCTAGACAGCCATCTCCTATGATTTCATTTTTACAATCAAGATATTCAGCATGATATAGACCGAAGTTATGCCCCAATTCATGACCAATAGTATTCATGGTAAAAGAGCCATTGATATAAGCACGTGTCTGAGTTCCCCCCAGAGTACCCATGCCTGTCCAGCCACAACTGCTGTTCTTAGGGAAGATGTAGACTAAACGTTGATAACTACTTACATCGACACCACTATCTTCGGCCATCTGTTTCGTATTGACATAGATATCCCAGGAATCACAAGTCGAATCAATCGGCAAAGTATAATACCCGACAACATCCCCGGTTAGCCAAGTACGACCATCAGAGTTCTCTTTGTAATAGTCACTGACAGGCCCGAAAACCAAATCTTGCGTTTCTTGCGCAGTCCAAGGTTCCTGAATATTGTCCTGGAAGTTAATCAGCATCACCAAAGTACGCTGTTCACCAAAAGTGTTTGTGGATGCGGAACTACCCGTTGTTGCGGACGCACCGTCCTGCGCCAACAAAGCTAATGCTTGGGCATCATTTTCAAGCACCAAAGAATTACTGCTTTCCTCGCTACTATCAAATCTCCAACCATGTGCACGAACTTTTTCCCCGCTAGAAAACGACTGCGCTGCTGACTTTTCCGCCATGTGCAACTCAACACGACCATTTGCCGTTTTCAAAATATGACGCAGACGGCTTTTGCTGTGATCTTCGTAATCTTCATAGAAAACTTCCAGCTCACCATCCAGAGTCTTTTTTTGCTCCAGATATCGCGAAACTGCTTCTGGCATCTGCTGCCGTTCGGCTGCAGTCAACACCGCGCCGGCCACAGCCGCTGGATCGGATTCCATCAACTGCTTTAAATAGTCTTTACGTTGTTTAGCCAGGCTAACCATCTGATTAAGCGCCGACTTTTTATCGGCTTTGTCAGCGCTACGGTAAGCGTTCAGCGAATCGAGCAATTCCTGAGTCTCAGCTTTGGCTTGCAGGCGATTTTGTTGCGCAATCTGCTGGCCGTAATTCTGACCAGACAAATCTTCATAATGGCTTTGGCTCGCGCCATGATCTTGATGAACCTGAGAAGCGCTGGCGAAGGGAACGATAAACAACAAAGAAAAGGCACTGAGCAACAGTGCGGATGCTTGCTTACTGCTGCGCACAGCGTCATCACGGAAATTAAAATGGAGATTAAACATACTTTTAGTTTCTCAGGATTTAATAATTAATGCCGGATATGAAAGCCTTAGTTCACACAAACACCAAGCCCGTGGACAAGCTAAAACGCATCCATATATCAGCAACGAAATTTAAGTTAATAATTTGAATTTAAATACTTTTTAACACTTAACCATTATGCCGAACAGAATGAGTCATGCCTGGCACGCAGACATTGAGTTAAGGTAAAACGCTTTAGTTTCGGGAAACACAACAGGGGCATAACAACAGATACCGTGTGTTTCTAAACAGGGGCGGCACAACGAGCACTCTAAAAGTGCTGCGGACTTGCCTGTCTGTTCACTGAAATTTATTTATTCTAAATGCATACAAACGCTATAAACGTATATACATATATCATCCCGGTCCATCTGTGCCTGGCTACCAGTCAAGTTTTCATAACTTACTGACACACATAAAATATCAAATTAAATTCAACCAAAAACTGCCAAAAACAATTTTCCGACTTTCAATTTAATATGATTCTCTGAGCATGGCATTCATATAAAACTGGTTAAACATTTAACCTCACCAGAGACATTGAATTGACTCCAACCTTGTGTCCGGCGTTGTAATTCGAAAAGAATACTACCAAACGAATCGATTAAAATTCAATCAAATTTATTCATAGAAATGTCAATAATTTAAAAACTCACATAAATCATCAAGATAGAACAGATAATAAAATGTTAATTTAAGTGCTTTATAAGATCATATGAAATTAGAACAACTACTCGAGTGTTGACCTCTTTTCTTTGTCATCTAAATATTAATAATCATAAAGATGGAAAAATAATGACATTAATTTGACACTATGGGTAATTCGTCAATTTTATGACTTTAGATCATTTTATTAACACTAGTGAAACATACTCCCGATTTAAAAGATGTTATTAGTTGCATATTGGATTATATAATTAATCTCATACAGAATTTCATACCATTAATTGTTTAAGCTAATATATTCGGGGGGAGGGGGGGGGGATATTAAATTAAATTGAACATTAAGATAATTATTACATTTATTTTATAATTAATAGACCCGAAAATATTAAAAAATCATATTAAACTTAATAATAGATGAACAATTTAATATATTAAACAAAGACAAAAAAGGCAGCCTTGAAAGGCTGCCTTACGCTATTTCTTATATTTATTCTTTTTTGTCTGTATCATCCAAGCTATCGAGTAACTCAGCAAATACTGCATACTGCTGCGCCCCAACAACTAACTGAGGTTCTATCAATTGACCGTTTTCAACTTTACCTACCAGAAAGCTTGGCGTTTCCTCGTACCCCCAATGAACTCCCCAGAGCCATATCCTGCTCTACTTTTTTCATTACGTCTTGATCAGAAAGGCAATTATCAAATTTCTCTTTATCCAGTTCTAACTCAGAAGCAGACTGTTGATACAGTTCATTACCTAACTGCTTCACGTTGTTGAACAGCAAAGCACGCATCGGCCAGTAAGCATCCTGCTGGAAACTACACAATGCAGCAACGGCTGCTCCCTTAGCTTGAGGGTGGAAACTCAATGGAAAATCACGGGCAATATATTTTACTTTACCGGTATCAATATAATTTGTTTTTAACTGTTCAAAAGTATTGTCAGAGAAACGCTTACAGTATGGACATTGAAAATCGGAGAACTCAACAATCGCAATTTTAGCGTCACTGCTACCTAAACTCGGTGTTTGCTCATCAGCAAACACATTATCTTGATTGGGTAGAGTTTTATATTTGGGCTTGAATACCACCTTATCTATTTTCTCTACATTGTCATTTATCTTTTTCACATCTTCTGTTAACTGCGTTATCTGCTGCTTTAACTGCTCCATCTCTGATTTCATTTGCTCATCCTGCTTTGGCTGACAACCAAAGGCAAACAGTAACACAGATAAAGAAACCACAATTTTTGTACTATGCCGTATCATGTCCAGTCCCCCACTATTAAACATAGTGAATATGATGTACCTGTAGTCCTGTCTCGTTTGAATCTGTATCCAGCGAAAATTAAGCATCATCAATAATAAAATAGTGCGCTTAATTTCTATAATTCATATCAACAATACTCTGTAAAACTCTGTGCATTCGTTACTTTTATGATGCTATTTAGTAACTTAACTTAATTTTAAGTTATTGTTTGCTAGAGACTTATTTCAAACCAACATCAAGAGTATTGTTAAGGCTCTCCGATTAGTCAATTTACCCTTTAACTATCAGGTTAACTGTCGATGAAAATAACATGAGGGACTTTGTATATGGTGACTGGTTATATCTCAGCCTCGCTTATCTCTGGTCACAACCCAAATGACTATTCGTTATGCATTTAATTGACAGCAACAAAGCTACCAATAATAAAAACATGATTTAAATCAAAAGACTTTAATTCATTATTTTGTTTAACTATTTACACTCAGCCAGTACGGCCGTAGTCTAAATAAACGCTATTTTTTGTGTAAAACCGTCGAATACTGATTATCATCTGATTGATAAACAGATAATTTCGAGCACGTATGCGCTTATGAATTCATACCTAAAGGAGGTCATTATCCATGAGTCAGCAACACGTCTCTTACTCTTTAAGCAAGCAGAGAAGTGGGATTGAAGTCAATATGACCGTACTGCACGTCGGTCGAGACTTAATGGTCGCGATATACGGTGGTGATCAAGCGCACATCGGTGCAACAGCGCTGGCTCAGCCCAGAGCCAGCCTGAATGATCCGGATAAAGTCAGCGCATCGACATCTGTGATATGTGTACTGGGGCACAAAGAAGAAACTGCTGGCACATCACGTGGCTCAATCTCTGGCTTCAAGATTAAATTGTGTTGTTAGTGTCAGTTGCGGGATTCATATCGATAACGCTGGTAGAGAACATATTCGCGTTATCCAGTCTCTGGTTGAAGAACTACTGAATGACTTTATTGATTCGATTTAAGTGGTGAGCTTTGCTCCGTCATGCATTTCATCAGACGGATAAACTCTTGTTGGTCTTCTGCCGATATGCGTGACAGAAAGTGCTCGTCGACTTGGCTTGCACTTGCTTTTGCCTGCTCGAATACCGCCATGCCCTCTTCCGTCAAATAGACAAAACGGCGTCTTTTATCGCTTTCTCCCTGCTTGCGATAGATGAGATCACGCTTTTCAAGACGCGCCAGAATTTCAGCCAGAGTCGCCTTAGTCGATACCGATGGCCCCATCAGTTCAGACTGTTCAACACCTGGCTTTTCTGCAACAGCAAACATCACCGCGTATTGCGGTTTGGTCAACCCCGGGACTGCCTGCTGCCAACTCGCCGTGTGTTCTTGCATCAATTTTCGCATCATGTGAAAGGCGATATGGCCTAGTTCGGATTGCATAAACTTCTCAATTCTTAATCAGTTATCACCGTCGAAGTATACCATAACTTATCGAAAAACTATTTTTTTACCAATTTCAGCAACATAGCAAAACATTAAGTTCGTTCACGAACTTTTTATTGATCTGCTATTGCATTCCATCTCGCAAAGGCATAGATTAACCATATCGTTCGTACACGAACAAAAGATTTGAGAGACAAATTATGAAACTGATCGTTGGAATCACCGGCGCGACTGGCGCTCCTTTAGCTGTAACACTTTTACAAGCCTTGCAACAAATACCGGACGTAGAAACTCACTTAGTGATGTCACGTTGGGCCAAGGCCACGATCGAGTTGGAAACCGCATACACGGCCCGCGATATCAGTGCGTTAGCTGACGTCACCTACAGTTCATCAGACCAAGCAGCGAAGATTTCATCTGGATCATTTAAGACCGACGGCATGATCATTATTCCTTGCAGTATGAAAACCCTGGCCGGTATTCGCGCCGGTTACTCCGAGGGCCTGGTTGGCCGAGCGGCCGATGTGGTGATCAAAGAGAACCGCAAACTGGTGCTGGTGCCACGTGAAACCCCGCTTAGCACAATTCATCTGGAAAACATGCTGGCTCTGGCACAAAAAGGGGTCTCTTTAGTGCCGCCAATGCCTGCCTGGTACAACCATCCGAAAAGTATTGAAGATGTGCAACATCATATCGTCACCCGTGTGCTCGACCAGTTTGATCTCGATTATCCCCAGGCCAAACGCTGGGAAGGCATCGCACACGCACAAAATTTAGACTAATACACCTCGAAGGAGAAAGACTATGGCATACGATGATTTACGCAGTTTTCTGCAATCATTAGAACAACATGGACAACTGCTCAGAATTTCTGAGCAGGTGAAAGCCGAACCGGACATCGCCGCAGCAGCGAATGCCACTGGCCGTATCGGTGAAGGCGCCCCGGCATTGTGGTTCGATAATATCGAAGGCTTTACCGATGCCCGCGTCGCGATGAATACCATCGGCTCCTGGCAGAAACCACGCTATTTCGATGAATTTGCCACCGAAAACACCGGTTAGTGAACAGATCGCTGAATTCGTGCGCCGCTGGGATAAGTATCCGGTCGCACCAGAACGTCGTGACAACCCGCCATGGGCAGAAAACACGGTAGACGGTGATGAGATCAACCTGTTTGATATCCTGCCGCTGTTCCGCCTCAACGATGGCGACGGTGGTTTTTACCTGGATAAAGCCTGTACCGTTTCCCGCGATCCGACTGACCCGGATAATTTCGGTAAGCAGAATGTCGGTATCTACCGTATGGAAGTGAAAGGCAAGCGTAAACTTGGCCTGCAACCTGTGCCAATGCACGATATCGCGATTCACCTTAATAAAGCGGAAGAGCGCGGTCAGGATCTACCCGTAGCCATCACCCTGGGTAACGACCCGATGATCACTCTGATGGGGGCAACGCCGCTGCAATACGATCAGTCCGAATATGAAATGGCTGGCGCACTGCGTGAGAAGCCTTATCCGATTGCGACCGCACCGCTGACCGGCTTTGATGTGCCCTGGGGCTCAGAAGTGGTGCTGGAAGGTGTGATTGAAAGTCGTGTTCGTGAAATTGAAGGCCCGTTTGGAGAATTTACCGGTCACTACTCCGGCGGTCGTAATATGACGGTCGTACGTATCGATAAAGTGTCGTACCGCACTAAGCCAATCTTCGAGTCGCTGTACCTGGGTATGCCATGGACAGAAATCGACTACCTGATGGGGCCGGCAACCTGTGTACCTTTGTACAAGCAGCTCAAAGCCGAATTCCCTGAAGTGCAAGCTGTGAATGCCATGTACACCCACGGCCTGCTGGCGATTATCTCAACCAAGAAACGCTATGGCGGCTTCGCTCGTGCGGTCGGTCTGCGTGCGATGACCACGCCACATGGTCTGGGCTACGTGAAAATGGTGATCATGGTTGATGAAGATGTGGATCCGTTCGATCTGCAACAAGTGATGTGGGCGATGTCCTCCAAAGTGAACCCGGCCGGCGACCTGGTTCAGCTGCCAAACATGTCAGTGCTGGAGCTGGACCCTGGCTCATCACCTGCCGGTATCACCGATAAAATGATCATCGATGCGACGACCCCTGTCGCGCCGGATACTCGTGGCCACTACAGCCAGCCGGTGAAAGATTTGCCTGAAACCAAAGAGTGGGTCAATAAACTGACCGAAATGCTGGCACAACAGAAACAGGAGAATAAATAGTGATCTGTCCTCGCTGTGGTGAAGACCACGTTGAAATACTTGCAAAATCACCGGTACCTGATGTTTGGGAAGTGTTCCAGTGCCAGCATTGCCTGTATACCTGGCGTTCCACCGAGCCGGCACGTCGTACCGATCGGGATCAATACCCGGAAGAGTTTAAAATGACTCAGGCTGATATTGATAATGCGCCTATGGTGCCATCGATTCCGCCTCTGTTACCGGAATCTGAGCGTTGATTCGGTAATTAAGAGCGATTATCCTAACTGTCCTTTACGCCAGTCTGCACAGGCTGGCATTTTCAATTCGGCATTCCGGGCTTATCTGACTACCCTTTATCTAACGACTCTTTTGCCTGTATTTCCAATCGTATTCGCCTGTCACACAAATGATGGGTAAAGTGAGGTCTTATGACATCAACGACTGAGCAGGTTGTGTTACTTGACAGTAATTATCAACCCATTGGCACTGCCGACAAAGCCGGCATCCACGATGAAAACACGCCGCTGCATCTGGCGTTTTCCTGCTATCTGTTTAATGATCAGGGTCAGGTTCTGCTGACTCGCCGTTCACTGGATAAAGTGGCCTGGCCCGGCGTCTGGACCAATTCATTTTGCGGTCATCCGCTCCCGCAAGAAGTGTTCAGTGATGCAGTCCATCGCCGCGCCGAGTATGAGCTTGGAGCCAAAGTCTCCGACATCCGTTGTGTATGTGAAGAGTTCCAGTACTGTGCACGGGATAACAGTGGCGTGGTCGAAAATGAGTTTTGCCCGGTATTTCAGGCTCGTCTGAGCTCAGAGCTGGCGCCCAGAGCCAGTGAAGTGGCGGATTATGCCTGGATAGACTTTGACGATCTGCTGCACAGTGTGCAAACGGCGCCTTTTGCATTCAGCCCCTGGATGTGCGAGCAGCTCAGTCATCGTGAGCTGGTGGCTCACATCAAACAAGGTTTAATGTCCTGAACGCAAACAGCCCGCTTTGCGGGCTGTTTTTACCTATCACCAAACCCATCGATTTGGCGTTATACGTCGTATGTGGTTGACGCTGTGTCACCACCGGTACCGGTCCAGTTTGTGTGGAAGAACTCACCGCGTGCACGGTCAGTACGCTCGTAAGTGTGCGCACCGAAGTAGTCACGTTGCGCCTGCAGCAGGTTCGCTGGCAGACGTGCGGTGGTGTAGCCGTCCAGGAACGTCAGCGCTGACGTGGTACATGGCATTGGGATGCCTGCTTCCAGCGATTTCGCTGCCACTTTACGCCATGCTGCCAAGCTGCTGGTCAGGATGTTTTTGAAGTACTCATCTGAGCCCAGGAACGCCAGCTGCGCGTTGTTCTCGTATGCGTCACGGATGTTGCCCAGGAACGCAGAGCGGATGATACAACCACCGCGCCACATCAGAGCCACGTTACCGTAGTTCAGATCCCAGCCGTTTTCGTTTGACGCTTCACGCATCAGCATAAAGCCTTGTGCGTAAGAGATGATTTTTGAAGCCAGCAGAGCCTGACGCAGTGCATCAACCCACTCTTGCTTGTCGCCTTCCACCGGCGTGATGGTTTTGCCGAACAGTTTCTCGGCTTCAACACGTTGGTCTTTCAGTGCAGACAGACAACGAGAGAACACAGACTCAGAGATCAGAGTCAGTGGAATGCCCAGGTCCAGTGCGTTGATACCAGTCCATTTACCGGTGCCTTTCTGGCCCGCGGTATCCAGGATTTTCTCAACCAGAGCTTCGCCGTCTTCGTCTTTGTAGCCCAGGATGTCAGCAGTGATCTCAACCAGGTAGCTGTTCAGCTCAGTTTTGTTCCAGTCAGTAAACACAGCCTGCATCTCGTCTGCAGACATGCCCAGACCGTCTTTCATGAACTGGTATGCTTCAGTGATCAGCTGCATGTCACCGTATTCGATGCCGTTGTGCACCATTTTCACGAAGTGGCCGGCACCGTCGTTGCCGACCCAGTCACAGCAAGGCTCACCTGCGTCAGTTTTGGCAGAGATGCCCTGGAAGATAGGCTTAACCGCTTCCCATGCTTCCGGTGCGCCGCCAGGCATGATAGACGGTCCGAAACGAGCGCCTTCTTCACCACCCGATACACCCGTACCGATGAAGTGGATGCCTTTTTCACGCAGTGCCGCAACGCGACGGTTGGTGTCAGGGTAGTTGGTGTTACCGCCATCGATGATGATGTCGCCTTTGTCCAGCAGAGGAACCAGTTGGTCGATGAAAGCATCAACCACGGCGCCCGCGCGAACCATCAGCATCACTTTACGTGGCGCTTCCAGTTTGTCGACCAGCTCTTGCAGGGTGTAAGCACCCACAATGTTAGTGCCTTTCGCCGGGCCTTCCAGGAATTCGTCGACTTTCGCCGCAGTACGGTTATGTGCTACCACTTTAAAGCCGTGGTCATTCATGTTCAGGATAAGGTTTCTGGCCCATTACTGCCAGGCCGATAACTCCGATATCCGCCTTCATCATTACTGCTCCTGTTGTAAGATGGATTGTCTGATTTTGATCACTGCCTTGCGTAAGCTGACTGACTCATCGCCAAGATGACACTGTGGCTTGTGCACTTCCCCCGGGAAGAACACCGCCAGCTCGCCCGGCTTCATCAGAAAATAGCGACCTTCACGGCTACTGCCAAAATAGACGTCGTGCTCCACCAGCGATAAGTCTTCCACCACCAGCTCATCGTGGGCAAATCCCATATATTCTTCGCCTTCAAGCAGCACATGCACATCGATAAACTGCTTGTGGATCTCAAACATACGACCGTCTGCCGGATCGGTGTTGACGTGTTTCATTTCAATCCACACATCATCAGGCTGCAGCACAATATTGCCCGGTTTCGTCTGCTCTTCGATGACCTTGAGCGCTTGCTGGACAATATGTTTGAGGTTGTTTTTGATATACGGATAACGTTGCAGGTTATCCCAGCGACCAGTAAACATCACGCGCTCCTCTCGGTTTCCGCACCGTTCAATAAGTGACGATTGGCGCAGTTACGCGCAATATCGCCCTGTAAAGCAGCAATAATATTGTCGACCGCACAGGCCACCATTTGTTCGCGGGTTTCTCCGGTTGCCGAGCCAATGTGCGGAAAGATCACCGCGTTATCGAGTTTGCACAACGGTGAATCACCCGGTAACGGTTCGACTTCGAACACATCCAGACCTGCAGCCCGAATCTGGCCCTGACTTAACGCCTCAATAAGCGCTGATTCATCGATCACTTTACCGCGTGAGCCGTTGACAAAAATCGCACTGGGTTTCATCAGTGCAAACTGCTCTTTACCGATCAAACGTTCGGTCTCTGCGGTGAGCGGTACCATAACGCAGACAAAATCGGACGTTTTGAGCAAGGTGTCCATCTCGGTCCGGGTGGCATTCAATACCTGTTCGGCTTCCTGATGCGCGCTGCGGTTGCAATACTGAATATTCATATTGAAACCCAGATGGGCGCGGCGGGCCACGGCGTAACCAATGCGTCCCATGCCAATAATACCGAGCGTTTTACCGTGTACATCGACGCCGTAAAACTCCTCGCCAATGCTTTTGGTCCACTTCCCTTCCCGCACCATATTGGATAGCTCAACCGCACGACGGGCGGCGCACATGATCTGCATAAACACGGTATCGGCGGTGGTTTCGGTCAGCACACTTGGTGTATGCATCAGTGGAATGCCACGCTTGGCCAGATAATCGAGGTCAAATTGATCGGTACCCACAGAAATCGTCGACAACGCTTGTAGTTTCGGCGCCGATTGCAATAGTTCCGGCGGCATCTCTACACTGGCACCAATCGCGCCTTCGGCATCAGTAAGCGCAGCTTTAAACGCACTGAAATTACTTTCATCGACACCATCAAAAACCTGCAGGTCAAAGTGCTGCTCCAGTTGACGCTGGTACTGCTCAGGAATGCTTTTGTACAAGATAACTTTCTTTTTCATCGTTAAGCCCTTTGTTCAAATTGATTTAATTGAGCGCGACTTGGCAGCCCTTCACTGTCACCCCGCACCTGAACGGCCAGAGCGCCAAACCAGTTGCCTCTTTTTACTGCCTGTTCAAGTGTGCGGCCATCCAGCAGCGCTGACACCACGCCAACCGCAAAACTGTCACCGGCACCGACCGTATCGACGACCTTGTCGACCGCAACACCCTGCACTGTGCCCGACTCTACACCGGCATGTTTAAAGTAGGCACCGTCACTGCCGAGTTTAACCACCACCAACTGCACCCCACGCGCTAAATAGAAATCAGCAATTGCCTCCGGATCATTACTACCGGTCAGAATTTTGCCTTCATTAATTCCCGGCAACACCACATCGCAACCACTAGCCAGCTCATTGATGGTGTCGCGCATGGTCTGTTCATCCGACCACAACGTCGGACGCAGATTGGTATCAAATGATGTCGATGCGCCGGCCGCTTTGGCTTGCTGCAATGCATAGCGGGATAATGCCAGCAACGACGGAGATACCGCAGCCGCCACTCCAGTCAGGTGCAAATGGCTGTTGTCACTGATTAGCTCAGGCTGCAAATCATCTTCACTCAACGTGCTGGCCGCAGAAACGGCGGCGAAAGTATTCCACCGCAGGGTCACTGCCATCGTTCTGCAGGCTTTTAAAAACCATTCCGGTCGAGTGATCATCGCTGGTCGAGATCCAACCGGTATTGACTCCTTCCTCAGCCAGTGCCTGAGTGATGAACTCGCCCCAGCAGTCACGGCCGACTTTCGTTACGTAACGAGAGTCAAAACCAAGCCGGGCCATGCCAATCGCGACATTCAGTTCAGCACCGGCCAGATGGCGGTTAAATGTCTCTACTTTAGCCAGCGGGCCGGTTTGGTTGGCGACCATCATCGCCATCGCTTCACCCAGCGTCACAAAAGACTTGCTTGGTACTGTATTCATTGCGTACTCCCCCAATTCCATCGCTTGTCACACGCCAGCTTTTGAACATCACCATTGGTAATGAGCTGCAAACAATGGAACCGATTCCATATTTTAACTAAAAAAATGCTGGTGACGGCAAACGACGCTTGGCTCATTTGCACTGTCACCCATATCCAAGGCTCACACCAATAACACGAATGGCATAAAGATCACCGCCAGCAGAACAGCCAGAATCACACCGATATAAGGCATCACCGCCTTAAACGATTGATCGAGAGACAATCCGCCGATCACACTCGATATCAGCAGGCATAACCCGTATGGCGGAGTAATCAGACCGACCGACAGAGTAATAATGATAACCACGCCCAGCTGTACCGGATCCACCCCCATCGACAGCGCAACCGGATAAATCACTGGTACAAACAGCACCATAGCCGGAATCGCATCCATAAAGGTGCCGATAAACAGGAAGAACGCAATGATGATAAACAGGAACAGATATTGATTACCGCCCAGGCTGTTAAAGAAATCCGCGACAATCACGTTGATTTTGTAGTAGCCCAGGAATTCACCCAGTGCAGATGCCGCCGCAAGAGCAAATAACGACAGACAGCTCAGCTTCAACGTTTCCACAAACACTTTTGGCATATCGCGCCAGGTGATGGTTTTGTAGTAGTAAGCACTAATGGCGTAAGCATAGATGGCCGAGAAAGCCGCCGCTTCGGTTGGTGTAAACACACCAAATACGATACCACCGATAATGATCAGCGGTGTGATCATGGCAGGCAAAGCATCTTTAGCCAGCGCAATAAATTCAGCGCGGGTAATCTTTTCCATAATTGGCAGGTTGTCGCGACGGGCAATGATACCAATCACAAACATCATCCCGAAACCAATCAAGATACCCGGCAACATACCGCCGATAAACAGTTGTCCGACCGATGTATTGGTCAGGCCGCCATAGATAACCATGGTGATACTAGGCGGGATAATACTGCCGATCGTCGACGAAGCCGCCGTTACCCCAACCGACATTTCGCGGCTGTAACCTTTATCAATCATGTTCGGAATTAAGATCTTACCGACACCTGCAGTATCGGCTGTTGAAGAGCCACTTACCCCGGCAAACAGCATCGACACAATCACGTTAGCGTGACCAAGCCCACCCGGACGACGTCCGGCGAGAGCGATAGAGAAATCAATCAGACGGCGGGAAATACTACCACTATTCATGATGTTAGCAGTCAGTACGAACAATGGCACCGCCAAAAGTACGTACGAATTAAGGCCGTAAAACATTTTCATCGGAATCATGGTATTTGGCGTGCCAGACATAGTGGCAATGCCGGTCAGAGCAGAAATACCAATCGAAAAGGCAATCGGAACCCCGATGATGATTAAGCCGATAAACAGCACTGTAATTAACGCGAGTTCCATACAACCCCCTTCTTAGAAGCGTTTCTTAACTTCCCCACTTCTTTGATCATGTTATCGACCAGATAGACACTGGAACTGATAAAGGTGACCGGCATAACCAGCCAGATATAGCCCTGTTTAAATTCAGGCACGGTAATCCAACGCGAATTCCAGAATGTCTGGGTAATTTCCACACTGTAAACAGAGCAGAGGATACAGAAACACCAACATAATCAGGTTCTGTACCAGCACCAGGCAGGAGCGTTTGTTACCCTCAAACTTGTCGGTCAGGATGCGAAAACTAAAGTGTTCGTTTTCCCGGACCATCACGGCCGCACCGAGAAACATTGCCCAAATAAAGGCGTTGACCGCCACTTCTTCTGTCCACAGAACCGAGATACCCAGATAACGGGTAGCGACCTGAACCAGAGTCGCTACCACAAAGATCACCAGGCATACCGCACCGATAGTCAGCTGAAGTTTGGCCATGAGTAAAGTCAGATATTTCATACTATTCGTCCTTTCTCTCATTGCTCAAAGAGCAAGACTAAAGCCTGTTAATCGAGCCTTAACGTGCCTGACGGATGGTCTCAATCACATCGGTCATGCCATGCTTGGCTGCCCACTCATCCTGAATCGCTACCGCTTTTTCAATAAACGGACCGCGTTCAACCGAGTTCACAATCGCGCCATCATCAATCGCTTTCTGTTTAAATTCAGATTCTTGCTCATAAAGCGCTTTTCGCTCAGCAGCTGTCGCCGCTTTTACCGCGTTATCAAATGCTGCACGCTGTTCGTCATTAAAGTTTTCCCAAACGCTGTTGCGTACCAGCAGCAGACGCGTGGTGTAATCATGGCCAGTTTCCGACACATACTTACCGTTCGATGTTTTATGGTGTTCCATCGGAATAAAGTATGGATAAGCGTTTTCTGCGCCATCAACCACGTTGCTCGACAGTGCCTGATACAGTTCAGCCCACGCAACCGAAGTAGGAATCGCACCAATGTCTTTCCAGTATTGCGAAACCACACCTGAGGTCTGAGTACGAATCTTCAGCCCTTTAGCATCTTCGATGGTGTTGATTGGTCGTTTGCCATACCAGTGACGCACGCCAGCGGTCCAGTAACCTGCAACGCGGTACTTCTCACCAGATTTGGTGTAAATGATATCGGCCACTTTTTTGCCCACGTCGCCATCGACCACTTTTTCCCAATGGCTGTAGTCGTCAAAAAGGTAAAGTAATGAGAAAAGATCGACTTCATCAATGCCAGAAGAGGTCATGAAACCCGGCGAAACCAGCACCAAATCAGCGCCACCCAGAACCAGTTTCTCAACCAGTTCACTCTCGTTGGTTCCTATGGTGCCCGCATGGACTTCCACATCAAAAAGGCCCGATTGATCAGCCACTTCTTTCAGCTTAAGCATACCAGCCTGGTAAGGACTGGCGACGTTGGTCTGGTTGTGAGCGGCCACCAGATGCAGCGCACCGCTGCCAGCCGTATCATTCGATTCACCACAACCAAACAGGGCGGTGGCTACTAGCAGCGCAAGGTACTTTTTCATAATTAGCTCCAGTTAAAAGCGTTGTTGTTATGTTCACGTTACGCTGAATAACATAGTCTGGAATCGGTTCCAGACACAGCACCAAAATGAGGAATTGTGATCAAAACGTCACCAATATGATGCAGGTTGTTATTTTTTGAGATTGCAGTAACACAATCGTAAAGAGGTACTCAAAAGAGTAAAAGGCTGGTATTAAAAATGCGCGCAGGCTTTTAAAAATCAGGGCTATCGCCTGTTACATCAGATTGCAACAGGCTTGTAATCAGGTTGAGGCCCGGACAATCAACTCCGCAGGCAAGCGTATTTGCTGAGGTGGTTGTTCGCTGCCGCGAATGCGTGCAATCAGGCGTTCACACGCCGTTTCACCGATTTGGCGGGTCGGCTGGCGCATCGCGGTAATTCCCCCGCCGACTAATTGTGCCCAGTCGGGATCATCAATACTGAGTAATCCAACTTGAGCCCCCAGATGCATATCAAGCTGTTTTAATGCCTTAGCCGTACACATGGTCGCCACGCCATTGGTGCAAAACAGCGCTTTTTTCATCCCGCGATTACTGGCGATGAAATCACGGATGGGGTTTGTCAGTTTGTCATCACTCATGTCAGCCATTTCAACCACTTCACAGCTCATTCCGGCATGTTGGCTGACAAAGGTCTGCAGTGCTTCAACCCTTTCGCGGCGAGTGGCGATGGTCAATGGTTGGGTGATCACTAACAGCGACTCGTAACATTTCTCGACCAAATGCTGACAGGCCAATTCGGCCGCGCGAACGTTATCCAGTCCGACCGAATCCACACTCAGAGTCGGATCAATACGGTCCACCAGCACAAACGGGCAGTCAATACGGCTCAGCATGCCAAGGTGGCCGCTTTCCATCCCCAGCGTATTGACGATGATGCCATCCACGCGGTGATCTTCCAGCATCTCCAGATAACGCTCCTGCTGATCAAGGCGATTATCGGTATTGCACACCATCAGCATATATCCCTCCCGCCGGCAAACATGCTCAATGCCCTGCAGGACATCAATCGAATACGGGTTGGTGACATCGGCCAGCAGTAAACCTATCAGTTTAGAATGGCCGGCTTTGAGCATGCGGGCGGAATGACTGGGACGATAGCCAAGATGGGCGATCGCCTGAGCAATTTTTTCGCGCAGTGGTTCCGACAGTTTATCCTGCTCACCGTTAAGATAGCGCGACACACTGGTTTTACCTACTTCGGCGTATTTGGCAACATCCGAAATGGTGGCAAATGTCTTAGGCTGTTTTTTTAATTTTGAATTCATACGTCTTGTCCGCTCAGCACTGCATTCGCTCTGTTCCACATGTCTGGCTGAGTTACATGCACTTTTAATTGATACGAACGACTTAATGCATATGAATTAAAAGGCAAATCAGATCCAGGCTAAGACTTTAGATGATCCATGGTTGCAGAATCTACTACGTATTTGCCCGCTTTTACCAGTCACCTGACGGGCAAATCACCGTATAACTTACGTTAAAACAGTGACCAACCTCTAAAAATAGCGATGAAGCCCATCATAACAGCGCAAAAACCAAGTCACTCCTGACCAGCTCCCAGCAGATGCGGACCGGCACAAAATACAAGTCCTCCGATTGGGAGGACTTTTTATTACTGCCCTTTAACCAGCTAGCGGTATCATTTTGCCTCAACAGGCTGCAGGCCCTGTCCCGATTGTGACATTTTGCCGTCTTCTCTCACAGGTAATGCCTGCGGCACGCTTAGTAGCTCTGGATTGCGCAGCCAGCGCACCAGCGTCAGACTACAAGCCAGAATAATCAGGGTTGCCGGCAAGCCGCCCAGATTAGACAGCTGCTTAACACCATTAATCCCGACCGTGCTGACCATTATCCAGGCCACCAATCCTATTAAGGTGCCCCACATAATCTTAATCGGCAGTGAGGTACCTTCATCAGAATCAGAGTGAAAGTCTTTGGTACACAAGTCACCAATCGCATCTGTACTGGAATCGGCTGCTGTAACGTAGGAGATAAACGCCACCAGAATCAGGAAGAACGAAGTGATGCCACTTAGCGGCAATTCACCCATAATGTGATATAGCAACTGCTCTACTCCGCCGTTATTCAGCACCTCATATAAAGCGCCGTTGCCCTCAGTATCGAGGTAGACCGCGATCCCGGAAAAAACTGATATCCACAGCAAAACGAACAAACTAGGGAAAATTAGGTTTATCTGAATGAACTCTTTTACTGTGTAACCGCGGGCTATCTTACCCAGAAACATCGCTGTGATCGGAGCCCAGGCAAACCAGACTGCCCAGTAGAATACACTCCACCATTGCGGCCAAGGGTCGTTAGCCGCCTGGCCGGTAAACAAACTGAGACGGAAAAAGTTCTGCAGATAGGCGCCGAGCCCCTCTACACCAAGTGACAACATAAACACAGTCGGACCAACCACCAGCACAAAGACAAACAGGGCAATCAACATCCAGAAATTGGTCTTCGACAGGCGAGCAATACCTTTATTCAGCCCACTGGCAGCAGAAAAAACAAAGGTTACTACGATCAGCGTAATAAAGATCCCCAACGTAAACGCATTACGGTCAATGTCGACAAACTGACTGACGCCTCCCAGTAAAGTCAGTGCTCCCGTCCCCAATGATGACGCCATCCCAACTACCAGTGAATACAATGCCAGTGCATCGATAACATCCGCCACTCGCGGAGTAAGATAGCGGCCGAAAATCGGACGTAGTGAACTGGATATCGAAAACGGCAATTTGAGATTATAAAACGCCAAAGCGAAAATCAGCGCCGGAACACAATAAATTGCGTATGGTGTCGGGCCCCAGTGTAAAAACATCGCAGAAAAGGCAAACAAAGTGGCATCGGCACTACCTGCTGCAATTCCCAGACTCTCCGGTGGCGCATGCAAGTGATAGATCGGTTTCGGCGGTGGTCCAGAACAATACCCCGACAGCCAGCGTGGTACACAGTACGATCATAAACCAGCGTGGCTTAGTGATTTTCGGTGTACTGTTGTCACCACCAATACGGATATTCCCCAGCTTAGAAAAATAAGTAATCACCACCAGAACCAGCAGATAAAAACTGCCTAAGCTGAACAGCCAGGAGAAGTTTTCCAGCACTTGGCTGTTTAACGCCGCGGTGACCTTGGTAAAGCGTTCCAGATCCACCAGGCTAAGCACCAAGGCACTGACCAATATTAAAAACGTCGGAAAAAAGACCAATGGTCGAATATTTTTTAACATAGTTTCATCCTTGAATATCCGTTACATGAAATAACGTTCAATCGTCTCGTCAAATGATTTCTCGAATACCACTTCATCCTCATGTTTGGCTGTCCATTGCGCCTTTATGTAGAAATTATTCGCATCACAAGTCATGACATAGTGCGCCTCAATTCCGGTGCGCCAACCATCTCGCCCCATGTCGACCCGCAGGCGTAAGTCATTTTTCGCACTGAGGGGATCTTCTGGATGAACGGACAACAACTGATGAATATCGAAATCAATTTCACTTTGTGACGAGTCGAAATACTGGCAACCAAAGTCATCAAAGGTTTCCAATGTAGTCACTCCTGTTTTGTAATCGCGGCGTACCACGCGCTGACTCTCAGTTGGGCGGCGCTGTTCTCCGTCAAAAGAGGCCGGTGTAGAATAAGCCGGTACCCGCTCGCTGAACGTCGGAGTACGATTCAACGGCAGAGTAACCGAACAAGCTTCAGGACGCAGATTCAGTGTCATATCTTCCGCCGATGGCCAGGTCAGCGGCCAGTAAGTGGTCGAAACTGAGATGCGTAATTTGTGCCCCTTAGGCACCACATAAGCCATATGATAAAGAGGTACCTCAACCTGGTACTCTTCACCCGGCACCAAAGGCTGCGGAAATTCATGACTGTTACGATGCGAAAGATTGAGAATACCATGGGTTACCCGGGTCACTTCCCCGCCAGGGTGAACATCGCACACCCGCACCACCACGTGGCCATTCTCGGTATTACTGGTGAGCGCAAGGCTGGCCTTAACCTGGCCCGCAATCGGCATATCTTGTGTGAGCACCTCACTGTCAAATACCAGCGAACCAGCATCGTCCAGACGCTGATCGGCAGGCTGTTCCATATCAAGACGAATACCAACACACAAACGACCACCATCAAGGCCTACAGTCTGGGGTGAACGAATACTCAACTTCGGCCCGCTTTGCGCCTGCTCACTCAATCCATGTTCAGCGAGGTAATAGGTCTGATAGACGGTATTCGGTGACGGCCAGGTCGGTTCGCTCACCCACTTACCAGGACGAAAGTCATAATCACTTTGAGGCCGCACACTGTCCTGAAGGTAATAATTCAGCTCCGGCTCCTGATCGATACCATTTTCAAGGCCTTTCAACCAGCGGTCCCACCAGCGTACCGATTCAGAGACGTAATCCATCTTAGGATTCGGATAGGCAATATTCGGATATTTATGAGCCCAGGGCCCGATCAGGCCTTTTTTCGGACCAGACAGATTACTCAGTAAAGAAAAAACCGTATTGCGATAATTATCGGCCCAGCCACCAATCGCATAGACAGGGATCTTGATTGAGGAATAGTCTTCACACACCGAACCGTGTTTCCAGTAATCATTACGAGTTTGCTGGCCGATCCAAGGCTTAGCCAGCATCGGCATATTCTCCAGCCGCTCGAGCCATATCTGACGCCAGTTGTCGCCGACATGGCGCGGATCCGGAGAAACGAGCCTGCGCGTAAGCCCAGAAAAAGGCTGCCCAGTCCATATTATCGTTCAACAGACATCCGCCGAGAAAATGAATGTCGTCACGGAAACGGTCGTCGGTCGAACACTGGGTAATAATCGCTTTCAGCGCCGGCGGATTCAGCGCTGCCACTTGCAGTGAGTTGAAACCACCCCATGAGATACCCACCATGCCGACATTTCCGTCACACCACTCCTGAGCCGCAATCCAGGCAATCACATCACAGCCGTCCTGCAATTCCTGAGCCGAATACTCATCATCGAACAAGCCTTCCGATTCACCGCAACCACGCAAATCAACCCGGATGCAGGCGTAGCCATGTGCAGCGGTTTGAGACATAGTGATTTCATCACGAACCACAGTGCCGTCATTCTTGCGATAGGGCAAAAATTCCAAAATCGCCGGAACAGGCTTTAAAGTCGCATCGTCGGGCAGCCAGGCTCGATAAGCTAAGCGGGTTCCGTCAGGTAACGTGAGCCAATCGTGATGGATTTCTTGAACTTTGTTCATCAATTTTCCCTAGTTTGTTACAACATTGTGATTTTTATCCTACGGACTCCTCGTTGTCAGTAAACCGCTATTTAGTTAAGATATCTTGAACTAAAAGTTCACACAGGTAGACCCCTTGGCTATAAACCGTAAGTTAATTCCGCCGACCAACAGCCTTATCATGTTTGAAGCAGCAGCCCGACTGGGTAGCCTGACGAAGGCAGCGAATGAGTTATGCATTACGCCAACAGCAGTAAGCAAACAGCTGAAAAATTTGGAAACCTTCCTAAAAACCGAACTATTTATCCGCTCAAAACAAGGGGTGGAATTAACCGCAGAGGGGCGGCGTTATCTTGACAAAGTAACCACTGCACTGACCATGCTGGCAGACGAAACTCAGTTACTTAATGAAGAAACCAGTGCTCCGGCACTGAATATTGAAGTCGGATCGTGCTTTCTGCATTTCTGGCTGCTGCCACGCCTCGATCAATTTCGTCAGGCTCATCCGGATGTGCTGATTAATCTGGCGGTGAATAATGAGCGTTATGTCGGCACCAATGAAAACTACGATGTAGCTTTCTTTTATTCGCAAGTTGATACCATAAACCGCACCAATTATCTGGTGTTTCATGAACGGATTCTGCTGGTATGCAGCCCGTCTTTCCTGCACAAACGAGGTGGGAAAATTGATCTCCGCACACTGTTTGATCAACCGCTAATCATGCTGAAAGACGAACTGCCCTCCTGGGAAGGATGGCAGTCGTGGAGTGACAAAATGGGGCTGGAGTATCAAGTCCCGGCCAGTGCACTGATGGTTGACGATCAGGTCGCCGTGATTCAGGCAGCCATCAATGATGCAGGTATCGCACTCGCCTGGGACTGGCAGGTTCGTGATTTGCTTGATAGCGGCCAACTCGTGGCAATCACCGATACTCTCGACTTTCCGGATAAAGCCTATTTTCTGACTATCTCAGAACAGTGTTCAAATCCGGCCGCGCAAACCTTTATCAGTTGGGTGGTTGGAGAAGAACAGGCGCATAACTGATGCCCGATTGGCAAACTGTTAACGCCTGATTAGACTGTCATCAAAGTGAGCGATCAGCTCAGTGAATCCACTACCGCGTCCAGATCGCTGAATCTGGCGTCGGCGATGGCAAATTTTTCATTGTGGTGTTCAGGAGAGACCAGATAAGTGGTCATTTCGGCACGTTTGGCAGCGGTCAGGCCGGTGAAGCTGTCTTCGATAACCAGACACTGGCTGACATCGACGCCGAGTGCTTTCGCTGCTGAGAGATAGACATCGGGATGGGGTTTACCATTCACCTCATCTTCCGCACTGCAAATAACGCTGAATTTTTCCCATAAACCTAAACGGTCAAACACAGCTTTGATCACTACATGATTGGACGACGTCGCCAGGGCAATTTTCAGCTCCCGGGCGATAAAGGTTTCTAACGCGCGGTATACCCCTTTCATCGCCTCACCCTGCCGGCTGATAGCATCACACAAGCGGGTCAGGATCATGGTTTCCAGCTCAGTCGCCGCAACCGCAAGCGAATGTGTATCGCACCAGGTTCTGGCAATATCGTCGATGCGTTTACCCATGGTCAGTCGCTCGCAGTCCTCACGACTGATGGTGACTCCAAACAGCGCCAGCGATTCAATCTGCGCCGTTTGCCATAAAGGTTCGGAGTCAATAATCACACCGTCCATATCAAAAATTACCGCTTGTTTATTCATACTAAATACTTACCTCAAAAGAAAAAAACCGGTATGGCAATAAAAGCTATTGCCATACCTTAAAACATTTTTAAGTCACAGTGACATTACCTGAGTCAACAATTGGTGTTTCAAAGCCAGGTTGTTCAACTTCGATCAAATAAGTCACAAAAAACGCGACCACATAGAGCGTGGTATAAGCGATCACCACACCCAGGGTACTGAAGTAAGGCAACAGCACCACTGCAATCGCAGGAGCAACGAAGTTAGACAGGCCCGCCGACAAGTTATAGACCGAAATCGCCGCACCTTTATGATTCGGCTCCAGTGCCGGGAACACCGCGGCCATCGGTACAAACGCCGCAACAAAAATCCCCAGTGCAATCGCCGGGATCAGCGCCATGTAGAAATTGTGGCCAAAGTGCTGGGGAATATAGTAGAAAGACAGACTCGACAGCGCCATACCGACGCAGCCAAACCAGCGCACCACTTTCATCCAGCCCAGTTTTTCGCCCAGAATGCCCCACAGTACATTGGAGAAAATGGTGGTAAAGAAGAACACCGCCCACACCTGCAGCCACTCAGAGGTCGTAAAACCTAAATCATCGACAAACATCATCGGCATGATCACCGCAAAACCAAACAGAGATAAGGTATTGGTAATACGGACAAAACTCGAGTAAAGCACGTTGCGGTTACTGTACAGTAAGGTCGCCGCGCGGCTCAGTTCTTTCAGCTTCTGCTTGTTGGTCAGATTGTGCATGTGAGTCGGCGTTTTCACGTTTCTCAAGGTCACCATCGCAAGCACACCACCGGTGGCACAGAAACGCCAGCGATAACCATAAGGTGCCTAACTCGCCAATCCAGGGAATGGTAAAGCTTGGAATGTAACTGCCCGCGACACCGATACCGATCGAATACACCGTCCAGAACCAGCCCAGAGCCGAGCTCACACCGTCACTGCGCACATTGTGCACAATCACCACAATGAATGAGTAGAGGAACAGCGGATAAGCAAAACCGCGGATACCATAAAACAGCAGGATCATCGCATAGTTGGACTCACCCAGACCAAAGGTCAGAAACAGGGCGTGGAAAACACACCACATCAGGAAGCCGATTTTCATGGTTTTCTGCGGAGTGATGATTTCCGCGACTACGCCGGAAATCCACGCCGCCATCGCAGCGGCAAAGCCATACAGGGTAAACGCAAAAGAGGATTGCGCCGGTGAAAAACCCAGTTCGGTAATGTAGTGAGATAGAAATGCCAGTTCAAAACCGTCGCCGGTCATGAAGATGGCAATAGCGATGTAACCCCAGACTAAGTTGAGTGGCAATCCCAGCCACTGTTTGCTTGTAGTGTCCATATATTCCTCATTTGTAGGGTAAAAGGAATCGAGTGCCCCTGCTTTCGCGTCGGGGCACAGTTGATTGTTATTGTGTTTATATTGATTCAGGTTTGAGCAGCCGATTACTGCCGCAGGTTAAGGTCGTTTTGATACAGAGCGCGAAAACGCTGATAACGCGATTCCAGCATCGCCTGACGTGAGCTATCCGGCTGGTAGACGCGGTAGACTTCCGGTTTTTTACACACTTCCAGCAGCGGTTTATCCATCGCCAGGCAGGCCAGCCTTGCCGCACCCAGTGCACCGCCGGTCTCCCCTCCTTTGTGGGTCACAATGGAAAGCTGCAGAGTATCCGCCAGTAACTGCGCCCAGTAAGAAACTGCGCGCCCCGCCACCGACCAGTGAACACTGCTCAATGTGTGTGCCGCTGTCACTCAGCACCCGCAGACCATCAGCCAGGCCGAAGCTGACCCCTTCCAGCACCGCATAACCGAGAGTCGCCCGGCGGGTGGAGTGAGTCATTCCATGGAACATACCCTTGGCATCCGGGTCGTTGTGCGGTGTTCTCTCACCGGACAGGTAGGGTAAAAACAGCGGCGCGCCGGCTTTTTCCTCTTCAGTGAGCTGTTCCACTTCCTGTAACAACTCCACTTCTGTCACGCCGACGATACGACACAACCATTGCAGGCAACTGGCGGCACTCAGCATCACGCTCATCTGATGCCAGCGCTGTGGCAGGACATGGCAAAATGCATGTACCGCGGCTTCGGGCGCCGGACGATACTGATCGTTGACCACAAACAGGACGCCCGAGGTGCCAAGGGAAATAAAGGCATCACCGGTTTCCACTGCGCCCACGCCGATAGCGCTGACCGCATTATCACCGCCGCCGCCGGCCACACACACCGAAGGACTCAGCCCCCAGCGTTCGGCAATTTCCGCCGACAAGGTCGCTGACACTTCACAGCCTTCAACCAGCAAAGGCATCTGGCTCCGACTGAGCTGACACTTGTCGAGCAGTAAATCTGACCAGTCGCGTTTGGCGACATCCAGCCACAGCGTGCCAGCCGAATCCGACATATCAGAAATTTTACGACCGGTCATTTGCAGACGCAGATAGTCTTTAGGCAGCAGTACCGTGGCGATGCGTGCAAAGTGCTGCGGCTCGTGTTTACGCACCCAAAGCAGCTTTGGTGCGGTAAAACCGGGCATCGCCAGGTTACCCGCTATCTGGTGCAGTTGCGGCGCTACCTCTTCCAGTTCCTGACACTCGGCATAACAGCGGGTGTCATTCCACAAAATGGCCGGACGGATCACGCTGTCGCTTTCATCAAGCAACACCGCACCATGCATCTGGCCCGACAGACCAATCGCCTTGATTGCGCCCCAGTGCTCAGCACATTTTTCCCGCAGCGCATCAATCAGATAATTTGTCGCCTCCCACCAGGCTTGCGGATCCTGCTCAGACCAATGAGGATAAGGCCTTTGAATGGTCAGCGGCGCGCTGTGTGCTGCCACTGTTTCACCCCGTTCATCAATGACCAGTGCTTTAACTTCGGAGGTGCCCAGATCAATACCTAAGTACATAGCCACTCCTTACTGAATCATCGCGTAGACCGCGCTGATTTTCTCGCGCAGCAGGCTTTCAAACTCGGCGCGCTGCGCCAGTTCACCAAACAGGGCCGAATCATGGGCAAACTCAGCAATCGGGTCTGACGATGCAAACATGGCATGTACGGCGTCGGCATCCAGAATGCCGTCCTGGTACTCGTATGGCAGTTTGCCAAGGTGCCACTGCTGCATGTAGACAAAGAACAGCGCCGGCAACACGGCCGTGGCCGATGGCGCAACGCCGCGCTGATAGCACTCAAGCATGGTCGGGGTGATCATGGCAGGAATCTTAGAAAAGCCATCCGCGGCAACGCGCTGGTTTGTATCCTGAATGTGCGGGTTGGTAAAGCGTTCCAATACCACATCACGATAGGTGGCTAAATCGATACCGTTATCGCCCAGGCACGGAATCACATCCTGGGTAACATAGTCATAAGCAATCTGACGGATGTAATCAGTCAGCGTACTCTCGTGGATATAAGACTGACCCGCCAGCGTGCCTGCCCAGGCGATGCAGCTGTGTGACGAATTAAGAATACGAATTTTGGCTTCTTCATACGGAATAACCGAATCGACCATCTCGACGCCAACCTTTTCAAGCTCCGGACGGCCAGCCTTAAAATCATCTTCAATCACCCACTGGATAAAGCGCTCACCCATCACAGGTGCATTATCTTCTATGCCGGTCGCCGCTTTAATTCGGGCTGGTAAATCAGCGGCCGGGCGCGGTGTAATGCGATCGACCATGGTATTCGGACTTGTGGTGTGGTGTTGCAGCCAGTTTAGTAGTTCGGTTTTGCCGGTCAGCGTCAGAAATTCCTCCAGACCATCGCGGAAACGTTCACCGTTGTGACGCACGTTATCGCAGTTGAGTAACGTCACTGCACCGGCCTGCGTTTGCATACGGCGTTCAAGAATCTTGGTGATGGTGCCATAAATGGTTTGATGTGCGCCGTTCAAATCAGCTTTCAGACCCGCATTATCAACATCCAGACGGTGGTCTGTTTTCAGGTAGTAGCCACCTTCCGTCACAGTAAAGGCAATCACTTTTGTCGCGGCTTTAGCACCTTCTTCAATTAAAGGCTCAAGATCTTCCTGCCACGGCAGCAGAGTCTGAATCGACTTGATCACCTCGTAATGACGCTCACCAGCCGGAGTAACCGTTTCCAGCACGTACTCTCCTTGCTGATGATGCAGAGTCGAAACCGTCGCTTCGGCGTCATTACGGATATTGCCGGCAGCAATGTGCCAACACTGATCCCCCTGCTCCAACAACTGATTCAGGTACCAGGCCTGATGCGCACGGTGAAACGATCCCAGACCGATATGTAGCCACGTGTATTGGTTTTCCATTGTTATTTCCTCGTTCTTGTTTGATGGGGCCACTCTAATTGATCATATAATCAAATAAAGAGCCATAGATCACAAATGAACAAAAGACCATTTATTGGTTTTTTGTTCATTTGTGGGTGAATGATTTGATTTGCACTCAATACAAGAACAGGCGAAGATAGCTGGGCAGCACAGATAACACAGTGTTTTCAGAGCAATAAAACCGAGATAAGAGGCAAAAATCGTGGCAAAAGATGACAATTTCAAAACCGATCAAATGGTACGTGCAGCCTGGATGTACTACGTATCCGGTCGTAATCAGAGTGAAATCGCGTCTGAACTTGGACTGTCACGGCCCGTGGTGCAGCGTCTTATTGCAGCGGCAAAAGAAGAAGGCATTGTGTCGGTCGGGCTGCATCACCCGATTGCGACCTGTCTCGATTATGCTGAGCTGCTGAAAGCAAAGTATCAGTTAGTCGAGTGCAGTATAGTGCCGACCACCAGCCCGGATGAAACGCTGGACAATGTTTCGTTCGGCTGCTTTCAGTTGATGTCGAAATACATTAAGGATCAACCGGAGCAGATCATCGGCATCGGTTCGGGTTTAACACTCAAGAAAGCGATCAAACGAATTAATTTCGACGCGCCGAGCAGCAAATGTGTTGCTCTGATCAGTGCAATGGGTGTGGATGGACAATGTAACTACTACGATGATGTACCTTTGATTCTGGCCAGCAAAGTGCAGGCAAACTACTATCAGTTGCCGGCGCCGCGTTACGCCACTTCGGATAAGGAACATAGTATCTGGACCACAACCCGCCTGTTTACCGACGTATCTGCAGTGGCCGATAACGCAAACGTGATGTTTATTGGTATCGGTTCGCTGAGTAAAGCCAGCCCGATCATCAAAGACGGCTTTATCAGCGCAGATAAAGCGCAGGAGCTCAACGAACAAGGTGCTGTGGGTGAAATTCTGGGCCGCTTCATCAACCAGGACGGCGAAGTGGTGAACTGTACAATTAACCGCTTCATTACCAGTTATGATATGCGCAGCAGCCGTTGTCCGAAAATCGGCTCAGCCTGCGGAGAAGACAAACGCCCTGCCATTCTGGCCGCGCTGCGTGGCGGCTGGATCAACGGTCTGGTCACTGATGAGACAACCGCGCGCTGGTTACTGACTCAGTAACGTACTGTTAGGGGAAGCGAGGCTTTGCGTACACTTCCCCTAATAAAATCAGTCATATAACCCGTATGCACCTTCCATCGCATGGATCAAATCGACAATCAGGGTATTGTAAGGCGTTGGCACACCATAGCGTTTCGCTTGTTCGACAATCGCGCCGTTGATGGCATCAATTTCCATTTTGACCTGGTTTTTGCGGTCCTGATACATGGAGGAATAACCATCGCCTGCGGTTTCGCAAACACTTTTGACCATATTCAGTGCTTCACGACGGTCAAAATAGGTTCCGTCGGCTTCGGCAACTTCAATCGCCTCATAAATCAAACGCTTGGCAAAGTCCCAGGCATGTTCGTTTTTGATCATGTAACCGATTGGAGTTTGGGTAATGGCGGTAAACGTATTGACCGATAAGTTCACCAGCAGCTTGCTCCAGATAATACGCTGAATATCATCCGTCGCTTCGACCGCAAATGACGCTTCAAGTAAAGCGCCTTGCGCCAGTGCAACCTGCTTATCCGCATTATGATTACTGCCGATGGTGGTGACCCCAGAGGCCGGATGTTTGATTTGGCCAAGGCCCAGATTGACCGCATTATGCTTGCTGGTACCAATAATGATATTTTCCGGCTTAACGTACTGCTGAATCATGCGATCATTACCGGCGCCATTTTGCAGCGTCATCACCAGGGTAGAATCTTGAAACAGATTTTGGTTCTGCTCCAGTGCGACCTGAGTATAAGTCGATTTAACAAAGACAATGACCAGGTCCATCGCGACGTCACATTGACCGGATAAATAAGCCTGTACGCGGGGAAAATTCACTTTTTCACCGTTTTGTTCTTCTATCGTAATACCAGACTGCTGAATCGCCGTGACTTGGGACTCCAGCGCGTCGATCATAAAGACCTGGTGCTGCTTACTTAAATACGCACCATACAGACACCCCATGGCGCCGGCGCCGATCACCGCTATTTTCATATTTTGCTTCCTGTAATGTTAAACCTATGCCCGTGGCCAGCACGGAAATATCCTTTTGCTGCCTGGTCGGTTGATGCTGAGTATATCGGTACGCATTCCGCCGCAACAAACCGCATAAGTTTCATTTAACGAAACAAAATTTTTGAAAATTCTCTTTTAAATAGAAAAAACGCCGATTATTTGCTAGTTTTGCTAAACAATGAAGCCATTCATCAGCACAATCACTGAAATGCACCGTTATACGAACATTTCATCCGGTCATTGATTAAAGGAACTGAATATCATGAACCGAGCTCCCACAGATCATGCGGCAATCAACCGCCATATCGGTGCCAGAATCCGCACCCATCGTAAAAACCTTGGGCTCACGATTCAGCAGTTGGCCGACCTTATATTTAAAAGCCGCGCCACGGTATCAAAATACGAAACCGGCGAGATCTCTATTGATATGGTGACCCTGTTTACCATTGCCGAAGCACTCAAAGTCACTCCAACCCAGCTGATTGATTATCGCGTCAGCCCTAGTTTTGAGCCATCGCTGCCGACGTCTGGCGTTCAAACCTTTCACAGTGCTGCGCGGTTGTTTTTCTATTTTTACGATGGACGCTACAACCGGATGAAAGACGGGGTGATTGATATATTGCCGGAGAAGAAAGGCAGCCAGCAGACCGCTACTCTGACCATCAGCGTTGTAACGCCGGACGGAAAAAGCAGTGAAATTTATTACATAGGCAACGTCACTTATAGTGATCGCCTGATCCGTTTTTCATTTATTAATCAGTACAATACGCTAGAGGAATGCCTTCTCTATATCTTTAACCCGTTAGAGCTGCGCAACAGCACTTTCGGCCTGTTGTGCGGGATCTCCTCGGCGGATATGCGGCCCTGTGCGTTCAAGTGTCTGGTCACACTTAACAGTCGCCCCTATTCCGATGAACTAAAAGAAACAGCTGCGCCTGACCAAAGAAGAACTGAAAGAGTCGAAAAAACTCAACATGCTGGTCGTCAATAACGTTTTATAAAACATAGCGTTATCAAAATAAGCGCTGGTCGCTCTATGCATCTTTACTAAATAGCCGCGACAAGCACTTATCTGAAAAATTAGCGTTATCTATCTACGATATTATAAGGTGACTGTGATTAAACGTACCTGTGATTAAACGTAACTGTGCTTAAGCCGCAGTCGCGTCCTGCTCTGCAGTTTGCTGTTTAGACATAAATATCAAACCTAAACAAATCACGCCATAAATCGTGCCCACATACCAGCCGGGCAGACTTAGCACACAAAAAATACACGCAGCCAGTTTATTGTCACCAAATGCTCCCCAACATCCCAATGCACCCACGAGTAAAGCAGCAATGGCTATCGTAGAGAAAATAGAGAAACCGATATCGACCCCTTCCGAAGCAAACGCGCCTTCGAACATCTGGCCGCCACCCAAAAAAACAGCCCCATCAGCACTGATGAAATTCCGCCGAAACCTACTAACACTCTTACTAACATATTCATACTGTATTCTCTTAATCATTCTGTTTGATTTATCGCCATGACGTATCGTGGCACCATAGTCGGTCGACCAGGAATCCAAACGACAGCGCATACAGGCAAGCTCTGTTCCATGAAGAGAATCACTATATCCAATTGAAATATATTTTAGTTTAATTCTGGAAAGTGGATATTGAGCAACTATCTACCCGGTTCAGGTAATCTGTTGCCCGCCTTGGGTAACAAACTGCCTGAGGCTTAACGTTAAGTTTAGCGACGTACGCTGAGTGTAACGCCCACTGCCTGAGCGACGGATTGACAAGCTGTCACTGAAGTACTGAAACCAATGCCAGTCGGAGGAGAGAAGAAAGCGGTCAGAGCAAATTGCCTTGACCGCTTAATTAAGCATTAAACCAAGGTGTTACAGGCGTAATACCGGATCTAGTAACTCAAACCGTAACCAAACGGATACAGAGTATCGCTGTCTGCATAGCCCGGTGCGTCCGAAGCCTGGTCAATGATCGCCTGAGCACTATTCGCCAGAGCAAAAGGCAGTTTCCCGCTCGGTGAAACCTGCCCGGTAAGAATATCGAACAGCGCTTCATCACTGGAACCAAAAGTCGCTACAATGGCTCCGGCATCTTTAAGACCGCTGGCTTCATCCAGGACAAATGGCTGTCTGAAGTAGACCGACAGAATGGTATTCTGCGCTCCTACTTCATTCATTACGGCCTGAATGTCTTGCAGTGACGGGGTAATTTCCCAGCTTGAAGAATTCGCCATGCCAGAGAAATCCAGCACATCCACTTCATCAAATCGCGCACCGCCAAAGACCAGCAAGCCGGTATTGTTATTGGTCACGCGCACGCGGATAATCGCCTTATCATGACCTGCTGCACTTGGTCGCTCGCTCACATCACTGGCATCACCAACGGTGACCTGGCTGAATCCGTACTGTGCCGCAACACCATCATTGACCCCTAATGTATACAGCTTCAGCGCGGATGCATCGCTGCCGGAAGCCAGAGGAAGCAGAGAAGATTTGTTTTCCAGCAACACAATTGATTTACGCTGGGCGATGTCGGCCTGCGCCTGATGTTCGGTGCTACCGACAATGCTGTCGGCTTTAGTTGCGTCCACATACGGGTTTTCAAATAACCCCAGCTCGAACTGCACGGTCAGCAAACGGGTCAGGGACTCATCGATTCGGGCTTCGGAGACTAGGCCGTCTCTGACCACAGCCAGAATGTCAGAGTTATTGTGGAAACCGGAAAAAACATCGGTGCCCGCTTTAATCGCTATCTCGAACAACTCGTTTTTCGACTTATCCTGTAAGCCCCAGGCACGGTTATTCTGGATCGTCGCGTAGTCAGTTAAACCGACGTTGGGTTCATTCACCACACCGGTATCCGAGTTGATCACCCCGGTAAAGCCCAGCTCTTTACGCAATAAGTTATCCAGTATACCGACAGAAAATGCCGTGCCCACATTACCGGCAGGTGTGCCAACCGTTGTACTGTAGTCATTATTCGGCACCCTAACAGTGTCTTTAACTCTTTCAGACACCATATCCGCCAGTGACTGATCGACCCCGCTGCCGCTGTCCGTCCCAGCGTAGAGATCAGTACCATCAGGCGTTGTGGTCGCACCGGACTGAAGATCATTCACACTCCATTCTCCTCCGCCCACCACGCCATAATACGGCATCAGGGCCGCGACACCGGCATCGATAGCCGCTTTAAAAGGCTTAACGTGGTAGTCAAAATTTCCGCTTGGGTAGGTTTGATGCTGGCCGGCCAGGTAATGAGGGTCTAAACCGAGAAATTGCGGGCCACCACCGGGAAAATGCTTCATGGTCAATACGATGCTCTGGTTATCAACTTGCTTGCCTTGCAGGTTACTCACCAGTGCCGTCATGATATCAGAGGCCAGGTCCGCATCTTCAGTGAAGGTCTCATGCACGCGGAACCAGCGCGGTTTCCGTCGATAAATCGGCCATATAACCATACATACCGCGCAGACCTATCGCATTCCACTCCGCTTTCATAATGCGGGCAAATTCGGCAATTAATGACATGTCCCCATCACCGAGCGCGGCAGCGGCCAGTCCTGCCTCTTTTGGCCATTCAGAAAATGCGCCCGCAGCCACATTAACGCCCGGCTTGGCATTCGGATCGGCATGATTACGTGCATTTGATTTGAAAAGCGCCGGGATCCCGAGCCGGGTTGACTCACTCAACTCCTGCACAGCATTCATATAGCGTGCGGCTTCATTGGGAGAAATAGGCGCACTGGCTCGCCCGCCGATGGTTGCATCGTCCGGATCACGCTGAGACTCATCCATCTCAGCCAGTTCTTGCGGCGTTAATATCGCATTGCGGAAGATAAAACGGTTCATCTTCTGCTGTTCAATGTAATCGACGTGGGTCGCGTTGATCTCGCCATACGCCGCAGCGTTCATGGTATCAATCAGCATCATGCCGACTTTCTCTTCCAGCGTCATCTGACTAATCAGGTCAGCCACCCGCTCAGCGACCGGCTTACGCCAGTCTTCATAGCCATCAACCCGGCCATTTTTATTGAGATCTTTGAACTGGTAACCAGCGTCGGTCAGCACGCTGGCGCTGCGAGCCTCAAGTACAGGCTGTTGATAACGCTCGGAATTACAGGCAGATAATGCGACAGCAAGTGCCACGGGGGTGAGATAAAAGTAAGGCTTTTTCATTATTGTGTCCTTATGTAGGGTTCACAATAAAACTAACAGAGCGCAAAAATTGATCAACCAATTAACACAACTTACGTGAAATTGATCAACCAAATAAATTAATTTGGATAACCAATATTAAACAAATATGAAGAAGGAACGTATCGCTTACGCGTAGAGGTGAAGAAAAATCTTTTAAAGCAATGAGATAAAAAAGCCTGTCGTAACCTCAATGCGGCAGCATGAGTCTTACGCCAGGCAAACAGGAGAAAAAATAGGATGCATCATCCATTGTGCGGCCATAAAGCACGCACAATGTCACAACAATAATCGGAGTTAATCAAAGGTGGTCAGATTAACGGGTATAAAAGGCGCGTTTCAGAGCCAGTTCCACACCACGGATTTCCGCCAGACCTTTCAGGCGGCCAATACAGGAATAACCCGGATTGGTCTGCTTTTTCAGATCATCGATCATCTGGTGACCATGATCCGGACGCATCGGAATACGTCTGACATCACCGTCTTGTTCACGACGATGCTCTTCTTTAAGCAACGCGTTGATAACGTTATACATATCCACATCACCCTCCAAATGTGCCGCTTCATGGAAGCTTTTTGGATTGCTTTCCTCACGCATCGTAGAGCGCAGGTGGGTAAAGTAGATACGGTCACCGTAAGTTTCAATCATACGCACCAGGTCATTATCACCGCGCACACCATAAGAACCGGTACACATGGTAATGCCGTTCATCTTGCTCGGCACGGCGGTTGTCAGCGCCTCAATGTCTTCGATGGTAGACACAATGCGCGGTAAACCCAGGATAGGACGCGGTGGATCATCCGGATGAACCGCCAGTTTCAGACCATATTGTTCACAGACCGGCATCAGTTCCTGCAGGAAACAGCACCATGTGTTCACGTAACTTATCTTTGTCAATGCCCTGATACGTATCAAGACGCGCCTGGAACTCATCCAGGGTGTAACCTTCTTCTGCGCCTGGCAGACCAGCGATAATATTCGCGGTCAGCTTATCAATTTGTGCCTGAGACATGTTCTCAAAGCACTGCTTCGCTTCCACCTTTTCCTGCTCTGTGTAATCGGCTTCGGCGCCTGGGCGCTTGAGGATAAACAGTTCGAAAGCCGCAAATTCAATCTGGTCAAAGCGCAGTGCCTTGGACCCATCCGCCAGCTGATATTCTAAATCGGTGCGGGTCCAGTCGAGTACCGGCATAAAGTTGTAACACACAGTATCAATACCGCACTTAGCCAGATTGGTCAGCGACTGTTTGTAGTTATCGATCCACAACTGATAGTCGCCGGTGCGGGTTTTGATCTCTTCGTGCACCGGCACGCTTTCAACCACAGACCAGTTAAACCCTTTAGATTCCAATAACTCTTTACGGGTCAGGATCTCTTCTGTACTCCACACTTCACCATTCGGAATATGGTGTAAAGCAGTCACAATACCGGTTGCCCCGGCTTGTTTAATATCATCCAATGAAACAGGATCATTTGGTCCGTACCAACGCCAAGTTTGTTCCATAACACTCACCTTTTTTAAGACGCACTTAGCCCGCCCGAAAATATCAGGCTAAAAATGCAATAACGACTTTAGAGAGGGCAGCTCAGACAACTGCCCGTAATTATTTCGATGTTCTGTTCATTATTTTGATGATTTGGAGCTATTTTCTGCCCGAACCCAGCATCACTACCGGATTAGAACTGAATAAGTAACCATCAAAGTTTGGATCATCGACATCAGACAACTCCAGCAGGCGTTGTTTGACGTTTTCAAGGTGTTGCCACATGGCATTTTTGGCGGCAATAGGGTCTTTGCGCTGTAGTGCAGAGAGTATTTTGGCGTGGTCATCCATCCATTCAAGGCGATAGTCGATCCCCTTGATGCGGGCATGTAACTTCTGCCACATCGGGCTGCTTTCGCGTCGTTCCCACGAGTGTTTCAGCATATCAACCAGCACTGAATTCTGTGTGGCCTGGGCAATACACATATGAAACTTCTCGTCCCCTTCACTTTCGGCGGCACCTGTATCCAGCTCACGGCGCTCAAGGTCGAGCGCGGCGCGCATTCTCAGAATATCCCCCGGAGTGACCTGGGTTGCTGCAAACTCGGCGATGTTACTTTCCAGTAACTGACGAGCCTGCAGCATTTCGAACGGACCGGCATCATCGCTGATGACTTGTTCACGGAAACCGGACTGATTAGGAATATTCAGGACATAAACACCTGAGCCCTTTTTCACTTCCACTAAGTTCTCCAGCTCAAGCATGATAATCGCTTCACGCACAACCGTACGACTGACGTCGAGCTGTTCCGCGATATCACGCTCAGGAGGCAACCGCTCTCCGACCTTATATTGGCCGTCAATCAGTTGTTTTCTCAGCACTAACCCTATCTCTTGATAAGGTCTTTTCGGTTCAAAAGGCATCATGATGATATTTTTCAATATGTCCATACTATTCACGCCATCATAATGACCAAGAAAAATTGGTCAACCTATTTATCACAAAAAATATGCAACACGCTTAATTTAAAACTTGAGAGATAAGGTGCTTATTTAACGTCTTTAATCCGTTTCACCAGTTCACTCAACTCTGGATTGCTCGACGCCAGCTCGGTGTACATAGGCTGCACGGCGGCGGCAAATTTAGCTTTATCCGGCTGGACAAACGTCACGCCCATCGATTCAGCTTTCGCCCGCTCTTTCGCCGACGATTCAGCCCAGAGTTGTTTCATATATTCGGAAGAATCATGCGCCGCTTTCATCAATGCCTGCTGCTGTTCAGCGGTCAGCTTGTCATAGCTTTTGGTCGAGATAACCAATACGTCCGGCACCATGGTGTGCTCATCTAAACTGAAATATTTCGACACTTCGCTGTGACGGCTCAGACTGAACGAAGGGATATTGTTTTCTGCTGCATCCACAACACCTTGTTGCAACGCGGTATACAGCTCGCCGTACGCTAATGGTGTCGGGTTACCGCCCAGTGATTTGACCATCGCAATAGCCGTCGGGCTTGGCTGTACGCGAACTTTCAGGCCTTTCAGATCGTCAGGTGTATTAATAGGTTTAGAGGTATAAAAACTGCGTGCACCTGCGTCGTAATAAGTCACTCCGATAAATCCGCTGTCACGTGAGGAGTCAAGAATTTCACGTCCCAACGCCCCGTCTGTCACCTTGTAATAATGCTCTTTACTGTTGAACAGGTAAGGCAGGTTGAATGCCGAGTAAGCTGGCGAAAAAGCTTCCAGTTCAGCCGCATTACTTTTCACCATATCCAGCGCACCGTTTTGCATCAATTCCATCGATTCACGCTGTGTACCTAGCTGTGCGTCCGGGTAAATTCGGATGCGAACTTCACCATCAGTCAGGTCTTTAACTTCATTTGCCATAAAAGTCATTGCTTTATGAACAGCATGATCACGTGGATGGTTATGGCTTAGTTTTAATGTTGTGGTCGCATAGGCTGAAGCCGTTGCTCCCAGGCTGATTACTGTACCAATCACGGCACACAGCAGTGTTTTGCGCTTCATCATTATCCTTATCTCCATTAATTGGTATTCCAATTTGTAGGGTTCTTCGTAGTTCTTGGCCATTATTTTCGCCGAAACAGGAAAGTGTCAAACCAAAATGCATCACAAAATGACCAATATCACAGTTATCACCCTAAAATTGGTCAACCAATCTATTTGTGAGACGGCTCACGTGACAAAACAGGCGACAAATTTATACTTCCCTACGATTCCAATGGCTATTGGTTATCAACAAATGTCACTACGACCCCGCTTTGGTTTACCAATTATTAAAAATGTGGGGCACTCTATTTTGAAGGGAACGAACATGAATAAGCTGGTCGGTTTAATAAACAGAGGGTTAGCTGCCTTTACTATCTCTCTTTCTGCCTTCCTGGTCGTCTGCGTGGTCTGGCAAGTCATTTCACGCTACGTATTAGGTAAACCCAGTACTGTCACGGATGAACTTGCCCGCTACCTGTTTATGTGGGTCGCTTTGATCGGCGCGGCTTACACCACAGGCTTAAAACGCCATCTAGCCATTGATTTGCTAACGATGAAACTGACCGGCAAACGCAAAATGATTAACGAAATTTTTATTCAGTTAGCCATCGCCGTTTTTGCTTACATCGTTCTGGTCCATGGCGGTATCCAACTTGCGGCTAAGACACTGGCCACCGGCCAGGTCACACCCGCACTGAGCCTGCAAATGGGTTACATCTATTTTTGTCTGCCGATTAGTGGAGTGCTGATGATCTTTTATTCAGCTGTCTTTGCTTACGAGCGTGTGAAAACACTGACATGCAGCAAAGCTCTTATCACTAAATCTGAACTTGATTAACTGAGGACTTCACTATGGATTGGCAAGTCATACTTACTCTTTTTGGCACATTCGCCGTACTGCTTACCCTGGGCGTTCCGGTCTCGTTCGCTATCGGACTCTCTTCATTGGCGACTATTCTGATGAGTCTGCCGTTAGAGCCTGCGATAGCTGTAGTGGCTCAACGCATGGCCGCTGGCCTGGATAACTTTGCTCTGCTGGCGATCCCGTTTTTCATTCTGGCCGGTAACGTCATGAACCAAGGCGGCATCGCGCTGCGCCTGATCAACTTTGCCAAAGTGCTGGGTGGCAGCCTGCCCGGCTCGCTGGCGCACGTAAACGTGATGGCCAACATGATGTTTGGTTCCATTTCCGGCTCGGCAGTGGCCTCCGCAGCGGCGGTTGGCGGCACTATGTCACCGCTGCAAAAGAAAGACGGCTACGATGAGAATTTCTCCGCAGCAGTGAATATCACCTCCTGCCCTTCCGGGCTGTTGATCCCGCCGAGTAATACACTGATCGTGTTCTCTCTGGTCTCAGGTGGTACATCGATCGCCGCTCTGTTCCTGGCGGGCTATATTCCAGGCATTCTGATGGGCCTGAGCATTATGCTGGTCGCCGGTATCATAGCTAAGCGTCGCGGTTATCCGGTCGCAGCCAAGCCTTCTTTAGCGGTTATCTGGGATACCTTTTTGAAAGCTGCGCCGTCTCTGATGCTGGTGATTGTGATCATGGGTGGCATCATCGGTGGCATTTTCACCGCAACGGAAGCTTCGGCGATTGCCGTGGTTTATACCCTGGTTCTCGCCGTCATCATTTACCGTGAAGTCAGCTGGAAACAGATTCCGGCCATTATTCTGGAATCCGCGGTAACAACATCGATTGTGCTGCTGCTGGTCGGCGCTTCCATGGGGATGTCCTGGGCGATGGCTAATGCCGATATTCCGTACATGATTGCTGATGCTCTGCTGGCGATCTCCGACAATCCACTGATGATTCTGCTGATCATCAACCTGATTCTTCTCATTGTCGGTATTTTCATGGACATGACGCCGGCCGTTTTGATTTTCACTCCGATTTTTCTGCCTATCGTTCTGGATATGGGCGTTGATCCGGTGCACTTCGGCATCATGATGACCTTCAACCTGGCGATTGGCATCTGTACTCCGCCGGTCGGCAGCGCACTGTTTATCGGCTGTTCTGTCGCCAATATTTCCATCGACAAAGTCATTAAGCCCTTACTGCCTTTCTATGCAGCGCTGGTTGCTGCTCTGATGGCCGTGACCTTCATTCCTGAACTGAGCCTGTTTCCTGCCAAATATGGTACTGGGCTACTAACTTCTGCTATTCGAGACAAAGCCCCGTCGGTGTGACTGACGGGGCACAAGGAAGAACACATGAAAAACATAACTAACACCCCGCTTCATTCAGATATTGCGCTGCCATCCTACCCGCGCAAGCAGTTACAAAGCCGGATCGTCCACCTTGGCTTTGGCGCCTTTCACCGCGCGCACCAAGCGCTATTCACCGATGAAATGCTGCAAAAAACCGGCAGTGACTGGGGAATTTGTGAAATTAACCTGTTTGGCGGTGAAGCGTTGATTCAATCACTGCGCAGTCAGGATCATCTATATTCAGTAGCAGAAAAAGGCGCTGAGAAAACCGAAGTGAAAATCATCGGTTCGGTCACCGAATCACTGCATCCCGATTTAGACGGTATCGATGCCATACTGGAGAAAATGGCCGAACCTCAGGTAGCCATTGTTTCAATGACCATCACGGAAAAAGGCTACTGTGCCGATCCGGCCACCGGTAAACTGGATAAAAATAACCCTCTGGTCCAGGCCGACCTGAATAACCCGCAAGCACCTAAATCGGCCCTGGGTTACATCGTGCAGGCTTTGAAGCTGCGTCGTGAACGCGGGTTAACGCCATTTACCGTCATGTCCTGCGACAACGTACAGGAAAATGGTCATGTCGCCAAAGCTGCGATTCTGGAGTTTGCCCAGTTACTGGATCCTGAATTACGCGACTGGCTCGAAACCAACGTGACTTTCCCTTGTACCATGGTTGACCGTATCGTACCTGCGGCTACCGAGGATACCCTGGCTGAAATTTCCTCCCTGCTGGGTTGTGATGACCCGTGCGGTATCGCCTGTGAGCCATTCCGTCAATGGGTGATTGAGGACAACTTTGTGGCCGGCCGGCCAGACTGGGACGTCGCCGGTGCGGAATTTGTTCAGGATGTCGTGCCTTATGAAGAGATGAAACTGCGTATGTTAAATGGCAGTCACTCTTTCCTTGCCTATCTGGGTTATCTCGGAGGCTATGACCATATCTCCGACACCATGACTGACGCGGGCTACCGCAAAGCCGCCTTTGACATGATGATGAAAGCGCAGTCACCGTCACTGAACATGCCTCAGGGAACGGATCTGGAAAGCTATGCCACACTGCTGATTGAGCGCTTTACCAATCCGAGCCTCAAACACCGTACCTGGCAAATCGCAATGGACGGCAGTCAGAAGATCCCGCAACGCCTGGGCGGCAGCCTCAAATTCCATCTCGCCAACGGCAGTGACTTCTCCTGGCTGGCGACCGCAATCGCGGGCTGGATGCGTTATGTATCCGGCGTTGACGAACAGGGCAATCCAATTGATGTCCGCGACCCTATGGCGGATGTGCTGCGTGACATTTGCGAACAACATGGTCAAAACGTTTCTGTCGTACCGGCGCTGCTGGCAGTGGAAGCCATTTTCCCGGCCGAAACTGGGGCAAAACCCGACCGTTATCGCAGCCGTCAGTAACGCTTACCAGTCCCTGCTTAATAACGGTGCGCGTGCCACCGTTGCCGCCCTGTAAGGAGAAGCAAAATGAAAACATTTCTGTGCGAAGATTTCCTGCTTTCCAACGAAACAGCGCGCCGCCTGTACCATGAGCACGCCAGCCACCAGCCGATCTATGACTATCACTGTCACCTCAATCCGGCCGAAGTGGCAGGTAACCGCCGCTTTGAAAACCTGACCCAGATCTGGCTGGCCGGCGATCACTATAAGTGGCGCGGCATGCGATCCGCCGGGGTCAGTGAGCAGCTAATCACCGGTGATGCGAGTGATTATGACAAGTACCTGGCCTGGGCCAATACCGTGCCGCAAACCCTGGGTAACCCGCTGTATCACTGGACTCACCTTGAACTGCGCCGTCCATTCGGTATCACGAATACCTTATTCGGGCCAAAAACAGCCGAATCAATCTGGCAACATTGCAACGAATTACTGGCAACACCAGAATTTTCTGCCCGCGGAATTATGCAACAAATGAACGTGGTCATGGCAGGAACCACGGATGATCCTATTGATTCTTTGCAACATCACCGCACAATTGCAGAAGATGACAGCTTTAATGTCGATGTCCTGCCAAGCTGGCGCCCGGATAAAGCGTTTAAAATTGAACTCGATGGATTTGCCGATTACCTGCATCAGCTTGGCCAGGTCAGTGATATTGAGATTCGCCGTTTCAGCGATTTACTCAGCGCTCTGGATAAACGTCTGGCCCACTTTGACGCTCATGGCTGCCGCGCAGCGGACCATGGCATTGAAGTGGTTCGCTTTGCGCCGATTCCGGAGGAGAAAATACTCGATACTCTGCTAGCTAAACGTTTAGACGGCGCTGTGCTCAGCGAAACCGAATGCGCTCAGTTTTCTCTACCGCTGTGCAGGTGTGGCTTGGTCAGCGATATGCCCAGCTGGGTTGGGTTATGCAGCTGCACATTGGCGCGCAGCGTAACAACAACAGCCGTATGTTCCGTCTGCTCGGCGCTGATGCCGGTTTTGACTCGATTGGCGACCGTCCGTTTGCTTTTGAACTGGCTAACCTGCTTGATGCGATGGATAAAAGCGACGAGCTGCCGCGTACGATTCTGTATTGCCTCAATCCGCGCGATAACGAAATGATGGCAACCATGATTGGCAACTTCCAGGGTGGCGGCATTGCCGGGAAGATTCAGTTTGGATCCGGCTGGTGGTTTAACGATCAAAAAGACGGTATGCAACGTCAAATCGAGCAACTGTCACAACTTGGTCTGCTGAGCCAGTTTGTCGGTATGCTGACCGATTCACGCAGCTTCCTCTCCTACACCCGTCACGAATATTTCCGTCGTATTCTGTGTGACATACTCGGCCGCTGGGCAGAAAACGGCGAAGTGCCAAACGACCTCTCCTTGCTCGGTTCCATGGTTGAAGACATCTGTTTCCATAACGCTAAACGCTATTTTGAGCTGCGCAGCTGAGTTTCGTTAAGCTTAGTCTCGTTAAGTACGGTTTCGTTAAGTTCAGTTAACGGGGAAACACTCAGGGTTTCGCCCGCTGGAAAGATAAAAAAGGGAAACACATCTGTGTTTCCCTTTCGTTTTTCAGCAGTAAGCCGGAGCCATGTTAAGCCGCTGTGATCGGAATAATATTATCCGGTTTGGATTTTTCCAGCTTGATGGCGACAAACTTCGAGGTCGGCGTGAAAGTACGATCACCGTAGCTTTCCAGCGGAACCAACGGGTTGGTTTCCGGATAGTAAGCCGCTGCCTGACCATTTGGCATATCATAGGGTACCAGCTCGAATCCGCTGACGCGGCGTTCAATCCCGTCTTCCCATAGTGTCACCATATCCACTTTTTCACCCGGTTCAAAACCAAGGCGCAGGATGTCGTCTTCGCTGACGAACACAACTTCACGTTTACCAAACACGCCGCGATAACGGTCATTCAGGCCATACAGCGTGGTGTTGTACTGGTCGTGGGAACGCATGGTCTGCAGGATCAGATCCGGCGTATCACCAAGTCTAGTGACCGTTTCATTGATCAGCTGCGCTGGTAGCGTCGATGCAGAGAAACTGAGCCTTACCACCAGCCGTATTCCACTCGCGGCGTGCCGCTGTGTTACCCAGATAAAACCCGCCCGGATTGGCAATTTTCTGGTTGAAGTCAGTAAAGCCCGGAATAGTGTCAGCAATCAGATCGCGAATCCGGCCATAGTCTTCAACCGCCCAATCCCAGTCAATCGGGAAATTGCCCAGCGTGGCTTTAGCAATGCCAGCCAGGATCGCCGGTTCAGAGCGCATTTGGTCAGAGCGCGGTTTTAACTGACCGTAAGAGATGTGTACCATGCTGAAGGTATCTTCAACCGTCACACCCTGCGGGCCGTTAGCCTGCATATCCACTTCAGTACGACCCAGACACGGCAGGATCAGGGCATCACGACCGGTCACCAGATGAGAACGGTTCAGCTTAGTCGCAATATGAACGGTCAGCTCACAATTACGCATCGCATCGTGAGTACGTGGTGTATCCGGTGTCGCCTGGGCAAAGTTACCGCCCAGACCAATAAAGACTTTGGCACGTTTCTCTTCCATCGCCTGGATGGCCGTCACGGCGTTATCGCCGTGGTGACGCGGCACCTTAAACTGGAAACGTTTTTCGATCGCATCCAGCAGGAACTGTGGCGGCTTCTCGTTAATGCCCATGGTGCGGTCGCCCTGCACGTTACTGTGTCCGCGTACCGGAGACAGACCTGCGCCAGGCTTACCGACGTTACCACGTAACAGCTGTAGATTAACAACTTCCTGAATCGTCGGCACTGAATGACGGTGCTGTGTCAGACCCATCGCCCAGCACATCACAACGCGCTCAGCACGACGGAACATCAGCGCCAGCGTTTCGATCTCATCCAGACGCAGGCCAGATTGCTGCACGATATGATCCCAGGAAGTCTCTTCCACCGCTTGTAGATATGCGTCCAGCCCTGAAGTATGTTCACGGATAAACTCATGATCAAAAACAGGTTTATCACCATTACGCTGCGCTTCCTGCTCCCAGGTCAGAAGGAACTTCGCCATACCACGGAACACCGCCATATCACCGCCCAGAGCCGGACGGAAATAGGCACTACTGGTCGGTTTAGAACCATTACTGAGCATTTCGATTGGTTTCTGCGGATTCTGGAAACGTTCAAGTCCACGCTCTTTGAGCGGGTTGAGACAGATAACCTCAGCGCCGCGTTTAACCGCTTCACGCAACGGTTTCCAGCATACGTGGGTGGTTGGTACCCGGGTTCTGGCCGATAACAAAAATCGCATCGGCGTGCTCGAAATCATCAAACACAACCGTACCTTTGCCTACACCAATGGTGTCAGACATCGCCAGACCACTCGCTTCATGACACATGTTTGAGCAGTCAGGGAAGTTGTTGGTGCCAAAAGCACGCACGAAAAGCTGGTAAAGGAATGCCGCTTCATTACTGGCACGGCCGGAAGTATAGAACTCAGCCTCATCAGGTGATTGCAGAGATTTCAAGTGCTGGGCAACCAGCGCATAGGCATCTTCCCAGGAAACCGGGACATAATGATCACTGGCAGCGTCATAACGCATCGGCTGGCTAAGACGGCCTTGATATTCGAGCCAGTAGTCGGTCTGTTTGAACAGTTCACTCACACTGTGCTGAGCAAAAAACTCCGCATCAACCAGTCTGCTGGTGGCTTCCCAGTTAACGGCTTTGGCGCCGTTTTCACAGAAATTGACCATACCGCTTTCCGGTGATTCGCCCCAGGCACATCCCGGACAGTCGAAACCGTTATTCTGGTTGGTTTTTAACAGAGCTCGCAGGTTACGAAAGCCATTTTCACTGCGAAACCAGCTTGTAGTTACCGCTTTTAATGCACCCCATCCTGCGGCAGGGCCATTATAATCGGTAATATTTTCCTTTTGGTTCATGACGACACTCCTCGTTAGGAATAACAATGAACTTACGATCTACCTGTGAGCATGTGGCAAACTTCCCCTGAAAACAGGCATCATTAACCATAAAAGAGCAGTGCATCATGGTGCGATGACAGAAATAAAGGGACAAGTTCATTGAGTTATAATTAAAACTCTCGCAATAAAAATTGCCGAGCTTTTTATTTGGCCAGAGAGTAATCCTAAAATTTTGCATCGTCCAATTGAGGTTATCTAACACTTGATAGATAAAATCTATCGGTTATTTTAAACGCATCTATCCCACAATTTAAATAAGGTTTAAGCCCTATTTTATATTCAGCGATGCAACAGCATTTATCAGCAGGCTCTATGGATCGATAAACACAACCGATTTGATCAAACACAATAGTGGGATTATGATTGACCCAGATCAATGAAGCTGTCGATTTTTTTACCATCTCGATAAGATTTTTTGTCATCAGGTCGCGGGCGAGCAACAAGGCTACCTGCGGTCATCTCATATTTTTATCCGGATTGAAGATCCGTGTGACTAATTTTGTTGCGGTTATTTCAGATAAAAATGAAATAATTAAGGCGTATTGATTCGTTATAATTAATTCTATTCGGTTAATTTAATACGTCACCGAACATAAACACCTGACTGAATATGCGTTTGGAAATACTATGGTCGTGCATTCTACTCCAAATTTATTTGATATCCTTTTTTCATTAAAAGGGTCTATCGCTAAAAAAATAGCGAAACGCACTTTCATGATTACCGCTCTGGCTGCGATCATTGTCCTGGTCGAGAGTTTGTATCCGTTACTGTTTAGTCAGGTCAGCGCCACCCCATTCACCCTGCTGGGTATCTCACTGTCTATCTTTATGAGCTTTCGCAACAATGCCTGCTATTCACGTTGGTGGGAAGGACGTCAGGCGTGGGGCAAGGTGATCACTGATGTGCGCTCATTCGCTCGCGCCAGTGAAGTGATTGATGACGTGGCGCTGAGAGAAAAACAGCTCAGGTCATTATGTGGTTATACTCATGCCATGGCCGCCAAACTGCGCGGCGAGAATCAATATCTTGCGGCCAAAGAGTGGCTGAGTGAAGAAGAATCCGCTTATGGTCATCACGTGTGTGACGGGATACTGCGTACTATCAGTCGCCTCAATTCACAGCTGGCAAAAAATAACCATATCAGCGAATGGCGCTACGTACTGCTTGAAGAGCAGTTACAACGTTTATCAGAAGCACAGGCCAGCTGTGAAAGAATAAAAACCACCCCGGTTCCTTACTCGTACACGCTGCTTTTTCATCGCACCACTTACATATTTTGTATGTTACTGCCGTTTGCGATGGCAGAACCGCTGGGCTGGATTGCGCCGATTTTTACCACGATTGTCAGCTATGCCTTCTTTGGTTTGGACGCAATTGGTGACGAAACTGGAAGACCCGTTCGGCCGCGATGAGAATGCACTGCCACTCGATGCACTGGTACGAATCATCGAACGTGATATTCTTGATACTCTGAACGTGACCGAGCTGCCGCCAGAGAAAAAGCCGGTGGACTATATACTAAGCTGAATTTGGCCCTGCAGGGGATCAAATAACCGTCGGCACAGCCAGGTTAGCGGCACGACGACAACCGGCTAACAACAGATTAAAACGTATAATAATGTCGAACTGAATCTATTCAGTCTGTCAGTCTCAACACAAGCGGACCTTTCTGGTCACCGGACATGGCGCGGCCTGCACCACAATTGCCATTGACACGATGGCAGCCGCAGTGACCTGTCAGCTAAAACAAAGGGCCGCTTAAGGAAGTAGTATGGACATTAAGCAACTCAAATACCTCATTGCTCTGGATGAAACCCAGCACTTCGGGCAAGCCGCAGCAATGTGTAACATCACCCAGCCGACGCTGTCGATGCGCATTCGCCAGCTGGAAGAAGAGCTGGATCTGACCTTGATCAATCGTGGTCAGCGCTATCAGGGGCTAACCGAAGCCGGTGAACGAATCCTGGCCTGGGCACATACCTTACTGGCGGCGCACGATGCGCTGCAAACTGAAGCCGCTAACTGTCGCGGCCAGGTTGTGGGCAGCCTGCGTCTGGGGATGGTTCCTCTGGCCAGCCTGAATCCGATGGTATTGCTTGAGCCGCTGTCCAAAAGCTATCCGGAGCTGCGTTATCAGCTCTCTTCACTGACCTCAGAGCAAGTGATCGACGGCCTGAACCGCAACCAGCTCGATCTTGGCTTATGTTATATGGATCAGATTGATACCACTCATTTTGAGGTCATCGAGCTGCCTTCCACCCAAATGGGGCTGCTCTACGATCAGCGCTATTTTGACTTCGACGAAACCGAGATGGCCTGGGCCAGGTTAAATACCATGCCTTTAGGGCTGTTGACTCAAGGTATGCATTATCGGCAGTCGATTGATATCAGTTTCAGCAGTAAAGGCATTACGCCCCAAATCCTGCTGGAAAGTGATTCCACCTTCCAACTGCTGCAATCGGTCAACGCAGGTTTGTGCTGCGCAATCATGCCGCTCAACAGCGGTTTGGAACACATGAACGATGCGCTGCGCATCATTCCGATTGAGGACGCCCGTATCCACGCCCGCATGGGGTTGCTGATGCGAAAAACCGAACCGCGCTCAGCAGTAGCAGAACGCTGCTTTATCAAGGCACAAGAAATTTTTGCTGCCGGCAGCCATCAAACAGATTAACGCGGAGGTCAGCATGACATGTACATTAACCCAGTTAAGTGAATTGGCTGATACCAACGTTGCCGCGCCGAATCCGGATGAGTACGGCTACGTCGAAATGGATCAGCAGCAGAATATCGCTTACAAACCACTGGCCAGTGAAACCGCGCTTTCTATCAGCTATAACGGCCTCAATCATGCGGTGATGATGGTCACGCCCGGTAATATCGAAGATTTTATCCGCGGCTTCAGCCTCAGCAGCGGCATCGTGCAATCGATGAGCGAGATTCGCGACATTCAACTGCGCACCGGGCAGGACTCGCACAATGCCGAAGTGGAACTGAGCAGCCGCGCCTTCTGGGCACTGAAAACTCAGCGCCGTACCCTGGCGGGTACCAGTGGCTGTGGTATTTGTGGGGTTGAAGCGCTGGAGCAGGCACTGCCGCAACTTGAGGTGCTGACTCCGGTGGCCGCACCCGACGCGCGTCTGTTTCTCAATTTACGCCAACGCATTGCCGCGGCTCAGGTGCTCGCCAGCCAAAGCGGTGCCCTGCACGCAGCACTATACGCCAACAGCTCAGGTGAAATCACCTTGTGCCGTGAAGACATCGGTCGTCACAACGCATTGGATAAGCTGATTGGGGCGATGCTGCATCAGAAAATTGATTCGCAAACAGGATTCGTGGTGATGACCAGTCGCTGTAGTTTGGAACTGATTCATAAAACCGTGCGCGCTAAAGTGGCCACCCTGGTCACGCTCTCCGCCCCGACCGCATTAACCGTGCAATGGGCGCGTCAACACAATCTGAATCTGATTCATCTGCCAAAGCACAGCGCGCCACGCCTATACAGTCCGGCTCCCGGCCCACGCAGCGCTTAATCTTTCGCGCCTGATTCGCCGGGTTTCATCAGGGCTGCTGAACAAAGCAGCCCTTACATTCTGTCGGTTTATTTTGCCATGATAAACAGGCATAGTGATCACTCGTCCATGACAAAAGAGTCCTCATGCAATTACCTCCTTTTTCAATCCTGGATCTGGCGCCGGTCTCTGAAGGCTCCGATTTTCATTCCACATTCCGCAACTCGGTTTCTCTGGCCCAGCACGCTGAAGCGTTAGGATTTAAGCGCTTCTGGATGGCGGAACACCACAATATGCCCGATATTGCCAGTGCCGCCACTTCCGTACTGCTCAGCCATATCGGCGCCAACACTCAGAAAATTCGTCTTGGCTCCGGCGGAATCATGCTGCCTAACCACGCTCCGCTGGTGATTTCCGAACAATTCGGTACCCTGGAAGCCCTTTATCCGGGCCGGATTGATCTGGGATTAGGCCGTGCTCCTGGTACTGATTATCCGACCATGCACGCGCTGCGCCGCGATCCGGAACGTATGGATCCTGATTTTGATGAACTGCTGGAAGAGCTGCAGTTTTTTATGGGCCCGATATCCGACAACCAGCCGGTACGCTCTTATCCGGGCAACAACGCTAAAGTGCCTTTATGGCTGCTCGGCTCAAGTACCTACAGTGCCCGTTTAGCCGGTATCAAGGGATTACCTTTTGCTTTTGCCGCCCATTTCGCGCCGGATTCGATGTTGCGCGCTCTGGAAATCTATCGTGATAATTTCCGCCCGTCCGAACAACTCGATAAGCCGTACGCCATGATCGGCGTGAATATAATCGTGGCCGAAACCGATCGTCAAGCGCAGTATCTGGGCACAACGGAAAAGCAGAAGTTCCTTAAAATGGCACGTGGCGGACGCGACAAACTGCCGCCACCGGTCATGAGCATGGATCCGCTGTGGCTGCCCCATGAGCAGCGCCATGTTGAAACGCAATTACGGGAATCGATCCACGGCAGCCAGGAGACAGTCCGTCGCCGCTTAGAAAATCTGCTTGAGCGGACTCAGGCCGATGAGATCATGGTGAACGCCATGATTTACGATCATCAGGAAAAGCTGAAATCGTATCAGTTGCTGTCAGAGCTACGCTAAGCCACGTCTGAGCGCAGCTACTGACATCACCAATAACAGCACAAAGCCGCGTCAAAACGCGGCTTTGTCGTCAATTTAATGCTCAGTTCCTGCCTACTTGGCGAACAGCTGCCCCATATCTTTAAACGCTTTAAATTCCAGCGCATTACCACACGGGTCGAAGAAAAACATGGTGGCCTGTTCACCGACCTGGCCTTGAAAACGAATATACGGCTCAATCACGAACTCAATGTTGTAGCGCTTAAGACGTTCCGCCAGCGCTTGCCACTGCTCCCAGGTCAGAACCACACCAAAATGCGGCACCGGAACATCATGCCCGTCAACCGGATTAGTCACCGCCCGCTCCTGATCGGCGGTACGCGGATGAAAGTGGATCACCAGCTGGTGACCGAAAAAATTAAAATCGACCCAGCTTTCGGCGCTGCGCCCCTCTTCGAGGCCAAAAACTTCGCGATAAAACTGCCTGGCGAGCGGAACATCATAGACAGGTATCGCTAAATGAAACGGTTGTAGACTCATGAGCACTTCCTTGTTTTTTTGCTACTGCTACAGCACTGTTTTGACACTGATACAGAACTGTTTTGCCACTGATACAGCGGCCAGACCTGGCGTTAACACCTTACTTCCCTGTTACTTGAGTGGTGAACACGTCAAACGTCAACCACTGATTCCAGTGTACCTGTGCCGGCCGCTCTGCCCCGTGCTCACGCGCCCAGAATCAGGGCTCTTTATCTGTTTTTTTATCTTTAGTCAGGGTCTGGAACAAACCTTCCATCATCGAGGTTGGCATAGGAAACAGTATAGTAGAGCTTTTTTCGCCGGCGATTTCGGTTAATGTCTGCAAATAACGCAGCAAAATGGCATTCGGCTCAGTCGCCAGACGATTAGCCGCTTCCACCAGTTTCTCTGACGCTTCCATCTCACCGGATGCGTGAATCACTTTCGCGCGTCGGGTCCGCTCAGCTTCAGCCTGACGGGCAATAGCGCGGATCATTGATTCATTCAGATCGACGTGTTTTATTTCAACATTGGAGACTTTAATGCCCCAGCCTTCCGTACGGGCATCAAGAATGGCCTGAATATCCGCATTGAGCATTTCCCGGTTGGCTAACATTTCGTCCAGCTCATGCTGCCCCAGCACCGAACGCAATGTGGTCTGAGCCAGTTGCGATGTGGCCTGAAGATAATTTTCGACATTAATGATGGCTTTCTGGGAATCAACCACGCGAAAATAGAGTACGGCATTGACCCGCACCGACACGTTGTCACGGCTGATGACGTCCTGGCTCGGTACATCCATCACAACTGTACGTAAATCGACCCGCACCATTTGTTGGATGACCGGGATGACAATGATCAAACCCGGACCTTTCACCTTCTGGAATCGACCGAGGAAAAAAATCACCCCGCGTTCGTACTCACGCAGAATACGGAATAAGCGCACTGCGATCAGCACCACCAGCACCACAATCAGAATCGGTGTTAGCAGCTCAGTGTTGACTGGAATTGCTGGCATCGTCTGTACTCCTTTTGACTTGAGAGACTTTAGTGACTTTCAGAATCAAGCCATCCAGTTCAATGACTCGTATCGGATCCCCTTTACTTAACGGTACGTCACTGATGGCTTCCCAACGTTCACCTTCGACATGCACAAAACCGTGCCCGGTAAAACTCTCCAACGCGACACCATGCTCACCGGCAAGCGCTTCGCTGCCACTGACCACTTGTTTTTTACGCAGCTCCATAACGCGCTTGAGGACAAAAATGATCACCCCTGCCGACACAGCGGCAATCGCGTAAATCAACGTCAGGGAAACACGTAGCTCAGGCAGATCGCTGTCGATCAAAAAAACCGAGCCAAGTACAAAGGCCACAATGCCGCCCGAAACCGAGCAACCCAAAACTGGGCAGGAAGGATTCAGCAATAAACAGAGCGATACCGAGCAGCATCAACCCCAGCCCCACATAGTTCACTGGCAACAACTGGAAAGCATACAAGGCAATAAGCAGGCAGATTGCGCCGGTAATACCGGCAATACCAAAACTCGGACTGTAGAATTCGAGTAACAGGCCATATACCCCGATCATCATCAGGATATAAGCAACGTTAGGGTCAGTAATGGTGGCTAAAAACTTATTGCGCAAATCAGGGTCACGTTTTTCGACCTGAGCGCGACTAAAATCGAGCGTCACTTGCTGATGATTCAGCTCCAGGCTTTGCCCTGTCACAGCTGATAACAAATCTTGTGGCGACTCGGCCATAACGTTAATCACGTTCAGTTCGAGTGCTTCGGTAGCCGATAAGGTAGCGGCTTCACGCACCGCTTTTTCCGCCCATTCGACATTACGGCCACGCAACTGTGCCAGAGAACGAATATAGGCTATCGAGTCGTTGAGGATCTTTTTCTCCATCGCACTGGGTTCACTTGGCTTGTCCTGCTGTTCTCCACCCGGGTTGGGGCCACCCATTTGTACCGGCGTCGCAGCCCCAAGCGTGGTGGCCGGCGCCATCGCTGCAATATGACAGGCATAAAGAATATAGGTACCCGCACTGGCTGCACGCGCTCCAGGCGGATGCACCAGACACAGCACAGGAATGTTGGAAGCGAGGATATGTTGGTTTATATCGCGCAGACTGGACACCAGGCCGCCGGGAGTGTCAATCGCAATAATGATTGCCGGGGCATCAGCGCTGGAATTGGCACGTTGAATCTCTTTGATCACATAGTCGCCGACAGCAGGGCCGATAGCACCACTGATGGTGATCACTGGAACGGCAGATGAACGCTGTGACTGTGGCAGAGCTGTCTGTTCTGGCTGCGTGCCACTGTCAGTTTCAACCGTCGCCAGTGTTGAGACACTCAGCAGCACCGACAAAAGCGCTGCAAACAGCAGACGATACATAATCAGATCCGGTATAAAACTCTAATTAGAGTTTAGCTAAAATCCTCACCTTTGCCGCGGGAATATCGCCATAGATAAAACAAGGGCCGGATATTCCCGCCCTGCTGACTGTCAGCTCATTTTGATTACGAAATATTGTTCACCGCATTACTGCTGAGGACAGACCATTGATCTGCGTTTCGGCAAACGAATTCGTGGGAGCAGCAAACCTGCCACCACTAATCCAATACCCGCTAACTGCAACTGAGTCACAGCATGCCCCATCACAAAAGAGGTCAGGACTGAGAAAATCGGCACGAAGTTAAAAAACAGTGCAGCGCTGGCCGAACCAAGGCGACGCACGCCATTCAGCCACAACAGATAACCGGCTACAGTGGCAAACAAACCAATGTACACCACCTCGCTGATGCCGACGGCGCTGGCATTCAACAGTTCGGCAAACGGATGCACGTCCGCTGAGAACAGGCACATCACGCCGATCACTGCCGCGCCACTCAGCATTCCGACCAGAGTGTAAGGGATCACGGCCATCCAACGACTGATCCCCTGACTGAAATAGGTGTACAGACTCCAGGCCAGCATGCCGGAAAAAATTAGCTTGTCACCATGGTTAATCTGCAACGAAAGCAGGGTTTCAAGATGACCGTTGGTGATCACCATCAGTACTCCGGTCAGACTGACCAGCAGACTGAAACATTGTGCCCGTGAAGGCCAGCTGCGCTGAGCGACACTGGCGATCAGCGAAGTCATTAACGGACTGAGAGCCATGATCAGCGAACCATTGGTTGCACTGGTGTAAGCAAGACCGGTGAACAATCCGAGATTAAGTCCGCCCACCCCCACAGCGCTGACCGCAAACACCCACAACCACTGGCGGTTGGTGATGACAGGTTTTGGCATGCGCGCAACACGCACATACACAGCCAGACAGGCTGCAGCGATAACAAAGCGCCAGAAGACTAAGGTCAGCGCATTGACTTCCTGCAACGCATGTTTGCCGATAGGAAAGCTGCTGCCCCAGAAAAAGGTACAGATAAGAAGAAGCACAACGGCTTTCAGGATTGAATCGGAATTCATCGTCACTCCAAAGAACTTGTCAAAACAGGTCGCCTAGTGTATTGGTTTCAACATTAGAATAAACAAGCAAAATTAAGATGGTAAATGCCATAAATGAAACCTAACTACTCTTTAGACGATTTGCGTTGTTTTTGTGCTGTTGCCCGCTTTGCCAGTTTTAAAGAAGCCGCGGCTTATCTCGAAATGCCCCTTTCCACCTTGAGCCGTCGTATCCGTCAACTGGAAACCGATCTGCAACTCAGGCTCCTTAACCGCGATGCCCACCGGGTGATTCTCACTCATACCGGCGAACAGTACTTCCAGCGTTCGGCGGCCCTGTTTGATGAACTCGGCGACATTGATGAGGATTTACACCGCGATAAACACCAGCCAAGCGGGAAAATTCGTATCTCCACCCCTATTAACGCCGGCTCCCAGTTTTTGCGCCCGATTTTTTATGATTTTTTACTGCAACAGCCGGATATTCAGCTCGACCTGCGTTTCTCCAATTCCCTGATTGATATCGAAGCGGAAGGCATGGATGTGGTATTCCGAGTGGGCAGTCCGGTGGTCGATAACTGGATCGCGCGCCCGCTCAAACACATTCATTTCATCCTGTGCGCCCATCCGGATTATGATCTCAGCGCGATACAGCACCCTGAAGATTTGTGTGGTCACCCGACAGTGCTTTGTCATCCCATGGTTCCCTGGCAACTGGTGAATAAAACCAATCAACAGGAATTTGATTACCACCCGCAAAAAGGGGTCCGGCTTGAACTCGATGAAATTCAAATGCTCTCACATGCGGTCAAAACCGGACTGGGGATCGGCTATATTCCCGACTATTTTGCCCTGCCAATGATAGAGCAAGGTGAAATGCAGCACGTATTGCCAGACTGGCGCAGTAAAGAACGCACCCTGTTTATGCTGTATCGTGAGCGTCAAAACATTCCTCTGCGGGTGCGACTGTTTATTGAATTTGTCCTGCAGCATTTCGACAACCAGGAATAAATAACACAGGGTGAAAGACTTTTTTCTCGGTTAACCTCCAATTTCCAAGCCGGGCACTACACTATTGGAACGGAGGTGCATCATGACTCTCTTTTCCCCGTTAACACTCCCGGCCCCGGCCAAGCAGCTGTGTTGTGAAGCCGATACACCGATATGTTGGGTGTTGAGCCAATATCTGCTCAATGAATTTCAGTATGCCTTGCTGCATGAGCCAGGCATACTCGAAGATCGTCATCCTGAGTATCTGCATCAGTATCGGGTCAGCCTGCGCCGCTGTCGTTCCCTGCTGGCTATTTTCGCCGTCGTTTATCCGCCTCAGGCCGTCACAAAACTCAGACAACAGCTTAAAGTGATGATGGAACCCAGCGGATTATTGCGAGACTTAGACGTGTTTACGGATCCCGATTCGCATCCGGAGTCATTAAGCACCGTACTCAGTGAACTGCTGCCTGTCGTGGCCGCCAAACGGAGCAGAGTATTTCAGCGTTTTTCACACTGGCTCGAGAGTGTCGATTACCAGCATATCACGCAGCAGATTTTTACCAGTTTCATCCATTGTGCTCAGCATCCGACTCAAACCGGTTTAAAAAGCCTGAGTTCTGTCGCTAATTATCACCTTGAAAAACAGGCTCGAAAACTGCTGAAATCCAGCCGCCGTATCAAACCGGGCAGCACCGACGAAGAGATTCATAAACTGCGAATTGGTTGTAAAAAATTACGTTACCTGAATGATTTTTGCCGCGCTGTGGGGATAACCTCTTCAGAGCAGCCATTAATTGAACAAGCTCAGCTAAAACATTGGCAGAACGAACTGGGAAAATTTAACGATACTTCAAGTCAGTTACATTTTTGTCTGACCCACCTCTCGCCACTGCAGACACAAGCGGAAACGGCCCAGGCTGTTGCCGCCTTTGTTAAACACAGCCGGCAACAGCATCACGCCAGCAAGCAGCAGGTGCTGAAAAATATCGCTACATTAGCAAGTCACTGATCGAATGGTGCATGCGCAGCGGCCGGTGACGGTACAAAAAAGCGCAGCCATCGAGGCTGCGCTTTTTCTCACGAAGATATTATCACAAGGCGTGCTTTTCACTGACCATATCAGAGATAGAATACATCACATGGTTACTGGCCGCTTCCGCATCGCTGACGGCTTTCAGCAGGCCGTTAAGCACCTGTTCATCCCCCAGCCAGTCCTGCTGAACCAGACCCAGCGCTTTTTGCATATTCTTGTGTACCGCCTGATGATACCCTTCCAGACGACGATAAGAGGGCAGCGCGTTAAATGCCTGATAACCTTCACCTTCGTAGTACCACTTACCCAGACGACAATGGTAGTGATCCACCGCCACTGCCTGAGCTTCATCGCCATGGCCACTTTTCTCCAAGCCAATGTAGCCGTTTTGCATGTAGATGATGTGGTCGAGCTTAACCAGAGTCGCGAACGAAATATCCTTGGTTTGGTTAATCAAAGAAATCGTATTTTGTGACGATGTGGCAACCTGATCAAAATTCGCGTGGAAGTGACTCATTTCACTGCCGACTTTAGCGGTTTGTTGGCCGACCGCCATCGTCTGGGAAACCATGTCATCGATTTGGCCGGTCAGTGAACTGACTACGTTGCTGATCTCAGACGTTGATTTGCGGGTGCGATCCGCCAGTTGGCGTACTTCATCGGCGACCACAGCAAAGCCACGCCCCACTTCACCAGCTCGCGCGGCCTCAATCGCGGCATTAAGCGCCAGTAAGTTAGTTTGCTCTGCGATTTCAGTGATGATTTTCACCGTTTCAGCAATACGCACACTGTCCGTGCTGAGACGATTGGCGGTCACTTCCATGCTGCTCATACGCTGGTTCATATCTTCGATCGCCAGATTCAGATCCTGCACGGTTTCACGACTGTTTTCGGCTCCATCACGGTTTTGCGTGGCAATCGCCATGACTTCGTCCATCCGCTCAGACAGGGACACCAGCTCCTGCTGATTGTTTTTCAGGTTTAGGATCAGGTTCGACGTATTAATATGGTGCAGTTCACTCTTGAGGCGGTTTTGGGTCGAGAAAACGTGCGCATCATGCATCGATTTAATCGCCACGTTGATGTTCTTCATCGTGACGGCAAATTCGCCGGGCATACCGTCGGTCAGTGCATCACGGTAATATTGATTTTTAGCCGTGCGCTGAAAGCTGTTCGACAACTCTTTGAAGTTGGTTTCAACAATATCGAGAAAATCATTCAGTGCCCAGGCTACTTTACCAACTTCACCCAATCCGCGGGTGTTAGTGATACGTACGTGAATATTGCCCTGCTTAGCTTCATCCAGCGCATCACATATACGCTCCAGCACGGTAATCGGCCGCATCTGCTGGCGGTAGGCATAGATTGAAAACGCTAAAATGAACAGCGGAACAATCAGGTTCAGCAGGTTAAAACCGTACAGATACAAATTAATGCCAGACAGTAGCGCGGTTACCCCAACCACAACAAAACACATCAGCAGAAACTTTTGTCTCAGCAGAAGAATATTTTTACTAATATGGCGACTTCTCATCTTCTGCTCCTTAACGCGTCTGTTTGTACAAGCTCAGAACGTATTGTTCGTAACTCATTTCGTGTTGACGCTCTACCGTCTCGACCATCCAGTTCCACGACAGTTTCCGGCGCTTGCTGACGATCCGCTTTGCTTTCTTTATCACGCATTTGCTGATAGATGCCTTCGATAACCTGGATTGCTTGTTTGGATGGTGTGCGACGCACGGAATAGTAACCAATCACCTCTCCATCAATAACATCGGGCGTGATATTGGCAAATACCCAGTAGTAATCACCGTCAGCCGTTTTGTTCTTTACGAATCCAAAAAACTCCTGACCTGACTTGAGTGTTTTCCATAATCCGTGGAATACCCCGCGCGGCATCGAAGCATGACGGATAATATTGTGGTTTTGTCCCAGAAGCTGCAGCTCAGAAAAATTAGCCACTCGCATAAAGGCACGGTTGGCGTAAGTCAGCCGGCCCTGTAAATCGGTTTTGCTGATGATCATCTCATCGCGTTGCAATGAGATTTCCCTCTCTTCTCGCATTCTCACTCACCCAAACTGAAAAACACTACAAACAATGTTGTTACTATAAATTCCCCATTGTTGCAGGCAAGTGATATTCACTAAAATCTTGATATATGACAGAAAAGCGGGATACACATACCCATTAAGAGGTATTTATTCCGACCGGTTATCGTACGGATTATTTATCACTCCGCACACCTGACTTGGCGGTCCCCCAAATAACTTGCCAAAGGCAGTGATAAAGTTGGCTGTATGCTGATAGCCTGCCATTAGCGCAGCTTGCTGAATCGAAATTGCCTCTTCTTCCAGCAAAATCTTAGTCTGGTGCAATTTTCGTTCACGCAGGTATCGCTGCAGACTCATCCCAAGCTCTTTGCGCGCGAGACGCTGCAAAGTGGAAACACTCATCCCCAGTTCAGATGCCATCTCAACTAATGACATTTCATCAACCTGCTTATGACGCAGGAATATCTTGAGTCGGGTTGATTGTGGCTTAGATTTTGGTTCGCTGAGGAATGGCTGATGCTTCATATTAAGCAGAAGATTTTCCCACACCGCGAGGGTGAATGCCTCTCGCATCAAAGCCTCTGCCTGGTTATGACTATTGGTCAGATTCAACACCTCTGCCATCTGCCCCAGATGGGGTGGTAAAGACCAGTCAAAACGACTCAGGTGCTTGCAAAAACTACGTTCAAAGCCTTGTCGGTTCGCACCTGAAAGCTGCTTGTCCAGCCAGTCCGTAGACAGAGACAACACGATGCTGCGGCTGCGCACATGCGCTTTCGCCGCACCCTGGACAGAATCAGGTCGTGCATAAAATATGGCCGTTGCCTGGATAGGATCAGAACGGTGGTAGCGGCAACTCCTAAGACTATGAATATCGCCGTATGTCATCAGGGCTTTACTTTCCAAGGGAATGGCAATAATCAGCTGCGGCGTGAGCTTCCGTTGCGTGGAAAAGTCCGCCTTATGCACTATGTCTTTGTTGTGAAACAGGATTCCCTGCTGCATTTTCAGATTTTCGACTCTGCCGGTAAACAGCCCGCGTTGTCGCGCACTGGTATCTTTAACCACACTATCCATCATCGCTTTATCCAACCCACCATCATCACTTTGACCATTTCAAAAAATAAAATGAACAATCCGCAAAATTCCTGCCGGATACCGAGTGGTATATTAACGCCGACAAAAATAAATGAAAATGATTATCATATCGCTTTAAGGAGTTAATATTCATGGTTGTCGGTACTACTACTCATCTACGCCCTTTAGCCATAGCGGTCAGCCTTGCACTTGGTGTGACTGCGTCTCCATACCTGTTCGCCCAACAGCACAACAACACCGGACAGGACAACTACACCGAAGCAGCGGAATCATCCTCTGCCGAAACAGTCGTGGTATACGGTAACCCCCTTTACGGCATGGCCTCTTCAGAAGAGACTGGCGGTTACAGTGTTGATTCAGCGACAGTCGGGACCAAAACACCAGCGGCACTGCGCGATATTCCTCAGTCAATCACGGTGCTGACCAATGACTACATTGAAGAGCGTAATTTTGTTGCAGTCGACGACCTGGCCAAATATACCCCCGGATTACGTACCATGGTGAATGACAGCGGACGCTCGTCCATCTTCTCTCGCGGCTACGAATATGATGAAGTGAATTTAAATGGCTTACCGGCACCGATGCAAAGTAAATACGGCACTCTGCCGGCTCTGGCTGCTGTAGACCGGGTAGAAATCATGCGCGGCCCCTCTGGCTTATTTAACAGTACCAGCGAAACTGGGCGGTGTTATCAACATGGTACTCAAGCGCCCGACAGATGAATTCAGTGGTTCAGTGACTGCACGTTACGGCAGCTGGGACCGTCATTATCTCGAAGCAGATATGGGGGGTTCTCTGAATGACTCCGGTAGCGTACGCGGACGCATGGTTGTCGCCAATGCCGATATTAAAAACCAGGTCGACTACAACGACAATGACAACGGCACCTATTACGGTACTCTGGAGTTTGACCTGACAGATCGCACCCTGCTTTCTGTTTACGCTCTGCATCAAACCAAAGATATTGTGCCCACTAATGGTCTGCCTGCCTACAGTGATGGTTCTATGCTGGATATTAGCCGTAGTACCTACCTGGGATCTGATGACGACAACTTTCATGCCGATACCACAGATGTCGGCTTCTCTTTACAGCACGCTTTTAGCAATGGCGGTGTTGGCCAGATTTCTGCCCGCTATATGGATCATGATATGACCCTGGAGCAAACCTACACCAACGGTGCCGTTGATGAAGACGGTAACACCGGATTGATGTTCAGCGCGCAGGCTAACCAACAAAAGAACACTTCTCTCGACATCAACTACAGTCAGATGTTTGATCTGTTTGGGCTGCAGAGCGAAATGGTCGTAGGCAGTGACTACAAACGCTATGAATCTGATGTGCAAAGCTACACTAACCGAAGCATCGCATCAATTAACGTGTTTAATTATGACCCGACCAGTATCAGCACACCGACTTACAGCTACAGTAAAAATGTCCATTCCGAGTCTTCCGAGATCGGTTTATATGGCAAGGTGACCTGGCGTTTGCTGGAACCTCTGGCTGTCATTACCGGCGCCCGGGTATCTTGGTACGATCTGGAAACGGTGAATACTGTCATCAGTACAGGGGCTGACACCAAACAGGAAGACGATTTCAACGCTAAGCTGACCCCTTATGCTGGCGTAGTTTATGACCTTAACGACCAGCATTCTGTCTACGCCAGTTATTCCAAAGTTTTTAAACCTCAGACCAGCCAAAATGAAAATGGCGACATGCTTAAACCGCGAGAAGGCCATCAGTGGGAAACCGGCATCAAATCGGCCTTACTTGACGGCCGTCTGAATACCCGTGCCTCAGTGTTCCTGATGAAAGACAATAATATTGCCGCGCAAGCCTATGATGACAGTGGTGTAGCAATCAGTAACACCTACTGGGCTACCGGAAAAGTCGAAACGCAGGGCATAGAACTTGAAGCGACCGGTTACCTGACCGATAACTGGATGACAATGACCGGCTATACCTATACCGACATTAATGAAAAGTCAGGCGATCACAACGGTAAGTTTGATGCCATACCGCACCATTCATTGTCATTGTGGACTGACTACCACCTGGCTGACTGGATCCCGGGCTTACACATCGGTGGTGGTATGACCGCGCTGAGCAACTACTCGTTCAGCAAGAGCGGAGTCACCACACATCAGGCTGGTTACGCGATCTTTGATGCTGCCCTGCGTTATGATATCACCGACAACATGCAGGCAACGCTCAATGTTTACAACCTGTTTGATCGCGAATACTTCTACCGTGTCGGTTCTACCACGACATTCAATATGTATGGTGAGCCCGCTAATGTCATGGCTGGTTTTACCTACAAATTTAACTGATACCGATAAAGTCCTTTATTCAGCGACCCAGACACGCGGCGTGGCGGGGAATCTTCTGCCACGCTGTTTAGCATCAGTCTGGCCAAATGAGCGAGCGCCGATACACCATTATATGATGAAAAAACTACTGAGTACTCTGATCGCAATGTTGAGCTTCACGACAGCCCAGGCACAACCTGTAAATTATGCTTTGATCTACACCCACTATTCATCCGTGCTAAATGAAGACCGGCAATACAGCGTTTATCTCCCCAAAGAATATGATTCACAGCCCGAGCAGCACTTTCCGGTGCTCTATTTGCTCGACGGAGAGCAGCATCTGCTAGAGGTTGCCGGTATCACCGAATCTTTCCGGGGAGGGCTCATGCCTGCGCTGCCCGCGATGATTATCGTCGCCATCCATAACACCGATCGCATGAGGGATTACACCCCCAGCCACACTGAAATGCTGCCTAATGGTCAGCCCGCCGGAAAAGCCTATACTACCACTGGTGGTGGCGATAAATTTTTAACTTACCTCACCCGTGAGTTACGCCAAGAGATTGAACAGCAGTTTCGAACCACACGCCCAGCGTTGTTAGTCGGTCACTCTCTGGGTGGCCTGCTGGCCTTGGATGCGTTTGCGCGGGATAATGATGCTTTTCAGGGGATTATCTCGATTGATGCCAGTTTGTGGTTTGATTTTCCCCGTCATAGCGAGCAACTGACGCAACGGCTCAAACAGAAGCCGCGCTTTTCGTCATCGCTCTTTATCGCGATCGCCAATAATCCTTACACGCCGGGCTTTGGCCGTTCAGAATTCCATCGTGACCATCTGCTTAAATTTGCCGTTCAAATCCAGAAAACCTCTGAGCAGAAACAACGCCAGACTGCACCTGAAAGGGAGATCTCCAGCCGCTATTATGCCGAAGAAGACCATCACTCCGTTTATCATCTGGCGGTTTATCATGGACTGCAGTGGCTGTTTCGTGGTTATCGCCTTGACTTGAGTCCGACTACATTTTCTCTCGACCACGTCAGCGCAAACTACCGGTCTTTAAATCAGCGCTTTGGCAGCTCACTAAAGCCGGAGCGTAACCGATTACAAGCTGTTGATCAAAAGGCTCGCCTGTGGCCTCAGATGGACATTTCGGTACAGCAAACGCAAGCGCTCTTACAGCACTATTATCCGTAGACTTCATATCTGTAGGTACTGTTAATCTATAAGAAACGACTGGTCGCAAGTACCAATGCCTGTAAACCGTGCTAATCAGGCCGTGTAGTCACCTGACTTATTCTGATTAGCACAACGTTCGGATCAACACCACCCAGGACAACGGAAGATGCGAAGTTCACTCAGGACCGAAGGTTAACTCAGCTGGAAAGATTCAGACAGGAATTTCAGGCATAAAAAAACCAGCTCTTGGCTGGTCATCTGATGTTCAAGGAGAGAATGGAGGCGCGTCCCGGAGTCGAACCGAGGTCCACGGATTTGCAATCCGCTGCATGGCCACTCTGCCAACGCGCCTTACCTTGAACTTGCAGCGGGCTCTCCCGTTGCGTTCGATGCACACTTTACGGATTGAGCCGGGAGAGTCAAACAAAAAAGTCATTTTTTTGTTTAGTTGCTGACAAATAAACCAAACTGAATATTTATACGGCAAAAATGGCGTCAATCACTGTGCATCACCATTTTTTCATCAATCGTCCAACCAGGTTGGGATGGTAGTGCCAACAGTGATCAAACATACTCATTAACTCCGGGTTACCATATTTGGACAGGCTAATGGCATGAAAACGGTTTTTTCCGGCTTTCAGTCGTTTAACTTGGGTCAAAACCTCTTCATCCTGTTTAGGAGCGATGAAATCGGAAATCACCACCATATCCGCATTTTTATAACGGCCACTGCTCATCAGTTCAATCGATTTGAGCATTACTGGCTCAAGGTCAGTGCCACCATGAAAGGCGTAGCTCAGAAAGTCGCTCGCCTCACGTAAGCCATCCTGGCGCGTCAGTTCATAGGTAATATGCTCGGTCGAAAACAGCATCACATAACAATCGCGGTCTTCTGCCAGAGCAATCTGCATCAGAGCATAGGCCATCGCTTTAGCGCATTGCTCCGGAAAGCCGTTCATGGAACCAGATGCATCGACACAAACTATAAACGGCCCTTTCTCAATGTCAGCCTGCTGATTGTCCGGACGATGCGCTTTGACCTTACGTAACGTCCGGGACTTGCCCTGCATGCGATAGTTCATCAAACGTTTGTCGATTAAGTGCTTATAAAACACAACTTCGAGTTCAGGATAGGCCAGAAACAGCGTTTCGTTGGGTAGCAATTTGTTGAGATCGTCGCTTTCGTGGATACCGACTATATCGTCCGTCGCTTCATCGGATTTCTCTTCCACCAGCTGCAACTCTTCTGTCGGCGCCCGATTCAGATCCGGATCATCCACATCACTGGCCATTCGGCCCAGCTTCTCGGCAATGTCCTGCAGCCCTTGGTTTTTCTTGAGAAATTCCGCATGCCGCTTCATCACAGACAGGTCACCACGACTCAGTTTCGCCGACGCCATATCCCATAAACGGCCTACACTGCCGGCATCGCCCGACTCCGTCACCTTATCCATGTTGCGCAGAGTTTCCATGCGCTGATAAAGATCAGCCAGCAGTTTTTCCTTGTTCGCTTCCAGCTCCATCACCTGAGCTTGCTTAATCGCGTCCGTTAACGACTGATACCATTGGTCGCAAAAATAGTGCGGAAACATCGGGTTGTGAATACCCTTGTTTTTTTCCAGCAGACGACGGGCCGGTAAATAGAACGCAGAGTGCCATTCCAGCTTTTTGACCACATCATTGATGCGCTCAAAAAACATCTCCTCATCCCAGTGAATCACTTCCTGATAAAGCGAGAGCTCCTCCTGGAAGCGCTCGGTCTCACACACCCGTGTAATGCGCTTCTTAACACTGCCGCGCCATTTAAGCAGATGGTTTTTGACCGTGGATTTGACCCCGCGACTTTCGGCCATCATCATTAATTGTGAACGACCCATTAAATCGTTGACGGCACTATCAATAATGCCGGAATCCGCAATCATCAGGGCCAGATTCAATCCGTCCACACCAAGCATAAGTCACCTACGAGAAAAACTGGTCGAGATTACGATAACGTAATACGCTCTTTTCACACTCCGTTTGTATGGTTTCCAGTTGTTGTTGCAATTGCTGCAGGGTCGCTTCCATTGCGGTAGGCAGCTCAGGGTCAATAAAGTTGTGCGGCAAGGCGCCATGGAACGTGGAACGCACTTTACGCAGACGATGTTCAGCGTCAGAAAGCTGGGTCATCGCCTGCTCTGCTTTACGCAGCCACTCCTGATAACGTTCGTTGTCCAGCCCCTGCTCTGTCACCAGAGAAACCAATACAGAGCGGTTAGCGATATCTTTAATTACCAGCTGATCGCCTGCATCGACATCAAAGCGCAGACGGCACAAATTGGTATTCTGGTTCACATAGCCGTACACATCGCCGTGGCCATCTTTGATGACTCGCTCCAGCTCGTTTCTTTGGCAGGTAAACCCAGCGGCTGTCGCCTTTCTCCGACTCGGATACCGACATATTGCTCTGCAGCAGCACCATTTTGACCAAGTCATAAGCCGCACCGATACGATAGGTTTTAGCGCCGCGGATATCATACTGATGGATCTGCTTTTTGATCAGGCCGGTCGAGGTCTCTGTCGACAACTGCATCCCAAAGTCCGCTTCCAGTTCATCTTGGATAGAAGACAAATCTTCACGGCATAAGGAAATCTGTTGCTCAACCTTGGATTGGTCAAAGGCATGACGCAAGGCAAATTCACGAATCACATCACGTACCACATCGCGCGATTCAGGACTATTCCACAAGCAGTCTTGCAGCAGCAGTAAGTCGAGCGGATTGATGGCACTGCGACCGTTAAAAAAGGCGCTGGCTTTGAGTAATTTGACCGCTTTTTTCCAGCGTCGATCGGACACATACATATCCATTTCAGCCAGATTGCTGCGTTCCACCGCCAGTTCGAGCAGTGTCTTAAGCTGATACAGTTTTTCAAATACGTCGTCACCCAGAGCGAGCTTATCAAGCTGAGTCTGCCACTGATGATACTCTGCATCAGTAATTGCCAAGCCTGGCGGGATACTCGCTTCTTGCGGCGTACCAACCGTCAGCATGGATTTAAAATTCTGTTTATTCTGAATACGGTTAACAAATACTCGAACCAACATGCGGTCATACAGAGCTTCAAGGCCGCTGTCTTCATCGGGCAGTTCGTTTGATGCCGACACCAGCAGGCGCATCGGTACTTTCTCGATCTCATTACCATTTTTGAAGGTTTTCTCGTTAACGACCGTCAGCAAGGTATTCAGAATCGCCGGGCCCGCTTTCCAGATCTCATCCAGAAAAACCACCTGAGAGGTCGGCAGATAACCGTCCGTCAGGCGAACGTAACGCCCGTTATCTTTCAGTTCTTGAATACTAAGTGGCCCGAAAACTTCTTCCGGGGTCGAGAAACGAGTCATCAGGTATTCAAAATAACTGCTATTATCAAAGGCCTGAATGAGGCGTTTTGCTATCAGACTTTTGGCAATCCCCGGCGGGCCAAGTAAAAACACGCTTTCGCCGGACAGTGCTGCGAGCAGACATAGCTTAATGGTACCTTCACGTTCGTACACACCGTCAGACAACGCTTTGGCCAGTTTATTGATGCGTTCAGAGAGCAACGCCTGTTGCGCGTGTGAGGCAGAAGAAGGGTTGATCATTGAATTGCTCCACAGCGGGCTGAAAAAAGGGTATTAGGTTTAATAAATTTATACATTTGTTATCACTTTGTTACAAGTGCAATTTTATTTCAACACTGCTTTATAACAGATTCAAACCAACAGCCATAATGCAGAATCATTGTTTGCAGATATAACGTTCATAATCTGAACGAATACCCTATCAACTCCTGATGGGCAGCAGCAAGTCGCTGGCATAATTGTATTTAGGTCATAGCAAGAAGTAAGATAAGGTGAATGCTAAGCCAGAGATAACCTCTGGATCGCGACTACCGGACAGAAGTACCCTGCATGAGCAAAACCATACACAGCTGGAAAACCATTGCACTGATCGAAGAAGAGGTGCAGCTACCCAACGGACACACGATTACCCACACCACCATCGAACATCCCGGCGCAGCGGTAATTTTGCCCGTCACAGACCAAAACAAAGTCGTCCTGGTACATCAGTTTCGTCCGTCCCTGAAAAAATGGTTGCTTGAGCTGCCGGCCGGAACCATGGAGCGCGGTGAATGCTCACTGACCTGTGCGCATCGAGAGCTAGAAGAAGAAACCGGCTACAGCGCAAACGACATGATTGAACTTGGGTCCGTGACTCCACTGGCCGGTTTTTGCGATGAAATCCAGTATTTGTACGTGGCGAAACAGCTAAGTAAAACCAATCGACTGGGCTGCGATGAGGATGAAGTCATCGAAGTGGTCGAGCTGTCGGTGCAGGAGCTGGAACAGAAGATTATCAAAGGTGACATCACCGACAGCAAAACCATCGCCTGCCTGAGTAAGGCCCGGCTGTGCGGCTATTTGTAATTCTGCGGTTAAGTCATTATTTACCCAAAAAATTATTCACGTAACGAAAATTAGGCGCCGTTCAAATAAATTCGTCTAAACGTTTTGTTGAATTATTCTCTACTTCTGAGAAAAGCACCTCACGACTTTGCTTCTACGCTATCAGATGATAGCAACATTCTCAGAGCCCTATTTCTCGAAAATAATCTTGAGCTTCCCCCAAGGGCAAAGCTTAGCCTTGAGAGACTATTTTACTGAGAGCTAACCATGCGTTTACTACTTTTCATTAGTATGTCCCTTATCACTTTTACCGCATTTGCATATGACGGCGATCCCGTTTCTCGGACAACAAAAGATACCCAGTTGCCCATTTTGCCACGGCAGGGATGGCATAGCGCCGCAGGAACGCTACCCTAACCTGAAAGGTCAGGATGAACTTTATCTTTTCAACGCCATGCAGGCGTATCAAAAGGGTGAGCGCAGTGGCCCTATGGCTAAGATGATGCAAATCCAGTTGCAAAGACTAAATGATAACGACTTACATGACATTTCTGCTTATTATGCTTCACAGGGTGAATAAATAGCCAAACAGTCCCTAAGACCGTACTTTTTTCCGTGAAACTCCGGATCAGATCTGGTACAACATCGGCCGACCAGACGGACAATGAATATAATGACTGAAAAAAGACAGGGGCGACGCAGCGCCCAGGATGCACAAAAGACCCGATACCATATTCTCAAAGTAGCCGCAGAGATGTTCTGCGAGCTGGGTTATGCCCGGGTTTCGCTGCGTCACATCAGTGAAAAAGCGGGTGTATCGCATAGCCTGATTCGCCACCATTTCGGCAGTAAAGAAAAAATCTGGCACAGCATCAGTGACGGCCTGCATCTGTATATGCAGTCCTATATTCGAACGGTGATTGCCCACATCCCTGAAGATACACCAGCCAATATCAAGCTTTACTGTTTCCTGATTCGCATTCTGGCTCACGCCCTGATCATCAAACAGCCGATTCAGCTGATTGCTGACGCCGCACGCCAGGAAAATGCCTTGGTCGACTATTTCATTGATAATGCAGGTGAACTAGAAGCATTAACCGAAGCGCTCGCCGATCAATACAATGAGCAATATCCTGAAACGCCGGTTAATATCTGGGAAACGAAATGGCATCTGATCATGTTTGCCCACAGTGCAGCCAGCATGACGCCACTGCTCAAAGATACCTGGTCCGATGAAACCGATGATGTCGACGAATGCCTGCTGCGTCACTGGCAACTGTTCAACCAGATGATGGCACAGAAATTCCATGTGCCTGAAGCCGCCGTTTTAAAGCCGAAGTCGGTCAAAGAGCTGCTTCTCCCGCATGATTATGACTGGGAAAAACAGTGTATAAGCCTGTGCAGTCAGGACGAGAACAAAAACAACGAAGAAGAAAGCTTGCCGTGTCCGGCATCGGTATCAGACACATAAGTGTTATCAGGTCAGCGAAGCCTTATCCACTTAAGCCTTGCTAAATAATGCAGTAAACAAACAACTTATCCGGATCAAATAAGGGGCTGTATATCCAGCCCCTTATAATTACTTATTCTTTGATATTATTTAACTTTTTAGCGCCTGATTTAGATTCCCGCTAAACCTGACCACAGCACTATTTTTTCTTACCGCGGTTGGCGTGGATTTTCAGCTTGGCTTTCATCTTACGCTTATCAGCAGAGCGGCCTTTACGGCGCGGGGCCTGGCTTTCATCCATTGGCACCTCCAGAGAAGGTTCATACCCTTGCAGCCACTCTTGTGGCAGACGCTGGTCAAGCAGACGTTCAATCGCTTCCAGCAATGGCTCCTCATCCGGACTCATCAGTGAAACCGCAAAACCACTTTTGCCGGCCCGGCCGGTGCGACCGATACGGTGCACATAATCTTCGGCTTTAAATGGCATATCAAAGTTGACCACTTGTTCCAGCTCGACAATATCAATACCGCGCGCCGCAACATCCGTCGCGATCAGCGCACGCACCTTGCCGGATTTAAAGTCATCCAGCGCTTTCTGTCGGGCGCCCTGACTCTTATCGCCGTTAATTGATGCCGCTTTGATACCATCGAGTTTAAGCTCTTTGGCCAGATCGTCACTGCCCTGCCGGGTGCGGGTAAACACCAGTACTTGTTGCCAGTTACGTGAGCCGATGAGGTAAGCCAGCAATTCACGTTTGCGCCTTTTATCGACCGGATACACAATCTGCTGCACCGTTTCAGCGGTTGAGTTTGTCGGAGTCACCTGTAATTCGGCCGGTGTCTGCATCATGCGATAAGCCACTGCTTTGATCTTGCTGTCGAACGTTGCCGAGAAAAACAGTGTCTGACGCTCGCGTGGCAGCTTACGCAGCACACGCTGAATATCGGGCATAAAGCCCATATCAAGCATACGATCCGCTTCATCAAGCACTAATACTTCCGTGTTCCCCAGATAAAGTGTTTTCACATGGGCATGGTCGAGTAAACGTCCCGGCGTGGCAATCAGAATATCTGCCCCGCCTTTAAGGTTCTGGACCTGGACTTTCATACTGGTTCCGCCGTACGCGGTGACAATTTTCAGCTCGCTGCCAGCGGCATAGGCCGTCAGATTATCAAATACCTGCTGCGCCAGTTCACGGGTCGGAACCAGAAACTAATGCCCGAATGTCTTTCGAGTTGGCTTCGCGTGCTATCGGCTGATTGGCGAAACGCTGAATGACAGGCAAACCAAATGCGGCCGTTTTACCCGTTCCGGTTTGTGCTCCGGCTAATACATCCTGGCCATTTAATACCGGCGGTATGGCTTGGGCCTGAATTTCAGTCGGTGTTTTTATCCCCAGCTTATCGAGCTGTTGCGCCAGATGTGGGGCAATACCTAAAGAAACAAAGGTCGAAGTCGTTTCGGACATGTCAGAATCTCTTAAACAATGAACCGGCTTATCTCACACAGAGACATAAACGGATGTGAATGTGTTGAATGGGCGCGAATTGTATCAGAGCTCAGAGCGTTTGGCTTTCTCTAATACATCCGGATACAGGACGGCAAACAGCTCGGTTAAGCGGGAGTAATGGCGGCTTAGACCATCAAAGCAGTAAGCCAGCTTGCCCATGCGCACACTGCGTTGCGACATACGCTGCAGAGCAAATTCGATATTGCTGAGCTCAGCGTAAGATTAAAGCCAGCCGCCCTGCCACATCGCACCAGACACGCGGTTAAAACGCTCCGGCAGTGCAATAGGCTGAGGAGACATGTTGGTTGCAGAAACCGTGGAGGCTTCAGAAAACGCGCAGGCTTCAGAAAACTTTGTGTCTTCAGAAAACTGAGCGTCTTCAGAAAACTCGGTGGCTTCAGCAATTGTAATGACTTGCTCTTGGGTCACACGCTGATGCGCCTGACGCACAAAGCGCGATAAACTCAGGTCATGATAGTGGTCCCACTGACTAGCCAGACAGTGATCCCAGAACATATCAAGCGCAATGGGTGCGAAACGACGGGTATCAGCACTAAAGCACTGTTTGGCATGTTGTATAACAGGATGACTGTCAGTATAGGCATCCACCAGCCGGTGCAGACGAATCCCGCTGGCGATGGGAGCCACATATTGGCTGTCGGGATCACCTTTCACAAAATCGCCCAGCAGGTTACCCAACAGACTACTTTGACAGTGATCGGCAATATGTAAGTGAGCGAGGTAGTTCATGGTATCCCATAAAGCCAGCAACGTGTGCCGGCTTATCGTTGAGCAGGTTGGCTGACAGTGTCGTCGTTCATGCTTATTTCACTCGGTGTGAGAGAGCGCTGTTTAACTGCGCAGGCACTGTTCATCAGTGAAGGCACTACTCATCTGAGAAAGCACCATTCATCTGAGAAAGCACTTCTGCTAAGAAAACAGTAACGACGATCAAATCAGTCGCTATTGCGACTCTTCAGCGAGACGTTCGCCGTCATTATAGTCTGTCAGCGCAAAGCCGATCTCCAGAGCATCGAGCAGCTCCAGACTCTCTTCTTGCTGGGTTGATTGGTCACTCATTGTTGACCTCCTTCTTTTTGTTCAGGCCTGCCCACCCTGGGCGACCAGATTCCTTGTTATACCGTTTATATGACGACCTAATGAAAACCGGAAGTCATTTTGCAGTAAAGTATGATGTTTATCATAGGTTGCCCGCACACTCCACTCTTTCACCGCTCATTATCTTGGCCCCAATCAACTGTACTAAATAATTTACGGATTTGGATTTTTATTTTTACAAACGCATTGACCAAACCTTAGTCCTGCTACAAAATAGCCAAAATCCAGCGAATATGGCAGTTATTACCGTTCATTATTCGCACAATGCACTATGCAACCACAACAATTGTATAAGAATATTTACACTATGATGAAATCAAAGCTTTTTGGCAGTACTTTGATTATCGCCGGTACCACGATTGGCGCCGGTATGCTGGCTCTGCCGCTGGCATCGGCAGGAATCGGTTTTTCGACCTCTCTGATGATCATGTTCGCCCTATGGGCCCTGATGGCGTTTACCGCATTGCTGATGGTGGAAATTCACCAATATGCGGATAAAAGTGCCACGCTTCACACCCTGGCCAAACAGATCCTCGGGACCAAAGGTAAATGGATCGCCACTTTCGCTATGCTGTTCCTTTTCTACGCACTTTGCGCAGCATACATTGCCGGAGGCGGCGCGCAGTTTACCAGCCGTATTTCAGAGCTGGCCGGTATCCAGGTTAACGGCACGACAGGTACGTTGCTGTTTACTGTGATTGTTGCAGCCGTTGTAACTATTGGCACAGGCACGGTCGACAAAGTGAACCGCCTGCTGTTTGCCGGTAAAATGATCGCTATGGTGATGGTACTGAGCTTTCTGGCTCCGAATGTTTCGGAATCTTACCTGCTGAGTATGCCTCTGGGCCAAGGTCTGGTGATCGCGTCAATTCCGGTCATTTTCACCTCATTCGGTTTTCACGGCAGTATTCCCGCCATCGTGAACTACCTTGATGGTCACACGCCATCACTGCGCAAAGCGATCGTGATTGGTTCAGCCATTCCTCTGATCATTTATGTCTTCTGGCAAATCGTGACTTTGGGTGTGGTCAGCCAGCCTGATTTGGTCGAAAACGCAGGCCTGACAGCGCTGATTGGTACTCTGGCACAGACTGTTCATCAATCGAATCTGAGCAACGTTATCGGGGTATTTGCTGATCTGGCTCTGCTGACTTCTTTCCTTGGTGTGAGTCTGGGCCTGTTTGAATTCATGGGCGACACCATCAATAAGAAAAGTGCGCACAAGAGCGGCACGACCAAGCGCGTCACTGCCGCTCTGATCACCTTTATTCCACCGCTGATGTTCGCGCTGTTTCTACCCGCAGGGTTTTATCATGGCTCTGGGTTACGCAGCTATCGCACTGGCAGTACTGGCGATTTTCCTGCCACTGAGCATGGTCGTTCGCGTTCGCCGTCAAACCTCAGATCAAGAATACTACCAGGTCATGGGTGGCACTCCGGCTCTGATGCTGACAGGCATCGTCGGCATCGTGATCATTGGTGCGCAGCTGATGGTTACCTTCGGAATCTTGCCTGCACTCGGCTAAACCATTTCACACATTGATTATCGCTCACTTTGATCGATGCAAAACACCACAAAGGGTGGCCTGAATAGGTCACCCTTTTTTCATACGCCAATAAATATGACAAAAGTCTCAATTATGACAATTCAATAACATACGTTGCATAAATTTATGCAATGAAGAGCAAGTTAAGAGGTACGATGTGCAGACTTTAAGCGTACTTTCATCTGCATCGGAGTCACCATGAAAGAAGTTCAATTCAGGACGATTGACCGCGTGTTTATCAAGATGTCCATCAACGACAAAATGTGGGTCATCTTTGCCCTGTTTATCGCTGCCATATCAAGCCTGGCCGCTCTGCGTTATTTTGACACTCTCAGCCAATTCGAAATCCAATCAAAACAGGCGGTTGAATATAAATTGCAGGGTATGCTGAGTCACGGTGACCTGAACACACTGCCGGGTTTACAAAGCCGCAATACAATGTCCCCGACCTCATACTTAAAGGGCCAAGTGACCGCGACGGCGCAAACTCAAAATGGCCATATTTTCGCGTTGTCAGAAGACTTTTCTGCTCAGGAAGCGGCAACCCGCTCTGCTGCACTGACCTCTTTTACTCTGACTTATCTGTGGGCCATCCCGTTTGCGGTATTTACTTATTGGGTGGCGACGTTTATCGGCGGGGCGCTTTGGGTGCTCTACACCACCACGCTTAAGATTGCGGACGGTGATTTGACTTCCCGCCTAGGCTTTCATCCGGGACGTGATGAATTCGGCACCATCGGCTGCGCACTCGATAACGCGATGGATACCCTGACCGATCTGGTGGTAACGGTAAAAGGCAACTCAGCCACTCTGCGTGAAAGCTCAACTGCTTTTGCCCGTGAAATGAAAGAGAGTGAATCCCAGATCCACCGGCAATACGCTTCTCTCGATTCTGCTGCCACGGCGATGGAAGAAATGACCGCTTCTGCTCAGGAGGTGTCGGGAATTTCACAGCAAGCGACACAACAGGCTGAGCAAGATGCATTGCAGGTGGATAACAGCCGTCAACGTATCGAGCAGGCCATTAATGAAATTAACCAACTATCACGTTTCATTTCGCAGACTTCCTCTTCAGTAACCACACTGAACGAAAACGCGATTCAGATTAACGAAGTCATCACTGCGATTAATGCGATTTCAGAACAAACCAACCTGCTGGCGCTGAATGCGGCAATTGAAGCCGCTCGTGCCGGTGAGCAGGGACGAGGCTTTGCCGTAGTTGCAGACGAAGTCCGCACGCTGGCAGGGCGCACGCAAAAAGCAACGGTTGAAATTCAGTCGATGATAGAAAAACTGCAAACTGAGAGCAGAAACATCGCTGATATGACGCAGCAAACCGTCTCTCAAGCACAAAGCAGCAGTGATCTGGTCGCAGATATCGGTCAGGATATCAACCAGATTGCGGAATCTGCCCAACGCATTAATGATATGAGTATTCAAATCTCGACGTCGGCTGAAGAGCAGAGTTCGGTTGCCAATGGCATCGCCGCGGAAACTGAGTGATATCCGCAGCCAGTCCAACGCGATCCGCAACGTAGCGCAACAGTCGTCTGCCGGTATTGCCAGCATCGCTCAGGCGACCGAAAACCTGAGTAAAATTCTGGCGCGTTATCACACCAACTGATGAGCATGCTGCGAATGGATCGCTAATGACAGGCTCAATCGGTAATGGCTGACCCATAAGCTACACCTCTGCTTACCTTTGACACAATCTGACCAAAAAGCCGGTCAGTTCAGTGAACTGACCGGCTTTTTTATTACCGCTCGGATAAAAGCACCAGATTATGCGTCCGGATAGCCCTGAGGGTTCGCTGACTGCCAGCGCCAGGTGTCAGTGGTCATCTCTTCCAGGCTACGTTTAGCCTGCCAGCCCAATTCCTGCTGCGCTTTGGTTGAATCGGCCCAACACTCCGCGATATCACCCGGGCGACGTGCAACCAATTGATAAGGAACCGGCTTTTGCGATGCCTGTTCAAAGGCTTTCACCATTTCCAGCACACTGTAACCATTACCAGTGCCCAGATTATAAATATGCAGACCGGCTTTGGCGCCAACCCGTTGCAACGCGGCGATATGTCCGTCAGCCAAATCCATCACATGGATATAGTCACGTACACCGGTACCGTCTTTGGTTGGGTAATCGCTGCCGAATACCGACAAGAATTCACGGCGTCCGACGGCAACCTGGGAGACAAATGGCATCAGATTGTTGGGAATACCTTGCGGGTCTTCACCCAGCTCACCTGACGGATGAGATCCGACCGGGTTAAAGTAACGCAGCAGAGTAATGCTCCAGTCCGGGTTCGCAGCCTGGAAATCCGTCAGACACTCTTCCACCATCAATTTACTGCGCCCATAAGGGTTGGTCGCGCTGGTCGGGAAATCTTCCGTGATCGGGACACTGGCCGGATCGCCATACACGGTAGCAGAAGAGCTGAAGACCAAAGATTTCACTCCGGCTTCACGCATTGCATCAACCAGAACCAGAGTGCCGTTAACGTTATTATCGTAGTATTCCAACGGCTTTTGTACCGATTCACCCACCGCTTTCAATCCGGCAAAGTGAATCACTGACTCAATCTGGTGGTGTTGCATCAGTTCGACCAGCAACGCTTTGTCGCGAATGTCGCCTTGTACAAACTGCGGCTGCACACCGGTCACTTTTTCAATTCGTGCCAGTACGCTCGATTTACTGTTGTACAGGTTGTCGAGAATAACCGGCGTCATTCCCGCTTCTATCATCTGAATACAGGTGTGGCTGCCTATGTACCCCATCCCGCCTGTTACTAAAACCTTCATGACTAGCCTCCTTTGCGTTTGCACATATTGTAGCGACATTAATTACTGAGATCATTCAACAATCTTCGATTTTTACCCAAAGCGAGGCAAGTCAGGCCAAAGTCTGACACCCCTGGCAATCAGCGCTATGATGTTATTTAGCTGATTTGGCAGCACTGTTTTTTGGCCGCCGGAGGAAACTGCCCCGCGGTGCGTCAATCCAATATGCATTCAATGTTGCTGCTCTTGACTAAAAAAATGTAGACAAAGCCCGAAGAAACAGCACACTAGAATCATTACTCTTTTAGCCTCAGATGCTGAGCCAGCCATCGGCAGGCAAAAACTCCGCCAAGGCTGCATCACTACAGGCAAAATTGCCTAAGCTGTTTATGTGGCGCATAAAAAAGAGTATGCACAAACTGTGAACAAGCAAAGACAGCAAGCATAAAACGAGTAAAGCGTATGACGCTTTACGCTGTAAGATTCATCCTTTAACCCTCAAGGACAGTAAGCCGGTGACTAAACGAACAATCAAACTCAATTGCGATATGGGCGAGAGCTTCGGAGCCTGGACTATGGGGGCCGATGACCAGGTAATGCCTTATGTGGATATGGCCAATATTGCCTGCGGTTTTCACGCCTCAGACCCGCATGTAATGAGCAAAACCATCGACCTGGCCTTGCAGCACGATGTAATGATTGGGGCCCATCCCGGCTACCCGGATTTGCAAGGCTTCGGGCGACGTTCCATGGCCTTTAATGAAGAAGAAATCTGTGAACTGCTGATCTACCAAATCGGCGCTTTAAAAGCCCTGTGTGAAAGCAAAAATGCCGAGCTTGGTTATGTCAAACCACATGGCGCGCTATACAACGACATGATGCGCGACCAAAGCATTTTCCGCGCCGTAGTCGATGCCGTGTCCTGCTTCAATCTGCCGCTGATGATCTTGGCTTCATCCAATAACCAGGACTATCTGGATATTGCAGACCGCTACGACGTCCCTCTGCTGTTTGAAGCCTTTGCAGACCGGACTTATTTAGCAAACGGGACCCTGACTCCGCGCTCAATGGCTAATGCCGTACTAAAAAATGAAGATGACATTCTCGGTCAGGTGCAGCAAATCGCCCATTACGGCAAAGTGACCAGCGCGGACGGTTTTGTCATTCCGATTGAAGCAGACACCATATGTGTGCATGGCGATAACGATGAGGCCATTGCCTTGATTGCCAGGGTTCGGGATCTGTTATAGACCGGGCCATCAAACGAAAAAGGATTTTCAATTGCAACTCAATTATTCGATCGAGCCGGTCGCCGAAAGCAGTCTGCTGATTCGTTTTGATAACGAATCCATTGCCGCGCTTTCGCTGATTATCGGCGACATCGCCAGACGAATCCGTTTGGCATTGGGTGATTACATCATGAATGTCACCCCATCTTACACAACCATCTTAATCGACTACCTGCCCTACCGTATCTCCAGCAAACACTTTTTAAAAAGAGTAATTGTCTGCATCGATAAAGCGGTTAGCCAGGAGAAGAGCACCGCAGAAATAGTCGAGCTGCCCGTTTACTATCATCCGGACGTCGGCCCCGATCTTGCCCTTTATCAGCAGCAGGGGCTGGATGTCGATCAAGTGATTGCCCTGCATACCGAACCCACTTATACCGTGGGTGCGATTGGCTTTGCGCCTGGTTTTGCCTTTATGACCGAAGTCGCAACGCCTCTGCGCCGCGCGCGCCATTCCTCACCTCGTCTCAGCTTACCCAAAGGCAGTGTTGCCATCGCTGAACATCAGACCGCGGTCTACCCTAATGCCTCCCCCGGTGGCTGGAACATCATAGGCAACTGTCCGCAACCGCTGTTTACACCCGACCACTCACCTATGGTGCTTTGGGAAATAGGAACCCGGGTCAAATTTCGCGCCATCAGCCGCGAAGAGTTTCTCGATCTGGGAGGAGAAATTAGCCCGGCACAATTTCAGTGGGGACGCACATCATGAGCGGTTTCATCACAGCAATTAAACCCGGCCAGCTCAGCCTGATCCAGGATTTCGGTCGCTTTGGTCTGAGTCATCTCGGCATCACGCAATCAGGTCCGGTGGATGATTATGCCTATAGCTGGGCCAATCACCTGCTTGGTAATCCGGCCAACGTGCCCGTATTGGAAATTACCTTGGGGCAGGCGGAATTTGAGGTAGAGCATGATTGCCAGCTCGCCATCACAGGCGGCGATCTGGCCGCCACACTGGATGGCGCACCCCTGACTAACTGGTGTACGTTCAGCGCGCATAAAGGTCAGCGTATCAAGTTTGCCTTACCGAAAAACGGCCTGCGCGCTTACCTGGCGGTACGCGGCGGTTTTAATGTCCGGCCTCACCTAGGCAGCGTTGCTACCGTCGCCAAAGAGGGATTAGGTGGATTGCATCACAATGGCCAGCCACTGCAGGTAGGCGATAGACTGCATTTCGACTCCCACACGCTGGATAACAAACCGCTGCAGATGACGTTTCGTCTCAAACCGGATTACAATCTGCCACTGCGCCTGCGTGTGATCGAGAGCTACCAGAATGAAGCCTTTAGTGATGTGGCACGCCATACCTTTTTCACCCGTACCTTTACGGTCAGCCAGCACGCCGATCGTATGGGTTATCGTCTCACCGGACCTGCGGTCAATCCGCCATCGGAGCCGATTTTATCGGAAGGCATCGCGCTGGGCTCGGTGCAACTCCCGCCGGACGGACAACCGATAGTATTACTCAACGATCGTCAGACCATCGGCGGTTATCCCAAAATCGGTTGTGTCGCGAAAATCGACTTGCCGCGCCTGGCTCAGGCCAAACCCGGCCAGAGCGTACGCTTTGTCAAAGGTGATTTGGAAGGTTTGCAGGAAGTGTGGTGTCAGTGGGCGCGCTTTTTTGGTTATTGAGCAAGGCGTTGACCTTAATTGCGCATCATTAAGCGCTGTCAGATAAAGAAAAGCCCTGCTCAGCAGGGCTTTCTCACTAATGTATTATTCTTAAGCTCAAAGCATTCTTAGACTCACCGCATTTAAAACAAGTTCTTCCTCGCATTAAGTGGCGCTAGCCCATTGTATCTGGGCTGCTGCATTATGCGCTGCCAACCACCTTGGCTAACGCGCGCGGATAGCCGCGTTCATCGGCCAGTTGCAACGCTTTGAGTTCAACCTGCTCAGCCGTCAGTCTCATGCTGACCGGATGCAGATCTTCAATCGATCCGGTCTGATTTGCCTTGACTAGATTCCAGGTCGCGACAATTTTCTCTGCCGCTTCTAACGCGGAAGAACCTTTGACGACCTCGATACGCGCATAATGCTGACCGGCAAAAGTCACATCCGCCGCACGCAGTGTGGCATCATCACCCGGAATTTGCTGCGCGCCAAACAGAGGCTTACCGCCGACTTCCGCACGAGCGAAGTCAGGGACAAACTGACTCATATGCACAATCGCACGCTGAGTACGTTCCTGAGTCGCTTCCGGCTGCCAGCCAAGGGTAATTTTGTTTTCCAGATGTTGAGGTAACTCTGGCTGTGAAGAGTTTCCGTTTGAGGCAACCAGGCCGTCATCGAACAAAGTAATGCCCTGAGTCATGCCATGCAACTGGAACACACCATCGGCGTATGGAGTCAACTGGGCCATCCCCTGCGGCGTACCACGAGGGCCATGGAAGATGACTTCCGGCCAGGCCTGCTGACATTGCGGCCACTGAGTGACATAAGCAGCCTTAAACTCAACCAGACGCTGACGCTGCTGACGCGCCATATCGTCCAGTTTGCCGGTTTCGAAACCACAGGCATTAACCAGGTAATCACAGGCCGCATAGCGGGTTATCCCCTGTTCATCCAGATAGGTCAACTGCCATTGATCGTCGACAAAATCGCACGCTACCAAAGTTGAACGGGTCAGTACCCGGCAGTTTGGCAGCGTCTCGAGCACCAGTTCAGCACTGGCAGCAAGACGAAAGACACTCCAGCCATACTCCTGCACCGCGATCACCGGATACTTAAGCGTATCCAGGTCGGTGTGCTGAGCAAATGGGATCAGCCACTCTTCAATTGAACCCGGATGCTCCGGTTGAGTCAGCTTGGCAAGGCGTTCAAGATCTTCACGCACAAATGTCTGGTAGTAATCGGCAGGAGAACCTAATACCTGGTTGCGGGCGTCTTCATCCACCAGCTGTTGATAAGCGCGTTGAATCACTCCCAGGCGCGGCAGGATATCATCCGGCACGCCTGGATCAGAGTGCGGCACGGCGATCACTGTCGGGCGTTTATTGAGCGTATGCGGATAAAGGCGCACGGTATCAATAGACTGACGCAACAGCTCGATACACTGCTGCAAAGAGATCTCGCGATACAGGTTGCCACCTGCATGTAAGTGACAGATAGGCGGACCGTTGACCAGCCCCGGACCTTTTTCCATCAGCAATACATCAAGCCCTAACTCGCTCATATGTACTGCTGCGGTAGCCCCCGCAACACCACCACCGATAATGGCAACGCTGGGTGACACACAATTTTCGGATACTTGTAACATTTCACTGCCGATTGTCATTCATTCACTGCTTATTCTAATGGTTGTAAAACGCTATGAAAATCACATTTTTTACGCGGTCTTAGCTCGCAAAAACAATGCCTTTCATAACCACCTCTAATTGTATGTGCATTTAGGCGCTTAGATCACTTCATGAACAAATCAAGACAAAAAAATGAAAAAAAATGCTTGACTGATAATTGCGAAAAACCAATTTTTACCCCCTTGTGCATAACGCATTGGCGGGATCCTCCGGCCCCACAAGGCTGGCACGAAACGACAAGTTATTAACAGGTCGAGTTATCCCAAACTTTATCCACTGTTTTTGTGGATAACTCACCTGTTCGGCCACTTCGGTTTTAGTTAAACGCTTTATTTATAGGGATTAACAGCCGCTTGATCAGGCTGCTGACCACCAACGCCAATGTGCAAAACGTGACAAACGGAAGCATCAGCCAAAGCATAAAATGCACCGATGGCGTCAGATCAAAGCCAAATTTCATCACACTGGCGACAACGACGTCAGCGCTGAGGCTGGCAACCAGGCCGGCAACCAGCGCCATCAGGCCATATTCTGCCCAAATGGTACGTGTGACCCGCTTGCGACTGGCACCCAGAGTGCGGTAGAGCTGAATCTCCTGCTGGCGCTGACTCAAACTGAGTCGCAATAGCGTGAAGATCAATAAGATCCCTGCGACAACACCCAAAGCCGCCAACACGGTAATCGACCAGACGATCTGCGTCAGCAAATCCTGGATCTTGGCCCCCATCGAGCGAATATCGAGCAGACTGACCGTCGGATGACTGCGCGACAGCTGATTAAGCAATGGATCGTTTTTCGCTTCTACCCGGAAACTGACCAGCCAGCTGCCGGCAATATCGCGCATCACATCCGGCGTGAAGATAAAATAGAAGTTGGGCTTCATATCGCGCCACTCCACATGGCGAATGGTATTAACCACAGCTTCAAACCGCTGACTGTTTATGACAAACGTCAGGGTATCTCCGATCTTAAGTCCAAGATCGCGCGCCACATCCTCTTCAACCGAGACGCCATTGGTCTTGGTCCACTGACCGGATAGCACCTCATTGTACTCTGGCAGGCTGTCACCCCAGGTAAAATTAAGCTCACGACGCAGTGCATCAGACCCTTCTTCGCCCTGAGCCTGAGATTTGGCATCGACGCCATTGATTTCGGTCAGACGGCCGCGAATGATTGGAAACGCCTGCGAAACGGGCAATCCCGGCTTCATCCAGCGTCGCAAGATAAGCATCCTTTTCATACTCGGCAATGTTAAGCGCAAACGCATTTGGCGCGTCCGGTGGCAGAGTTCGCTGCCAGTCTGACAACAAATCGGTACGCACCAGCCACATTACCGCCAACAACATCAGCGACAGCGCCAGTGCGCCAAACTGGATCCCTGTCGCCGTGCCGGAACGGTTAATACGGCTTAACGCCAGCTTCATTGACGTATTGAGAGGCAGCCTGGCGAGCAGGCGGGTAATCGCGACACTCAACACCGCAAGAACGGCAAACAACACCACAATACCGGCCAGAACGATCCACACCAGGCGGTTTTGCCAGTAGACCAGCAACATCGGTACTAAGGGCACCAGAATCAGAGCGATATTCCAGCGTTTACGACTCTGCTTTTGGGCAGGTTGCATCACACTGACCGCGCTGACACTGAGCAAGTGCCCGAGCGGGATCCCCAACGCAGGTACCGCAATCAACACACTCGAAACCAGAGCCACCAGTGCGGGGGTAATACCATAGCCCGGTAACGGATTGGGCAACAAATCCACCAGCGGCACCCGCAGCAGATATTCCAGACCGATGCCAATCACTATGCCCATTACCGAAGCAAACGCGAGCAGCATCAGCACCTGCAGTGATAACCAGCGCCGAATCCAGTGTTTACTCGCACCCAGGCTTTTGAGCATGGCAATGGTGCGAACCCGGGTTGAGACATAGTGCTGACAAGTCAGTACCAGGGTCGTAGCAGCCATGATGATCACAATTGCCACCGTCAGTGACAAATACTGCTCCGTGCGTTCAAACACCTCATTGGTGCGGCTGGCGCTGTTCTGATCAAGCCAGCGATCACTGGGTGAGAGCTCGACGGCAGATTTGAGCTGCTCAACCTGATGGGAGTCCGCATTGATAAATAAGCTGAAGCGGACCCGACTGCCTAGTTGCAAGGCACCGGTACGCTCGACATCCTGCTGGTGAATGAAAGCAGATGGCATTTGCTGGAACGGGTTAAAGCTCAGGCCCGGTTCTTCAACAATGCGTCCGTTGACAACAAAATCCGCGTCACCAACAGTAATCTGATCGCCAATCTCAACGCCAAGCTGAGAGAAAATACGTTCATCAAGCCAAATCTGGCCTGGCTTAACGTATGAATAAGTTTGCTCACCGTCTGACAGCTGCATTTCACCGCGCAGCGGATACTGGCTGTCCACCGCTTTCACTGTAATTAGCTGCATACCGCTGTCACTGAATGCCATGGTACGAAAACGGGTCATGCCTGAAGTAGCCAGGCCCTGCTGCTGGGTAAGCTGGGTTAAGGCGTCCGGTATCGGATTGGCCGACACAAACACGCTGTCGGCCGTGAGGGCATCTTTACCCTGTTTGACGACCACCTGCTCCATTCGTCCGGCCAAGGCTGTCAGAGCGAACACACAGGCAATGATCAGGGTCAGCGCGACTGAAATCGGCCACAACTGACCATGGCGGATTTCGCTGAGGCTCCAGCGAATGAGCCGGCGATTGAGCGCCGGGGCCGAATCATGATTCATGTGCGCTCCTCCAGCATGCCTGCCTGCATATGGAAACGACGCTGACAACGTGCCGCCAGTTTCGGGTCATGAGTCACCAAGATCAGCGTGGTGCCATGTTCACTGTTAAGATCGAACAGCAGATCAATCACCTTCGCAGCGGTTTCCTGATCCAGGTTACCGGTCGGCTCATCAGCAAACAGCACTTGCGGACCAATCATAAACGCCCGTGCCAGCGCGACCCGCTGCTGCTCACCGCCGGATAACTGACCAGGCGAATGGTGAATGCGATGTTCCAGCCCGACTGACGCGAGCAATGCGGTCGCACGTTTCTTTGTCTTCGGCCTCGCCTTTGAGCAGACAGGGCAAAGTGACATTTTCCAGCGCTGTCAGGCTGGGAATAAGCAGAAAACTTTGAAAAACAAATCCGACCGATTCGCTGCGGATCGCGGCCCGCGCTTCGTCATCCAGGGCAGAAAGAGCCTGCCCGAGTAAGTGAACTTCTCCTTCACTTGGGGTATCTAAACCAGCAAGCAGAGTCATCAGAGTCGATTTACCCGCCCCTGAAGTACCGACAATGGCGACACTTTCTCCCTGATGAATCTGCAGATTCACCTCTTTAAGGATTGTTAATTGCTCCTGATTGGTGGAGACTACTTTGGATAATGATTGAGCTGAAATGACAGGTGTTTGCATGATTCGACGATTTTCCTTAATTCTGATTCTACTGTTTTCGGCCGGCGCAAACAGTCAAACCTTACTGGTTCTCGGTGACAGTTTGAGCGCGGGCTATCAAATGCCGATTGAGCAAGCCTGGCCCAGTCTACTCGGTGGCGCGCTTGAGGAAAAAGGCAAAAGTGTTTCAGTCATTAACGGCAGCATTTCCGGTGATACCACAGGCAATGGCCTCGCCCGTCTGCCAGCGCTGCTCAAGCAGCACCAACCCGACACTGTGCTGATTGAGCTTGGTGCGAATGACGGCCTGCGCGGCTTTCCCCCGAATGTGGTGGAGAACAACCTGCGAGCTATGATTGACCAAATCAAAGCCACCGACAGCCAGGTTATTCTGATGCAGATTCGCATTCCGCCTAACTACGGTCAGCGCTACAGTAACGCCATCGCCCAGCTCTATCCTGCGTTATCGAATGAGAAATCCGTGCCTTTGATCCCTTTTTTCCTCGAACAAGTGATCGTCAAGCCGGACTGGATGATGAACGACGGCTTACATCCTAAACCTGAAGCACAGCCCTGGATTGCCGGCTTTATGGCAGAACAGCTGTCTCCGTTGCTCTAGACCGCTTATTACTTTCGATAGCTTGTTACTTTCGATAGCCCGTTGCTTCACGGCCCCCCGCTAATTGAGACAGAACCCTTGGCGAAATGTTGAACTTAACAGCCGTTGCCCTTAGTCAAAATTAAACCAAGATTGTCTTTAAGAACTAACAGGAGGCGGCTGCACTTCATCCGTTTCCTTTTATTGATCCGCTTCCTGTTTCAGTATAGCCCGCCAGGTATCAGCGGTGCCTGCTGTCACATCTCAGCCTGCGACTACTTTTACAACCCTGCTACCGCTTGTAAAAACTTTTCTACCGCTTTTAAAAACCTGGCGCGTTTTGCCCCACTCTGGTTCAGAAACCATTCAATGCCGATAGCCGTTAAAGAGCCGTTATCAGGGTTAAAATCCCCCCTTTTAATGGTCTAGCTCAATAAACTTTACCCAGCTTTACGTTAATGTAACGACTTACCCTACTCTAATTAAAAAGGTAATTCTCCATGCGCATTGAGCCTGTTATCCAGGGAGTGGTAGCTCGCACCGCTCATCCCTACGGCTGTGAACAAGCCGTATTACAACAAATTCAGTACGTTAAATCCGCAAAACCGATCACTGGCGGACCAAAACGGGTACTGATTCTTGGTGCTTCCTCTGGCTTTGGACTTGCAGCACGCATCGCGTTGACGTTTGGTGGTGCAAAAGCAGACACCATCGGAGTCTCTTTTGAGCGCGGGCCTTCAGAAAAAGGAGTCGGCAGTGCAGGTTTTTATAACAACCTGTACTTCACTGAATGTGCACAACGGGAAGGTCGTACCGCCGTCAATATTAACGGCGATGTGTTTTCGGCCGAAGTGCGCGCTCAGGTGATCGAAGCGATCGAAACCTACTTTGAAGGCGAAGTGGATTTGGTGATCTACAGCATCGCCAGTGGTATGCGTCGTCAGCCAGGCAGTGATCAGTTCTGGCACTCTGCGATTAAGCCGATTGGCGAACCGGTCTCCGGTTCAACTATTTTGCTGGAAAACGATCAATGGGTGGATGCCACGCTGGAACCGGCCAGTCAGGAAGAAATCGACAGCACACTGCGTGTGATGGGCGGCGAAGACTGGGAAAACTGGATTGATACCCTGATCAACAACGAATCTGTGGCTCCGGGTTGCAAAACCATCGCTTTCTCTTACGTCGGTCCCGAAATTACCCATCCGATTTACCTTGACGGTACGCTGGGCCGGGCGAAAGTCGACCTGCATCAGACCAGCCACTCTCTGAACCTGAAGCTGGCTAATTTTGACGGCGCGGCCTATGCCACTGTATGTAAAGCTCTGGTTACCAAAGCCAGTGTGTTTATCCCCGGACTCAGCCCTTATATTCTGGCGCTGTACCAGGTGATGAAAGAAAAACAGACCCACGAAGGGTGTATCGAACAGATGCAGCGTCTGTTCAGCGACAAGCTTTATGGTCAGAACAAGGTTCCGGTCGATGGCGAGCGCCTGGTGCGAATGGATGACTGGGAACTCAATCCGGATACTCAGGAAAAAGTCCGCCACCTGCTGAGCGAAATGAACGGCCACAACTTCAAACAAATCGGCGATTATGCCGGTTTCAAAGCCGAGTTTCTGCGCTTGAATGGTTTTGGCTTTGACAACATTGATTACAGTGCCGATGTCGACTTAGAAACCGTTTAAAACATTTAGCTAGTCTGCAGTGCCAGATTTATTTTAATTAACGTCAATATGTGAAGATCCCGACCCTTTGTCGGGACTTTTTTTGTCTATCCCCGCCACTCCTTCTTATACTCAAACCAGTAGCCGCATGATTACAGAGCTCGGAGCGCTCACTCTTTATCGACTTGCTAAGGATGGCATTTATGTCGAAAGTAACATCCCCAAAACCTTTGGTCTCAGACCAAATTCTCAACGGATGGCAGACTCTCATCAGCCAGTTGGCGGATTTTGCCAATGTATCACCCGCGATGATCACGCTCGGCCCGCCGATCAGTCATCACATATGCAGTTGCAGTAACAGCCGGAGCCTGGCCGATAACAGAGCCAGCAAAGAGAGCAGAGCGAAGACGGCAAGCCGTCAGCCCGCCCGCCTATCGTTACCGGAAGAGCCGTCACACATGGCATGGTTTGCCTCCGGAGATACAAAACGTCCGGGCACCAATTACGCACCGTCTGCCGCTCTGACGTTGCGCTGGCCTGACGGAGAAACATTCGGGACTATCTGCCTACCAGAATTATCCGGTCAACCCGGATTATCGGCAGTAAAGTTATTACCTGATGATAAACAATCGTCTGATAACGCCACGCTGGCGCACAACCACTACTTGCAGCTACTGAGTGGCTTGCGACGCACGATTGAAACGCACCTGCACAGCCTGTGGCAACAGCACTCATTACAGCGAGAAAATGAGGAGCTGCAGACGCGTTTACAAAGTCGTACCCAGGATCTTGCCGCACTCAATTATTCCCTCAATCAGGAAATCGATAAGCGTCAGGCCGCTGAGCAATTGTTAGAACATCAACATTTGCACGATGCCGGCACCGGATTTTTTAATCAGCAGGGGCTGGAAAATCAACTCGAACGCCGCCTGGCGGCGGACATAAATGCCGAAATAGCGGTATTGCATCTCGGTTTTGCCAATGGCCGTCATTTACAGGCGCGCTTTGGCTATCAGGCCTGGGAGCAGATTTTGCGCCTGTATGCCAGACACATCGAGTCCGAGCCGGATCTTAACCTGACCATTGCCCGCACCAGTGCAACCGATTTGGTATTGCTGATCTCCTCTTCACAACTCAGCTATCACCTCAACACCTTGTGCCATCAATTGCTCAACCTGCACCAGTCGGAATGGGAGTGGCAGCAACAACGTTTTCATCTGCACGCCTATGTTGGTATTGCCACCAGCCTCGACAGCCGTGATGTGCACGCCCTGCTTGAGCATGCGCATGGCGCCATGCTGGTGTGTAAAGACTCCGGCTATGGTTTTCATTATCACTCATCGGCGACAGAAACAGACGTTCAGTCCGGGCAATGCGTTTTCAGGCTCCCTGCAGCAGGCGCTGCAGGGAGACGAAATTGTCATGCTGTTTGCGCCTAAGGTACAACCCAAATCGCGCCTGTGGGTCGGCGCCCAACCACAACTGTGCTGGAAACATCCGCAGCTTGGCGACATCCGCCACGATAGCCTGATGCTGATCGCCAAACAAAACGGCCTGGGTGCCGAGCTGGGTAACTTCATTTTGCGTCAGGCCATAGAAACGGCGAGTCGCTGGTATCGTCAGTTCAGCCAGTTAACCATCGCCATTCCGTTGTCAGCAGAACAGATGGAAAATGGCCAGCTTGCCTGGCAAATCGAAGCGTTGCTAAATGCACATGACCTCTCCGCCATTCATATCGAACTGGAGATACCGGAGCGCGCCCTGCTGGGCGATGAAGTCACCCTGCGCAATACCCTGAGCAGCCTACACGATATGGGGATTCATCTCACCTTAAGCGAGTTTGGTTCAGGGCCGACCTCTTTTCATCAACTCAAAATGCTGCCTTTTGATGGCATTAAGCTCGATAAACACTTTATGCGCGAGCTCGCCTCTGACCGCGGTGATCCATCCACCCTGCGCTCCGTTATTCATATCGCCAAAAAACTCGGGCTACAAATCGCTCTGGAAGGAATTGATCATCCAGCTCAGGAGGCCTTTTTTAGCGCGGAGGGCTGTGATGTCGCTCAAGGCAGTTTGTATGCTCAGCCACTCAGCGCCGAGGAGTTTGAACTGGTGATGTTTAATCAGCGCGAGTCGATTGCCAAATAACATCTGTCCGTAGCAACCAGCTTACAGGCATGACAGTGATTAACCATCATCATGCCTTTACTCACAGGGCACAGCTTCCTATAATCGCCCCCCTTTTCTCTTTCTCAACGAGCGACCAAACGAGATGGATGTATTAACTGCTAATCTGAAAAAACTCGAAAAACAGAACTATCGGGCATATCAGCAAATTAAAGGCCAATATGATTTTGGTGACTTCACCCTGTACATCGACCACATTCAGTCTGATCCATACGCCTCTGCGTCTCGTTTGCGTGCCACCCGCGCCTGGTCACTGACCGGCCTGGAATGGCTGCGTGAAAAATCGGCGTCATACCAAATTGCCGCCCGTGACTTTATCGCGCGTTCTTTTGCCGAACTGGCCAAACAAGAGAATGCACTGTCAATCTCGCTGACCGGTCAGACCGTGCTGGATAATACCGCCGTACTGTTTAACGATCAGGGCATCGAACTGCGTTTTCGGATGAACATGCCAGCTGAAGGCCGCAACATTCTCGCCAAGAAAGCGCTCAATATTCTCACTTTCCACCTGCCAAAGTTCATTCGACGCGCCACACTGGAGCGTGAACTGGACAAAGCGGCGCTCATTCAGCACTGTGAAGTCGTGGAAGATCAGGATGCATTGCGCGCCCAACTGGCCGAGCATAACTTGGTAGCCTTTGTGGCCAATGGCAGCATTCTGCCCCGCGTTGCCGGTAACTGTGATTTGCCGATGAAAGATGCGGTTGCGTTTAGCGCGCCGTCATCACTAAGCATCACGCTTGATACACCAAATCAGGGGCCTGTAACCGGGTTAGGTATCCGCAAAGGCATTACCCTGATTGTAGGTGGTGGTTTCCACGGTAAATCGACATTGCTGACAGCACTGGAACGTGCGATTTACAACCATATTCCCGGCGATGGTCGTGAGCGCATTGTGACCGATGCCAATGCGGTTAAAATCCGCGCCGAAGACGGCCGCTGCGTACACAGTCTTAATCTGGCGAACTACATCAATCATCTGCCGATGGGCAAAAGCACTGCAGATTTCAGCACTCAGGATGCGTCCGGTTCGACCTCACAAGCAGCCTGGCTACAGGAGTCAATTGAAGCTGGTGCCAGCACCTTACTGATTGACGAAGACACCTCAGCCACCAACTTCATGATTCGCGATGAACGTATGCAGGCGCTGGTCAGTAAAGGAGATGAGCCGATTACGCCATTAGTTGACCGTATCGGTCAGCTGCGCAATGACCTCGATATCTCGACTCTGATCGTCATGGGCGGTTCCGGCGATTACCTGGACGTGGCAGATACCGTGATTCAGATGCACGACTACCAGGCCGTGGATGTGACCGAAAAAGCCCGTCAGGTGATTGCTCAGCATCCGAGCGAGCGTCGTAATGAATCAGAAAGCCCGCTGGAAACCTTTGCGCCACGTAGTTTGAATCGTGCCGCGCTGCAAAAAATTCTGGCTGATGGCAAATTCCGTGTGGCGGCGAAAGGGGTTGATTCACTGCGCTTTGGTAAAGAATTTGCTGATCTGACCGCACTTGAGCAGCTTGAGTCATCCGCCCAGGTGCATGCTATCGGCTGGTTATGGTTCCAACTGGCACAACTGCCAGGCTGGTCGAAAAACCCGGCCAAAGACATGGATGCCATGCTGAGTGAACAGTGGCACGCAGCGATGCCGAATCATGGCGATCTGGCGAAGCCACGTATTGTGGATGCAATGGCTGCACTAAACCGGATGCGTAAATCCCAGTTTAAAGCCTCTTAGTTGCTAATTTTGAGTTCTGAGGCTCTGTGAAACCTGCGGACATCCGGGCTTATCGGAGCACGATCAGAACCTAAGTTCCGGAGAGCTTGCGCTATAGAGAACTTAAGCAGCATAGAGTTCAGTTTGCATAGAACATAAGCTACAGAGCTAAAAACATAAGGCCCGCTGAGTGAAAACTCGCGGGCCTTTATTTCTTTGCGCTTCTGTTTATTACTTTGTGCTTCAATTCATTTGTGAGCGGATTCATCGTCCTGGCGCAACACATTCCACGCCGCACACAAGACACGAAAACGCTCTGCATCACCATTATCGCGATCCGGATGCCAGCGCAGGGCCAGTTTGCGCCAGGTCTTACGAATCTCAATCGCACTCGCATCGGCCTGCAGTTCAAACAAGCGCAGAGCGTCACTGCGTTCCAGACTCTGCAGATTATCACCACCAACAAAGCGGCGGTAACGAGTCCAGAACTCGTTCAGCAGGCGTTTAACCTCGCCCTCACTCGCTTCGTAATGCTCCCAACGGGTGTAGTAATCCCGCAGCGGCTCTTCGGCATCGATCACATGGCTGGCATGCTGAAAATTAGCCATCAGAACAATGTCCATCGCTTCAACTTGCAGCCACTTCTTCGGGTAGAGGATTTCCTGCAACTGGTACAGGGCATTCATGATGAGAAAGTTGCGTTTAAACAGATCTTTATCTGGTGCCTCATCCAGCACAGGAACCAGATCCAACTCGCTGAGATGGGCCGCCAGCGTATGGACCTTCCAACCGGATGGTTGACGTTTCAGCACTTCCAAAATAGGCCACAGCAGCGGGTTTTCCATATAGGTCTGGAAGCTCGCGCTCAGCGATTGTGTATCAGACATAATTAGCTCATTCAGCAAACTCTGCTTCAATTCAAATCCATCCACTGCAGTTTGTCGAGTAACCTCTGCTGGCTGTGTGTCAGTTTTTGGACTCAGCTCTTTTTCTGATCAATCTCTGACACAAAAAAAGCCAGCGTAACGCTGGCCTCAGATTGACTTTAGTATGGTGATTAGGGTCAGATAACACCCAGTTCGCGCAGACGCTCCATCAAATAGCTGTGCGCCGTATAACGCTCAGACAGCACGACATCCGGCTTAGGATGCAGGAACAGCGGCAATGAAATACGCGACTGAGTCTGGCGCTCACCGGTCGGATTAATCACGCGGTGGGTCGTGGACGGAAAGTAGCCGCCGGACGCTTCCTGCAACATGTCACCGATATTGATGATCAGGTTTCCAAAATCACACGGCACATCGATCCATTCACCGTCACGGCCTTTCACTTGCAGGCCAGGTTCATTCGAAGCCGGCAGCACAGTCAGCAGGTTGATGTCTTCATGCGCGGCAGCGCGAATCGCACCCGGCTCTTCTTCACCGCTCATTGGCGGGTAATGCAACACACGCAGCAGTGTTTTTTCACTGCCGTTAATCATCTCTGACAAAGCCACCGAGAAACGTTGCTGAACGTCAGCCGGAGCATGCTCTTCAACCCAAGCCAGCAGAGTCGAAGCAAACTCATTGGCACGCTGGTAGTAATCAAGAATTTCTTCTTTCAGTTCCTGCGGGATTTGTCCCCACGGATAAACATGAAAATACTCTTTGATGTCCTTAACGGTTTGACCTTTAGCCACTTCGGATACGCTTGGCGGAAAATAGCCGTCCTGAGTCTCCACATTAAACTGGAACTCATTTTTGCGTTGTGAGGTAAAAAATTGGTACCAGTTACGGTAGATAGACTCCACCAGTTTCTTTCGGAATCGGGTGATTCTTCAGAACACCAAATCCAGTGGTGCGCAGTGATTGTACGAACTGCTCCGGGGCATCTGGTGCCAGATAATCGATAGTTTCCAGTTTCATGACTTTACTTTTTTGTTGTTTGCATCTGTGTGTAACGATAAGCGCGCGATTTTAAGAGCCACTATGCTGTAAAGCAAACGTTAATCTGAACTTGCGTCTTAAATCGCGCAAGTTTGTGCGAACTTCGCGCTTTTCAACCAGAATGGTTATTTGTTTCTGCCGTGAATATTGGCTCAAATTTACTCCGCGTAAAAAAGTTTACGCGACCCTGACCAAAATTCCAGCGCACATAATTGTACAGTGTTCATTAACATGGCACCATGAATCTGACGTCAGCAACCAACAAGGAAGAACAAAACGGATGAGTGACAGCCCTTCTTTCCCGAAAAGCTTAATTGGCCTTAGTCTGGCTTACGCCCTGGTATTCCTGTTTTCTGCCATCGCGCCATCATCGCGTTCAGTATGGATTGCGGAAATCGTACCGGTGATGCTGATTCTGGCGGCCATCTGGTGGATTTCCGCTCAGCAAAGACTCAGTAAAACCGCTTACCTGCTGATGTTTGTCTGGCTGACCTTGCACACCATAGGAGCGAAATACACCTTTGCTGAAGTGCCGTTTGACTGGTTTAATCACCTGATTGGCTCAGAACGTAACAACTTTGATCGCGTAGCTCACTTTGCGATTGGCCTGTACGCCTACCCGATCGCTGAATATCTGATCCGCAAACAACTGACCAATCGCTGGATTGCCGGCCTGTTTGCCCTGTTTTGTATTATGAGTATCGCTGCAGGTTATGAAATCATCGAATGGTGGTATGCGGATCTGGCCGGCGGAGAAGACGGCATCGCGTTTTTAGGTTCACAAGGTGATATCTGGGATGCACAAAAAGACATGCTGTGCGATACCCTGGGCGCACTGACCGCCCTGGTGATCCTAAGCTGGCAATCGGCCCGGCAGCCCAAGCGTTTCGATTAATCCCGGCACTCGCTCTGGCCTGAATACCTGCTCAGCGGGGAGTGTTCTGCTCAATCCAGGTCAGGTAAGGGTGAAACCCTTCCACTATCGGTACCTGAACAATCTGCGGCACCTCATAGGAGTGCAGCGTTGCCAGTTCCCGCTCTAACTCGGCATAGCACGCTTTGCGGGTTTTGATCACCAGCAGGATTTCATCGTCACAACACACCTCATCGTTCCACATATAGTGACTTTGAATCGGCATACTCTGCACGCAAGCGGCTAACTGCTTGGAAAGCAGACTCTGGGTAATCTGCAGGGCGTTTTCCTGACGATTGGTGGTGGTCAAAACAATACAAAATGCCTGGCTGTCCATAAATCGCTCCTTTACCTGTCGCTCTGTTACCTTGCGAACGGATACTGACATATTATCAAGCATATACCGAGTTGTTACCGGCTGTCCTGCCATTCTTCCATTGTGAGATCTCAGTAAAGTTTACCAGTGAGATCCCTCTAAAGGTGACTATCGAGCTCCGGATAAACGTTCCGACGGAACAACAAATTGCGACAGGTTATCAATTTTGTCCAGAATCACCACTTGCTGATAAGTGGTACGGTTACGCTGGTTGAACGGTTGCAACTGATAGGTAGTGACGCCAGCCAGCACTCCCGCTTCGACCCCTTTGGCGGTATCATCGACGTAGACACACTCGTCGAGTCTGAAACCCATATTCATCGCGCAGTAACGAATCAGGTCCGGCTCTGGTTTCCAGCTGTTGGCTTCGAAGGCAGAGAAAATACGCCCTTTGAAATAAGGCAGTAATCCGGCCAGTCTCAGGGCAAATTCGATACGCTTGGATGGCGCGTTTGAAGCAACGCAAAACTCAACCTGATGGCGTTTGAGGGTGTCGAGCAAATGCACAGCCCCTTCCATCGGCTGCAGTTTCGCGAATCAACAGGCGTTTAACGGCCCGGCGATAGCGTGACTCAAGCAGGGTGAGATCAGCACTCATCCCGACCAGTTCGAGGGTGGAGTTCAGAATCTCGGCAATTTTCCCGCCAGCGAAGTGAGCGGCCACATCTTCAAATTTGAGTTCAACTCCCAACTCGTTGAAAATGTTAACTAATGCCTCACAGCACAGACGTTCACTATCGACCAGAGTACCTTCACAGTCGAAAATAACGCAGTTAGTTTTTTTGTCAGACATATACGCTCCCTTTTTTGAGCAGTGTATCGTCAGACTGTGAAGGAGAGATGATCGATTGAAGGAAATGAAACCGCTCTCACAACTGTAAGATCAATTTCGCAACCAAGGTCACTTTTTGACCATTAAGAATCGTTTCTGTCTTGGCGCTGAAATACAACCCGACTAGCGTTGCCAATAAACTTGGCCGCTAAATTCATGCGCCTGACGCCATTTTGCCAGCACTGCTAGGGCAAATTCTTTTTCAGCACCAAATGGTTGCGAGTTCTTCACCACGATATCGGACAAAAGAACCTGGTTATCTTGCTCAGTGAGAATGGCCGCTGCCGCTGGCTGACCATCGGCAAAGCCAAGGTAAAGCGAACAGGGTTGTGAATAGATAATTTGCGTAAAAAACTCAACCAGCAGATTTTGCTGCTGTTCAGAATCAAACTGGGTTGCTTGCAGCAGTGCGAACATAATCGTCAGCCGATGAAAATCGACCAAATAGATATCATCCAGCGCCACATCAGGCCGCGGCTCTGAAACACTGAGCTCTTCAACCTGACGTGATTCAATCAGCGCCTGATACAGCGAGCGCCCCTGCAGGCTTTCCGCTGTCGGGTATTCGACGTCTACCTGGCTCCACAGCCATTTATTTTTGCTATCAACAATTGGAAGAGATGACTGGATCATAAGACCTTACTTCTTTTTATAGGACAATACATCATAAGCTGGCCAATCATCTCACACGAGGCGGGACAGTAAGCGAAGCGTCGTAGGCTGCAGTTTATCACAACTCAGACCGGTCTTTCATAAAACCTCGGTCTTGTGGAAAAGATAACAGCACAGCCCGATTCTCACCACATGGCTCTGTCATTCTCAACACATGCTGCTATCATATTTCCAGCGAAAACAGTTGGAATAATAATATGATCAAGAAATTAGCAGCGGTTGCCCTGTGTGCTCTGGTATTGGCCGGTTGTGACCGTTTCCGAAGTCGGTGATGTCAGTCTGGGGCTGTTCACCACAAAAGACATTAAGCTTAATAATTTAACTGACCCCTTAGTGCCAGGGGTTACCTGTCACATCGCCAGTATTGAGGCCGATTTAAGCCTGGCTGACCCGTCCGATTCATCGATTGCCTGTCGTCAGACCGGAGAGATTACTCCGGAGATGATTGCGCAGATCGACAAATCCAAATCCGGCGAAGTCGTATTTCGTAAATCGAAAAGTATTTTCTTCAAAACGATGAAAATTCGTCGTATTTTCGATGAGCAAACCCAGACATTAATGTACGTGTCTTACTCAACCAAAGAAACCTCAGGCAGCTTTAAGCACAGCCTGTCGACCGTTCCGTTGTGGGGAACAAAAGCTTACAACGCGTTTCCGGCCGAAACATCGCAATAATCAGATGTAAACACAATAAACCGTTGTAAACACAATATCCCGAAACAACTTGGAGTTGCAGCCAAACCGCTGCAGCTTCAAGTTGGAAGGGGATCAACAGGTGCAACACAAACCGGTAACGCACTGTGCCACTAAAACACAAGCATCACGTAACCCGGCTGGATTTGCGTGATGCCTACCAAGAAATGAAATGTAAAAATGAAACTTCTGAGAATTTTTTGTGATATTATTCGCGAAATTTTCCCATTTTGCCCACTTAACCGATGAAGTTTCCTGGACAACGCAAATCTAAACACTATTTCCCTACCAGCACCCGTGATCCTTTGGTCAACCAACTGCGTGAAGCGCCAACCAGGCACCGCCCGACGATTGTTGGTATCGGCCAGACCATGGTGGATATCGAAGCCAAAGTGGATGACGAGTTCATCGCTAAATACAACCTGAGTAAAGGTCACTCTCTGGTACTGGAAGAATCACGTGCCGAAGCTCTTTATCAGGAACTGGCAGAACGTAATCTGATCACCCACCAGCATCCTGGAGATACCATAGGGAACACCCTGCACAACTACTCGGTACTGGCCGACAGCAAATCCGTACTGCTTGGTGTGATGTCAAAGAACATCGAAGTGGGCTCTTACGCTTACCGCTACCTGTGCAGTACATCGTCCCGGATGAACCTCAACTACCTGCAAACCGTCGATGGTCCTATTGGTCGCTGCTACACCCTGATCTCAGAAGACGGTGAGCGTACTTTTGCTATCAATGAAGGTCAGATGAACCAGCTGCGTCCGGAAAGTATTCCGGAACAAGTATTTGAGAAAGCCTCTGCTTTGGTTGTCTCATCTTATCTGATGCGCGGCAAACCGGAAGATCCAATGCCAAAAGCGGTACAGCGTGCGATTGAACTGGCGAAGAAAAACTCGGTTCCTGTCGTGCTGACTCTCGGCACCAAGTATGTGATTGAAGGTAATCAGGACTGGTGGCAAGAGTACCTGAAAGAGAACGTCACGGTTTCTGGCGATGAACGAAGATGAAGGCGAAGCACTGACCGGCTTTAGCGATCCGCTGCAAGCCGCAGACAAAGCGCTGGACTGGGTCGATTTGGTGCTATGCACGGCAGGGCCAATTGGCCTGTATATGGCTGGTTATGTGGAGGATGAGGTTAAACGCAGCACCGAACTGCCTCTGCTGCCAGGCCATATTGCTGAGTTTAACCAGTATGAATTCAGCCGTGCGATGCGGCAGCAGGATTGTACTCATCCGGTTCGTATATACTCACACATCGGCCCGTATCTGGGTGGCCCGCTGAAAATCAAAAATACTAACGGAGCTGGTGACGGCGCATTGTCTGCATTACTGCACGACATGGCAGCAAATAGCTACCATCTGAATAATGTACCTAATTCAGCCAAGCACGATCGCCATTATCTTACCTACTCATCGCTGTCCCAGGTGTGTAAGTATGCCAACCGTGTCAGTTATGAAGTACTGACTCAGCACTCTCCTCGCCTGTCGCGCGCTCTGCCTGAGCGTGAAGACAGCCTGGAAGAAGCGTACTGGGATCGTTAATATCCTGAACATGACTTAAACTGGCACGACTTCAGTGCCAAATCATGACAAAAGTACATGAAAAAGCGGCTCTCGGGCCGCTTTTTCTGTTTTATCCCTGTCATTATCAGTCTGTACTATTTGGTTTTCTCAAGCGGGTACTCACTGGCAATAGTTGATGTAAGATAGCAATCCAGTGATAGATAAAGATGATATAAATCATAACCTTAGTTTATGATGGCTAACGTCCGGAAAAACACATACAAATAAAATCGGTAAGATAACAAACTAAGCGCCTTATCAGGCTTATGACATCACTGCAATTTCACAATTGAGACATTGCTCCATAAACGTTATCATGGTTGCATAAAGCTAATAACAACCTCAAAACGTTTAGTTTTGCCTTGTCGCTACTTCAGTAGCCATTTTAATCGTTAAGCTCGAATCAATACGATTCTTAAAAGAGCCAGGTACATTTGTTATGCCATTGACGCAGGGACTGTCCCAAGGCACGAATCCTAACCTCACAGATACCCAGAAAACTCGTCTGGTGCATATTTTTGATATCGCCAGTGAAGGTATTTTTCATATGGATGATCAGGGCAATTTAACCTTTTATAACCCTGATTTTTACCACCAATTTGGTTTTAGCGCTCATACTATTCAATTGGAAGAATGGTACGCTATTGTGCACCCGCAAGACCGCGCCATGCTGCAAAAACGCGTTGTAGAACATATCCACATGCGCGAACAAGTCACGACACAGTACCGGGTACGCCGAACCAATGGTCAATACATCTGGATTGAAGGCATCGCCGTCAACAGACAATTGAATGGCGAGCATTTTATGGTCGGTTATCACCGTGATATCTCTGACCAGAAGTTGATGGAGACCTTCCTTAACCAGGCCGCTTACTACGACAGTATTTCCGGCCTAGGCAACATGGCCAAACTGCTCCGGGATATTGAGGTTGCAAAACAGAATCCTGACGCTGAAAGTACGCTGATTTATCTGCAGATCGACGACATTAAATCCTACGAGAACCAGTACGGCAGTGAAGTGAATGAGCATGTACTGCAACATGTTATTGAGGCATTAAACGGCATTCGATGTGAAGACGGCGAGTTTTACCGGGTACGTTTCTGACGATTTTGCCATTCTGCTGCACCGCACCGAGGGTGATGCCGCACTGCGCAGTTTGTGTCAGGATATTTTGCAGCGCTACACCACTTCGGTTCAGGAACAGGGGCACCTGTTCGGCAACCACGTTAGCATCGGGCTTTATCCGGCGTTCAGCCGCACCGACACAACAGAGGAAATCGTCAATATTGCCTCGCGTACTTGTCAATATGCGCGCGAAACCAACCGCTCGCGGATAGAACTCTATAACGGTAAAACGCAAAAGCGGGTGGATCGTCACTTCTTCATTGAACGTGGTCTGAAAGAGGCACTGAGTTCACGCTCTCTGTCGGTAAAATTTCAGCCAATCCTCAACGCCCAAACTGGCCAGGTTTCCAGCTTTGAAGCTCTGGTACGCTGGCGCTCCAAAGAGTTCGGAGAAATATTTCCGGACGAGTTTATTCCGGTGGCAGAAAAGAAAGGCCTTATCAGTGAAATCGGTTATCAGGTGTTTGGCAAAGCGTGCGAATTCATCGAGCGCTATAACCGGATTAATGGTCTGAGTATTCGGGTCAATATTAACGTTTCAGTTCTTCAACTACTCAACACCGCCTTCCCTTCCACGATTAAGAAGATGGCCGAGGAAGCGGGAATTTCACCGCAGTCTATTGTGCTCGAGCTGACGGAAACCGTCATTCTGGATGGTAATAAGAATGCTCTGGAGCAATTAGTGACGCTTAGCAATATGGGGTTCCAACTTTCTCTCGACGATTTTGGCAGTGGTTTCAGCTCGATTAACAGCTTTTTTGATCTGCCGCTTAATCAGATCAAGATCGACCGCTCAATGGCGACTAAAACTCTGACGAATCAGTCATCTGAACAATACCTGCAATTTATTATTCAGCTCTCGAAAAGCAAAGGGGTTGATATTGTCATCGAGGGAATAGAAACAGGAGCCATGTACCAGAAATTTAAGGCAATGGGCGCCTCCTACCTGCAAGGGTACTGGTTTTCCAAACCGCTCTCTCTCGCCAGTGCCAGCCGTTATACCTTATCGAGCAACCTTACACTAACTAAGGACTAAGTTGTGAGGTAACTCTGATAAACCTGGTACGTCACAAATCGTTCATCGGATTCGAGTAGATTTTAGTGACTTTGCTCCATATTATCGCCGAAACATAAGGAATTGTTTCAGCGTATGATCCTCAACCAGACTCCCCTTTCGACTTCGTCATCATTTCATCTCGAAGTAAAATGCCTGCTGCTTACGCTGGTGATGATTTTTTTGGTCAATACGCCGATGCGCTTTGTCAAAGCAGATAAGCAGGCAGATTTTAGCATGCAACTCAGCACGTTGCAGGACACCTTACTGCTCAAACGTAATATCGCTGACAACTTTCTTGCTCTGGCTGAGACCCAAATGGCAGCCAACTATTTCAGCGATCCGCAGCCGTTTCCTTGATGTGTCTACCCAACTTCTCAGCGCGCAAAGCCTGGTTAAATCGATCAACATCATCTCCACCCAAACCAATGATTCACGCTACGCCAAATTAATTGAGCAATACAACCCTTATTACTCCAGCAACCTGAATCAGCATCAGATACAACGGGTTATCACGCCGCACTCCCAACTGCTCACTGAGTTCAAAGCCATTTATCAAGGTGTTCGTCTTATCGGCTACCTGGTACTCGAAGTTAAACTGAGCGAACTTTCTGAAGTCTCGCGTCAGGATGTCCTGTTACTGGGTAAAAATGGCACTGTCTATTCAAGTACTGAGCCCGATATCAAAGCCACGGATTTGATAGAAAACCACTATCCCCAGGCCTGGCGTGATCTGCAACTCAGCAACCGTAACGCCGGCATCATGGAGTATGATGATGTCAGTTTTATTTACCGTAAGTTTGAGCTGTTCAGTAATCAAACCAGTTATCTGATCAAAGTGGTTGATAATCATGAACTGGTACCGCCCTATTTTTATCTGTTGCTAATCCTGGGCAGCATCACCGCCGGGATAAGCCTTTACTTGTACCGGGTACGAAAAGACAAACTGGAGCTGAGTAAAATCACCTATACCGATGAACTGTCTGGTTTGCACAACCGCCACTATCTGAAAAAAGTGAGCGCTCAGTTCAGTGCCGGGCAAGGTCACTACGTCTGTATTCTCGATATCGACCACTTTAAAGCAGTGAACGACAAATACGGACACGATATCGGCGATCAGGTAATCAAACGCGTTTCCGCTGTGATAAAAAGCCGGATAAGAATCAGTGATTATGCATTTCGTTTTGGCGGTGAAGAGTTTGTTGTTGTAGTCAAAACCGAATCGGCGCAGCAGGCTATCAAAATTTTTGAGCGCATCGGAGAAGATGTCGCCCGTTTTGTCCAACAGCCAAACGTGACGATTTCGGGTGGTGTCTGGCCAGTGAACGACTCACTTGATGAAGCACTAAAGCAAGCAGATCTCTTGCTATATCAGGCCAAGCAGAATGGTCGCAACCTGATCCTAAGTCAGGCAGCATAAACAACAGTCATCAACTGTGAATGATACATAAAAACGCCCGGTACAAAGACCGGGCGACAGGTTGTTGATCTCGGTATAGCCACTCCAACCTGCTTAGGCAGAAACACTCTCACGGCTGCGCCACACGATAAGGCTAGCAAGTAAAGCCAATAACCAAGGGCCAAGCGAGCCCCCGCCACCGCTGCTTGCTGAAGCAGTAATACCTGATGTATCGTCCGGATCAAAGGTCCCGTCCAAGTAAGCTCGGCGTTTTGTATCAGTGCCTACAAAATTGGCAGTCTCATTACCAGCCAGAAACACTGTCAATCCAGGTACTGTAATCGTACACTTCGGTAAATACCGAAGTCACATCAGATGTTGTAAAGCCATTACCACACGTTGACGGGCCAAAACTGGTAATGCCAACCTGTACTAAGTTACCACTATCATTCCAGTATACCGGCCCCCCTGAGTCTCCTTGACAAGTTCCACTGGTCAAGGAGGTATTCGGCGTAGTGCTGATGCCTTTAAAACAGATCTGTTTATTGGTCAACGCAGACAAATCATCGTTACACGTGCTATTGGAAACATAGTTCATGTCCGCGTATTGCAACTGCGTTGTGCCATCTGCCCCTGTAATGGTATTGCCATGCCCGACAATCTGGAACTCTTCATCGTTGGTATCATTGTCGACGCCATCTGAACCTAAGCGATAGGCCTCACTACTAGGCAGAGACACCGTCCCCTGGGAGTTCAGCGAGGACTCCAGCTCAATGATCGCAATATCATTCGGCCACAGACTGGACTCTGAGTCCTGGAAATTCGGATGGATAAAAAACTGCTCTGCGCGCACCGTCGTTACTGAGGAGGGAAAATCACTTTCATCATCAGTCTGTCCCACGACTGCAAACAGCATATATTCATAATTTAGCTCACCGTCATCGTCGTACAAGCAGTGTGCTGCAGTTAACACATGGGTAGAGTCAAGCACAGTTGCACCGCAGAAAGCGCGCGTACCGTAAATTCCGTCAAATTCGATACGGTCGTAAAACAGACTGGCAAACGATGCGTAAGCCGAAATGGTAGTGTTTTCACCATTAACAATATACGTACTGACTTCCGACTCTGCCTGCGCGTTTGTCCAGAACCCCAATGAACTCAGTAGTGCAGTCGCGGCTGCCCATTTTTTCATATAACTCATCCTTTAATGACCACTTTCAAACAGGACGTTGTAAGAGAACCTTTAGCATAAGGCATTTTTTATTATTATCCCAAATATGAATGTTATTCAGCAAAAAGCAAACGGCCCTGCAATATGCAGGGCCATTTTTATAAAAGAGAGCAAGACCTCGATTTAGGTGTATCAGTCAGCAACTTCCAGTGAAATAACCAACTTTACTCACACCATCATACTAAATCATGGTTAGCCACGGTAATAACGCTGTGGAACAAACGGAAGTTTTTCAACCAGCATTGGCAGCATTTTACCACGTACCTCAGCAAACACTTCAGTACCGATGTCAGCCAGATCAGCGCGGACATACGCCATTGATACCGGCTTGCCCGCTGTCGGGCCTGCCGTACCACTGGTTACCGTGCCGATTGCCGCACCGTCTGCATCAAACAGCTCAGTACCTTCACGTACCGGGGCTTTAGTCTGACCAACCAGACCAACACGTTTACGCGCCACATCTTTAGTTACGATCTGCTGCAGAATAAATTCTGCACCCGGGAAGCCGCCTTCGCGTGCTCCGCCCTGACGGCGTACAGGCTGAATCGCCCATAGCAGGCTGGCTTCAACCGGAGTCGTGGTTTCATCCAGTTCATGGCCGTACAAACACAGACCACATTCGAGACGCAGTGAGTCACGCGCGCCCAGACCAATCCATTCCACTTCTTCAAAAGCGGTCAGCGTACGGGCAAATGCCTCTGCCTGGTCAGACGGCACCGAAATTTCGTAGCCATCTTCACCTGTGTATCCGCTACGGCTGATAATGCAGTCGACGCCATCGATACTGATTTGCTGCACATCCATAAAGCGCATCTCTGCCAGCGCAGGCTGCAGACGAGCCATCACCTCAGCCGCTTTCGGGCCCTGAATTGCCAGCAAAGCACGATCTTCGATGATTTCCATCTCAACACCGGCCGGCAAATGAGCATTCAGGTGAGCGATGTCCTGCTCTTTACACGCTGCGTTGACGACAACAAACAGATGATCGCCCAAATTAGCAACCATAAGGTCGTCGAGGATACCGCCTTTTTCATTGGTAAAGAAACGCGTAACGCTGCTTGCCTTGTGGCAGGTCGATGATATCAACCGGTACCAGAGTTTCCAGAGCGACCGCCGCGCCTTCACCACGTAAACGAAGCTGACCCATGTGAGAAACATCAAACAGACCCGCCGCTTCACGGGTATGGAGGTGCTCTTTTTTCACGCCCAAAGCGTATTGCACCGGCATATCATAACCCGCAAAAGGCACCATTTTGGCACCAACTTCGACATGAAGTGCGTGTAACGGTGTAGTCAAGAGTTCTTGTGTCGCATGTTCCTGAGTCATTTTTCTCTCCATATAGCCAGACTCCGTTTTGAGTGTAGCCACTAATTACCCGACATGATTGCTGTATTAACCCTGCATCATTGCAGGCCAAACAATATGCCGTTGATTGCACTCCATCGGGTGAGCTTTGCGCAATCATTGCTAAAAGTTTCCGTGCAGGAAAACGTGTTTCCTATAGTAAACAAGCATGCGCCACTTTGACTGAATTAACAAGTTCCAAACAGCGTGAATTGTCATAATTAACAACTCAATCACATTATCGGAGCCCAATAAAAACGCCGCAGTGACGGGTTAATCATCACTGCGGCGTATTTTTGTTTAAATCTCAGCAAAAAGCAAACGGTTGCTTTCACTATAGGAAACTTTTTGTTGTGGCTATAACTTCTGTATTAACTGATTATTTTGCCGTCACCCAAAGGATTTGTGCATCCTCTTCACTCAGTGAAACCAGCATATGTCCCATGTTGGCATCGTAGTAAACACTATCTCCTTCTTCCAGAACCACCGGCTCGTAGAAACTCAGAGTAGAACATCACTTTACCTTCCAGAATTAACAGAAACTCCTCGCCATCGTGACGAACCCAGTCACTGTATTCTTCAAAACTGCGGGCACGGATACGGCTTTTAAACGGCATCATTCTTTTGTTCGACAACTGGGTTGCCAACAGCTCATGCTCGTAAGTTTGGGTCGGATGCGGTTTACCTTGATCTTTCTTGGTGATATCGCGACGACCGCTTGCAGTCATTTTCTTAGGCGGTTCAAATAGTTGCGGCATATCAATCTGCAAGCCATTCGCCAGTTTCTGCATTGCCTGAAACGTCGGTGAAATTTGCTCGTTCTCGATCTTGCTTAGCGTTGAGCGCGCCAGGCCAGTACGCTGACTGGCTTCTTCCAGTGTTATACCCAGCTTGGCACGAATATCTTTAATTCGATGTCCCAGCTTTAACGGTTCGATGTGTTGCTCGCCTACTTCCTTGGCCAGTGTCAAAGATGGGTACTCATCATAAATGTCTTCAGACATGCTTTCCCTCGATTATCTATCCTTCCTGTATCAGAAACGCATTGTTGCACGAAGCGACTGGTTGATTAAAGACCACAATTGGAAATAAAGCGTGCTTCACATAGCAAAAACGACATCCGTGTTTCCTATAGGAAATTTTTGATTGATTGTTCACACAGCAAAGAGTATGTTACATCCATGTTAGATGTAGAGATGCAGCTTACCGCCTCCGGATGGAATGGATTTAACATTTGGTAGCGGGTTTTGCCCTGGTTTTTGGGGCTTCTACCCAGACAAAATAGCGCCGGACAGGATGATAAAAGCAGCTAACCAGCAGGTTGCTCGGTTTGACCATTTTTCAATCTCAACGCCGGAACGCCAGTCAGATGGGTAGGTGATTTAGGGAACAATCCACTTAAGCAGGGTTTGGCGTGAGCCAGACCGTTTAAAAGGACCGACGAGCAGCACGACGCGCCAGGCTCGTCAGATTATTGGAAGGTCATCTACTATGAACGCCAACGCAAATAAAGCTTACCAAAATCATCGCCTGGAGAGCTTCTTCTCCACCAATCTTGCTGCTACTGACGACGCAGTATTTGCCGGCATTCAGGATGAATTCGCCCGTCAAAACGAACAAATTGAACTGATTGCTTCCGAGAACATCGTTTCTAAAGCAGTCATGCAAGCCCAAGGCACCTGCCTGACCAATAAATACGCTGAAGGTTATCCTGGCCGCCGTTACTACGGTGGTTGTGAGCACGTTGACAGCGTCGAAGCCATCGCCATCGAAACGCGCCAAGAAACTGTTCAATTGCGAATACGTAAACGTTCAGCCGCACTCTGGTGCTCAGGCAAACGGCGCAGTGATGCTGGCTCTGCTGCAACCGGGCGATACCATCATGGGGATGTCGCTTGATGCCGGTGGCCACCTGACGCACGGCGCCCGCCCGGCTCTGTCTGGTAAATGGTTTAACGCAGTGCAATACGGCGTAAGCCGTGACAGCATGGAGATCGACTACGATCAAGTGCGTCAACTGGCACAAGAAAATCAACCAAAACTCATCATTGCCGGTGGCTCTGCTATTCCGCGCACCATTGATTTCGCTCAATTCCGTGCAATTGCCGATGAAGTCGGCGCGCTGCTGATGGTCGATATGGCGCACATTGCCGGCCTGGTCGCAACGGGTGCGCATCCAAGCCCGCTGCCATTTGCCGACGTGGTGACCACCACAACTCACAAAACACTGCGCGGGCCGCGTGGCGGCATGATTCTGACCAACCACGAAGAGATCATTAAAAAGATCAACTCAGCAGTATTCCCTGGCCTGCAGGGCGGTCCGCTGATGCACGTTATTGCGGCGAAAGCGGTCGCATTTGGTGAAGCATTGGGCCCTGAGTTTTCGACCTATATTGATTCAGTGATCAACAACGCAAAAACCTTAGCAGAAGTATTGCAAACTCGCGGCTGTGACATCGTGACCGGCGGGACCGATACCCACCTGATGTTGGTTGACCTGCGTCCGAAAGGCCTGAAAGGTAACCTGGTCGAGCAGGCGCTGGAACGTGCCGGTATCACATGTAACAAAAATGGCATCCCTTTTGACGAAGAGAAGCCTATGATTACTTCTGGTATCCGTTTAGGTACACCTGCGGGCACCAGCCGTGGTTTTGGCAGTGAAGAGTTTAAACAAATCGGTGAGTGGATTGGCGACGTGCTGGATGGTCTGGTCGCAAGCCCGCAAGGTAACCCGGAAGTGGAACAACGTGTTCGCAAACAGGTTAAGGCGCTATGCCAGCGCTTCCCGCTCTACCAATAAATGACCGTTTAGCCGTCATTTAACGCTCTATTAGCTCTACTGACTAATGTAGCGCGCGACAAAATAAATAAGCATGATGCGGGCACAGTCCCTGCATCATGCCATTGAACAAAGAAGTAAAGTTGTAAAAAACCGTCGTTAGATTTGAAAGCAGACTGCCTGTTGGCACTCTGCCTGAACAACAGTTAGCTTAGCCGGAAACTGAGTGTCGTATCCCGAAGAACCACCCCGCGACACAATTGGGAAGGCTGCAATTTAGAGATATATTTTGGAGATAATGCAATGGACAAAACACTGAAGTTTACAGATAGCCACGAATGGGTACGTGATAACGGTGACGGTACCGTAACCATCGGTATTTCTGAGCATGCACAGGAAATGCTGGGTGACGTCGTATTCGTTGAACTGCCAGAAGTGGACAGCGAATGCGAAGCTGGCGAAAGCTTCTCTCTGGTTGAATCTGTAAAAGCAGCTTCAGACATCTACGCACCGGTAAGCGGCGTGATCGTAGAAGTGAACGAAGAGCTTCAGGACAGCCCTGAGCTAATCAACGAAGAATCTTACGAAGGCGGTTGGATCGTTAAAGTAAAACTGTCTGATCCATCTGAACTGGACGACCTGAAAGACGCTGAGGAATACCTGAGCTCTATCGAAGAAGACTAATCGTCTCTGGTTATCAAGTCGCCCTATGGGCGGCTTTTTCAAAACCGCCCAGCCCGAAACGGCGGTTCTGTACCCGGCTCAGTAAAGCGCTCGCGCCAGTTGCTCCGGGTAGAAAAGGTAAAGGACAATGACAGAATTACTTCACAGCCTAAGCACACAAAATGAATTCGTTGCTCGCCACAACGGTCCAAATGCTGATGATCAGCAAAAAATGCTTAACACTATCAAGGCAGCCAGCCTTGACGCTCTGATCAAAGAAACCGTTCCAGCCAATATCCGTCTGGAAGCGCCAATGAATCTGGCCCCGGCTCAAAGCGAAGCCGACATGCTGAACGCAATGAAAGTGTTCGCAAATCAGAACCAGATCAAGCGTACCTACATCGGTCAGGGTTACTACAACACCTTCACTCCAAACGTTATTCTGCGTAACGTTCTGGAAAACCCAGGCTGGTACACAGCTTACACCCCATACCAGCCAGAGATCTCACAAGGTCGTCTGGAGTCTCTGCTTAACTACCAGCAGATGGTGATGGACCTGACCGGCATGGAAATCGCGAACGCGTCCCTGCTGGATGAAGCGACTGCCGCCGCTGAAGCGATGGCTCTGTGCCACCGTGCCGGTAAGAGCAAGAGCAAAGTCTTCTTCGTGGCAGACGATGTTCACCCGCAAACAATCGAAGTGGTGAAGACCCGCGCAGGCTTCCTGGGTTTTGAAGTGCAAATCGGCGCAATCGATTGCCTGGCAGAACAAGATGTGTTTGGCGCTCTGCTGCAATACCCAAGCACCACAGGTGAAGTGCGCGATCTGACCGACATCATCGAAAAAGCACACGCTAACAAAACCTTAGTCACGGTTGCGACTGATCTGCTGGCCAGCACCCTGCTTAAACCAGCCGGTGAAATGGGTGCAGACGTCGTGATCGGTTCAGCTCAGCGATTCGGCGTACCTATGGGTTACGGCGGTCCGCATGCGGCGTTCATGGCAACGCGTGACGCGCACAAACGTACCATGCCTGGCCGTGTTATCGGTGTGTCTATCGATAAGAAAGGCAACCAGGCACTGCGTATGGCAATGCAGACCCGTGAACAGCACATCCGCCGCGAGAAAGCGACGTCGAACATCTGTACTGCACAGGCGCTGCTGGCAAACATGGCTTCGTTCTATGCGGTATTCCACGGTGCTGAAGGCCTGCGCACTATCGCTCGCCGTACTCACCACATGACTGCAATTCTGGCCGCTGGCCTGACTAAAACGGGCTTTGAGCTGGCACACAACAGCTTCTTCGATACCATTACTCTGAACAGCGGCAGCAACACTGAAGCGCTGTACCAGAAAGCACTGCAGGCAGACATCAACCTGCGTAAACTGCCAGAGCAACTGGGTATCAGCCTGGATGAAACCACCAGCGTGGCTGACGTTGAAGCGCTGTTTGCAGTCTTCGGCGTGACGGAAAGCGTGACCGCGCTGTCTTCAGCCATCGAGTCGAACGAATTCGCAGCAATTCCGGAAGATTGTCGTCGTACGTCATCGTACCTGACTCACCCGGTATTCAACACGCACCACAGCGAAACGCAAATGATGCGTTACCTGAAAAAGCTGGAAAACAAAGACTTCTCACTGACCCACGGCATGATCCCGCTGGGCAGCTGTACCATGAAACTGAACGCGGCCGCCGAGATGATTCCAGTAACCTGGCCGGAATTCGGTTCTATCCACCCGTTCGCACCAAAAGAACAGGCAGCCGGTTACGCAGCCCTGGCCAGCGATCTGAAGCAAAAACTGTGTGAAATTACCGGTTACGATGCATTCTCACTGCAGCCAAACTCAGGTGCGTCAGGTGAATACGCTGGTCTTATTGCTATTCAGCGTTACCACGAAAGCCGTGGCGAAGGTCACCGTAACGTGTGCCTGATCCCAAGCTCAGCGCACGGCACCAACCCTGCAACCGCCTCAATGGTATCGATGAAAGTGGTCGTGGTGAAATGTGACCAGAACGGTAACGTCGACATCGACGATCTGGCAGCCAAGATCGAGAAACACCAGGACAACCTGTCAGCCATCATGATCACCTACCCTTCTACCCACGGTGTGTATGAAGAGCAGGTACGTAAAGTGTGTGACATGGTCCACGCAGCGGGCGGCCAGGTTTACCTGGACGGCGCGAACATGAACGCTCAGGTCGGTCTGACTTCTCCGGGCTTCATCGGCTCTGACGTGTCGCACCTTAACCTGCACAAAACCTTCTGTATCCCGCACGGTGGCGGCGGTCCGGGTATGGGTCCTATCGGTGTGAAATCACACCTGGCGCCATTCCTGCCGGGCCACATTGAAGGCGGTGTGGAAGGTTCTGACTTTGCAGTCGCAGCAGCTGACCTGGGCAGTGCCTCTATCCTGCCAATCTCGTGGGCTTACATAGCGATGATGGGCGCTGAAGGCCTGACTAAAACAACCGAAGTGGCTATCCTGAACGCGAACTACGTGATGGAACGCCTGCTGCCGCACTACCCGGTTTCTGTACCGTGGTGCTAACGGCCGCGTCGCACACGAATGTATTATCGATATCCGTCCGCTGAAAGAAGAAACTGGCATCAGCGAAGAAGACATTGCTAAACGTCTGATGGATTACGGTTTCCACGCGCCAACCATGTCGTTCCCGGTTGCCGGCACTCTGATGGTTGAACCAACCGAATCAGAAGACCTGGCAGAACTGGATCGCTTCTGTGACGCGATGATCGCTATCCGCGAAGAGATCAGCAAAGTTCACGCCGGTGAATGGCCGCTGGAAGACAACCCGCTGGTAAACGCTCCGCACACCCAGGTTGACCTGGCAAGTGACGAGTGGACTCACCCGTACTCACGCGACATCGCCTGCTTCCCGTCTAAGCAAGCGAAAGATGCCAAGTACTGGCCAACGGTAAACCGCGTGGATAACGTGTACGGCGACCGTAACTTGATCTGTTCTTGCCCGAGCATTGATTCGTACCAAGACTAAGATCATTTGCCATCAAATTGAAAAGGCGAACATCCGTTCGCCTTTTTTGTGTCCGCGCCCTACCCAATTCGAAGCCTGATTACGGGTACGAACGCATATTAAATGCACTATTTGGGTCGTTTGTACTCATTCCGTTGCTGGTTTGGATTGAGCAACGGAGCGCATCAAAGAGAACAGGATCATCCTAACTTGCTGATTTTTATAGCTAATAAAATTTAGTTCCGAAATAAATATCTATTCTATTGATATCGTGTATAGTGTCGGCAGCTCTAACAGTGAGCTATTGATAAATTATTTAGTTCAAGATCTTCTCAGTTGTTTTTCGATCCAATTCGTCATATCTACTCTGCGATAACTTTTTCTTCATTCCTTATTTAGTAGCTTTCTTTTTAACTTAATCAATCTATCGAGATATATATGTCTAATAAAACAACTGGTCTAGTAAAATGGTTTAACGAAACAAAAGGCTTCGGCTTTATCACTCCAGACAATGGCGGTGCTGACCTGTTTGTTCACTTCCGTTCAATCGTGAGCGATGGCTTCAAGACTCTGTCTGAAGGCCAAAAAGTATCGTTCGACGTAGAACAAGGTAACAAAGGCCCACAAGCGGCGAACGTTACTCCAGTATAAAGATTTCAGTAAAGCTCTTGCCTCTAGGCGAGAGCTTTCTGTTCAATATCTTCTTCATCACAACAGACCTCTTGGTCATCAGTGACACATCGGCCAGACAGCGATGTTTCAAAACGCCCTATCATCCGACCCCAAAGATATGCCCAGTTCTTTGACTTAAATTTTCATTGATGAGTTGAACAATCTTGGTGAAATAAGACATTCCCGGGGAAGAATTTTCGGTCATTTTCTATTCAAATGAATGAAGCGTATTGAGCTTGCAGCAACCATCAGCTGACAACACCTCTGCGATGTTCTAAGACAAGTAGCTTGGATAACAGCCAGAGCGCATTGATCAGACAAGAAAATGCTGAGCATATTTTGTGTAAACAAAACAAGCTTGGCGATTTATAAGGAAGAGTGACATGAGAAAGCCAGTCAAAAAATCGGGCAAAAAAATCCAAAAAAACAACTTTGAAGAACGCTTTGCGCAGATGGCCGCGGAATACCAGGCAGCAAAAGAAGTGCTGGATGCGATGGATGCAGGTACTGCTGAGCATGCCGCTCAAAAGAAAGTCTGTGATAAGTTATTCGCAAGCGCTGAACGATACATCAATAAGTTCTAAATTTTTACCGCGACTTAGCCACATTCAGGCTAAGATCTCCCTCCGCTTATTTCTGTTACCGGTATTCATCCCAGCCAAGCCTTGCGCAGAAATGCGCTAAAGCGCTTCACTACCAATGTTGACCATACTCTTCGATCAGGAGGTCAACATGAGCAAATCCCTTCCTCGACGCACTTAAGTGGCGTTTAGAGCGAAACGACAGTCCCCTTTTGGCTTTTATTGATTAAATGTCTCAAACCTATCATAATTTTCAGTTGCTGAGCCCGCTTGCAACTGTGGCGGACTCTCACCACTGCCGATAAGTCATGAAATCAGATAACGCGGTTATCACTTGATCTTATTGACATAATGAATAATTATTGAGCAACAAGCGTTGTCGTACTTATCCACCTAAGAGAGTAATGCTATAAAAGCCTATAAATTTAGCCGATGGTCTTATGGTTTATTAACCGTAGCGTACATTTTCTTTTCTTATACAGTCATCACTCTGACGACTGATAGGTTTATTGGCAACCAGGTCCAGCAAGAAAAAGAAGCCATCCAACACGACATCGCTTTAGTCAGATACAGTATCGAGGCTAACATCTTTCGCGACACCTACCTGGCAGACAGCTTCGCTTCCGTGGTGGCGCTCGATCCCCAATTCGCTACCCACAACTGGAACAAAGTAGGTGAGCAATTCCTGGCCAAAGCGCAACTGGTCAGAAACATAGCTTTAGCGCCGAACGATGTAATCCATTACGTTTACCCATTGCAAGGCAATGAGAAAGCGATTGGACTGGATTTCAGAACCGTCCCCCACCAATACAGAACCGTGCAAATCGCCAGACAGAATAAGAAAGTCTTCCTGGCAGGGCCGTTAGAACTGGTCCAGGGCGGCAAAGCCATTATCGCCCGCTATCCGATATTTACCGATGTCCCTTACAATACCGAGTATTGGGGCGGTCTGAGCGTGGTAATTAGCTACGACAACCTGATCGCCCTGTCCAACCTGCACAATGTGAAAGGAGCGGACATTGCTCTAGTTGCCAACGGCCATGATGGTTTCGAGAAAAGATTGATTGAAGGTGATGAAGCCACTCTGTCGGATTTTGACATCAACTATCCTATAAGCCTGCCTAACGGTAGCTGGACTCTGTTTGCCAAATATAAAGACCTGAATGAAATTGAGAACATAAACAGCTTCAAGAGTCTGTTTATAACACTCGGCACCATTACTTTTGCGGCCGGTTATCTGCTCGTCGTATTTTTTATCAGCAACTATTTCCGTGCGCAGAAACACTCTTTGCAGGATGACCTCACCCATTTACCGAACCGCCGTTATCTGTTTAACGAGCTTAACCGCATCATGTCGAAAGGCGGTGCTAACATTGCGTTTACGGTATTAAATATCGACCTCAACAAGTTCAAAAAAATCAACGATACCTACGGCCATGAGGCCGGTGATGCCGTGTTAAAACACACCGCAATGTTGTTACAAAAATCGACCCGTTCAGCGGACTTTATCTCCAGAATGGGCGGAGACGAGTTCATTGTCATTCTGCCACGCATGCACAACCCGGATGATGTCGAGCAAGTGATTGATAAAATCCAACGTTCAATCAAGACCTCACCACTGCAATGGCAAAACGAAGAGATCCCGTTATCTTCAAGCGTCGGGTTTCTATACATTCAAAGGAAAAGCGAATAAATCGATCATTAACGAGATTCTGTCCAAGGCGGATAAAAGCATGTATCAGAACAAAGATGAGATGCGAGCCAACAATCAGATCTGAACTAGTATAAATCAGGTATAACCCACTGTACCCGCAGTTCGCTTGCCTGGGCTAATTCGCGGTTTCTCGGACTGAACCAGATTGTTTCATCCCATCTCTCCTCGCGGATCGGTTGGCGCTTGCGGTTGGGGTTGTGAACAGCGAGCGCGAGCAGTAGACTTACGCTCGCTATAACGCCTGCCTTTGTGTCAATCTCACTTAAAAATGTGCTGTGTTTAGCCAATCAGAAACGTCCGGTTTAGCGATATCACAGAGTCAATATCAACCTTTGATTACGCTGCCGTAAATCGATATTTAATTTTGATGGAGATAGATCATGGACAACGGTTGGGGTAATTTCTTTCCGTACTTTGCTGGTGCTCTTAAGATTATAGTTACAGCAATTGGAGCCTACTTTGCGATTAAGTGGCATTTTGATGAAGATCGGCGAGTGAAGGAAGCTGCAGGCGTGGTATTTGAACCACAGAGCTTCAAGAAAAAGCTGGCCAAGATGCTGGCGATCCCGGTCATTCTGACTCTTCTGATCGCCATAACGATTTATGCCACGAAACTGGGTACTTGACGCTTGATTAAAGGGATTATTGAGACGCTCGATGTCCTGAAGGTAAAACAAAAGAGACTAAAACATAAACTATGCCATTTACTAAGCTTCCTCTAAGTCAACAACTAGTTGCTGCCCTGCCCGCTACGTTTAACGTACCAACAGAAATTCAGACACTCGCCATTCCTGCGATACTCAATCAACAGGATGTGCTTGCAATCGCTCAAACAGGAAGCGGCAAAACATTTGCTTATGGATTACCTCTCTTAGAGCAAATCAGCGAGAAACCATCTCATTTCCAGGCTCTTATCCTGGTTCCTACCCGCGAGCTTGCGACACAGGTCAATGACGCGCTTTGTTTGGTATCTAAAAACATAAATGTGAAGTCTGTTTGTATTTGTGGTGGCGTAGATAAAGAGCAGCAGAAAGCCGAACTTGATCTGGGCCCTGACATTATTGTCGCGACACCCGGCCGACTGCTTGAGCTATTAGGCGAGAGCGCGTTCGATACGAGAAATATAAGCAAGTTGGTTCTCGATGAAGCCGATAGAATGTTGGATATGGTTTTTTGGAAAGACGTTCAGCGCATTATTGAAATGCTACCGGAACAGCGTCAGACCCTAATGTTTTCGGCCACCTTCCCTGAGCCGCTCGAAAATAAGGCTAAAACCTTACTGAATTCCCCTGTGTTCATTCAGGCCCATGGAAATGCGGAAAAAGCAGAAGCGATCAAAGAGGAGCTGTATTTAGTCAATAAAGGCAGTAAAACCAACGCGCTTATTGACCACATAAAGCAAAACAACTGGCGCCAGGTATTAGTATTCATCGGAACCAAAGATAACGCTGATGCATTATGTAAGAAGCTGAACAAGGCGGGGCTTTCCACTGCCGCATTGCATGGAAACAAAGATCAGGCTGAAAGAGAAGCCACTCTCAATCTGTTTAAAGAGCAAAAAGTGGATGTTCTTATCGCAACTGATTTACTGGCTCGTGGTATCGATGTGGAAAATTTACCGGTAGTGATAAACTTTGAGCTGCCATCAAACGCAGAAGTTTACGTGCATCGAATCGGTCGTACTGCGAGAGCTGGCCAGAAAGGAATCGCACTGTCTCTGGTTTGCCATGGAGAGGCTGAATATCTGGACGCAATCAGAAAAGCTACCCAGCGTAAACTTCCGCTAAACGAGCTGGACGGTTTCCCTGTCACCGACAAGCCCTCTACTGGTGAAAATAAGCGTGCTCCGAGGGATAAACAAGCTAATCGCAGAACTAATCAGAAAAAAAGTATCAAGCAATTTCAGGGCAAGCCCAAACGATAACTAAATGGCGTGATTTATAGACATCCTTTCAACCATACTGGATCTCTATAGGCAAAGAAATGCAGCAAAGATGACTATGGTGGCAGCTATATGTCATCTTTGTAATCAAGTTAGGTGTCGCTAATAAGTCCCGTCAATTTACCTCGGTGGTGATGGTAATGACAAAATCGCTTGGTAATTAAGGCACGACAGAATCGCTCCGTGATCACAGGCATTCCAAGCCTGTCGCTGAGACTGATATGGACAATTACGAGTTACACACCATAGGATAGTCGGATTATTCCTAATATTGCACCTAGGCAATTTAACCCGATCTGAGTGGCCAAGATCTTTCGGCCACTACATCTGGCACTAATCGTATTAAAGTAATTTGAAACCACGCTGTTCTATAGTTTGACGAAGTTTTTCTCTCCCTCCCATATAGCTCATGTCTGTAGCAGCAAAGCAAACAGCCTCTTGCCAAGTTTTTATTTTCATACCCTGTTCGGTACGAAAATTGAGTATAGCTTCTTCATACCCATCTAGATACTTAACATATTCACCCGGCTCATATTTGTTATAATGTAAAACCATGGGCTGTGCTGGACGTGGACGTATAGAACTGGCTCGAGATGGATCTGGTTTTCCCACAGCCATACCAAATGTCACAAAACTATAAGGTGGAAGATTAATCATTTCTGCCAGCTCTTTAGCTGCATTGCGCATTACACCAAGAAACACGATACCTAACCCCATAGATTCAGCAGCTAAAGACGCATTTTGTGCCGCTAAAGCTGAATCAATTGAAGCCATCAGAAATGAATCTAAGTAATCAAGTACAACCGGATCGCCTCCGTGCTGTTTGGTTATCTCTTCAGAGCGAGACAAGTCAGCTACCCAAAGTAATAAAGCAGGAGCTTCTTCTATCCAAGGTATTCGATCTGTAGGAACGGTGGCCGCAATAGTATCAGCAATCAGTTGTTTCAATTCTGGTTTTGTAACAGCGACAAGGCTCCATTGATTTAGTGCTGAAGAATTTGATGCAGACTGAGCAGCAGCAACCATAGTTTCAAGTGTACCTTCTGGTAGACCTTCAGGCAGAAAGGTTCTCACAGAACGGTGAGTCAACATCGTTTTAACTTCAGGAGTCCATTGTATGTTATCTGGCTTTTGTTGTGAGCCATATCTCTGCTGTAGTAGTTCTTCATCTTTATAAAGTGACATTTTCTTTATCCCTAGTTCATTGAAGATGCTTCTACAATAACTATCATTATTGGTTAGATAAACGCGCTAATCATGACATGATATTCCATAATCATGTACAATTGATAAAAAGAGAACAGATAGACTTATGGATCAACTACTAGCGATAAGAACGTTTCAAAAGATTGCTGAATGCCGCTCTTTTACCAAAGCAGCAGCTCAGCTCGACATGCCTAGATCAACCGTTAGTAAAGCTCTAATAGATTTGGAAGAATACTTAGGTACAAAGTTGATTCAACGAACAACGCGCTCTGTAACGCTTACTGTCGAAGGGATAGATTATTACAATCGTGTTAATCAGTTGATGTCTGCACTTGATGAAGCTGACGAAGCCTTAATGGGTATGAAGTCAACTGCTAAAGGTCGATTAAGAGTAGATGTGTACTCATCATTAGCTACTTTTGTTTTATTCCCCATGCTGGATGAATTTAGGCAACGTTATCCAGATATTCAGTTAATCCTAGGGAGTGGTGATAGACCAGTAAATCTAGTCGAGGAAGGCATAGATTGCGTGATTCGAGCTGGTAAACTGGCAGATTCATCGATGATAGGAAAAACGATTTATAAAGATAAACTAGTTACCTGTGCAAGTGCTAAGTACATTAAACAATTTGGCATGCCTGAAAGTAGTGATGAACTAGAAAAATCGCATCAGATTGTTGGTTACATTAGTGCAAACAATGGCGAAGTTCGGCCTATGATCTTTAACAACAATGGAGTTGAAAAGCGAATATCGAGGTTTAATATTGCTACAAATGATAGTGCAAGCTATGTAAATTTTATTTTGAGTGGTTATGGAATTGGACAAACTCATGCTTCAGTTGTTAGTAATCTATTGTTCTCAGGAGAATTAATTCAGGTTTCTTGCTCGTGAAACAGATGGCGATGTTCCTATTTCTCTGCTTTACCCTCCAACAAAACGTCTAAGTGCAAGGGTTCGTCTTTTTGTTGACTGGATAACTCAACGGCTTTCAGAAAGGGTGACTCCGAGTCAGTAGTAATTTAATAACATGACTTAAATTTGTGTACAGTTGGACTCTTATTTGTATATGGCCCACTGTCCGAAACACGTAATGGGGCAAAAGCGTTTCAGCCACTAAAAACTGAATCCCCTATCCTCCAGTCATCCGCTAGTACCCTGTGCATACGCTATCTGTCTGCACTACTGCGCAGGCAACGATTAGGGCTGTTAGTTAGCCGTTGCTTGATCGGACACACTGACTCCGCAAATACAGAAAAGGGACTGATTCACCTTGGCAAATCAGTCCCTTTTTTAGGCAGCTTTCTATACCCTTCCTACTTGAAGCTGCAGCGGTGTTGGCTGCATTCGTTCACCCCAATCACATAGTGTCTCTATGCTCATGGGGGTTCACTCATTTGCCGCCTACCTACAACTCCAAGTTGTTTGGGTATATCACTTAATTCAGATGGTAGGTTTCAAACTCAGCGACGGTTGGGGTACCTGTGCTGGAAAGAATGGTGAAAGAATCGATTCGACAATCACGTCAGAGGGTTAAAGTTACTTGTGTGACCACTTACCTTTATGGATCAGCGAGTTGATGTCTTCCCGCGGTAACCAGCCAAACTGTTCCAGCTCCGGTTTATCATTGAATTTCGATACATAACCGAGGCACAGATAACCGATGATTTCTATTTCCTCCGGAATATCCAGCGTATCGCGCAAGACCTCATCATGAATAATGCTCACCCAGCCAAAACCCAAGTTTTCAGCACGTGCTGCCAGCCACATGTTCTGAATCGCACAGACGGTGCTGTAGAGATCCATTTCTGGTTTGATGGTGCGGCCAATCACGACCGGGCCATTGCGTTGGCGATCGCAGGTCACACAGATGCCAAGCGGAGCTTCCATGATGCCTTCCAGCTTAAAGCTTTTGTAGGTCTCTTGTTTATCGGCAGCGAACTGCTCGGCGGACTCGGCGCTGGCGGCTGCATAGCCCGCTTTGATCGCCTGTTTTGTTTGCGGATCCGTGACCAGGATGAAATCCCACGGCTGCATAAAGCCGACGCTTGGGGCGTGGTGACCCGCCATGAGTATGCGTTCTACAACCTCATCCGGTATCGGGTCAGGTATAAAGTCACGGCGTACATCACGGCGCGAAAAAATCACTTTATACAGGGCATCTCTCTCGGTTTCGTTAATTTTCATAATTACCTCATAACACCAACCGGGAATTCTGCATTTAACGAGGCCATATTGCCACCTTTAATGACTAAAGTGGCAATAGTGTTTTTCACTACGATGAAAAGGGTTTGCCCTAAGACAAGAGCGCAGCGTGAAGCTTATTCCGCTTCACTTCTGGCTGATGATTGTTTCAGCTCTGTGCGGTTGCGGCCATTATGTTTCGCCTGGTAGAGCGCATCATCGGCATTTTTCATGATGGCGTTAATCGGTTCGCCTTCGCTTTCCCAATAAGAGACACCGATAGAAATCGTGACCTGTCCTACGGTGTCAAACTGAGTGTTTTCAATCCCTTTACGAATCCGCTCAGCGGCATTAAACGCCTGGTGAACATCGGCCTTAGTCAGAAAAACGATAAACTCTTCACCACCGGCCCGGCAAACCACATCATTATCACGCGCCTGTTTTTTGATAATCTCGGCAACGCTTTTGAGCAGTTCGTCCCCTACATCATGACCAAAGGTGTCATTGACTCGTTTAAAGTAATCCACATCCAAAGCCAGCACTGCAAACGGGATCTGCTGCTCGCACAGGCGGTCAACGGCTTTATCTAAACCGCGGCGGTTGAGCAGGCCGGTCATTGGGTCGGTCAGTGTATCGTTTCTGCAGCTGATCGATAGTGTTAGACACAATACTCAACGCATTAAGGAAGGTGCGTTTCAGATGCGAGGCTTCAAAGTACCAGGGTTTTATCTGGGTCAGATCATCCATTGCCGTGGAGTGGCTGTCGAAGTTTCGCACCGCGCTCGCCAGTTGCCATAACGGTTTGGAGATGAAGACCGCCGAGATCCAAATGATGAGCAGAGTCAGCGCGCCGATTGGCAGAGTTTCCAGGACAACATTCCACATCTGCTGATCCAGAGTAGAGAGAGTGAGATTCTCTGGTCTCTGGGCAACAATGCCCCAACCGGCGAGAGCAACAGGTGCGTAACCTGCCAGCATTTCTTTGCCCTGGGAGTTTACAACGGCCTGGCTGCCGTTGTTCCCCTCAAGCACGGTATTAATGACTTTGTTGTTGACAATCACCTGGCCGATTCTTCGATCGTCGGGATGATAAATCAGTGTATGTGCGCGGTCGACGACATAGAGGTAAGAGCCATCTTTATAACTGTGTTGACCAAGTAAGGTGGTTAAAATGTTCTTCTGCTCCAGATAGATACTGCCGGCTACATAGCCTAAGTAGTCACCATTTTGGGCAAAAACAGGATAAGAAATACTGATGATGTAGTTCCCCGCCGGGGAGACAAACGGGTTGGTTACAATCGGTTCCTGCGAACGCAGTGATTGCAGCGCTCTGTCGCTGGTTAAACGTACGCCTTTCACCTGAATGGTTTCGGGCGAAATGGACACGATCACACCGTCAGCATTGACGATAAAGGCGGAGTTAAAGGAATCGGTCTGGTTTTTCAGCCGATTGACTTCTTTGCTGCGGAAGTTAGCGTCCTGCATTTCGGTGCTTAGCGACTGGGCACTGTATTTAAGCTGCGACATGGCCGAATCGATAAACGCATCCGTCATCTCGGCCATTTTTTCCGCATAAACGCGATTGGATTCCAGGGTATTATTGATGATCAGATCATGCTGGACGCGATAAATGGAGTAAAAAGCATTAAACAGGGTCACCACTACGCTGAATACACACAAAACCAGGATCAGTTTTCCTAAATTCAATTTATCCAACATGTGCCCACTGTCTCCACCAATCTTTGACGCTCGTCACCAATCTAAACGACCCCAGCCTAAGCTGCAACTAATGTCTTATTGTATTTATTGCTTAATTGTAGGTAATGGATGCCGCCTGAAGCTCGCTTGCACTGCAGACAAGTCGAAACAGAACGCAGCAACCTCCCCAAACTTAACGCGCTACCTGGTAAGTTTTCAGAGCGTTTTCAACCTGGCTCTCTGGCGTGGTATCGGCAAAAAGGAAATAACTCGGCGCCTGCACTTTTGCCACAGACTCAACGCGAATTTCAAAAATGCTTTGGATCGGATAACGCTCATCCGCCAACTGACGCAGGCGCGTTAAATACCCTTCCCAGCCGCTGTCTTGCTTTTTCACCACCCGCGCGATGCCTTGTACTTTGAATCCGCGTTGCTCAAAAATATCGATAAACGAGACACACACTTTGGCGTTAGAGAATATGTTCTGTTCACTTTGCGGCGAAGCGATATTGGCGATCAGCATCAGCTCGTCATCGAAAAAGGTAAAAATCTCTTTGGGTGAAACATTGGGTGTGGCATCTGCATCGGTTGTCGCCAGCCAGCACAGCACACTTTTTTGTGCATATTCCCTGAGGTTCATCATCATCTCCCGTTCACTCTGCCGTTTCTGCTGCTCTGTCGTTCACCGCGCGTAAAATTGCGCAAATTACATTCAAAACCATAGATTAACGTCTGGTCAGATACAATATGGCATGCTTCAAGTTGTTGTGACTTTTGCAACCAAGCACATATTTGACGTGCAATAACATGATTCTTGTTAGTGTGAGTTTGATGACGGTGCCATCTTGCAGCCAACAGATTGGTTGATAACTAAAACCAGATCGGTTGATAGCTAAAGCCAGATCGGTTGATAACTAAAGCGAAATCATAGCGGCCGCATGCAAAACCCGGTGCAAATGACCAAAATTTTACTTGAGCCCCGTCACACCCGGCCTTACACTGCGAGCTTGTTATTGAAGTAGGCGCTGTATGTCCTGGCACATGATTCGTATTTTCTGGTTATCGCTGATTGCGCTGGTTTTGCCTGCGCAGGCTCTGGCGTCGCTGGATAATAACAAATCAGCATCAGGCAAAGCTGCCGCGACGCTGAGCGCGCTGCTGCATCAGAGTGACGAGCCGGAATCTCCGTCCCAGCCCCAGGCACCGCAGAGCGAAACCCATTACACCGGATCCAAAGCTGCACTGATCAATTCTGTTCGCTGGACCCGGAGCGCAGGTTATAACGAACGAGCCGGTTTTAACGGACGAGAAGGATATAACGGCCACAATGGCGAACCGGATCTGCTGGATACCGTCGCGCCCTTCTATCCTGTTACCGATCCTCACCAGACAATCCATCTGGCGCAGTCGACTGCTCCTGCTCCTTATCAGGACTTTCATTCCTCTTATCGTCTTTCCGGCTGGAAAGAGACCAATGCCATGTATGTGGCATTAAACAGCCAGTATTTCTGCTGATACTCCCGAAACCATTATCGGCGCCGGATAACACGCGCTGATCATTCCAGCGTTGCCTGATGTGCTTGTACCAAGCGCAGTGCCGAATGCGACATTCGCAGCACTGACGTGACAAGCCACGCTTCAACGCTGCACATTACCGCTTTTTAACTCGGCTCGTTTGCCGAGGGGATATCTATGAAGAAAAACCCAATCAAAGCACCGAAACGTGTGCTTAACCACTATTCTGCCTGGAAATATGTGGTGCTTGTGGTCACCGTTGTGGTGCTGGCCCTGAGTGCGATTCCGACCTGGTATGGCGAGCAGCCATCCATCCAGATTCAGTCATCCGCACCGAACCACACTTTATCTGATGTGACTTCGGTCAATCAGTATCTGAGCCAACAAGGCATCAAGGCGCAAAAAATTACCCAGAAAGGCGACAATCTGGTTCTGGTCTTTGATAACGAAACCGATCAGGCCCACGCCCGGGAAGTGCTGGATACACAGCTTAGCGCCGATGACAGTATTACTTACTCTTATGTTTCAGTTGCGCCGCAGTGGCTGCAGAGCCTCGGTTTTAATCCGATCAAGCTTGGGCTTGATTTACGTGGCGGGGTTCAGTTTCTGCTCAATGTGGATGTCGATAAAGCATTCCAGGAGCAGCGCGATACCATGATCGACGAAATCAAAGATATGCTGCGCAGCGAGCGCCTGCGTGGTGTACGTGTCGCGGCCCAGGGAGTGGATGGCTTGCAGGTTGATACCCAGTCTGATGAAGCGCTGGGTAAAATCACCACTTACCTGAAGCAGAAACTACGCCGGTTGGCAGATCAAACGTCAGTCAAATACGCTCAGCGTGCTACCGACCGCGCAGAATAAACTTGATTTTCAGTCTGCGACGATTCAGCAAAACCTGAAAATTATGCGTGACCGCATTGAAGAACTCGGCATTACAGAAGCTTTGGTCCAACGCCAGGGTGAACACAGCATCCGTATCGAACTGCCGGGTGTCCAGGATCCGTCGCAGGCAAAAAATGTGATTGGGGCAACTGCCAGTCTGGCGTTCTACGAAGCCAAAACCGGCGACGATGCGTTGTCACGCGATAACCTGGTACTCAAGGATAACGACGGCAAAACCGTCGTGCTCAATAAACGTCCGGTTCTGACCGGCGATCACATTGTCAATGCCCGTGCCGGGGTCGATAAAATGGGCTTCTCTGAAGTCAACATTTCTCTCGATCACGCGGGTGGTAAGGTCATGAGTGATTTCTCCGGCAAGCACATCGGTAAACCGATGGCGACCGTGTATCGCGAATACAAAACCAACGCGCGTGGGGAAACCGAGCGCAGCGAACGGGTGATCAGTGTCGCGACCATCCAGTCACAGCTGGGCAGTCAGTTCCGCATTACCGGTGCCGGTTCGACCGATGAAGCCCAGCAACTGGCTCTACTGCTGCGTGCCGGCTCGCTGACAGCGCCGGTCACCATTGTCGAAGAACGCACTATCGGCGCCTCACTGGGCGCAGAGAACATCCACAATGGCTTTGCTGCTCTGGCATTAGGCCTTGCGATGACGCTGACCTTTATGGCGCTGTGGTACCGCCGTCTGGGCTGGATCGCCAATACCGCGCTGGTCATCAACATGGTGTCTCTGCTCGGGCTGATTGGCCTGCTGCCGGGCGCGGTACTGACCCTGCCGGGGATTGCCGGCCTGGTACTGACGGTCGGTATGGCGGTCGACACCAACGTACTGATTTTTGAGCGTATCAAAGACAAACTGGCTGAAGGGCGCAGCTTTGCTCAGGCGATTGATCTCGGCTTTAGCAGCGCGTTCAGTACTATCCTCGATGCCAACATCACCACCATGATCACGGCACTTATCCTCTACTCCATCGGTAACGGTCCGATTCAGGGCTTTGCTCTGACTCTGGGACTCGGTCTGCTGACCAGTATGTTTACCGGCGTGTTCGCTTCACGCGCAATGATTAATCTGATTTGGGGACGCGACGGTCGTCGTGATGTAAGGGTATAAATCATGCTTCAATTTCTAAAAACTCGCATTCGTCGTATTCGCTACATCACCAGCCTGGTGTCTATCGCGCTGATGGTGATCTCTCTGGCTGCTTTTGCCATGCGTGGCCTGAATATGGGTCTGGATTTTACCGGCGGTATGGTCACAGAGGCCGTGGTCAGCCAGACGGTCACTAACCATGATCTGCTCAATGTACTGCAACCGGTATTGGGTGAGTCCACATCGGTCACTCAATCCGGCGCAGAAGGTCGCTGGGTGATTCGCTACCCGCTGGCAGCTGAAGGTCAGAGCGCAGCGGATATCAATCAGCTGCTGCACCAGGTGTCTGATAGCGTAGAAATCATCAGCAACAGTATGGTCGGATCTCAGGTCGGCCAGGATCTGGTTGATCAGGGCGGCCTCGCCCTGCTGATCAGCATGCTGTGTATCCTGGGTTACCTCTGTTTCCGCTTTGAGTGGCGTCTGGCAAGTGGCGCTTTGCTGGCGCTGATCCACGATGTGGTGTTGGTGCTGGGCTTCTTTGCCCTGACGCAAATGGAATTCAACCTGACGGTGTTCGCTGCCGTGCTGGCGATTCTCGGCTACTCACTGAATGATTCGATCATCATTGCCGACCGGATTCGTGAACTGCTGGTTGCCAAACAGCACACTCCGACCGAGGAGATCAACGATCAGGCCGTTGTTGCCACATTCTCACGCACCATGGTGACATCCGGTACGACGCTGATTACCGTGGCGGCATTATGGCTGATGGGCGGCGCGCCGCTGGAGGGTTTTGCGACCGCCATGTTCATCGGCATTATTTCCGGTACCTGGTCCTCGATTTCTATCGGTACCGTGTTGCCGGAGTGGCTCAAGCTTGAGCCTCGTCATTACCTGCCGGTGGAAGTGGATTTAGCGCCGTAAACCAGGCTAAATCTGAACAACCATTTTGGCCTGTAAGTCTCAACGGATTCTCAGCGCTACGAAAAAAGGGGCATGCCAGCAGGTATGTCCCTTTTTTACGGCCTCTATTTTTTTACAACCTCTTTTTTTCACAATCTCTGGTTTTTACAACCTCAATTGTGCAATAAAGAAACGTTAGTTTTGAAATACCGATCCGTGATTAATCCGACTAGATAACTGTGATGCATATCATCCTGAGGGAGGATATTTAGCGCAGCAATAACACTGCTTTTACAACAATGAATAAAATAGCAATTATACTTCAGAGGTTTAACTACCACTTTTTGCCAAGGAATCCACATGGAAGCGACTCTAAAGACGACGACGCTGCAGACGACATTACTAGCCACACTATTTTTGTCGCCATTCATCGAAGCGGAAGAAACTGTCCGATTATGACCGCTGTCTGCTGAACGCCACTCGCGGACAGAGCGGCGAAATGACCATAGATGAAGTCCGTCGGCGCTGTGAACTGCCAGAGAAAGAAGAGCCGACTGAGGAGCCGGAGCTGCTGACTCAACGGCGGGAATTAGAAAAAAGCACCGAGTTCCAGCCGTTTGTGATTACCCCACACAAAATGAACTACATTCTGCCGTTCACCTATACCGACAGCGTTAACCGCGAGGCGTATCAGGACACAGGCTGGGCTGAAGATCTGCGTAAAGCGGAAGCCGAATTCCAAATCAGTTTTAAAATCCCGCTCAATTACACCGATCTGCTGTTTGAAGATGATGCCCTGTTCTTTGGTTTTACTTTGCGTTCTTACTGGCAGGTTTACGCCGGTTCCATTTCGCGCCCTTTCCGTGAAACCAACTACCAGCCGGAACTGTTCTACTACACGCCGACCGTTTGGAAACCTTTTGGCGGCAATACCTGGCTCGGGGTTGGGATTGAACACCAGTCCAACGGCCAGCGCCAGGATCTGTCACGCAGCTGGAACCGTATCTACGGTTCATTTACTTATGAAAAGAATCGCCTGGCTATTAACTTTCGCCCTTGGTGGCGCATTCCGGAAGACAGCAAGAGTTACGCCGATGACCCGGACGGTGATGATAACCCGGATATCCGCGACTACATGGGCAATTTCGAGCTCAGCGCAGTGTATAAGTGGGACAGTGTGGCTCTGAATTTCATGGGCCGGGAAAACTTTGAGACTCACAACGGCTACGCAGAACTGGGCATGACCTTCCCGATCTGGGGTAAAGTGCGCGGCTATGCGAAATATTCCACCGGCTACGGTGAGAAACCTGATTGATTACAACCATAAGCAGCAGCGTTTTGGCCTCGGGATTGCGATTACCGATATCCTCTGATCAACGTGCAGGGGCGAAGGGCTGAGCGGTAACGCTGAGCCCTTTTGTGTCCGCCGCTGTTAAACAGGCATAATGATTAATGTCATCAATCATTCTCCTTGCAACCTATAGTCAAAGGCTGTCAATTGACGTTTTGCCAGCGCTTAGATCAGCGTGCAAAGCCCCGCGATTACAAGGACTGGCACAGAGAACTCCCGAATCTGTGACTTTTACTTTCTTACTGACGGAATCTGTTTTAGTATTTTGATATTAAGTCTTGGACGACTAATCTCTCGCCTGCCCAAACTTAATCTAACACTTCATCAAATAAATACAGTAATTAGGAAATCATAATAATGGCGGCTTTTGGTAGCGTGTTCATGCCTAAAATGGCTTTAGCAACATACGAAAATAATCAATGGACTGACGCTCAGATCGTTTCATCAGACAGCATCTCACTGCACCCGGGCGCACACGTACTGCACTACTCAAGTACTTGTTTTGAAGGCCTGAAAGCATTCCGTCACGAAGACGGCAGTGTGCATGTTTTCCGTATGGATCAGAACGTTGAGCGTTTCTCACAAAGCAGCAAGTTGCTATCTCTACCTGAGCTGGACAAAGCGCAAGTCTCGCAAATGATCACCGATATCGTTGCTGAGTTCGCGTCTGACGTCCCACAACCACCGGGTTCTATGTACATTCGTCCAACACACATCGGTACAGAACCTGCGATTGGTAAAGCGGCGGCAGCTTCCGTCTCTTCAATGATGTATATCCTGTTGTCACCAGTCGGCGATTACTTCGCTGGCGGCGCACACGCTCTGCGTCTGCTGCTGGACGAAGAAGGTCAGCGCTGCGCACCACACATGGGTATGATTAAGAGCGGCGGTAACTACGCCAGCGCGCTGGCTCCGACTCTGGAAGCAAAACAAAAATATCAGGCAGACCAGGTTCTGTTCTGTCCAAACGGTTACATTACTGAAACTGGCGCGGCAAACTTCCTGCTGGTTGACGGTAACGAGATCATCACCAAAGCACTGGACTCAAGCTTCCTGCACGGCGTCACCCGTTCAAGCATCCTGACCATTGCTAAAGATCTGGGCATGACGGTCACTGAACGTGAAGTTTCTGTTGAAGAGTTGCTGGAACGCGCGGCTAAACCAGGTGTGGAAGCCATGCTATCTGGTACGGCTGCCGTTCTGACTTCTGTCGGCACTTTGATCCACAACGGTAAAGATTACAAAGTCGGCAGTGGCGAGATCGGCCCTATCGCGCAGAAACTGCGTCAGACACTGAACGATATTCAGTGGGGTAAAGCACCAGATAAACACAACTGGCTGACTAAAATCGCGTAATTGCAGGTCGGAAGTGTGTTGTTTGCCTGACAGGTCAATCACTTAAATCAGTCGTTCGTTTAAAGTGCCTGACCTGACAGCCGTCATACGCCGACCACGAAAACTCAAAAGCCCGCTATGAAAGCGGGCTTTTTGTTTGCACAATGTTGGTTTATTTGAGCAATGTTGGTTTATTTGGGCAATCTTGGCTTGTTTGGGTAAGCCTGATGTTAGCGTTTTAATCCGCGTAACCACTGCCGATGGCACGAAACGGCATTTCCAGCCCCAGTTCCGGCACTTGCTTACCGACCCAGGCCGGGAAAGTATTGCTGTTTGGCCCCGGAAACAGGGTGTATTCATTGGCCCAAGGATACATACCAACCACGTTCTGTACTTTCGGGATCAACTGCTCGGCTTTTTCACCCTGAATCGACAGTACTTTTTCAGGTTTTGCGCCATACCAGTAACGGTCAGGCGTTGCGGTCTGGTACTGATAGAGTGCCGGCTGTCCGCGGTCAACCCGCCAGCCAACCACCTCGTACACGGTATATTCTTCAGCATCCTGCGGTTTGAGTGCCATCCAGGTATGCACGGCAAACCAGCCACGCCAACTGAACGCATCAGCTGCGTAAAACTCAATCACCGCCTGTTTGTCATTCTGCGGATCCGGGGCGATGCCTGCCGGTTCACGGCTGGCAGAACGCCAGTCACTCTGAGTACAGCCACTGAGCATTGCCGCGGCTGACACCAACAAAATCTGCACCATACGGTTAAAACCCAGCTTGTTTCTCATGCACATACCCTCTGCCATCACTTACTATTCTGTATCCCCTTGCTGCTTGAAGCTGCAGCGGTATTGGCTGCAACTCCAGTTAGTTTGGGTATAGCACTTATTGTTCGTTACCACTCTGCTTATCTTAGGGCCTGATTATATGAACGCTCTGGTTATCTTAGCGCTGCTTTACCTTGGCCCTTTTAGCTTATCCCTTTTACCTTATCAAAAGCGGTGCCCTGATTAAAATCATCAATAAACAACAAATATGTTGCATGGTATTTCAAACTGCTCAGCGCTCGTATTCCACTCTCAGACACGCCAGCTCCCTCTTGATATACGGCAATGAGCGAGTAAGCTGATCACTCAAACAGGAGAAAGTGATGAGTACACTGGTCGACAAAATCGCAGAACAGCGCATTCAGGCTGCATTTAATGAAGGCAAAATGGATGACCTGCCCGGCAAAGGTGAACCCTTGCAACTTGATGATGACAGCATGGTGCCCGAGCAACTGCGTATGGGCTATCGGGTGTTGAAAAATGCCGGCTATATTCCGCCGGAACTGGCAGAACGTAATCAGGCTATCTCATTATGCGATTTAGTTGCGCGCTGCACCGAAGGATCACAACAGCGCTGTGATGCCGAGCATAAGCTGCGCCAGCTCGAACTGCGTATGCGGCTGCAAGGCGTGGATACCCGCTTCTTGCACCGCTATTTACGCACCTTGCAAACCGGAGAGCGTTAAGGTAACCACTGCTGAATCAAGGCATGACCCGGCTGAGACAGCGTCCAGCTGAAGGCCACGATATTCAGGGCTATGGTCAGCCAGAGAATGGTCTTAAACGGTTGTTTTTGCGATTTATGACGCAACTGATTCTGTGCCCACAGCGCTCCTGGCCAGCCGCCGGCCAAAGCTAACAGATGCAAGGTTTTTTCCGGTGTGCGCCAATGGCCCTGCAGCGCCGCATTTTTATCCCGGGCATACATCAGGTAGGTGAAGAGGCTGAGCAGCAAATAAAGCGGGATAAAGACCAACGCGCCGCCCATCAGCAGCGTCGTGCCGCTGACAAACACCACAAACGCACAGCCGAATACCACCGCCAAAGGAAGGCTGTTTCCCCCTTGCATGTCGACATTCACCGCATTGACCCGGCCCTGACTATCACGCCCAAGTTCAAAGCTGACTTTGGCATTCAGTTTGGGGCGTAACCCTTTTTTTCTCAGTTCAGAAATATGGACAAATATTTTGCGCTTACGCTCCGGCGTCACGATAAATCCATATCCTTTATCGTCATACCACTCGCTGATTTTACCCTGCATATGATTGGAATTTCCCAGCCTGTTGTTTTGTCTGAGTTTAACTGATATCAGGACGTCAGAGACAAGCGATACGTCATTTTGACGTAAATCTGGGCAGGACGGACATTAAAAAGGCGAACAACTATGTTCGCCTCTCTGACGCTGAGGGATGGCTCAGGCTTAGTAGGTTTTACTCTTTTTATCCTGCTTCATCATCTGGTCTTTATTGCTGTCCATATGACGTTCCAGTTTTGCTTCACACTCTTTGGCACTGCGGCCCGCTTTTTCGCAGTCCTGCAGTTTCATTTTGTACTGCGCACGCTCTTCTTCGGACATGCCCATCATATTTTTGTGCATTTCATCCATATCTTCATCAGACATCATCATGCCCTGACTGTTCTGCTTCCCACTGTCAGACATCATGTTTTCACCCTGCTTATGATGATTGGCCATCGCGCTGGCTGAAAATCCCAGCACCAATCCAAGTAGCATGACTGAGGTTACATTTTTCATTGCCGTTCTCGCTTCTTGTTATGAGATTTGCTTTGCTGACGAACTGAATACTCACCCGTATCGAGATCGAATAAAGTCGCCGCCAAGATCACCTCAATTGTAGTCCATCCTCCATCTTACCACCGTCGTATGTGTTAACTTTGAGCCACCAGCCTTTCATACAGTGGCTGGTAGCACAGCTTTCCGTCCACATGGGTACTTTCCATTAAAGCCACAGAATGCACCGCCAAATCAGTGTCAGGTATAACCAGCGCATTGATTGGCTGATGCAGTTCGACACGGCGTCCCAAAGTGATATGAGGACGATAATGCCGGTTTTCCGGTGTAAAACCATTTAACGCGAGTAATCCGCGCAGCTCTGCCTGTAACGTCATTAACCTGTCGTCCGGCTTGAGGCCGAGCCAGATCAGCCGCCCGCCTTTGATATCGAAATGACCAAGTTGACGACTGTACAGCAAATTGGGGGGCTCGCTCTCTAACTGGGTCAATAATTCCCCAAGCAGCGCGAGGTCAGAATCGCTGACCTGGCCGATAAATTCCAGCGTAAGGTGAAAATTGCCATCGTGGGTAAAACTGCCGCGTGCGGCACATTGTTTCACTACATCACGGCTGTGTTGCAACGCCGCCTGGGCCTGTGAATTGAAAGTCAGCGCAAAAAAACATCGCTTATTACCCGCCATCGCCGTTCTCCGTTGAATCATCATCCGTGCAGTCATCAAGATAAGCATACCTCATCCTGCCGCGCCGGATGAGTGACCTGACTGAGGTCTGACGAACAGATCGCATACAGCTCTGGTTCTGATATGCAAATCAGTTTAACCTGATGAACATCATCATTCAGGGATACAAAGATTCAAGGAGAGAATAAGGTGAAATTTGCCATGATCGGTGCCGGTGGCATCGGCTGTTATTACGCGGCTCGTCTGATTAAGGCCGGGCATCAGGTGGTGTTTGTTGCCCGGGGTGAACATCTCCAAACTCTGCAATCTCAGGGGCTGTCACTCCACCATCCCGATTTCACATTTCAGCAGGCCGTCGATGCAACCGATGTGCAGGGCTTGTGTCAAACGCATAGCGCGGACAGTTTTGACCTACTGATCATCGCATCAAAAGGCAGCACCACCGGGCCGATACTGGCAGAAATGCACTCCTGGCTCAGCCAGAGCGACGTTCCACTGCTGTCAATCCAAAACGGTGTCCGCAATGAACAAGTAATTGCCAACGCGTTAGGCATGAAGAGGACAATTGGCGGACTGGCCGTCAAAATCGGCGCACATGTCGTTTCACCGGGGGTCGTGCAAGCTACCGGTATCGCGCAGATAGACTTCGGCGCGTGGCCAAATAATGAAACGAACCCTGAGCTCGCCGCACGGATCGGGTACTTGCAGGGGCTGTTTTCAGCAGCGGGAATTCCTAATCAGCTCTACACTGACGTCAATTACGCGCTGTGGCGCAAGCTGATGATCAACAACGCGGTCAATCCCATCACGGCACTGACTCAGAAAGACACGCGCGTTGTCACTCAGGATCCCGTATTGCGCGCAACGATTCGCAGCATCATGCAGGAAACCGCACGCGCGGCAGCCGTGGACGGTGTGGTAATGAGCGAACAGGATGTCACCGAAATGTTTGAGCTTATCTGCCAGTTTGATGCGATAAAGACTTCCATGCTGGTCGATCGTGAGAAAGGCCGCCCGATGGAAATTGAGGACATTTGCGGCCCGGTGATTGCCAACTGCCGCGAAGCCGGCGAGCCGGCTCACCATACCGAGCTGATCAGCCGTTTGCTGCAACATGCCAGCGGGCAGATGTACTAATACACCATCACCATCCCGATTGAGTCTGGTCTGTCAGATCTATCCAAGCGCCCTGTTGACTCTGCCGTTGGCGTCAGCAGGGCGCTGTGCAATATTACTTTCACTGCCAAATTCCACATATTTTATCGCCAGCAACATATTTTATCACCAACAGAGTATTTTATGCAGTCGCGCACATACTTTTTGCTGCAGTTATGTTGGGGAGAACAATGTAAAACCAACATCAATCATGCCAGCCGATTAACACTATTTACGTATGTTTAACAGTTAGTTATCACACAAAATTTATTTCTGCCCAGGCGCACAATTTTGCATCAATCCGGTTAACTTTGCCCCCGCAATAAATTCATACTCAGTATCAGTTAAGGGCAATACCAAAGCTGTCATGATCTGATACCGGGACAACATAACCGATACTCACATTGCGGGTTTACACAGAATACACTTCTGATCGAAATCGCCGGCAGCATTTGAACCCTTCAGCCGCAGACCTGAACGCTGTTGTCGTTGCAACGGTTACCGGAGTAACCGCTGTCAATATGGTGCCGTCTACACGGACACCGCAAACAGTCACTGTGCGAAAGCCTGCCCCTGTCCGCCGTTCATTGTAATTTGCCCTCCCCGATTTTAAATGAAATCAGGAGCTTCACTATGAGTGATATTGCGCTTTCTATCAGCATTCTGGCGCTGGTGGCGGTGCAGGGCTTATGGATTGGGAACTGGCGGATCTACGGCGTTGGTCTTGGGATTGGCGGAGTACTGTTTGGCGGTATTCTGGTTGGTCACTATACCGGGGTGTGGGGCGTCACGCTCAACTATGAAACCCTGCACTTTATCCAGGAATTCGGTCTGATCCTATTTGTTTACACCATAGGCATTCAGGTGGGACCGGGCTTCTTCTCCTCGCTGCGCAGTTCCGGCCTTAAGCTCAATGGCTTTGCGGTACTGATTGTGCTGCTCGGCTGCACTGTGACCGTTGGCCTGTATTATCTGTTTGATGTCCCTTTGCCGGTGATACTCGGCGTCTTTTCCGGTGCCGTCACCAATACCCCTTCGCTGGGTGCCGGCCAACAGATTCTGACCGAAACTGGGTGAGCAACGTAACCTGCTTGACCTTACCGGGATGGGCTACGCTATCGCTTATCCGTTCGGTATCTGCGGCATTCTGCTGACCATGTGGCTGCTTAGAATGATGTTTCGTGTCAATATCAATCACGAAGCGCAGGAGTTCGAGACGCACAACGGACACAAAAAAGAGAGCCTGCACACCATGAACGTGGCGGTGCGTAATCCCAACCTGAATGGCTTATTCCTCAAAGACATTCCGGCTCTGAGTGAAGGCGACATTGTGTGTTCTCGCCTCAAACGGGGCGATACTCTGCATGTTCCTAAACCGGAATCGCGAGTTGAAGTCGACGATTTGCTGCATTTGGTCGGCGATAAAAAGGCACTTGATAAAGCCCGGCTGGTGATCGGCGAAGAAGTCGATGCCTCCCTGTCGACCCGTGGCACAGAATTGCGGGTCCAACGTCTGGTGGTGACCAATGAGATCGTTTTGGGTAAGAAACTGCGCGATCTCGATCTGAAACAGAAATACGATGTGGTGGTCTCTCGTCTCAACCGCGCCGGTATTGAGCTGGTCCCGACCAGCCAGTCGACCCTGCAATTCGGTGACATTCTTAATCTGGTCGGTCGTCAGGAAGCCATCGAAGCGGTGAGCGGTATTGTCGGTAATGCTCACCAGAAACTGCAACAGGTGCAGATGCTGCCGGTGTTTGTCGGAATTGGCCTTGGCGTGCTGCTTGGCTCTATTCCGTTTTATCTGCCCGGTTTTCCCGCCGCAATAAAACTCGGTTTGGCGGGTGGCCCGCTGATCGTTGCCTTGATTCTGGCCCGGATTGGCAGCATTGGTAAGCTGTACTGGTTTATGCCACCGAGCGCCAACCTGGCACTGCGCGAAATCGGTATTGTGCTGTTTCTGGCAGTGGTCGGACTCAAATCCGGCGGCAATTTTGTCACCACGCTGGTCGATGGTGACGGCCTGAGCTGGATGGGTTATGGCGTGATGATCACCGCGATCCCATTACTGACTGTTGGCATTCTGGCGCGTTTGTTCGGCCAGCTGAATTACCTGACCATCTGCGGCATGCTGGCCGGTTCGATGACCGATCCACCAGCCCTGGCCTTTGCCAATGCGATTCATGAAGAGAGCGGTGCTTCTGCGCTGGCCTACGCCACGGTGTATCCGCTGGTAATGTGCCTGCGCATCCTTTCGCCGCAAATTCTGGCGTTGATTTTGTGGAGCCTCTGAGCACAGAGGCCATATCATGAACATGACGCGGCGGGCTCAGGTCCGCCGCGAGCGTTATTTTCGCATGCCCCTCCCCTAAACTCCCCGTTCAGAGTGCAAACTGCGCCGCATTCTCAGCATATTTCAGCCAAGCTCACCATCAGACTTTAGTGAAAGCCCGCACAAGCTCACCGCTTCCGGCACATTAATCACGTTATAGTCCAACAAACGAAACACAATAATAATGATTAGGACGAAGTATGTTATCGACTCAACAACGTTTAGGCTTAGCGATCGCTCTGTGCGCATTGCTATCGGCCGCAGCCGGACAATGGCTCGGTCTCAGCAGTGCGCTAATGATCGTGCTTGGCAGCGCTGTCGCGCTCTGCCTTGCTCCGTGGCAGCTAAAGCAGCGCCATCCCAACCAGAAAAGCATCCATTCCATGGACGGCAGCGATCCGGTCGCCGCGCAGATAGCCACCGAACTGAACCAGAATGCGGTTAGCGCCGCCAAAGTGTCGTACGCCATTGACACCGTTAAACAGCAAACCTCGCGTCAGGTGACATCAATAGAACGGATTTCTGACAGCTCAGAAGCCATTACTGACACGCTGGCCGTCAGCGCCTCACACACTAACTCAGCCCTGCAGGCCACTCAAGTGATGCGGGCGACCAGTGAGGAAGGACGGGCAGAGCTAGATCAAGCCGTACAAAGTATGCAGCAACTCAGCTCACAGACAGCAGACTCAGTGGCGCAGATCCAGAGCCTGGAATCTCAGGTTGAGCGTATCGAAACCGTGGTCGAAGTAATTGAAAGTATTGCCGCTCAGACCAACCTGCTGGCTCTGAACGCCGCGATTGAAGCAGCACGTGCCGGAGAAAGCGGACGCGGCTTTGCCGTGGTCGCTGATGAAGTGCGTAACCTGGCAGAGCGTACTGCGCGCAGTACCGAGGAAGTGTCAGAGATTGTTGCAGAGATCCTGGCTCAGACCCGGCAGGTGACCCAGTCAATAGGAGAAGTGGCAGCGAATGTGACACAAGGTGTCGCACGGGTTGAAAGTGTCAGCCAACGGCTGGAGACCATTGCCAGCCAGTCACAACAGGTCGAGAGCCAGATGAGCGCCATCAGTGACGACGTGGCCAGTAATGAACAGAGCCTGCGTCAGATCGCCCGTGCCATTACCCATAGCCAGCAGGAAACTGTCGGCCAGTGATCACGAACTGCTCGAACTACAGACCGAAGCAGAACATTTAATGCAACTTGCCGAACACAGTAACGCGGTCCTGGTCGAACACTATCCGCAATCCATGCACCGGCCTTTCTATGAACTGGCCTCGGCGCTGGCGACGGCGGTGGGTGAAAAATTCGAGCAGGACATCACCAGTGGTGTGATATCGCAGCAGGCCTTGTTTGACCGCCAGCACCAGCCCGTTGGCAACACCCAGCCAGCCAAATATCAGACCGCATTTGATAAATACTGCGATTCGGTACTGCCTGCCCTCCAGGAGCCGGTTCTGAGCCGGCGGCCAGAGATGGTGTATGCCATTGCGACCAACGACCATGGTTACGTCCCGACTCACAATAATAAGTTCTGCCAGCCACTGACCGGCAACCAACAGCAGGATATGGTGGGCAACCGCACCAAACGCATCTTTTCAGACCGGGTCGGCATGCGATGCGGCCAGCATCAGCAAACCATGCTGCTGCAAACTTATAAGCGCGACACCGGAGAAGTGATGCACGATATCTCGGTACCGGTTTACGTGAACGGCCGTCACTGGGGCGGAATGCGCCTCGGTTACGCGCCACCGCAGTAACCCGACCTCTCCTTGAGATGTCATTCGGCCCGTCTGCTTTGATCGGCGGGTCGAAGTTTTCATTTGTGCGGGGGGGTGAAAGCGTGCCACACCTACGATTACTGCAATCTAACTGTGAGGTTTTGAGCAAGTTTGCCAATTGATAGTGTTGACCAGGTTAATTAGACTCCCGACATGGACATGCTTATCATTTTCAAACTTTACCTTCTTTCCGGACTGGCTTTTTTTGCCATCGCTTTCGCTATATTCTCGCGTAACCTCAACAACAGCCAAATTCTGATTGCCAAAGTACTGCCGGTTTTCGCCCTGTTCGGGCTTGTTCATGCTGCGCATCTCTGGTCTGAACTCTATTTCGATCTCTATCAGCATGAATTCGCTTTGACCCGGCAGCTGGAAACATTCCTCGTGCTAAAATTGGGGCTGTCATTTATCCCTCTGGCTTACTTCGCCTGGCGCATGCTGGCACTGACAAGCTGGAATGAGGCTCTGCTGCGCCGGATTAAACGTGTTATCTGGCTGCTGACATTGATTTTGCTCAGCCACTTGTACTGGTTATACAGCCAATTCAGCTATCCGGTGTTTGTGCACTATGCCAGTAACTATCTGTATTGGACCTTGGGGGTCGGATTCAGCATTCTGGCCGGCTGCGCGCTCTTTTCTTATGCACGTCGTATTAACAGCAACGGCTACGGCTCAGCACTGCCGTTTCAGGCACTGGGGTTATCGCTGATAAGCTACGCGCTGTGTGCCAGCCTGCTCGGTGAGGGGCCTGAACCTTTGTGGGTGCATCTGCTGCGTCTGGTTTGTGCGTATGCCGTGATGCTCAGCCTCTGGCATACATTGCGTGTTTTTGACCGCGAGCACGATCAGCAGTTGCAGGCAAACCTGCAGTTGTCTCTGCAAGATGCCAAACTGCGCGAACTTGGTGAACTGACCTCGGCGATTGCCCACGAGATCAAAACCCCGCTCAGCAGTGCATTGATGAGCTGTGATTTACTCGAGCGCCAACTAAACGATAATGCCAATCACAAGCGCCAGATTGACCGCATCCGCTTCGGCTTGAACCGGGCTGCGGAAATCAGCCAGGAGGTACTCAACTATGCACACCACAGACCAATCCAGCGTCAGCCTGTGAACCTGTCACAGGTTATTGAGCAGGCGTTAACGCTCAATCAGTACCGGTTGGAAGAGTTCGATGTGCTGGTTGACGTTGACCATCAGCTGGGCATTTCCGGTGATGCCGGATTGCTGGAAGAAGTGTTCAGCAACCTGATTGGTAACAGCGTCGATGCCAGTCATGACACCAAGGTACTGCGGATCCGCGCCATTCAGAATCAACAATACGCCATCATCACCTTCACTGACTGTGGTGGCGGTATGCCGGATGCCCTGTTACACAAGGCGACCCAACCGTTTTTTACCACGAAACCCAAAGGTGAAGGAACCGGCATGGGCCTGGCACTGTGCAAACAAATAATTATGCAACACAACGGCGAACTGCTGCTCTATAACCACGATAACGGCCTGACAGTGGAAGTTCGCATTCCGAGGAATATTTGATGACGTTAAAACTGTTACTGGCAGAAGACGATCCGCAACTGCGTGAAGTCCTACTCGAAGCGCTGGCACTGGAATCGTTTGATGTGACCGCATGTACTAATGCCGAAGATGCCCTGGATGCCGCGGCCAGAGAAAACCGTTTGATCTTGCCCTGTTTGATGTCGTGATGGGTGGCATGACAGGTATTGATGCGCTGACAACCCTGCGCCGCCTGCAACCTAACATCGGCATTGTGATCACCACGGCTTTTGCTACCGTCGATCTGGCGGTTGATGCGATGAAAAAAGGCGCGGATGAGTTTCTCACCAAGCCGTTTAATCTGACCACCTTGTCGGTCACCCTGAAGCGGGTGCATGCGGAGCGCAGCCCGAAAGCCCAGATTGAAGAACGTCATCATGACCAGATTTTCAGCGCCCTGTCCAATCCGATTCGGCGCACCGTAGTGAAGCAGCTCAAATTGCACCGCAAAGTCAAATTCATGGATTTGTGTCGCATGGTGGGAGTCGAAGATCACACCAAATTTAACTTTCACTTACGCCAGCTGGTCAACAGCGGCCTGGTAGTTAAAGAAGAACAGCGGGTCTACTCTCTGACCGCGCAAGGCCAGCAAATATACGCCAGCTTGCTGCAGTAAGTTTATTACCTTCGCAGCTCTCTGCTTGCCTTCACTGTTCTCCGTTTGCTTTTGCTGCAGTCTGGCAGCATGCCGTACTCACATGTAACGCGGCGCGGACAGCACAGGTCACACAAGTTCACTAGCCCGTATTGGCAAGGTGAAACCCTGCGCCCTATCCTTTAAATGGAGCTTGTTTCTAGCCAGAAAGGGGGTGACCTATGTTTTCCGTTAACCGTCATGGAGAAAACCGCCTCGATATTCAAATCAGCGGCACTCTTGATAAAGAAGGCATGACTTTCGCATTGGATCAGTTGCTGACCCAGGGTGAAGGCATGGAAAATGGCGTGATGCTGTACGATGTCATCGATTATCATCTGCCCACACTGGATGCCATTTGGGTTGAGCTGAAACAGATGCCTGAATTAATTGCCCTGATGCGAAGCTTCAATAAGGCAGCCATTCTGTCCGATAAACAGTGGATCAAAACCGCCAGTGAACTGGAGGGCAAACTGATGCCCCATATAGAAATCAAGGCATTTGACCGCAGCGAAAAAGCGCAGGCTGAAGCCTGGCTAAATAGCTGAGCAGAACTGGCGAAGGCGCTGATTCGATTAAGTGGCCGGGCTAGCCCGGCCACTGACGCTGCTAATCCGCATTTTTTGACCACTCTTTCACTCTCCCGCATTCTTTTACTCTCCTGCCAGGCATAACCATTGACGACAATTTTTGTTATCAATATCATCTTTAAAACAAATGGTTGCATATCAATTATTTGCATTTGTGCTAAGGTGAAAGTCTGTCTATTCATGCAATTTGAGCTAAAAATATTAAAAAGAGGCACTAATGAAATTTAGCAGTTGGTTACTTCCTGCGGTCACAATCTTTGGCCTAAACGCGGCGGCGTTTGCACAAGACGATAACAATACTGACAAAAAACAGGATATCGGCAATGTCTACCTTAGCGCCGACCTGGCATTTTTTAACGATACAGAATTGGAAAGCGGTGATTCAAAAATCAAAGAAAGCGGTGACTTTGGCGATTTTGGATACAACCTCGCCGCCGGATACGAATTTAACACTCATCGCGATGTAAAATTGGGCGTAGAAATTGAGTACCGCCATTTTGGCACAGTTCAATATGCTGATTTAGTCGATGCCGACGGCGATGCTGTTTTTGTGAACATCAAGCCTCGTTTCATTAAACATTACAAGCAAGTAGATGCTTATGTTAGTCTGATTGGCGGCATAGGGCATCTTGACTTTGAATTAGAAAACACATCAACCGGATCTTCTGCGTCAGCGTCTAAGGGCGGCTTCCAGTACGGTGCAGAGATCGGCGTCGCTTTTCGCAACAATATCAGTCTGCATGCCGGATATCGTGTCGCTCAAGCACAAGATGTGGAAGACATAGATGTCACAGTGTCGACTGGCTACATTGGTGTAGGTTACCAGTTTTAATCTAAAGAGCAGCCCTGTCGGCGACCAAGGTCTGTTTCTACCAACATCTAAAATCTTCGCAGGCCGCTATTGTCAGGAGAGCGTATGTACACAGGAAACATTGACGAGCTGTTGGGGTGCGAGCTGCCCATTATTCAGGCGCCGATGGCTGGTGTGCAAGACAGCGAACTGGCAATCGCGGTGTGTCAGGCCGGGGGCTTGGGCTCCCTGCCCTGCGCGATGCTGAGTGCCGACACCATGGTGGAGGAAATTAAACACATTCAGCGTTCAACGGATAAACCGTTTAATCTCAACTTTTTCTGCCACTCCATGCCTGCCTTCGATGCTGGCAGGCAACAACGCTGGCAAACAGCTCTGAGCCCTTATTTTCAGCAACTGGACTTACCGCTACCGAAACAAGAAAGCGGAGCCAGCCGGATGCCCTTCAGCCACGATATCGCCGATGCCATCGAGCCGTTTCAACCCCGGGTATACTGAGTTTTCACTTCGGCCTGCCGGAGCCGGATCTGCTCAAACGAATCCAGAATTGGGACTGTACAATTCTTGCCTCCGCAACCACATTGCAAGAGGCGCGCTGGCTTGAAGCACGAGGTGTTGATGCGATTATTGCTCAGGGCGTCGAAGCCGGAGGACATCGCGGTATGTTCCTGAGTCAGGACACCAGCACCCAAATCAGTACCACGGCACTGGTACCACAAATCGCCCAGCAAGTACGGGTCCCCGTCATTGCTGCCGGCGGCATCGCTGACAGCCGTGGCATTCGGGCAGCAATGATGCTGGGTGCCAGCGCGGTTCAGCTCGGTACAGCTTACCTGCTGTGCACAGAGGCAAAAACATCAGCGCTGCATCGCGCTGCCATTAAAAGTGAGCGCTCACAACATACCGCCCTGACCAACCTGTTTTCCGGTCGCCCGGCGCGCGGCATCGTCAATCGGTTAATGAGTGAACAAGGTTACCTCAGTGACTCGGTGGCTGATTTCCCGTATGCCGCCAGCGAAGTCACTGCATTGCGTAAACTGGCAGAAAGCCGGGGCCTTGATGATTTTTCTCCGCTGTGGTGCGGACAAAACCCATCCGGCTGCGTTGAAATTTCTGCGGCGGAGCTGACCCTGCTGCTGGCATGTGAAAGCGGAATGATCGATTGTCAATGCCAGTATGATGAGCCCTACCCGCACTGACTTCAAACCCATTCTCACTCTGATATCTGGTGTTTTCATCACCAGATATCGCTGTGAAAAAGAGTCACACTTGTATCCTTAACCGTTAACGTTACTGAATATCAAACAGGTGTCTTCGAAATTGAACTTGCGTAAAGAATAACCTGGTTTCTTCATCAATGGCGCTGAATGATGTCATCAATTATGACCTAAATTTAAACACCACCGAGAGTGATCGTTAACACTCACTAAAATAGTGATGCAAATGTATTAAATATAGTAGGAATAAAAACCAAAAAGACCTTTCTACCTGATAAGAAACTCTCTCCATAATCAGTTAATTTATCAGACAAAAAATTCAGACTCCGCACCATAACCACCTTCACACAGCAGTTATAGCGATAAATATGAAATTTATCATTTCATTTTTGCTGCAGAGATTCATTTGTCTTTGCAAAAATAAAACGATAAAGTAAACGCAAGGTTATAAATTAATGCAAACACGGGTGATCTTAGCATCATTTGTGATTTTCAATTTATAGGGTGTTGGTTTATTAACCCAAATAAAAGCTAATTCTGATTTATATTAATCACCACTCTGAATGACTTTATTCAGAGTGGATCTTTATATTTAAATAATAGCAAAATAAATTATTATAAATATTAAACCCATATTGAATTCAATGTATCCCCAAGCTAGTTGGAGTTGCAGCAACACCGCTACCGCTTCAGGCAGACAGGGGATATATAAGTAAATAACATGACTCAAATATATCAGGGCTGAATAATTTATCCTTCAGCCCTGAAAAATATCGCGAAATAACAAATTTTGACGTTAGTTACTGACGAAAATTCGCGCATTGCGCGGTTGAATCGGACGATTATTTTTACCCATCATACCCGTCAGGACTGCCTGTTGTTGCTCCGACAATGCTTTAGGCTGCTGCATAACAAACCAACGTACACCTTCACTGCAAGGTGGTGTCGTAAGAGAAAACCGTTGAAACGGTAGTAATGAGTGGTCTCCGGCAACAGCGTGTCAACGGCAAACGGATGAGTCAGACCGATCGTGTGACCCTTATCTGGCAGAGATTCCGTCAATTGCTTCAGAGAGGTATTCTCTGAGCCCATATCGAACATAACTGCAACTACGGCCAGATTACCCTGCTCATCCGCATTCACAAAGTGCGCTTCCAGCGGGTATTGATGAGCCTTAATCAGGTTTTCCGACGGGGTATGGAAATGAAACTGCTTGAGGGTGAAAGTTTTACCATCAACTTGCAGCTGATTATTACCTTCTACAGTCGCTTGTAAGGTGTGGCCATTGTTAGTCAGAGCGGTCACCTGACCCTGATAACTAACATTCAACGCTGAAAGATTAGCGGGTACGGCTCCTTCAATATCGACCGGACTTTGATTTTGTCCCTTCGCACAGGTTTCTGAAACACCGCCCCAATGAGCCGGGCCATGACTCCCCTCATATCCCCATTCCGATGCCACCGCTCCGGCACTGTAAAAAGCACACACAGACATTGCCAGCAAAAGCTTGTTCATTGTATCTCCTTGGTTTTTCTGTTGCCCTGAGGCGTTAAATACGTTGTAAGTTGTCAACACGTTGCAATAAACCCAATGATAAACAGCGAGCTATCGGTCAAAGCGATTCACTACTGGTAATCCATCGATGCGCAGTAAGTTATCAACACCTGCCGGTATCGGATTTGATTTAAAACAACGGGTTGTCAATTTCGTCAGACAGTAAAAACCCTTTTTATCCTGTGTGAATGCTGAAATATAAGATTGAAGCGGAGAGTTGGAAGGACCATCGCACTCATCTTACTGGCAATATGAGTACGGCCGGTAAAACTGGAAGCTAAATCGCGTCATATGCGATACACAGTTTCTGGGCTGCTACTAACGAAAAACCCGCTCAGTTTGCGGTAAACGAAACTGAGCGGGTTTAAGCAGTCAGACAATGACGTTAGCAGAAGGTGAACGCTTAAGCAGAAAGTGATAACTTAATCAGATCTTTCCTTAATCGCTGATATGAGTCTGGTTATCGGCAATGGTTTGCGTCAGGCGCTCAAACGTCATGGTCAGACGCTCGCACATCCCTTCCACAATTTCGTACTGGCCCGGCAACAGCGGATAAAAACGTAACTGCGTCAACAAGTCATTACACGCCTTGTTAAATTGCGAGGAGAACTGCCCTCTTGAGCACTGCATGAAGGCCTCAGCCAACGCATTCTGCCAGTTCTCCAGCCCTTGCTGCAGGTCATCATCCACCACGCTGCCGACCATACGCCGCAGACGTACCGACACGTGTCCGAGGTTCAGGCCGGTCAAAGCCAGTTTCGGTAATATCACGAGTACGGGTCGCCATGCTTTTATCGTACGTCGCAATCCGCAACAAACGATCGCCCATGCGGGCATTAAACCAGTGTTCAGGCGACGGGTGGTTCATGATCTCGCTCAGATCCTGCTTGGTAGCACGCAACAGGCGATATTGCATCAGCTGCAGACCAGGCCCGGTGATCATCTTGAACATCCAGTACAACACCGTCACCCCGACAAAAATCGACAGCGCGTTACTCAGGGTGTAATCGACTGAGAATGCCCGGCTCATATCATTACTCGGGCTGATCAAAATCGTGAACGGGATACAAAATCCCAGGCCATATGGCAAGGTCGCCCGGTTGGCCAATGCCATCAGGCCAAAGAAATACGGGCCGGCCAGCACCATGACCAGTATTTCGTAGTCTCCGCTGCTCTGAGCCAGCAGATTGAGGCCGTAAAACACCGCAACCGGCACGGCAATCATGACCCCGACCAGCAGACGCTGCAGAACAATCATCAGAATCGTCATTGGCAGACGTGCCAGCATAATCGAGAAAATAACCGGCAGAATCATCATCATCAGCACGGCTGTTGAGCCCGTGCCAATCCACAAGCCAGCCCCTGCCAGAAACACCAGCATGGTTCGCCCGCCGGTCACCAGCCCCACCAGTGGATCCTTGTAGCTTTTCTGGGTCGGCGCGTTGAGTCGCACAGGCTCAGCGCTGATCAGCGCATTGTAACCTTTCAGAATCATCACCAAATCGGCGCTGAGTTCGAGCGACACTTTCATCAGCCGCGATTGCAGCGGTGTCAAATCACATGCCTGATTACTGTACACCAACTGGCGGCGGCGCAAAGATTGCGCTTGTTTGTAACATTCGTTGTAGTCGTTGGTCTCTTCCATACGTTTGAATGAGTCACGCATGTCAGCAAGCATTTCTGTCAGATATTCGCCGATTAAATCAGGGTGGTTACGCTGCAGGCGGCCGAAAATCTGAATCATAGCCAGCAGAGACAAGGTTTTGTTGGATATCTGGCTGGCGGCGCGGCTTTGACCCGGCCCCTCCGGGCCCTCGTAGACTACCGCACTCTGGTCATCACTCATGGCCGCAATCGACTCAAGAATGGTATCGACATGCTGATGACGGCCTTCGTGAGAACCGTTCGGGTCCAGTTCCAGATTCAGGTAACTCAGGGTCTGGTTAATCACATGACGGGCGTGGGTGCGCAGCCCGTCTTTAACCTGCATCGGAAAGACCAGTTTACTGACCAGAGCGGCACAAATCGCACCTACAATAATTTCACTGACCCGGGCCTGGGCGACTGCAAAGATGGTCTGGCTGCTGGCGGTGGCCGGAGACACCATCACCAACAACACGATCAGACAAGCCGTGATACCTGCCATCGCAAACAGATAAATAAAGTTGGTACGACGCACCATAGCGCCCATGCCTGAGTTGATCCCCAGCCACAGCGCCAGACAACCGATCGCCAGTTCAGGATAAGGCATAAACCATTGCAGGATCGTAATCCCGACAATCCCCCCGACCAGGGTACCGACAATCTGGCAGATACCTTTTTCAATCACCAGGCCACTTTCCGGACGGATCTGCAGAAACACCGCCGAGACCAGTGCCCAGTAAGGACGATCCAGATTAAGAAACATGGCGATATAGAGGGAGAGCGCCATCGCGACCACCCCTTTTATCGCAAATATCACCGACTGTTTGTTCGGCATCAGTAAGGCGTTAAGCAGCACACCCATGACGATCACTCAGCCTCTTGCAGATAGATCGACACTGTCATACCGGCACTGATATTGACGTTTTCATCCAGCGGATCGAGCTTGATATCGACCGGAATACGCTGCGCCAAACGAACCCAGTTAAATGTTTGCTGCACCTGAGGCAATAACTGACCATTACTGTTGGTGTTGGTGTCCGCGATTGCTTTACCAATGCTAACCACCTTACCGGTTAACGGCTTACCACCACTCATCAGGGTGATTTTGGCCGACTGGCCGACTTTAATCATCGGCAGCTTGGTTTCTTCAAAATACCCGGTGACGTAGAAAGAGTCTTTTTTCACCAGCGACAGGACTGAACTGCCCTGACTGACGTAGTTGCCTTCACGTAAATTAAGATTAATCAGCGTACCATCCGCCGGGGCATGAATCTGAGTACGATCGAGGTTAATTTGCGCGGTATTGAGCTGTGCTTTGGCGATATCCAGGCTTGCTTTTGCCAGTTTCGGTATTAATACGAGCGCTTTCGACGGTCTCTTCGCTGATCAGGTTTTTACTCGTCAGTTGCTGACGACGTACATAGCGGTGACGTTCCAGATCGAGCGCGTATTGTTTGTTTTCCACTTCCGCTTCCAGCTCTTTGATCTTGGCGGCATAGCGGGTGGGATCGACACTGAAGATGAGCTCCCCTTTTGATACCTGCTGGTTATCCTGCACATTGAGGGTATCAACCCAGCCAGACACGTCCGGAGCTATGGTGATCACTTGGGCGCGGATTCGGCCATCACGGGTCCAGGGTGAGTAGAGATAATGATCCCATACCCAGTGACCGGCAATCACGGCAATGATAACCACCGCCAGAGTGAGACAAATACGCAATACTTTTCCCATATTCAACATTAACTCCCGAAAAAATGAATAATAATCGCCAGATAACAGACAAACAGCCCGACTTCAAACCAAGCTACTTTCCACAGTTTTTGATACACGCCAGTCTTGTGCAGCACTAGCCTGGACACACAGGAGAGCGCAAAGGCCATAGGTGCAAACATCACCAACGGGCTGAACAGCAAGCCTCCCAGCGCTAATTCTTCAAACATAACGAAATCATCTCAGTAGGTTAGATTAATAGTATATACCCAAGTCATGACAATATGCCGAATTGGTGGCACTCCGCCGGCAGGCAGATCACACCGGCTGAATACACCGGCCTCAGTTGCAATCAACCATCGCTTTCGCGGCCCGGAGGGACGCAGTGACAGCACAGGCTGCGGGATCGGCGATCCCGCCAGGTAACCACCGTTTGGTGCCAGCATCAAAAACAGAGAACGAAATGGGATAAACAAACGAAGACAGCTTATTCTTAATAAATTGTTACTTCTTTATGACTTATTACTTCTTAATGAATTGATACTAATTGCACCATTGTGCATATTTAGCCGCCAGCCATCAAGCACCTGTCAGGACGCAGACTATTAACTTTAAAGAACAAATGATTGTGTAGAGCGTCAGAATAAGGCCTGTAAGGAAAGGATATCGCCCGCTTAAACAACGAGCTGATACCCGGCGGATACGGGATTGCTTAACCCCGTTGTGAAGTGACGACCCACGCGTGATACAGGCCTGAAACGGAGCGACTAGTGAGACAGATGGGTATATTCGATAATGACCTGGTTACCATCGACCTGGACGCGTTGAATTTCACCGTCGACAGTAATACGATTTTGCAAACGCACTAAATGCTCACCGGAGGTAAACTTACTTTTTAATGTCGGCAGCACATTGTAAGGCTCAACATGCAAATGCTGGCAGAAGGTGGTTACAAAAGACATGGTCAGCGGAGCGTTACCGCGTAATAGGTTAGAAAATTCCACCTGACTGACACCCAGTCGTTTTGCCATTTCCATCTGGGTTAAATGCATTTTTGCTTTTTGGGACATCCAAATATCGTACAGAGCATGACGATCTTCTGGGCCAAATTCCATCATATTTCCTCGCTTGAACTCAATGCGATAAAAATGACAAAAACAGTTAATCACAATGTCAATCGAAAGTGAGTTTCTGTCCAGAGTTTGCCCCGCAAGCCTCTGTTTGCGAGCCAGATCGCCCTAATTGTCAGCTCTTTGTCACCAAAATAACCTGATGGCGACGATGTGTTCAAAGCCGGTACGCACACCGAAACCGGAACATACAAAAAGTCATGCTCACAAATGTAACACCCGCAGACGTAACGCCCACAAAAAGCTATACCCCAAAAAGCTATGCCCCAAAAGTAATGCCCGCAAATCGCGGGCATTGAGAACATCGTCATTTCAACAGAGAGAATCAGGAGAACAGACTGGCAAACAAACGCTTAATCCAGTCCATAGCCTGGCTGAACCAACTGCCTTTTTGCACGCTTTCAAGTGCAACCAAAGGTGATTCTCCCACACTGCGGCCATCGACCTGATACACCACTTTGCCCACAACCTGCCCTTGTTCGATGGGAGCCTCTAACTCGTTATCCATTTCAATCAGGCCGCTGAGCTGCGCCAGCTCGCCTTTCATGACCGTAATGTATGTGGTTTGCGGCACACCGACCGCTACAGTGCTTTTCTCTCCCATCCAGATAGGCGCCTGTTCAAGCGCTTCACCTTGTTGATGAGGAGCCACGGTTTCAAAAAAACGAAAACCATAACTCAACAACTGTTTGCTGTCCGACTCCCGTCCTTTCTGACTGCCCGAGCCCATGACTGCAGAGATAAGGCGCATGTTACCGTTGGTGGCCGACGTCACCAGGCTGTAGCCCGCACCACTGGTATAACCGGTTTTCATCCCATCCACGTTCATACTACGGTCATGCAACAGACCATTACGGTTATACTGCGTGATACCGTTGTAGGTAAAAGACGTTTCGCTATACAGCGGATAAATATCCGGCAAATCACGGATAATCGCCTGAGCCAGCTTAGCAATATCATACGGCGTGGTGTAGAGACCATCGCTGTCCAGCCCGTGCGGGTTGGTAAAGGCGGTATTATTCAGGCCCAGTCGCTGCGCCCATGAGTTCATCAAATCAACAAAGCCGCTTTCCGACCCTGCCACATGTTCCGCAATCGCTACACTGGCATCATTGCCGGACTGGACAATCAAACCGCGGTAGAGATCCATCATGTTGACGCTGGTCCCGACCTCAATAAACATTTTGGAAGAATCGGGGAAGTTTTTGGCCCAGGCATGTTCGCTGATGGTGACATTATCATTGGCGGAAATTTTTCCGCTTTTCATCTCCTGACCAGCGACATAAGACGTCATCAGCTTGGTCAAACTAGCCGGGTTCATTTTTTGATTGCCATTGTGCTCAACCAGGACTTGCCCGGTGTGATAATCCATCAGCACATACCCTTTGGCAGACAATTGCGGCGGATTGGGAATCACGATCGGCTCGGCCGTCGCCCATGCAGAAAATAAGCTCATACCGGTCGCAGAAATGGCGACCATCCATCCAGTTGTTTTCATAACCCGCATCCAGAACCATTAATATTGATTAACGTTGTAGTACTGCCAGCCACCTGAGAATCAGGTTATCGGGCTTTTGATTGTGGTGCTGACAACATGATGACCCGCACCACAACCAGAAATGTTTGCGCCAATACGATGACTCGCTACGCCTGTAAAATCAGTACAGCGTACGTCCATCGGGGCCGGGCATTGAGGTGTTTATTGTACCCGAGTCACCCGCTAAGGCAGTGTTCTTTACTTAGCCTTACGCAGCTGTAAATGATCGTTACAATCCACCTGAAACTGTGTGAAATCATGCGCCAAAGCGGGCTAAAATTCAGGCTATGGCACAGAAAGTGTGCTTTGGATAACAAAAAACCGAGCCTGGTGAGGCTCGGTTTGCGATTATTTCCCGGCAAATGGTTACAAACTATAATCTGTCCGCAAAAGTATCAGGTATGGACGAATAAAACGTCACAGCACCTTGGCCAGGAACTGCTTAAGACGCGGATGCTGAGGGTCATCAAACACCGCTTTTGGTTGGTCGTCCACCAGCAGCTTACCCTCTTCCATAAACAGAACACGATCCGCCACTTCACGGGCAAAGCCCATTTCGTGGGTCACGATCACCATGGTCATGCCTTCTTTCGCCAGGCCTTTAATCACATCCAGCACTTCACCCACCATTTCCGGGTCCAGTGCCGATGTCGGCTCATCGAACAACATCAGGTCAGGCTTCATCGCTAACGCGCGGGCAATCGCCACACGCTGCTGCTGACCACCGGACAGATGCGACGGGTAGTTGTTCATGCGATCTTCCAGACCCACCCGCTTAAGCAGATGTTTGGAATCCACCATGACATCGCTGTTCTGGCGCTTGGCCACTTTAAGCGGTGCCAGCATCACATTTTGTAATGCCGTCATGTGCGGAAACAAATTGAAGCTCTGGAACACCATGCCGACGTTTCTGACGCAGTACGTTGATATCCGTCGACTTCGCATACATATCAAACCCATCCACTATGATGGTGCCGGAAGAAATCTCTTCCAGCTGATTGAGTGTGCGTAAGAAGGTCGATTTACCAGAGCCGGACGGACCAATGATCGCGACCACTTCACCTCGTTTTACCGTGGCGGAGACTGACTTAAGTGCGTGGCATCCGTTCGGATAATATTTGTCGACTTCGCTGGCGTAGACCATATCTTCGCCGTTGTATTCACTAGTCACTGGCCGATAACCTCTTCTCTAAACGTTGGATAGCCCACGACAGGGTCCCGGTGACCACCAGGTAAAGTGCCGCTACCGTAAACCAGACTTCAAATGGCGCAAAACTGCCGCTGACCACTTCACGTCCGGCCTTGGTCAGGTCGGTGATGGAAATCACTGAAACCAGTGAAGAGTCTTTGATCAGGTTGATAAACTGACCAGCAAGTGGCGGCAGAGTGCGCTTCAATGCCTGAGGCAAAATGACATAACGCATCGCTTTCGGATAGGTCATGCCCAGTGAACGGGCCGCTTCCATCTGTCCACTTGGGATAGCCTGAATACCGGCACGCACAATCTCTGCAACGTAAGCCCCGGTAAATACCGACAACGCCACCACACCGGCAGTAAAGCGCTCGAAATCAAGCACTGTGCCGATAAAGAAGTAAACAATGAAAATTTGTACCAGTAACGGCGTGCCGCGGATTAATTCCACATAGGTAATGGCAAGATTGCGCACCGTAAGGTTTTTAGACACCCGCATCAGGCCGAATATCAGCCCGAGAATCACGGCGAATATCAATGAAATAAACGAAATTTCTATCGTGACCCACAACCCGGTCGCAATCGGGCCGAATTGCCACTCGTTGAGTTTGGCAACGGTATCGCCCTGGAAGATAAGGTCGCCCTCACCCACCATCAGTTGAGTGTAATCGGTGATAACCTGTGGCGAAGCCTGGTTATCGAATTCTATGACTAACTGGCCGTCTTTGATGCTTGCGGTGCCATCACCGGTTGCACGAATCTCCTGCATTTCGGTATTGATGACGTATGGCCACAAGCGATCCCAGTGCCAGTTGTAATTAATGCTGCGCCCGGAAAAATACACCGCGCTGACCAGCATTAGCATGATCAGACCATAAATAAGATGTCCGACCCAATTTGAGGATTTTGACTGCATCACTCAGATTCTCTTTATTCTTGGAATGAACCGGGCAGTCGTGCTGCCCGGCTTTGGCAATTTAAGTGACTAGGTTTACTGTACGTCACTCAGCCAGCTGTCACTCTTGAACCACTTATCGTAGATACGATCATAGGTACCGTCGCCCTGAATCTGGCGCAGGTAGTTGTTCAGGAAGTTCAGGAAGTTCGGGTCATCCTGACGGATTGCCCAACCCAGTGGCTCATAGGTAAACGGTTTTTCCAGGTGCACCACTTTGCCCTTGTTCTGCGCACTGTAAATCGCGTTGTAAGGCAAGTCATAAACGAAGGCATCCGCTTTGCCGTTAACAACCTGCAGCACAGCATCCACTTCCGTGTCATACAGATCAAGCTTCGCGTTTGGTACGTATTTCTTCGCCGCTTCAGCACCTGTCGTACCCAGCTTGGTGGCGATGGTGTATTTCGGATCATTCAGATCTTTGTAGCTGGTGACTTTACCTTCCAGTTTTGGCGATAACACCACTGACTGACCGATAACGATGTATGGCGTGGCAAAGTTCACTTTCAGGTTACGTTCCGCTGTTACCGTCATACCCGCCATAATGATGTCACATTTACCGGTTTGCATCGCAGGAATGATGCCATCCCATGCTGTGTTAACCGGAGTAAATTTGACGCCCATCGAACGTGCCATGTACTTGGCAATATCGATATCAAAGCCAATGTAACGACCATCTTTGGTTTTCATTTCGAACGGCATATAACCCGCATCGAAACAGACTTTAAGTTCACCTGTATTTAAAATGTTTTCCAGCGCAGACTCCGCCGCAGAAGCCTGAGAGGCACCTAACAGAGAGCAAGCGAAAAGCAGCCCGGCTGCAGAAGATTTAATGAACTTTTTCATATTATCCCTTATGTAGATCTTGTTATTTTGTCGTTCGTCCTATGACAAAAACGCTGTCTGACGACACAAATGTGACTGACATTAACGTCTTGCAGATAATGCGATATTTTATCGCCGAGTTCCACCAACTTTTCGAATTTATAACCAACAGTATGGTATAAATATGCAACCACTACCTGAGTAAACGCTGCAAGTCCCGAATTAAATCTTCCGCGGCCTCCAGGCCAATCGAAAGTCTCACCACGCCTTGTCCGGCATCGCGACAAAAATCGGCTTTTTGCTGCGGCGTAAACCGGTAAGTTGACGCATCTAAGTCGTCGGTTCTCATTACCACAGCCAGGCTGCGCTGATGACCAATAGAATAAGCGTAGTAAAAAAGCGCTGATTCATGGGCAAAACGCTGCTCGATCAAATCAATGTCATCGACCTGGAATGCAATAATGCCGCCAAAATGATCCATTTGACGTTGCGCCAGACTAAATTGCTGGTGAGAGGCCAATCCGGGGTATAAAACGCGTGCTACACGCGGATGACTTTCCAGCCACTGAGCGATCTGTAACGCGGAATCACACAAGGTTTTCATCCGCGGGTAAAGCGTCTCCATCCCGCGCATAATCAGCCAGGCACTCTGCGCCGACAGTGTCGCGCCCAGATAAACGCCTGCCATCGCTCTGATTGGCGACAACAGCGCTTTGCTGCCCAGGATACAGCCGCCCAGCACATCGCCATGACCATTGATGAATTTGGTCAGCGAGTGGATGACAAAGTCCGCCCCCAGATCCAGTGGACGGGTCACAACCGGGGTAGAAAACGTGCTATCGACACTGAGCAGTACTCCGTGAGATTTCAGACACTGCGCCAGCGCGCCAATATCGGTCAAGCGAAGCAAAGGATTACTCGGGGTCTCAATATGCACTAATTTGGTGTTCTTTTTAAGTGCCTGTTGCACATTATTGGTGCATTCAGTATTCACGACCGACACTTCAATCCCAAATCCGGGCAGCACCTGAGTAGCAAATTCATACACGGCGGCGTAACACATATCACTGACTATCAGGTGATCGCCTGCTTTGAGCACCGAGAGGAACAGACCGGAAGCGGCCGCCATACCGGTAGCGGTAGCCAGGGCTTCTTCTGCATGTTCCAGCACCACCAGCCTTTGTTCTAAAAGGCGTACCGTAGGATTGGTCCACCCGGCATACAGGTAAGGCGCATCCGCAATGTCATCCAGTCCGCAGGCCGAAAATGCACCACTTTCCGGACTGAAACTGTGATTGACTGACATGACGATACTCGGCGCGATCGCCTGATGAACCGGGTCGGCCTGCAACATAGCATGCAACGCCTGAGTCTGCGGAGCATAGGTCTCTGGTTCAGTCTGGTCAGCATCATGATAGTGCATAATTACTCATTTCCTTTTACACGGGCTTAGATCGGTGGTTGGTCACCATTGTCAATTCGATTGGCGAACAAAAATCGGCTATCCTAGCCGCCAAGATGCACAATCGCCGCATTTTTGCGGTCAATGATGCGGCTAAACCGCACAAGGATGACTATGAGTTCCCCACTGGATGCGTTTGATCAGAAAATTCTCGAACTGATGCAGCGTAATTGCCGCCTGGCGGCAGATGTGATTGCCGAGCAGGTTGGTCTGTCCGCCTCAGCGGTACAGCGTCGGATAAAAAAACTGCGTGAAGAAGGGATAATCCAGGCTGAAGTGGCGATTGTCGATCCGGCAGTGACCAGCCATAACATGACGTTTCCTGGCCGGGGTTGAGATTGACCGTGATAACTACGCTGTACTGAGCCGCTTCAAACGCTGGGCGGAAGGACAGAATACTGTGCAGCAAGTGTTCTACGTCACCGGCCATGTCGACCTGATGCTGGTGATCACCGCGCCCGATACCCGGGCTTATGACGCCTTTATCGAGCAGCTGATGCAACTTTATCCGCAGATCAAACGAGTCACCACCAACGTGGTATTGGATACGCCGAAAAAAAGCCTCTACGTACCGGTCTGCGACGAGGATATCAGCGCTTAAGTTCAAGGCTTACATTCAGGGCTTACGTTCAAAGCTTAAGCTCAGCGCGTTGCAGAAGCGACACGGCCACCGAAACGCAGGCGTAAAAAAACCGAGGGCAAGCCTCGGTTTTGATTTGCTGATTACCGTTATTCGTCGTCAGACTTATTGGATGCCCAAACGTAAAGCAGTTCCAGCGCGATAGTTGCGCCAGCCAGTGAGGTCAGGTCACTCTGATCGTATGGCGGAGACACTTCAACCACATCCATACCGACCAGATTAATGCCTTTCAGCGCACGGATGATTTTCAGGATTTTGTCTGAAGTCAGTCCGCCGCATACCGGCGTACCGGTACCCGGTGCGAACGCCGGGTCAAGACAATCGATGTCAAACGTCAGATAAACCGGCTTATCACCGATAATGTGTTTGATCTGACCGACAATTTCATCCACCGCCATGTCGTTGGCCTGCATCGCATTGATCACGTTGAAGCCATGACCTTCCTGCTTGTACTCAGTACGAATACCGATCTGCACTGAATGACGAGGAGAAATCAATCCTTCCTTCGGCGCATGGTAGAACATGGTGCCGTGATCATAGGCGCTGCCATTGGCATAGGTGTCGGTATGGGCGTCGAAGTGAATCAGCGCCATCTCACCATGATGCTTGGCATAGGCACGCAGAATCGGCAGCGTGATAAAGTGATCACCACCCAGCGCCAGCATGGTTTTACCGCTCTTGAGGATCTCATTGGTGGCCGCTTCCAGACGATAAGTAAAGTCTTCTGCATCGCCGCAATCAAACACCAAATCACCGGCATCAACCACGTTGATGCGCTTGAACAGGTTGAAATCCCACGGGAACTTCTTGCCTTCCCACGCCAGGTTAACCGAAGCGCGACGAATCGCATCCGGCCCCATGCGCGCACCGGGACGGCCTGACGTTGCCATATCCAACGGTACACCCAGCACGACGACATCGGCGTCTGTTTCCAGCGGATCACGCTGGTACGGACGACGCACAAAAGTCATCGCGTTGGAGTAGAGTGAATAATCAGTTTTAGTAAACAAATCATTCATTTAAAAATCCTCTAGATAAGTATAACCATTCAGGCCCTGTTCCAGTTCGGCCAGAACGGTTTCTTGTTCCTGCTCCGCCACTCGCTGACTTACCAGCTGGCGATAATTGGTGCGAATTGCATCCACATCAATATGTACGTAACGCATCATGTCTTCGACCGTATCCCCCTCATTGACGAAGGTAATGTCTGACTCGCCTTGGTCGGTAATGTTCACCACCACACTGTGGGTATCACCAAACAGGTTATGCATGTCGCCCAGGATCTCCTGGTACGCACCCACCAGGAAGAAGCCCATCAGGTAAGGCTGATCTTTGTTCCAGGCCGGTACCGGCAGAGTGGTTTCAATCCCCTGACCTTCTACGTACTGCTCCACAGCGCCGTCCGAGTCACAGGTGATATCCAGCATCACCGCGCGGCGATCAGCCATGTTTTCCAGACCTGACAGCGGCAGGACCGGAAACACCTGGTCGATACCCCATGCATCCGGCAGCGACTGGAACAGCGAGAAGTTGACGAAGAACTTATCGGCCAGTCGGTTCTGCAGCTCATCCAGGATTGGACGATGGAAACGGTTTTTGGTGCTCATCTTCTGACGCAGTTCATGATAGATACGCAGTGACAGCTGCTCCACCCAAGCCCGGTGCTGCAAATTGATCACGCCGGTTGCAAACAGGCTGTGCGCTTCGGACAAATCACTTTGTGTATCGTTAAACAGCTCAATCAGAGCACGGGCATCACTGCCTTCGCTCAGGTTTTCCCAACTGCGCCACATGTTTTGCAGCAGAATCGGGGCGTCCTCTTCCGGCGCTTCAATCGCTTCAGGCTGGTACGACTCTGCACCAATCACGTTAGTAATCAGCACCGCGTGATGCGCCGTTACTGAACGACCGGATTCCGAGATAATAGTCGGCATCGGCTGGTTGTACAAAGTACACACGTCACCAACTGTGTTAACGATGTTACGGGCGTACTCCAGCAAACCGTAGTTCATCGAGTTCGATGACTGACTGCGGGTACCATCGTAATCCACCGCCAAACCGCCACCCACATCGAAGTACTGGATCTGTGCACCCAGCTCACGCAGTTCGCAGTAGAAGCGAGCCGATTCATTCACACCATTACGCACGTCGCGAATATTCGCCATTTGCGAACCAAGGTGGAAATGCACCAACTGTAGCGCGTCCAGCTGCTGTTCCTGTTTCAGGCGTTCAATCACACTCAGCACCTGAGCCGCCGCCAGACCAAACTTAGATTTGTCGCCACCGCTCGACTGCCACTTGCCCGCGCCCTGAGAAGCGAGACGAATACGCAGACCCAGGCGTGGTTTCACACCCAGACTTTTAGCCTCTTTCAGAACCAGATCCAGCTCAGACAGCTTCTCCAGCACGATGAACACTTTGTGACCCAGTTTTTCACCGATCAGTGCCAAACGCATGTACTCACGGTCTTTGTAACCGTTACATACAATCACCGAACTGGCTTGCTGTGCCATAGCCAACACCGCCAGAAGCTCCGGCTTACTGCCCGCTTCCAGACCGAGCTGCTTGGTCTCCAGCTCTGCCTGGCTGGCAAGGATTTCATCAACCACTTCTTTTTGCTGGTTCACTTTAATCGGGTAAACCAGCAGATATTTGTTCGGGTAATCGTACTCTTCAATCGCCTGGTTAAACGCGTCACAAATGTTGTGAACACGCTGATGCAGGATTTGCGGAAAACGCACCAATACCGGCAAATTCAAATTACGCGCTTCTAGTTGCTTTACAATAGAACTCAACTGAGTGGGATGAGCTCCGTCTTTACGGGGTGAAACATACACTTCGCCATGGTCGTCAATGCCAAAAAAACCCTGGCTCCAGTAATGAACGTTGTAATCAGCTCGAACGCTGTCTAATTTGGATTGTTGCTCCACATCAAGTCTCACAATATCAAGAGAATTTGTCTGTGGCTTTGCGATAAAGCCACACCCGACACCCTAAATGTCACGCGCTTTATCAGGGAAAACACCCCAGGTGTCTAATGATAATAATTTGTCGTCAGGACAAGCTTTGGTTATAGCGCATAACTTTGCAAATTAATGAGTAATCAACAAATTTGCCCGGTGCCCTATCAAAGAATAGAACAAGTTGAAGCCTTGTCAGACGAGAGTGGAAAAGAAAAGCGCGCCCTGAGAGCGCGCTACGTTAATGCATAAAGTAAATCTGACTATTATTCAATCACTTGTATATATTTATTCTGCTTGAGTTGCTTTGACTAACGCATCAAACTTTTTATTGCCATACAGGGACTCAAAGTCTGCTTCATCGGCAATCAGTTCACGCAGTGAAGGGGTGGTTTCCAGCGCGCGGGTCATGTCTTCCATCGCTTGCTCCTCTGCCCCCAGGCGCGCATAGGCACAGGCACGCTGGTACAGGGCCGGGCCATTGTTTTCGTCCAGTTCAAGCACCCGGTTACACAAGCTCATGGCCCAGTGGTACTCTTTGATCTCCATCGCTGCATCGGCTTTATAGGTTAATGCTTCCAAATCACCAGGACGGATTTTAAGAATTTCGTCGTACACTTCGATACGCTGGTCAGCGGTCTGCGCGTTTCTGCGCCCGCAACCACAAGTTATGAATTTCATTGATGATTTCGATTTCGCGGTTGTTTTCTGACAGCATCCGGGTTTTACGTTTTAAATCCCGCTCCAGCGCCACGAACTTCTTCTCATATTCCATGGCAATTTTATTAAGACGCTTATCCGCCATCTCACGGGTGTTGTGCTTTACTTCCCGTAACGACTGCCAGCCGACTAACGCCACCAGCGATGCAACCCCGGCGATGATATAGAAGAAATAGGTCACAGTAACATTGGCGTAGTTCATCGATTTATCCGCCACCGTCAGCTCACGATCGGTAATTTGAGTGATCACCCTGCGCTCGAGATCCTGCTGGTCCTGACGTAAAGATTTCAATTCATCAAGAATATAACGCTCCATCAGCGGCCGATCCAGCAATGCCGATTCTGAGTAAACCGGCGCCTGTTGCTCTGCTGTGGCAGGAGTGTCCTGCGCGGCTTCCTCGGCCTCTTCCGCTGAGACTCCGAAAGTGAATAACATAGCCAAACAGCTGATTATTAGCCAAATTTTATGCACGTGGCGCTCCTTAAATGATGCATTTCCTGTCAGAGGAAAGCAGATTGAATGCTGTGATTGGTCGGTGTGTTGCCCGATTATTCTACTAATACAAAACATTCTAACTCAAATTAACTGTAAGTTTTTTGAAAATTTAATTTTTCTTATAAATCATAACTATAAGTAAAGATTGCAACACACCACACCCCTTAACAACTTGATAACTGCTAATTTAATGTTTAGTGTACTATACATATTTACAATTTATCGTCGCTTACTTTTGACGACAACAAAGGATGTAAATGATGTCAACCATGCTAGAAGTTAACAACCTCTATAAGGTGTTTGGAGAGACACCGCAAGAGGCATTCGCCCTGATCGAGAAGGGGCTCAACAAAGATGATATTTTCGAGCAAACCGGCCTTACCGTAGGGGTTAAGGACGTGTCTCTTTCGATCAATGAGGGGGAAATCTTTGTCATTATGGGGTTGTCCGGATCCGGTAAATCGACCCTGGTCCGCTTGCTGAACCGCCTGATTGAACCCACCCGTGGCAGCGTATTGCTCAAGGGTAAAGATATTGCCCAAATCTCAGATAACGAACTGAGAAAAGTTCGGCGTCAAAACATTTCCATGGTGTTTCAGAATTTCGCGCTCATGCCACACATGACAGTGATTGAAAATGCCGCTTTCGGACTGGAGCTGGCCGGCGTAGAGGAAACCCAGCGTCATGAATCAGCCAGGGCTGCGTTGGAACGCGTCGGGCTTGAAGCGTATTGCGATTCATATCCCGACGAACTCTCCGGCGGGATGAAGCAACGAGTGGGTCTGGCACGAGCACTGACCAATGATCCGGACATCCTGCTGATGGACGAAGCCTTTTCCGCTCTCGACCCGTTAATTCGAACCGAAATGCAGGACGAACTGATTCGTCTGCAAAACGACGATAAACGTACCATTGTCTTTATTTCCCACGACCTGGACGAAGCAATGCGCATCGGTGACCGCATCGCCATCATGCAAGATGGGGTTGTGGTCCAGGTCGGAACACCGGACGAAATCCTGCATCATCCGGCCAATGACTATGTCAGTTTCTTTCTTCCGTGGCGTCAATGTCGCCAGCGTCTTCTGCGCCAAAGACATCGCGCGCAAAAAACCGGCTGCGATGTTCAAAAAACACGATAACGATGGCCCCGCCGCGGCGATGCAACTGTTGATGGACAACGATCGTGAATACGGCATCGTGGTTGATCGCAGCAATAAGTACACCGGAATCGTGTCCCTCGATTCACTTAAAGCCGCCAAACGTGAGCAGCGCTCTCTCAGCAGCGCCCTGCTGGATGACACCGTCACTATTGCTCCGGACGTCTCTGTGGGCGATCTGATTAGTCAGGTCGCCGAAGTGCCTTACTCGGTACCGGTCGTCGATGCCCAGGGGCATTACTACGGTGTGATCACCAAAAGCCGCTTACTGCAAACTTTAGATAGGGAATAATCATGACGACGGAAACGACAACTTCGGCTGCACAAGCCGCCGATCCCTGGGGCGCCGCGAATCAGGCTGCCTCATCAAACAGCGATCCCTGGGCAGGCAACGCCACTTCTTCAGGGGCCGACTGGCTCAATACCGCCACGCCCGATGCCCCGCCTTTTGACTGGCTGCATCCGTTCAGAGACGCGATTCTGCCCTTTGACAGCTGGGTTGAAACCGCGCTTGACTGGCTGGTGACTCACGGACGCCCGGTATTTCAGGCTATTCGCATTCCAATCGACTTAATACTTACGTCATTTCAAACCGCATTGGTATCAACCCCGGCTCCTATCATGCTGCTGATTCTGTTTCTGATCACCTGGCAACTGGCCGGTTCAAGAATGGGCATCGCAACATTTTGCTCATTACTGGTGGTCGGCCTGATCGGCGCCTGGGATGAAGCCATGGTCACGCTGGCCCTGGTGATGACGTCGGTGTTCTTCTGCCTGCTGATCGGACTGCCGCTCGGCATCTGGCTGGCGCGCAGTGAGACCGCAGGCAAAATTATCCGGCCGGTGCTGGACGCAATGCAGACCACGCCCGCCTTCGTCTATCTGGTGCCAATCGTGATGCTGTTTGGTATCGGTAATGTGCCGGGCGTCGTGGTGACTATCATCTTCGCCCTGCCGCCTATCGTACGTCTGACTATCCTTGGTATCCAGCAGGTACCTGAGGAACTGATTGAGGCCGGTCACGCTTTTGGTGCCAGTCCGAAGCAGATGTTGTATCGCATCCAGTTACCGCTGGCGATGCCAACCATCATGGCAGGCGTCAACCAGACGCTGATGCTGTCGCTGTCCATGGTTGTTATCGCATCCATGATTGCGGTTGGCGGTTTAGGTCAGATGGTGCTGCGTGGTATTGGCCGTCTCGACATGGGCTTAGCCGCGGTCGGTGGTCTGGGTATCGTCATACTGGCGATTCTTCTCGACCGGATCACCCAAACCATAGGCTCCAACAGCCGTGACAAGAAAACCCATTGGTACCAGAAAGGCCCGGCCTCACTGGTATACCACCTGAAACAGAAACTGATTCACACAGAAGGTAAAAACACTCTAGGAGAACAGAAATGAAGTTAGCATGGAAGACAATACTCACCACAGGATTTGTGGCCGGTACAACACTCGCAGCCCCGGCATTTGCCAAGCTGCCTGGTGACGGAATTACAGTGCAACCTGTTCAGTCGACAGTGGCTGAAGAAACGTTCCAGACGCTGATCGTTAATAAAGCAATGGAAGCGCTAGGTTACACCGTACTGCCAACCAAAGAAGTGGATTACAACGTCGGTTACACCTCGATCAGCGAAGGCGATGCCACCTATCTGGCCGTCAACTGGGCGCCACTGCACAAAGACAAATATCAGGCTGCGGGCGGTGACGCTAAATTTTATCGTAAAGGCGAGTATATCTCCGGTGCTGCACAGGGTTATCTGATTGATAAAAAAACCGCGGAGAAATACAACATCACCAATATTGAGCAGCTCAAAGATCCGAAAATCGCCAAACTGTTTGACGCCAACGATGACGGCAAAGCGGATTTGACCGGTTGTACACCAGGCTGGGGCTGTGAAGGTGTGATAGAACATCAGATGGATGCCTTTGGCCTGCGTGACACTGTCACTCACAATCAGGGTAACTATGCCGCAATCATCGCTGACACCATCTCGCGCTATAAAAAAGGCGATTCAATCTTTTACTACACCTGGACTCCGTATTGGGTAAGTGGTGTGCTGGTTCCGGGTAAAGATGTGGTGTGGCTGGAAGTACCTTTCTCTGCTCTGCCTGGCGATCGCAGTGACGTAGATACCACACTGCCGAATGGCAAAAATTACGGCTTCCAGATGAACTCGATGAAAATCGTCGCCAACAAGCAGTTTGCTGACAATAACCCGGCCGCAGCGAAACTGTTCGAAGTGATGAAACTCAACATCAATGATGTCAGTGCTGAAAACATGATGATGAGTCAGGGCCATAATTCCGAGCAGGACATTGAAGCGCATGCCGATGGCTGGATTAAAGCGCACCAAAAACTGTTTAACTCATGGATTGATAGCGCCAAACAGGCCGCGATGTAATCACCACCAAACCAAGGTTAAGTGATAACCACCGGCAGGCTCATCAAGCGCAAAACCATAGGGCGAGATTAGCCTGCCTGGTGATGAATAACAGGCGCTCATCACTAATCACGTAGTTCAGTGCTGAGCGGGCATTTCAGTAACAAGCATATATTCCCTACTAAACAGAGAGTTTCTTACTAAACAGCAGTTTTTATTGAACAGGCAGGTTTTATTAAACAGACAGGTTTTATTGAGCATACAGTTCGCACCAAACCGATATTACGTGCCAAATAACAATTCAGTACCTAACTATTATAATGATAACGACAAGTCAGGCAGTTTTCTCCCAGAGCAATAGGACAGAGAACGCCAATAAGACTTGATGGAGGATAACTTGGATATCCACGAGGAAGTATTAGTCGCGATACGACAAATCATACGCGCTATTGATCTGCACTCCAAAAAGCTCAATAAAGACTTTGGGCTGACCAGCCCGCAACTGCTGCTGATGAGAGCAATCAAGGCCGAACCGAGCATGACCATACGTCAGTTGTCCGGTGCGACCAACATGAGCCAGGCAACGGCCACCAGCATTCTGGATCGACTGGAAAAACGTGAATTGGTGAAACGGGAACGCGATACAACCGATAAACGTAAGGTTCACGCCCATCTCACACCGGAAGGGGAAAAGATTCTTTCAGCCGCGCCGCAAATGCTGCAGGATGACTTTGTGCGTCAGTTTCGCGCTTTGGACAAATGGGAGCAAACCCTGATTCTCTCTTCGCTGCAGCGTTTAGCGCGAATGATGAATGCGCCGGAAATCGCTCCCGACGCTTTATTACTCACCATAGAGAATGAAGGTTCCGAGCCCCTCGAACTCCCGTAAAGTTCAACTAATCTTGCTCACCGTCATGACGCATCTTCGCTCGTCTGGCGGTCGAGAAATTCGCCTCAGTCACCTCGAATAAGCTGGCAAAGGATTGTAACTTGGTGCCCATCTTGTCGATGTCCTGACCAATCAATGAGCTGTCTTCAATCGCTTCCTGAATCAGCGCAAACTGCTTATCCATCGCCGAGAAATTGCGGGAAACCATCGCCTGTTGCTGCCCCTGCTCCTGAATCGCACTGCCAATTCGGTCAACATGTTCAGAGATATTGGCAATCGCACTTTCAATATCATGCCAGGTGTCCTGCGCCTGATTGACCCGCTCCGAGCAGGTATTGGCTGACTCCAGACTGTCGGTCATCACATGTTCGACTCTCTGCGTACTGGTGCGGATCGCCCCAATCAGTTCACTGACACTGTCCGTCGAAGAAACGGGTCTTGACTGACAGGTTACGCACTTCGTCGGCAACCACGGCAAACCCGCGTCCCTGCTCTCCGGCGCGCGCGGCTTCAATCGCCGCATTAAGCGCCAGCAGGTTAGTCTGTTCGGCAATATCATTGATAACCACAATAACCTGACGAATTTTCTCTGCATCCACCGTCAACTCACGCACTGCCTGCGCCACCAGGGAAAGATCATTGCTGAGATTATCCATCTGAGACACGGTTTCAGCGACCGATGCACGGCCTTCACCCAACACTTGGACCGTATTAGAAGAAGCATGCTGTATCCCTTCCAGCTCCCCGGTCACCAACTGGCTGGTCTCTGCCGACTGGTTCATCTGTTCACGCACTTGTTGCGACTGATCATGCATCGAAGTCGAGGCACCGCTCAACTTGGCATTAAGATCATCGACGTCCTGCGACATCGGCTCCATACGTTGAATCGAACCCAACAGTGACGAGAAGGTGTCATCCAGGTGAGCAATAAAGGCATTGAAACCACGCGACAGGTCGGTAATTTCATCATTGCCTTTCTCTTCCAGACGGTAACGTAAATCGCCGCTACCGGAACCCAACTGTTTAACCGTGTTCTGCATCCGATTGAGCGGCGCCAGAATTGAACGCGACATGACGAAAGCAACAATCAGTCCGATGATGACCGCAGGAGCCAGCAGATAGAAAGCCGATTGCTTAATATGGGTGTTTAATGTGGTTAAGAAACCTAACGCTTCAGATTCATCAATCTCACTCATTAACACCCAATTCAGACCTTGTAAATTAAGTGGTGTATAAGCGGACAGCACGGAGACATTGCGATAATCTGTGATCAATGCGACTCCCTGCTCGCCTTTCAATGCCCGTGTTACCGAATCTGAATCGACGGTTTGCAGACCAATTGAAGTGGACTGCGCGTCCATTTTTGCCAGCGTAGCACCACTTACCCCGAGCTCCTGCATCAGTTTGAGATAACCCGTTTTATCTTCAGCAATAAAGCGCGAGTCTGAACGCATGCGCTTATCGCCGCCGACCAGATACGTTTCTCCCGATACCCCAAAACCAGCTTGTTGCCAGTCATGGTTATGTGTCATCACCTCATTAATCACATCCAGCGGCATCTGCATCACCAGCACACCAATGGTTTGCCCGGCAACCACAATTGGCGCACTGACAAACGCAGCCTGAGCATCATAAGAAGGCGTATAAGATTCAAAATCCGTGAAATAAGTTCCCTCTTTCAGCGTCAAGCCCTCGCGATACGCCTTCGCTAATCCACTGTTTTTATAGGGCCCTGTCTTTAATGACGTCGCAAAATCGAGCTCTTTGTAAGCGCTGTACACTACATCACCACTCTGTGCGTCGACCAGAAACACATCGTAATAGCCAAACTTCTCAATCAATTTAGTAAAGTAGGGATGATAGGTCCGATGGACTTGGTCGTATTCCGTCTGCAAGGGCGTGCTGAGCAGCTTATCCTTACTGCCAAGCGGATTTTGGTTGAGAGCAATAAACTGGTTTTGCAATACTTTGGCTCTGTCAGTTAAGCCGTTATACAGACTTAAGCTATCAACATTACTGGAACCGTTAATCTCTCTGTAACGACCTGAAAACTGCTCAGTGTAGTAATTTTGCAGCGCCGACAGGTTATCCGAGATAAGGGGAAATTCTTGATATGCTGAGGTAAAATCTGTCATTGCCTGCTGCACTCCAGGATCACTGACCATACTTTCAGCCTGAGCGGCAACGGTAGTAAAGTAGCTCTCAATTTGTGCAGCCGTTTGATTGCGGGAAGAGATCACACGCTCTTTCGCCACTTTCATCAGGGCTACTTCAGCTTCCTTTTCGATAAACCAACCTAAGGCAACACAACTCACCACAGTAAACAGGGTGGCTATGACCACATAACTACTCAACATCTTGGTACGTAGTTTCATCGTATTTTACAATCCTTGTATAAATCGAGCCTCTATAGCTTATGTTTAGCCTAACCTTTAAGCAGGAGAAGCGCTTAACTCAGGTTTGGTGACACCGGTCACATATGAATCTGGATGCAGTGCCACTTTACTTAAAAACCTAAATACACAACACAATTGCCTGATGTTTCTCAGGCATCCTGACCGCGCTGAGTACCGTGTCGTCGCCGTTTTATTTGTACTTCGGCCAATAAAACAGCACATCCCCGGTTAAGGGTATAATTCAATTTGTAATTCCCTGTAATTCAGTTATTTTGAAGCAAACTTCTGTGTGCGTTGCCACTATGGATTACATCGCTTTATTACAAGACTATTACCAATGGTGGATCACCATTGTTGCTCTGCTGATTTACCCTAAAATTGCCAAAGTACTGCTGCGCCTGTTTGAAAGCACCGTGAGCGATCGTCATGACGTTCATCGCATCAAACGCGCGCGCTGGCTGATCAAAGCAGCCATGCTGATCACCCTGCTGCTGACCTTGATGATGATGTGGGGTATTGAGCTACGCGGCTTACTGGTTGTGGGCTCATCCCTGTTTGCCCTGCTCGGGGTCGGCCTGTTCGCCAGTTGGTCACTGCTGAGCAATGTCACCTCGTTTCTGGCGCTGTTTATTCAGAATCATTGCCGGATTGGCCTGTGGGTCCGAGTGGTCGATGGCGCAAACCATGTTGAGGGCCGGATTGTCGATATGACCTTCCTCAACGTGGTACTGGATACGGTCGATGGCAATCGCATCCTTTACCCGAATAATCTGTTTATTGTTCGTCCGGTCATCGTGCTAAGCAAAGCACCGGAAAAAGCGCTCAAGAAAGCAGACAAGAAGCAATTACCGAATGGAGTGAAACGTTGAGCGAGTACCAGGACCTGTCACAACAAATTCAAACCCTGGCCCAGGCTGACGACGATCAGCATCAAGTGGCCCTGCTTGGGGAAATGGTCGAAAACGGACTGGATGAAGGCTCACTGGCACTGATTCTGGAAGCGTTTCCGGTCGATGACCGGGTACGTTTATGGCGCAGCCTGCCGATGGAGATGCACATCGATGTGCTGACCGAAATGCGGGCCGATGTGCGGGTTTCCGTTATCAAAGCTCTGTCCGAAGCCGAACTGAAACTGACCCTGGCCAATCTGGACAACTTGTCACTGATCGAATGGGAAGATTCCCTGCCGGACGAGATCGTCTCAGAAGCACTGCGTCTTATCAGCCGTGACGAGCTTGAATTGTATGATCAGGCCAATGAATTTGAAGATGACGAAATCGGCCACTGGGCAGACAGAAAGCTGTTTACCCTGCCGTTTGGGATCAGCGTGACCCGTGCTTTGGCCATGATTGATAAATACCATCTGGAATCACCGCAATACATTTATCTGATTACCAAAGCGCGTAAATTCCGCGGAGTGGTGGCCTACAGTGATATTCTGCAAGCCGAGCGCAGCACGCCGATTAAAGAGCTGAAAAAGGATGAACTGGTCCTGATCAACGCTCGTCAATCCCTGGCCGATGCCGTCGAAGCGCTGGAGCACGCTGACTTGCCTATGGTGCCGGTGGTCAGTGACGATGATACTCTGGTGGGTGCGGTTGACTGGCAGTTTGCCCTCAGTACGCAACGTGAATTGTACGAAGCACGCCTGATGGCGGGTACCGGTATGGATGAAGGCGATGACCTGTTTGCTCCGGTCGTGCGCAGTTCAAAACGCCGTGGCGTCTGGCTCGGCATCAACCTGCTGACGGCTATTCTGGCCTCGGTCACGATTGGCCTGTTTGAAGATGTCATTTCCCAGGTCGTAGCCCTGGCCGTGTTAATGCCGATTGTCGCCTCAATGGGGGGGATCGCCGGCAGTCAGACCCTGACTCTGATGGTACGTGCCATGGCACTTAATCAGGTCACCACAGGTAACCGGATTGCACTGATGAAAAACGAACTGGGCATTGGCGCCATTAACGGCGTTGTATGGGCGCTAATCATCGGCGGTGTCGCTGGCCTATGGTTCCAGTCGCCACTGATTGGCTACACCATTTCGCTGGCTATCGTGGTCAACATCATCACTGCGGCGCTGTTTGGTGTGCTGATCCCGATCATACTGGATAGGTTGAAGCTTGATCCCGCCTTGGCAGGCTCTGTGATTCTGACCACAGTGACCGATGTAGTCGGCTTTTTTGCGTTCCTTGGCACCGCCAGTGTGGTCATGCTGTAAGCAGACCTCAATCACCAGCCATTCAGTTTCAAATGCCCTGCAAACGCAGGGCATTTTTATTGTTGTCTATGCCAGGCTGGGTAACCAGAGCGCCAGTTGCGGGACGGCGCACAGAATAGCCGCCGCCAGACACATCAGTACAAAAAACGGCAGAGAAGCTCTGGCAATACGACCTATCTTCTCACCGGTCAGACCTTGCAGCACAAACAGGTTAAAGCCGACCGGTGGTGTGATCTGGCCCAGCTCGACCATGATAACCAGAAAGACCCCGAACCAGAGTGGATCAAAGCCGGCCTGTTCAATGATTGGCAGCGTAATTGGCAGGCTCATCACCGTAATCGAGATACCGTCCAGAAACAGCCCCAGGATGATGTAAAACAGCGCCAATGCGCACAGCAGCAGAACCGGTGTCAGATCGATAGAGGCAATCCATTTGGCCAGTTCAGAGGGCAGATGCAGATAGCCCATCGCGGTAGAAAGCAAAGCTGCACTGACCATGATACTGCACACCATGGTCGAACTTTGTACTGTCGAAATCAGCGCTTGTTTCAGCATCGCGATATTCAGCTGTTTCTCAAACACCAGCAAAATCAAGGTCGCCAGTACGCCAACCGCAGCCGCTTCTGACGGCGTCGCAATCCCGGTGTAAATCGCCCCCAGCACCACAAAGATCAGCAGAAATACTGGAGCGAGATAACGCACACTCTGCAGCTTGGTAATATCACTGCTTTGCTCCTGCGGCACCAGTTTCTGGTGACATCCAGGTACGCAGCATCAGATAACCGGAATAGAGCATGGCAATCAGAATACCGGGCAGAATGCCCGCCATAAACAGCTTACTGATCGACACTTCGGCCTGAATACCGTACACAATCATCACAATCGATGGCGGAATCAGTAACCCCAAACTGCCGGCCCCCGCCAGTGAGCCGATCGACAACTGGCGATCGTAGCCACGCTTTTGCAACTCAGTGGTGGTGATTTTACCAATCGTAGCCGTAGTCGCCGAGCTGGAACCGCTCACTGCAGCAAACATGGCACAACCAAAGACGTTGGTATGCAGAATGCCGCCCGGGATCAACCGGGTCCAGGGCTCCAGGCCCTTAAACAGGCGGTCAGAAATATCTGAGCGGAAAATCAGCTCCCCCATCAGAATAAACAGCGGGATCGCTGCTAATTCCCAGGAGTTACCGGCACGGAACAGAATCCGGCTCAGGATACTGCCGACCCGCTGCGGCGACATATCGCCAAACAGGACCAGAGAGCCGAACGACACCACCGCCAGACCGGCAAATACCCAGATGCCGCTGCCCAACACCACAAACAGCAGCGCCAGCACGCCGAGCGCAATAAATAACATATCCATATCAGGCTCCTTGCGTGACAGGTTTCGGCGCCTGCTGATAACAGACAAGGGCCACAATCCGCACGATCAGCGTCAGGCACAACATACCCATCCCGACCAGCACCAATCCCTGTGGAATCCACAGCGGCGTCTCCGCCAGAGACTGACTGGTGGTGCCGCGCACAAAACTGCGCGCGACGGTTAACCACCAGTAATAACCGACCCAGAGAAAGAATGCGCTGGCCAGCAGCGAGGCAAACAAATCCAGTATCCAGCGCTTCGATTCCGCAATTCTGTCCAGCAACACATTGACCCGGATCAGACCATCCCGCTCCAGGCTGTAGCCGAGAGCAAAGAAAGTGGAAGCCGCAACGGCATAGCCGACGAACTCATCCAGCACAAAGGTCGACATACCAAAAAAGCGCAAGCCAATCTCAACAATAATATGCACGAACATGTACAGGATCAGCGCTATCGCCAATCCTCCGCACAGTCGGTTCAGCGCATGGGAAAAACTTATCAGTGTCTTCATCGGCGCCCCTATTTGCTCTGCGCAAACTTGTCCATGATGGTTTTGCCGCGCTCACCGGTCTCTTCCAGCCAATCTTTCAACGCCGGTTGAGCCGCCTGCTGCAACCGTTGAATAAAATCAGCCGGTAACTCTTCGAGAATAGTGACATTATTGGCACGTAATTCAGCGTAGTTGTTTTGTACGCGGGTACGGACAGTTTGCCAGTTATGTTGGTCGGTGTTGCGCGCCGCCTGCATGATCGCCTGCTGCTGCTCATCGCTCAGCGCATCAAACTCGTCACGATTCATATGCACCATATTGAGCGGAATCGCATACTGGATCGCACTGTAAGAGTTGAGGTTTTCCCAGAAACGGCCACTTGCGCCCGCATCTGCCGAAGTCAGTACCGCTTCGATACCGCCGGTCGATAGCTGTGGCACCACATCGGCCCATGACAGGTTAACCGGGGCGGCGCCTGCAGTTTTAAATGTCAGGGTGCCGTTCTTATCATAAGTGCGGATTTTCAGGCCGCTTAAGCTACTGTCACTGTTGACCGCATGTTTGGACCAGATACCACTGGCCGGCCATGGTGAGGCGTACAACAGAATTTCATTATTGTCGGCAAACACTTGCTCATAGTATGGCTTGGCGATGTGATACAGCTTTTCTGCGTCATCCTCGCTCTTAACCACAAACGGCAATGAAGACAGCAGGAAAATCGGGTCAATCCCCGCCATACTGCCTGCCAGAGTATCGGCCAGCGGTACCGCGCCATCAGCAACGGCATAGAAGTGATCGACCGACTTAAAGCCCAGAGATCCGCCGGTATGCAGGGTAATGTTGACTTCACCTTTGGTCAGTTTCCTTGACCTGCTCAATGAAGTACATGTCGCCCTGAGCGTGAATCGACTGCGTGTTGTACTCGTTGGAAAAATCGAGTTTAACCTGAGCATTAGCCAGTGATGGCATGGACATTGATAACGCGGACAGCATGGCCACCGAGGTCAGCTTTTTCATGAATGTGGTGTTTCTTTTAAGTAACATTGTTGATTTCCTTCTCAAAATGAATCCTCAACTTTCACTCTAAGTAGGAAGTCATAGCTCCGGTATTCCCGGCACGACGCCTGCACAGCGGTTCACGACATACCGGCTACATCTATTTGAGCGGTAATTAATTAACTGTTCTGATAATAACCAACCACTTATTTGATTTTGATATAAAGCTACCAATTCATTTCCGAACGCGCCATCATGGCGATACAGCGCTCAATCTAAGCTGCTTGCCGAGACTCAGGCGTCATGAAGACCCATTCCCCAGGCGCTGAATACGGACATCGGCCCGGCCAAACCGGCAAGCACAGACTCATTACTAAGGTGTCCCGAATGGAAAACCCATCTCTTGTCGCGCCCGTAAAGCGCCCACGTCGTTTACGAGCGCATACCCATATTCGCCAGATGGTGCAGGAAACTCAGCTCTCGGTCAGTGATTTTATCCAGCCGATTTTTATTGAAGAAGGCATCGATGCTCCGGTTGCGATTCCGTCACTGCCGGGCGTCAATCGTATTCCGGAATCTGACATCGCACGTGAAGTGAACGAGTTATACCAACTGGGTATTCGTTACGTGATGCCCTTTGGCATCTCGAAACATAAAGACGAATGCGGCTCAGATACCTGGCATAACAATGGCCTGCTGACCCGGATGATTCGCACGATTAAGGAAGCCTGTCCGGATATGATTGTGATCCCGGACATCTGTTTTTGTGAATACACTACGCACGGCCATTGCGGCGTAGTGCACGACGGCTATGTCGATAACGATCTGACCGTGACGAACCTGGTCAAACAGTCTGTTGCCGCGGCGAAAGCCGGCGCCGATATGCTGGCCCCTTCCGCGATGATGGACGGCCAGGTGGGCGCAATTCGCCAGGGCCTGGACGCTGCCGGTTATCCGAATGTCAGCATCATGGCGCACGCGATTAAATTTGCCTCGGCGTTTTACGGCCCGTTCCGCTCCGCGGTGGATTGTGAACTGGAAGGCGATCGCAATACCTATCAGGCCGATCCGCACAATGGTCGTCAGGCTCTGCTCGAAGCGGCGCTGGATGAAGACGAAGGTGCCGATATCCTGATGGTCAAACCAGGCACACCATATCTGGATGTACTGAAATCACTGAGCGATAACACTCGCCTGCCGCTGGCGGTGTATCAGGTCAGCGGTGAGTACGCGATGCTGAAAAATGCCGCGCAGGCTGGTTTGATTGAAGAGCAGCGCGCCGTACTGGAAACCATGGTTGGTTTTAAGCGTGCGGGTGCCAGCGTGATTGTGACTTACTACGCCAAAGAACTGGCACAATGGTTACAGCACTGATGCCAAGGATAAAGTAAATCGCTTTATCCTCAGCACTCTAACGCCCGTACTGGTTAATGGTTAACTATTAAACTGGTTCACTATTAATAGTTACGGGCGATTGCCTTTCTCGGTAGCGTAAATACGCTGCACTCCGTTTTTACCGGATTTTTTCACTGCGTACATGGCACGATCAGCCAGCTCATACAGTTGATCAAAGCTGTACTGCCCGGCGCTGAACTCACAAATACCGATACTAAAACCAATTTGCGCTGCACCGTTTCTCCAGACGAATCGGTTGACTGACCAGCGTCAGCAGTTGATCGGTACACTGGTTAAGCGCAGCCTCATCCTGCGCCGGACACAGCAGCACAAACTCATCGCCGCCAAGACGGGCCACCACAGAATGTTCAGGCGCGCAGCGGGCCAGCCATTGTGACACCACCATCAGCACACTATCCCCCGCTTTATGACCAAGATGATCATTGACGGCCTTAAAATTATCCAGGTCGATAAACACCAGTGACCATGGTCCGGATTGAGCTGGTCCGCACAGCTGTTCAAACTCATCCTGCAGTGCATTGCGGTTCAACAGCCCTGTCAGCGGATCCTGACTGGCCAAGCGCGACAGTTCCAGTTCATAGCGTTTTTCATTGGTGATATCAATGTGAGTACCCATGATTCGCAGCGGCGAACCATCTTCCGCATACTCGACAATCCGGCCGCGATCGGAAACCCAGCTGTGGCTGCCGTCTTTGTGCAGCATACGGTGCACCACCTGGTAGGTATCCGCACGTCCGTAGAGATGGTCCTCAAACGCTCCGACCGCCAGGTCATAATCATCCGGATGCAGTTTGCTTTTCCAGGTCTCAACATTCGCTTCCAGCTCATTGGGCTGAAAGCCGAGCATCTGGCCCCACTCCATATTAAAAATACGCAGCTTACCGGTTGGAACCTGCTGTTCCCATAGACACAACCCGGTGCCATCCAGCGCCGCGTTGAGTTTTTCCTGTAAACGCTCGCTCTGCCGGGTGAGCTCTTCTACCCGGCGTTCGAGCTGTTGAATGCGTTCTTGACTGTCTGGCATTGCCGTCACTTAGCACCGTGTAACTGATAACCAATGAATAGCCTCTAGTCTGCCACAAATTTCGTGTCAACCACATCCCGGACAGAGACAATTCATCGCGCGGGAGAAAGATCGTTTACCGTGCCGCGGCTTATTTTGAAGGTGATGCGAGTTGATGCTCCTGAGCATCGTTGTGCAGCGCGCTGCAGTCCGCCTGACGTAGACTTCCCGTACCGTGACCGATACAGTGATCAAACACTTTTTTTAACCCTTTTTATCACGGAAGAAATCATGCGATACATCAGCTCACTTATTCTGCTTTGTTCGACTCTGTTTGCGGCCACCACACAAGCTGGGGGGCCGCCGCTGCGTATCGGCGTCGATGCCACCTTTCCTCCGTTTGAGTCCACCAATCCGGACGGCTCTCTGACCGGTTTCGAGATTGACCTCGGTAACGCGATTTGTGCCGAAATCGGCAGAACATGCCAATGGGTACCGTCTAACTTTGATGGCCTTATCGTCAGCCTGAAGTCACGCAAGATTGATGCAGTATTCTCTTCTTTAGGGGTTACTGAGCAGCGCAGCCGCCAGGTGAATTTTACCAACGTCGTGTGGAGTGGTTACTCTTCGATGCTAAGCCGCACTGAAGAAGGACTAGCCGCCAATCCACAATCGCTGCAAGGCAAGGTTGTTGGTGTTCAGATGGGCTCAATGCAGGAAGAGTTTGTCCGTCAGCGTTTTGAGCAGCACGGTATTCAGGTTAAAACCTACCAGGATCAGGACCAGGTGTATGCGGATCTGCTCAGCGGCCGTATCGATGCGTCTTTTCAGGATATGATCCAGGCTCAGTTTAACTTTATTGATCGTGGCAACAAGGCGAGCTTCACCAACCTGCAGATTGAAGATGAACTGCTGCCGGCAGATACTGCCATTGCAGTACGTAAAAACGACAGCAAGCTAACTCAGCAGCTGAATGAAGGTTTGGAAAAAATCCACGCCAATGGCACTTATGACCGTATCCAGCGCCAATACTTTGGTGATCTGCAGCTTTATCATCGCTAACCCAGTTTACTGATACTCATCAGGCGACTGTCGATAACATGAGTGTCAATTTCATCATGAAAAGGCAGCCACTCCGGCTGTCTTTGTTTTATTAACCGCGTGACCTTTGTTGTCATTGGCTTTACCCGACAGGCTCACTATGAAACATATTCAGACCCCTTTAATCGCTCCGGTTTCCCGGCACGCAGCGCTGTATCGACAGCTTTCATTTCGGGCCACAAGATGCCGGAAAGAAAGTCTATATTCAGTCCTCTCTGCACGCTGACGAATTACCCGGCATGCTGGTCAGCTGGAAACTGAAGCAGCAATTACTCGAGCTCGAACAGCATGGTTTGCTGTTGGGAGAAGTGGTATTGGTGCCGGTTGCCAACCCGATTGGCCAAAACCAGCACATCATGGATATCCACCTCGGCCGTTATGAACTGGAAAATGGCGATAACTTCAATCGCAATTACTACGATACCTACAGTGAAGTGCGCGCCGCAGTCGCAGAGCAGCTCAGTGACGATACGCAGCTTAACCAGCAACTGATTCGCGCCGCGATGAGAGAAGCACTGCTTGCTCAAACCGTCAGAACCGAATATCAGTCACATCATCAGGCACTGCAACTACTCAGCCATGATGCGGATGTGATACTCGATCTACATTGCGATTTTGAGGCGATTCTGCACACCTACAGCACCTATTATTCTTGGCCGGGCATCGAGCCGCTGGCGCGGGCTCTGGGCTCACAAATCAATATGCTGGCGAATGAGACCGGTGGCAGCCCGTTTGATTGCAGCGTGGATATGGTCTGGCAACGCCTGCAGGCTGAATTCGGTGAGAAAATCCCTCAGGGCTGCCTCGGCGCCACCATTGAGCTGCGCGGCCAGGCTGATGTGAATGACACATATGCAGAAAAAGATGCCAACGCTATCATCCAGTATCTGCATACCCTGGATATCATCAGCGGCGATACCATGATGCCGGACTGCAAGGCGCCAAGCAGTGACTTAGCTGCTGTTGAGACTCTGACGACCCCGATGGGCGGATTATTGGTGCTGCACGCGCAGCCGGGTGACTGGCTGCAGGCCGGTGACCTGTTTGCCGAAGTGATTGACCCTGTCAGCGATAAAGTAGAACCCATCCGGGTCAGCCAGGCAGGAAGAGTCTACTCACGCACGAATCGTCGTATGGCGACGGCCGGCATGCTGGTTGGTAATGTGGCCGGAGAGAAGGTGATTCGCAGCGGCTATCTGCTGGCACCTTAACCGGTTAAAGCAAGCTGCTGTAAACAGTATCTTTTGATCATGAAAATTTTATCAACAGCGCTGATGCAGCAGCTTACCCATCCCTTCAGCAGTTTTCTGCCGCAGTAAAAATATGTGGATCATCGAGACTACCGGAGGCGGTCAGGCGCGATAAAACCGCAGGTGATATGTTGTTATCATCAATACGCTCCAGGCTCACTCCGCGCAATTTTTGTTTCAGCGACTGCTCGCTGCTTAACTTTTCAAAAACGACCCGTGAAGTAAACGGGATACGTGAATTGCGCCCCTGAATCCCCATGGTCAGGCCAGAGAGCAAATGGACACTGCCGCGGGTTGCACCATACAAAATCGTCTGGGAAACCGCACGCTGACAATGCACGCTGTAATCCACGATCTGCAAACGTTCGCCAAGCAGAAAAACCACACCCACAAATTTACCGATATCACAATGCTCCTGCATCGCCTGACCGGATTCGACCCGCTCGTAGAAATGCGAATAGCCAATACCATTTTTCATAGTCAGGCGGGCAAAACTTTTGCTGATATGACCGGGATAAGACGGGGTCATATAGTAGTAATAATAATCGCCCAGATAACGCTCCAGCCCCTGCGCGGAATGTTCCATCATGCCTTGTAGTTGCCGGCTATAACGCTGGCTCTGCGGCGAGTCATCCACCAGGCGCAGCGGTTGAGGCGTTATCGGCTGGGTTGATAACAGCTTTTTGAATAACTTCGGTTCAAGATAAATTTCATCACTGTCGACACCAAAGTAATCGCAGATTTTTCGCAAACTCTGCATAGAAGGCTGACTGTAGCCGTTGAGGTATTTGGAAAACTGCTGCCGGTTGATGCCGATTTTACGACTGCACTCAGTGACATTACCGACATAACTGCATAGAAGACGAAGATTGACGGCGATATTTTGCAATTCCATACCAACAAACCAAATATTTATTCAAAACCCTGCACTTTTTAACACATTCGTCTGCCAAGCAACAGGCTAATGTGAAGCCAGATCGGGCTTTGTAAAAAAACCTTCGCCGGAGGCTTCTCGTTGCCGGGATTAAATAATAAGCTAATGGTTTCACACCATAATAAGGAGAATTGTCGTGAAACGATTGGCTACCATGCTGTTAGCAGGAACAGCACTATTCGCATCGGGAACCTTTGCTGCCAGCAGTGACCATATCTACGTGCAGGCATCCAAAGGCAGCTTTAACGATGCAGCGATCAGCAAACTGTTTGAACAAAAACCCAGTTTAAAAGCGGATGTCGACTTTTCCGGTACACCGCTCAACACTTTTATGCAGGCTGATCTGCACAATTCTCTCGCTTTCAGTGCCGTTGAAAACTCAACCATTGATGGACACCTGGTTCAGGCGACGGTGGAAGCGTTACAGCAATACAAACTGGTGGACGTCAAAGCCTTCATTACCACACCGATTGAAATGTGCGTGCTGATGAACCGTGCTGATGTGGAGTCCAAGCACCCGATTACGCTAATTGCTTCCCATCCTGCGGCGCTCAAGCAGATCAACAGCTGGAAACAGAGTTTGGGTGTAAAAGAACTCTCCGTGCCGGAAGGTACTGCAGTGGCAGCACAGCGCGTGTCGAACGGTGATATGCCCAATGGCACCGCAGCGATTGGCGCCTGTGTACTGGAGAAAGTCTATTCCAACCTGGTGGTGGTCGAGCAAGGCGTGCAGGACAACAAAAACAACAATACTTCGTTTCTGTTGATGGATGTTGAAAAACGCGTTTCGCCAATCAGTGAACAGCAAGCACGTCAGGAGTTGCAAGCCGCTATTGATCTGGGCCAGAAGCTATAGTCTGCCAGGAGCTATAGCCTTTCAGGAACTATAATCTGCCGCATTAACCACCATCCTTTGAATACACAGTGCCCGGGCTGCCGGGCACTGTGTATTCTCACTGATCACTTAGTCACAATAGATTTTTGCTCCCGGGCTTGGTAACGTTATCCTTTGGCTATGAATGGTCCCTTGTTTTTGAGCGATTCCTTGCTTTGAACGTTGCCATGACTTGCTCCTTAAATAGCGACTTTGAATCAGAGCCTCCCTTGTACTGACACTGCACCAATGACTGCCGATGCCTGAATCCCGTACCAAACTGCAAGCTAATCCCCTGCCAGATAATACCAACCAAGCGTTGACGATTGCCCTGCCGTCGTTGATTCATCGCATTGGCCGGGCACACACCCAGACACTTAAACAACTGGCGCTGGCGCTGCAGTGTGAACTCAAACGAGTCCGCCGTTCACGTCACTGGCAACTGAGCGGTCAGGGAGAACAGTTAGCGGCACTGCTGCGCGAGATCTATGCCAGTCCGGACGCCGAGGCTGTTCGGTTTGTGACCCAGAAATTAACGAGCAGTGTCGAGGCTTATCAACGGCAGACGGGACCAAACCGGCTGGCTGAATTAATCCAAACCTGTCCGGGTATTACCCTGGCAGAACTGGTTCAACAGACCGGTTGTACTCTGGCTGAGGCGCGTGCGGCACGGGAAGCGCACGAATGGCAACAATAACGAGGAAATGAAGGCTCAGAAATGTAAAACAGCGGATACCTTCAGCGGCACCCGCCTTACTGCCAGAACGAAATAAATCACATCGCTAAGTGCATGAACCATAGCGTGTTGATTAAACCTTAGCAGGCTTGGTCAAACCCGGGCTCTGTTGGTCAAACGTCAGCTATGTTGTTCAAACAGACGCTCTTCACCCTTTAGCAGCGCTTTCAGTACCTGCAGCACACCTTTGTCACGGTTACTTGGGGCACGGAAACGGGCCAGAGTTTTGATATCCTCATGGGCATTCTCAACCGCAAAAGAGTAATAGCTGGCCTCAAGCATTTCGACGTCGTTAAAGTAATCACCAAAACTCATGGTTTCCTGTTCGCTAAAGCCGAGTGACTGCTGCAGTTGGTGAATAGCGGTGCCTTTTGAGGCAGAAGCATGCATCACATCCAACCAGATTTTCGCACTCACCACCACTTTATGACTGTCACCAAACGCTTGGTTGATCGCCGGGTAAACATGCTGCTCGGTACCAGCGAAATGGCAAATAGCGACCTTGATAAAATCATCATCTACTGCCAGTAAATCAGTAACCGATTCACAGCGGTGGTAGTATTTTTGAATTTCTTGTAATGCCTGGGGCTCGGTGGTCTCAATGTATGCTGAACGCTTACCACACAACACCACGTACGCATCGTCAATCTGACGCGCCTGGTGAATGATCTGCTCAATATCCGCTTTGTCGATCGTGCTGCTGTGCAGCTCTTCACCTTTGTACATGACCAACGTACCGTTTTCGGCGATAAACATGATCTGATCCTGAATATCAGCAAAGGTGTCCAGCAGGCTATAGTACTGACGTCCGGAAGCGGCCGCGAAACAAGATGCCGCGCTGCGCCAGTTGTTGGTGGAGGGCAAAAAATTCGGCATCAAGCTGGCCGTTTTCATCCAGCAAGGTGCCATCCATATCGGTGGCAATAAATTTGATATTCGGTTGTGACATGTTGTAAGGACTCTTGTTTCTGTTATGGATCGAGCACCATCCGCACCGCGCGTTCGAACCTAGGCTGAATACCGTGATTGAGTACCCAGAGACAGTACGGAGATTATCTCCGTACTGTACAACGTCTGGCCTGAAACTGTAAGGGCATGCAGGTGATGAAATGGCTCCGAAGTACTTGAACTGTCATGAATAGCAACATCTTCGCCTGCGTCAGGCCACCATCAAAGCCACTAACATCCATAACGTAATATCATTACCCAGCCAATCCATCATGCTCTTGTCCTTTTTGTTATTTGTTATTTGTTACTGACAGGCTTTGATCAATACCGAGGTATCCATCCGGCCTAGTCCCTGTTGCTGCAATGCCTGATACTGACGATCCACTTCGGCGGTCAGTGGCAGCGTCAACTGATTACGCTCCGCTTCAGCCAGACAAATAGCCAGATCTTTGCGCATCCAGTCGATAGCGAAACCAAAATCAAAACGTTGCTTGCTCATCGTCACAGCGCGGTTTTCCATCTGCCAAGAGCCGGCGGCGCCATGTTTCAGCACCTCCACCACCTGCGCGATATCCAGACCCGCACTGTCAGCAACCAGCAGAGCCTCGCTCAGCCCCTTCAGCACACCGGCAATGCAAATCTGATTGACCATCTTGCAGCGCTGGCCCTGACCGTGTTCACCCAGTAACGAGGCCTGACGGGCGTAACAATCAAAGACCGGCTGCAGGGTTGCAAATACCGCAGGTTCACCGCCGCACATCACGGTCAAGCTGCCCTGCTCTGCGCCGGCCTGACCACCGGAAACCGGCGCGTCAATAAAGTGCACACCTTGCTGACGACACGCGCGGGCCAGTTCCTCAGCCAGCTCCGCCGACGTGGTGGTGTGATCCACCAATACCGCACCCGGCGCCATGGCAGCCAGTACGCCATCTGGCCCGTACACCACACTGCGCACATCGTCGTCGTTACCGACACACATCAGCACCACGTCCGCACCTTGTGCCGCTAAACCCGGCGTTTTTGCCTGTCGGCCCGGATAACGCTCCAGCCAGTTGAGCGCTTTGTGCTCATTACGGTTATAGACACAGGTGTCAAAACCACCCTGCGCCAGATGTCCGGCCATCGGCGCTCCCATAACCCCCAATCCGATAAATGCTGCTTTTTTCATCTCTGCTCCTTGCAATTTACTGCTTATCCCAATTAACCGGGACTTAACCTATGTCAATAATGAGTTTAACTAAGTGACCTCGCTACTACTCAACCAGAGCCCGACGGCCAGTTAAGATCTTCAATCGAATCGCTGTCAGCCCAACAACTTCCGGCATCAATGACGATAATCAAGTGAAGATATGATCGTGACATCTTGTAACGCGTTCGTTTTGATCTAACTTAATCCCCAGATTAACATATGTCAATAATGAAAATTAAATCAATGGACAAATACAAAGTCACATTAAGCTAAGTCATGGTTTATAATGAGGTCGGATATTGAGTGAGGAGAAACAGGTGAGTGACACAAAGTTCCATAACATAGCGCACATTATTGAACAGCGGATTGATCAAGGCATCTATCCGCTTAACACCAAGCTGCCCACTCACCGCGCACTGTCAGAAGAGCTGGATACCACACCAGCGACTGTCGCGAAGGCCTACAAGTTACTGGCCGATAAAGGTAGGCTGGAGTCGTTTGTCGGGCGCGGCACCTTTGTCAGCCGCCAGTCGGAATTGAATCAGGTCATTCAGGCACCAGATGATGAACGTGAGTATAATTTCTCCATTCTGCAGCCCTGCCTGTATAAAAATGTACAACCTTTGCAACAGGCCTATCAGCAGGCCGCCGCCCAACTGACCGCCGATCTGATTGGTTATACCGAGCATTCCGGTCATGCCGCACATCGCCAGGCCGGTGTGGAATGGGCCAGGCATTATGGCCTCGAGGGCGGTCACCAGGACAACACGGTATTGACCAACGGCGCCCAGCACGCTTTGTACCTGCTGATCAATACTCTGACCAAGCCTGGCGATACCATAGCGGTTGAGGCGCTGACCTATCCGGGAATCATGACCGCCGCGAACCTCTCCGGCCGGCATGTGGTCAGCCTGCCGATGGATCAGCACGGTGTCATTCCGCAGCAGCTGGATAAAATTATCACCGAGCACAAGGTGGCGCTGGTGATCGTGGTCCCTTCGCACCAGAATCCGACCGGCGTCACTATGCCGGAACAGCGCCGGCGTGCGGTTGCACGAGTGATTGAACACAAGCGCATCTGGCTGGTTGAAGACGACATCTATGCCTTTCTCAACCCGCAACCGATCCCGGCGATCAGCAATTTTATTCCCGAGCGCGCTGTTCATATCAGCTCGCTCTCCAAAGCGATCAGTCCGGCGATGCGCTGTGGCTTTATCAAGGCACCATCCAGCCTAATCCACACACTCAACGCGCACATCCGTACCTATACCTGGCTCTCGTCACCGATTAATTACGTTGCCGCCGCGCACTTAATTGCCGGAGGGGAAGCGTTTCGTCTCGCCGCGCAGCAACGCGATACCGCTCTGGAAACGCCAGGCGATGTTGCGCGAGATCTTTCCGCAAGTAGGTGAACAGTTTAACGGCTACCATGTCTGGCTGCCGCTGCCTCCGCACTGGCGCGCGGACCGCTTGGTCATGGAAGCCAAAGACAGACAGGTGATCGTCAGCAGCGGCAGTTACTTTGATGTTTCCGGCAACGACACCAGCCATATTCGTCTCTCTTTGATGTCGATCAGCCGAGAAGACAAGCTGCAACAGGGGCTAATGCTCCTCAAGCAACTGATCGACTCCGACGTCAGCAGTCTGTTTCCATTTTAACCGGGCAGAGAAGTCCGTCAGGTAAAACGCATTTCAGTGCCGGACCCAAGCGCAAATAAACGCACAAATAAACCTACAACAAAGCCGCCCGAGGTTATCCCCGGGCGGCTTTGTTGTAACGCTTTACTTATCTTGCTGGCCAATTGCCAGCACAGCGTCATAGCAGGCAGAAAACAGTCTCTCCGACGTTAACAGTCTCTGCCGTTTACAGTCTCTGCAGATAGCAGCCTCTGGCCGAAACTGTAAGCAGGTAAAAATAGCCTAAGCCGCTTGTACGGTTTTCGCCGCAGGCGCTGCAGCCTGTGCGCCAATCAGCGCCTGGTGCAAGGCGCAAATTGCGCTGTTATAGTCGCTGTCTTCAACCACAAATTGCACATTGACGTTGCGCATTGAGGAGTGTGCCGCCATCGGGCTGACCTCCACTTCCGCCAGGGCATGCATACCGCGCGCCAGTGCCTGGTTGGTGTTAATCTGGGCGCCGATAGCTGAAATTAATGCTACCATTTTGCCGGAGATCGACGCATTTGGATAACGTTTCTCTGCTTTATACAGTACTTTATTCAAGTTATCACTGGTGCCGCTGAGGAAATAGGTCATCGAGTTGGCATTCATCTCTTTTCCAACCAAATGCACTTTAGCATCGGCAATGATCTCCATCAGTTCATAACTAACGTTATCAATCTTACCCACCATGTTCTGATCAAACACGTGCAGCGCAAACACCTTGTTACGGCCGGCAATAATTTCAACTCGGTTGTCCTGCGGCTGATGATGGCTGGAAATCAAGGTTCCGGCGTGTTCAGGTTCAAAGGTATTTTTAACCCGCAACTCGATTTCCTGGTGACGCAGACCGGCCGCTGCATTTGGGTGGATCGCTTCCATACCCAGGTTTGCCAGCTGATCAGCGACGTCAAAGTTGGTCAGCCCCATCGGGCGGACTTTATCCGGCCCTACCACGCGCGGATCGGCCGAACTTAAATGATACTCTTTATGGATAATCGCCTGATCAGCATTGGTCAGTGCAGCGATGCGGCTGAAAGTCATTTCGCTGTAACCGCGGTCGTAAGTCTTCATCAGACCTTCATCGCAATAGGCATAGCCGGTGACGATTGGCAGCTCTGTAGTGACATCAACGTCTTCAAATGCCTGGCGAATCACCTCGTCCAGACTGCCACGCGACTCTTCATTCCAGCCGGACAAGTCAATAAAGCGCGCATTCACACCCAGTGTTTTCAGTTTTAATGTCGTGTTATAGGCACTGTGTGCTTCACCAACCGAGGCCAGGAAACTCACGAACCTGCGGCAAGTAGTGGCGCAGCGAAAACTGACCATACTGACATGTATCAAGAATATTATTAATGCAGTTTACCGCTTCAGAAATGCGGGAACGGATAAACTTGTCGGCACGAATCCGGCTCATCGGATCGGCGAACAAGTTTTCATTGATCATCAGCATACGCTTTTCGAGATCATACATCGCATCCGGCCAACTTTCGTCGCGTTTAGCGATCATCTGGTAGATACCGGGTTTACCGCTGCGCTTACATTCCAACAGCGCATCAGTCATGCCCGAGTAAGCCGATACCACAAACACCCGGTTATACGGATCACTCGGTTTAAGCAAAATATTGTCAAGGACAGCATCGAACGCTGTCATCGAAGTACCACCGATCTTTTCTACGGTGTAAGACATGGGGTCTCCTAGTTGTTTGTTTTTACAAGGACTGTGTTTTACATGGATAGAGTTTTTACATGGACAGAGTTTTTAAAAGACAGATAGCTCAAAGTGAGCATAAGCGGACTTTGCTGACAAAGTCAGTGGCCGGCTATCCTTACCAGCCACTGGCAAACGTCACTCAAGTATTAATCCACTCGGGTATTAATCCACTCAGGCACTAGACCGCAACTGGGTAGACGCCGTCTTTATCATGCACTTCTGCTCCGGTCAGTGGCGGATTAAACACACAGGCCATAACCATATCGGCACCTTTATAGGCACGCAGGTAATGCTCATCATGCTTATCCAGCACATACAGTGTGCCGGGTTTGATCGGATAGGTTTCACCACCGACCACTTCGATTTCCCCTTCACCGGACATGCAGTACACAGATTCAAGGTGGTTCTTGTAATGAATATGTGTTTCGGTACCTTGATAGATGGTCGTGATGTGAAAAGAGAAGCCCATCTGATCGTCTTTCAATAGCATGCGCACGCTATCCCACGTGCCGGTCTCTGCAACGATACGGCGTTCACTTTGGCGACATTCTTCCAGGGTTCTTACAATCATGACTCTTCCTTATGAGGCTTGTTTAATAAATTGCGGGGCGACGTTGGCCACCGCCTGTTCGAAAATACTCAGGCCTTGTGCCAGCTCGGCTTCACTGATGGTCAGCGGGCAGAAGAAACTTCACAACTTCGTCCTGCGGGCCGGCGGTTTCAATCACCATGCCGAGACGGAAACACTCGCGAGCGATCTTGTCTGAGATCTCACCGTCCTGACATTCAATACCCTGCATCAGGCCGCGGCCTTTAAGGCGGCTAAACAGCTCAGGATAACGACCCAGCGCGTGTTCGATGGTCGTTTTGACCTGCTCGGCGCGCGCCTGGATATGCTGCTCAAATTCAGCGTCTGCCCAATACGTTTCCAGCGCTTTCGCGGCGGTGACAAAGGCATGGTTATTACCGCGGAAAGTGCCGTTATGTTCTCCGGGTTTCCACTCATCCAGTTCAGGCTTAAACAGCACCACGGCCAGTGGCAGACCATAACCACCAATCGATTTTGACAGGGTTACAATGTCAGGTTTAATACCGGCCGGTTCAAAGCTGAAAAATGTGCCGGTACGGCCACAGCCAGCCTGAATGTCATCCACAATCACCAGCACGCCATGGGATTTACAGATCTTACTCAGACGTTGCAGCCACTGATTGGATGCAGCGTTCAGACCGCCCTCACCCTGGACCGCTTCCACCAGCACTGCCGCCGGTTTATCCAGACCGGACGAGTTGTCAGCCAGCATGGCCTCAAACAGAGCCAGACCATCAATGTCGGCATAACCGTCATAAGGCAGGCGGGTCACGCCCGAAAGACCCAAACCGGCACCACCACGGTGATGCTGATTACCCGTGGCCGCCAGTGCGCCGTAAGAACAGCCGTGGAAGCCGTTAGTAAATGCAACAATATTCGAGCGACCAGTCACTTTACGCGCCAGTTTCATCGCCGCTTCCACCGCGTTGGTACCGGTCGGGCCGGTAAACTGCACTTTGTAGTCCAACTCACGCGGGGCAAAGATGTAAGTTTGCAGAGCATGCAGGAATTCCGCTTTCGCTTCAGAGTGCATGTCCAGGCCGTGAGTAATACCATCTTTGTCGATGTACTCGAGCAACGCCTGCTTAAAGATGGCGTTATTGTGGCCATAGTTCAGCGAGCCAGCGCCCGCCAGAAAATCGAGGTAAGCATCGCCATCTTTGGTATACAGCCAGCTGCCTTTCGCAGTCGAAAATACGACAGGAAAGTTGTTGGCATAAGATTGAACGTTTGATTCTTTCTTTTTAAAGATATCCATAACGATGGGATTTATCCTTATCGGTTGATTCGTGAATTTAGGGGAATCCGATACAGGTATTCTGTATCGTGCTCGCCGTCGAAATGGCGAGTCTGATCGAGAAAAGTTGACACTTCACCGCGTTCGCCGTTGGCTTTATCCAGTTTTTTGAACAAACTCCAGGAGCCTTGGTTATCTCGGGTGATTGTCGTTTCGATGACCGTAACGTCAGCAAGATCATCGCGGGTCAACAATTCGTTCAGCATATGGAAAGCAAGACCCATTCCGCGCGTATCCTGATGCACTGCGACTTGCCAGATGAATAATTCTTCTGGTTTGTCCGGCTTGCGATAGGCTGAGACGAATCCAACCAAATCCCCATTGCGTTCCGCTACCACACAGGTACTACGGAAATGTGTCGATTGCAGGAAGTTACAGTAAGCGGAGTTCTCATCCAGAGGCGAACACTGGGCGATCAACTCGTGAACGCGTTTTCCGTCAGTTCGGCTCGGCGTTCGAAACGCCCACTCATCCTGAGTGTTTTGCATAATTTCAGGGTATGCGACCCATGGTGCTGCTGTAATCATTGTCTGCCACATATCAGTTAGTGCTCTAAACAAATTCTTTTTATAAACTAACAGCTCAAATGATTATTTCAACCCTCAATATTACGACAAAGTCATAAATAAACAGTTAAACGGCTGATTTAAAAGCATATTAGTTTGGTTAAATAATTTATAAAAGGAGAATTATTATTTAGATGTGTAAACAAAATGACAGAGAGATAACAATACAATTTCAATTTCGTTAATAACATAAGCGTCACTAGCAAAATTGTTTTTGTTTCGCATTTTGCATTCGCATAATGCAACGGAATGAACATAAAAAGGGAAAAAAGGCGATCTTTCGCGTAAAATCGGGGGTATAAAACTTGGCACATATACTGCATTAATAGAAATGACCCTTATTAAGCCGAGGGTCACCTAGCCAACTGACGTTGTTAGTGAATACTTTTTGTTCACAACTTATATCAAGCCAATCGTGGTGATTACGATTGGCTCTTTTTTTATCTGCGCGGTACGATCCATCCAACTCAATACACTCTGCACGATGACGTCCCAGTCAAAAACAGAGCTGACTGAAATGTTCAGGCGCCCGGATGCCTGTCAGTAAGCGAACTCATCGCCTTTGGCAAACGAAAACCTGCTCTCGGGCTAACACATTCCCTGAACCTCAAGCATTGAACTAAAGCATTCCCTCGGGCTAAAGCATTTGCTCGAAGTAAAGCATCACCTCAAACTAAAGCATCACATTTCGCGGCGCAGATAAAATCGTTTTTGTGCAGTCCTTTGATCGAATGACTCCACCAGGTCACCGTGACTTGGCCCCACTCCAGTAAAATGGCCGGATGATGAAACTGCTCTTCAGCCAATTGCGCAATTTGGTCTGCAAACGCCCAGGCTTGCTTAAAATTTTTAAACCTATATATTTTTTCCAGCTGCGGAATACCAGCCCGGAGCATCAGCGACCAATCATCCAACTCACGTAACAATGTTTGCTGCTCGGCAGCGCTTAACGCGATGGCATCTGCACCGCACGCCTCACAGCGTAGTTTCTTCAAGCATGGCTTTCTTCCTTTGGCGTAAATAGCGGCGGCAGCAAACCTGCCTGCATCGCTTGTTCAACGTGGCTCATTAAATCCATCTTACTCAGTTCATAAAGTTGACGGATATCCTCCAGGACAAAATAGATCGGCTGCATAATGTCTATCCGATACGGTGTTCTGAGCACCCGGTGCAAGTCAAACGCGGTGCGCACGGGGGTATCACTGCCCAGGGAATAAAGCGTCTCGCCCGGAGACGACAGGATCCCACCGCCGTAGATCTTGGTCAAATCACCTTCCCGTACCAACCCGAACTCAACCGTAAACCAGTACAGCCGCGCCAGGAAAACACGTTGCTTGGCGGATGCCTCACGCCCAAGCTGACCATATTTATGGGTAAAGGCAGCAAAATCTGGGTGGGTCAGCATCGCACAGTGACCAAAAATTTCATGGAAAAAATCCGGCTCTTGCAGATAGTCAAACTCCTCGCGGCTGCGTAAAAATGTGGCAACCGGAAATTGTTTCTCCGCCAGCAGGGCAAAAAAACGATCAAACGGGATCAATGCAGGAACCGGCGCGACCTGCCAGCCAGTTTCACGTTGCAGAATCCGGTTAATTTCCGGCAGTTGCGGAACCCGGTTGAGCGGCAGATCCAGCATACTCAGCCCATCGAGGTAAGCCTGACAAGCGCGGGGGTGAATCACGGATTGCTGACGAGCAACCAGGTCATGCCATATCGCATCTTCCTGCTCGCTCCATTGCACCAACCCTTTAGTATTCACTGGCTTGGAATGATAATGTGTCATCATTCCTCTCCTTAACAATTGCGTTACATTAAGCCTATCGCCTTCACTGACTGGCGCCAATCACGACCAGTTATTCCCCGCCACCAAACTATGTAACATTTATTTTACATTGGTGTTTTTTTACTTAAATATCAGCTATCTGATCCTGTCATTCAGGTTTGACTTTAGCCAGATATGGTCAAAACTTGTTGCATCAAAGAATAATTATTGCGCCAGACGAGGACATTATGCCGAACCCGACACCATTGTGGATCCCGAGCGAGCAAAGAGTTGCCGACTCCAATATGGCGCAGTTCCTGCGTCACATTAATATGCAGGGAGAAGCGTTTGAGGATTATCAGCAACTGCACAAGTGGTCGGTGTTCAGTAAAAATAAGTTCTGGATGGAAATATGGCAGTTCTGCGACGTGATCGGCTATCGGGGCAATTGTGTCTATGGTGAAGGAATGCCTCGCTGGAAGGAACTGGTATACGCCCGGGATACCATCTGGTTTCCTCAGGCGCAGCTCAACTATGCTGAAAACCTGCTCTCTTATGCCTACCAGAGCCCAAACGACATAGCACTGTGGTTCAAAAATGAAAATGGTCAAAGTCGTAAGTTAAGTTGGCAAACGCTGTGCGATCAGGTTTCGATTGTACAGCAGTGGCTGAAACAAAATGGCGTCGGCCGCGGTGATGTAGTGGCGGGCTATCTGCCTTATATCCCGGAGTCGGTCATTGCCATGCTGGCAACCACCAGCCTGGGGGCGATATGGACCTCAACCTCACCGGATTTCGGTGTCGACAGCGTGATTGAACGTTTTGGTCAAGTGCAACCCAAGATCCTGTTCTGCTGCAACGGCTATACTTTTGGCGGTAAAACCCACCGTATGGAAGAAACGCAACGCACAGATCGTCAACACCATCAGCTCAATCCAGAATACCTGCCAGATAGAATATCTGCAGCAACGCGACTACACCCCGGACTTCAACGACACATTTTCCGACTGGCAGGCGATTCTTGCCAGTTATCTGCCGCGCGGGCTCGAATTCGAGCGAATCGGATTCAATGAGCCGCTGTTTGTGCTCTACTCGTCCGGTACCACAGGCCAGCCGAAGTGCATCACCCATTCAGTGGGCGGCACCATGCTCAATCACCTCAAAGAGCACCAACTCCATTGCGATATTCAACCCGGTGACAGGGTATTTTACTACACCACCTGCGGCTGGATGATGTGGAACTGGCACGTATCCGCACTGGCCAGCGGTGCAACACTGGTCATCTATGATGGCAGTCCGCTCTATCCGCAACCCAGCGCATTATGGGAACTGGCACAAGAAAGTGACATGACGCTCTTTGGCACCTCTGCCAGTTATCTCGCCGCACTGGAAAAAAGCGGATTTTCGCCCTGTGACTACGTTAACCTCACCGCGTTGAAAACGCTCTGTTCAACCGGCTCAGTGCTCTACCCAGAACAATTTGATTTCGTCTACTCGCAAATTAAGGCCGATTTACACTTGGCATCTATTTCCGGCGGAACCGATATCTGCGGCTGTTTTGTACTTGGCAATCCGATTTCACCGGTTTACCGCGGTGAGTGCCAGGGCGCGGGATTAGGCATGGACATTGCTGTGTTCAACGAGCAGGGGGAAGCCATCACAGAACAGCGCGGCGAGTTGGTATGCCGTAACAGTTTTCCCAATCAACCAATCGGATTCTGGCACGATAATGGTGAAGCCTATCACCACGCATACTGGGATAAATTTGCCGGCGTCTGGCACCACGGCGATGAAATCGAACAAACTGCCCAAGCCGGTTACCGTTTTTACGGTCGCAGTGATGCGACCCTGAATCCGGGAGGCGTGAGGATTGGCACGGCAGAAATCTATCAGCAAATCAATCAAATACCTGAAATCGTCGACTCGGTTGCCGTCGGCTACAACCAAGGGGATCGTGAAGAAATCGTGCTGTTTGTCCAGTTGCAGGCACCCCATCAGCTTGATAACGACCTGCAAGAAAAAATACGTCATATCCTGAAGCAGCGTTGCTCCCCCCGCCATGTGCCCGCGTTTATTTATGCGATCAGCGCAGTACCACGCACCCGCTCCGGAAAACTGGTCGAATTAGCGGTAAAACAGACTTTGCATGGCGAAGCGGTCAAAAATGTCGGCGCGCTGGCCAACCCGCAGGTACTGGAAGAAATCCGCCAAGCGCTTGGCAGACAAAGGGAGTGAAGGAATCTCACTTCGCCCGCGGCGACGTGAAAATAATTCACTACACTATTTTTCCTTAATAATGATATGCTTGCGTCATTGATGAATGGCTTTTTAGTGTTATGGATTATATTCACCTATCGAGATTCAGCTTAAAACACCTTACGGCACTGCACGTCATGCTCAGTACACGCAGCGTGACCCAGACTGCTGCCAGGCTGTGCGTCAGCCCGTCCAGCATCAGTAAAATTCTCGCTCAGTTACGTGCACTTCTCGATGATGATCTGTTTTATCGCGACGGTAATCAGCTAATCCCCACCCCCTGCGCCATCCAGATGGGCCCCGCCGTTCACAGTATTCTTTCCAGTATGAACGGAATATTACACCAGGCCAATTTTGAACCGACCCAATACAGCGGTCACTATCACCTCGCTATGCGTGAAAGTACTCTGGAACTATTTGCCGCAGACATCGCCAACATTATTGATGAGTGTTCCCCGGAATTATCGCTGACCATTCACTCCAAAGAGCATCACGGATTCGAATCGCTGCAACGTGGTGTAATAGACTTTATGATTCTGCCTCATGACATCAGTCAACCCCCGACTCATGCAAAAGATTTAGTGTGGCAGGTGATCACCGGTGATGAAATGGTGTGCCTGATGAATCCCGCTCATCCGCTCGCAGAGCAGGAAATGACAATAGAAAATTATCTGTCATGCCAGCATATTTCTATTCTGGACAAAGAGCTCAGTGAACCATTCTTTGAAAAAGCGCTCGCGCAAAATCACCGCTCCCGACAGATTAAACTGACTACGGCAGACTTCGGCGCCGCAGCCATTATGTGCCACCACACTGACCTGCTGTTTACCTGCTCGCGCCATTGGGCAAAAAACGCGAAACAGGCCAAGGGATTAGTGTGTAAATCGTTGCCGTTCGATTACGGTACCGTAGCCTACAGCCTGGTTTGGAACAAACCAAGTATGAACGATCAGGCGATGAAATGGCTGTGTCAGCGCTTAACCCAAGGCCGTTGTGACTGTGTCATTTCGGGCGACGAAATTCATCCGGTCTCGTCGCAAGACAGGGTGTGACAGGTCGCTGGTTCATTAATGGTTGCGTGGTCATTAACCGTTGAGATGCCGAGAATAACAGATGCTGCAACAAAAAAGCGGCTGCAAGTTATGCCGGCAGTTAACAAGGCAGCGGTCACAAAGTGAAGTAGGAACAAAATGAAGTAGGCATTAGAAAGCAAAAAAGGTCAGCTTGCGCTGACCTTTTTTGTTCTGTTCTTGATTATATTTTTTTAAAACCCTAGCCATGAGTTGTTAGTCAATAAACAGATTCTTTTATGTAATCTTGCAGGAAGGAGTCGCGTAACCGATTACATAACTAGAGTGTATGGCGAGATCGCGATTTCCGACAGTGAAATTACGTAAATACTCAATTTACCATTTGGAAATTTATCAATAAGCGATTGGCGCACTAGGCTTTAGGCAGATTTACCCAGAAAGTATTATGTTCATTTTCTCGCTCAAGCAGAACCACATCACCACGATGTAAGCGCGCAATATCACGTGTAATAGACATCCCCAAACCGGCCCCGTCACCTTTTTCAGTATTGGCACGATAGAAATTTTCAAACAGTTTTTCTCTGGTTTCATCACTGATGGCGGGACCGCTGTCACTGACCCAAAGATTGGCACTGCCGGCATCTTCATTGACCCTGATACAGATCTGACTGCCCTGCCCAGAGTAACGGATCGCGTTATCGACCAGATTAGTGACCAAAATGCGCAGCAGCGGCTCATCACCCAGTACAAAAATATCATCGCCTTCCAGTGACAATTCCTGTCCGTTACGCAGTGCCAGAGGCACTAATTCCGCCGTTACGTTTTGTGCCAGACGTTTCAGATTGAGGCTGGCAAACTTAAGATCATGGATGCTTTCCACTTTCGCCAGCAGCAACAGTTGCTGGATCAAACGGTCAGTCCGTTCAATGCCGCGTAAAATATTGTTCAGATCAGATTTTAACTGCTCTTCGTTCTGGCTCAGCAGGGCATTTTCCGCGTTAAGCCTTAGCACGGTCAGTGGCGTCTTCAGTTCATGAGCAGCCATGCGGGTAAAGCGGCGTTCACGCATCCAGGCCTGTTCCAGCTCTTCCAGTAATGCGTTCAGTGCCGCGACCAGAGGGGAAAGCTCCTGAGTCGGGTTGGCAACAAAAATGGTGTCGAGCCTATTAACGTTACGCTGGGTAATCGCCCGTCTCAGCTCTGTGATCGGTTCAAAATGTTTACCAATCAATAACGTCATCACCAGGGCAAGACAAGGGATCATAATCAGCTGAGGTAAAGCGGTCGATAACGCCAGCTCATGCACCATTTCATCGCGAATTGACTGCTTCTCAGCAACAATCACATATTCGGGACGAGTGTGATAATCATTGGGTAGCGGCAGCTGAAAATAGCGCCAGGACTGATGATCGATCGTCATATAGCCAAAACCGGCATAGCGGGGATCATGCGGCGTGGTGGTGATGTCGGGAATTGAGCTCCAGGTTAACTGGCCGTTGAGATAAAACTGAACCAGAATATTGCGCTCATAAGGATGACCGAACGCGGTCGCATCATCGTCATCCTTAGCCTGGGCGGAAATACGCTCCATCCACGTATTGAGCATTTCTCTGGCCTTAGTCGCCTCAAGCCCCTGTTCTTCCAAAGGAATACCAAGTAACAACAATTTGGCAGATTGGCCGAGGCGCGCATCATACACTTCTTCAATTTCGTGTTGCGAGACCATAAAACTAAAAAACAGCGAGATCAGGATCAATACCGATGACAAAACGACAACAGTGATCGTCAGACGCTGTTTAATCGAAAATTCTTTCTGACCGCTATTTTTCAATGATATACCCCACACCACGAATATTTTTTATCACATCGTTAGAGACTTTTTTACGCAGATTATGAATATGGACCTCAATCGCATTATCACTGCTGCCTTCATCCCAGCCATGCAGTGACTGCTGTAATTGCTCTTTGCTCATTACCCGCCCGGCATGAGTGATCAGCGCTGCCAGTAATTTAAATTCATTATTGGTCAGTTTGAGACGTTCTCCCTGATAATCCACCGCTTGTTCAGACAAGGACAAGGACAGCTCACCGACATCAATCCGGGTATCACAAAAGCCTGACTGGCGCCGAATCAGCACCCGCAGCCGGGCCATAAGCTCTTCCAACGCAAACGGCTTGATCAGATAATCATCCGCGCCACCATCCAACCCTTTGACGCGATCTTCGATATCATCCCGCGCGGTCAGAATCAAAACCGGCAGGGTGTAACCAGCGCGACGAATATTTTTCAACACCACCAGGCCATCCATATCCGGCAGGGTCAAATCCAATACCACCGCAGCGAAACTGCTCGGTCTTTAGCGCCACATCAACGCCAGCGCCTCGTTCAACCCAATCGACTGTAAAACCATGGCGACTCAACGAAGTCACCATGGAACGTCCCAGCAATACATCATCTTCAACCAGCAACAAACGCATTATTGTTTAAGTTCTCCGAGTTTCTTGGCTATCTCTTGCTGCCGACCTTCATCCGCCAATGGACGCTCTGGCCGCGGCTTCGCCTGCTGAGCTTTGGTCAGGTATTGAATCGCTTCCTCTTCACGCCCTTCTTCCGCCAGGAAATCGCCATAAAAGTAATTTGAGTCGATACCATCCGGATTGATTTGCAGCGCTTTAAGCAACATGGTCTCAGCCATATCGTCATCACCAAAGCCAATTGGCCAGCCCGGTACCTGATAGTATAGCGAACCTAAACTGGTATACGCGGAGCCATCTAACGTTTCTGGTGCCTGGTCAATCACTTGTTCCAGTAACACTTTCGCTTCTTTGACCAAAGACAGAGCGCCCAGGCCGCCGTCAGCGCCTGCCAGGGAGGCCTTATTTATCGCCAGCCACACTTTCAGGTCGGCCCGGTCAGGCTGCTGTTGCAGCGCCTCTTCGTTCCTTTTAATCAGATTTTCCAGGCAATACACCTGATGATCATTATCTTTTGACTGATACTGGCACACCGCCCATTTTTTCTGAATGGTCTGTAACGGGTCCGCTCCTGCAGCAGCTGCGCTGCTTATCATGCCAAGAGTCAGAGTGGCCACCGCCATGGTAGTGATACATTTCATAATCGCGCCCTCGTTATTTAGATGCCGCCTGGTTGATGTAATGGTGAATCGTGTCCTGTTGCTTGCGAATCGAATTACTGACCAGCTTGGGCAGCAGTTGATTAATGCGCGCGAACAGTTTTTCCGGCCAGCCAATCCACATCGCGGCCCGCTCTTTTTCTAAAATTGTCACCACATGCTGTGCGACCACCTCAGGAGCATCACTGTGGTTGCCCAGGCGACGGTTCATCTCAGTGACACGATCGTCATTGAGGGTGGTGGCTGTCGCCCTGGGAGCCAGATACAGCACCCGGATTCCCGCGCCATCCAATTCTCGATCGAGTGCTTCGCTAAAGCGCTGCACACCGGCTTTGGCCGCGCAGTAACTGGTGTAGCCAGGAAAACCGATCGACCCGAAGGTAGAACCGATATTGAGGATAATACCCGGACGCTGTAACCAGCCCAGAGCCGCCTGACTGGTCAGAATCGGGGTCATCAGATTAAGATGCATCTCTTGCTGCAGCGACTTAGCACAACGCTGGGCCAGAAAGCTGAACTGATTATTACCGGCGTTATTAATCAACACATCGATACGGCGCTTTTTGATCTGAGCAAGACAGAACTCATCCAAGGTTTCAATGCCATCGGGTTGGTTAAAATCGACACACAGTACCTGGTGACGTTGAGGGTAATTAAGACTGTTTTTCAACGCTTCCAGTTTATTGCGATTACGGGCAACCAGAATCAATGACGCACCTTTCGCCTCCAGAGCCAGCGCAATTTTTTCTCCGATACCACCTGACGCCCCGGTCAGTAATACCTGTTTATCCTGCAAATTCATGCTATTTTCCTTACGCCACATCCAGCAACTGGTCTGCGGTCAGCTGACGTAGCATACCGCCGTACAAACCAAACACCATGTTGGCTGAATCTATAATCGCCTGTTGATCAACCGGGTCCGTGATACGGTTCATCAGGCTTTCAAACAACTGGATATGCTCCTGATCAAGCGCGCTGTGCGAAGTCAGATACGTCATCGCCTGATCCGGCAGATTCAGCGTTTGTTTGATCAAAGCCGCAACCTGGCCACCGACCCCGACACTGGTGCCTTCCAACACCCAGACCATGCCAAAGAAAGCGATCGGATTGGCGCGATCAATCTGGTGATACAGGTAGGCAACCATCAGTTCAACCAGCACACCCACGCGCCCTGCATCCCGATTGGCACGCACCGCCGCCGCATCGCCACCGCAAGCATTGATATCATTGAGAATCCACTCGTGGTGCCCCTTTTCTTCCTCAATGTATTCACCAATCGCCTGACGCAGCCATTCATACTTTTCAGGCAACCGGCCGCCACAGGCCATCAGCAGCGGTACAGTATGCTTTACATGGTGAAAAGCCTGGGTCAGAAATGCGAGATAGGTGGCTCGATCAATGTCGCCTCGTGCACACTCGGCAAAAATCGGCGCCTGAAGCATCGCCTGCTGCGCTGCGGACGTTTCTTGTTTCAGTCGGTCAAAAAATGCAGTCATGTTGGATTCCTTATTCATTAATATAGCGGGACGAACCATGTAAACCTGGATGAGTAACGGCGGTGAAAACGATACCCGACTCCTGCTCATCCAGTTGATTCAACCACTGTTCTAAACGCTGGCGAACCGGACGACCATTACTGGTAAACAGCCCTGCCCTGTGTTTCAGCCCCGGTGCAGTCACCAGCCGAGTAATGCGTGCGTAATCAGGCAGATGCTGATTAAGCCTGGTCATACTACCCATGATGGCGTCGCTGATGTCGCCATCCAGAACGGCTGTCAGGCCGTATTGCCCCTCACCCACCACGATCATGCCCATTAAAGCGGGCATGGCCTGCGCTTCCGATTCGATCCATTCCGGCGACACATTGCGTCCGAAAGCGGTAATAATCTGATTTTTCTTACGTCCGCTGATGGTGAGGAAACCGTCTTGGTCTAATGCCCCTAAATCGCCGGTTGCCAGCCACGAATGACCGAATGGCTCACCGATATAACCCAGAGCAAGATTACCGCGCACTAGCACCTCACCATCGTCAGCAATTCTGACCTCTATATGAGGCAGTACACGGCCGCTTGTACCCGGTTTAGAATGCGATGGTGTATTGACACTGACCACCGACGCACATTCTGACAGGCCATAACCCTCAAAAGCCGGAATGCCGCATGCCTGAGCCCGCTGCAGCAGTGGCGCGGACACTCGCGCGCCACCGACAGCCACAAAAGTCAGGCTGCGGGTCAAGGCTGGTTGCAGGGTCGCAACCTGAATCAGTGCCATCAGCAGCGCTGGAGTCAGCACCAGACTGTTGGGCTGATATTGCTCCAGAGCAGCGGCGAACTGCCGGGCATCAAACTGGCTTGAACCGGATAAGCCAACCTCAGAAACCGGACAGCACCACTGAATTGGCGCCAAGCAAGATCGGCACGTAGACACCGGTGATGTTTTCCAGCAGGGTCGATAACGGCAGCATGATCAAATGGGTCTTGCAACACACGTCCGCCTGAATAGCAGCGGCGAGGGCACAACTAACCTCAATCAACTGCTTCTGCCCCAGACAAACCCCTTTCGGCTGCCCGGTCGAACCGGAAGTAAAAGTAATCTTGCTGCTGTCTGGCAGCCACTGCGGTAACCCGCTTGATAAACGCCAGACATCGAACCCTTCAATCCGATCATCGGCGATACCGTGACTCTCAAGCCACTCTCCGACCAGGAGATCAGCACCGGATTGCTGTAAGGTATGCTCCACCTGAGCCTGACTGAAAAACATCGGCACCGGAACAATCGGGATCCGCGCATACATCGCGGCCAAATCGATAATCACCCAGTCGAGGCTATTGTCCGCACGCAGCGCAATACAGTTCACAGACCAGGCTTGCAACAGCTCCGCTGCCTGCTGAACCCGCGTCAGTAACTGACTGTAGCTAAGACGGCTCTGCTGCTGTAATCCGTGCCGAGAGCCGCTGAATGCGGTGTCATCCGGCGTATGCTGCGCGCGCTGAATTAATGTGGTAATAATTTGATTCATCATAAAATACCGCCCAAACGATGCTGACGCGCAGCAAACAGCGCTTGCAGATGCTGTAGCGCACCTCTCAGATGTCCCGCCACGATACGAGGCTGATATTGATAATAATTTCCCCAGATCGTTGCTGCGTTCGGGATACGCGACGGGTCAGCCTCCGCCAAAATAACAGTGTCGAGCCCCAATCTGGACATCATGGCGTAGAGTGGATCGGTCGCGGTGAAGACACACCATTCATACCCTTGCTCGACCAGTTTCTGAGTCATCAGTAAAAAGTGCAGCGAAGAGAAACCTTTCGAGAAAGAGGCTAACTGACCAAATTCAATCAACTGATGTCGGTCGACCCGCTTAGCAAATACCTGCGCCAGCAAAACATCCGCTGGCTGGTCCAGATACTGCTCCAGAAACAGCGGTTCATCACCGGCGACGCGGTAGCCGCATAAGGATTTAATCTGGTTGTTATCCATCAGTGCCATAAACGTCGGCATAAAAGTGTCGAGCCGGGCATCAAACGCGAGCGAATAACGCTGCGCTATGTAGTGTTCAACATCGGCGCGGTCAGGATGGTTACGATCAACGATCGCAAGTTGCAGTTGATGATCCTGAAAAAAGTCTTTCATTCAAAAGCCCTCTTTGGTGACTTACCTAAAGAGCTTAAAAACACAAGCTTAAGGAAAACTTAAGAACCACAAGCTTTTCTTAAGAAAAGCAGAGGTGGCATGTAATTAATTGAAAAGTAATAAAATAAATTTGAGTAAAAACTGCAATGGAGGGGGGGTAACAGACTGGAAATAACCGACTGGCAATAAAAAACCGCAACACTAACGGGCTGCGGTTCATAGAATTGAGGGGGCGGAATCGCGCTGCTTTATTTGCGGCCGATACCCATAATGACTGGCATGACGCCTTGTGGTGTTGCCACTTCAAACGCGGTGACGGTTTCGACATCAGTAAAGCCGGCCTTAGTCAGCGTTGATTTGACCTCTGACTCGCTCAGGCCAAACTCAGGATCATCTTCCGCCACCAGCCAGTCCCAGTGCACGAACAGACCGCCTTCATCCAGTAGCGAGTATATAATTTCGGCCACTTCATCGAGATTGGCGACATAACCGCATACGGATGACGCCACCACTAAATCAAATTGTTTACGAAATGCCGGATGCTGAGCCACCAAACCGCGGGTCAGGTGATCCACCACGGGCTCCACATTCGCCAGTTCTTTTTTATCCAGCTCTTCAATCATCGCCTCTGACGAATCCAGAGAAACGATATCTTTCGCCAACGGCGACATCCACTGACTCAATAATCCGGTGCCGCAACCAAAATCAAGCACGTGCTTGCCCTCAAGGGAAGTCAGCTTATTCAGTTGCTCAAAGACGTTGTTGGCGAAAACCACGGTCGCTTCATCTTGCTCCCAGCTCGCTGCATATTCGTCCCAGTTTTGTGCCATCATGGCCTCCGTGTAACTTCTTGTCTTCAGGCTTTGTGCCCAAGTAAACTCAAACAGCCGGACTCAGGATTGGGGTAAACCAAACGAATCCCTCTGTTTGAGACGACTCAAACACTCCAAGATTAAACCAAAATAAAGAGAAGTTCATAGAGTTACCACACAATCTTGTGCTGCAGTGTCTCTACTTGTGTCAATTGGTGATAAATTCAGCACATAGGCAGCACCGAGAAAATTGTATATGATTCACACACTTTAACTCCCAGAGACCGTTATGAACTTGTCGCAGATTGAAGCATTCTGTACTATTGCAGACACCGGCTCGGTGTCCGAGGCAGCCCGCCAACTTGAGTGTAATCGCACTAAACTGAGCATGGCCATCAAAGCGTTTGAGAGTGAGCTGGGCGTCGAAACTCTTCGTGCGTACCGGCAATAATGTCAGCCTTTCCGAGGCGGGCAAGGCCATCTATAAAGATTGCGAAAGCATAATGATTACCGCGACACGGATTCGCCGCACCTGTTCTCAGGTCTCCGATGAATTTGCCGCTGAAGTATGGATAGCCCGTGACGACTCATTGCCTGACACGGTTTGGCAGGAACTCGCCCATTCGCTTAATAAACTGTTCCCCAATACCTCATTTAACCTGGTGCTGGCTTCCAGTGGTGACCTGGCCAGCTTGGTCGCGACCCAACAGGTCGATTTTGCTTTTGGCGTTGATTATGAACGTCTGGACGATGCGCGCATCAGCTATCAACCACTGGGTAAAATCCGCATGATGTCAGTATGCAGTGCCACCCATCCACTAACCAAACTCAAACGGGTAACCGATGAAGACCTGCGTAAATCGATGCAGGCGGTCATGGTGTATCTCAACGAGCAGGATAACTCCAGCCTCGGACCGTTTTCACGCCGTTATATCGGTTTTTCCAGTTTTGAATACATGCTCAGTACCATACTGACCGAGAGCGCCTGGGGGGTACTGCCTGAACCATTGATCCGCAACCATCTGCGTGAGCAGCGCCTGGCGGTGATTCGCCATACCTACGGTCTGACTCAGGAAGACTATTGCATGTTTACCCTGACCGGCAGTACCGAAGATCCGGCGATGGCCTGGCTTTCGGATAAACTGAGTGACTATCTGTTTGATTTCTAAATATCCGCTTAGTTTTTAAGTATATGATTATTTAAAAAATATATGCTGATTTTCTCTCTGCCAGTACCAATAATCACCATCGATTCAGTCCCCCTTTTTTCATGCAACTACTAACCTGCAGCTCAACGCCGAATTGGCCTTGGGCTGTTGATTGCCGGTCTGAGTGACGCATTGTCTCTTGCGTTCAACATGGCGGCATGCCACTCAGCGTCAAAATTAGTGACAGCAAAAACACACCCCATCTCTATGATTTTATTAAACAAAATCAAAAACGGTTAAATTTAAACCAACTGGGAATGCAAATCGTCGTTGTAAAAGGCCAGGTTTAGGCGAGAATAACGTCAGTTTCTTACAGGTATAAATCAAATGTGTGCTCGAACAACGTATAACGAAAAGCGTGTCCTGACCCTCTCTGCCCTTTTTGCATCACTTTTTGCAGGCGGCGGGTTAGTGATCGGTCTGCTCGTCGGCTCACTGGTGATTATGTTTGATGGTGTTTATTCACTGGTCAGCCTGCTGTTAACATTATTGTCGCTCGCGACATCACGTTACATTATGAAACCGTCTGATGAACGTTTTCCGTTCGGACGCGCGGTGCTCGAACCTGCCGTGATTGCGGTTAAAGGTGCGGTGATTCTGCTGGTGGTGGGTTACTCGCTTTACTCTGCAATTGGTGCCATGTTCACCGGCGGACGTGAAGTCGATGCGTCGATTGCCACTGCATTCGGTGCCATCAACGTGATCGGTTGTGGTTTTGCATGGTGGTACATGGCATCACTGAACAAACGCCGTACTTCTGGTCTTATCGATGCTGAAGTGAAGCAGTGGCAGATGGATGCCATGTTGAGCGTTGCAGTGACCGCTGGTTTCGTGATTGCCTGGGGAATGTCACTAACACCTTTGGCACCTTACGCAGTGTATGCCGACCCGATGATGATGTTAGCGATGTCGTTTTACTTCATCAAAGTACCGTTCCAAATGCTGACTTCAGCTCTGCGCGAAATCTTCCTGATGGCGCCGAGTAAAGAGATTTGTCAAACCGTTGACCAAAGTGTATTTGATGCCGGTAAAGAGTCCGATCAGGAAATAGAACTGGCCGGTGTGACCAAAGTAGGTCGCGAACTTTGGGTCGACGTCGATATTTACCCGGACAGCAGTGAAGTGATTTTGCTGGAAGATATTGAACAAACGCGCGAAACCATTAAAAAGCGCCTGGCCAAGCTGCCGCTGAAACTGCAGATCACCGTTAACATTGCGACTTGAGACAGGTAACATCGCTACTTGAGATTACTGCTCAAGATCGCGGCTAGAGATCATCAGCTAAGTGCGCCAATTAAGGTTAGCCAGGCCCACGTTCGGTTGATAAGCGGTTAACTGAGCAAACTAATCTGATAACAAGTAATCAGATAACAAACACCCTGATAAAAAGCGACGTGCCAAACCACGTCGCTTTTTTATGTCCGGACCCAAAGCAGTGATAAGCTAACCACAGCGATCGCTAAACCGTTTTCTCCGTTGGAGATACGCTTGGCTGCTCCGCCGCGGAGCTATGGCGGGTTACCCACCAGCACACTAAAGATGCCAGCGTCACCATCACCACTCCCTGCCAGAAATGGCTGCCCAGCACCACGCCAAGAATCAGGCAGGAAAACAGGGTCGAAAATACCGGGGTAAAATATGACAAGGTTGCCAACAGCAGCATATTACCGGCCAGAATCGCCTGATTCCAAAGCGCATAGCCGCTGCCCATCACCACAGCAGTGAGCACAAGCGTCAGAGCGGACGGAACGGTGAACTGCAGCGCGGGTTCATCTCCTGATACATATTTCACCCAAAGAATGAGCGCCGTAGCGATAAAAAACAGAGTGACTGCATTCTGACCATTGGCAATCACCCGGGTGACGTTGCAATACACCGCCCAAATCACGGCGCCCAATGCAGCCATGGTATACGCCATCGGATTGCCCGACACATTGCCGGCAATTTGCTCCAGCGATAAACCGCTGTCACCTGAAATCGCCCAGGCAACACCGAGAAAAGCGACCAGGATACATGGATAAACCCAGCGGCTGACAGGTTGCCGACTGGAAATAACGGTAAACAGTACGGTCAATGCCGGCCACAGGTAGTTAATCACCGACATTTCCAGCGCTTGGTGACGGGAGTGTGCCATTCCCAAAGCCAGCGCAAGGCAAATCTCGTAGCTGACAAACAGCGCCCCGCCGATGATAAGATAGCGCAAGGAAAAGCGATTAATGCGGGGAATCCCCATCACCCCGACCAGAAACACGCTGGCAACCGTATAAATCAGGGCAGCCCCGCCGGTCGGGCTGAACTGCTCCGCGACCATACGAACTAAACCCGCAACGCAACTCCATAATAATATGGCTGCAACACCGTAAACGGTACATATGTGCAGTGCCAAAACAGGCTCCGGAAAAGTAATCAGAAAAGAGAACGAACTTTAACTGAAATCGTCAGCACAGAGAAGTATCCCTACCATTATTAAGGTAACGAATAATACGCGCAGGTGTACCACCAACCAGGGTATCCGGCGGCACATCATGATTGACCACAGAATTGGCCGCCACCACAGAAACGGGCACCAATCGTGACGCCCTGATTGATCACGACGTTGCCGCCAATCCAGACATCATCTTCGATCACAATCGGCTGACTGAATGCCTCCCATTCACGGCGATGTCGGTAATCAAGAGCATGAGAAGGGGTATAAAACTGGCTGTTAGGACCGATAAGGACATGATTGCCAATCGTAATCGGTGCATTATCCAACATGGTCACATTCATATTTATAAACGTTCGGCTGCCAATGGTAATCGTCTTACCAAATTCACAGTAAAACGGTGCCTGGACGATACTGTCGGCACCAAATGCAGCAAACAGTTCTGTTTGCAACTTATGCCGCTCAACATCACACACACTCTGATTGATCTCGACTTTCAGTTCGGTCGCTCGCTGGCGTAAAGTCGCGATAGCTTGATCGTTCGCATCGAAAACCTCACCGGCAATCATCTTTTCTAATTCTGTCATCGGGCACCTCATGTTATTACTGCAAGAGTACCCGGATTGTGTGCGGAAAAAAGAGAAAAACTCGCGGGTTAACTTTCCCTGTTTAGATATACCAACCCTGTTTAGAGATACCAGCCCCTGTTTAGAGATACCGGCAGCACTCAACCAGCACAGTCAAAAGACCCAGCCAAACTCGCGGGCCACCAAACTCACGTGAGCCAGCACCGAAGCGACTATGGGTTGCAGAGTCTGCATTCCCTGCGGGGTCAGACTCCAGCCTACCAGAGCGATGTGAATGACAATAACGATGAATAACAGCGTGCTATACACCAAGGAGCGAGCCTGCAACCGAAACAGATAAGCACCGGTCAGAGCGCCCGGCCATCCACCGATACCGCACAAAAACAGCATGGCAGCATCACCCGTCACGGGCTTGTTATGCCTTTCCGCACGCCACTCCAGCACACAAACCAGCCAAAGCAGACTCGTCAAAATAAGATAGAACAGCCCAACTTGCAGGGGATAGGACCAAAACAGAATGCCGCCGACCAGCGCGGCTAAAAACCACACTGACAACAGAGTCAGCCACGGGCAGGGACGCAGGCTATCCAGCTGCAGCGCACGGCTGTTGCCCTGCGCATCCTCTACAATGCGAAAACGAACCGGACGTCCGGCACGCAGGCTGTCGACCGAGCGGGACACATCCTGTCGGTAGAACTTGATACGCCGGGCATCCTGTTCAGGAGTAACGTAACCGTATCCCTGAGCGGCATACCACTCAGTGATGTGACCTTTGACTGCCATACTAGTAATGATAGATTTATCAGACGTGCGCTAAGCATAGTCAAAGCACTGAATTTGAGGAAAGAAAAAACCGGGCTTTCACCCGGTTTCTCATTTTTAAGCACGGCTTGTTTTTAAGTCACGCTTCCGATCAGCAAATTTCCCAGCTATGGGTCATTTCCACTCCGGCCCCCAGCATCAGACATACCGAGCAGTATTTTTGCAGCGAATCCGCGGTGACCTTTTCAACCACCGACTCATCGAGTTGCTGGCCGGAGATCACAAAGTGAATATTGACTTTGGTAAACAGACGCGGCGCCGTGTCACGACGCTCAGTAGTCAACTTTGCGATGCAGCTGTGTACTTGTTGCTCGGCAGATTTAAGGCCATCAACCACATCAACCGAGCTGCAGCCACCCGCAGCCATCAACACCATCTCCATCGGGCTTGGCGCAGTCGCACCGCCGTTACCATCCATCACCACACAATGACCGGACTGAGATTCACCAATAAATTTAAAATCTTCAACCCACTTAACTTGTGCTTCCATAGTTACTATCACTTCTTTTGCTTTAACACGTCTTATAATACCAACATCAGCGAGTTGAGTGCTATACGCATCAACAGATATCCGGCCCAGACAGCGAAGACGCTCAGCACGCCACCAATCAGCATGAACAAACCGTCACGCTCTATGATTCCCAGCGCAAATAAGATAATCGCAATATTAGGGGGAAAGTTGACAAAAGGCAGCGGCATCACTGCAACAGCAGATAACAGACAAATGATCACGCCGACAACGCGCCGCGCCATTGAGTTGGACAGAGGTTCCCAACGCGGTTTGATGTATTGCTCTACCCGCTCCAGCCACGGTCGCATCTCTTCGATAAAACGCAGAGTTTTATGGCGGTTAAGACGACGACGCTGAATCAGTTTCGGCAGACGCGGGGACTGGAATCCAACAATGATTTGCAGGCCGAGCAAAAAAATGGCAAATCCGGCGAAAAATGAAATGCCGGGAATTAATCCGGCCAGACTCAACATGATTAACAGCGCCCCGTAAGAAACGCCGTTTGAGCGATTCCAGCAATTCTCCAATCGAAAGGTAGGTATCAGGATGCTGTTGCAGGGTCTTGACTAACAACTCAGAGGTTTTTTCCACACTCACCACACTATTTAACCGACAACACTGTTTAACTGACAATACTGTTGTCATCGACAAAGCCATTGTCATCAACCCAGCTATTGTCATCGACCAGACTATTGCCATCAACAAGACAATTTGCATCGTTGTGATAACGATGATTGCGTGCGATGTAACTTGCCATAAACTCAGCGCACCAATGTCAGCTTATTATCAACCCATAAAAGAAAACCCCACCAAGCTCGCGCCTGGTGGGGTTCAGTTCTTACTCGCAGCAATCCGGCTACTAGAGGTGCTCCCTGCATCAATTCCTTGATAGTTTGCTGTGTCCTTCAGCGCATTCCGTTTCATCGCCTTCCTAGCGGTGTCCCTGACTCTGTCATCCTGACAGACTTACGCTTTAGTCCTTTAAGCCGTCCATAAACTTTCCTTCATAACCATCCTGGTTACGTAGCATCCAGCTTATGTCCTTTGCTATCCATGCCGATCATTCATCCTGAATAACCGAATCTTCGTCCTGAAGATGACCTGTCCCTGGGTCTTTCCTGTTCCATGTCTGCATCCTGCCGACAACTTGAGATTACGATATCGGCCAATTTGAGCAAGCGCTAAAAACGGCCATCCCGGCTGAGAATCGGTATCAATTAAATATTAATTCATAATAAACAAAACGTTATAATTACAATATCTCACTTACCTTACGACTTAACAGCTAAAGTCTCACATAACGTGTAAGAGATCTCGCACAAAGCCAATCCTAAAATGGCTAATCGGCAGCAAACTAGCCCCCGAATAAAAGTTGATGCGGATCTCACTATTAATGCGATGATATCAATCATAAAGCGTACAAGAAGCCAGCGATTACGCATCTTGGCCTTGTGACCACGTATTTTTTCTAGACTCATTCAGTTAAATTAAGGATATTAGTCACATAAATACCTAGGTGACGACCAATAACGATTCAGGTGAGGAAACCACGCAATGATTTCTAAATGGGCACAACGCTTTTACCAAATGGCAGAACTCGTTGGTTCCTGGAGTAAAGACCCTTCGACCCAGGTCGGAGCGGTGATCACGAAACAAAACCGCATCGTTTCGGTCGGCTTTAACGGCTACCCGCACGGTATTTCAGACAGCGCAAACACCGATGACCGAGATATGAAATATCTCAAGACATTGCATGCAGAAGAAAACGCAATTCTGTTCGCAAAACGGGATCTGGACGGTTGTGAAATCTATGTCACTCACTTTCCGTGCCCGAACTGTGCGGCCAAAATCATCCAGACCGGCATAGCTGCCGTGCACTGCCCGGAACAATCAGAGGACTTTTTGTCCCGCTGGGGTGACAAGATCCAAGTCAGCCAGGACATGTTTCTTCAGGCCGGCGTAAAAGTAAACTGGCTGCCGATTGAAGAAACTCAGCTCGATTACAGAGATTCGCCTGCCCTCTTAAGGTTTTGTCCGGCGCGATAATCAAAAGGTAAGCTCTCCACACGGAGGGCTTCTTTTTTGCAGATTCTTTTTTGCAAAGAACAACTCTCGCATTCAGCCAATTATTCTGAATACCTGCCGTTCGACCGTCTCCAAAATGAGACTAGCCCCAGGTTTCAACCAAAGCTGTCAATATATTGACTTACATTCGCTATTCCTGAATTACACTCAGCGTAAATTGTTGCTTCACCTTTGGCGTTCGCCGTCATTTTGTTGTCACAACGCGCCCGGAATCAAGACAGATGTCGCTCCAAGGCAGAATTACTCACAGGAATTTGCATGTTATCTGCATCCAGTCAGGCCGTTTCAGGATCGCTTTTGCGGGGCTTATTGCCTCTGTTTTATCTTGCTGCAGTCGCTATTGTCAGTCATTCACTGTTGGTGGTACCCCAGACGGTAGCACCTTATCTGTATGCCTACCCGCTGTGCCTGTTACTGGCTTTTGTCAGTGCGAACTCAAGACTCAAGATGCTGGCAGCACTGACCGCTCTGGGCTGTGTCATCATGGCAAGCCACCAATCATCGTCTGCTGCGCTGCAGGAAACCTTTATCCTGATCCCTCTGACCTATTTGATTCTGTTTCCGGGCACCCTGTGGCCAGTCATCGCAGCGCTGCTTTTAGTTATAGCCAGCTTGTCTCATTACTCTTTCCATTCGGCGACTTTCGGTGACTACTTATTGGATGCGATGGAGCTTGTCTCGATTTCAATACTGGCAACGCTCGGCGTGTACTATAAACAAAAGCTGCAGTCTCAGCTCGAACGCTATCGACGCGACAGTCTGACCGATTTTCTTACCCGCCTTGCCAACCGTGCCGCGTTTTTAAATGACACCAAACGACTGGAATCCCAATACCACCCCGAAGAGCACTATGCTTTGTTGCAGCTGGATATTGATGATTTCAAACTGATTAATGACACTTTGGGCCATCATCAGGGCGATATACTACTCGCAGGACTGGCGGAACGTCTTAACCAGCTGAACCTTGACTGTGACAAGTTGTACCGTCTCAGTGGCGACGAGTTTGCGCTCATTATAACAGGTGACCAACACATCCGGGCCAAAGCCGATCAGGTCGCTCACCGTATTCTCGCTGCCTGCAGCCAGGCATTTTTTCTCAATCAGCGCTACTACAGTATGACACTGAGCATCGGCGTGGCTCTGTTTGAGGACGCGATGTACGACAGTGATATCTGGTGCCGTAATGTGGATATCGCACTGCTGCGCGCTAAACAAAAAGGCAAGAATCTGGTGCAGCATTTTGATGAAGAGTTAATCGGAGAAACCATCCGTAATTATCAGCTCGAACGTGAACTGAGCACGGCGATTAACCGCCAGCAGTTACATCTGGAGTATCAACCTAAAGTCGACGTTTTCAGCGGACAAGTGACAAGTGCTGAAGCGCTGATACGCTGGCACCATCCTGATTTAGGTCAGGTTAACCCGGAGCAGTTCGTGGCAATTGCGGAAAAAAGCCAGCAAATCATTCCCATCGGGCGCTGGGTGATTGAGACTGCCTGTCGCCAGGCCAAAGCCTGGCAGCAACAGGGCCACGATATCTGTATTGCCGTTAACGTATCTGCGGTCCAGTTTCTTTACGACGATATTTTTCAGGTCATCTCCCAGACTCTGCGGGATACGGACCTCGATCCACGGTTGCTCCAGCTCGAAATCACCGAAACCACTCTGATACAACAGCCACAAAGCGTCAGCCAGACTTGTGATGAATTACGTCGTATTGGCGTGCGCATTGCAATCGATGATTTTGGTATTGCTTACTCATCGCTTAATTACTTAAAACAACTACCGATCGATGTGGTTAAGATCGACAAATCTTTCATCGATGACTGTGTTGAGGATCACCACGACCATATGCTGGTCAGAACCATCATCCAACTCGGCCATAACCTCGGAAAAGTGGTCACCGCTGAAGGGGTAAACAGCCGTGAACAATTATCACTACTGGCTGATGAGGGGTGTGACGACTATCAGGGCTATTACTACTCACCGCCTCTGAGAGCAGAACAATTCATCACCTTGATTACGCGCGAGCAGGCAACTCAAACACTTTCAATGGGTCGCCACTAGTTCAATGAGTCTCTACTAGTTCAATAAGTCGCCATTAGGCCACTTCAAGCTCGTTAAAGATATCAAACAACTGTTTGGACTTATAAGGTTTGGGCAGATAAGCATCCATGCCCGCTTCAAAACAGTGAGCAATGTCTTCATCAAGGACACTGGCTGTCAGGGCGATAATCGGTATGTTGGCTATACCGTTTCTCTCCTTCCCACTGGCGAATCCGGCGTGTGGCAGTAAATCCATCCATCACCGGCATCATGCAATCCATCAGAATGGCGGCAAACCTTCCCCCCTGGGTAATGGCATCCACAGCTTCCTGACCATTGCTGACAATCACATAGCTCAGGCCGGCCTTCTCCAGAAAGAAAGTCGCGATTTTCTGATTCATCAGATTATCTTCCACAATCAGGATACAACTTGAGCTTGGCTCAGCCGCGGGACTCTGTTCAAGTAGCGTACTATCCACGGCTCCCTGTGAACCATCTGATTGATTAACAAGAAGACGTTCAAAACGGGCGCCGAGAAAAGGCAGCGTAACCCAGCCGTCCACGTTATCGACCTGACCGCGACGGGTGAACAGATGATGTTGACAGAAAATAATGCTGGCATGCGGAAAACGTTGCCGTAACAACCCGATATCGCCCTGACTGCGCTGAGTCAGACTTTGACAATAGACCACATGACTGACCGGTTTACTGAATTCCATCGTTGTCAGGTCAGCCACTGTCTGAGCTTCAGCCCACTCGGTTCCCAGGCGCTGGTACTCGCGACGAATCGCTGCAACATATGAGGTGCCATTGGCCACCAGCAGCGAGAACTGCGAGCACTGAACCGGTTCAGGTTGCTCCTCCGGCAGCTCTACAGGAATGGTAAACTCAAATTTACTGCCCAACCCTTTGGTTGAGTTGACCGATAAGGTCCCCCGCATCATTTCTATCAACTGCTGGCAGATCGCCAGGCCCAGCCCCGTGCCACCAAAATGGCGGGTAATGCTGTCATCTTCCTGCGTGAACGGAGCAAAAATGGTCGTCAGTTTGTCTTTCGCTATGCCACGCCCACTGTCCGTAACACTGCAGCGGATTTGCGGCGTATCCTCAGCAAGAAAATTGACTTCAACGTTTATTTCACCATCTTTGGTAAATTTCACCGCATTAGACAGCAGGTTCATCAGGATCTGCTTCACCCTGAATTCATCTGCGACGACCAACAAAGGCAAGGCAGGATCGAGCTGTATAGACAGTTCATCGTGTTGCGTCACAGCACGCAGATTCACCAAGTTCACCGTGTCATACACCAGCTCAGCAAAGTTAAACGGGTTAGGGGTGAGCGTCAGACTCCCGGCCTCAATCTTGGACAAATCGAGGATATCATTCAGCAATATCAGCAGCGCCTGAGAAGAACTGTCAATGTCGGATAAAATATCTTGCTGGTTAGCCGTCAACCCTGACGTTTCCCAACACTTCAGTCATACCAATAATACCGTTGAGCGGAGTACGGATTTCATGGGACATGTTCGCCAGAAAGGAACTTTTCGCCCGGTTAGCGGCAACCGCTTCTTCTTTGGCCTGAATCAGAGAAGCTTCATGCACTTGAACTTCTTCAATGATGTGATTGAGATTGGTGGCAAAGTCGGAGAACTCGTCATTGCCATCAATCTCAATCAGCTGAACCTGATCCCGTTTGTCCTGCATCCGCCACATCGTATCGAGGATACGATTCAGCTTGGTAGAAATACGATAGAAGGTTCCGAGCCCAAGGAACAGCAGCAGCATAAACACCAGAAATACCACCACGCTGACCAGAATGATACGCTGCTGATCCTGCTGAGAGCGATGAGCGATCTGCCCGGCGAGATGATCGGAGAAACCGACAAACAGCTTCTGGATTGATGTCTGGCGATTATCCAGTGTTTGTACATAACCGGCCAGCTCTGCCGGGGAGACATCCTGCTGCAGAATTTTTTCCCGCACTAATGCCCCTTGTCTGAAGTCCTGCTGCGCAAACAGTTTGACTATCTGTTCCAGCTGCACTGAACTGGCCCCGGAGTCGATAAAGCGCTCCAGATACAATTGTTCATTCTCAGCAATACGTAAGTATTGCCCGACCTGCTGCTTGTTCAGAGTTTCAGACTGCGCTAAATCGCGTAAAAACCAGGCTTCACGTTGCATCCAGTACAGAAACCAACTGAGTTCATCATAAATGGTGTCTAAATGATGGATCTCTGCCGGAGCGTCGTGATTACTGGTTTTCTGAATTTCGAGGTTGAGCTCATAAATTAAGTCAAAAGCCCAGGTACCATATTGCCTGACATCGTCGAATGAGGCCGTGCGGACTTCCTGTGCCAGACTTCTCAGCTCTGCAATATTATTGCGAATTAACAAATCGGAATTTTCCGCAACCAGCCGGGTCACTGAAGGAGCAAAAAATTCATTCAGTTGATTCAGCTCAGACTCCAGCTGTTCAATATAGAAATCCAGCGGATCATCGTTCAGCCGGCGACTTAATATGTGATAAAACGAGTGAGTGGCATTGGCAACGTAGTTGAGCGCAGTCACTTTCTGGGTCGAACTTTGATAAGACAATAACTGGGACTGAAACTGACTAAATAACGTCCACGTTCCCCAAGCTATTACCAACATAGGTAATAAGCACAAAAGCACCAATCGCGCTTTTATTGAGAAGCGATTAACAATAAACATTGCCGCACCTTGATAACGAGAAGACCTAGCCTACAGTTAAACATAGTCACTCTTCACTGCGTTTGCGCCGATAATTTCAATAAAGTTGAGTCAGTTAGGTCAAGGAAAGACATTTTAGTGAAGCGAATCCGATTTCTTCTGTCGTGTTGTTTGCTGCTATGCAGTGCCACCGCACTTGCCGAGAGCTATGCAATCGTCACGCTGAATAACGCCCTCCCAAAGCTGAAAGGCAGCCAGGTCAAAATGATCTATCGCGGTCATGTCAGCCATATCGATAATTTCAATCTTGTATTGCTTGATCTGACTCAAGGCTCAGCTCTGCGCAATCGCTTTTATTACACCTTACTAGGCAAAAGCCCGGCTCAGATGCAGGCTATCTGGGCCCGTCAGACGTTCTCCGGGCGCAGCCGAGCTCCGTTTGAAGTGGCGGAGAATAACCCGCAGGCTGTGACTAACTGGCTTAATCATAATAAAAATGGCATTGCCTATATTCCTGTTTCCTGGCTTAGGGAAGATCTGTCTGTCCTCTATGTCTTTGATAGTGAGGAACCACTATGAAAACAGCGTCAACACTCCTCGGCTTAATTCTTTTGTCACCCGTAGTCTCAGCACAGATTCACCTTGGTGACAACTTACGACTCAGTGGATTTGGCACATTATCAGCCACTCGCTCAGACAGTGAGGTACCGGTTTTTGTCCATCGTGAGATAGATAATGACTGGTGCTTTGACTGCGATACCACACTAGGCTTACAGCTGGACTGGTTAATCAATGATCGCTGGCGAGCTTCAGTGCAGGCGGTTAAGCGTCCACAGGATCATCTGTCCGATCCGGAGCTGGAATGGGCTTATCTTGAGTCGGCATGGGGAGCATACAGCGCTAAAGTCGGGCGGCTGAGGCTGCCGTTGTTCATGATGTCTGAATACAACTACGTTTCCGTCGCGTATCCGTGGATTCGTCCGGCGCATGATGTCTATGACAGCCTGCTCGGTATCACCCACTATGACGGAGCATCATTTGAATGGAATAAAGCGGTCAGCGACGCGTCGCAATTGCGCCTGTCGACCTTTATGGCCGTCCCCGGTGATAACGATTACCACTTATATGACACCAATTATACCCTGGCTGCCGATGCTGCTTTTGGGCTTACCGCAGACTGGTATCAAGACGAAAACCAGTATCGTCTCGCCTACATCACCAGCGAAGCCAATCTTACTGCCGACAATACGAACATTGACCATTATGATCTCGACCTGATCGCATTCGGCATCAATTACTCACTCGCACGCTATCACGTATTCTCAGAGTTCATTTACGATCGCACACTCTATGCCAACTGGTATGTGGGCATCGCGCGCCAGTTTCGGCCCATGGCAGCCCTATGTGCAGTACGGACAGCGGCGCAAACTCAACCATAATGAATCCTATCTGCTCGGGTTACGCTACAACATTACCGCCAATGTGGCACTTAACGCGGAGTGGCAATACATCACCAGTCAAGAAAATATGATCAATGGTCACTTTACCCGCATCCAGAATCCAATGGATAACATAGAAACCGAGGTACAGGTTTTTTCAGCCGCTATCTCGTTTACTTTTTAAGGGGGTTACACGATATAAATTACAGTTTTATGAAACAAAGACTGCAATAAGATCAAAAAGAGTAGATATGAAACTGAATTATCACAAAATAAGTTATGAGTTTTGTTAAAGTCAATACGCACAAATACCGATCAAGGCAACTAAAATCACTAATTTATGTATAAATATAAGCTTAAAATCTGGCCATTATTTTTACTAGCAGAATAACCCTTCGCCCTTTACACTCTGACCACATAAAAACAACAAGTTCCCCCGATACCAAACACAGTAAAAACTGTGGGTATAAACCGCTTGCGTTTGTCCCCCTACCGGCCAACGTAAAGCTCAACAAAACGTGAAAAGGTCCTGAGTAAAAATGAGTCCAGAGAAACACCTCCAAGACTGGCAGACCAGCCAGACGATTGCTGAATCAATGTCCCCCCTGATTGCTCAGCTTTATCGTAACAAAGGGGTGGAAATCATCCTGTTTGGAAAAACCCTGATTAACGCCGCCACCATCGATATCATCAAAACTCACCGAATTGCTCGTCGCTACACCGGAGAAACATTATCTCTGCAACAGACCATGCCTATTGTTGAACAGTTGAACCAAATGGGGCTGTCTCCTTGTCGTATTGACATCGGTCAGCTGGCACACCAGTTCTGGCAAAAACATAGCGACGTGCACGGCTTGGACGATTTCCTGACAACTGCCCTGCAGGAAACGCTTACCGGTGCTGCGATGAACGAGCCGAAAGATGTCGTTTCTGTACGGTTTTGGCCGCATCGGCCGCCTGTTGGCCCGTTTGCTGATCGAAAAAAGTGGTCCGGGTTATCCGCTGCGTCTGCGTGCGATCGTGGTACGTGGTGGTAAAGAGGGTGACCTGGAAAAACGAGCCAGTCTGCTGCGCCGCGACTCCGTACACGGCCAGTTCAACGGCAGCATCATTATCGACGATGAGAATAAAGCACTGATCGTCAACGGCAACTACATCCAGGTTATCTACGCCAATTCTCCGGCAGACGTTGATTACACCGCCTATGGAATCAGCAACGCTCTGGTGGTTGATAACACAGGTGTATGGCGTGATTCCGAAGGTCTTAGCCAGCATCTTGGCTCACAAGGCGCGGCAAAAGTGCTGCTGACTGCGCCGGGTAAAGGCGACATCAAGAATATCGTATTTGGCGTTAATGAATCGGTCATTGACCCGCAAGATACCATTATCTCTGCGGCCAGCTGCACCACCAATGCCATTACACCAGTGCTGAAAGCAATGAATGACAAGTATGGTGTGGTATCCGGCCATATCGAAACCGTTCACTCATTTACCAACGATCAGAACCTGATTGATAACTTCCACAAAGGCGAGCGTCGTGGCCGCTCAGCATCGCTGAACATGGTACTGACCTCAACCGGGGCAGCAAAAGCCGTGGCTAAAGCCCTGCCGGAGCTGGCGGGTAAACTGACCGGTAACTCTATCCGTGTTCCGACTCCGAACGTATCAATGGCGGTCGCAAATCTGAACCTTGAGAAAGAAACCGACAAAGAGCAATTGAACGCTTATCTGCGTGATGTCGCCCTGAACTCTAAGCTGGCTGCGCAAATTGACTACACTGAGTCGACTGAAATTGTGTCAACGGACCTGGTGGGTTCTCGCTACGCCGGCGTTGTTGACGGCGCGGCAACCATTGCCCAGGGTAACCGCTGTGTACTGTACGTTTGGTACGACAACGAATTTGGCTACAGCTGTCAGGTTGTTCACTGCATGGAACAGATGATGGGTGTGCGCTACAAAACTTACCCTCAAGTGTAGACTGGGGGTCTGCACAACATATTCGTCTCCACAACATAATAACAATTCATCCTGAGGATGACGGTGAGCCGGTAAATACCTCCGGCTTACTCTCCTCTCACGGTATCCCCCGTACTTGCCGCCCTTCCTGATGTGGGCGGCTTTTTTTTATGTCAGCCTCACTGGTTAACCAGCTGTAAAATCTGCTTTTTATTGAGATTTTCCCGTCTAAATTAAGTACCTTGAGTGGCATGATGATAGCCATCCGTATAACATTGAGTATTCGCATTGATGTTTAACCGGACCTTAGCCTGCCATGCCAAATCCACTGTCACCTGCTTTACAACGTTTTAAAAAAGCCCCGCGCTTATTGCGTTATTCAACCTATGCTTTGTCTGCTTACGCCTTCTACGCTGTCACCTTGGGTGCAGTCATCCCGGCGCTGATTGAAGCTAAAGCTCCCGAGCTGTTAAGTGAACAGCTTGGACGCAATGTGAGTGTGCCCAAGGTGAGCATTAACCCTTTCGTGCTCAGAGCACGCATCGAAGGGTTTGTCATTCAGGAAGCCAACGGCAGCGATACGTTTACCCGCTTTGACAAACTCGAGCTTGAATTCAATTTCTGGCAAAGCCTGTTCGCTTTAACGCCGACGGTTGATCACATCACGTTGACCGCGCCGCAGGTTGCGCTGCAACGCATGGTAAGTGACGGTCAAACACGCTTCAATTTCAGTGATATACTCGATACGCTGGCAAACCATGCCAGTGCAGAGCCGGTTGCAGCGGATGCCCCTCAACAGCCAGATGCTGATATTGATACTATCCCGGCTATCCGGGTACAACGTCTGGATATTTCAGACGGTCAGGTCCGTTTTCACGATAAGGTTACTGGTGCCGAGCTCAGCTATGCCGATCTTAACCTCAATCTGAACCATTTCGACAGCCGTGCTGTCAGCCAAACAGTTGCTTCTGACTCTGAATCTGGTCAAGCAGGCACTGTAGTCAATAACCAATATTCACTGATGATTGAAGGGGCAGACCAAGGCCAGTTGGCCCTCAAGGGACAATTCCAGTTAGCACCATTTAACGTCGACGGAATCCTGCAACTGAAATCCGTCACACTTAAGCCATTCTGGCCGTTTACCGCCGACCAGATGCAGGCCGCCGTTACTGACGGAGCAATCAACCTGTCCGCTCAGTTCAGTGCCGGCGAACGAGATGACAGCTTCCACTATCAGGTCACGCAAGGCCAACTCCAGCTCAGACATCTGGTAGTGAGCGATCAAAGCCAGGCTAAAATCAAACTGCCAAGCCTTGATGTGCAAAACGTACGGGTCAGTGGCGATCGTCAACAGGTTGATGTTGATGCGATTAAGCTCAAAGGACTGTGGGTTGAAGGTGAAGTGTCAGCACAAGGTCTGGATCTCGCACAGCTATTTACCTCTAAGAAGACAGCCACTAAAAAGACAGACACTAAGAAGACAGCCGCTTCTCCGCCAGCCCAAAGTGAACCGGTTCAGACCCGCGCGGAACAACAACCGGCCACGGACACCAGCACCACTTCTGCACCCTGGTTGGTCAGACTGGCAGGCTTTGCCATGACGGATACCGATATAAATATTAAAGAAAGTGTGCAGAGCAAAGGCATTTTCTGGCGGATCTATCCGCTTGCTGTCACAACTGGCCCAATCCAAAGTGATCTGGCTAAACCTATCGATTACGACATCGCACTGGCTGTCAGCTCAGGCGACAGTGCTGCCCCGCAGAAAGCGCGCGGAGAGCTCAGCACCAAAGGTAAGGTCGACGCTGCTAAACTCAGCGCAGAAGGTGACCTCTCGGTTAACGGACTGGATTTGACCCAGGTTCAGCCTTACCTGGCGCCGTATGTCAATCTGCATCTCACCAAAGGGCAACTGGCAACTCAGGGCCACTACAGTGCCGATAACCAAGGCCGTGCCACCTACCAAGGCAGCGCCGATATCAGCAATCTGTTGGTCAAAGATACCCTGAATAATCAGCCGCTGGTTAAGTGGCAAAAAATGAACATCAATAGCATGATATTCAATGCTCAGCAGCAGTCATTGAAAATCGATACCATCGCATTTGATGCGCCCTATGCTAAGGTGATGATCGCGAAAGATAAACGCACTAACATTGGCGACATTGTGGTCCAGAGTGACGCTGACAGCCGCTCTGAGCCTGCCAAGTCATCAACGGGCAGTCCAGATCCATCAACGGCAGCTAAGCAGGACTCCTCAGCCTTTGCGGTTGATGTTAAGGCCATTACCTTCAGCAACGGCTCGGCCTATTTTGCTGACAACTCACTGACTCCGAATTTTGCCTCAGGTATTGAGCTGCTGCATGGCTCTGTCCGCAACCTGTCGTCCACACCCGGAACAAAAGCTCAGGTTGATATTGCCGGTAAAATCGACAAATATGCTCCCGTATCACTCAAAGGTGAAATTAACCCATTGATTCCAAATCCTTACCTGGATTTAGACCTGAACTTTAAAAGCGTCGAGCTGACCTCGGTCAACCCTTACTCAGGGACCTACGCCGGTTACTACATCGATAAGGGACAGCTGTCGCTGGCGCTTAATTATCAGCTTGAAGAGAATCAGCTTCAAGGTGACAACCATTTAGTCATCGATCAACTCAAGCTCGGTAAACCAAGCGAATCTAAGCTGGCCACCAGTCTGCCGGTTTCACTGGCGATCGCCATGTTGCAGGACCGAAACGGCGTCATCGATCTTGGCGTTCAGGTTTCAGGAGACGTCAATGATCCGGACTTCAGTTTTGGCAGCATTATTTTCAAAGCCTTGTCCAACATCGTTGTTAAAGCAGTTACTGCACCTTTCTCTCTGCTGGCCAATCTGGTCGGCTCAGACGAAGAAACTTGATCATGTCACCTTTGCCTTGGGAGACGCCTCTCTGAGCACTGATGAGCAACAGCGCCTGGATAAACTGGCACAGGCACTGGCCTCACGTCCGCAACTGACGCTGAGTATTGCCGCAGCCGTAAATAAGCAGGATGACAGTCGCGCGATGGCTGAACTGCGTATCCAACAGCGCATGCTGGAACAGAGCGGACTCAATGCTCTGCCAGCGGATTTCAGCCCGAGTTATATCGCTCAGTCTGAACCTTTGGCGGATGCCGTCACTACACTGGCTGAATCTGACCTCAATCTCAATTTTGGCGATGAACGTGATAAGGTCGTTCAGCAACTCAAGCAAGGGAAAACCGATGCACCGTCTGATGAGCAAGTTGACACGACATTGATGCTGGGCTTGTACAACCAGTTGGTGAACTCGGTCAATATCAGCCGTGACCAGTTAGAGAACCTGGCCGAAGAGCGAGCAAAGTCAATTAAGACCTATCTAGTGGATGAAGCAATGGTTGCGCCGGAACGGGTTTTCCTGCTTGACAGCAAAACCCGGTTGCGTACGGAAGATAACGGCGCAGACCTTACTCTGGATGCCAAATAACAGCAGTAAAAGTTCAGTCATTATTAATAACCATACGCCCCGTTTCATCGGGGCATTTTATTTTATTGCACTCAGTTACCCCTGATTGAAACAAGTCCGGTAATAAGAACAAATACCGAATCATGTTGAAAATAAGTGATTTGACAAACACCTCACTGCTTATTCATAAAGATTAAAAGAGGGTATTGAATACTGTTTAATTACGCTGACAACACTTGAAAAACAACTTAGGTGAGAAAATGGCTTTACATATTGACAGCGTTTCAGTGATATAAGATCATCACGATGCATATTCTATGGCCTGTCAATATTCCAGCAATGACAATTTGTTGACTGACATCCATTGTTAGCCAATATCAGCATAACTCTTCACATAAACAGAGTTCGTAGTGATGGATTTCTTAACTCTATGTTTTCAGCACAAACAAAGTTCGATTCGTTACTGGGCAAGTTAAATAACCAGCCCTTACGACACCAGATTATAATGATCAGCCTTTCCCTGGTCATCTTTGCTATATTCTGCCTCTACAACAGCGAACGGCTGTTCACTCATCTGGGTAAGCAATCAATCGCAGATATCGAAAATGCGCTGGAACAAACCCGCTCAGAAACCAAACACATCTTAAATCAAATCAGCGCCGATCAAAGCTGTACGCAACTCGCGCCACAACTCAGACAAACCGTATTTATGTCTGACTACGCGAAAGAGATTGGCGTTTTCAAAGGCTCACGGACGATATATTGCACCAGTACCGAAGGCAATTCCAAGGTTGAGATATATTCAACCATATTCGATAGAGTTGCCCATTCGCCTACCCATGAAACGCTCGCGTTTACCAGAACCGCCATTACCAAGCAGAATTCGATTTTATATATCTACTCCGACAGTCAACTGAATGGCGTCAGTATGGTGATTCCGCCGCGTTACCTGACCCGGTTGATTAACGGCATCATTAATCAGGAACACCTGATATTCGATATTAAAGTCTACCAGTACCACATTTTAGGCCAGGACCATCAAGACTATATTAAATCTATGGTCTTCAACTCAGACGTTTTTCCACTGCAAGTAGAATTTTACCTGACCGCCGAGACTTATATTAGCTATTTACTCAGTAAGATCTGGGTATTGCTGTGTATTTATTTCTCCCTGCTTTCTTGTTACCTGTACAAACGTAAAATCGTTATTCAGAAGAAAAGCCTGGAAAGCTCCATCCTGCATGCTCTGGAAGCCAAACAGTTCGAAGTCTACTTTCAGCCGATCGTACAGAGTTCTGACCGTTCCGTTGCGGGCTGTGAAGCACTTCTGCGCTGGAACCATCCGACACAGGGCTTTATTCCACCCAATATTTTTATTCCGCTTGCTGAACGACTGGGATTTATCGAACAGCTGACTGACTTTGTGATTGATGAGGCCTGTGCTCTCTATGAGCACCATCCGCAATTAATGCAGGGTAAATATGTCAGCGTCAACATTGCCCGCGAAACTGATGTGTTCAACGGCCTTTACCGATAAGATTATCGCCCGCTGTATTAACCATCCCGCCTTCTCGCAGAACATTGCGTTTGAAATTACTGAAGATGGTGATTTCAGCGACAGTGAACAAAAGATGGTCGAGCGTAATTTCCGTCTGTTAAGCCACTCGGGCATGCGTCTGTTTGTCGACGATTTCGGTACCGGTTATTCTGGCCTCAACTTTGTACGCCAGTTCCATTTCGATACTTTAAAGATTGACCAGGTGTTTGTGAAAAACCTCGGCCATGAGCCCCATTTAAACAACGTGCTGATTTCGATGCTGCAACTGGCCGCGAGCCTGCGAATGCGAGTGATTGTCGAAGGTGTAGAGACTCAGGAACAGCTGGCGATTCTTAATCAACTGGGTGTGGATTATATCCAGGGCTATTTGTTCTCGAAACCGCTGCCGCAAGCTCAATGGCTGGACTACCTGAGCCATTGTGCGGCAAAAGAAGAACAAGAATCAGCCGAGCTCGCTTATTCGCACTAGTCTTACCCGCACTAGCATCGCAATATAAGATTATCATCGGCGTTCATGTTTAATTCATCTTGGCTGAGTTAAGCTGACGACTCATGAATAAAGAGGAGCCACTTATGTCGCGATTTATTGTTACCACACTCACGCTGGTGACCGGTTTTTTTGCCGTGATGTTTGGCCTGTTATTGGCTATTCCGCTGACTCTGGTTGCGATTATTACCGGCAAGCGTATTGAGAAACAGCTCAAACGCCGCCCGTTTTATCAGGCGCAAAACAACGCCAATGTGATTGAAGGCGAATTCGAAGAAGTCACCGGCAAGCAGCGCTAATTGCGCTGCCAGGCTATGTTATCTCAGCGTGCTGATTTACACCGTCAGAAACGACGCGCACCGCCAGAGCAATGAGAACCAGGCCGGACAAACGGTCAATCAACACGGCTCTGGCGCGTAATTTATCGAGTACACGCGGGCTGGAAAGCAGGAAAGTGATAAAGGTGTACCACAAGCCGTCCACAATGAGCGGTGTTGCCACTATTATCGCTTTGCTGCCCGGTTCATTGCCGACCGCAACAAACTGACTGAACAACGCAATGAAAAACAGCGCAATTTTCGGACTCAGTAACGAAATCATCAACCCTTCTTTGGCTGACTGCCAGGCGCTAACCGATTGACCCGATTCCAGTTTGGCCGCCACGCCGCCTTTCGAACGTAATGCATTGAACCCCAGATAAGCCAGATAGAAGGCACCGGCATAGCTGATGGCTTTAAACACCAGCGGCGACTGGTGCAATACCACCGCCAACCCCACAATCGTCAGCAACGCATAGACCCCAATCCCAAATGCATGTGCCCAGGCCGTAGCCAGACCATTTTTTCGACCGCCGGCCAGACTGTGTTTCGCCACCATCGCCAGGCTTGGCCCTGGAGACATCGCGCCTAAAATACAAATGGTAAACAGTGAAAGCCAAACCGTGAAGGTCATATAAAAATTCCTTATCAATATGAATCAGTGGAAAGTATCAGCATCATTACCAACATAAGTGTCGGCATCCGTTCAGGCATAGCGCCAGGTATGCCATCTAACCGCTTGCCAGCACTTAAGGCAATTCAGTCTGCTTAGTGGTGTTAAAAAGCTCTTTCAGCACCGTATGGGTTCTGAGATTGCGCAGTTGCGGATTCTGTTGCAACTCGTCACGAATCGCATTCAGCTGTGCCATGCTTTGCGCTTCGACATAAATCATCAGATCCGTTTCGCCGCTGATCGCATGACACCACTTTACCCCCGGAATCCGATACAGCTGTTCCGCATATTTTTCACAGGAATAAAGATCGGCTGCCATATCAAATTTCAACGCAAAGTAAGCACTGACATTGTTATGCTGTTCGGGATGGGCGATCTGGGCATGATAACCCAGAATAATATTGTCCTGTTCGAGCTTCTTAATTCTGGCTGTCACCGCAGATCGGGACAGACTCACTTCTCGTGCGATATCACTGACTGACATACGCGCATCGCGCTGCAGTAACGCGATGATCTGGTTATCAAATTTATCCATTGTTATTATTTCCGCTTGGGTCGGCCCACAGGCCGCCGCCAACTTATCCCGTTGATTAGTGGTTAATTTGACACAATTTTCGTCATCCGGCCACCCGTTGCTTTTCCCCTTTTGCAAAGTGAACCGTCAAAGTGACTTTGCCGACGCGAAAAACCGTCATTTTGACGGTCAAGCCGAGCGCTTTGTCTGCTGCATCCTGTTGATGAACAGAGTATTCTAGCGGCTTATACCCAAGTGACTTGCCCGGCATTTGCGCAGTTAGGTGAACAGGTTATTTGGGTATAACAAAAAGAACAGGAAATGACACGGTGCAACAACTCAGACAAGAAATCACGCTACTGTCCGGTATCGGACAACTCTCCACCACATTAATGGGCACCGGCCTGTTTATGATCCCGGCCATCGCAGCGGGCATTGCCGGACATCTTTCACTCTGGGCGTGGCTGATTTTATTCGTGGCAATTTGCCCGATTGCTCTCACGTTTCGCAGCATTAGGCAAACGCTATCCGAATGCCGGCGGCACCGCCTACTTTGTCCGTCAGGCATTTAACCCGCGCCTGGAACGAGCGGTAGCCTGGCTGTTTGTCAGCGTTATCCCGGTCGGTGTACCGCCGGCTATTGCCCTGGCTGCCGGCTTTTTGCAACCGGTCCTGCCGGCTCCGCTCGATGTTCCTCTGATCGCACAAACTCTGACCGTAGCATTATTGGTTGGCGTGAATCTGGCAGGCAGCAAATCCTCAGGCCGCCTGCAAACCCTGATTGCGCTGAGCATTTTTGCTCTCGTCGCAGCATTTTTCTGGGTTGGTGATGTGGGCAGCGAGGATCTGACCATGCCAGTACTGAACGCTTCGGCAATCTGGCCCATCGGCGCCGCTCTGGGCGTGATGTTCTGGTGTTTCGTCGGCATCGAAGCCTTTGCCCATATGGGGGAAGAGTTTAAGAATCCGCAGCGGGATTTTCCTCTGGCCATTCTGGTCGGTTGTTTCGTCGCCGGAGCCACCTACTGGGCCTGCTCGGCAGTAATCCTGAAGTTTGGTGCCTACGGCAGCCCGCAATTCGACAGCGCGTCTATTCCCTGGCTGAGCGATAAGCTGTTTGGCAGCCAGATGGCCAGCGTCATCAGTGTGATTGGCTTCCTTGCCTGCTTCGCCAGCATCAACCTCTACACCCAAAGCCTGTCACGCATGGTGTGGGCGCAAGCGCGTGACTATCGTCCCGAGAGCGCGCTGGCGCGTCTCTCCTCACGCGGAGTACCAGCGACAGCCACCTGGATAGTCGGCTTAGTGCTGCTGGTCTTTTGTTTTGTGCGTGAATTATCCGGCTTGGAGTTGGAGCTGTTCCTGAAACTGGCTAACGGCATTTTTGTGCTGGTCTATCTGCTGGCGATGTTTGCGGCATTTAAGCTGCTCAGCGGTTTTGCCAAGGTGCTGGCGACTGTCGCGCTTATCTTGTGCACCGCGGTGTTTATCTGCCTGGGCTGGTCGATGCTCTACGCACTGGGTATTTTTACCTTGCTTGCAATGCCGTGGAAAAAAGCCGCCAAAACGCCTCAGCAAAGCTATGACGAGCAATAGTACAGCATTGCCATAGAGCCAAATAAGCAGGGAATGTAAACGATTAGGTACAAGAATCCGGATGTCATCATCCGGATTCTCAGTTTTTACGCTCTAGGAGGCTTTGCTGACCTCAAAGCGTCCGACCAACTGATCTAAACGCTGCAGCGAGTTTTGCATCAAGGTCGTACGACGCGAAAGCTGCGATGAAGCTTCCTGAAGCTGTATCACCGTATGCTGGGCCGAGTCTGCTGTCTGACGGTGCTCCTCACTGTTACGGGCAATGCCCTGAATAAGGGTAAACAGACCGGTGGCCGAACTGTGTAGCCGTTCGCTGCGTGAGGAATCATCCACTATCTGGGTACTGTTTCTCGACATTGGTGATTCCTTCCTGCATAGACAACACCGCACGCTCAGACTGGCTGTGCAATGCTTTCATCAGTTCACCGATGTTATTGGCGGCCTGAGAAGTTTTATTAGCCAGTGTGCGCACTTCATCCGCCACCACAGAAAATCCACGCCCATGCTCACCAGCCCGCGCCGCTTCAATCGCCGCGTTGAGAGCCAGTAAGTTGGTCTGCGCAGTGATTTCAGTAATCAAATCAACAATACCGCCAATTTTCTGCATCTCGTCATTGACTTCGTTGACCGTCTGAGCCGATGACTGGACTATGGTTTTGATATCCTGCGCACTGGCTGTTGCCTGCTGGTAATCTCGCTGCGCTGCTTCCACTGTCTCTTGCATCAACACATTCATTTCAGTCGCGGTATCGTTAGCACTATTGATCTCCTGACTTTGGATCCCGGCCAAGGCCAGCATATCGGTAATCGAAGTCGCGGTACTGTCACTGCTCGACAACAACAACTGGCTGCGGCGCAGCATAGATTCAGAAACACTTTGTACTTCGCGACTGGCAAAGACCAGTTCCTTGATCATGCCCTCCAGACTATCGATAAAGCTGTTGGTCCAGCGCCCGAGATCACCGGTTTCATCGGCCTTAAACTGGTTCGCATCAAGACGCCGGGTCAGATTGCCATCCCCTTCGGCCAGAATTTGCATCACCTGAGTCATGCTTTGCAGATTATCGGCGATAGGCCGTGAGGTCATGCGGTGAAACAGGCTAACCGCAATGCTCCCTGTTAGTAGCGAAAGCATCAGCAGTTGCCACTCCACCAGCGGATACCAAGAGCTAACCACAAAAGGAAGCAACAAAGACGCAAAGATACAGAGTGCGAACTGCTGATCTAACTTTTGGGCCAGAGATCGATGCCGATACACCTCTTCCAGATCGGACTCGCACATCATGCCCCAGCGATCTTTTGAGCCCGGCATGCTGAACGTTACCCCTTTCCCGATTACCGGAATATGACGGTAATCAGAGTAGCCCGGGTATTCCACATACAGGTTTTGGCCGTTGCGAATGGTTTCACGCACCCCTGGATGAAGCTGCTTGGTGGACGGATCGTTAAATACGATTTCAAATTCAGTATGGCGCTGTACCTGCACCGTTTCCCCACTGCGTATGTACCCCGTCTTTTAGGTTTTCACCGTGGGAGAAGCGGTTATCTTCAAAACGGGAGCGGGACAAGGCAACACCCGGCGCTATCGATTTATCAAAGTGAGACTGCACCATAAACAGGTAGTTGTCTCCCGATTCGCTGTAGATATGCCCTGCTTCGCGCTGAATCAGATCGCCGATTACATCATTCGGTACTCGACCACACAGACAGCCAAGCAACTCGCCATCATTCTTTACCGGCTGATAAAACATCAGTGTCACTTCATCATGAAACGAAGAGCTTGAAGCGCCGATAGTCAGCGTGACGTCATCACAATAAGGCCCGTGCAGAAAAGATTGCTGTAATCCCACTTCAAGCGCTGCAGCAGAAACACTCCGTTTTCCCTTCTGAGCCGGATAGGTTGAGTCAAGAATGATACCCTGAGGAGAAACGAAGAAGAGTTCAGAAAAATCACTGCTGCGTTTAAGCAGTCGCTGCAGTGCAGCATGATATTCGTGTTGCGGTTTAGCAGCTAAATATAAAGCAGCATCTTGTAAAAAAGACCATTCATTATCGGCCCAGGTGGTGAGTATCTGTACTCGTGTGTTAGCTATATTTTCAAAGGTTTGTTGCAGAGAGGAGACACGACTGCGGTTAAGAAAGCATGCCTTGCGCATCGCCAACTTACCGGTAGATCCAAACCAGGGAAGCCAGCGCTTTTCCTCTGACGTTAACTGCATAATTCACCATCCATGTTTATTGTTATTCACCTGAGTAATGCAAACCTTGTTCCAAAAATGAGACTTCGTTACACTGTTCCTTAATAACACTTTGAAGCAAAACAGGTCTCTATGAAACGACACTTCTTGCAGTCATTTCGTCTGGCATGCTCTATTTTACACTCCGTACCAATGCACCAAAACCGGGCTAAAAAGCACAAAAATACAAAATTTCGCACCATTTTCGTGCACAACAGATGACGCAATACACTGAAAATTCGAACAAAAATAAACCAATCGCCATTTTGCAACACAACTGCACACTGCTGTTGCACACATAATACAGCGCTTCAACCTGTATCTACACTGTCCATGTAAAGGCGTTGCTCTGATCTCGCTGGCACAAAAAAGGCTGCCAACGCAGCCTTTCACCTTGCATACCCCAGTTTACTGGTTAACGATTTTACGGTGCCCCTGCTCAAGGTGAACAAAATCCACCAAATCATCGCCGGATACCTGATAAGCCTGACCAAAGCCTTTCACAAATAGGCCTTTTTCCGGTTTCAGGCAGTAGAGGGTGAAATCTTCAAGCTGCTTGAGGTTATCAATAATGTCACCGAAACGGTCGGCCATCTGACCAATCACCTGCAGCCACAAATCGCTGTTGCGTTTCTACCACCTGAGCCACAGCATCAAACGTAAGACGTTTGCGGGCAAACAGCTGTTTGGCTGTCGCTTCATCTTCAATCATCATGATTGAGACCTGAGGGTTGATATCCAGATTTCGTGCGTGACGGGCAATATGAGAAATTAAAATAAAGTAACCTTCCTGATTCTGCACGAATGGCGCATAACTGACATTGGGTCTCCCCTCACCATCCACGGTTGCCAGCTGCAAAGTACAGCGTTCATGCCGGAACTCCTGGATTTCCGGCTCCAGTCTTCCTTGCAACCTTTCTTGCTTAACTTGCTGATTCATATATTTCTCCGAACCTATCACTGTTTTTGTTGTAATGCTTTAAACCGTGCAACCTGGTCCGCAAGCAGTTGACGTTGCTCGTCACGGCCGAGATACACTTTAAATACGCTGTCACCCTGCTGGGTGAAAAAGCCGAAATAATGGCTTTCGCGTCCGTTAAACGGCTTGCTGACCAAAGCAATGTGCGCGATCAAGTCCAGCTTCAGATGGCCGTGCAGTTGCCCTTCCCGTCCCATTAAATTGTAGTACCCGCGCGCCGTTTTCCCTTTTGGTAACGGTGCTTTGACCTCAAAAATAGATCCAAATGAATGAACTATTGTGGTCACCGGGCCCCAATCGGCCAAATCGGTGAGAACCGACTCGGCTTGTGCGCCATCCAAAATGGTCGCCATGCCGGACGGTAATGCACTCACCACCTCATACTCAGAGACATTCAGTTGTTGGGCGATTGCCGCAGGCAACAAAGAGGGCTCACTCTCGAGCAGGTGAGCTACTTGCTGTGCTAAAGATTCCATGTTGGTTTCCGCTGTGATGACGATCTTGTGATGCTTACCAACCAAGACCTTGATGTTTGCCTGATGCACAGGCCAGAACTGACCATCTGCATTTTGCCTGCTTGGTGCCTGCACATTACGCACAAAGCACCAGGTACCGAGTACCAGGTACTATACAGAAGTGGCAAAAGGATAAATCGACACAAATGAGAATGCAATTGATAATTGATCTTATTTGCATTTTGTTAAATACTTGCACTGTGCCGGTAAAAGTGAACCATCGCGCCGTAAAACACGCCAGACGTGCTGTGCAGCAACAGGTGCTTCAACCGGTCGTGCTACGGGTACATAACCCGAGTTTCACTATCAAAATCAGACAAATGAGATATACCATGAAAGTCACCACACGTTTAGCCTGGCTGACCGCCACTCTGTTTTCCCTGCTTTCCTATAGCGTACAGGCCGAACAACGTATTATCAGCGCTGGTGCCAGCGTTACGGAACTGCTGCTGGCTCTCAACGCCCAGCAAGAGCTGGTAGCGGTTGATGTCACCAGCTCTCTGCCGGACACGCTGACGCTGCCAAAAATCGGTTATCATCGCCAGTTATCTGCCGAAGGTATTCTATCTTTAGCGCCAACCCGTCTGATTGGTTCAGATGAAATGGGGCCGCCGGCGACGTTAGACAAATTACGCGCCGCCGGTGTTGAAGTGGACGTGATTAACAGCGATGTGACAACACAGGGGCTGTTACAGCGTATCGATCAAATTGCCCGTCTGACCGGACAATCCGCTAACGCTGCAGCCCTGAAACAGACGGTGCAACAAACGCTCAACCAGCTGACCAGCCACCAGCCGCAACAATCTGCACGTAAAAAAGTCCTGTTTTTGCTGATTCATGAAGGGCGGGCCGCCAATGTCGCCGGCAGCGCAACCGTACCGGACGAAATAATTAACCTTGCGGGCGCGACCAATCCGGCAGCCGGAGAAGTGAGCAGTTATAAACCGCTGTCGATGGAAGCTCTGGTTCAGATGCAGCCCGATGTCATCCTGGTCAGCGGGCGCAGCTATGACAAGCTGGGCGGACCGGACGCGATTCTGCAATCTTTGCCTCTGCTGGCGGCAACACCAGCCGGCCAGAACAAACAGATCATTACCCTCGACGGGCACGCACTGGTCGGCGGATTGGGCCTCAACAGCCTGAAAGAAGCCCAGCGTCTGCAAACTATTTTGTACCCTCAGGAGTAGCACAACGATGTTAAGGCAGATCCCGCTTGCTTGGACCTCGCTGGTGCTGACATTGCTGGTGACATTCAGCGCGGTCTATTCGATTACGGTCGGACCGATGGCCATCAGTTTCAGCGATAGCCTGAAAAGCCTGCTGCTCAGTTCCAGTGACGTGGCCAATCATGTGCAGATGGTGATCCATCAGATCCGCTTTCCGCGCACTGTGTTGTGTATGCTGGTCGGTGCTATTCTCGCCCTGTGCGGCACCGTTATGCAGGGCTTATTCCGCAATCCATTGGCAGAAACCTGGTATTATCGGTGTGTCGGCGGGAGCTATGCTTGGGGCTGCCATCGCGATTGTCATGCTGGCGAATCTGGACATCAGTCCCGCCTGGCTCAACACCTTAGGTCTGCCTCTGTTCGCATTTGCCGGCGGAGCTGTGACGACCATTCTGGTCTATCGCCTTGGCACCAGTTCCCTCGGCACCTCGGTCACTATGATGCTGCTGGCAGGTGTCGCTATCAGTGCGCTGTCAGGTGCAGGCGTGGGCTATCTCAACTTTGTCGCCGACGATCAAATGCTACGTGATCTCTCGCTCTGGTCGATGGGCTCATTTGCAGCGGCCAATTGGCCTAATATCGCGCTGTGCGCGGTGACACTGCTGTTGTTGCTGAGTTATGTCTCACGCCACACCCTGGCGCTGAATGCGCTGCTGCTGGGTGAATCAGAAGCTCGTCATCTGGGGATTGAGGTTGAACGTCTTAAACGCAGTATGATTGTCCTGTCTGCCCTTGGTGTCGGCGTCACCGTCAGTGCCGTCGGCATGATAGGTTTTGTCGGCCTGGTCGTGCCTCATCTGGGGCGTATGCTGGTTGGCCCGGATCACCGTAATCTTGTCCCGGTTTCGGCCTTACTCGGCGCTTTGCTCTTAACCATCGCGGATATGGTGTCACGCCAGATTATCGCTCCGGCTGAGCTGCCAATTGGCATTGTCACCGCGTTGATCGGTGCCCCCTTCTTTCTTTATCTGCTGTTTCAACAAAAAGGAAAACTGTCGTGATAAGCACTCCGGCCATTCAGGCTCGCGGGCTGCACGTTCAATTCGGACAACGTGTTATTCTGGATAATCTTAATGTCGATATTGACTGTGGCCAGGTCATTGCACTGCTGGGCCCCAACGGCGCCGGAAAAAGTACCTTGCTAAAACTGCTGAGTGGCGAGATTACCAGCGAAGCAGAGATTCGGGTATTTGGTAAACCCCGCCAACAGTGGGATAAGAGTGAGCTGGCACGCCATGTCGGTCTGCTGCCGCAGTCGAGCAGTCTTAGCTTTGCCTTCACCGCACAGGAAGTGGTGGAACTGGGGGCGATTCCGCTCAGTGTCAGTCGTCAACAAGTGAGCGAACTGGCAAGGCACTATATGCATGTCACCGATGTTGCCCACCTCGCACACAGGCTGTATCCATCCTTGTCCGGAGGGGAGAAACAGCGTCTGCATCTAGCCCGGGTACTGACCCAGCTTCATCAAGCCGGCTCGCAGAAAATTTTAATGCTCGACGAGCCCACTTCAGCACTGGATTTGGCTCATCAGCACAACACGCTGCAAATCGCCCGTCAACTGGCAACCCAAGAGCAGTGCGCCGTGATTGTGGTACTGCATGATCTCAACCTCGCGGCACAATATGCTGATCGTATGCTGCTGCTGAGTGATGGTGAACTGGTGTGTGATGCCCCGCCCTGGCAGGCGCTCACCACACAGACCATACAACAGGTTTATGGTTTCCGCGCCGTTATCGCTGCGCATCCGACGCTGGCCTTTCCGGTCGTCTATCCGGCCGAGTAACTGTTTATCTGCTTTAAATATGAGATTTACTTTATATAAGCCACCTGTTTTAGATAAACAGTCCGTGTTGGATAAAAATCCGTCTGCATAAAAATCAAAAGGCCAGCATTCATCATGCTGGCCTTTTCGATTACTTTCTCGTGGTCATTACTTACTCATGGTAATAAGAGATTTACCAATCAACCATTCGACTTTTTCATCACTGCCTGAACCGAGTTTTTCGTCAGCCAGTTTGTACAGACGTTCCAGGCCGTTGTAGGCGAACTCCTGGGCACGCTCAGCAATCACGACGTGCTGAAATACCAGACGCAGAATGGCGACGAATTCTGAGTTGTCCAGCGCTTTCATCCAGCTTGAAACAAAGGATTCATGGCCATTATCAAAATCAAGATGCTCAACAAACAGGCTGAACATCCGGCCGTCCAGTGCTGAAGCAAAATCGGTTTTCTTGGGAAAATGGTGGCTGATTCCGGTACGTGACACCCCGGTCTGCTGGCTCAGAGTGGTGTATGACATTTTGTCATAGCCGAGGGTCAATAACTGATCGACGACCGCATCCATGATGGTCTGGATGGTGATTTCGGTATCTTCTTTACTACGCTTTGGCATGGTTAAGGCTCTTCTTATGTACTTTTATGTAGTTCCATACAATGTTGGTTTCCAATGATAGATATCATTGATTACGTTTTATCAATGCCTTGCACAACGTGGTGGCATCAACGGCTCGAACCACCTGAGGACGTACACCAGCCAACCTCCACAGTGACCAATGCACTCATTGAATGGATGAAAACACCCGCTTAAACATCGGTGAGTTACCGATAAAATTCGACACATCTATATTTCCGACCCGTGAATCATCTAATAAACCTTTAGTTAAGGCAATGAGTTTTAGTAAGTCACGACAAAATAATGACACTTAACCTTACAAAAAATTGACTAAACTCACACCTAAAGCTGTCATAAAAGTGACATCCATAGCGATTTGATCAACAAAAACAGTTCACTCACTTCGTCTTCGGTCTGAGTGAGAGTCTGATCAACTTTCACAAACTAAGAGATGCGGCAGCAGAAAATCGTGCATATCACTCATCCTTGATCAGACGCAAACTTTCACGCATTTTTGCTTAAAACAACCATAGCCGGGCCGGAAAGAGCAGAGTAAGATATCCTCATAATTTGTAAGAGGATGGTAAGATGAGTAACCAAACCTACCGAGAGCCGGAAGTGTGTGAAGCATGTGGTGTAGCCGGTGAAATGGGCTTCATTATCCGCGAAGGGGATGATGTCGCTGAAGTGACTATTTTTGCCGACTCAGAGCCGCAAATGCGCGCAGAACTGGACAAGTACCTCACTCTGGCTCAGCAAGTGAACAAAAACGTTGAACACGAAGTTATGCCGTTAGCCGACGACGCCAAAGAGATGCACGTGCGCTTCAAATTTGAAGTCAGTGCGGAAAAATTAATTTTCGAGCTCAGATCCCGCTCACTGGCACGTTAATCACCCAATTATCAGCGATGGTTAACGTCAGCCCGCAGCCAAATACCGAGCTTGAAAGACAAAGCGGGCCGCAAAAGCTCGCTTTGTTGTCACTGTTTTTGTAAACGCATTTGTGACCAGTTTTGTGACATTGTGCGCTTTGATGATGATTACTTCGCCTCTTTCATTGCAGCCACTCGCCGCGCTGGCGATACTCAATCCATCACACTTGTCTGGATTGCGGACATCGGCATGCACTACCCGCTCATCGCTCTGCTCACATTACTGACCGCCCTCTCTGTATCGGCCGAACCGCTCGACCGCTATCAAATCCTGAATTATCTGGATAACTACGGCAATCTGGACTTACGCAATAAGCCTTTCACCACGCTGCCAGACAACATGGAACTCAAGGGCAACCTGAGTATCGCCAAAACAGGTATCACTAAACTGCCTCGCGGACTGAAAATTGAAGGAAGCCTGGATGCAGCCAACAGTCAACTGGCACAAGTACCACGCGGTACATTTATCCGCGGCTATGCCAACTTACTCGGTTCACAAATCCAGCGCTGGCCGGCGGGAATTAACCTTGGCGGTTATCTCAATCTGACTGACACGCCGCTGGTTGGACTGCCACCACGTTTAAGAGTGAAAGGCGACCTGAGTGTCATGCGCACTCCTTTAACCGAGCTGCCGGATGGGCTAGTGGTAGAAGGGAACCTGTTTATTGGCGGCTCCCAAATAAGCGCCTTTCCGGATAACTTAACCGTTAACGGCAATATCTATCTGGGCGGTAACCGTATTAGCCATTGGCCAACCAATCTGACGCTGGGCGGCGCTGTCGCCCGCTGAGCCGGTATCATTCGGGCACAAAAAAAGAGAAGCGGCTGCTTCTCTTTTTATCCTTTATTATCAGGTGTTACTTGCGGTTACGCACCGGGTTGGCATAACTATCAAGCAAGTAAGGATGCGCATCTTCAGGCAGATGGGTTAGTTTCTCCTGCAGCTTAGCGCGCACCGCCGGCGTAATATCTTCATGTTCTTCACCTGCGGCCAGCAGGTTTATCGGATACAGCTTGTAGTGCATGTGGATCTGGCGGTCAATCTCTTGCGCCAGCGCCTCAGGCGTCTCATACGGCTGATCGATCACATCGCCAAACGCAACATGGATACGACCTTTCTCTCCGACAATACCTTGAATGATACTTTCGATATCTTCAAACTCTGATTTTTCGTACTTGCCGTGTGTGGCCTTCTCATACAGTTCGCGCGCTTTGGCGATATCACACGGGTCATTCTCATAAGAGATAGACACCGGCACGATTTTCAGTGACTGAATGTAATCAGCAAACTCGGCTTTCTGTTTACGTCCTTCAACATGGAACATTTTCAGGATCGCCGGATCGGTATAATCGTTGCCATCTTTAGCACGACCTTCTTTCTGTGCAATCCAGATTGAGTTACCTGTCTCCAGTGAATGCTTAATGTAGGCTGACAAGGTGCCCAGCGCTTTCATCATTTCACGCGGGCCTTTGGCGGAACGTTTGACGATAAAACTCTTGTTCAGCTTCATCAGTTTCCGTGGCACACGGTTTCTTCAGCAGATTATCGCCGATCGCGATACGCACAGTACGATGGCCGGAGACATACAGACCATAGTTAACCAGCGCCGGATCCATCGCGATATCGCGGTGGTTAGAGATAAACAGGTACGAGGTACTTTTATCCAGCTTGTCGAGACCACTGTAAGTCACGCCATGAGTGGTGTGCTCAAGCGTTTGATCAAGGTACTTTTTCACTTCCCGCTGAATAACATCAACGGACTTCAGTTTAGCCCACTTGAATTTCAGATAGGCTTTAACAAAAGGTCCCATCAGAGATTGCAGCCAAGCCGGCTGGCGCTCAAAACGGTGCTGCAAAATGGCAGCGATAAACTCTTCGTCATTAATCAGACGATTAATGGCGGCAGGAATCTCTTCGTCATTGTAAGGACGAATGTCTACATAAGGATCGTTTGTTGAAGTCATATTATTTTACATCAAATAAAAAGCTGGCCTATTCTACGCGTAGTCACCATCAGTCGCAGCTATCGTTACCACATAATTCACAAGGTCAGACCAGAACGCGTGATAAAGGTTTCTTAAAAGTGACAGAAATATTTCCGCCTGTCACAACTCTCAGTAAGCTTATTTCATGCCACTTCACTGGGTATTTGGCTTTTTTCAGGGAAAGCGTTACCCTTAGCGCCCTTCTATTGCTCGAGGCTATTCATGAACTACGCTATCCAATCTGAAACGTGCTTGTTTCCCTATCTTGAAGCCACGTCGCGCAAGCGCGCCGTTAAGCACAGCCTGATTCATGTGGAGCGTGGTTTAGTGCTGGTCAAACTCGGCAAGCAGGAATACGCCATTGAAGCTGATCAAGCGCTGTGGATCCCTATCGACTGCCTGAGTGCGCTGACGTTTTTCCCCAACACGCAAATTCAGCGTATCGATTTTTCGGTTCGACTGCATGATACCTTTCCGCATCAGGCGGGTCTGGTTAAACATACCGAACTTAGCTGGGCTGTACTTAACCGTCTGCGACAACTTGATAGTGCTCAGCAAGCCAGTCGTGAAGACGAAGTGTATCTGCATTTGCTGCAAGTGATAAAAAGCGAAGTAAAAAACTTTGAACCTAAGCTGCCTCATTCGACATTTAATCAGTCTTTAGCCGCGTGGTCGCCGCAGGCACACAACGGATTAAGCAAAGAGCAGCATTTAGTGTTGCTGGTACGTGAAGCGATGAAACGTCGCCTGTCAGGCGGAAAAGAAGCGCAAATCGTTGCCGAGCTGTTTGCTGACAACAACAGTCAGTATCAGCAGATGTGTCAGATCGTATTAGGTAAAACGCTTTAAGCTGTATCCTCTAGAATCTGGGAGCTGGGCTCTAAGATCCAAGCACGAATCCCGGCAGGCAACTGCGCTGGATAATAAGTCAGGACAGCGGTCAACCGGCATGACCCACACGCCGGTTGATTCGATTAAGCTACAATGTTGAAGCCCCGTCAGTTGAAGACCAGTCTGTTAAAAACCTGGTTCCCAGCCTCAAATTGCTAACCAACGATGTCGACGTCTGTCTCCGGAAACACAACAACACGCCAGCACCACGCCCATATGACGTTCGTGCTCCGGCAGCGCCGGCACTTGAGGTTGATGCACCTTGCCCGATTGCACCGTCACTTTACAGGCACCGCACAAACCAGCGCGGCAACTGCTTTCGATGTGAATACCAGCCTCTTCGGCCTGATCGAGCAACGGCACCTGATTATTGCCGCTGAACACTTTCCCATTGATGTTAAGCTGAACGGTTTTCAGCTCTTTTGGCGCCGTCAGCGCGACACCAAAAGCTTCCTGATGATAAGCCGTTTGCGGTAATCCCTGTTTCAGCAACAGATTTTTCGCTTTCTGCATAAAACCATCCGGCCCGCACACAAACACCTGACGCTGAGTCACATCTTTGATTTGCTTGAGATGAGAGAGCGAAAAACGGCCCTTCAGACCAAACCAGTCCAGCGGTGCCTGGGTAAGAGAAATAAAGACTTTAAGACTAGTGAACTGACGCTCCAGTTGCTGCAATTCATCATGAACCGGGATATCTTCAACTGAGCGGCACTGATGGTAAAAGACCACATCGTCGATCTGATCGTGATCGGCCAGATAGCGCAGCATCGACAGCATCGGGGTCACTCCGCTGCCAGCCGACAACAACAGCAGTGGCTGACCGGATTGCGTGCCATCAAGATGAAAACTGCCATCCGGCGCTTCTGTGGTCAGTGCATCGCCGACCTGCAGATGGCTGATCAGCCAGTTTGAAACCCGGCCACCGTTAATACGCTTGACCGAAATCGCCAACCGGCCGGGACGAGACGGACTCGATGACAAGGTATAACGGCGTGTTACCCGCTCCCCCTCGATCACCAGCTCAATCGGCAGATGCTGCCCTGGCTGATAGCCTGGCAACTCATCCTGCTGCGGCTCCAGCCAGAACGTGACAAAATCACGCGCGATCTCTTCCCGCTCCACGCAGGTCATGCGGTAATGGCGCAACCCCTGATCCTGATACGCTTCTTTTTCTTTGTATTCCAGTACTTGCACCTCATCACCGGCGCGAATCATACCTTCATTTTTCGCCACCAGGTTCTGGCCAAAGAACACTCCGCCGCGCTCGTTGGCGCGAAACTGCGATAAGGTGCGCAGCGGCTCCTGGGTCGGGCGAAATGTGCCCGTTTCCACATCAACTGTGGTCAGGATACAGCGTTCACACGGTTTGACGGCTTCAAACTCCACTTCGCCAATTCTAATCCGTTTCCAGCCGTCCTCGGCAAACGGCTGCGTACCGGATACCACCAGGTTGGTGCGAAACTGATCCATACTGTGACGCTCCGGGCTGCGACGGTTGAGCTCTTCGAGGGAACCTTCACTGATCACCAACAGCGGGTAACCGTCGGCAAAACTGACGTTACTGCCGACTTTTTCCCGTACCCGGTTGGACTGCTGGCCACTAAACAGCAACTCGACCCGCTGGCCCAGCACCTCACTGAACCAGTCATCCGCTTCATCCGTCGTAGTGTAGGCAACAAAGTTATCTTTCCACACTGTGGCGGGCGCTTCCTGCAGCTTGAAGTCCGCGTAACGCAGTGTCAGCGGCGGCTTGCCTTGCGCGGTGAAGATCAAGCCATCCGGGGTCAGCGTGGAACGAACTTTCACCATCGCCGGATACTTGCGCGCCGTCACCATGCTGCCATCGGCCAGCGCCACCATAAAACGGCGGTCAAACATCAGGCCCTGTTTTTCTACCCAGGCAGTAGACAAGGCGATGCCGGCGACAGACTTGACCGGATAAACATTGATTTGAGAGAGATGAGCGGACGACATGGCATTTCCTTAGCGCAATAAGAATGAGATGTTATGCGGTGATAATAATTAGATATTGGTGGTGATAATAAAACAATTTCACCCTGACGACTAACCTGCTTGCATAATGAGCAGATATGGCGATCAAAAGTGAGAAAAATGCCGCTTTCAGGCCGAGATCAAATTAAGGGGTGAAATTGCCCCCCTTTTCCTCTATCATCCTGTCGCCTAAACGGAAGCGTTTGCGTCATACGGAAATCCGCATTTTTTGCGGTCAGGCAGACAGTTTAGGCTCCAATCACTCAACGACTTCATGGTGGGAGCAATACATGACAACACTTACGATCACTCGTCCTGACGACTGGCACGTTCACCTGCGCGATGGCGAGGTTCTGACCGATACAGTACGTGATATCAGCCGCTACAACGGACGCGCGCTAATCATGCCTAACACTGTCCCACCTGTGATTAATACCGAAATGGCGCTGGCCTACCGCGAACGAATCATGAACGCGCTGCCACAAGGCCAGTTTGAACCTCTGATGTCACTGTACCTGACTGACAACACCAGCGCAGACGATATTCGCAGCGCCAAGGCATCCGGCGCCGTTGTCGCTGCCAAGCTTTACCCGGCGGGCGCCACCACCAACTCAGACTCTGGTGTCACCTCAGCGAAAAATATTTACCCTGTCCTGCAAGCGATGCAGGAAGAAGGCATGCTGCTGCTGGTTCACGGCGAAGTGACCACTCACGATATCGACATTTTCGACCGTGAGAAAACCTTCCTCGACACCGTACTGGCTCCAATCGTGAACGATTTCCCGAATCTGAAAATTGTCCTCGAGCACATCACCACTGCCGATGCCGTCGAGTTCGTCAACAAAGCCGGTGACAATGTCGCGGCAACAATTACCGCTCATCACCTGATGTACAACCGTAACCACATGCTGGTTGGCGGTATCCGCCCGCACTTTTACTGCCTGCCAATCCTGAAACGCGCGACCCACCAGCACGCTTTGGTTGCAGCGGCGACCTCTGGCAGCAAAAAATTTTTCCTTGGCACCGACTCAGCGCCGCACTCCAAAGGTAAAAAAGAGACCGCGTGCGGCTGTGCAGGTTCGTACACCGCACACGCAGCGCTTGAGCTGTATGCAGAAGTATTTGAGCAGGAAGGCAAACTGGACCAACTGGAAGCATTCGCAAGCCACAATGGCCCGGATTTTTACGGTCAGCCGCGTAACAGCGATACCGTTACCCTGACCAAACAAGCCTGGGACGTACCGGCGGAAATGCCGTTTGGCGGCGAAACCGTGGTGCCGATTCGTGGCGGCGAACAGGTGCTGTGGACGGTAAAATAACCGTGACCACTGAGTCACTAGCCTGACGGCCGGAGACAAACGCAAAGGAGAGGCTTCGCCTCTCCTTTTTTATTGCCCTGCGGCGTTTAATTGCGTCGCTGCAGCAGCAGTAACACTTCGGCATGATCGGTATGCGGAAACATATCGAACCACTGCAGTTTAACGCTTTGGTAGTTGGTCAGTTGCTCCAGATCGCGCAGCATCGACTGCGGGTTGCAACTTGAATAGAGAATATGTTGCGGCGCCAGAGCCATCAGTTGGTCAGTCAGTATCGCACCCAGTCCACGCCGTGGCGGGTTAACCAACACCAAATCGGCTGCCTGGCTCTGACCAAGCGAGAACTGTGCTGAATCAAGTGCGGCAAAACTCAGGTTATCGATACCCATCGCCTGCGCCGAACGCTTGGCACTGGCGATCGCTTCCGGTTCAATCTCAATGCCGGTGACGGCTGTCTGCTCTGAGGCGCAGTGCAGTGCGAATCCGCCGACACCGCAAAACAGATCCCACATCCGCGCTGGTGCAATTTCCCGTACCCATTGCCGCGCCGTGGCATACAGGGCAGCCGCCACCTGCGGATTCGTCTGAAAAAAGCTTTTCGGACGAATAACCATAGGGACCTGATTAAACTGTTCCATCAGCACCTGACTCTCGGTCAGGAAGATCTCTTCTTCCCCTTCCAACCGCGCCATGTGCACCGGCTGGATATTGACGGACACCACTTCCAGCGCGGGAAACGCAGCCAGCAGAAGCGGTAAATTGCGCTCAATGCGAGGCAATACCTCTTTACTGCGGCTGACAAAACGCAGCATAAACTGGCCGTTAAATTCGCTGCGGGTAAGCAGAATGTATTTCAGCTCACCCTTTTTCTTCACCTTGTTGTAAGGCGGGATCCCAGCGATACGAATCCAGTACTGCAAGTAGTCGAGCAGTTGCCGGGTCGGCTGCGGATAAAGCGCGCACTGGGTCAGAGAAAGTGGCGAGTGATCCGTCTGACTCTCAATCCCCAGCACAGGAGCGTGAGCCGCGCCCATAACCACCATTTTGGCCTTATTACGAAATCCGCTCTCGGCGCTTTCAACCGGGGCTAACCACTGCCGGGGCGCGTGCGCACCAAGCAGAGTTTTAAGCTGGCGGTCTTTGCTTTCAATCTGGACGGAATAAGGGAGTTGGCAGTGGCTGCAGGAGGTACAGCGCTGCTGTTCAAAGAATTCACAATGCATAAATGGTGACTGCCAGAGAAGAAAAGCGTTAGTCTATTCATTCACTGGCAAATCACCATTGAGATGTTTTATCTTGTCGATAACAAAAACTTAGTGACCGCGTACTTTATGTACGACTTCCATCACCGCCACCACAAGCAGGCCAGCCACGACACCAATCAGTCCGTTCAGCAACGCCGGAACCAGGTCTGAGACCAGGGTAAGCTCCGGAACACGCATGATCACAGGCTCAATCCAGTGATGAATAACCGGTACGTTGTGCACCACAATACCACCGCCCACCAGAAACATCGCAGCTGTTCCGACAACGGTCAGTGTTTTCATTAACTTAGGTGCAAACGCAACTAATGCTGACCCTACCACTGCCATACCGCCTTTGCCCTGAGATTTACGCTCCAGATAAAAACCAAGATCGTCGAGTTTGACGATCCCGGCCACCAGGCCATACACACCGGCCGTCATGATCACCGCAATCAGGCTGACCACCGCAATCTGGGTCAGCATCGCATGCCCCTGTACGGTGCCCAAGGCAATCACAATGATCTCAGCAGACAGAATAAAATCGGTACGGATCGCCCCCTGGACCTTCTTGGTTTCATACTCCTCAATACTGACCTGACTGAGCTCTTCCATCGCCTGCTCAGGCTGTTTCTTGGGCTGCGGATGAAACAGCTTCTCCAGCACTTTCTCTGCCCCCTCATAACAGAGAAACAATCCGCCCAGCAGCAATAAAGGCATGATAAGCCAGGGCGCAACAGAGCTGATGATCAGCGCCGCAGGCACCAGAATGCATTTATTACGAAATGAACCTTTGGCAACCGCCCAGACCACAGGAATTTCCCGTTCAGCAGCAACGCCTGACACCTGCTGTGCATTGAGCGCCAAATCATCGCCCAACACACCGGCTGTCTTTTTGGCGGCCATCTTGGACATCACTGCAACATCATCCAGCACAGTCGCGATATCATCTAACAGGGTTAATAAGCTTGCACCAGCCATTCTCGTCTCTTCATCTCGGTTTAATCAAACAATACGCAACGAAATGTAACATCATCCGGGCCTGTGCGCGAAACAAAGCCTGCTTTTTTCTCGTGCCGCTTGCCCTTCGTAACGCCCGGAACTTGTATCCACAGATAACTGGGATTACTCTTTGTTTTTTCTCCTTAGTCACAGGGAAAGTCATGCAAAGTGCTTACACTTATCCAATCGGAACCCCGGGTCAGAAATGGGGTGATGAAGAAACGCCAGGCCTGGCGTGCTCAAACCAGTATCAAACGCGAATATCAGCAGCTGGTGGTGCCTGAAATCGAAGCCTTGCGCGCTCGGTTTGATGTGATCCAGTATGGCGTGCTCTCTTATGACCCGGCACGCTATCCGCTATGGTGTGTCAAAACCCGTGCCTGGCAGGATGACAAACCGACGGTGCTGGTCACTGGCGGTGTGCACGGTTACGAAACCAGCGGCGTGCATGGTGCGCTGCAGTTTCTGGCCACTGAGGCAAGCCGCTTTGAAAGCGAGGTCAATCTCGTGGTAGCGCCATGTGTCAGCCCTTGGGGTTATGAGACCATCAACCGCTGGAACCCGAATGCCCTCGACCCGAACCGTTCGTTTTATCCGGGCAGCCCGGCGGAAGAGTCTGCCGCATTGATGGCACTGGTGGCTGAACTGCCGGACATTCTGCTGCATATTGATCTGCACGAAACCACCGACACCGATGAAAGCGAGTTCCGCCCGGCGCTGGCCGCACGTGATGGCATTGACTATGTCGCCGGTTCGATTCCGGATGGCTTCTACACGGTCGGCGACAGCGATAAACCACAACTGGCCTTTCAGGCCGCTATCATCGAGGCGGTGCGCAAGGTAACCCACATTGCACCGGCCGACGAGAACGGTCAGCTGATTGGCTCCGATGCGGTTCAGGAAGGCGTGATTCTCTATCCGATGAAAAAACTGGGCTTGTGTGGCGGCGCCACCGATTGTGTATACGGTTCAACCACCGAAGTCTATCCGGACAGCCCGCAGGTGACAGCTCAGGAATGCAATGACGCGCAGGTCGCAGCAGTGGTTGGCGCGCTGGAGTATGTGCTGGCGCAGCGCTAAACATGATGCATGGCGCGCCGCGGATAATGGCTCGCCATGGATAACACGGGTCGGCACTAGAACTCGTCGCTACTGCACTCGTCAGTACTAAACGCATAAGTACTAAACGCGTAAGTACTAAAGCAGACGGTTTTTGTATTGCTCCGGGGTCTGCCCGGAGTATTTTTTAAACATCGAGATAAACGGGCTGGCCTGGTTGTAGCCTAAGGTCAGTGCGACTTCTTTCACTGAATGGCCGCTGCGCAGCAGTTCCATTGAATACAGATAACGAACCCGCAGACGCCACTCGGTAAAGCTCATCCCCAATTCAGCCTGACAATGGCGTGCCAGAGTTCGTTCCGTTGCATGCACTTTTTCCGCCCACTGCTGCAGACTGGTGTCATCGGTGGGGCTCTCTTCCACGGCCGCCAGAATTGGTGCCAGATACTTATTATTACTCGATGGCAGAAAATGGTGCTGGCTTTCCTGAGTCGCCAGTTGATCAAGCAGCACCTGAACCAGACGTTTATCCTGCAGTGATTCTGCCACGCTTATCTGGCGGCGACGAAAATCATCAATAATCGCTGACACGATCGGGGTCACTTTGATTAGGCAGGTCCGGCTCGGAAACGCCGTAGTCATATCGGCCGCAATGTTCAGCGAACAGTACTCGATCGGCTTACGGTTAAAACTTTTGTGCCGGATACCCGCCGGTACCCAAATCGCCAGATGAGGCGGTGCAAGAAAACGGGTGTCCTGCGCTTCCATCTCCAGAATACCACCGGATATCAGTTGCACCTGGCCCCAGGCATGACTGTGCTCACGGGTTTCTGTGTTGGACAGAAAGGCTTCAAAATTCATAAATACATCGGAGGGTGCCTGCTCAATCGATAAAGAGGGGTGAAGGTTTCTGGCGCGTTTTCTCAAAGTTGTCTTCCTATCGCTCGCAATGTCTTTTTGGAGATATATATAATTATATAGACCTGTCACACTTAACGCCAATACTACTTGATATCGAAATCGCCTGGCATCCGGTCATTGGCTATCCCGACCAGCAGGTGTCACATCAATTCGGTAGCAGTGCGCAATCGCAACTCATACATTGTCTTTATCGATTTACTTCAGAACGTTGAGGCTGACATGATCTATCTCTTACCTATGTTTACAGTGCTGATCTGGGGTGCCAACACCTTGGTCAATAAACTGGCCTCGCACATTATCGAACCCAGCGCTATGAGCTTTTACCGCTGGCTGCTGGCGATGGTGATTCTGACTCCGTTCTGTTTACCCGGCGTTTCTGCGGCAATGGGCGATTATTCGTCCCTACCTGGCTAAACTCGCGTTCCTGTCCTTGTTGGGCATGGCGCTAAACCAATCGCTTGGTTATTACGCCGGTCTCACCACCAGCGCCTCAAATATGTCATTAATCACTTCACTGATCCCGCTGCTGAGTATCTTCTTCAGTGTGCCGCTGCTGGGCAAACGTCTCTCTGCACTCAGTGTCATCGGTGCTGTGCTGTCGCTGGCCGGGTTGGCCTTTATGCTGGGTCAGGGTGATCTGCTGTTTTTTATCGATCAGGACATCACCCAAGGTGATGGTCTGATGGTCCTGTCGGCTTCTGTCTACGCCCTGTACTGCGTGTTGCTCAAGCGCTGGAAAATGCCATTTAGCAACTGGACACTGATCTATCTGCAAGGCTCTCTGGCGGTGGTCATGCTGGCACCACTCTGGCTGACCAGCGAGCACTTACTACCACCGCAAGGGTCGTTGCCATTGATCGCCTACGCAGGTATTGCTGCCTCCTTACTGGCGCCATGGATGTGGGTTAAAGCCATCGACGTACTCGGGGCTGACTCGACCGCTATATTTATGAACCTGCTGCCCGTGGTATCGGTAGCACTGGCGGCATGGCTGCTGGATGAACAGATCCACGTTTATCATCTGCTGGGCGGTATCATGGTGCTGAGCGGGGTGATTCTGGCTCAGATCAAACGTCCGCAGCGCAGCACTGCACCAGCCACTGCCTTGCCGCTTACTTCACCGCGGCCTTAAAGCTCACCGATAATATAATAACCCGCTGGCCGGACTGGGAATTTGATAAAAACGCGCATTAAGGCGCGTTTTTTATTGCCAACTCAGAGCAAACAAAAACAAAACATTGCGCAAAGGTTACAGATTCGTTATTAGTTAGACATACGTGCATGAAGTCTTGCGCACAGTGTGGCAAAGACGCGTTCAAATTGTTGAAACAACCATAACTTGATATTTATGATTCAAGTATAATCAGCAACTTACCATAATAACAACCATAAGTTGATATTTTTGTGAATCCGACGATTTACTACAACATTACAAGAAAGAAAGTTACTTTCATCACATGTCTCGACCATTCACTGAAACACATTTCTGGACAAAACCTTGTCAGTGACTTTACTAAATTAGTACCAAGCGAATTACTTATAGTATTGCAAAACTCACATAAGTAAGTATTAAGACGGTGGGTAGAAGCGGCAATTGTTGAATTTGTATCAAATCAATACGAATCGCATGATAACAACTGAACCAATGCTTAGTTCTGCTCATGGAATGTTTTTCTCCAACGGTTTGGAGTAACCGCATAACGTTCTTTGAATTTATCACGGAAGACCAACACCGAACTAAATCCTGTTTTAGCCACGATTTGTTCAATGGATAGATCAGTAGACTCGAGCAAATCCTGAGCCAAATTGAGTCGCTCAGAAGCTAACCATTCTCCAAACGCCATCCCTGTTGCCTTATGAAATTTTCGGGTAAAGGTACGGCGGGTCATCATCACTGACTCCGCGAGTTCATCTAGAGTATATTTATGACCAATATCGTTTCTGATTCGATCCATTAACTCATTGATACGTGAATCTGAAGTTGTTATCGGTATGGGTTGTTCAATGAATTGTGCCTGTCCGCCGTCTCGATAAGGAGAAACCACCATTCTTCTGGCGATACGGTTGGCAATTGTGCTGCTGTAATATTTGCGGAAAACATACAAACAGCAATCAATACCGGCTGCGGTGCCTGCGGATGTAATAACTCCACTATCTTCAACATATAGCGCATTGGTATCGAGTGAAGTTTCCGGAAAACGTTGAGTGAAATCTTGCTCCAGTTCCCAATGAGTTGCAGCACGCTTTCCTGCTAATAACCCGGCATAAGCCAGAACATAGCCACCAAGACACAGACCGACGATTAATGCACCTCTCGCATTAGCAAGGCGTAACGCCTCAACAAGCTGCACATTAGGCCTTTCATCAACGGTACGCCAATAAGGAACGATGATGATATCCGCATTCTCAAGCGAGTCGAGTTTTGCTTTTGTATGAATCTCCATCCCTATACCAGACAAAATTGGGCCGTCCTCTCCCGCAATAAATTGTATGTTAAAGAAAGTTTCATGCAGAGTATCACGCCCGAAACACTATGCTTGGGACAGAAATATGAAATGGGCTGAATCCATTAAAGACGATGACCGAAACATTAGGTATGTGCTGCATTGTTTTGGGAGACAGAGTTCTCGAAGACATTTGCTTAAGCCTGATTGTAGAGCTACCGATGATGGTAGCTCTACATATTACAATTGGAAACTATAGAGTAACAGTCTCACCATCTTCTGGGATATACACGAAATCATTGAGTAAATTGATTTCAACATAAGCACGAAGCTCCTGTCTCGTCACAAGTGCGTGGTTTACTGCGCCCATATGAGTAGCAACAATCTTTGCCTGAGGAAGAACAACGTGCGTTTTTAATACATCTTCTTTACCCATGATGATCGATCCATAGCCAATCACATGTGCCCAGCCAGTATTCAGAATGACCACGTCTGGCTGTTCACGTTTCATCGTTTCTTCTACCGCCTGTGTCCAGATAGTATCTCCGGCCAGATAGAGCTTTTCTTCATCGGCATGAGACAATATAACGCCAGTTACTTCAGCAAGCATTTCTCCCAGTTCCTTATTTTCGTAGGCTGCGTCAGAGCCATGTTGACAAGCAGTACGAGTAATAGAAATGCCATTGTAGTCGGTCTCTTCAGAGAAAATCTGAACATTAGTAAAACCTTGTGAACGTAGAATTTGTTCATCACCTTCGTGTTGAACAAAAACCAGCTTGTCTTTAGGGATCACATTGACTGCTGTTTCGTCCCAGTGATCTGGGTGAGTGTGTGTCAACAACACAGCATCAACATCAATAATCTCTTCAATGGACAATGGCAACTCAACCGTTGGGTTACGCACCTCAGCGTTTACTGTACCGCCAAATCCTGGGTAAGTGCCTTTTGGTGCCAACATTGGATCAACAAGGAATCTCTTCCCTGCATAGTCAATAACTTGCGTTGCGTTACGAATTTGAGTGATTTTCATAATATTGCTCCAGAATTGTTTTTGTGGAGCTATTTTATGCATGATGATATAGCCAAAAAAGTGGCTATATGGACACATATGGATACTATCGGGACAAAATGATATTACTCTTCCAAAAAGTATTCACACTTCATAATTTCGGGAAAATACGATTACCGTACATATAACAGATAAGTCCAATCAGCATGATACCGAGTCCAATGAAATGCCACCAATGAACCGGTCTTATAGGCATCTCAATCAAGCCGAAACTATCGATGCACAGACCAGCTACCAATTGACCAATAATGAATAAGAACATCAAATTGGTAATACCAATTTTTGGGGCAAGGAATATCGTTGTGAAGACAAAAGCCGCACCGATTAACCCCCCAAGCCATTTCCAGGGAGATTGCTGAACGATATTAACAGCAAAGCCACTCCAATTGGCATAAACAGAAGCCGCCAGGCCAAGACATAATGCACCGACACCAAAGGAAATAAACGCTGCAATCAATGGTTGTCCACCGACTCCTGAACTCAAACGACTGTTAACCGCAGCCTGAACAGATAACCCCGCACCGCCAGCTAGTGCCATCAGAAAATATATAATATGCATATTTAAATGAACCTACAAAAGGCCGAAATCAATTTAGATTTCAGCCTTTTTATTGTTTTACAATGCTAATGAAGCGACTGTTTTAACTCAGTAACGCATCTCGTATTGCTTCACCGACACCTGCCGCTGATTGTGGGTTTTGCCCAGTGATTAAAGAGCCATCAATAACAACGTTGCTTGTCCAGTCTTCAGCAGCCTGATGTAGAGCACCTCGCTCTTTCAGAGTACTTTCTAATAGAAATGGTACCGCATCGACCATGCCGACCGCATGTTCTTCAGAATCGGTGAATGCCGCCACATTCTTGCCAGCAACTAAATACGAACCATCACTCAGTGTTACATTCACCAGCGCCGCAGGGCCATGGCATACCGCAGCGACCACTTGGCCCTGCTCATACATTTCGCGAGTGATACTTTGTACGGCGGAGCTTTGTGGAAAATCCCACATAGTGCCATGACCACCGACGTACATGACTGCACTGTAATCGCTCGAGTTAGCGTCAGCTAGCGCAGGGCAACCCTGCAATTTTTCCTGAAATGATTCATCATTCCAGTAATGAGCATTAATAGGGTCTGTTAAATCCACTCCATAAACAGGAGGAAGGCCACCTTTAATAGACGCAAACTCAGTCGAGATGTTGGCCTCTTCCAAAACATGCAGTGGATGAGTTAATTCAGGTAAATAGAAGCCGGAGTCTTCGTGACCTTGTCCTAAGTCTTTGTGGCTCGTCAGAACAAAAAGAACAGGTTTGATTGAATGAGATGATGAAGACATGAATAACCTCAAAAATTAAATAGAAAGATTACCCTACCCTTCAGTTAGTTAGGGATAAGGTAAGATAAAGCCAGAGAAATGAATTAGCGAGTAACTCCACTGTACGGTAGATAATCAGTATAGCCATGTTCGTCCCCACCGTAGTAGAGAGACTGATCCGGTTCTTTAATTGGCCATCCGTGACGATAGCGTTCAACTAAATCAGGATTGGAGATATATTTCGCTCCGAACGCTGCCAAATCAATAGTTCCATCATTGAGTAACTGGTTCGCTTTATGTAAATCCATCCCGCCAGCCAGGATCAATGTTCCCTTATAGGCTTCACGGAATTTTTCTAAGAATCCGTCAGGCATAGAAGGAGCACCACGGCTAGCCTGGTCCATTATGTGAACGTAAACAACGCCACGGTCATTCAGTTTCATGTGCCAAATGCAGGAAAGTCTCTTCTTCCCCTTCAAAATCATCCAGGTCATGTAAGCGACCAAATGGAGAAAGGCGGATACCGACACGTTCAACACCAATGCGTTCAATACAGGCGTCCACCACTTCAAGAGCAAAACGCACGCGGTTTTCAACCGTTTCACTGCCATACTGATCCTGACGATCATTAACGGCAGCATTAATAAACTGCTCGACGAGATAGCCATTTGCACCGTGAATTTCTACACCATCAAAACCTGCTGCAACTGCATTTTCTGCTGCCTGAGCGAAATCAGCGATCACATTCTTAACTTCTTCTGTGGTAAGACGATGGGGTTTACTTGCTGGGACAAAACTTGGTTTTCCATCCGCATCATAGCCAAACGCGCTACTATTAGTGGCTTGCTGATCCGTTGAACTGACCGGAGAAGCACCCTCTTTTTGCAATGATGTATGACTAATACGACCCACATGCCATATCTGGGTAAAAATAAGGCTGCCAAGAGCATGTGCGTGGGCCGTCACTTTACTCCAGGCATCTATTTGAGACTGATTCCAGATCCCAGGACAATCGACGAAGCCAGTCCCTTGCTGACTGATTGGCGTACCTTCGGTTACAATCAGCCCTGCATCTGAGCGCTGACCGTAATATCGAACCGTGCTGTCATTAGGTACATTGCCTGGTGCTCTGGCCCGAGTCATCGGAGCAACAACGGCTCGATTTTTTAACGTTTTGCCATTTAACACATAATCATCGAAAAGCACTGTCATTCGATTTTTCTCCTTAGTTTGCAAAAGAGTAAGATAACAGTGCCATGCTAGAGAACGTGTACTATTAATGGAATAGCGATTTGTTTATTAGGAATATAAATGAAATTTATATCAGAAACAGAGTAACTTTTTAGTTTCGTAACTGTTTATTTTCCAGTAGAAGTGACAGCAATAGAGCAAGAAGCATAACGCTGCCACCAATCACGAAAGAAGCGGTAATAGCATGACTGAAAGCAAGTTCAATACTAGGTCTAAGTCCTGCTGGTAACCCTGCTACAGCGTCCATTCCCCCGTTGATGATTCCCTGAACATCAATATCTGGACTGATTTCACTCAAACCATCATGAAGCCTGGTTGTCATCACGCCTCCAGATACAGCAACCCCTAAAGCCCCTCCCAACGAGCGGATAAATGCCATACTTGATGTTGCTTCACCCAAAGCGTTTTTGGGCGCTGCATTCTGAACGATCACGGTAGCATGCGGCATGGCAATCCCCATACCCAAACCAAGGATTGCTAGGCCAATGAGAAACCAATAGGTATCTTTTTGAAGGTAAGCTAGTACAGCAAAAATGCTTAACCCCAACGCTTCCAGGGCAATTCCCGCCATCATGAACAGTTTAGGTCGATTCAGCTTTGACGAAATTTGGCCACCAAAAACTGAGGTTAAAAGCATAGCGATAATCTGTGCCAGCAACATTGATCCGGACTGTGCAGCACTCAGACCCAGCACTAGTTGGAAGTAGAGCGGCAAAAATACCATCGCACTCATCATCGCAAATCCCATACAACCCGTGGTGACAGAACCAATCGTAAAATTGCGTATCCGGAACAAACTTAATGTCACGATCGGCTCTACGGCTCTACTCTCGACATGGATGAATAAGACAATAGAAATCAATGCAATTGTTGCAATCACTCCCGCAGTAAAAGACTGCCAGGGAAAGAGTGTCCCACCAAGGCTGAACAACAACAGAATACTTGTGGCTCCACACGCCATCGTAACTGCTCCGCAAACATCAATAACATGCTTCTTACGTGCTTTTAGCGTAGGTAATGAGTTCCACAGAATAAATATAGCAATTAGAGCGATAGGTACATTTATGTAGAAAATCCACCGCCACGACAGTGCTGTTGTCAGCGCTCCACCGAGAATAGGGCCTGCAACAGCAGACATCGCAAAAGTACCAGTGAATAAGCCTTGGTAACGTATGCGTTTCCTTCGGTGTGACTACATCACTGATCGTCGTCTGACACAGGGTCATGACGCCTCCGGCACCGATACCCTGAACCAACCGGAAAATAATTAGTTGCGTCATCGACTGAGCAACACCACACAAAATCGACATCATCATAAACAAGGTGATAGCCAATAGAAGTAGTCCTCTGCGACCATACATATCACTAAGTTTACCGAAGATCGGTGTCGCGACCGTTGAACTGAGCATAAACGCAGTCACCACCCAAGATAGATGAGCCAACCCTCCCAGATCGCTGGCCATAGCCGGTAGAGCCGTATTAACGATACTCTGATCGAGAGACCCAAGAGACATTGCTAACATCAACCCGGCAAAAATCGGACGTAATGCTTTGGGGGATACTTTTTCGCTCCCATCTTCGAATGATTTATCAGAAATCTTTATATCTGTTGTTTTCAAGGCTCTTTAAGCTCCTTCATATAGGACAATCGCCTAACTTAAAGCATTATTATCAATAAGTTATATATAATTTGTTTTATTGTAACTGCAAGTAGGGCGGGATGTAAGGAATGTTTTCAGAGTCTGCGTTAATATCTTCATGATCAATAGGAAAGGTATGATCTCTAGCTTTATTTGAATAGAAAATCAGAATCATATCACCCTGCCCAATGAATTAACTTCGAGACTCAACACCTAAGATTACTTTCTAATGTAGCTCCCAAACGTTAGCTGTGATTTTGTCCATCTATTGATTAATGGCTGACTGTAGCTGCTGTTATTTGGTCAAAAATAACAGCACTGCTATAAATACCAGTGCTATGTTATAAAACGGATGTTATTGATGAAATATCGATTCATTTATTATGAATATAAATGAAATTTATATCAGAAATGAGGTAACTGGCTGACTTCCAGGCAGAGCGACCGAATCCAGCGGTGAGCAGGATCCCGATGTGAACGTTCATGCCACGCCATACTTTTAGTAAAACCAAGGACTTCTAACGGCGTATCCATGATAACCAGATTATCGTGACGGCAAGCTAAACGCCTTGGTACCACGGCAATCATATCGGTAATTCTTAAAATTTCAGGCAGTACCAAAAAGCTATTTACTGATAGTCCGATATGGCGGTTGAGCTTCATTGTAGCAAGTGCATCATCTGTCGGCCCCCAAAAACCACCTTTGCTGGACACCAGAATATGTTCTAAAGAGCAAAATTGCTCCAATGTTATGTGACCAGAAACAGCCGTAGGATGATCAGCTCGCATCATGCATACATATTGCTCTTCGTATAACGCACGACCGTGTAACTCTTCGGGCGTAGTCTCTGGCGTCACTAATGCCAAATCCACTTCGCCTTGTTCCATCTGCCTTAAAAGGCTGTCTTGATTCACAGCAATGACTGCCACTCTGACTCCTGGCGCTTGCTTTTTAAGCTCAGCCATTAATGGAACAATGACAGCCTTCAGAGCATAATCTGTAGCCGCTATCGTATAAGTCATTTGGGCGGTTTGAGGTTCAAAATGTATCGGCTGTAACAGTAGGTTGATATCAGCCAGAACCTGTTTTATTGGCCCAGCCAAGGTTAGCGCTCGCTCTGTCGGAACCATTCCACGCTGAGAAACGAACAAAAAGCGGATCGTCGAAATAATCTCTCAAACGTGTCAGCATCGCACTCACTGCTGGTTGCGTCAGTACTAAACGTTGAGCGGCTCGAGTGACACTGCCTTCATCCATCAATGCATCGAATGCTTTGAGCAGATTTAAATCTAAATTTCGGATGTCATTATTCACGTCAGTTAAATACTCCTAAAATAATCATCTCTTCTTAAACGATACTAACATTCCAACCTTTCATACACGCTTCATTCGCATTGTTTTAACGTATCTTCAATGACTTTGACTACTTGATCATAGCGCCGCGCAAGTTGGGAATGACGTTTACTAACCAGATAGACTGGCTCTTTGACATTTTTTTCAATGTCCAATACCTGCAATTCATCCCGTTCGGGAAATAAACTGACACAACATTTCGGCACCACCGTAAAACCGATTCCTTTTGAAATTGGCACCAAAATTTGGTGAATTTGATTAATGTAACTTTGCGTTGAGATACCATCGAGGTCCAACTTTGATAGTAGTGATAAATCAGACTTCTCAACATAAGTTTGAAAATAATGCGATAGATCCGGATGGCGTATAACGCCAAGTTTCCGACAGCACTTCATCAAGTGGTAATGCGGTATTTACAAATTTAGGAACAACGAAAACCAAAGACTCGGTACCAACTACCTTGCTATCGAAATACTTGGGATTAGGCTTTTTAGTCACTAAACCAATATCAAGTGTTCCGTTTTGTATTTGCTCAAACACTCGATGATTGGGTGTAGCTTCAAGTTCAATTGAAAGATTGGGATATTCAGATTGCAATGAAAGCAATTCCGGGTATATCAACCAGGCAAAAGTCCCTGAACAACCAATGGTGCAACGACCACTAAAAGGTTCATCTCTTCCTAAGTCTTGTAATAACTCGGCTTCGTCTTCCATTCGTTTGAGAGCATATTGATACACTTTGTCGCCATAAACTGTTAACTCAAACTGTTTGTTGAATCGTCGTATTAACTGATACCCACACGCAGATTCCAATTTATTTATATGCTGACTAACACCAGGCTGGGTCATATTGAGCACTTCGGCAGTACGGGTGAAATGTCCCATTTCAACCAGAGTTTTAAAAGTATTAAGCCAGATAGGATTCAGCACTTTAATAACCTTAATTTATCATAATGAGAATATTTAATAATTTTTTATTTCATAAGGCAAATTCTAAAATGGCATAACATGACTTGAATTCAATAAGGAACTGCTTAATGTCAGCCACAAACACATACCCAAGAACCTTCTCCCATATCGGTATCTCAGTACCGGATCTGAAAAAGGCCGTGAAGTTTTATACCGAAGTGCTTGGTTGGTACCTGATCATGGAACCAACAACTATTGTAGAAGACGACAGTCCTATCGGTGAAATGTGCACCGATGTTTTTGGTCAGGGTTGGTCAAGTTTTAAGATTGCTCACCTCTCAACTGGTGATCGAATTGGGGTTGAGATATTCCAATTTGAAAATGCGAAAAATCCGGAAAACAACTTCGAATACTGGAAAACCGGCGTTTTCCACTTCTGCGTGCAAGATCCAAACGTAGAAGAGCTGGCTGAAAAAATTGTTGCCGCCGGCGGTAAAAAACGTATGAAAGCACCTCGTTTTTACTACCCGGGTGAGAAACCATACCGTATGGTCTACATGGAAGACCCTTTCGGTAATATCTTAGAGATTTACAGCCATAGCTACGAATTAACTTATTCGAGCGGTGCGTATAACTAAGCCCACCCAATGTTAAAGGAACGGAAAATGAAAGCTGTCACCTATCACCCGGAATCGGACCGCTTTGCGGTCACGAATATCGCAGAGTCAGAGTTAGAAACACCCTTCGACGTTATCGTCGAAGTCCATGCGGTTGGTCTTAATCCGGTTGATGCGAAAATTAATTACTGGTTTGGAATCACTGAAGCTGGTAATCGTGACATGGTTGGCGGGCTTGATGTCTCTGGTGTGATTGTTGCTAAAGGTAGCCAGGTCAGCGATTGGAATATCGGTGATCGTGTTCTCTATCACGGCAATATGCGCCGCCGTCAGGGTGGTTTTGCTTCATTTTCCGTTCATGACTCTCGTACATTAACGAAACATCCTGACCTATCCGATATTGAAGCGGCGGCGTAGGAAGCTATGCACTCCAACTCAGCCGCTATTTTCAGCTTGATACCATCATTGCTGTCTGCTCCGAACATAACTTTGATTACGCTACATCATTAGGTGCAACGCACTGCCTCGATTATAGGGATCTGCGACTTCTCACCAAGGTGAACGCCATCGTCGAAAATCAGGCGGTTGAATGTGCACTGGATTGTATCGGAGGTCCGGCACAGGCACTGACTTCCTCAATACTTGGCTTTGACGGGCAATTGGTGGAATTGGTAAGCACCATTGATTCTACACAACATCAAAATGCATTTGATCGCGGGTTAACTATGCATCAGTTAAGTCTGGGAGCCGGTCACGTTAATGGCAAAATGGGCATGAAATCGATCACTCAAGCAGGTATTGCCATGAATACCCTTCTTGAGCAGAACATCATTGCTTCTCCGCAAACCAACACAATTACCTTAAGCGATATCCCGGAAATTCTTAACCAAATCAGGCAAGGGCATTCCCGGGGAAAATACGTCGCAAAGATTTAGATATAAGTGAGCGTTATACCCCATATCCTTTTTTGTGATTGGAGTGATAAGCTCAAAAATCGGATGATATCACCATCAACGAAACAACATGTTTCACTATTCAAACATAAGGAATTCATTATGAGTGACATCATCTGGCCTGAAGGCTTTTTACCCGGTTTTACTGACAACTACTGTTCAAATGAAGTGATTGTCGCTGGTCTTTCGACAAAAGATATCTGGCCTCTACTTAACACGCCTGCATTATGGCCAACTTACTATGCTAACTCTGCTAATCCTCGTTTTTATGACGAAAAAGGCCCTGAGCTAGAAAATAATGTTCGATTCTATTTCGAAACTTTCGGTTTCCCGGTTGAGTCGCAATGTGTTGAACATGTTGCACCGGTAGAAGGTCAACCTGCACGTGTTGCATGGCATGGCTGGTCAGGCGAAGGTGACACTCGTTTAGATGTACACCATGCCTGGTTAATTGAAGATCTTTCTGGCAATCGAGTTCGCATCCTGACTCAGGAAACCCAAAATGGTAACCCTGCTAAAGAATTAGCGGCAACTAAACCAAACCCAATGATTAATGGTCATCAGGAATGGTTAGACGGTCTGGTTGAAGCAGCCCGTAAAGCAAAATAACAATGACTTTGCTCCACTAAATTCAGAAAGCCGCTCTCAAGGTCCTTGAGAGCGGCTTTTTTGCTCTATATTAAAAATAACGTTACAAAACAATAAGCTCTGATTATGGCAAATATTAAAAACCTTGATCTGAATCTTCTTCGCGTCTTTGACACTCTGATGGATGAGAAAAACGTCTCCAGAGCGGCTGAAAAACTCTCGGTCAGCCAGCCGGCGGTCAGTGGCATGATGACACGCCTGCGACACAGCCTGGACGATCAGTTATTTATTCGCAGTCAACATGGCATTGTGCCAACCATTCGTGCACAAGAGCTATCGGGACCAATAAAAAAACTACTTAGAGAACTGGATGCGGTTTTAGAACCTACCCTATTTGAGCCGCAGACAGCTGAACTCACCCTCTCTATCGCGGCCACGGATTATTCTCTGAGTGCCATTGTTGAGCCGTTTTTGCTTAAATTAAGAGACCAGGCACCCAACATCAAAGTCTCGGTTCGCTGGATTAATGAGCATGAACTTTTCGAACAGATGGAACGCGGGATCATTGACCTCGCATTAACGACGCCCGAAGCGTCTCCTGTGGATTTACGAGCCAAAACCTTATTTGAGGAGACCTATGTTTGCGTTTCTCAGAGACAGGCACCCGCTGCTTGAAGATAACACTTTAACACTTGAGCAATTTTGTAGTATCGATCATGCGATTGTCTCTTATGTTGGCGGTGCATTTGAGGGAATGACAGATCAAGTATTGCGCTCACTGGGCAAACAGCGTCGTGTCGTGCTATCCGTCCCGAGCTTCTTATCACTGGTCGACATTTTAAAAACCAGCGACCTGTGTGCCGTCGTACCAAAACGTCTCATCAAGAACGTACAGGGACTCACGACAGTAAATCTTCCGTTTGAAGTGCCCGGATTTACCAAAATCATGGCGTGGCATGAAAGAACACATGACAGCGATGCACATCGATGGATTCGAGATGCAATTGTTAAGACGTGTAATGAGATTTGAATGGCTCCAGATATTGGATTCACTGATGACGACAATAACAAAATACGATTAGAGTGATAACATTCGATCGGTCATGATTTAACCCGATAAGTACTGCTCGCTCTTCTACCAACATGACAAGATTTGAAATATGAAAAACGTTGCTTTTCTGGGTTTAGGTGCAATGGGCGTTCGCATGGCCGCTAACATTCTCAAAGCTGGCCATCAGGTTACTGTTTGGAACAGAACCACTTCCAAAGCGGAAGAACTCGTTATTAACGGTGCCAAGTTTGCACAAACACCACGTGAAGCCGCTCAGGATGCGGACTTTGTTATCGCAATGGTTCGTGACGACCACGCATCCAAGGAAGTTTGGCTGGATCCTGATACCGGCGCTTTTAGTAGCATGAAAAAAGGCGCAATCGCTATAGACAGCTCAACACTCTCGGTTAACTGGGTAAAAGAGCTCAATCAGCATGCTTCCGAGCGAAATATTCCCTTTATTGAAGCGCCAGTTTCCGGCACCAGACCACAAGCGGAATCCGGACAATTGATCTATCTTGTTGGCGGCACGCAAGAAGCTTATGAAAACAGTAAAGCGTTACTGGAAACCATGGGCTCTGTCATTAACTACACTGGCGAAGTGGGCAATGGTGCATTAGCAAAACTTTGTACTAATACGCTTTTGGGGATGCAAGTCGCCACGTTAGCTGAGCTGATTTCAACCTTACAACGTCAACAAGGTGCGGACGTTGAAAAGATCATTTCAGCACTATCTTCAACCGCTCCGTGGAGTGCTTCGGCAAACGCTATATCGACAATGATGCTTAACCAGATGTTTGCTCCAATGTTCCCCGTTGAGCTGATAGAAAAAGATTTCTCTTACACTCTGGAAACAACCGGACACACAACGCCTGTCATTGAAGCTGTGCGTGATGTATTCAGAAAAGGGATAGAAGATGGGATTGGTGATGAGAACATGACTGCAGTTATCAAATTGTACCAATCTTAAAAAACTCATTCAGGCAGAGCCGGTGTGTCATTGGCTCTGCCTGAACTTGTAACTTTCTCTGACAAAAGTGGTCAGCAAAACTGACCTTAGAGCTACACTATTCTTTAAGCTGTATAGCCAACACATACTCACACTACTCCTGCTTTAAACAGAAGAATTTATATGAAAATAAATACGTTAGTTACACTATCTGCTATCGCGGTTTCTCTCTCTGTCAGTGCCCAAAGTGATTTAACATTTAACCAGCATATCTACACTGAAAACTCTACCGAAGTTAATGGTCAAACGGTTGAATTTCGTGCTTACGAAGGCATTCCATACGTCAAAAACCCAGTAGATAGTGAGTTACAGACACTCAATATTTATGTTCCAAAAGGCTACTTCAAAGACCAAATTATTTCAGGTTATACCATACAAACCGCACCAATCTTCTTACCTAACGGTGTTGGTGGTTATATGCCGAGTAAACCACTGATCCCAGAGGCTGATGAGAATTCCCATTCAGCGAATGCTTTGTTGCTTGCACTCCAACACGGCTATGTGGTGGCGTCACCAGGCGCACGTGGACGAACCAGCCAAAATTCACAGAGTGTGTACACAGGGAAAGCCCCTGCCGCCATCGTTGATTTAAAAGCCGCCGTTCGTTATCTGCATTACAACGATAAATATATCCCCGGGGATGCCAATAAAATCGTATCTAACGGTACCAGTGCGGGCGGTGCGCTATCTGCATTATTGGGCGCAAGTGGCGACCAAGACATCTATGACAGATATTTAGACAAATTAGGAGCAGCTCCGGCTTCGGATAAGATTTACGCCGTCTCTGCATTCTGTCCGATTACCGACCTTGACCATGCCGATGCCGCCTATGAATGGCAGTTCAACGGCTACAACGATTATAAAAAAATGGATATTTCTATGTTGGATTATCATATCCAACGACAAGAAACCAAGGGTACACTGACCAAAGGTCAGCAAGCCTTATCGGACGCTCTGGCCAGGCAATTTCCAGGCTACCTGAATGGATTGAAGCTGCATGACTCAAATGGTAACCCATTGACTCTGGATGATAATGGTAATGGCAGTTTCAAGCAGTATGTTATCTCTATCATTCAGAAACTCGGCTCAGTCAGCTTTGGACAACAACACAGATTTAAGCCCATTCAACTGGCTAACAATCACCAAAGGAAAAGTAACGCACGTCGATTTCGACAAATATCGCTCTTACGCTATTCGCGCCAAACTTCCTCCCGCCTTTGATGCGTTAGATCTCAGTGCAGGAGAGAATGAACTATTTGGTAATGCATCGAGCAATGCCATGCATTTTACCGCTTATTCCTCCGAACATAGCTCAACAGATAACTCGGCGACGGCTCCGGAAGATGTTGTTTCTATGATGAATCCCCTGAGTTTTATTCAACCAGATCAGCAAGGTATTGCGCCACACTGGAGAATTCGTGTCGGTACCAATGACCGCGACACCTCGCTAGCCATTTCAGCTATCTTAGCGACTCGACTTGAAAATGCTGATTACGATGTCGATTATAAGCTTGCCTGGGATCGCCCTCATAGCGGTGACTACAATCTGGATGAGCTGTTTAGCTGGATTGATAGTATCAGTCAAAACTAAAGTTTACGTCTTTATCTGATAAGACCCCGGTACACTAGACACTACACTGATTAGAAAAAGTAGGTCAAATACTTATCCGTAAAGTCTGACGGATAAATGCGCTAGCTTGGAAAGGGGCAGAAACAAGTTACGCCGAGTACCCAGGCTGAGCAATCAGGCGTGCAATGCTGATGCGGCCTAACTATCGATATCTCTGTACTCTATACTTTGCTAAACTCCGCCCTTTGATGAGCAAGGCCCCTGAAATGATGACTGACGAAGAGAGAATCGAACTACAACAAAACAACCCGCTGCACGGGTTAAAGCTAGAGACGATGTTGCAAGAGTTGGTAGATTTTTATGGCTGGGAGATTCTCGATACAGCCATGCGCTTTAACTGCTTCAATACCAAGCCTTCCATTGCAAGTAGCGTGAAGTATTTAAAGAAAACCGATTGGGCGCGAGAAAAGTTAGAAAACTTTTACCTGTATCGCTTTAAGCGCATGCCACGCGCGAGCGAAGAAGAATACAATTTACCACCGAGAGCACGTACGTTCCCTCATGGTCTTGAACCTAAAGAGCCGATGCCGCTCACCGTTGAATCCATTCTCAACTCACAAGCGAAAGCCGCATCTACATTTAAGAAACGCTCAGCTCGCGGACGTTCGCCACGTCGCTAGTCCCGCTTGCTTGCAAAGCAATAAAGCCCTGCTGACAGATCCAGCAGGGCTTTATTGCTGTTTCAACGGGCCAACGACAGCGACTCACCTAACGGGTTCACCGCCGCCAAACAACGTCCGAAATTCTACCAAGTTGTAGTTTACATCTGCTACTGATTACGCGTTTTCTTGTTTTTACCTGTACCGGCTGGCTTTGCCCGTGGTTTCATGGGTGCAAAGTAGGCTTCACTTTGATCGTCTTCGACTTCAAAGCCCTTAACCTGCTCGCGTTCAAGCTGGAACTTATTTTTCTTTTCTATCACTTTAAAGTGGTGGTAGTCATCGTAATCGATCAGAGACAGACCGAGGCCCACTTCACCCGCACGGCCACTGCGCCCGATTCGGTGCATATAGTCGGCAGGACTACGCGGAAGATCAAAGTTAATCACCACGGGCAGTTTTTCAATATCAAGACCGCGCGCGGCGATATCGGTAGCGATCAGGACTTGAATTTCACCCGACTTAAAGCCCTCAAGCACACGGGTACGAGCGCCCTGCCCTTTGTCACCGTGGAAAACTTCCGCTGTGATGCCGCGTTTTGACAGTTTTTGCGCTAAGTGGTTACAGGCATTCTTAGCGTTCACAAAGATTAAAGTCTGTCGCCATTGATGCTGTTTGATGAGGTGTGCCAGTACCGCCGTCTTCTCACCTTTATTGACACTAAACACGCGCTGCACCAAAGTGCTGGCTTCTGCGCTCTGGAGCTGGACTTCAACAGGGTCGTTCAGTAAATGCTGAGCCAAAGTGGTGACTTTGTCAGGGAAGGTTGCAGAGAATAGCAGTGTCTGTTTCTTCTCGGGCAGTAAAGCAAGGATCTTATTGAGTTCTTCGGTAAATCCTAAGCTCAACATACGGTCGGCTTCATCGAGCACGAGCGTTTTTACCTGGTCGAGCTTAATCGCGTTACTTGATACCAGATCAAGCAGCCGCCCCGGCGTAGCAACAATGATGTCACAGCCACCGCGCAGGGCCAGCATTTGCGGGTTCACCGATACACCACCAAATACGGCAACCGTTTTGATTTTATCTCTCAGATGATATGAGTAGGATTTAACGCTGTAAGCCACCTGCGAGGCCAGTTCACGAGTCGGAACCAGAATCAGATGAGAAACGAAGTTGCCACGACGATCATTGGATTCCCCTTGCTGAAGAATTTTCTGCAAAATGGGCAGCGAGAAAGCGGCCGTTTTACCTGATCCTGTATTGGCCCCGCCGACCATATCCCGGCCATCAAGCACATGAGGGATGGCACGAGATTGAATAGGGGTTGGTTGGCTATATTCTAACGCTGCTAGTCGCTCGACTAAGGTTGGAATCAGGCCAAGATCGGCAAATGTCGTTGGCTGTGTTTTGTCTGTCATTACGATGTGTGGCTCAGTACTGGGTAAAGGCCGTGTATCTTATGCTATTTGGCAGCGGGGTGTTAGCGATAATGCGCCAAACTGGCCAGGTTTGCAGCAGAGCGGTTGGGAGCAGAGCAATGGGCTCAGGGGCTTCCTTTACCTGATATTCTTTCATCCCCCTCCTGATCAAACATCAATGATGCTGGCAGTGGTGACTGCTCACTTACTCCTTGGGCTGGTGACCCGTCTGCTTGGCAAGCTTTTGCATCGCCTCGGCAAAGGTCGTTACCCCACCTTTAGCTTGAACCTGCATGACCTTATACCCCATCTTTTCCAACGCCTGGCGTTCTGCCTGAACAGCTTGGTCATCTTGCTGACTGCCCTGTGCAGGCTGATGAATGTAACATCCTTCTAGTTTGCCATCTTCGATCAATTGGTGGTGTTTCAGTGCATCGATATCAAATTTCATAATCAGTCTTTTCATTAAAAATAGGGAGTTTGTGGCAGGTTACATTCGCTTCAACGGTTTCACTACGCTGTCCAGTCCTTCAATTTTCAGTGCCAGGCACAGTTTGAGCAAATCACCGAGTTCACCGCTTGGCCAGCCCTTTTTATCGAACCACAGCAGGTACTCTTCCGGCAGGTCGATGAGTGCACGGCCAGCGTATTTGCCAAATGGCATTGGCATTCGGGCCAGTTTAATCAGGTTTTCTTTTTCCAGCATAAGTTACGTGCCTTACTTCGATATCAACGCATTATCATCGCGTAAGCTTAGTCAAACCTGAAGTCTACCCTGCTTTTAATATCAAGGATACTTTACCCGGCTTGCGAGCTTCACCATGTCAGTCACTGAGCAGAAAAGCTCAAGGATTTGGTCAGTAAATTCACACTGTCAGCAAATCCATGCGCAATCGCATGTGTATAAAATTTACTCACAAAACACTATCATAAACCTGACTTAAGCTGACCTGATATTAACAAAAGCGCATATGGTCCTGGCTAGTATGTCATGGTGCACGTCGCACTGAGATGAGGAGAAAAGTTATGAAGAAAGCACTTGTGATCTTAACTACTATGTCCCTGAGCGCTGGCGCTTTCGCAGCGATAAGTACGGCAGAGAAAGAAACCACCATCGCCACTGGTGCGTATCAGTCGCAACAGTTGGCGTATGACGCTGGCTTTCAAATGGTCGATCACCTCAATCAGCTGCCGGGCGACGAACTGGCGCAGGAACTGAATATCTTTGACGCCCAGATTGCAACAGAAAGTTTGAAAGTGACCGATGCAGAAGTCAAAGTGGAACCATTTGCGCCCAAAGATGGCCATGTTCAATACCGTGCACTGGTTGATGTCGACTACCAATACACGGTGCGTGAAGGTCAGAGCTAATCTCACCGTTGTCAGAAACGTCTGCGAGCAGAGGGTAAAGGGGAACTTTACCCTCTGTTTTTTATTTATGCGAAAACAAACCTGTGTCCGGCCTGATCTTATGCCTTTGACGAAAACTCATACCCTTGGTGAAAACTTGTAACCGTGGTGAAAACTCATACCCTTAGCGAAGCAGCCACAAAAACCTTCGGAAACGAACATGGCGGATAAATCACCACAGCTAACAGAGAAAGTTGGAAGCTATTCAACAACTTTGTAACTCTCCTATTTGTTTTTATGTCCAAATAAATTCATATCAAACCTTTATCACAGAAATGTAACAATATTCGAACAACAATCCGACCTCTTTCGAACGAAACATTTTTAGCGTTCGAACTTTTACCATTACCATCGCATGAACGAGGTCACAATGTTTGGATTATTCAAACCCGATGCTCATATCGAGCGGCTGCCTGACAGCAAAATCAACAGCACGTATACACGCTTACGCTGGCAACTTTTTATTGGTATTTTCGTCGGTTATGCCGGCTACTACCTGGTGCGTAAAAACTTCAGCCTGGCCATGCCGTATCTGATTGAGCAGGGCTTCAGCCGTGGCGACCTCGGTGTCGCACTCGCCGCGGTCTCCATCGCTTATGGGTTGTCTAAATTTTTAATGGGCAGTGTGTCTGACCGGTCCAACCCCCGCTACTTTCTCAGTGCCGGGCTACTCTGTTCAGCGTTAGTGATGTTCTGCTTCGGTTTCATGCCTTGGGCAACCGGCAGTATCAGCGCCATGTTTGTTCTGCTGTTTCTTAATGGCTGGTTCCAGGGTATGGGATGGCCGGCCTGCGGACGCACCATGGTGCACTGGTGGTCACGCAAAGAGCGCGGAGAGACCGTATCCGTCTGGAACGTTGCCCATAACGTCGGTGGCGGCTTAATCGGCCCTATTTTCCTGCTCGGCCTGTGGCTGTTTAATGACGACTGGCGCACTGCTTTTTATGTTCCCGCTTTCTTTGCCACTCTGGTCGCGGTCTTTATCTGGTTCACCCTGCGCGATACTCCGCAATCGTGCGGCTTACCGCCGATTGAAGAATATAAAAATGATTATCCGGACGATTACGATACGTCACACGAAAAGGAGATGAGCGCCAAAGAGATCTTCTTTAAGTACGTGTTTGCCAATAAGTTGCTGTGGTCTATCGCGATTGCCAACGCCTTTGTTTACCTGATTCGTTATGGCGTTTCTGGACTGGGCACCGGTATACCTCAAAGAAGCAAAAGATTTCTCGGTGGATAAATCTTCCTGGGCCTATTTCTTATATGAGTGGGCCGGCATTCCCGGCACCCTGCTGTGTGGCTGGATTTCCGATAAGGTGTTTAAAGGTCGCCGCGCACCAGCGGGTATTCTGTTTATGATCCTGGTCCTGGCAGCCGTGCTGGTGTACTGGTTTAACCCGGCCGGCCATCCGGCGGTGGACATGGCAGCCCTGATCGCCATTGGCTTCTTAATTTATGGTCCGGTGATGCTCATCGGTCTGTATGCACTGGAACTGGCACCAAAGAAAGCAGCCGGCACTGCCGCTGGCCTGACGGGTTTGTTTGGTTATCTCGGCGGCGCAGTGGCAGCCAATGCGATCCTTGGTTATACCGTGGATCATTTCGGCTGGGACGGCGGATTCACCATTCTGGTCGGCTCGTGTATCGCAGCTATCGTATGCTTAATTTATGCGCTGGTTGGCGAGCATGCGCATCATAAAGCCAAACAGGCCCGGCAGGCTGAGCACGTAACGGGTTAATCCGGCAACACGAATTGATGTGACACTCTGCGCATCCTCAGCGGAGTGTCATTATCTTTCAACCTGCTTATGTTGGAGTACTCTCCTCAACGGACCCGTTATTCAACAACCGGTCACGTGACATTGATTGAGTTACAGGAATTTATTTATGTTTAAAACCATCAGTTTGTCTCTGCTTGCCTTGGCTTGCAGCAGCGCTGCGTTTGCCAACCCTCTGGTCATTGCCCACCGCGGCGCATCCGGATACCTGCCGGAGCATACCTTAGCGGCCAAAGCGATGGCTTACGCGATGAAGCCGGATTACATCGAACAAGATGTCGTCATGACCAAAGACGATCAACTTGTCGTACTGCACGATCACTATCTTGACCGGGTCACCGATGTTGCCGAACGCTTCCCAGACCGCGCCCGCAGCGATGGGCGCTATTACGCCATCGACTTTACCCTCGCCGAAATCAAAAGCCTGCGTGTTACTGAAGGGTTCAAGCTGGATGAGGACGGCAATAAAATCGCCGGATTCCCGCAGCGCTTTCCGATGTGGCAGTCTGATTTCCGTGTGCCGACGCTGGCCGAAGAGATTGAGCTGATTCAGGGCCTTAACAAGAGCCTGGGGTATGACATTGGTATTTACCCTGAAATCAAAGCGCCCTGGTTTCATCGCCACGAGGGCAAAGATATTTCTAAAGCGGTGTTAACGACGCTTAAGCAATACGGCTATGACAGTAAGGACGACAAAATCTATCTGCAATGCTTTGATGCCAACGAGCTGAAACGCATCAATGATGAATTACTGCCGCAAATGAACATGGATCTCAACCTGGTTCAGCTCATGGCCTATACCGACTGGAACGAAACCATGGTTTATCAGAAACGGGCAAGCCAAGCCGTACGACTATAACTGGATGTTTGCCGCAGACGGAATGGAGAAAGTCGCGCAGTATGCCGATGGCATCGGCCCCTGGAAACCTATGCTGGTTGATGAGAAATCAACCCGTGATCATCTGATGATTAAACCACTGATGAAATACGCCAAACAAGCGGGCCTGGTGGTGCATCCTTACACTTTCCGCGCAGATCCGGGCCGCATTGCGCCTTACGCGACCGACTTTAATGACATGCTTGATGTGTTTATCAATCAGGTCAAAGTGGATGGGGTATTCACCGATTTTCCTGACAAAGCGGTCTCGTTTTTACACCACAACTCCATGTAGCTGTGCGTTTATGCAACCTCTTCCCCAAAGGGGCACCACATAGATAGAGAAAGGGATATAGATAGAGAAAGGGACGCATACGCGTCCCTTTTTCATCGCTTGACCGGTTATAAACTCAGGCCACAGCAAAATGGTTGCGGATAAAGGATTTAATCAACTGGATAAAATCTTTCTCCGCCAGTTTGGCGCAGCGCAGTGTCTGTTCATGTGACAGCTCAACATCACCCAGGCCCTCTGCCATGTTGGTAATCGCACACACCGCCAGTACCGGCAGGCCGCAATGGGCGGCAGAAATCACTTCCGGCACCACAGACATACCAACCACATCACCGCCGATTATTTGCATCATGCGGATCTCGGCCGCAGTTTCAAAGTTCGGGCCGGTGTAAGAGACAAACACGCCTTCATTGAGGTGGATGTTCTGATCCCGGGCTACTTTCAGAGCTTCTTCACGCAGCGTCTTATCGTAGGCATTCGCCAGGCTGAAGAATCTCGGGCCGTAAGCGTCATCATTGGGTCCGGTCATGGGTGATTCCGGCATGGTGTTAATGTGATCGTTAAACACCACCAGCGAACCCACATCAATACGCTCCGGACGCAGTGAACCCGCCGCGTTAGTCACCAGCATAAACTCACAGCCCAAGCGCTTGAAGGTGCGAACCGGATTGGTCATCACTTTCATGCTCTGATGTTCGTAATAGTGGCCACGCCCTTTCATGCACACCACTTCAATACCAAACAGCGTCCCCATCACCAGTTCACCGGAATGGCCTTCTACGGTACTGACCGGAAAGCCCGGCAGTTGCTCGTAAGGAATCACCACTTTATCTTCCAGCTCATCGGCGATCACGCCCAGGCCTGAGCCGAGAATAAAGGCGGCTTGTGGTTTAAAGTCTGCTTTGTGCGCGTATATGGTTTCCAGTGCTTGGTTTACCGGATCACAGGACATGATCATCACCTCATTGTGTTGTTTGGTTCACTTTATCCCAATAACCGTACTGACAAAATCTCAAAATTTGGCACAATTATGCTCTTTACCAGCACAATTAGATGCCTTATGACCGAACTCGATCCCCGTATCACATTGAAAATGTTACGTTACTTCTACCAGGTCGCGCAGTGCCAGCAGTTCAGTCAGGCGGCACAACAACTCAATATCACCAAATCTCCGCTCAGCGCACAGATCAAAGAGCTGGAAAACATCCTGGATGTGACGTTATTTGAGCGTGACACGCGCAATGTGGCCCTGACCCGGGCGGGCCAGCAACTGCAGCAGGAGTGTGAACGAATTTTTGATGTGCTGGAAAGTTCACTCAGCCGGGTAATGCAGTCCAACCGCCAGGAAAAGCAGACCGTTAACATCGGCCTGATGAGCTCGATTTTCTGGGCTGGCTTCGGCGATGCACTGCACCAGTTGCAACAGGCCAACCCGCAAGTGACGATTAACCTACTGGAGATGCCGCCGGAAAAGCAAAAGCAGGCGCTGCACCAGCATCAGCTCGATATCGGCCTGGTACGCTATGCCGACAGTATTAATACCGCCCCGCTCAATAGCGATACCCTGTACGATGAAAAGATGGTGGTCTCCATCCCGGCCAGTCACTCGCTGGCTAACCAACCTACTCTCACCCTCAGGCAGCTGCGCCAGCAAGAATTTGTCATGCTGAAACAAGAGAAACTCTGCCTCTACCCAATGGATTCGCCAGCACTGCCTGAGTGCCGGGTTTGATCTGAAGATATTGCAGCAAGTGGTTGAGCCTAATACTCTGCTGGCCGTGATTTCCACTCGCGGTTTGCTGTCCATTGTACCCGCCAGTTATGCCAACCTGAGCTGGCCTCATGTGCGGTTTGTGCCGCTCCAGGAGCCGATTAGTGCCGATATCTGCGCCCTGTCCGCACCGCAGTCTCACCCGCTGACCCGACGCATTCTGAGTGAGCTTAGTCAGGCGTTAAAGCTTTAACTGTTTAACTGTTTAACTGTTTAATACTGCTGCGCACCACCAGCTCCGGCTCAAGCTGCACGGCCTGAGGAGTGCGATCCTGGTGCGCGAGTTTATCGAGTAAGGTTTCAACCGCGGCTTTGCCTAAGCGGTACTTAGGCTGATGGATAGTGGTCAAAGGCGGTGTCATAAATTTTGCGATGTGGATGTCATCGTAACCAATCAGAGAGACATCCTGCGGTATCATCACGCCATGTTCGCTGGCGGCGTTAATGACACCCATTGCCATCATGTCGTTCGAGACGAAGATCGCACTCGGTAACGGTCCGCGTTTCTGCATGGTGTTAAACGCAGCATAGCCGCCTTCACACTCAAAGTCAGACTCTACGATCCAGTCCGGATTGATAATCAGCCCCGCTTCGAGCACGGCACGTTTGTAGCCTTCATAACGCTGCTGCGCCTGCTGGCCAATCAGCGGCCCGGTGATACAACCGATCTGTTTGTGGCCGCACTCAACCAAATGCCGGGTCGCCATATAGCCGCCCTGAAACGAGTTGTCCTGAATTTTATCCGCAGCAAACAGCATTGGCCCCCAGTCCATCACCACAACCGGAATATCAGGGTAACGTTCGAACATGTCGATACGCTGCCCGATCAGGGTCGGACACATCAGGATGACGCCATCTACCCGCTTTTGCAGCAAGGTGTTAATCGAGGCATGCATCCGCTCCGGATCACCTTCGGTATTACACAAAATCAGGTTATATCCCTGATGATAACAACTGCGCTCCACCCCTTTTACCACCTCGCCAAAAAACGGGTTGGTCGAGGTCGTCACCAGCATGCCTATAGTTTTGGTACGGTTCATTTTCAGGCTGCGGGCAAGCGCCGACGGCGCATAATTGAGCTCTTGGGCTGCCCGGTTAACCCGCTCGGCAATCTCATCGCTGACAAAGCGGGTTTTATTGATGACATGGCTGACGGTCGATGTCGAAACACCGGCCAGTCGCGCAATATCTTTCATGGTTGCCAT